>JARWZZ010000011.1 GCA_029866125.1 Limnobacter sp.
CCCATTCCGAACAGGACCGTGAAACGCCTTAGCGCCGATGATAGTGTGCATTCGCATGTGAAAGTAGGACATCGTCAGGCTCTCCAATTCAATACAAGAAACCCCGTCACGCAAAGACGGGGTTTTTTGTTTTTAGACTTCAGTTTGTTTTTAGACCTCATTTTTGTTTTTAGGCTTCACCCAGGCCGTGGATTGCACGCCAATTGCGCCTGTGTTAGAACTGACTCATGTCCTACCGTCAAGTTTTTTGAAGGGGTATTTCATGGGTGCTGCTCATCATGTTCAGATTGACTTGCAAACCTTAATCACTCTAGTGCAGGAAGTGGAGAGAGAGGACCCGATTGATTACGGGTCTCTTCCGATCGATGAAGCCGAGCTTCGGCAAGCTTGTTGTGCGGGGGCCCTGAACATACTACAGAGCGCGGCGTTGTTTGAGGCAGAAGATGTGTTGTATGTTTTGCTGTCCTCTATGGCGAAGTTGCTTGAAGAAAATGTGCTGTTGCATGCTCAGAATCTTGAGCGTGGTGAAGGCATTAATAATTACATGGTCAAACAGATTCTTGAGCATGCCAAAAGACCAAAGTAAGCGGTGCTGCCGAAAACCATACTGTAGAAAACCATACTGTAGATAAGCGCACTGTGGTAATGCTTCCTGTATCGAGAACAGTAGGCATGATAGAAACTGTCACCTTGCCTATCGAATGAGGCGTATCGGCGAATTGCCGGGCTGCGCATCGATTAACTGAAAGGATTTCTATGTCTGACAAGGACGAAAACCACCTTGAAGAGCGTTGTATCGAAAGCGTACGGGTATTTGATGGTCATTTGATGAAGGTGAATCAAGACCGGGTCCGTCTTCCAAACGGGGCCGAATCGATACGTGAATACAATGTACATCCAGGTGCTGTCATGGTGATTCCTGTCCTGGACGATGGCAGGTATGTGATGGAGCGTCAGTTTCGATACCCACTGCGCAAGGTATTTTTGGAGTTTCCTGCTGGCAAGTTGGACCCTGGTGAGGAGCCATTGCAAACCGCACATCGAGAGCTTCTAGAAGAAACCGGTTATGTTGCTCAAAGACTTGAGTATTTAACGACTATTCATCCGGTTATTTCATATTCCACTGAATATATTCAGCTTTTTGCTGCGTACGGCTTGTCACTCCAAGAGCAATGCTTGGACGACAATGAGTTTTTAGATGTGGTGTTGGTGGAGCCTCAGGAGTTGATGGGGCTGATTAGACAGGGTGAGGTAACTGATGTGAAAACAATCATTGGTGCATTTTGGCTATGTGGGCCAAGGGCTACATAAATTTAGGTGTTTTACTCGGTATTTGTGGTAATTTCCTGCTTTTTGTCTGTTTTATGACGTATTTGCTTGGTTTTGTAACTTTCAAAATAACCTTGTATTGAACCCTCTAATTCCTCGAAGTACATTTGTACTCTGAAAGGCTCGAATTATTCGAGATTGATCAGCCACCTGAATTTGACATCGGTGGAAAGGAGAGTTCTGATGTTTAAGCTGTCGAGATTTTCATGCCTACCAGCCTTGCTTGTTGCCGCTGGTTTATCCTTGAGTGGTCCAGCTGCGGCTCAAGCCGTAAGTAGCTCGGAGCCTTCCATTTGCGTGTTCGATTACTTGGGCAGCAAAGGCCCAATTGCCAACCTGGCCACTGAGTATGCTTTGGAGGGACGCAAAAATGGCTACGCCTTCAAGCCTGTGATTTATACCAATGAGTCCGTTGCGACCAAGGACTTTGAAACCGGCCAATGTGACGGTTTAGTGGCTACGGGAATCCGTACACGTCGATTCAACTCATTCACGGGCAGCTTGGATGCGATTGGGGGTTTACCTGATTATCGCGCTGTGCTGACTGCACTGAAGACCATGGGTAGTGATCAACTGCAATCTGTGATGGTTCAAGGTGATTATGAAGTGGGTGGTGTATTGCCTTTTGGTGCGGCTTATATTTTCGTAAATGATCGGGATATCAATACCCTGGGTAAGGCAGCGGGTAAAAAAGTGGCCGCTTTGGCACATGACGAATCGCAAATTAAGCTGATTGAGGCGGTTGGTGCTCAACCTGTGGCTGCGGATGTTTCCAACTACGGTAGTTTGTTTAACAACGGCGCTGTGGATATTATCGTGGCCCCTTCGATTGCTTATCAGCCTTTGGAGTTGTACCGCGGCTTGAAGAAGCGTGGTGCGGTTGTCCAGATGCCAGTGGCGATGGTGACTTACCAGATCATCATGAGGAAGTCCAAGTTTGCTCCTGGTTCTGGCTTGAAATTGCGCAAGTACGTGGCCAGTGAGATGCCTAAGGCGCTTGAGGCTGTGAAGAAGGTGGATCGTCAAATCCCTTCAAAATTGTTCATGCCGTTATCAGCGGCCGACAAAGCGGATTACGCTTTCAAAATGCGTGAAGCGCGTGTGGCACTGAGCAAAGAGGGCATATACGACGGTTGCTCGCTGCGTTTGATGAAAAAGGTGCGCTGTAATGTTGACCCATCCGGTGGCGATTGCCGTTTGCCCGAAGAGTACAAAGTGGCACCGACTTGCCCAATCAAGTAAATGGGAGTTTTAGCGGGACGAGGGTTTGTTTGTGTCATTTTTAATGAATTGGCCCAAGTCCCTGTCGTTTTGAAACTCTTCCAAGAAAAAATCCACAAAACATCGGATTTTGAGTGAAGGCCTTCGGGAAGGTTGAAAAACCACATTCAGCGGAAGTTCGCTGGTTTTCCATTCTGGAAGCAGCACTTCCACATGCCCAGCGCGTAGGTCTTCACCATAGATCCAGGTTGGGGAATAAGTCAATCCGAGTCCATCCAATACGCCTTGACGAATAGCCTCGGAGCTATTGGATTGAAAGTTGCTGGCTACAGTGACCGCCTCTGGTCCACGCTTTGGGTGAACAAATACCCATTCTTGATAATTGCTGATGCCAGTGTAGAGAAGGCAGTTGTGTTGCCCTAGGTCTTGCACGGTTTTTGGTCGGCCGTGCTTTTCGATGTAGGCTTTGGACGCGACCAAAGCACGGGGTACGGTGCCAATGTGCCGTGCAATTAGCCTGCTGTCTTTGAGTTCCCCAACCCGGAAGGTGACATCAATGCCGGCTGCGACCAGGTCAACGAAACTGTCATTCAGTTGCAGGTCGATGCGCATGTGTGGGTATTGGCGGTAGAAGGATTCGAGGCGGGGCACCAAATGAAGGCGACCGAATGCCATTGGGGCCGCTACTCGCAGTAGGCCGCTGACGTCGTGTTCTGTGTGATGGACTTCAAGCCGGGCTTCTTCAACGTTTTCTAGAATTTGCCGACAACGTTCAAAATAGAGTTTGCCCGCTTCAGTCAGTGAATGGCTGCGTGTGGTGCGCACAAGGAGTTTGACTCCGAGTTGGGATTCAAGCGCCTGAATTTGCTTGCTGATGGCCGATTGGGTGGTTTGCTCTCGGCGGGCTACTTCTGAAAAGTTACCTGATTCAACGACTTGGACGTAGGTTTCCATGAGTTTAAGTCGATCCATTGGGTGCACCTTTTTTCATTCATTCTTTTTGGGAATAAATACTATAACAATCATCCTCTATTTAAGGGGAAGGTTTTTGCATATGATGGCAATTGGTTAATTTGCCAGGCTAGATGATCAAATCGCAGCATGAGGCAGATTAGGCCCGCATTGACGAGTTTGAATTTTTGGTTATTAATGAAGTGAGCAGGACGCATATGAATCAGATTAAATTGTTTCAACCCGGTCGGATTGGCAGTATCGAAGTGAAGAATCGATTGGTGATGGCACCTTTGACTCGTTGCCGCGCAGACGAAGCGGCAGGCGACATCCCGGGAAGTGCGATGAATGTGGAGTACTACCGCCAGCGCGCCAGTGCAGGCCTGATTATCAGTGAAGGGACGCAAGTGGCCCCAGCAGGTAAGGGTTACATGGCAACCCCAGGTATTTACTCGCAAGCTCAGGTGGAAGGCTGGAAGCCCATTACCAAGGCTGTGCATGAAGCGGGTGGAAAAATTATTGCGCAGATTTGGCATGTGGGTCGCATTACGCACCCAGCGTTGACGGGTGGTGCGCATCCGATTGCCCCGTCGGCGGTTAAGCCGAATGTGGTGGCCTATACGCATGAGGGCAAGGTGGATGTGCCGGTTCCACAGCCTTTGAAGGTTGAGGAAATTAAGCAGGTTGTTCAGCAATATGCTTTGGGTGCGCGCAATTCGATTGCAGCCGGTTTCGATGGAGTTGAAATCCATGGCGCGAATGGCTACCTCATTGACCAGTTTTTGCGTGATGGGGCCAACAAGCGCACGGATGAATATGGTGGCTCAGTTGAGAACCGTGTGCGCTTTGCTTTGGAAGTGGTGGATGCGGTTATTGCTGAAGTGGGTGCTGGCAAAATGGGTATCCGTTTGTCCCCAGTAACCCCTTTCAATGATTTGGCTGACAGCAACCCACAGGCTGTGTTTGGTCTGCTGATCGAGGAGTTGAACAAGCGCGGTATTGGCTTTATTCACATGATTGAGGGTGCCACTGGTGGCTCGCGGGATGAACCGGGTTTTGATTATGCGTGGGCGCGGTCTACTTTTAAAGGCACCTACATTGCCAACAACGGCTATACCCGTGAGATGGCGATTGATGCAGTAAATGCTGGACGTGCAGATGCGGTGGCCTTTGGCCGTTTGTACATTGCCAACCCAGATTTGTTGGAGCGTTTCCAGTTGAATGCGCCGCTTAATACACCAGACCCAAGCACTTTTTATGTGCCTGGCGAGAAGGGTTACACCGACTATCCTGCCCATGCGTAAGTCGGCATTGATCTGATCTTTTTTGTTTTTATTGCCTGGCGACATGGTTGATGTTGCCAGGCAATGCAAGGTTCCCCACCTTGTGTTCTGAATCCATTTCCCTCCACCCGATAGTACCAATGAGTAACTTCACTCACATCTGAGCTCCCTGGAGTTCACACAAACCCCATGTTCAATCAAACCCATTTGAGGAAACTCGGAATGGTTCTCGCCTTGCTCTTTGCCGCTTTGGCAGGATGGGGCTTGGGTAAACAGAATGTTCAACCGCAAGTTGAACCGATTGTCGTGACAAATGAGGTGGACATTGGCTTTGCTCAGGGCATGTTGGTGCATCACGGCCAAGCCATTCACATGGCGATGCTTGTAAAGGATTCAGAATCGCCCGAGGTGCAGGGCTTGGCTCAATCCATTTTAATCAATCAGACCCATGAGTCGGGTTTACTCCGAGGGTGGTTGACGGCTTGGAATGCACCCGTGATGGTTGCTGGTCCACCCATGGCATGGGTTGAGAATGCCAAGAATTTAACTTCGCTTGAAGACATTCAATACGCTTCCCAATGCAAGGCCAGTGGGGGTGTGATGCCGGGTATGGCAACGCCTGAACAGTTGGATCAGTTGCGAACGGCGAAAGGGGAAGAGCAGAGTCGATTGTTTTTCAATTTGATGATGGCGCACCATCGAGCGGCTTTGCCCATGGCTGGTTTTGCAATTAGGAACGGGTCATCCAGCTTGATAAAAAATTTTGCGCTGGCTATGGCGAAAGATCAGTCCACTGAAATTGCGTGGATGGAGCGCAGATTGAGTTCCGATGTGCCGCTTTGAGATTGGGACCTGAGGGTTCGGTTTGAAAGTAAATCATTCCAAGATTGAAAAAAATTAGAAATTACGACGAGACAAGGATTAGAACATGCTGAAGAGTTCAAAGCGGTATGCATTGACTGCACTGGTTGTACCTGGCCTTTTGACCGGCTGTTTGGGTGGGAATGACTCGCCTTTGGGTACCACCTCTTCGGCCTCTGCAACAAGTTCCAATCAGGTACAAAGGGCAAATGACGGTGTGAATATTGCGGCAACACCACAGGGGGAATGTGGCCCAGGGTCCAAAGAGGAAACAGGTTTGCAGGGACGCGTCTCGCAGGCTGACCATGACGCGGGGCGCGCTGCTGCGGGCTTCAACTGCAATATGCAAATGGTGGGCTCATTTGTTGTGCCCAATACGATTGGCACTGTCGGCGGTTTTAAAGTTGAGCGTTATGTGGACAAGAAGGGCAACGACTGTGCGTATTTCGATAGCACTTTGCTGTACCCGACGAACCTGTTGGACCGCCAGCAGGGGGTAAGTGTGTTTGACATGAAGGACCCGACCAAGCCGGTTAAAACTGCATCATTGATTACCCCTGCGATGCTGTCGCCGCACGAGTCTGTGGTGGTAAGCCAAGAAGGCGGAATTCTGGCTGCTGTATTAGGTAACCCCGCTTTTGGCCCCGGTATCGTAGATGTGTACGACATTTCTCAGGATTGCCGTAAGCCTGTGCTGAAGTCGTCTACGCCATTGGGTGTGTTTGGCCATGAAAGCGGTTTGTCCCCAGATGGTAAGACTTTTTATTCAGCATCCCCTGCGACGTCAACTTTGGTGGCGTTGGATATTTCTAATCCGTCTTTGCCCAAGCCTTTGTGGTCGGGTAATTACCCTTCGCATGGTTTGTCTTTAAGTGCGGATGGCAACCGTGCCTATTTGGCAGCGATGGGCAATACCAATGGTGTGATTATTTTGGATGTGTCCGAGATTCAGGCGCGTAAGGCGAACCCGCAGGTGCGTCAAATTTCAGCCTTGACCTGGGATACGGTGTCGATTCCACAAAACGCAATTCCGATCACCATCAAGGGTAAGCCTTATTTGGTGGAGGTTGATGAGTATTCAGGCGGTTCGGGTGGAAGCCCTGTGGGCTTGAATGGGCCTTTGGTGGGCGCGGCACGCATGATTGATATTTCGGATGAAACGAGGCCGAAAGTGGTGTCGAATATGCGCCTTGAAGTGCATAACATAGCCAACCGCGAAACAATTGCAAATGACCCAGGTGCACAAAACCCGACGGGTGGTTACGCTGGGCACTATTGCAATGTGCCGACTCGAGTGGACCCGACGATTGTGGCCTGTAGCATGATTTTGTCGGGTTTGCGGGTGTTTGATATTCGGGACCCTGCGAACCCGGTTGAGGTGGCTTATTACAATGCGCCGGTGCAGCCACGGCTTTTGACTTTGCCTGCGCCTGCGAGTAACTGGGCGATGTCTAGCCCCGCGTTTGTGCCTGAGCGCAAAGAAATTTGGTACACCGATGGTTATCAGGGATTCTTTGTGGTGAAGGTAATCAATGATGCGTGGAAGTAGGGCTGGCTGTGTAGGTTGCGCAATCGGCGTTTAGGTTGCGCAATCTGTGTTTGGGTTGCGTAATCGGTGTTTAAGTTGCGCAATCGCAGTCGACTGACCGGTTCGCTTGGTGACGCTTGTTTCCGGGCGCCACAGCGTTATTAGATGGATCGATGCAGATGTGTTTTGTCGCCCGGCGCGTCCCCTTAAATCGCTCAACCGGTTCAGCCTGACTGCGCTTGAGCAACTGCCCATCTGCCCAACTGCCCAACTGAACATCTGCTGCCTGCGTAAACTCGGCGCTTGCTTAGAGGCCTACTCAGTGAGCCTGAGTTCCCTTGGCGATTCAAAAAGCTGCGCCGGGCGACAAAACACATCTACACCGACGAATCCAAGCCTGTAACGGAGCCCGGAAGAAAGCAGCTTTAAGCCAGGGGACCAGCGCACTGGGTGGGCCGATCAAGCAACTCATCAAGCAACTCATCAAGCAACTCATCAAGCAACTCATCAAGCAACTCATCAAGCAACTCATCAAGCAACTCATCAAGCAACTCTTCAAGCAACTCATCAAGCAACTCATCAAGCAACTCATCAAGCAACTCATCAAGCAACTCTTCAAGCAACTCTTCAAGCAACTCTTCAAGCCGCATCATTGGCGCGTTTTGCAACCTAATTGGCGCTTGCAGAACCCAATACAAATTTACACTTGTCAAAATCCCCAAACTACAATTTGACTACCATTTCTGGAGAGTAATCCATGCAGATCCCAAGTTTGAACCTTGGTTTGAGTGACGACATCAACATGCTGCGCGAGGCGGTTTGTGATTTTGCCAGCAAGGAAATTGCACCCCGTGCCGCTGAGATTGATCGTTTGAATGAGTTTCCTGCTGATGTGTGGCGCAAGTTGGGCGACATGGGTTTGATGGGGATGACCGTCAGCGAGGAATACGGCGGTACCAACATGGGTTACTTGGCGCACATTGTGGCGTTGGAGGAAGTGTCCCGCGCATCTGCATCGGTGGGGTTGTCTTACGGCGCGCATTCCAATTTGTGTGTGAACCAGATAAACCGCAACGGCACGGAAGCGCAGAAGCGCAAGTACTTGCCGAAGTTGATTTCGGGCGAGCATGTGGGTGCTTTGGCCATGTCTGAACCGGGCGCTGGATCGGATGTGATTTCCATGAAGTTGCGGGCCGACAAGAAGGGCGATCACTATGTGTTGAATGGTTCCAAGATGTGGATTACCAATGGTGGTGATGCGGATACTTTGGTGGTGTATGCCAAGACTGAACCGGAGCTGGGCGCACGTGGAATGACAGCCTTTATCATCGAGAAGGGTATGAAGGGTTTTAGCCATGGCACGCATTTGGACAAGCTGGGTATGCGCGGTTCAAACACCTTCCCTTTGTTTTTTGACAATTGCGAAGTGCCCGAGGAAAACGTGTTGGGTGGAGTGGGCAATGGTGCAAAGGTACTGATGTCTGGTTTGGACTACGAGCGTGCGGTTTTGTGTGGCGGCCCATTGGGCATTATGTCGGCTTGTATGGATGTGGTGGTTCCGTTTATTCACGAGCGCAAACAGTTTGGCCAAAGCATTGGTGAATTTCAATTGATGCAAGGCAAGGTGGCGGACATGTACACCATTTGGCAGGCTTCACGCGCTTATGTGTATGCGGTGGGTCGGGCTTGTGACACGCAAGAACATGCTCGTACCTTGCGCAAGGATGCTGCCGCTGCGATTTTGTATTCTGCAGAAAAAGCCACCTGGATGGCGGGTGAAGCCATCCAAACTTTGGGCGGTGTGGGTTACACCAACGAATACCCGACTGGCCGTTTGTGGCGCGATGCGAAGTTGTACGAGATTGGTGCAGGCACGTCTGAGATACGCCGCATGTTGATTGGTCGCGAATTGTTTGCGGAGACGATGTGAAATGAGCGTCATTAAAAGTCAGATCAACACGCGATCGGAAGACTTTGCAAACAACAGCAAGGTGATGCAGCAAGCCGTCAATGATTTGCGAGAAAAGGTTGCGCAAATTAGTTTGGGAGGCGGTGAAGTGGCGCGCCAGAAGCATATGGCCCGGGGCAAGTTACTGCCGCGTGACCGTGTGCAAAGCATTCTAGACGCAGGGACTGGTTTTTTGGAAATTGGCCAGATGGCCGCCTATGGCTTGTACGGAAATGATGCACCGTCCGCTGGTGTGATCGCTGGCATTGGCCGTGTAAGTGGTTTGGAATGCATGATTGTGGCCAATGATGCGACGGTGAAGGGGGGAACGTACTACCCGCTTTCTGTGAAGAAGCATTTGCGCGCGCAGGAAATCGCGGAACAAAACAATTTGCCGTGTATTTACATGGTGGATTCTGGCGGTGCGTTTTTGCCCAAGCAGGATGAAGTGTTTCCTGATCGCGACCATTTTGGTCGAATCTTTTTTAACCAAGCCAATATGTCGGCCAAAGGTATCCCACAGATTGCAGTGGTAATGGGCTCGTGCACCGCGGGTGGTGCCTATGTGCCGGCTATGTCGGATGAGACTGTGATTGTGCGCAATCAGGGTACGATTTTTCTGGGTGGCCCACCTTTGGTGAAAGCCGCTACTGGCGAGGTGGTCAGCGCTGAAGACCTCGGGGGTGGCGATGTGCACACGCGCGTGTCGGGGGTGGCAGACCACTTGGCTGAGAATGATCAGCATGCTTTGCAAATTGCGCGCGGCATTGTTGCTAACTTCAATCGTGTGAAAAAAGTAGAGTTGGCTTTGGGCTCAGGCGAAGAGCCTTTGTATGACCCGGCCGAGTTGTATGGGGTGATTCCTGCAGACACTCGCAAGCCCTATGATGTGCGCGAGGTGATTGCACGTGTGGTGGATGGTTCACGCTTCGACGAGTTTAAGTCCCGCTATGGCAGTACCTTGGTATGTGGATTCGCGCATTTGCATGGCTATCCTGTGGGCATTATTGCGAACAACGGTATTTTGTTTTCTGAGTCTGCCCAGAAAGGGGCGCATTTTATTGAGCTGTGTTCACAGCGCGGCATACCTTTGGTGTTCTTGCAAAATATCACAGGTTTTATGGTGGGCCGTAAATACGAAAACGGTGGTATTGCCAAAGACGGTGCAAAGCTGGTGACTGCTGTGGCCACCACTCAGGTACCTAAAATCACGATGTTGATAGGTGGCTCATTCGGTGCAGGGAACTATGGCATGTGCGGGCGCGCTTACAGCCCCCGGTTTTTATGGATGTGGCCAAACAGCCGCATTTCAGTGATGGGTGGTGAACAGGCTTCGGCTGTGTTGTCCACCATTCGCCGTGAAGGTATTGAAGCCAAAGGCGGGGTGTGGACGCCTGAAGAAGAGGAGGCATTTAAAGCACCGATTCGCCAGCAGTATGAAGACCAAGGGCACCCCTACTATGCAACTGCACGTTTGTGGGATGATGGGGTGATTGACCCGGCGCAGTCTCGCCGTGTGTTGGGTTTGAGCCTTTCTGCGGCATTGAATGCTCCGATTCTGCCCACACGCTTTGGCCTATTCAGGATGTGATGCCATGTTTAAAAAAATTCTAATTGCAAACCGTGGTGAAATTGCTTGCCGCGTGATTAAAACTGCGCGACGCATGGGTATTCAGACTGTGGCGGTGTATTCCGATGCGGATGCGAAGGCTCGTCATGTGCGCCTGGCCGATGAAGCAGTGCACATCGGCCCTTCTGCCGTGCGTGAATCGTATTTGGTGATTGAAAAGATTATTGCTGCGGCCAAGGCCACTGGGGCAGAGGCAATTCACCCCGGTTATGGGTTTTTGTCTGAGAACGAAGATTTTTGCCACGCTTGTGATGAAGCAGGCATTGTGTTTATTGGTCCACCCGTGTTTGCGATACACGCCATGGGCTCGAAGTCTGAAGCTAAAAAGCTGATGGGTGAGGCCGGTGTGCCCCTGACGCCGGGTTACCACGGCGACAATCAAGACCCAGAGTATTTGCATGGTCAAGCCGATGCAATTCAATACCCTGTGCTGATTAAAGCGGCTGCAGGTGGTGGTGGCAAGGGTATGCGTTTGGTGGAGCGCAGCGAAGATTTTCCTGAGGCTTTGATTTCGTGCAAGCGCGAGGCCATTTCCAGTTTTGGAGATGATCATGTGTTGATTGAGAAGTACATCACTCAACCCCGCCACATCGAAATTCAGGTGTTTGCAGACAAGTTGGGTAACTGCGTTTATTTGTTTGAGCGAGATTGCTCGGTGCAACGCCGCCATCAAAAGGTGTTGGAAGAAGCGCCTGCCCCCGGTATGACGCTTGAGCGCCGCGCGGCCATGGGTAAAGCTGCGGTTGAAGCGGCAAAGGCAGTAGGCTATGTCGGTGCAGGTACAGTGGAGTTTATCGCCAATCAAGACGGTACGTTTTACTTCATGGAAATGAATACCCGCTTGCAGGTGGAGCACCCTGTGACTGAAATGATTACAGGCTTGGATTTGGTGGAGTGGCAGTTGAAAGTGGCGACTGGCTTGCCACTGCCTTTGACTCAAGACCAATTGCAGATTAAGGGCCATGCGATGGAGGCCCGCATTTATGCGGAAGACCCTGACAAAGGGTTTCTACCTTCCACTGGGCGCTTGATCCATTTAAGTACGCCGGTTTTATCGGATGATGTTCGCGTGGACACAGGCGTGGAAGAGGGCGATGAGATTAGTCCCTTCTATGACCCGATGATTGCGAAGTTGATTGTGTGGGGTGAGGACCGCGATACGGCTCGCTTGAAGATGATTCGCGCCTTGGCCGATTATCAAGTGGTGGGTGTGGCTAATAATGTGAGTTTTTTGACACGCCTGTGTGAATGTGAGTCCTTCGCCAATGCAAACCTAGACACGGGTTTGATTGAGCGTGAGAAGGCCTTTCTATTGCCAGTGCAGTATGAAACGCCTTTTGAAACAGTTGCACTGGCGGCTTTGTGGAAGCTATTGGAAGAAAAGCGATGCAGTGATGCATTGCGCGTTGGCTTGGCAGATGCAACTTCGCCATGGAGCATCAGCGATGGATGGCGCTTGAATTTTCCAGCCAAACGTGTGATGAAGTTCCGCGTGGGTGAAGTTGATAAACCGTTGACGGTGGTTTACCAGCGTGATTGTTTTGACATGGAAATGGATGGCCAGCTTTTTACAGTGAAGGGTGGTTTTGTTGCAGGCTCAGTCCATGAGCTTCAAATCAACATCGGTGCTTTCAGTGTGAAGGGTAAAGTGATTGCCCAAGGGGAGTACCAAGAAAAGCTTCATGTATTTTTAAAGGGTGAAAGTCATGTGCTGCAGTGGATAGACCCACTGCATTACACCATCAGCGACCATGACCACGCCGGCGATGTGCTTGCACCCATGCCTGGTAAGGTGATTGCTTTGTTGGCTGAAGTGGGTGCACGCCTTGAGAAAGGGAAGCCTTTGATGGTGCTGGAAGCCATGAAAATGGAGCACACCCTGCACGCACCAGCCACCGGTACTTTGAAGGCTTACCGATTTGCGGTGGGCGATCAAGTCAAAGACGGGGATGAGTTGGTGGAGTTTGAGGTAGAGTCTTAAAACTTGTAATTGTTGGAGAATCCATGGCTAAGTTTCTGAAATTTGATCGCGTTGGCGATGTGGTGATTCTGGCCATGGATGAACCTGATATTCGCAACCCCTTGACCGGAAACTCTGCCCCCGAAGATTTTTTGGAGGCATTTGAACGGGTCAACAATGACCGCACCATAAAAGTAGTGGTGTTGACCGGCAATGGGCCCGCATTTTCTTGCGGTGGCAATGTGAAAGACATGGCCAAGTACTTGGGCGATGAAATCGCACCGGCAACAATCCGTCAGGACTATCAGCGCGGCATTCAACGTATCAGCTTGGGTATGTACAACTTGAGCGTGCCAACAATTGCAGCAGTCAATGGCCCTGCAATTGGCGCGGGGCTTGATTTGGCTTGCTTTTGTGATATTCGGATAGCATCGGAGAAAGCCAAGTTTTCTGAAGCATTTGTAAACCTCAGCATTATTCCCGGTGATGGCGGAGCGTGGATTTTACCGCGTGTGGTAGGCATGTCCAAGGCGGCAGAAATGGCATTCAGCGGAGAGTTAATTGACGCAGCTGAAGCCTTGCGTTGCGGTTTGGTCAGTCAAGTGGTGCCACATGATGAATTGATGAAAGTGGCCATGGACAAAGCGCAAAACATAGCAAGCAAAGGTGCTGAAGTGCTGCGCATGGTGAAGTCTCTGTTGCGTGATGGGCAAGAAGGCAGCAGCCTGCAAAGCCATTTGGAAAAGGCTGCAGGCTATCAGGCCATTGCCCATAAGACTGCCGAGCATCGGGCTGCTGTTGAAGGATTTATGACGCGTACTAAAAAATAAATACGCGTTAACAAATCACTCTGCGGTTTATTGTGGTCGCGCGCTTGCCTTGTCTAGTTTGCAAGTGGGCTCACGGCTGACCTCCACGGTTTTGGAAATTCCTTCAAATTCTTCCAACGGTGCCACAGGTGCCGTTTGGGCCGATGCAATGTGCCTCAATCGGTATTTGCCTGCGGGCGTGTTGCAAGGAATTGTCCACACTGCATCGGCCTCAGAAGGGCCTGTTGGGCCAATGTCCAAGGGCAAGGGGGAGGGCTTCATGGGGCGCCATACAAAGCGCAATTCTGGGTCACGGTCCTCGGCGAATACCTTCCATTTTCCATCGCTTTGCATTTGATCCACATACACGTAACTGGCTTGCAAACGCAGGTTGTTTCGGGGGTGGGCGGATTGAAAGCTCGCTTGAATGGTTTGCCCTGTTTTTGCGGAGGAAGGTGCATCGGCTGTAACCGCACCAAATGCGCCACCAGCACCGGGTAAGTCTGATGCAATGTAGGGTGGCCGTACCAACCGTGGCGCTACATCTTCGTACGCTGGGCCGCGTTCAAGTTTGCTTTGTGCGCGCAAGCTTTTTGCAATACGCAATGTTTCTTGCTGGACTGCAGCCAATGTCCATGGGCCAAATATATTCGAGCCACCTTCATATTGCTGAGAGGCGTATTCCTCACGAGTGGTGAGGTAATGCACGTAGTCATTGACCAAACCTGCGATCACGATGGTGTCAATGCCCGCAGGTGCGAGTTCAGCAAACAGGGATTGACGCAAGCGCCGTGCAGCCATGGTGGTGACTTCCCAAGGCAGGCCGACCACAGCCAAATTGCCGATTCGGTAAATTTGCATGGGCAGCACAGTAGGCTCCAATTGCAGGGGCCCACCCAGTGGGAACAGCACCGGCTTTTCGGCGTGGCAGCTTAAGTCCAAGACGGGTTGTGCGGGCAGTACGGTACACAAAGCCGTGTTGGCCAGTAGGGCGGGTGGAATCTTGCCTTTCATCGCGGCTGCAAAGTCTTTTTGGGCACTGGCGATTACATCAGCCGGTGAGGTGCATTTGATGCCCTCCACAGTGGGGCCAGGGCCATCTTCTGCACCGCCGCCAAATGACACACCAAGCCCCGGTGAGCAGGTGCGTTTGGTGGCTGCATCTTGGTCTGCGGGGTGCTTGAGCGACGACAGCACTGCAGGGTCACTGACTTGCACTTGGTCCATGCGCACATGAATAAGCCGGTAGTCCATTGGCCCCTTCAATGCGCTACCGCGATTCAGCATACTGACTGCTTTTGCCAATTGCTTGGTGCCTGCGATGGCATTGTTTTCGTAATCGTCTTTGCCACCACCACGGCGTGGGTCAGGGGTGGGGAATTGTTCAATAAAAATATTGGGCGATGCATCCCCTTCGTCTTTTTGAGCGAATGCTGCCACAAATGTGTTGCCTCCCAGTGGTGTGTTGTACTGGGTGCCCATTTTGCGTTCAAGGCTGAGTGAAGCAAAACCTTTGTTGTCAGAACTGACCAAAGTTTGCGCCTGGCCAATGGTGGTGGGGTGCACACCAAACCAGTTGATGATGCCTGTGACTTGCCCGTCCGCGCGAACCATGTTCAATTGCACCACGCGCTTGTCGACCTGAATTTCCTCGCCACGGCTGTTTTGGAACTGCTTGCGTTCAGCCTCGGAATTCATCGCAAAGGCGGGCTTGGATCGGTTGATGTTGGCATTGAGCAATTCATCCACCACCAATTGAATGGGTGCACCCTGTTGCTGAGTCAATAGGCTGCCGTGCGCTTTTCGAATGGATTGGTAGGTGCCTTCAATCAGTGTTTGCAGGACCAGTGCATCAAACCCAAAATGGAATGTGTTAAACCCATCATGATGGCCGTAGCCTGCTGGGCCTTGATGGGTGTGTGTGGCAGACAGCATGATGTTGTCTGGCCCGTAGATGGATTTCAGCACGGGGTCGGCAGCCACTTTGGACAACACCCCTTGGCGAATAGAGCCAAACATCAAGCCCACATCCACAGACACGAACATCATTTTTTTGTTGTCACAAGGTGACTCCAACGCAAAAGCGCGCGAGTACATGCGGGTGTGTAGGCCGGACAGCACTTGGGCGGGGTCTTCCCAGCCCGCACCACCCGTATTGGCAACTGGGCCTGTGACATCATGAATACCGCTTCCAAACTTGAACAAGGTATTTTCTGCACATGGGCCGCTGGCCTGACCGATTGGGGGTAAATCAAACTCCAGCCTGCCCGGTGCATCAAGCCCTTCGCCCACTTTCAGAAAATCGCTTTGCAGGATGTCTGAAAAATCGCTAGAACCCAGTTGATTGGGCGCAATACTTGAGCCTGAGTTTGTAGACGATTTGTCGCCACTACAGGCCAGAAGAGCCCCAAGTACCAACAAGGGCAAAATTTTCTTGGTAGAAAATGAAGTGTGCAGATTGCGGCGAGAGTCTAATTTCATGATTTTCAAGCTTCAACAAAAGTATTCAATGAGGTTGTACGCACTTCAATTACAGCGAACAGCACCCGGTGGCGTGAGTGAGGCAGGTAAGCCTGCAAGTCGCGACTGCAAATAGGCCACTGAAGCAGGCGTGCCTACAGCTGCGCCAGCCAAGTGAATGCCTATGGCAGGATTGTTAAGTTGAGCCGGAATATTGTTCCGGTAGTAGGTCAAAGGAACCCCTTTTTCACACCATCGTTTGACCAATTTGTCGGCCCCTTCGATCAGGACCAATTCGTCGTTGACCTCGTGGTACATGTATATGTCGGTGGTGGGGAAAATGTCCTGATCCAGCAAGGTCACTGCTTTGGACACATTCACAAATGCGGGGCTGGTGTAGGGGTCTTCGCCTTTCACGTAGTCTGTGAGTTTGGCCGCCGCGATCGAGCTTCCATCCTTGGGTATGCCCACGCAGGCATCTTTAAGCTGTTGGGTGACTTGCAAACCCTTTTCGGTGAGGGTGCTTGGGGTCAGGATTTCGGGGTATTCACGGGCCATCCCCATAATGGCTGAGAACAGAAAGCTGAACTGATCTGTTCCTTCTTTGTTCTTCATCAACTTTAAAAACTCCACGGGGGTGCCACCTGCAACAGAGCCCACCAAATTCAATTCCTTGGCATATTGCGGCTGTAATGCAGCAGCCCAAGTGGTAGCCCACGCGCCGCCTGAATAGCCCCATAAACCCACTGGGGTTTGTTGATTCAGCCCCAAGGGTTCGAATTGCAGGGCAGCACGAACAGCGTCCAGCGTGGCTTGCCCTTGTAAGCGGTTTGCGCCCCATGCATGGCGAGGGCCTTCGTAATCAGGGATGACCATGGTCCAACCGAATGCTTGCAGGCTGGGTAGGAATTCCAGTGTTTCAGCCAAATTGGTTTGATTGTTGGTGCTGCCCTGTGCAGTTTGCGAAGGAGTGCATTGTGCGCCTAGGCTGTCATAAGCATGTTGGAACGACACCAGTACAGGCTGGCCTGCAATGCTTGGGCCCATCGGCTTGACCACGGTTGCCACGGCCGCAATCGGTCTGCCTTGCACATCGCGAGTGGCATATTGAATTTGCCAGGCTGGGTTGGGCAGCGGAACGCCCGCAGGCTGAAATGTAATGGCCCGTGAGCTGAGAATCGTCCCCGGAATATCAGGAATTGCAGCTGGTGCTGTGTAAAAAGCATCCGAATCTGGAGCGGGCTCAAACTGAGTTTGTGCCCCCCTGACACTGGTGTTGTTGACTGGACTGGAATCGTTACCACCGCAGGCGCCAAGGACGATGGGGCAGATCAGAAGGCTCAATAAAATCTTACTTTTCATGGTTTGAAAAGATCTCCGATGACCTGAATGTGGTGTTTTCCTTTCAAATTTATACCTACAGGGCGTCAACTTTGGATTGCCAGAATCCGACACATGCCGGAGGTAAGTCAGGGGTGAGTCAGGTAGGATCTAGGCTCTTGTAAGAATTCGTTTGGATGTTGAAAAATTGTTGGTTTACTCATGAGCACGACTGCAGATAAGTCCACCCGATTGGCGAGCCCCCAGGGTCGACACATTGCCCGTCAGATTGTGCGTCAGGCCTGGCCCAATTTCATTGCCAAAATGATTGCCATCGCAATGATGATTGCCGATACGCTGATTGCAGGGCATTACGGCACGCAGGACTTGGCTGCTGTAGCCATTGGCAGCAGTTTTTACATTTCCGTCATTATGTTGTTGATGGGCACGCTTCAATCCGTGGGGCCGATTATTGCCCACCATGTCGGTGCCAAACGCAGGGCCGACATTTCTCCTGCACTGCAGCAAGGCTTTTGGCTGGCCATCTTGCTATCCATTCCCGGGGTTTTGATTCTACTTAACCCTCACTATTTGCTGAGGCTTGCGCAGGTTCCAGAAAACGTACTGGGCGGCGCCGCAGACTACATGGCTGCAGCGGCCATGGGTTTACCTGCCTTGCTGTTGTATCGCACCTTTTATGAGTTCAACAATGCCGTAGGCAAGCCGCGGGTGTTGATGGTTTTTAGCACCATTGTGACTGTGGTGCACATTCCCTTGGCTTTGGTTTTGGCGCATGGGGTAATGGGTTTGCCCGAGCTGGGGGGGACCGGCTGCGGTGTTTCCACTGCCATTGTCAATTGGTTGGCCTTGGTGTGTTGCCTGGCTTATGCCCTTTGGGACAAAGATTACGTAAAGTACAAATTGTTTGCGCGTTTGCATGCACCCAGTCTGCGTGCCATTGGCCAACAAATGCGCTTGGGTTTGCCCATGGGTTTGTCCACATTTATCGATATTAGCTCGTTCACTTTGATTGCCATTTTGGTGGCCCGTTTGGGTGCTGAAACGGTAGCTGGCCACCGAGTGGTGGCCAATTTCACTGGCCTGATTTACATGTTGCCGCTTTCAATTGCTTTGGCCACGATGGTGTTGGTGGGGCATTCCAATGGGGCAGAAGACCCAAACCGTTCGCGCCTGACCGCCAAATTGGGCCTGACCATGGCCGCTTCCATGGGCTTGTTGATTGGTGTGGTGTTGTGGTTTGTGCGTGAACCTTTGATTGGCTTATCCAGCCAAGACCCTGCTGTACAGCAAGTGGCCTTGGGTCTGGTGGTGTACCTGTGCCTATACCAATTTTTTGATGGTTTTCAAACTGTGGCCTCTTATGCACTGCGTGGCTACAAAGTGACGCTGGTTCCAATGCTGTTTCACACCTTTTGCTTTTGGGGAATCGGTTTGTGCGGGGGCTACTGGTTAAGTTTTTACGCACCTTGGCGCAACGGGCAGCCGTCAGTTCAAGGCTTTTGGGAGGCTACTGTGTTGGCAACCTTGGCTGCTTCCATTTTATTTGGGCTATTGCTAAGGCGTATTAGTCATTTGACAAAGTGCTACACTCAGCCCTCGATCACAAATGGCCAAGCAAGCCACCCACTGCAATGACCTATCCCCTTCCAGTAAAAAATACAAAGTTGTTTGAGCCCATTTCCCAATGGATTTGCAATATCCCTCACTGCAAAATTTTGCAGTTGGAACTTGTTCAGGCTGAACTCGGCAAAGTGGTGATGCGCATTCCTTATCAAGAGCGTTTGGTGGCAGACCGACGCACCGGTGTTTTGCATGGCGGCGTGATCACTGCGTTGATGGATACGGCCAGTGGTTTGAGTATTTTCACCATGCTAGAGGGTTTATTGGGCTATCCCACCTTGGATTTGCGAATTGATTACCTGCGACCCGCAACACCCGGGCTGCCCGTGTATTGCGAAGCAGAAACCTATCGCTTGGCCAAGGAAATTGCATTCACACGTGCAACCGCCTATCAAGACGGGAACCCTTTACCTGTAGCCACCAGTGTGGGCACGTTTATGCGCCGACGCAGCCCAAAAGGGGGTCAAGCATGAATAACGGTGTGAGCCCCGACCCAATCATTGAACCGTCCATGTTGGATGCGTTGATGGACCACTCTCCTTATGCGCAATTGATCGGCATGCAGCCCAAGTTGGAAAATGGTGAGTTGTTTTTCCTTTTGCCTTTTCAGCCCCACAACATTGGCAATGACCAATTGCCCGCTTTGCATGGTGGATTGATTGGTGGATTTATGGAAATGGCTGCTTTGATGCACATGTTGTGTATACGAGAGTCCAACAACGTTCCTCGCACCATCGATTTTTCGATCGATTATTTGCGCCCCGGTTTGGCCAAAGACATGCGGTGCAGCTGCAGTGTGACCAAGCATGGTAAACAGGTTGCCAATGTGCAAATTACCGCTTGGCAAGAGTCACCGGACAAACCGGTGGCGGTGGCAAGGGCGCATTTGTTATTGGACTGATTGCAGGCAATTGACGTACAAAGACATCCTTGACTGTGTGTCATGGATGTTGACAAAAAGGTATCCATCTGGATACATTAAGCACATGACTACAGCAACTTTCCCCTATATCTGTTTGGAAATGGACCCCTTGGTGGGTTCAAAAACCCGCGAAATCAATCAAGCATTGAAGGTCGGTACCAAACAGTCTCAATCTCACGCAGCCGCCGAAGCCTTGTCACTGGCCATCGAGTCCATTGTGGAGGGTGTGGTTCAATCATTGTTTCAAGATTTGTCCAGTGCATACCCCGACAACAAGTTGTATCGAGTTGCATTGAAGGTGTCCAAAGAAATACACGGCAAAATTTTGACCTACCTGGAGTGGTTGACCAAATTCCTATCCAACGAGCGGTTGGGTGTGGTTACCTCGTGGTACCTAAGCTTGTTTCAAGCCGTGAACAATCAAGCCACAGCTCGAGAGTTTTTGGTTGTCCAATTAAAGCCTGAGTTGGCCGGGAAAGCCCGACGTACGATTGATGATTTACGCTCAGGCAAGAGTAAAGATTTGGATGCTGGTGTTGAAATGCTGATTGAAATTGTGGATGAATTGCTTGAGCCTTTTGTTTACGAGCCCAAGCGATTGATGAAGTTCAATCTGGTGGTGAGCAAAACACTGGACGGCATTATTTACATGATTAAAAGTTTGAGCTACCGCGAATTACGCACCTTTGCCAAGCATTTACCCCCAGACCATTTGCCCATAATTTTGACGCATCTTGAGAAAAACTTTCGGGACTCCAGCCATCCCGTTTGAACACAAATTACAAGGCTGTCGGAGACAATCATGTTGAAATTTCTAGGCGCATTGGTCACTGTTGCGCTACCAAGCCTGTTGCCTGTTCAAAACGCATTTGCTCAGGACGTGGCCATTCCCTCCAATCTGGTGGGCAGTGTGTCCAATCAGTTGATGCAGGAAATGAAGCCCCTTGACAAGCCGCTTCACGTCAAAGTTTGTATTTTTGATTTGTTGGGCAAGGCTGGGCCTGTTCATGGTTTGGCGCAAGATTTGGTGATTGAGGCCCGCAAATGGAACCTGTTTATTGAGCTGCAAACCTACACCAACGAAGGTGTGGCTGCTGAGTCATTTAAAACAGGGCGCTGCGAGGTGGTGGCAATGAGCACCTTGCGTGCCCGCAGCTACAACCACTTTATGGGCAGCTTTGATGCGGTGGGCGCTTTGCCAAGCTATGCGCATGTGAAGACGGCCTTACAGGTTTTGATGGGCAGCGATGCAACTTATGATTTATCCATCAATGGTAAATACCAAGTGGTGGGCATGGCGCCCATTGGTGCAGCCTATGTGATGGTGAATGATAGGGCGATCAATTCAATTGAAAAAGCCGCGGGTAAAAAAGTTGCGGTGTTGGACTGGGACAAAAGCCAAGCCAAAATGATTCAGCAATTGGGGGCTCAGCCTGTACCCAGTGACATCACCAACTTTGCACAAAAATTCAACAACGGAGTAGTGGATATTATTGCTGCGCCTGCGGTGGCATTCGCCCCGATGGAGCTTTACAGGGGCTTGGGCACCAAGGGCGGTGTCTATAAAATGCCTTTGATCAATATTTCAGGTGCAGCGGTGATTAACCGCAGCCGCTTGGAAAAAGAGGTTCCCGACCTAGACGACCGCCTTAAAAAGATGCGCAAATTTGGTATGCGGTACATTGACCAAGCGATTGCAACCATTGTGTCGATTGAAAAACAGGTGCCGAATCGCTACTGGATGGAGATCACACAGAGCGACACTGAAAAATACAATGTGATGATGCAGCAGGCCCGCATGCAGCTGACTCAAGAGGGCGTTTATCACCCCAAGATGATGAACATCCTCAAAAAGGTACGGTGCCACCACAACCCCAAAGCTGCCGAATGCAGCACCAAAGATGAGTAAAGCCCTGCTACCTTAGGCCGTTCGTCGGGTGTTGGATTGCGCTTTTAACGCATCCAGCACCTGCCAAAGCCGATCTTGACCCCAAACCTCGGTAGTGCCTACACGGAATGAAGGCACACCCCACAAGCCAAGGCCGAAGAGTTCGTTCCGGTTGGCCTCGGCACGCAGCCGCCAGCTTTCGTCATCCAGTGCTTGTAAGGCACCCTGCCAACTCAGTCCGGTTCGCTCGACTATTTTTTTCAAGCCGCTGTCACTTCCGGCGTGGATGCCTTCTGACCACACACCTTTCATAAACGACAATACAAACTCTTGGCCCAAGCCATGCTTTTCGGCGTAGGGTACCAGTGACAAGCCGCGTTCGGCGGGTCTACCCACAGGGTCATTCAATTTGCCGAAAGGTGTACCGCGTGCATGGGCTTCGCGCGCTGTGTCATGCACAATGTATTCCCGTTTGGCCTTGGGCACAGCCAAGCCTCGCATCACCATGGGCAATACAAACTTCAAGTTGACTTTGGCACCTGTGAGTTCACCCAGTTTAAAAACCCTTGGCGCGACAATGGCGGAATAGGGGCTTCGGAATGAGAAGAAAAAATCAATATCTGGTGGGTTGTGTAGGGAAAGTGGGGCGGTCAAGTCCTGGTCAGGCTCAAATAGAGAGCCTGTGATTCCTTGCTTTTGAATGCTTAAATCCTGTAATCGCTCCTCCAGATGGTACAAGCGATCAATGCCCCAATACCACTCACCTTCATAACTCAGCATGGCGCCCAGGTAGTGGCCCATGTTTTCTCGAAGTTGATCAGATTGCTGGATGTGCGCTTTCATTTGAGAAAGGCTGCATGGTTCAATGGATTGGCAGTTGTCTGGCAACGCATTGGTGCTGTCTTTCTGCCAAAGCCACTTTGAAATACAGGGTGCAAATTCGAAAAACCTGTTCTGCAAGGCGGCACTCACCAATGCGTCGATGGCCATTTGCAGTTTTGTTTCAACAGGCTGATTGCCAGGGTCGGTGAATTGCAAACTTCGATAAACTGCGAGGGCTTGCGCATCCTTGCGGCTGTACTCCACCAACTTTTCTCGTTCAGGTGCGGCAGAATCTGGCGGTGGGCTGACCACATGCGCTTTGAGTTCGATGGAATAGCGCGCTGCCAACTCGGGCAAAACCTGCACCATCAGTGCGCTGTAGGGGTCATCCACTTGATGGAAATAGTGAACCACATGGGGCCTGCCAGCCGATTGTCTGGCCTTCTCTGCCTTTTTACGTTTGGCCAGCAAGGTGTCTCTGGAAAACAGTTTTTGGGTGACATAGGGCATCAAAAGCGTTTTAACCGACATGGTGCATTCCCCGAGTGGCAATACCGTAAGTAAAACTCAATTGAGCCCTAAATGTTACACCGTGTCAACTATAGGGACGCAGTGGCCTTCTTGGGCGCATCCAAGTTGCTGGAAGGGTCAATTAAAATTTTGGCATGCTCTTCCGGATTACCCAATGCGGCAAAGGCTTTGTCCACCCCAGCCAGGCCCACCTTGCCCGTAATCATGGCTTCGCAGGGCACTTTGCCTTCTGAGATCATCAACAAAGTGTCATGGAATTCAAGTGGGGTGTAGCCCACCACAAATCGAAGATCAATCTCCTTGTTATTGCCCATTGCTGGCTCAATTTTATCCAGTTCCATGCACACGCCCACCACGATTACTCGTGAATACAAAGGCGCCCCGTCCATGATGTTTTTCAACAAGCCCGGTACTCCCACGCATTCAAAAATGACTGGGCGTTTGGGGTCTAGGCCCAGCGTTTCGGCCAAGCGCCACGTGTGCCACCAAGGCACGGGCAGCATGTTGAGTTTTTCTTTGGTGCTGATTGCCAGCTCCAGCAGGTCCGGCATGGTTTTGACGTAGGCTTGCTTTCTGCCCGCGGCCTCATAGGGGCTTTCCTTGGCGGGGTCAATGACTACGTCTGCTCCGCATTTCAAAGCCAAGGCCCTGCGCCCTGGGGAGTAATCGCTGGCCACCACCGTTTTAACCCCCTTGGCTTTGAGCATGCAGATGACTGCCAAACCGACTGGGCCACACCCAATCACAATGGCCACGTCGCGTTTGCCGATGTCGCTGCGATTGACCGCGTGCAATCCAACAGCCATGGGTTCAGTCAAAGCGGCCATGTCGTCAGACAACCCATTGGGTATGGGCATGACCAAACTTTCTTGCACCAGCATGCGCTCTGCGTATGCACCGTGGGACAGTCGGGACAATCCAATCATGTCAATTTCATTGCCACGTCGAATAATAGGCACTGCGCACACCCGTGTTCCCACCTTGTGGGTTTTGGGTGTTTTGGGGCCATGGTCCAAAATTTCGCCGCAAAATTCGTGACCGAAAACCATCGGCTCGTCTGCATTCGGGAAGTTCATGTACTGAGTGCGTTGCAGCAATTTACCCATGTGGTTGCAGTGGTGGCGCACATGCAAATCAGATCCACAAATGCCGCATCGCAGCACTTTTAAAAGCAGATTTCCCTTTTCTGGGATGGGGTCGGGAAGGTCTTGCACAGACAATTCGGCGTTTTGGCAGACGACAGCTTTCATGAGTGGTCCTTGGTCTAGTTATGCTCAATACTATGCATCATCTTGGATTGGTTTTTCAAATGTGGTAATCAAAATTACTGTTTGAGCACTGTTTGAGGGGATAAGTCGGTCACTTGACCTACAAGGGGTGACTGGCTTTGTGGTTTTGCTACGATGAGGTCCTCTATGGTGCTGGGGTGGGCATATTCCATGAAAATAATTGAAGAAGATGTGTTGATTGTGGGCGCAGGTTTGTCCGGTATTAGTGCGGCATGCCATCTGCAAAAAGAATGCCCCAAGCGCAAGATCAAAATCCTTGAGCGACGCAATACCATCGGCGGGACTTGGGACTTGTTTCGTTACCCAGGCATCCGTTCGGACTCGGACATGTTCTCTTTCGGGTTCAAGTTCAAACCTTGGCGCAATGCCCATTTTTTCTCGCAAGGCGGGGACATCCGCGATTACGTGCACGAGGCTGCAACAGAAAACCATGTGTTTGACTACATCGAGTTTGGTCGCAAGGTGGTCAATGCCAATTGGTCAAGTGCCGACAAACGTTGGATCGTGAATGTGGTGTGCGAAGCCACAGGGGAGGAGGAGCAATACCGTGCCAAATTCTTCATGTGTTGCGCAGGATATTACAACTACGACAAGGGCTACCGCCCCGAGTTTCCGGGTGAGGAAAACTTCAAGGGTCAGATTATCCACCCCCAGCATTGGCCTGAGGACTTGGACTACACCGGCAAAAAAGTGGTGGTGATTGGAAGTGGTGCAACTGCTGTAACCTTAATTCCAGCCATGGCAGACAAGGTGGGCCACATCACCATGTTGCAACGGTCGCCAAGTTATGTGTTCTCTTTGCCTTCGGTGGATATTCTTACTAAAACGCTGCAAAAAACCTTGCCTGCCCAACTGGCTTACAAAATCAACCGCAAGCGCACGATTGGTTTGGCGCATGTGATGTTTACCTCATGCAAGGCCCAGCCTAAATTGATGCGCCGCTTCATCATTGCCATGATGCGCCGGCAGCTGAAAGGCTCAACTGTGGACATGAAGCACTTTACGCCAAAGTACATGCCTTGGGATCAGCGCCTGTGCTTGGTGCCCGATGGCGATTTTTTCAAAGCACTGCGAAGTGGTAAGGCCAGTGTGGCGACCGACACCATCAAATCATTCACCAAGAATGGAATTGAATTGAATTCAGGTGAAAAGTTGGAGGCCGATATTATTGTGACCGCCACCGGTTTGAATGTGCAGATGGTCGGCGGTATGCAGTTAAGCGTTGACAACAAGCCAGTCAACTTAAGTGAAAAAATGTTTTATAAAAGCGTGCTGTTGCAAGACTTGCCCAACTGCGCTGTAGTGCTGGGCTACACCCACGCCTCATGGACTTTGAAGGCAGATTTGGCCAGTGGTTTTGTATGTCGTTTACTCAAGTTTATGGACAAGAAGGGATACGACGTGGTGGTACCACAGGCTGGGAATGTTGAAAAAGTGAATGAGTTGACTGTGTTGGGTGGTTTGAATTCTTCCTACGTGATGCGTGTGGCAGACCAGTTGCCAAGGCAGGGCGCCGAGCACCCTTGGCGCAACAAACAGGATTACTACCACGACACCCAAACCTTGTTGAACGATCCCGTGGATGAGAAAGGCTTGTTGTTTTCGGCTTGAGATAGAGTGGGTTACTGACCTACTTCTTGACGGATTTCTGCGCTGGGTGAGCCAGAAGTCCATTTGCTGAGCTTAGCAAACAATTCCGTTGCATTGATGGGTTTGGACATGTAGTCATCCATGCCCGCCTCAAAGCACTCTTGTTTGTCTTCTTGTAGCACATTGGCTGTCATGGCGATAATGGGTGTGCGTGGGTGGCCAGTGGTACTTTCCCACTGGCGTATTTCCCGGGTGGCATCTGTCCCGCTGAGTATGGGCATGTGCATGTCCATCAGCACCACATCAAAACGGGAATTTTTAAGCGCCTCAATTGCTTCTTTGCCGTTGTGCGCCAGCTGCACCTCGTAGCCCTTGCGTTCAAGCAAAATGGTGGCCAGTTTTTGATTGACTAGGTTGTCTTCGGTCAACAGCACGCGGCCTTTGATGTGCTGTGTTGCTTTTGATGCTGTATCACTAGGTTGTGTGGGCAAGATCGTTGTTTTTTGATGCAGTACTTCAGGCTCAATGGATGAGCCATCGATTTTCAGCTCTTGCTCTGGCAGTTCGAAGTAAAAAACGCTGCCTTGATGCAAGGTACTTTTAACCCCAATTTTTCCATCCATAAGCTCAACAAGGCGTCGGGTAATGGTTAAGCCCAAGCCGGTGCCACCATAATTGCGGGTGGTACTTGTATCCGCCTGTGTAAACGCATCAAAAATGCGCGTGAGTTTGTCGGGTGCGATGCCGATGCCCTGATCTTCAACCTCAAACAGAAGTGTAAGTTTATCGCCAACGGCTCGACGCACATTCGCCCTTACCGTGATGGTACCCTTAGACGTGAACTTGATTGCATTGCCCACCAGGTTGGTCAGAATTTGCACAAGCCGCACTGGGTCACCAACAAACTCCTCAGGTAAGTTTGCGGCCAACTCGCATTCCAACTTGAGGTTTTTGTGCACAGCTTCGGGCATCATTGGTTGCACAGCAGATTTAATTGTGCGGTGTAAGTCAAACCTCACCTTTTCCGTTTTAAGCATTCCCGCTTCAATTTTCGAAAAGTCCAGAATGTCGTTCACGATGGTCAGTAGGTTGGATGCCGATTGGCTCACAATGCCAATGTGTTCTTGCTGTTCACGGTTCAGGTCCGTTTCCATCACCAAGGAAGTCATGCCAATAATACCGTTCAGCGGGGTACGTATTTCATGACTCATGTTGGCTAAAAATTCGCTTTTGGCACGATTGGCGCTTTCGGCAACTTCTTTCGCCAACTTCATTTCAGTTCGGCTGGTCTCGTGTTCTGCAACCAGTTTTGCAATCACGCTGGAGAGGGTTGCAATGTTGTCGCTGTTCGGTTGTGTGTTTACGTCACTTTCAGGCACCAGTTTGGCGACAATTTGGCGCAACAAAAGCAGGGCTTGGTCCCTGGAATTTAATTCGTTTTTAAGCGAGTCTGCAGTCCGTTTCAGCAGCTCAAAAGCGGGCCTGAATTCGGAAGGTACGTCTTGAATCAACAGGTTTGTAGCGGCAGAGTCATGCTGATTGCTTGTATTTTCAAAGCCATACACTTTTTCCAGTGTGCCCAACCATTTTTGCAGCGGGAACCATATGACCACCAAGCCACCACCCAAACTAAACACACCTAAAATCAAAGCCAGCAAGAAGAGTTCCCAAAACTGCTCAGCAATGGAATTGACATCAAACTGTAGCCTAACCACGCCGTAATCCACTCCACCCACAGTGATGGTGTGGTTTACGTTGTACAACTGGCTTGCGATGCGGGAATGCAGCCAGTCTGGTGCGTGGGTTAATTCAATCGCAGGGTTGCGGCTTTCAACCACGGAGCCGCTAAGGTCGATGAATTTTGCAGCCTCAAAGCGGGACCGTAAAATGGTTTTATCCAATACCCGTTGAATGCTGTCGTAATCGCCAATGATTGCACTTTCAGTGACCGCTTGAGCAACCACCCCAATCATCATGCTGGCCGAGTCTTGGGCCTCCTCAATCGCGCCCTGGTACTGGATTTGATAAAACAGGGTGAGGCTAATTCCCACAAACAAAAGCAATGTGGCCGAGTACAAAACGTACACCCGGCCAATCAGCGATTGTGGAAGAAGTTTTTGAATCATGAGTGGACTTGTTTGGCGCCGCTATTTAGCGTACTGCAACTGGTGCGTTTTCGTAAAACTTTCGGTAAGACGAATAATCAGCGTCTGTAGCGGGTAGGAAGTGGGATTTTTCATCCAGCGCAACTTCTTCAGAGGCGTTCTGCAAAACCTTCCTGCCCGATGGGTCTTTGTGCATATTGGTAAATGCCTGCGCCACTGCTTTGACATGGGCAGCAGGTACCTTTCCAGAGGCCATCAAAGCCAAGTCGTAATACCCTTCCGATTTCCACAGCACCTTGAATTGTTTTCCCTCACGTTCGGTGTAACCATCAATCAACACCGAGTTGCTACCCACGGCTTTGGCTTTGCCTGAAAAAAGCTGCACAAATGCCGCGTTTTGGTTGCCTGCAAATACGGGCGTGGTTTGTATGTTTTTACTCAATAAATGCCCGTATGTCACCTTGTAACCCACAAAGGCCTCCGGGCCTGCAAACACCACTTCGGAGCCTTTTAACTCTTCAAGTTTGGTGATAGGTGAGTCAGCTGGTACTGCAATTTCCCCATACAGTTGTGGGCCAGTTCTGCGGCCAAATACTTTCCAGCCTAGCTTTTCTCTTTCGGGGCTAAACAGGTGGTTTGAAAACACAAACTCCACTTCTTGAGCCAGCACATAGGCGGTTGTGTCGGCCGATGTGCGGCCAATCTTAAGTTCAAGTTTGACGCCGCTTTTCTCGCTGACGTACTTGATGATGGGGTTCCAATAGGCTGCGGTTTTGCTGATGTCCCACTGATTGACGGGCGAGAATCGATAAACCGGCGTTTGCGCTGACGCATCATTTGCAAAAATGAAGCAAGAACCGAGCATGGAAGCGAGCAAACTGACTGCGGCAAAATGGCGAATTAGCATGTGATGTCCAAAGCTTTGAAAGCAACTGTGAAATGTAAACTATCTATTCGTTTATATTTTTTCACATTCTGCATCAAAGCATCAATCGGTACAACGCGATTTTTCACCCCTTTCTCATTGATTTAATTTCAAAAATGGCAATTTGGAAGCCAATTCCAATGTTAGGTCTGCGGCAGCAGCAGTTTTGCAACCGCTGGCGTTTTGACCAGACCACAGGGGGCTGAAGTCCCCAAACCCCTGTGCCTCTGATTTTGCCCTGATGGGTGCAATTGCGGCGGTGGCCAATGGGAATGCAGGTGCTGAGCTGGACATGGGGCCCAATTCCCGCATGAAGCGGTTCACAATACCCCTTGCCGGGCGGCCGGTGAATAGGTTGGTCAAAGCCGTGTGTTGTGCAGCTTCACTCTGTAGTGCTTTTCGGTGCACGGGGCTGGTGGTTGCTTCAGGGCACAGCAGGTATGATGTACCCACCTGCGCTGCATCGGCTCCAAGGCCAATTGCAGCTGCAACCCCGCTTGCGTCTGCAATTCCACCTGCTGCAACGACTGGTATTTTTACCCGCGCCACAATTTGGGGGAGCAGGGCGAAGGTGCTTAATTGGGTTGTAATGTCGTCAGTCAGAAACATGCCTCGGTGGCCCCCAGCCTCTAAACCCTGCGCTATGACTGCATCAACTCCTTGTGCCTCCAACCACAGTGCTTCCTCTACTGTGGTGGCGGATGACATTATTTTTGCCCCCCAACTGCGCACCCTGTCCAGCAATTGCGCACTTGGTAATCCAAAGTGAAAGCTAACAACAGGGGGTTTAAAGTCCTCCAACACATCGCATATGGCGTCGCTAAAAGGGGCCCGGCCTGCGCCTGAGGGTACTTCATCCGGATTGATTCCAAACTCCTTGAAATAGGGGCCCAGAGCCGCCCTCCAATTGCTTTCGCGCTGCGGGTCAATAACAGGGGGTTGGTGGCAAAAGAAGTTGACGTTGTAAGGCCGCTTGCAGTGGGTTTGAATCGCTTGAAGCTCGGTGCGCAAGGTATCCGGGGTCAACATGGCGCAGGGCAGGGAGCCCAACCCCCCAGCATTACTGACCGCAATACACAAAGGGCTTGTTTGTACCCCGGCCATAGGCGCCTGAATAATCGGCAATTCGATCTGAAGTAGATCTGTAAATCGTGCAAAGTTGCGGGACTGTGGGGTCATGGTGATCGATTGTTTAATTTAAGAGTTACACTTTACCGGGATTTTGTTATTGCACTCAATAAGTGAAGAGGTAAATTATGGATCACATGAAGTTTGGTTTGGTCGATTTGGACAACGAAGGGCAAATGAAAGGCGAAATTCAAACCGCCCCCACATTGACTCGAAGAGGCTTTTTGTTGACTTCACTGGCGAGTGGGTTTGCTTTGGCCTCTGAGCCGGTGTTGGCCCAAGCCATTACCACGGATACAAAAGGATTGGTTGCGGGTGAGGTGAAGGTGCCGGTTAAAGACGGTCAAATTCCAGCCTACCGCGCCATGCCCGCCAAAGGCAGTAAGTTTCCGGTCATTGTAGTTATTCAAGAAATTTTTGGTGTGCATGAGCACATCCAAGACATTTGCCGCCGCTTGGCCAAACAAGGCTACTTTGCAATTGCCCCCGCTTTGTTCAGTCGCGAGGCCGATGTGTCTAACATGAGCCTTGAAGCTATTCTTAAAGACGTAGTGCCTAAGGTGCCTGATGAGCAAGTGTTTGCCGACATCGATTCCACCGTGGCTTACGCCGCTGGCACGGGTAAAGCCAATGCAAGCCGCTTGGGCGTGGTTGGTTTTTGCTGGGGTGGACGCACTGTTTGGCTGTATGCCAACCACAACCCGAAGGTCAAGGCCGGGGTTGCGTACTACGGTTTGCTTGCTGGTTTGAAAGGCCCCAACAAGGCCAACGACCCCATTGATATTGGTTCGAAACTGACTGTACCTGTTTTGGGCTTGTACGCCAGTGCAGACAGTTTTGTACCGAATGAAGTGGTCGATAAAATGCGTGTTGAATTGGGTAAAGGCAGCAGCGGGTCTGAAATTGTTTCCTTCCCCGGTGTAAACCACGGATTCAACGCCGATTATCGTCCAACCTACGATCGCAAGGCGGCAACCTATGCGTGGAAACTTGCGCGTGATTGGTTCAAGGAACGCGGGGTTTAATGCAGCATTTTGGTTTGGCTCATCACAGGGTTGTCAACCGTTGTTGAACTGTCTGCGTTAATCGGGGTGTCGACGCCAGCTTATTGGCCGGCACTCTGAACTAACGCAACAAAAAGATCTAATCGATCCAATAGACGCTTGAAGGAAAACAACCATGAAAATGAACAAACTAACTGCCGCCGCCGCTTTGATGATTTTGACCACCAGCTACGCTTTTGCCGTAGAAGGCAGTGCCGGTGTAAAAGCCAATGCCTCTGCTGAAGTGAATGCCCCCGCCGCCACTGGTGCAGTGAGTGGTGCTGTTGGCGGTGCAACCAAAGCAGTAGTGGACACGGGTAAAACTGTGGGTGAGAAGGGCTCAAAGTTGGTGAATAAAACAGCCAAAAAAGCCAAAGAAACCAAAGGCGCTGTTGAAGCAAAAGCCAAGGCTGGAGTAAACGCAGGTGCTGATGCAGCGGCTTCCACCAAGGCCAATGTCAATGCCAATGTAGATGCCAAAGTAGACGCTGCGGCACAAGCCAAGCAAGCAGGTCAGGCCAAAGCTGAAGCCGCGAAAACAGAGGGCTCCAATGCAGCAGCTGCGACTGAAGGCAAAGCTGAAGCCAAAGCCAATGCTGGTGCAGGATTGTCATTGGGCTTGGGTGGTGCAAAAGTGGGTATCGGTGCTGGTGTAGATGCTGGTGCTAAGGTTGGGAAGTAAGCAGGTGAGTATTTAGCTAATAAGTATTTAGCTAATAAGTATTTAAAAACCCCGTATGAATTTTAAATTTATGTGGGGTTTTTGTATTTAAAGCACATTGTTTTAGGCCAAGGTATAAACCTTCACCGCCTCTGTTTTACCTTTGACCGTCAATTCATCCACCGGTTTTAAAATCCAATGGCCAGGCAATTTGATTTTTGTAGACTCTGAAACGAGTAGCCAAGTCCCATAGTTTTTATTCGCACCTTCCAAACGTGATGCGAGGTTCACTGCATCACCAATCGCAGTGTAAGAAAAGCGGCTGTCTGACCCAATATTGCCTACCACCACATTGCCAGTGTGTAAGCCGATCCGCATTGCAATCATCGGTAAGTCCAGCGCTTTCAATTTGGCTTTGATTTCCTCCATAGCAGCCAACATGTCGCGCGCTGCAAGCACTGCATTTTCTGCATGGTTGTCATCTGGCAGAGGGGCGCCCCAAAACGCCATGATTGCATCGCCGATGAATTTGTCCACCGTGCCTTTGTATTTGTGAATGATGGCCGTCATGGTGTTGAAGTATTCAGTCAACACCTCCACAGTGGCCTCTGGGGGCAGTTTTTCCGCCATGGCTGTAAAGTCTGCCAAGTCAGTAAACATGAGGGTGAGTTCACGGTTTTCACCTCCCAGTTTAAACAGGTCAGGATTTTCAACAAGCTTTGTAACCACCTCTGGTGGCACATATTGTGCAAACATTCCGCGAATGGCACGAGCCTGATTTCGGCTGTATACAAACTCAGTCACCATCACAGCGGCAGTAGCGGACAGCAGTGCAGCCACAAAAAACAAGGGCGAAAGCCAAACGCTTTGCCGATGAAACATGTAGAAAGAAGTGCCTGTGTAGGCCAAGCTGAATATCAGCGCCAGTGCTACAAGTAGGGCTGGGTGATTTTTTTGAGCAACGGGTGCAAATAGCATCAAACTGAACACCAAGGCCAACCACTGCCAATATTCAGGTGCAAGCTTGATGCCGCCTTTGACATAATTGCTGGCCAAATTGGCCTGTATTTCTACGCCGGGGAAAAGTCTGTCACCTTCACCCAGCACCGCAAAAGGGGAGTTAAACATGTCGACCCGTGAGCCAGACAATTGCTCTGTGGTGCGGGTGGAGCGGCCCACCAACACAATTTTATTTTTGAAAAAGCCAGCAGGCAACAGGCCGTCAATTACGGCTTGGTAGTAGGAGCGTGTGTCGAAAGTACCCGGTGCGCCTAGGTAACGCATAAGGCGGAAATCGCCCTCCGGAATTTTTTGTAGCCCTGCTTGAGTTTCGTCTGCGCCTTTTTGCCCCATAACAATCTGTGCAATTTTTGCAGCCAGCGCTTGAGGGCTCCATTCAAACCTGCGCACTACAAAATCATCATCTGGATTAACGCCTGCTTGGCCGGTCATGGCACCTGCAGCTTGCAACACATCCAAAGGCAATACCTCAGACCACAACACATGCGAGCCCGCCACTTGCCGCTCCACTGTGCTGGCCAACACCACAGGCATTTCACCGCGAATGGATTCAGCAAAGGCATTGTCTTGCTCGGTGCTGGAGGGCTCGGAAAATATCACATCAAATACAACTGCCTTGGCTCCATCTGCGCGGGCTCGCTCTATGAGCTTGCCATGCAAACTGCGAGGGAACGGCCACGCCATGTCCAACTCTTCAAAGCTGGCTTCGTCAATCGCTACTATGACGATCGGCAAATCTTCAGTCGGGTTACTCAGTTGACTGGCAGACCAAGCGGTAAACAAATCGAAAGTTCGAAACTCTGCAGTATTCCAAGTACGCCCCAAAGAAACAAGCCACACCAAGGCCACAGCCAACAGCATGGCACCTAGGCCCAGCGCAGTTTTCTGGGCGGTACGTCGTGCTGACTTAAAGCCTGGGCTCAAAAACGGTACCTCGCATCCACCACGTAGCGGGCAATTTCGTTTTCAGTTCGTCCACCACCCAAGTTCAATGCCCCGGCACCAATAATCCAACTTTTGTCGCGGGTTTCCCAATAGCCCACAAGGTCGGTGCTCCAGCGCTGGGCGAGTTGCTTGGTGTTCTCTTTGTCCTGAAAACGCTCAGACCTGTAAACCATGCGCCCACTCAAGTAAAACCGGGATTGGCTGGCCCAAGTGCTGCCCACTGCAAAAGTATGCTCTGGCAGGTTGGGTATCTCCTTGTTGCTGATTCGCATGTTGGAGTCTGTGGCTGGTGTAAAACTGGCGTCAGAACTGATGCGTATGTATTTGCTGTATGCTGACCAATTGCGGCCTAGGATGCGGTTGACTCCAATTGCGCCCAGTTTCATCTCACCTCGCTCAAAGTCAGAAACCATGTCTACCACATCCAGGTTGGACAAGTTCACCAATTGGGCAGATCGAAGTTCTTCCAAGAAAGGCAGCATCGGTGTGCCAATGTCGGATGCAATATCACCCGGGTTTTGGATGTCCTGTTGTTCCACCTTGGCATATAAAAAGGTACGGTCATTCACCACATAAGAGGCCTGCACCACTTCGCGTTTGGAACGTCCGCCTGCCTTCAATAACCGGTCTTCAATCGGTATGCCCGCGGTTTCAATTTGTTGGAGCGTGTTGGTGGTGAGTGGCCTAATCCAGTCTTGGTGGGCTGCGCGCACGGTTAAGTTTGGGTTAGGCTGGTACACAAGGCCCACACGCGGCGTGGTTTTGGTGGTGTCAGATTGGATGGGTGTGGACAAATCAATTTGCCGGTCATTTAATACCAATGCAAAAACGGTTTGGGCGTCAATATTTTGCTTCAAATTGTTGGCAACCAGCGTGCCATCCAGTTTCCAGCTGGGTGTGATGTTGTGCTTTACCCCGAAAGCCAAAGCGGTGTAGCTGCGGTTCAAATCAGATGCCGAGGTAAATCCTGCAATGTCCAGTGGCTCATCCACACCATTTGAATTGACGGTAAACAAACCCAAGCCCACTGTGGCTGCGGTTTGTGTCTCGCGCACATATTCTGCACCTGCAAAAAGTCTGGTTTTTGGGCCAAGGTCCACTGTATGGGCCAATTGGTAGTCTTGAATTTTACGCAGCGTGTTGACGCTAGTTCCCAAGGCAAATTGACCGTTGAAGGTCATACCTGAATCTTCAATCGGAAAATTAAGCCGATTTGGAAATCCATTCACATTGAGCCGGGTGTCGCTTTGCCCCATTTTGAACCAAGTTTGCGAAGTGGGTGTCCACTTGTAAGACGAACCGATTGCAACTTGGTCTGCCCGATTGCGTATGGCGGTGGCTCGGCTACCAATAAAGTTTGACACCAGGTTGTCATCCAACAAATCCAAATTAAATTTGTTGAAATACACAAAAACACCCAAGTCTGCTGTGGGTTGTAGGCCGTAGCCCAAGGTCCAAATGTCTGATTCTGCGGAAGCCTCTCCGAGAGCTTCGGGTTCAGGTGGATTGATGTCCACAATCGTGTCTAGCGGAAAATCCCCTTTGACTGCATTGTATTTGAAGAAATAGGCGGAGGGCATTCCTTGGTGGCTCAGGCCATTCAAGGTCAGGGAAGGGGTGCCCAGTTTGTAAAACTCTTGATCGTAAGTGAAGCCCGCAATGCCGTAGTTACCGGGTTTGCGCAGTAAGGACGTAAATGTGGGGCTTGCACCAAACGACAAGGGGTCAGTCAAGAAACCTTGAAACAGTTCAGAGTTCTTATTGAACTCACCGGGGTAGCGGTCAGACAAAAACAGGTGGCTGCCACCCCAGTAAGGGTAGGCACTTTGCTGCGCCAATTCCAGCGCCCATTCCTCCAGTCCAAAAAATGCAACCGATGCGCCTAGGTTGGAACTACCTTTCTGATTGTTGGCCAATTGGTTGGCGGACTTCAGGTAGGGCATTCTTTCGACCGCCGCGCGTGAGGCTTGTACTGCCAATTCAGGCTCAAAAATATCGGTGTAAATTTGCGCCAAAAACAGGTAGGGTACGGGGTCTTTGTCATCCAGCACATGCACTTGTTTTAAGGTGCTGATTGCGTCTTGGTGCCGCCCCATTTGGTAATACACCACAGCGGTATAGGTTTTGGCGCGGGCATATTCAGGTGCCATTAAGCCGGCGCGTAAAAAGGCATCCAGGGCTTCTTGTTGTTTGCCTTCTTTAAGCCTCAACAAACCCAAACCTGTTAGGGCCACATAGTCGCTGGGGTTTAGTTGCAGGGCTTCGGTGAAGGCTTTGTCAGCCTCGCCTAATTCATTGGCCCATGTTTCCAGTGTACCCAGTTCACCTTTGTAGCTTGCAATGTCTGGCCTAAGTTGTATGGCTGCATTGAGCTGCGCCCGTGCGGGGGCACCATACTCTTGCTCCACATAAATGCTGCCCATGCCAGCGGCTGCGCGGTCCTCTTTAGGGCTCAGTGACTGAGCCTGTTCGTAATCTTTCAGCGCGCGGTCGGTGTCTCCTTGCCTGCGTGACAAATCGCCCCGCGCTACCAAAAGATCAGGGTTGATTTTGACGTTTTCCCGACCCAGTGTCAGTTCGCTTTCATCTAAGCGGTCGGTTAACATTTGAATGCGCGCAATGTAGGCCACCAGGCGGGGGTCCTGACTCCCCGATTTCAATCCTGAATTCAGAATTTGCTCTGCCTTGCCAAAATCGCCTTGCACCAAAGCCAAGTCGGCTGACAAAAGCAGGTGGGGCACTGTGCCACTTAGCGAAGGTGCGTTCAGAGCTTGGGCTGCAGCGCTTAAATTGCCACTGTAAATCGCATCGACAATCGGCTTCCATTCAGGTTTATTGATGTCCGCACCCAAATGCCGTTGTGGGTCCACTGTGAGGGCGTTTACCCATTGAATTCTGTCCTTGGGGTTGCTTAAGACCAAGCGCACGGGTGCCTTGCCTGGCTCGGCAAATGCGGCCTCATTTTGATTTAAAGTGAGGGTTCCCAAGTCGTTGTAAAAGTCCACCGTGCCGGAAAAAACGGTCATCAATGTGGCACCTTTGTCATCCACCTCAATGTCCCAGTCCGTGCCGCGAATGGCGGCGGTGGCCGCTGGCGTGTCAAAGTACAAGCTGCTGCCCGGTGCGCGTTTGGTTTGACTCCATGCGCGGCCGCTGCTTAAGTTAACTCGGGTTGTGGAGTCTTTGCCCCGGCCCACTTCCTTGATTTGAAGTACCGAGTTTTGGTTCAACCGAATTTGGGTTTCGTCCGCAAACAAAATGCCCATTTTGGAGGCTTGGCCTGTGCGTACGAATGAACCTTGATTCAATCCTTGCGCATTTTTGGCGGGTAACCAAGGGCTAAGGGCTTGCTCCCGATGTTCACCTGTACCCAAAATATTCACAATTTCGGCAGCCCCTTGGCTTGGAATTGCAGCGTTTGAATCGGTCGAAAACAGGCTTGGCAACAGCATGAGCGCGAGCACCAAGGGACGATGCTTCGCGATAGTCAGGTTGGTCATGTTCGCATTCCTGTATCAGTACTCAATAGACTCAAAAGGGGCTTCGTTCTGCTATCTGCGCTGCGTACTGCTTTACTTCCATTTATACCCTAATGTTGCACCCACCAACAATTGACGCTCTGCCGCTGGTTCGTAAAACTGGCCTGCTGCTTGGTTAACAATGACGGAGCCCACGTACTCTTTGTCCAATAGGTTGTCGATCCGCCCGTAGGTGCGCAGGTTCCAACCCGAACCCAACGGTTGTGTGTAACTTAGCCGCAGATTAACCAAGTTGTAAGAGTTCGCTTGTGCGGTGTTGTCATCGTTCGCAAACAGTCTGCCCACATGTCGGTATTCACCTGCTGCTTCCAGCCTGTCTGTGGCTTTGTAAACCAGTTCGGTAAACAGGGTTTGGTCTGGGATGCTGGGTAAACTATTGCCAGAGGTAATGCTGGCATTGCTGGATTTGTATTCTGCGGTAATGATGTTCAACGCGGCGCTGGCATTGAGTTTAGGGCTAAAGCTGTGTTGCATACCCAACTCAAAACCTTCCCGGTGGGTTGCCCCCGCATTTTGAAAAGCAGTCACGCCACCTGCGGAGGCTCGCACCACAATTTCATTTTCCGTGTCCACGCTGTACAAGGCCGCATTCAACTGACTTGCACCAAGTCTGGCCTTGATGCCCACCTCGTATTGCTTGCTTTTTGCGGCATCCAAATCGGGGTTGAAGTTGGGCGCACCCGGAACCATTCGGTAAGCCGTTTCAAGTAGGGTGGGGGTTTCAAAACCCTCACCGTAGGACACATAGGTGTTGAGGTTGGGGTTGATGTAATAAGTCAATCCTAGGTTGGAAGTCAATTCCTCGTAATCCTTTGCGCCACTGCCATCACCATTGCTTAAAAATTCGTCGCGTGAACGGATTTCTATCGAGGAGTTGCGTACGCCACCCAGCACTGCCCACTTTTCACTGAGCAGCCATTCGGCTTGAATGTATTGGTCGGATTGTTCTGCCGTGTTGGATTCAATGCGGTTTGCAGGGGCTGTCTCTGTCGCAAAACCTTTGCGGGCTTGGTCCAATTCGCCTACAGTCACGCCCATATTCAACAGCAACGGGCTAGACAGCAAAGTGGTTTGATGACGCAGGCGAACATCCGCACCGCTGTACTCGTTCTTCAAGTCAATCACCACGCCGCTGCCCAACACCTGGCGTATGCTGCGCTCTCCAATGTAGGGGCTAAACACCAAGCCTGTGGTGGGGCTGAATGAATGGTCAATCACCAAACCGGTTTGGGTTTGCTCTACGCTTTTGCGCGCATTGCGGAACACTGCACCTGTGCCCGCTTGTTTGCGGTCCGCCGCCAATTGTGTTGCAGTCAGGCCCAGTGGGTCTTGCACTTCAGGCATGTCCACGTAATTGAGCAGCCAGCTGATTTTTGTGTCTTTGCCGGGGCGGAATACCATCTTGCTGTTCACGTTGTCCCGTTTGGCCTCACTGTGATTCCGGTATCCATCGGTTTCAAAATGGGACATGTCCAGCACCCAACCAAAATCCTCTGTGCCCGTATTGAATTTAATTCCAGTGCGAGAGGTGTTGTCAGTGCCAAACACCTGATTCAGCTCAATTTCATTTCCTTTTTTGGGCTCCTCGGTAATGATGTTAATCACCCCCCCCGACGAGTTGCCATACAGGCTGGAAAAGGGCCCGCGCAGGACTTCAATCGACTCGGCAGAGCTCAAACTGAAGTGGGAAATTTGACCTGAGCCATCCGGCATGGTGGCTGGAATGCCATCGGCAATCAAACGCACACCGCGCACCCCGGAGGTGGATCGCGCACCAAATCCGCGAATTGAAATCTGTAAATCTTGCGCGAAATTGTTGCGGTTATTAATCACTAGCCCGGGCACACGAGTCAGTGTTTCAGACAAATTGACTTGAAAGGTGCCTGCCTTTTCAAGCGTGTCTTGGGTAATTTTGTCCACAGAGGCAGGTACATCAAAAGCGTCTTTCAACTCCCGCGTGGCTGTCACCACCATGTTGTCCAAATTGGCAGTTTCACCTTCAGCAGCGTTCGCATTTACACCTAAAAAACTACAGAAAATACTTGCAGCAAGGACGCTGGAGTAGCCTTTGTTGATTGATCTGAGTTTGGACTCGGGGACTTGATGATTGATGGATGAGGTCATTGGAATAGGTAGTTTGAGACAGGGATGACAACATTCTATAGGGTGAGGCTCTATTTTCGAGCTATTCTTCCAGAAATTGTGATTGAGTTGTGTGGAATCAAAAGGAGTAAACAATGCCAACGCTGAATGTGAACGGTCAAATGAGGACTGTGAATGCCGCGCCAGAAACCCCGCTGCTTTGGGTGCTAAGGGATTCCCTGCAAATGACCGGCACCAAATATGGCTGTGGCCAAGCCCTTTGTGGCGCCTGCACTGTGCATGTGGATGGGGAGCCCACCCGTTCTTGCGTACTGCCCTTGTCGGCGGTGGAAGGTAAAAAAATCACAACCATTGAAGCGATTGACACCCAGAAAGTGGGGCAGGCCGTGCAAGCTGCTTGGCAAAAGCTGGACGTGGTGCAATGCGGTTATTGCCAGTCTGGCCAAGTGATGAGCGCTGTGGCTTTGTTGACCGTCAACCAGAAGCCCAGCGATGCAGACATTGATGCCGCCATGTCGGGTAATGTGTGCCGTTGCGCTACTTATCAACGCATTAGGGCCGCAATTCATGAGGCCGCCCAAGCTTTGACTGCACCCATCACCTCACGCACAGCTTCAAACATTCAGGAGGGCTGAAACCATGTACAAGCACATGAATTTGGCCCATTACGACACGGCCACTCGTCAATACTTTCCCACCGAGTCAAATCAACCTGCTGAAGGTTCTACTGATTGGGTACTGACCAACGTTAGCCGCCGTAGTTTTTTGAAAGGCACTGCGGGCTTGGCTTTGGGCATTGCCACTGCTGGGGCGGTGCAAACCGTGATGGCGGATGCGGCAACTCCCAACACTTCAAAGCCCAGCGCTTTGGAGCCCAATGCATTTGTGCGGATTGACTCTGACGGCACCGTCACCGTGGTTTCCAAACATTTGGAAATGGGGCAGGGCGTTTACACCGGCCTAGCCACCCTAGTGGCCGAAGAGCTGGATGCTGATTGGTCCAAAGTGACAGTAGAAGGCGCCCCAGCCGATGCTAAACGTTATTTCAATATTTTTTGGGGTGGGGCACAAGGCACTGGCGGAAGCACCGCCATGGCCAACAGTTGGGAGCAACTGCGAAAAGCGGGTGCCACAGCCCGTGCCATGTTGGTCCAAGCCGCTGCACAAAAATGGAACGTGTCGGCCAGTGAAATTACAGTGTCCAAAGGTGTGGTAAGCCATGCCTCAAGCAATCGAGTAGCCACCTTTGGTGAATTGGCCCAAGCCGCTGGCAAGCTGCCAGTGCCGACCGAAGTCAAGCTCAAAGACCCTGCAGATTTTGTACTCATCGGCAAGCAGGCCAAGCGCAAAGACTCCGCTGAAAAAACCAATGGCAAGGCCAAATTCACACAAGATGTGCAGCTGCCCGGCATGCTGGTTGCTGTGGTCCAACACCCACCCAAGTTTGGCGGGATTGCCAAATCGGTGAACGACAAAGCGGCCAAAGCCATTCCCGGTGTGGTGGGTGTAGTCACCATTCCACAGGGCGTGGCAGTGATTGCCAAAGACACGTGGACTGCGATGAAAGGCCGGGAAGCCTTGGTGGTGGAATGGGATGAATCCAAAGCATTCACCATGGGTAGTGACGAAATTGCTGCCCAATATGCTGCATTGGCTAAAACCCCCGGCTTAACCGCCCGAAGGGACGGCAATGCAGACCAAATCATTTCCGATCAAAAAATCAACCCATCCAAAGGCAACACCGAGCTGACTTCCAGCTTTACATTTCCATTTTTGGCCCATGCGGCCATGGAGCCGCTGAACTGCGTCGTGCAATTCAAAGACGGAATCTGTGAGGTTTGGAATGGCGAACAAATGCACACAGGCGATCAATATGCATTGGCAAATTTGTTCGGCATCAAACCCGAAAGTGTAAGAATCAACATGCTTTATGCAGGTGGCAGTTTTGGTCGACGTGCCAACAAAGACGCCGACTACCTGCTTGAGGCCGCAAGCATCACCAAAGCCTATGGTGGTACGCAGCCCATTAAAATGATTTGGACCCGCGAGGACGACACCAAGGCGGGTTACTACCGGCCTATGTTCCATCATGATTTAAATGCAGTGCTTGGCCCCAAGGGTGAGTTGTTGGCTTGGCGGCACCGATTGGTGGGCCAGTCCATTATTACGGGATCCGCTTTTGAGCCCGTCATGCTGAAGGACGGAATTGATGCCTTGTCGGTGGAAGGCGCTTCCAATTTGCCCTACGCCATTCCCAATTTAAAGGTGGAGTTGCATACACCCACAAACATCAAGGTACCCGTGCTGTGGTGGCGCTCGGTCGGCTCAACCCACACCGCATTTTCCACTGAGGTATTTCTAGATCAAATCGCGCAAAAAACGGGTAAAGACCCAGTTGCTTTGAGGCTAGACCTTCTGGCAAAACACCCTCGTCATTTGGCGGTACTTAAGCTGGCTGTCGAGAAAGCCGGTTGGGGCAAACCCATGAAGGCCAACCGCATGGCAGGCACCCGTGTTGGGCGTGGAGTGGCGGTGCATGAGTCATTCAACAGCGTGGTGGCGCAAGTGGCCGAAGTCACAGTGGACAAAGCCGGCAACGTCAAAGTAGACCGTATTGTGTGCGCCGTGGACTGTGGCACTGCCATCAACCCGGACAACATTCGATCCCAAGTGGAGGGCAGCGTGGGATACGCCTTGTCTGCTTTGTTCTACGGCGAAATTACCCTGAAAAATGGTGAAGTGCAACAAGGTAACTTTGACACTTACCAACCCATCCGAATGAATGAAATGCCGAAGGTGGAAACTTACATCGTCCCCTCCAATGCAGCACCCACCGGGATTGGTGAGCCTGCTGTGCCCCCGGTTGCCCCAGCCGTGGTCAATGCCATAGCCCATGCCACGCAACAGTGGTTGACTCAACTTCCCCTTAAAACCGAGGTGTTGAAAGTTTGATGGACACGCTTGATTCCGAAGTATTGGACGCTGCCGGCCGATGGGCTAAAGCAGATCAACGGTTTGCGCTTTTTACAGTGGTTCGCACTTGGGGTTCGTCACCGCGCCCGCCAGGTGCGTGGATGGCGCTGCGGCATGATGGCGTGGTGCATGGCTCGGTGTCTGGCGGGTGTATTGAAGAGGATTTGATTGCCCGCATACAGGCCGGTGAGTTTCGCAGCGGCAACCCGTTTACCTTGAAATACGGTGTGAAGGCCGAAGAGGCCTGGCGCTTTGGTTTGCCCTGTGGCGGCACGTTGGAGTTGTTGGTCGAGCCGGAGCCCGATGCCCGATTACTCGCTCAATTGGCCGCTCATTTAAAAGCAGGTCAATTGGTGCAGCGGCAAGTCCGTGTTGGCAACCCTGAAGTGCAAATTCAATTGCTGCAAGGCCATGAAGGGTTTCAGTGGGACGGCACAACCTTGCGTACCCCGCACGGGCCAGGCTGGCGTTTGTTGTTGATTGGTGCCGGCCAAATTTCACGCTTCATCGCACCCATGGCGCTGGCTTTGGGTTACCAAGTGCTGGTGTGCGACCCACGTGTTGAATACACCGACGAATGGGACATACCCGGTACTCAATTGATTTCCGGTATGCCAGATGATGCGGTGCTTGCCATCAATCCTGACCCGCATTGCGCCATTGTGGCCTTGACTCATGACCCCAAGCTAGACGACATGGCTTTGCTGGAAGCCCTCAAATCCAAAGCGTTTTATGTGGGTGCACTGGGGTCACTGACCAACAACACCAAACGCAAAGCCCGCTTGAAAGAACACTTCGACATGACAGATGACGAGCTTGGCCGTTTGTATGGCCCTGTGGGTTTGCCTATTGGTAGCCGCACCCCGCCCGAAATCGCAGTGTCCATCATGGCGGAAATGACCGCGGTGAAAAACAAATTGATGGTTAGCTCCTAAGTTGCTTGCACCTCTACCTGTGATAAAAGTGGCTGCTGTTGTGCTTGCTGCAGGCAAAAGTTCCCGCTTTGGATCGGACAAACGCTTGAATATTTTGTCCAGTGGCGTACCCATGGCAGTGCAGTCCATACTCAACTTAACCGCATTGGGTATCGACGTTTTTGTCGTCATCAAACCAGAAGACCGGTTGCCCGAGTGTTTCAAGCAATGTGTCGGTGTTAAGCCTCCGCCCAAAACCGTGCACTGGGTTACCTGCGAAGACCATGCACTCGGAATGGGCCACAGCCTAAGTTGTGGGGCACAGGCTGTCGATCAAGCCGGGTTCGACGCCTGCTTGGTGGCATTGGCAGACATGCCCTTCATTCAAGTTTCAACTCTTGAAATGCTTGTCCAATTTTTGGCAGCTGGCCACTCTTTGGTCAGACCCACTTACAAGTCAACTCCCGGACATCCAGTTGGATTTGCCCGCAAGTGGTTTCCCAAACTTATTTCAAGTACGGGTGACGAAGGTGCCAAACCTTGGTTAAAAGCATTCGCACATCAAATGAAACGGATTGAAGTACACGACCCCGGCGTATTGAAGGACATTGATCGGATGTCAGACTTCGATTGATTTAAAGTATTTGCAGTCATCAAGCTTTGTGCTGTGTAGAAGGCCTTGTAAAATGAGACAACTTCCCACACCTCGCAAATTCAAAGAATAAACAAATCAAGGAAAAATATGTTGCTCGACAGCTCCACCAGCCAGTTGGTATTAATTGATTATCAAGTCAAATTGATGCCTGTGATATTCGAGAATGAGTTTATTCTCGATAATGCGAAGATGTTATCCAAGCTTGCCAAGAAAATGCGCATACCTGTTTTTGGTACAGAGCAGTTGCCTGAAAAACTGGGCTCACTGGACCCAGAGTTAGCCAGTTATTGCCGCTCAGTGCTGGTTAAGTCCAGTTTTAGCGCTTGTCCCGAAGGTTTGATTGACATTTTAACTGCGGTTCCAGTCAGTACCAATGCCCGTAGTTTACCCAAGCATTTAAAAAAAGAAGAACCCCAAAATGAACGCACCAGTATTGTGCTTGCAGGTGTAGAAGCGCATGTATGTCTGCTTCAAACTGCATTGGACCTTCTGGATAATGAATTGGAAGTGTGGGTTGTCACTGATGCATGCAGTTCACGCACTGAAAGAAATCGCGACGCTGCATTTGACCGATTGGCTGGTGCAGGTGCTGAATTAGTGACCACAGAGATGATCATGTTTGAATGGTTGCAATCTGCTGATAACGAACATTTTAAATTTGCACTCGATATGATTAAGTAAATCCAGTGACACATATTTGCCTTTTGTCTTTGAATTAAATTAGAATAGGGCACTATGTAATACCTCGGAGAAAAAATAAATGAAAAAAGTAAATCTTAGCGCCCTGAGTACCGCAGAATTGCAAACACTTAAATCAGACATCGAGAAAGAGTTGGGCAATCGTTCTGCTAAAACTCAAGCGATTGAAGAAGTTAAGAAAATCGCTGCTGAAAGAGGTTTACGCCTTGAAGACATTCTCGCAGAGCTGGGTGTGTCTGGTAAAAGCAAAGGCAAGCGTGAATTGGGCCCAGCCCCTATTCGTTTCCGTCATCCCAAAGATGCGTCGTTGACGTGGTCAGGCCGCGGCAAGCGCCCCAATTGGATGCGTGAAGCTTTGGAAAAAGGCATGACTGAAGACGCAATGCGCGTCTAGACCTAGCCCACTGTGTTCAAAAAGCGCGTTTGTTACCAAACGCGCTTTTTTTTCGGCCATGGTTTCTAAACAACGGTTTCTAAGACAGCATCAAGGGAACCATCACTCAATAAAAGCCACAGAATATTCGGTATCTATTGGGATTCACCCAAACGAGCCCCAGCACAGTATCTGTAGGTCTAGAAAATCATGCCAACTATCCCCAATAATGCTCCAAATGAGGGCCTAATTCATGGCCCAAATGCCGGGGGTGACGTGGCGCGTCTTCATGCGCAAGAGCCTAACCAACTAAACAATCGACCAAACCAACCCAATCAAAATCGCCGACACGCCCCCGCTGCAGCTCGCAAAATTGCGCAGTTACTACTAGTGGGGCCAACCGTGAGCGAGGGCACTGCCCGTCGAAGGGCAATCGTTGACAGTAGGTCAGATCAAATGTTGGGTGAGCTTGAAATTCTCTCCAAGAGAACTGAAGTGCTTCAGCCCAAGTTATCCCAAGACGGTAAAAACACTGAGTTTATTGGTGAGATCGAAACGCTCAGAAAAGACACCCAAATTTTTTACGAAAAAATCAAACGCCAACCCATTTCCACTGACATGGAGACCAATAGGCAAGCTTTGAATCTTTTGGCAGCGTCAATTGAGTATTTATTGGATATGGAGCTCTCCTCCAAAAGGGATAAATTAGTTGACGAACTTTCCCAGAATCAAATTTCAAAACTTTGGGTGGTATCGAATACCAAAGCCTATATGGCGAATGCAATTTCCACTTTGGAGTCGAATGACTGCTTTTCAGAAATAGCCAAAGGAAAGATTGAAAACACGGAAGAGTTGCAGCGTACAGGAAGTATTAAAAGCAATATTACCTATTTAAAAACGATTGATTTAACTTTTGTGACTGTATATAGATTGTTGGCTGTTATTGTTGCCCGTGTGGCTCAAAATGCCGTGCACAACAGGGGCAAAAACACAGAAGTTTTTCAGAATGAAATCATCATAGAACTCAATACTCAAATCAATCAGTTTCAAGTTATTTGTGGGGCCATCAGTGAAAAAATGGATTCACATGCTTTCAGCCTTTCCAGTTGCGCTGAACCTTCCCGAAAAGAGCAATTGAAAAAACGAGTGGCTTTTGCCTGCGAGCTCCTCCCTGTCAATCAATTTATCGAAGAGCTTTGTGTTTCTGCCATTTCCTATTTGGTTGAACACAAAACCGAGTCCGGGGCTAAGTTGTTACCACACTTGAATGAGCTTGCCTATTTTTCGGGGGGAATGAATCGGCTACTGAACAACCTTTGTCAGTTGGAAGGTTGGAGCGATTTGGTTGAGAAGAATTCCAGCGGTGATTTATTGCTGGACGAGGCCTTGGCGGGCAAGGGCCCCAGCGGCTCCGATAGTTCGGCGAATAACACGCCAGTCGATAATCGCTATTGGTACAGCAAGTTGTTCGATTATTTGAGTGGCTTTTTTGCGAATTTTTATTCGCCAGTTGCTGCCAATGCCAGCGCTGATGCTTCAATGGGTACCCCCAGTGGTCATTCCTTGGAAGTTTTAACAAACCTCAGCGATGTCGATGCGAGCGAGGGCTCTCAGCCAAGTTCACCTCAAAATTTGTCCCCCCAAGCGCTGACCACTCACATCAATCATCGAATCACCCGACTAGTCAGCAAGGGTGAAAAATTACTTGCATCCAATCCTATGGATTTGATTAGGACGTGCAAACAAAGGCCCGGTTACTACTCTCCCGATATCGTATTCAGGCTGTATGGCCTGTTTGCCCCCAAGGCGCGCAATTTGTGTGAATCAGCTCGGTTGTTACTTCCCCAGCTTCGTAAGGAGCTGCAGCGTGAAAACCTGTCAGATGATGTTAAGGCTCAACTTCACCAGATCATCGAGAAGCTGGCCGAGCGTGAGCAAATACTTCAATCTGAATTGGATTATTCTGAGTCCGACACTTTGAGGTATGGCACTTTGAAAGGGTTTTCGACGCCCCGAGAACTTCATTGGCACACTTTGATGGAGGCTGGTCAAGTTGAAAAAATTGAACTCCTTGCCAAGCTGCCCACCAAGGATGAGCACGACCATCTTTATGAATTCAAGTTCAGCCCTAGGCAAGATTCGTCGCAGCAGTACAAACCCGTTTGGCTGCATGTGCATGTGTCAAAGCCAGTCAACACAGTCAGGCAGTGGTTGGATTTGAAAGATACAGAAGTCCAAGCGGCACATCTGAAGTCTGATGCGATGCGGCCTTTGGGTGCCCAATGGCAGGCGTCAGAAAAAGAGAAAGGTCGATTTGACGCGGTGGTCGAACGTTCGGCGGTGAGCCTTGATTTTGTAAAAGCAGTGGCAGGCAAAGCAAATGAGGACAAAGCCAGCCAAGCAAGGGCCCTTGGACATGGAAAATCAAAGGCAGGCAAAGGCCGTAGACGCTAAATAAAAACGCTACGACCTTGTGCTGCCACCTTTGTTTTCAAGCTTATTCAGATATTCCAGTGCTCAAGTCCTTGATGATGTCATTCACATCTTCAAGGCCAATCGCCAAGCGAACCAAACCCTGCTTAATGCCTGCGGCTTCTCTAGCCTCGGGTGTTAAACGCCCATGCGTGGTGGTTGCCGGGTGGGTGATGGTTGTACGGGTGTCGCCCAGGTTTGCGGTAATGGAAATCATCCGCGTGTGGTCAATCATTTTCCACGCCTTCACACGGGCTTCCTCGTCTGAATTGGCTTTCAACTCAAACGACACAATAGCCCCGCCAGATTTTTGCTGACGCATGGCCAACTCATGTTGAGGATGGCTAGGCAAGCCGGGGTAGTACACCTTGGACACAGCCGGGTTTGACTCCAACCAACGTGCTACTTCCAAAGCCTTGGCCGATTGCGCATCCATGCGAATGCTCAAAGTTTCCAAACCCTTGTAAATGACCCAAGCATTGAATGCCGACAAGGTGGGCCCAGCCGTGCGCAGTACAGGCAGAATTTTGTCTTTCAGCAAAGCCTTGGGACCACAAATGGCACCACCCAACACGCGGCCTTGGCCATCCAAATACTTGGTGGCGGAATGAATAATCAAATCCGCACCAAAATCGACTGGCTTTTGAAGTGCAGGTGAGCAAAAGCAGTTGTCCACCATGTTCAAAATACCGTGCTTGTGGGCCAAGTCGCTGAGTGCACGAATGTCGATGATTTCAGTCAACGGATTGCTAGGCGTTTCCACGTAAAACAGTTTGGTATTGGGCTTGATGGCAGCTTCCCAAGCGGAAATGTCCACGCCATCCACAAAAGTGGTTTCAATGCCAAAGCGTGAAAGAATATTCACAAACAGCTGCACCGTTGCACCAAACAGGCTTTTGGAAGCAATCAGGTGGTCGCCCGCGCTCATCAGGCCCATGCAGGCGGTGGTAATGGCAGCCATGCCGGAGGAGGTTGCAAGGCAGTATTCCGTGTTTTCCAACACCGCCAAACGCTGCTCAAACATCTGCACGCTGGGGTTGGTAAACCGGGCGTAAACGTTGCCTTCTTCGGTGCCTGCAAAGCGCGCGGCCGCTTGCTCGGCAGATTCAAACACAAAGCTGGATGTTAAAAACATCGCCTCAGAATGTTCGCCAAATTCTGAGCGCATGTTTCCGCTGCGTACAGATTGGGTTTCGATGCCCCAGTCCTCGGGTTTCAGTCCAATGGCTTTGTTGTTGTCAGGCTTATTGCTCATCACGTTGCGTCCTATACACCAAGTCCTGCTGAAATACGCTGCTGCACTTTGGCTTTGCCCAGCAGCACAATCACTTTGTCAATGGATGGAGTTTGTTTAATGCCAGTCAGCAAAAGGCGCACAGGCATAGCCAGCTTTGGCATTTTCAAATTGTGCGCTTTCAACACATCCTTGACCAGTGCCCCGACAGCTTCAACATTCAGTTCAATGCTGTCCAAGCGTGAAGAAAAATCCTTCAGCGCAGCAATCACAGTGTCATCCAACATGGCTTGAAGTTCTTCTGCCGGTGCTGATACCTCTTTGTAAAACAGGTTGGCCTCGTCTCGCAGTTCAACCAATGTGGAAGCGCGTTCCAGCACCACATCCAGCACATCAGCAAGGGCGGGGCCACCTTCAGTGGAATAGCCCGCTTTGGCCATGCGTTCAGTCAAATCAGCCAGCAGCATTCCCTTGTCGGCTTGCTTCATGTAATGCGCGTTGACCCACTTCAGCTTTTCCGGGTCAAATTGGGCGGCAGATTTCGACATGTTGGACGAATCAAACCACTCCACCAATTGGTCGCGGCTAAACAGCTCGTCATCCCCGTGGCTCCAACCCAAGCGGGCCAAATAATTGATCATCGCTTCGGGCAAAAAGCCCTCCTCGTGATACTGCACCACACTCACGGCACCGTGCCGTTTGGACAGTTTTTCGCCATCGGGGCCCAAAATCATTGGGATGTGGCCGTATACGGGTTGATCGCCGCCCAAAGCGCGCAAAATATTGATTTGGCGGGGCGTGTTGTTGATGTGGTCATCGCCGCGAATCACATGGGTGATTTGCATTTCCCAATCATCCACCACCACGCAAAAGTTGTAGGTGGGTGTGCCGTCTTGGCGGGCAATGATTAAGTCGTCCAATTCCTCGTTGTTGATGGAAATTGGGCCTTTGACCAAATCATCCCAAACCACCGCACCGCTTGCCGGGTTTTTAAATCGCACAACAGGCTTAATTCCGTCAGGGATTGCAGGCAAAGTTTTGCCCGCTTCTGGCCGCCAAGTGCCGTCATAACGAATACGTTCGCCCTTTAATCGCTGCTGTTCGCGCATTTGATTCAACTCATCCGGCGTAGAGTAGCAAAGGTAGGCATTGCCATCGGCCAGCATCTTGTCAATCATGGCGCCGTAGCGGTCCATTCTTTGCATTTGAAAGAAGGGGCCCTCGTCATAATCCAAGTTCAGCCAATGCATGCCGTCCATGATGGCTTGAACCGCTGCGGGCGTGGAGCGCTCCACATCGGTGTCCTCGATCCGCAAAATAAACTGCCCTTTGTTGTGGCGGGCGAAGGCCCAGCTGTAAAGTGCAGTGCGAGCCCCACCTAAATGTAGGTATCCGGTAGGGCTAGGCGCGAATCGCGTACGAATTGTGTTAATTTTAGAGCTTGTGGACATAGGATTAATGACTTCTTTTCAGAGAACTCATATTATAAGTTCAAGTGATTTCTTAAGTTAAAACAGGGCTATGAAAACTTTCGACCGTCGCTCATTTTTAAAAGCTGTGAGCACACTCGCTGTAGTGGGGTCTTCGGACCTTTGGATTGCCAACGATGTGCAAGCCGCATCGCAAATGACTCCACCCCCAGATTTGTTCGATCCATCATTGGTGGACCTGAGTTTCTGGATTCAGCCTCGCACCTTGGACATGGTTCGTCCACAGTCTGGCGAACGCCTGAAAATTACATACTGGAAAGACGGACATCTTAACCCAGTCGCCTACTCAGAGATATGCGAATTGTTGCGAGATGTTCAAGCAAACAAAATTTATCGCATGGACACCCAGTTAATCGACACCATTTGGGCGGCCCAGGCCTTTGTGCGGCGCTATGGTTTTATTGCTCCGGTGGAAATTACGTCTGGTTATCGCAGCGCCGAGACGAATCGCAAGTTAATTGAGCGCGGAATTCCAGCTGCTAGGCGCTCTTTGCACATGACTGGGCAGGCTGCAGATTTCCGCTTGAATGGGCTCGATCCTGCAGTTTTGGGGCAACTCGTTTCTGGTTTTAAAGCGGGCGGAGTGGGCTTCTATTTCAGGGTCGGTTCAAAAGGGGGCTGGATTCATGCAGACACCGGGCCAGAACGTATTTGGCGTGGTTAAGTCGCAGTTAATCCGTGGTTAAATACGGCTGACTTCAATAAAATCAGGCGGGTGGGTTGTTGGCAGTATTTCAGCATTTCATTCTTGCAACGGCCGTGCTTTTCAGCGCGGCATGTTCCCCAGGCGCACTCAACGATCCTTATGTTGAGAATGAGGTTGAGCATCCGGTTGAGCATGAGGTCAATCCAAACTCCAGCTCGAACTCTAGCTCAAACGCCGACCCAAAGGCCAATCCAAAGGCCAACCCAGCTGTTGGCTCCCAAGTGCTTTACACCGCTTTTACCAACCGGCCAAAGCACCTAGACCCTGCGCAGTCTTACACCTCAGACGAAGCCGAGTTCACCTATCAGGTGTATGAGCCCCTGTTTCAATACCACTACCTCAAGCGCCCTTATACGCTAGAGCCTCTAGCCGCAGCGGAAATGCCGGTACCTGTTTATCTGGACGCGCAAGGTAAAGCACTCAATGAAGATGCGCCCTCCAAAAGCGTAGCCACCAGCGTTTACACCATCAAAATCAAGCCCGGCGTAAAGTACCAGCCGCACCCTGCATTTGCCCGGTCAGAACAGGGGGCGTTGCTGTATCACAATTTGGGTGCAGAGGCTTCCAAGTACCGGTCACCATTGGATTTTAAGGTGCAAAGCACACGTGAGTTAAAAGCCGAAGATTACGTGTATGAGATTAAACGCCTGGCCAGCCCGCGAATTGTGTCGCCTATTTTGGGGCACATGGGCGAGTACATTCAAGGTTTGGCCGACTTGGCCAAAGACCTGAAAGCCAAAGATGAAGTGCTGAAGAAGCAAATGCAAGACAAAGCTGGTGCATTGAAAATCAAAGCCACCGATTTGCCTTGGCTGGATTTGCGTCAGCATGAATTGGCTGGCGTTAAAGCCCTGGATGACCACACTTTGGAAATTCGCATCAACGGCAAATACCCCCAGTTTATATACTGGCTGGCCATGCCGTTTTTCGCGCCTGTGCCTTGGGAAGCAGATGCCTTTTATTCACAACAAGGTTTTGTAGAAAACAACTTGGTACTGGACTGGTGGCCGGTGGGCACTGGCCCCTACATGCTGACCGAGAACGACCCTAACAGCCGAATGGTCATGAGCCGTAACCCCAATTTCCGGGGTGAGCCTTACCCAAGTGAAGGCGAAGCAGGGGATGCTGAGGCGGGTTTGTTGGCAGATGCGGGCAAAACAATGCCATTTATCGACAAAGTGATTTTTACCCGCGAGAAAGAGGCCATCCCTTATTGGAACAAATTCCTGCAAGGCTATTACGACAGTTCCGGTGTTAGCTCTGACACTTTTGATCAAGCTATCCGCTCAAGCAGCGACGGCAGCGCGGGGTTAACTGAGGAGATGCAGTCCAAAGGCATTCGACTGGAAACCTCCTTGGCAACCAGCATTTATTACCTGGGCTTCAATTGGTTGGACCCAGTCATTGGTGGCGGCACTGCTGAAAAAGACCTAATCCGCGCGCGCAAACTTCGCCAAGCCATCGCGATTGCAGTCGATTGGGATGAGTTCTCTCAAATTTTCACCAATGGCCGTGCAGTACCAGCCCACGGCCCCATGGTGCCCGGCCTGTTCGGGTATGAGCCAGGAGAACCCGGTTGGAACACCCAAGTGTTCAACATTGTGGACGGCAAGCCGGTTCGCAAGCCGATTTCAGATGCGATGAAGCTTCTCGAAGAGGCCGGCTACCCCGGGGGCTTGGACCCTTCCAACAAACAACCTTTGACCTTGGCGCTTGACACCACTGGCGGTGGCCCCGGCGACAAAGCCCGATTCGACTGGTACCGCAAACAATTCGCTAAGTTGAACATTCAACTGGAGATTCGTGCCACGGATTGGAACCGTTTTCAGGAAAAAATCCGCAAGGGTAATTCCCAACTTTTCTTTTTGGGTTGGAATGCAGATTATCCCGATCCTGAGAACTTCCTGTTCTTGCTGTACGGCCCCAACAGCCGCGCCAAAACTGCTGGGGAGAATGCATCCAATTATTCCAACCCTCAATACGACCGCTTGTTTGAGCAAATGAAAACCATGCCCAATTCCCCGGAAAGGGCCGCCATCATTGCCCAAATGACTGACCTCGTCCAGCAGGATGTGCCTTGGTTGTTTGCCTTTTACCCCCAAAATTTTGGCTTGATTCACGACTGGTTTAACAACGTCAAACCCAATGACATGGCCCGCAACGACATCAAGTACAAACGAATTAACACCGAGCTTCGCGAAAAAGCCCAAAACAGCTGGAACAACCCAGTGTGGTGGCCCATCGCATTGATTTTGCTTGTGTTGGTTTTGTTTGCATTACCTGCTTACATTTCTTGGAAGCGCAGGGAAAAACAAATCGGAGTCCGCGAGGATTTGATCAATACCGGGAGGCAGTCATGATTTCATATCTGATTCGCCGAGTGTTATATGGCCTGTTGGTGCTGGTAGGGGTCAACTTGATCACTTTCCTGCTGTTTTTCCAAGTTAACTCCCCGGACGACATGGCCCGCCTTGCCTTGGGCGGCAAGCGCGTGACTCAGGAGGCGATTGAACAATGGAAGCAAGAGAAAGGTTACAACCTGCCTTTGTTATACAACAGCAAACAGCCCGATACCTCAGCTTTGACTGAAACCATTTTCTTCCAAAAGTCCATACCCATGTTTGTGGGCGACTTTGGCAGGGCAGATGATGGCCGTGACATTCAATATGAAATCAAAAACCGCGCCTTACCCAGTTTGGCCTTGGCTGTTCCGGTGTTCATACTTGGGCTGTTGCTCAATATCACTTTCTCACTCATCCTTACCTTTTTTAGAGGCACCTATCTCGATTTGACGGGTGTGGTGTTGTGTGTGCTGGCCATGTCCATTTCGGGCTTGTTTTACATCATTGGCGGTCAGTTTTTATTCTCCAAAACTTTAAACCTAGTGCCCATTTCCGGTTTCGATCCGGGTGTGGAAGCTTGGCGCTTTTTACTGCTACCCGTGGTGGTCGGTGTGGTGGCGGGCATTGGTGGCGGTACCCGCTGGTATCGCACCATTTTCTTGGAAGAAATTAACAAGGATTACGTGCGCACAGCCCGTTCAAAGGGTTTGTCTGAAACCCAGGTGCTTTCCCGCCATGTGTTGCGTAACGGTTTGATTCCGATTTTGACCGGCTCAGTTGCCGTTATTCCGATGTTGTTTATGGGCTCCCTCATTTCCGAATCCTTTTTCGGTATTCCGGGCTTGGGCAGTTATACCATCGAGGCCATTCAATCCCAAGACTTTGGAGTGGTGCGCGCCATGGTGTTTTTGGGCTCAGCCCTTTATTTGGTGGGTTTGATTTTGACCGATGTGGCTTACACATTTGCTGACCCTCGTGTCCGTTTGAGCTAAGGAGCCGAAGCACATGACTCCTCATTTTTTAATCACGGACATCCTGATCTGGTTCTTGGTGTTTTGTGTATTGATCTACATCCGTCAGGTTGTGTCCAGTCCACTGAACCGGGAAAACTGGAAGCTTGTTTTTCAATCCCGAATTGCGGCCTCCAGCGCCGTGGTGCTCGCTTTTGCCAGTTTGATTACACTGGTGGACAGCGTGCATTTCAAAGTCAACGCCGAAGGCCAAGCCAAATTTGGCACGCCCATCATTTCTGCACTCGATCTCGCTTTGGGGCCTTTGGCCTACCAACGTGAGACCTCGTATTCCGCTCCCCTTGCCACCCGCGAACTCAGTAAAAAGGCCATCGATACCCCCAAGGGCCCGGTTCGTGATTACCCGCGACTGAAATTTGGCGGCAAAAATCTTGAGAATGAATCCGACAAACCGCTGGACTTGGTTAAGCGAGCCTACAAGGGCGTGCTGGCTGGTGGTTTACTTTGGACCATTTCCTTGGTGCTGATTTGGGTTTACGCCCGTCAAAGTACCTTAGCCCAAGCTTTTGCGACTTCAGGTGAAAGCAAAAAAATGATCCTCAAAAACGAGCAGTCGTTTTTTGCGGGTAACCCCTCGCGGACCGCCGTGATTTGGACCTTGTTTGTCATCTTTATCGCGGGGGGTATTCTTTGGCAGTGGGCGCAAGCCTACCACGTGTTGGGCACCGACAAAGTCGGTCTTGATGTGCTGTATGGCGCTTTGAAAAGCCTACGCACCGCCATGCTGATTGGCTTGCTGACCACATTATTAACCTTGCCTTTGGGCATCGGCTTGGGCCTGGCTGCTGGGTACTTTCAAGGCTGGGTGGATGATGTGATTCAATACATTTACACCACCATCAATTCCATACCGTCCGTGTTGCTGATTGCCGCAACCATTTTGATGTTGAATGTGGCCCTGGAGGCCAATCCCCAGCTCTTTTCCACATCAGTCGAAAAAGCAGACCTGCGACTCTTCTTTTTGTGCGCCATCCTAGGCCTAACCTCTTGGACTGGCCTTGCCCGATTGTTGCGCGGCGAAGTGCTCAAAATGCGTGAGCAAGATTACATTCTTGCAGCCCGCGCCAGCGGCGTGTCGCCCATGGCCCTGCTGTTCAGCCACCTCATGCCCAACCTCATGCATTTGATTTTGATCGCCACAGTGATGGAGTTTTCTGGCTTGGTGTTGGCTGAGGCCGTGCTGTCCTATGTCGGCGTTGGGGTAGATCCCACCACTTTTTCATTTGGCACCATGATCAATGCCGCCCGTCTTGAGTTAAGCCGAGAACCTGTGGTTTGGTGGAGCTTGATGGCCGCTTTCGTATTTATGTTGGTGCTGGTTTTGGCTGCCAATTTGTTTGCAGATGCGGTGCGGGACGCTTTTGATCCGCGTGCCCGCCAGCTCAAACAATCTTTGATCCGTGTGTGAGGCCTGAACAATCATGACATCCATTTTGAATGTTCAAAACCTGACCACCCGCTTGGCTTCCGAGCAGGGGTGGGTGCATGCCATTGAAGGTTTGTCCTTGGCCATTGAGAAAGGCCAAACCTACGCGCTGGTGGGGGAGTCCGGTTGCGGAAAATCAATGACCGCGCTCAGCATCGCCCGGCTTTTGCCAGACAGTGGAGCCATTTTTGCGGGCAATATTGATCTGAGTAATTATTCAGAAAAGGATTCAGAAAAGAATTCAGAAAAGGATTCAAAAAAGCTGGATGTGCTGCGCATCAGCGAATCGGCCATGCGCAACATTCGCGGCAAACGCATTTCAATGATTTTTCAGGAACCGGGCACCAGTTTAAACCCAGTGATGACTGTCGGCGACCAACTTGCTGAAGTCATTTGCCTGCACCAAAATGTCAGCAAATCCGAGGCTTTGGCGCAAGCCGCCATGTGGTTGGACAAAGTGGGCATTCCCGAACCCAAAGCCCGATTGGCCCAGTACCCGTTTGAAATGTCGGGTGGGCAAAAGCAGCGGGTTATGATTGCGATGGCCTTGGCAGTCAAACCTGATGTGCTAATTGCTGACGAACCCACCACAGCGCTGGATGTGTCCATTCAGGCTCAAGTGTTGAACCTGCTTGCACAACTGCAAAAAGAGCAGGGCATGGCCATGTTGTTGATTACCCATGATTTGGGCATTGTGCAGCAAATGGCTGACCATGTGGGTTTGATGTATGCTGGCCAGCTGGTTGAATCCTCAACCGCCAAGGAGTTTTTCAAGCAGCCCCGCCATCCTTATGCCCGTGCCTTGATACGCTCATTGCCTAGTCAAGCCCAACGGGGGCATGCGCTTTACACCTTAGAAGGCCGGGTACCTTCCTTGGTGAATCCAAAACCGGGTTGTCGGTTTGCTGATCGTTGTGAATTCGCAATCGACGCCTGCCGCGACGCGACTCCTGAATTGCAAAGTGTTTCCGCATCTTCAGACGCTGTTTCACTCAGCCAGGTTCGGTGTATCCGCTGGATGGATATCGGTGCCGAGCCCATCAGCTTGAATCCAACTTCAAAACAAATCTCAAACATTACCTCCATCGCCCCATCGCAGCCCACCGGGGTTGTCCTTCAAGCGGTGTCGTTGGGCGTTTCTTATCCAGTTAAAAAGGGTCTATTCCAAAAAGATTGGAAGCCCGTGTTGAAAAACCTGAGCCTGGATTTGGTACGCGGCAAAACAGTGGCACTGGTGGGCGAATCAGGGTCTGGCAAAACAACTGCTGCAAGGGCGATTTTGGGCCTGCTGTCAGGGGCCGCCAAGTTGGAGGGGCAGATACTCTTTGCAGGCACTCCGCTCAGTGCCATGCCCGAGCGCGGTGCCAACGGTTGGCGCTCCAAAATTCAGTTCGTGTTTCAAGACCCGTTTGCCTCGTTGAATCCGCGCCACCGGGTACTTCAAATACTGGAAGAGTCTTTGATCAATCTGCGCCCCGAGTTGGATGCCGAGCAAAGGCTTGCGCGTATTCAAAAAGTAATTGGACAAGTCAGCATGCCTGAGGAGGCGCTGAGGCGATTTCCGCATGAGTTCTCAGGTGGACAGCGCCAGCGGATTGCAATCGCAAGGGCCTTGGTGTCAGAGCCTCAGGTTTTGATTTGTGACGAACCCACCTCTGCATTGGATGTTTCCGTTCAGGCGCAAATATTGAACCTGCTGCGGAAGTTGCAATTGGAAACTGGCGTGGCAATGCTGTTTATCACGCACAACCTGTCTGTGGTGCAGTATTTGGCTGACGAAGTGGTGGTGCTTCGTCATGGTGAAGTGGTAGAAAGAAACAAGACCGACCAGTTGTTCGCCAAAGCAAAAAACGCTTACACGCGCGAGCTCATCAAAGCCGCGCCGCGCGTAACACTGCCTTCCTGATAAGCCGGGTGATAGACCTGCAATTATTGAGGGATGCTAATAAGCATGCCCGGTTGAAGGGTTTTGCGGCTTAGCCCATTGAGGGCCACAAGCTCATCCTTCTGCATGCCAAAGCGGGTAGCCAATTCTTTCAGGCTTTCACCTTGGCGTACCTCATAACTTTTAAACGACCTGGTTTTGGTTGGCTTGCTTGTCGATTTTGCCACAACTTCCCGGGCTGGGGCTTTGTCCAACTTTGCGGTTTGCACGGCCTTTACCACTGCAGGCGGTGTCGCAGCCTTCACAGCTGAAACAGCTATCGTAGCCTTGAAGGCAGCGCTAGGTATGCCTAGTGCGTTTTGAGTTGGGTTTTGAGTTGGGTTTTGAGTTGAGTTTTGGGTAGGGTTTTGGGTTGAATCTTGGGTTGATCCCAAAGAGAGTTTGACTTGTTTTTCGTACTGTACAGGAACCAACAAAGTGTCGTTGTGTGCCACGTGCCAAGTGTCTTGCTGCAAACCCGGATTCAGTGCCTTGATTAAGTCCAATTCCACGCCAGACTTTTTGGCCACCTCTTTGAGGTTCACATTCGACTTACGCCGTATTTCCACGAAGTAGGGGGCATTGGGCAAGTGCGGTAGGCTAATCCCAAAATGTTTGGGATTTTGGATTACGTTTTTGATTGCTTGCAGCTTGGGCACGTAATAACGTGTTTCCTCTGGCAAATCCAAATTGGCGATATTGGGTTGCAAGCCTTTGGCCCTTGCCGCCTTAATCGCCTTCTGGACTGAACCTTCGCCCCAGTTGTAGGCAATTAAAGCAAGTTGCCAGTCGCCGAATAAGTCGTAAAGGTAAGTAAAATAATCCAACGCAACGCGAGTTGATGCAACCAAGTCCCTGCGTTGATCAACCCATTGATTCTGCTTTAAATCAAAGTATTTGCCCGTGCTTGGAATGATTTGCCAAAGGCCTTCAGCCTGTGCGTGGGAGCGTGCATGGGGGTTAAATCGACTTTCAACAAAGGGCACCAAAGCCAACTCGGTTGGAAGCCCTCGCTTTTCACATTCGCTGGCAATGTAATGAATGTAGGGTTCTGACCTTTTAAGCAAATCCGTCAAATGCGCAGTGCTGCGCACCAAGTCCCGTTCTTTTGGGCGAATGTTCTTCATAAAAAGGTCGGGAATTGCAAAGCCGCGACGAATAAGCTCCCACACATCCTCCGCCTCTGAGACAAGGTCCACACCAACCAAAGCTGGGTGTGCTTGCAATTGAATGCCGAAGCCAGTTTGTAGTCCAGTTTGGGAACTCAGTCCCTGCAGTGTAAAAGCTTTGGGTTCAAGTGCGGCTTGTTGAATGGGCTCAGCCCCCGCATCAAATTGCGGAAGCAGCAAACCTGTAAGGCCCACTGCAATATTCAACCCAACCGTTCTTTTGATTTTCCCTTTCATCGCATGCAGCTGCAGTTTCAACGCTTGGTTGTCAAAACCGACTTAGAGTTCTAGTCCGTGCATCCTAGGTGCTCGTTTGCAATTGGTCAATTTGGTAATCTTTCGGTATCACCCAAATGATTCACCCGAAATGTAGGGGTAGTTCTCACTCCAATTTGTCACAGCAGGTTTGCTTTACCTGTATCAATCAATATTGATCTTTCGCTAGCCGCAACACGCGCAATGTTTCCGAAGTCTCGCATCGCAAAAAAAGATTACTTTCCCGCTCAATCGCCAAAGTAGACGGTATTGTATTTTTACCTAGTCTTCTAAGTGACTGAACTTCTTCAAATCTTTTTTTCAAGGCTGTGTTGTTAGGCTCTTGGTGCACTGCAAAGCGCAGGTTAGATTCCGTGTACTCATGCGCACAAAATACTAGAGTATTGCTGGGTAGTTCATTGATTTTATTGAGTGATTTATGCATATCCTCAGCCGTGCCTTCAAATAAACGGCCGCATCCGGCTGAAAACAAAGTGTCACCACAAAACAGCCAGGTTTCACCTGCCGTTGAAATCACATAGGCCAAATGATCCCTCGTGTGCCCTGGAACCTCAATCACCTTAATCTCTAACCCGTAAAAGTGAATAACATCCCCTTCGGAAACCACACGGTGGACCTGACTAACCCTATTAATTCCAATGACTTCAATAGGGTGTTTAAAGTGATTTAAAAGATGGTCAATTCCCCCAATGTGATCTGGATGGTGATGCGTGACCAAAATGCCGCTAAGATAAAGGGAATGGTCCTCCAAATATTTTTGTACTGTGAGGCCGCACCCGGGGTCAACAACGAAAGCATGCTGACTGGGTTCATGAACAATGGCCCATAAGTAGTTGTCGTTGAAGGCAGGAAGTCCTATTACAGACCATTCTGGTTGGCGAGCAGCGATAAATGATTCCATCTGAACCTTTACAATCCATGAGCCTGAGGCAGGCCAACATGGTAGCACTGGACGCGTGGCTCCAAACACCCGCGGGTCAGTACTTTGTGCTGAAGGAGCAGGCTTGGATTAACCACACCGTGCAGGATTTGTTTGGGTTCCGTGCAATCCAACTGGGTACCCGCATGGTGGATGGCTTGGCTGAAAACCGCATTCCTCACCGCGCTTATGTGGCTGAAGACCTTATTTTGCCGACCACCGACGAACTGACCCCCGACTGCATGGCCGATTACGAAGAGCTGCCGTTTGACAGCAGTTCAATTGACCTGATTGTGATGCCCCATGTGCTGGAATTTGCTCAAGACCCTCACCAAGTGCTACGCGAAGTCGAACGCGTGTTGATGCCCGAGGGTAGGCTCATTGTGACCGGGTTCAACCCTATGTCACTTTGGGGTTTGCGCCATGCTGTGTTTAAACGGTGGGGTGGCGTGTGGCCCAAGGGCTGTGAGCCGATTCACCTAGGCCGTTTGAAAGATTGGTTCAAGTTACTCTCACTGGAACCCGAGTTGGGGCGTTTTGGTGGTTATCGTTTCCCCGCCCATTCTGAAAAAGGCCTAAGCCGAATGGGCTTTATGGAGCAAGCGGGTGATCGCTGGTGGCCAGTGTGCGGTGGCGTGTATTTTCTGTGTGCTGTAAAGCGGGTTAGGGGAATGCGTTTGGTCGGCCCCGCATTTAAAACTCGACCAACTTCGGTGGGGCAACTCAAGCCCGTGGCACAACAAGTGGCAAACAAAACCAATACAATAGAGGACTGACTAAGCTTCAATGAAGCTCCAACTGAGCTCAAACCGAAACAGCGAGACCGCTTTGGCCGAACCTTCTGAATCCCGCATTCCCAACGTTATTATGTATGCCGATGGTGCCTGCAAAGGCAACCCCGGGCCCGGTGGCTGGGGCGCCTACTTGCAATCGGGCGATCACAAAAAAGAACTTTTCGGCGGCGACAACCCCACCACCAACAACCGCATGGAATTGCAGGCAGTCATTGAAGGCTTGAACAGCCTGACCAAACGCTGCAGCGTGGATGTGTATGTGGATTCCCAATATGTGCGCAAAGGCGTCCTTGAATGGATGCCCAAATGGAAAGTCAACGGATGGCGCACTGCCGACAAAAAACCCGTTAAAAATGTGGACCTGTGGCAGATTTTAGACCAAGCCACCCTTCGCCATTTGCTGCGTTGGCATTGGGTGAAGGGCCATTCAGGCGACCCCGGCAACGAGAAAGCGGATGAACTTGCCAACAAAGGCGTCGAAAAAATACTGAAAGAAAAGAAAGTGGAAAGCAGAGCGATGGGGACAACCGAATGAGATTTGTTGTACTGGACACTGAAACCACTGGTTTGGAAGCCCGCGAAGGCCACCGCATTATTGAAATTGGTTGTGTTGAAATGTTGGGTCGTCAAGTCACTGACCGGCATTTCCATCAATACATCAACCCTGAGCGGGCTGTGGACCATGGCGCTTTTGAAGTCCATGGTATTTCCAATGAAATGTTGGCTGACAAACCCAAATTTGCGCAGATCGTTGACGATTTTCTGAAATTCGTTGAAGGTTCCACCCTGATCATTCACAACGCGGCTTTCGACATTGGGTTTCTGGATGCAGAGTTAAAACGCCTGGACAAAGGCTGCATGAATGACTACATCGAGGGGGTCACCGATTCCCTCATGATGGCGCGGGAAATGTTTCCCGGCAAACGAAACAACCTAGATGCCCTGTGCGACCGGCTTGGCGTTAATAATGCACACCGCCAACTTCACGGCGCTTTGCTCGACTCCCAAATTTTGGGGGAAGTGTATTTGGCCATGACGCGCGGCCAAGACAGTTTGGTGATTGATCTAAGCGACCAAAAGGGGCAAAGTGGAGGCAAACGCACCGACCTGTCCAGCTTGGCGTTTGTGGACTATGAGCCGACCGAGGAAGAAATGCTGCTGCATCAGGCGTACCTACAAGAATTGGACAAAGAATCCAAAGGCAATTGCATCTGGCTTAAAAATTCACAGCCTTCACAGCCCATCGGGAGCTCGCCAATTTGAATCCACAACCTGTCCTTAGCACTGAAGAGCAGCAAGTCGTTCTAAAGCTACTTGCACAAAGGCTTGATTTGACTGAGGAGCAGGCCTCCTCGGTGCTTAAAGTGGCCCGCTTAAAGCGAGTGTCTACCGGGCATGTGTTGTTTGAGCAAGGGCAGGGCAGTTCAAGCTTCTATTTGGTGTTGGCCGGGCGTTTGCGTGGGCAGCGCCGTGGGCCAAGGGGCATTGAGGTTGATGTGTGGTTCCAACCGGGCGACATCATTGGCGAGCTTGGGTTTTTTGATCAATCCCCCCGAACACTGACTGCATCGGCCAGCCGCGAAAGCTTGTTGGTGGAGATTGACCAAGTCAGCCTTTCCCAATGTGGCGAAAGCAGCGTTTTGGTTTACCAACACATTCTTAAAGTCCTGATCAAGCGATTCAAAAACCAAATGGGCTATGAAAGGTCCACTTTGCAAGCCCCGCTGATTTGGATGCAAAACTGGATACAAAACCCCGATTTTTCAGCCCATTCTGAACTGCAGTTAAAGCAAAGGCTAAGCCACAAGTCCAAGGTGGACTTTTTGCACAATGCCAATGAAGTACGTATTGGCCTAAGCTCATTGGCTGCGCCCGTGCATGGGCCACAGGTGTTTGTGTCACCTGCTGGTGAGCTGTGCCCCGAGCGTTTGCTCGATGACTTGGATGCCGCCGTATTTCTCGTGGATTTAAATCTTCTTCGTGACGATGCACGCCGCGCCATGTTGATGCAGGCAGTGTTGTCGGTGGATGAAGGTGTACATGTATGGATTGTGCACATGCACCCCGATGGGCATGTTCACCCCGGCCATTTGAAAGCATTCAAAGGTTTGGCCCGACCATCGGTGAGGCATTTGCATGTGCGCTATGGGCAAGAGGTTGATCTTGACCGGGTGGCAAGGCACCTGCTGGGCCGCACTTTCACCTTGGTATTTGGTGGAGGCGGTGCCAAGGGCTTTGCCCATGCAGGGGTGTATCGCGCCTTGGCGGAAGCGGGTTTAATGCCAGACTCCGTGGGCGGCACATCCATGGGTGCACTGGTTGGCGCATTGGTGGCCACCGGAAAGCCACCGACCGAAGTCGAGCAAATTCTCAAAACCACATTCAAAGGCGGCTTGCCGTTCCGTTGGAGGGATTACCTTTTTCCCAAGCACGGCTTCATTCGATCAAACTCAGTCAACAATGTTTACCACAAGGCATTTGGTGAAGATTTTATTGAAGACCTTCCCGTGCCGTTTTTCGCAGTGGGTTGCAACCTCAGCACAGGTCTAGAAGATTTGATTGACCAAGGCTTGGTGTGGAAAGCGATTCGTGCCAGCACCTCCATTCCCGTGTTGTTTGAGCCTTACCTCGACAAAGGGCAGGTGTTGGTCGATGGTGCGCTGGTGAATAACGTGCCTGTTGACCGCATGCGCTCACGGGGCGGGCGGTATGTGGTCACCGTGGATGTGGGGCAGGAGGAGGATATTCGCTCCCGCAGCAAAAGCGGCGAGGTGGTTATGCCGTCCATGTTGCGCTCCCTGATGCGCATGGTGGAGTTGGGCGGTCTTCAAAAATCGAGGGTTGCGCAACACAATTCAGACTTCTTTCTTCAGCCTGAGGTTAACTCCTTGGGCATGCTTGATTTCCACAAAGCCGATCAAATTATTCAAATTGGATATGAATGTGCCCAACAGTGGATTCCAAAAATACGTGCCATGGTGCATTATTGATGTAAGTTGTGTCATCTAGCCACACTTGTCTCACTTGCTAGGTGAAGTATATTGTCGTCACATGTAGTCAATGTAGTAATATTTCTTAGTATTGTTACTAGCTTCTTAATTTAACCTTGTACTGAACTCGTTGAGTGACCACATGGACTACTTACGCGCTTGCATCGGCAGCTCTCTCATTCTTGCCACCGCAACAGCTTTTGCCCAAGAACCAATCGCATTGGCTCAATTGGTCGATCCTGAAACCCCTTCCAATCTTCCTGCATTTCAGGAGGAGCAAGAGGCCACCTTCAAAATTTCTTCCTTTGAAATTGAAGGCCCAGAGCTCATTCCGCGCAAGCAGGTGATGGAAATTCTGGCCGCATTCCAAGGCCGGTTAATCACATTCTCTGAGCTTCGGGTGGCCACTTCCAGCGTTGAGAAACTGCATGCAATCGCAGGCTATGAAGTGGTCCGCGTCATTGTGCCAGAGCAAGATTTAGCGCCCGAGCAAAGCCTCAAACTGGTCATCGTGGATGCCAGGTTGGATGTGGTGCAAGTCTCCGGTAATCAATTTTTCTCCGCAGACCACATTCGCAACCAGCTGCCGGTATTGAAAGAGGGTGCCCTCATCAACACGCAGAATATGGACAAGAACCTGCGTTTGCTCAATGAAAACCCGGCACTGGCTGTGCGAGTTAGCTTGCAGCCCAGCGACAAGCCGCTGCTGGTGGATGCAAACATTGCAGCGCCTGACTTTGACCCAACAACTGCTTTTATTACCTTGGACAACACAGGCACCGATGCCACTGGTAAGTACCGTTTGGGCTTGGTGGCGCAGCACAACAACCTGTGGGGTAAAGGGCATATGTTGTCCGCACAGGCAGTGACTTCACCCGGCCGCTGGTCTGATGTCAAAGTGTTCGGTTTGGGTTACAAAGTGCCATTTGCAAAGCTGAACTCCATGCTGGAATTGAATTTCAGTGACTCATCCGTCGAAGTGGGAAGCCTGCGTGTGGGCAGTAGCGCCCTGAATATTTCAGGCTCGGGTACTGCCGCTTCCATCAAATGGACGCACCTGCTAGACCGTTGGGAGGGCTATGACCAACGTGTTTCAGCCTCTTATGAATTCAAAGATTTCAACAGCGATGTGCGGCTTGAGGGCGGTGCTACCAGTTTGGTGCCTGATGTGGGCTCAAGGCCCGTCGGTTTAAGCTACCACCTGATTAACAAGCAAGAAGTAGCCCAAGGCCAAGCCACAATTGGGTACTACAAAAACTTCGAAACCAGTGGTAAAAACTCCCAAGAGGTTTATCGTCAGGTCAACCCGATGGCGCCTGTGGAATTTGATCTGATTAAATTCAACACCTCATACTCCAATCAGTTGGCGGGCGACTGGCGCTACAGTTTGGCCTTGGATGGGCAAATGTCTGGCGACTCCCTGATTTCCGGCGAGCAGTTTGGTGCTGGTGGTGTTTACTCGGTTAGAGGGTTTGAAGAGCGCGTGATTTCCGCAGACTCCGGCGCCCGGGTTTCGCTGGAACTTATGAGCGGTAACCGCAATGATTGGGTTAAAGATTGGTTGCCCCGTTTGAATTTTGTTGCCTTTTTGGAAGGCGCAAGGCTTGGCTTGAACAGCGCGCCCCCGGGCGTGAAGGACGAGCCGGGCATTTCCTCGGTTGGAGGTGGTCTTCGTTTTGCGTTTGTACCGGCACACCAATTCAAGCTAGATGTGGCGCGGGTCTTGAGCGGTATTCCGACTCAACCCAGCGGCGAGACCATGGTTCATTTTTCTTTTGTGACTTCTCTGTAATAACCGGGTGATAGCGATGAAACAATCAATAATTAATAGCCGTCATGCCCGGTTCAAAAAAACAGTGGTAGCTGCGGGCATTTCCCTGATTTTAAGTGGCCCAGTCGTTGGGCCGGCAAGGGCCAACCCCAATGGTTTGAATGTGGTGTCCGGTCAGGCCACCGTTCAAGCTTTGGGCGACCTGCTTAAAATCACCAACACCCCGGGTGCAATACTGAATTGGCAGCAGTTCAACATTGGCGCAGGGCAAACCACTGAGTTTGTGCAGCAAAGTGTTGCCAGCCAAGTGTTTAACCGTGTGATTGGTGGTGATATTTCCCAAATCCTGGGTACTTTGAAAAGTAATGGTCAGGTGTTTTTGATCAACCCCGCCGGTATTGTAATGGGGCAGGGTGCCCGCATTGACACGGCGGGTTTCCTAGCCACCACCTTGGCCATTTCTGATTCTGATATTCAGAAAAAGCATTTGTCCTTTTCAGATGCAAATGGCAATGCAGGGAAAATTGTTCAACAAGGTGCGATCAACAGCCACTCGGGCGGCTCAGTGGTTTTGCTCGCACCGAATATCGAGAACACCGGCATCATTCATGCAGAAGGCGAAGTGCTTTTGGCCGCTGGCCACAAAGTCACGATTGTTGATTTGAACCACCCCACAATCGGCTTGAATGTTGAGGTGAAAGAGGGTGAAGCCTCTGTGAATCTTGGCAAAATTATTGGTGCCAATGTGTCGGTTTTCTCAGCTTTGATTCGCAACTCCGGGCATGTGGAGGCGGTTGGCGCTTCGGTAGGCCAAGGCGGAGTTATTCGATTCAAAGGCCAAAATGGAGTGGTTGCCACACCGTCCTCTCTCATCAATGCAAGTGGGGCAAGTGCAGTACAAGGCGGTCGTGTCGACATATCAGCACCCAAGGGTGATGCGCTGATTGGCGGTCAAGTTTTAGCCGAGGGCAATTCAGGCCAAGGCGGCGATGTACAAATTACTGGTGATCGGGTGGCCATACTTCGCGGTGCGCGCATCAGTGCGGATGGGCGCGATGGTGGCGGCAATGTGCGTGTGGGCGGTGGATGGAGGGGTGCAGACCCTAGCATCCAAAATTCCAGCCAAACCATAATCCAGAATGATGCAATAGTGAGTGCCAGTGCAACAGCGTCCGGCAACGGCGGCGAAGTGGTTGCATTCAGTACCGGCTACACCCAAGTCGATGGTGCTTTAAAAGCAAGGGGCGGCGAGCTTGGCGGCAACGGTGGGCGAATTGAAGCCTCCGGTCTGGAAGGCATTTCAATTACTCATGTGCCAGACACCATTGCCCCCAAAGGCAAAAACGGTGAGTTTTTACTAGATCCACGTAATTTGGAAGTGGTGGCTACCTTGCCACCTTCGCCTGCGCCGTCGCCGCAAACCACTGTGTCGGGTGGGGCATTTGTAGTTTCAACTGGGTTTCAGGGGTCTCCTCCCGAAACTTCATTCATTACCAACACCTTTGTAAAGTCAGTATTGGAGTCCAATAGCACCGTCATTTTGACTACTCGGGATAACGACACATCTCCTGGAGGTGATGGGAACATTACGATTTCAGCTCCTATACTTGCAGCAATACAGCCCACAATGGGGCCAAGCCAACCCCCTTCACCTCCTAGTTTAATCCTTGAGGCGAAAGGTAATATTTTTATCAATGCCCCTATTGGTATTGACCCAATCGTTACTGACCCTAGCTTCGATGGGTTTAATTTAAGCCTGCGCTATGACAATGATCGGGGTGTTCGAATCAATGCACCTTTAAGCCTAGGGGCATCGGGGGTATTGAACCTTCAGCCTTACCAGGATCCAGATTTGCTAAGTTTGAATGCTGTTCCTTCAGGCGTAACTTTCCTGCCGGGTGTAAACCCCGAAGGATTGATTCAAAAGATATCTCAAATCAATTCTTTGACCAGTGAGACCTCGCCATCTGGCACCCCATTGTTCCCTTTGGGGGCATCGGAAGTTGTTCAAGTCAATCTAGAAGGTGCCAATCTTGAAGTGTTGAATATACGGCCAAGCTTATCAGGTTCAAATCCTTTGATGGGTGTGAGGCTTTTCGATCACACCTCCGGCCCCGGTCCGGTTACTTCTAGATTAACTTTTCAGGAAGGTGAGCTCGATTCTTTGAACTTGAGCGGTAGCAGTCTGGCTACGCTTCGACAGCTAGATATGCAGTCAGCACCGTTTGTTTGGGTTGATATTACCAATTTAGATGTTTCAGATTCTTCTATTTTTAACCTTGAGGGTGCAGGCGCAATTCGTAATGCCTTTGTGAATCCCGGCTCGGCTTTGAATGCAACAGGTTCTAATGGGTTTGGATTTTTAGACATAGGTACCCTGTTTCTAGGGGGCAGTATGAGCGTAAACCCAAGCCAGTTTTTTGGTCTTGCGATTCAGAAGCTCAGTATGGGTGGTACATCCCTATTAGCTATCAACGGCGGCACACACCTCAGTTTAGGAACCCAAACTTTTGAAGGTGTGACTGCTTTACCCAATACTGAAGTGCCAACTTCATTCTCTGGCGGTCAGTTTGAAGCAGCGCCAGGCGCAGTCATTCAGTTAAACGGTATACCCGTGGAGGCCTCTGGTGATGCAGTTGCCCCGCTGCTGGACGTGACTGGCTTGGATGGTATTTTAAACGCACCCGTGACCATCAATGTGACAGGTTTGGGAGCATCGATAGTCACTGAGGCTGAAAACTTCATCCCATTCGATGGCCCCCCCATTGTCAATCCCATCGCCAACTTGGTGATTGGCCCTAATACAACCATCAACGTGGGTGACAACTTTGATTTTGCTTCGCTGAGTGTAGTGACTTTCCCAGCAAACCCGCCTTCGCCAACGGGATCACCTGCACCATCGCCCGCGCCATCCCCGATGCCTTTACCTGCACCAGGCATTATTTTTCAAGGGGTAACCAACGTCAATCAAGACTCCTCCGTGTTGGTGCGTGGGGAAAGTATCTCGATTGCAACTTCGCCGGGTGATGCCACGATTCGCTTGAATGGTGAAAATAGTTCCTTGTTTTTGGAGGGTACATATTCCTCATCCTCTCTGAATAATATTTCCCGAGTTCAGGGTTCTGAGCTTTTCCTAGGAGGGGTTTGGAACAACAGCGAAGTCAATGGCGAAATTAACGGCATCGCAAGCCCTTTGATGAAGGGCCCGCTTGTGGCTGCGGACAACCTTCGTGTACAAGGCGGTATTTTGCCGGATGGTGGCTTTATCGAAGTACCAGCCTTGCACCTTTTGAATCTTGAGGGTGTTCAAGTTTCTAGCACCATCAACGTCCAACCCGAAGGCGCGTTGTTGCTGGGTAGGGGGGGGCTAGGCTCAGGCAGTGAATCCCCCACCGTTTTAGCAAATGCCAAAATTAATTTGAATGGTGACACGCTGGTTGTAGTGGAGTCAGACATTACGGGTGCGGCAATATTGGATGGCACCGCCACCTTCTCCTCCGGTAATTTGGGTAACTACATTGTTGCTGGGCGTCGCGTGACCGATCCCTCTGGCACGTCGATTCCCGACACAGCGTCTATTGCTGTGGGGGCAGGTATCAAATTCCAAATCAACGGAAACATAGCTCAGCCGTTTGTGAATGGTATACAGCTCTACAACGAAACGCCAAGTTTGGCTGATCCAATTCCAAATGGCAGCACGCCAGCAACTCAGCGGCCCGTATTTCTGATCGGTGGGATTCGCCCAGAGGTCGTTACTAGCTTGGAGTATGTAAGCTTCTTCAATGTGGACAATATGTTTGTGCGTGAAGGTACAGTTTTGACGGGTGGATTTGCTAACCCCTCATTTGTGGTTGACCGCATTCCAGACATTCAATCACCTACGCCGAATTGCAGTGACTCTGGGACATGTTTGAAAATTGTAGTTTCGCAAGCTATACCGTCGTTTGCAGGTCAGGTGATGGCGGGTCAGGGTATCACTACAACTGCACCTGGATCAGCCGACAGCTTATTGCGCTTTGCAACCGCACCGGTGATGAATACCCCACCTAACTTTTCACAAATGAATCCAGACGGTTCTTTGGTATTCATGTCAGGCACCTTCAGTTTGATGCCTATGGATATTCCTGCTAATGGGTTGGAAGTGGGGCCCAACGCTGTCATCAACTTTCAGTTGAACAGTGGTACTACGCCTCTAGTGGTGGGCGGTACTTTAACCAACAACGGTACCATACGCTTCAATGGTAATTACTCCGTTAGCGGGGGCTTGGCCGGCACTGGAACTTTCGAAATTCCGTCTGGCTCGAATTTGAATCTGAGCCTGAGTAATGGAATGGTGGGCGTTCGCCTGAATAACACCGGAGTGGTTACCAATACCGGCACTTTGGTATTCAGCGGTATTTTGGACGGTACCGGCACCTTTAGTAACTCTGGGTTAATGACGTTCAGTAACCCAGGCACTATATCCAATATTTTCTCCACTTCCAGCACCAGCAACGTCACCTTTGCCCCAGGCACCACACCGGTTACTTTTGGTGCGATGGTGAATAACGCAGGCTTCTTCGGTTTGAGTGGTAATTCTGTGACCTTCGCTATGGGGTACAACCAGTCTGGTGGTTTGTTAAGCCTGTCACCTGGTTCAACAGTCAATGGCCCCGTCACCATCAATGCCGGCAATTTGGCTGGATTTGGTGTAGTCAACGGCAACGTGGCTATTAATTCAGGCACGTTGATTCCGGGTTCATCACCCGGTTCAATGACCATCAACGGCGATTTGACCTTGACTGCCAACAGCGTGTTGGACATCGAACTGCTGAGCAATGGTGGTGTCCAAGGGGTTGACTATGATTACATCAATGTCAGCAACAATGCCAACTTGGCAGGTACTTTGCAAATCAGAGACACCTCCGGCCCAAACACTGTGGGTGGTGGTTTAAGCGCCCCGCAAACATTCAACTTCTTGGAAGCAAATGCGTTTACAGGGTCATTTGCAAACGTGAATTTGCAGACTGCATCAACAACATACACACTGGGTACGCCCACAATTGTTGCAGCACCAACCGCGCCTAGGCAAGCGTTTCAAGCCAGTACGGTGCCAACCATGGCTCCTACCATGGCGCCCACAGCGGCCCCAAGCGCTCCCCCAACAATGGCGCCCACAGCAGCGCCAACTGCAGCACCTACCGCGGCACCAACCGCAGCACCAACCGCAGCACCAACCGCGGCACCAACCGCGGCACCCACTGTAGCACCTACCGCGGCTCCAACCGCGGCTCCAACTGAGGCACCAACGGCTGCCCCAACAGCAGCTCCTACCGAGGCGCCAACGGCAGCACCAACAGCAGCACCGACTGCAGCCCCAACAGCTGCACCAACGGCCTCCCCAACTGCAGCGCCAACGGCAGCACCGACTGCAGCACCGACTGCAGCCCCAACTGCAGCGCCAACGGCGGCACCCACGGCTGCACCTACAGCGCCGCCAACGCCAGCGCCTACTGCGGCACCCATGATTGATCAAACTTCGGGTACCGCTGATCAAACTTTGGATCAGGCGTTTGTACCGAGAAGTTCGACCCAGACTGATACATTGCTGGTTGAGCAGAGGGAGCCACCCAAGCCACCTCCACGTCAAGAGGCGGCAAGGCCGAAACGTGCTGAGGATGAGGAAGCAATTGACAAAGCCAATGAATCGGTTTTGCAACGACCACCCGTATCCGAGCAAAGCCGGAATATCGAATTACGACCCGGCCCAAGGGATCCACAGCGCCCCGGCGCGGTGTGTAAGTGAGGCCTGAGATGACAAAAACAAATATGATCAGACTTCTTAAGCCCGCTTTCAGGTCCATTCAAGCGGCTACTTTGGCCATATGCTTGGGTGCCACACCCGCATATGTTTGGGCTCAAACCAAGAGCCCATTCCCGTCGGATGCACCTGTTAATTCAAGTTCAAGCAAAAAAGTGGTGGGCGAAATCAAGTCCATCACCGGGGTTGTGAGTTTACAGACTGCGGAAGGTAAAAGTAAATTTGCCTCCACAGGTACCAAGTTGAATGTGGGCGACATTATTAATACTCAGAAGAAAAGCGGTGCAGTGCTTTTGTTTGTTGACACCACACAAATTGCCCTGCGGCCTAGCACCCAATTTGTGGTTGAGAATTATGAGTATCAACCCGAGCAACCCATTGCCGACAAAGCCGAATTCAAGTTGGTGAAGGGCGGCTTGCGAACTTTGACTGGCTTGATTGGCAAGCGTGGCACGTCAGACGCGTTTTCCATGAAAAGCGAAACGGCGACCATCGGTATTCGAGGCACCGACTTTTCTGCGCGTATCTGTAAGGGCCGGGAGTGTGAAGACCTCGCCAAAGGTGAGAGCGAGCGTGAAGGTGTGACCAACCTGTCCACAGTGGGCGCAGCGGGGCGTTTGTCCCAAGTAAACGGAGAAATTACAGCCAAAGCAGCGGATGGTAAACAGCGCAAGCTGGTCAAAGGGTCCGCGGTTTTTGCTGGGGATGTTATTACCTCTTCGGATGGTGGTTTTGCCGTCATTAGCTTGGCAGATGGTGGTCGTTTGACTGTGCCGGGTGGTGGGCAAATTGAGATTGCCGCCTACCGTTATTCACCAGAGTCGCCTAAAACCTCAGTGGCATCATTCCAGTTGTTGAAAGGTGCTGTGAGGGCAGTGACTGGAGCCATCGCCAAAGCTGAGCCCAGTAACGTGAAGTTTTTCACTCAAACTGCAACGGTGGGTATTCGAGGAACTGCTTTCGACATGTCTTGCACCACAGGTCAGTCTGGTGATTTCACCTTTACCCAGTGCAGCACAGGTTCAAGTTTGAATGTGGAAATGAGGGAAGGTAGTACCCAAATCACCACGCCAGCAGGCAATTTGGTGCTCAATCAAGGTCAGTCTGCTTTTGTATTGCCGACCAATTTGATACCCAACCTTAGCCCGCAACCCTTGAATATTTTGAACAAAAACCCAAGCCCCGGCCCGCTACCAGAAAGTACGCCTGCAAACTTTGAAACATTGTCTTCAACACCCATGTCGGATTTGGGTGGGGCAGGTTCAGGCAACTCACAGAACAATCAGACCGGTCCCGCTGGAGGCCCTGACTCCAACGAACTCTACGTGGCCGTGAACGATGGCACGGTGATAGTACGAAACGGCAATGACCGACCAGTCGAAGTCAATCGGGGTGAGGGTGCAATTGTGCGCACCTTTACCAACTTGCCGCCGGTGATTTTGAATTCACCACCCCAGGTGTTGAGTCGGGATGCAACATTGTCTGCACCTGCATTTGTTGCGCCACAGTGTGCGCCTTGATGGACGAGATAAAGGCTAAGCCGCTGTCATGAAGAAGTTTGGGAGTTTTTTTAAGAAGCTCAGGAGAATTTCCGTGGGCTTCGGCATGACAGCATTTGCTGTGGCCGTGGTGTTGGATTACGTGCCTTCTGAGGTGGTAAAGCGACTGGATTATTTGATCTATGATGTACGGCTGCGAGCCATTGCAGCCAAATCGGAAGTAGACCCCCGCATCGTTATTGTTGATATTGACGAAAAAAGTCTAGCTGAAGAAGGGCGCTGGCCTTGGTCGCGGGAAGTGGTTGCCAAACTGGTGACCACTTTAACCGATGACCTACAGGCCGCTGTAGTTGGGTTCGACATTGTGTTTGCCGAGCCCCAAGAAAGTGATGCCATTCCCGCATTGGAATCCATTCTCGCTAAAAAGCCCCAGTTGAAAAACTCACTGGATGCACTCAGGCCCGCTTTGCAATCTGAGTTTGACCGAGATGCTCAGCTTGCGATGACCCTCAAAGAGCGGCCTGTTGTACTCGGTTATTACTTCAATCAAAACCCCAACATCATGTCGGGTGCCATGCCCAAAGCTTTGTTTAAACAGCAACAGCTGGGTGGGCTTTCGCTTCAGTCCACCGATTGGCTGGGTTTTGGTGCAAATCTGCCTGTATTGCAGAAGCACACCGATGGTGGTTTTTTCAATCCAATTTTGGATGAGGATGGCACTGTCCGCTCCATTCCGTTGATTGCTAGGTACGAAGGCGGCTATTACCAAAGCCTTTCCCTTGCCGTTCTTCGTCGGGCTTTGGGCAACCCACAAGTTATTCCGGTTTTCCCAGAGGGCGTGCCTGACAATTACGGTGCGGTTGAATACTTTGCCCTGAAGTCTGATGAAGTTGAGCTCAATATTCCCGTAGAGCGCGGTTTGGTGTCTTTGGTGAATTTCAGGGCACGTGGTGGGCCTGATAGCGGTGGGTACCGGTACATTTCAGCCACTGATGTATTAAACGGCAGGCTTAAACCTGAAGATGTTTCCGGCAAAATTGTGTTGGTGGGCACCACCGCACCCGGTTTACTGGACCTTCGAAGCACCCCAGTAAACCCCGCTTACCCCGGCGTTGAAGTGCATGCCAATGTGCTTTCCTCCATATTGGACCAGCAACATATTTTACGACCTGAGTATGCGCAAGGAATTCTGCTAATTTCTGTTCTTGCCGTTGGCCTCACGCTGAGTATTCTGATGCCTTTGCTTTCAGCCACTTGGTCTTTGTTGGTGGCAGTTGGCGTGCTGCTGGGCAGTATCGCGGTGAATTCTTGGTTTTATTTTTCGGCAAGTTATGTGTTGCCTGTTGCGGTCGTATTGCTGCTTGTGATGGCTATTTTTATGTTTGACGTGGCCTACGGCTACTTGTCTGAGTCCAAAACCAAGAAGCAAATGGTCAACTTGTTTGGTGAATATGTAGCACCCGAGCTGGTCACCGAAATGGCTGCCGACCCCACCAGCTACAACATGGAAGGTGAGATTCGTGACATGACGGTTTTGTTTTCAGATGTGCGTGGTTTTACAACCATTTCAGAATCATTGCAACCGAATGAATTGCGTGAATACATCAACGAATACCTCACCGTCATGTCTGAGATTATCCGCAACCACCGGGGTACGCTTGATAAATACATCGGTGATGCCATCATGGCGTTTTGGGGTGCACCCATTCCTGATAAGGACCATGCCCGGCTTGCCACCCAAGCAGCAATTGCCATGCAAGAGGAGGCCGTTCGTTTGAATGAGCGCTTCAAAGCCCGCAATTGGCCTGTGTTTGCGATGGGTGTAGGGTTGAACACCGGCCCAATGCGCGTCGGTGACATGGGCTCAAAAATTCGTCGTGCTTATACAGTGATGGGTGATGCGGTGAACTTAGGTTCTCGCTTGGAAGGCATTACCAAAACCTATGGTGTGGGTGTGATGGTGGGGCAGCTGACGAAAGATGCGGTCACTGACTTTGCGTTTCAGGAAATGGACAAGGTGAAGGTGAAGGGCAAAGATGAACCTGTTTCTATTTACTTACCCTTGGGCGAAAGTGCCAAACTGACGGCTGAGCAAAAGCACAATGCTGACCTTTGGCATGAGGCCTTGGCCGACTTTCGTGCACAACGTTGGGATGAGGCGCTTACACGCTTACACACTTTAGAGCAGGCCACAGGGCCCCTTGAATTGTATGAACTGTACAGGTCACGTATTGCTTACTTCAAAGCCAACCCCCCACCACCAGAGTGGGATGGGGTGACCAAGTTTGATACAAAGTAGTCAATTAGTAGTCAATTAGTAGTCAATTCAAAAGTTGTGAATTAGAAAAGCGGATTACCAGTAGAAAAACACAGAAACAATGTGCGCGGTGAGTGAGGCCAACAAACCAAACGACACCGGCACATGAATAGCCAACCACAGTTCCAACCAGTACTTATAGCGGTAATACTTTCTAAGTTGTTTGAGGTACAGCAAGCGTTGGGCTTGGTTTTGGTACAAGGCGTAAATCGAGCTGGGGTCAACATCTGATGTTTTTTGCAGAAAATTAACAGCAGCCTCGGTTTTGCAATTTTTAACTTCACCAACCCGACGCTCGGACTTTTTGTTGTAAATGCCCTGCGCCAGTGAGGCAGCAACCACCCCCGTCAAGCTTGCTGTGTTGATGTCTTTGTTCATTTTCGCGGCATCTTTGTCCAAGGAGTCAATGCGACTCACAATGTCTTCAGGGCTTAAGCGATTCAATACATCGGACATGTCTTTTGGGTTTTTGACGTAAAGCCCCAAGCCCCAAATGCCCGAAAAAATGGTGAGCATCATCAACACATATGCCAAGGAATGTACATTCCAACCAAGCTGAAAACCTGCGTGTAAAGTGCCGACAAGAATGAGCGAGAGCCCCAGGTAGATGTGAGCCGACACCCAAGCCCTTAAATTGCCGCTGCCACCCGTATAACTGCGCTTGCGTACACCCAGCCACATCAACCAAAGTATGAGGAGTGCACCAATGGTGCCCAAGGTGTAACCCAGCGGGGTGCCGCCGTTGGATACAACGCGGGGCTCATCCAGCACATAAGCAAAACCACTGCTAACGCTGAGTAGCAAACCCCATTTGAGAAATTTAAAATTACCGTAATTGAATAGATTGTCTTGGATCATCGGAAAGCCGACTCCCTACAAATAAGCGAGTTATACCAATAGAAACCGGGAATGTATTGAAGCTGTGCAACAATGTTACGCTAGCTTTCGATATTTTTAAATTACATCGTTGTGACAGAGGTTAAAACGTGAGCCTTACAGCTGCTCTGGTCTTGGTTATTTTGTTTTCGTCCGTGCTGTGGTCAGTGTATTGGGTCTGGAGCGGTCCTCGTCAACACAGTGCATTTTTACACAATACGTCTGGTTCTGGGATTGAGGGGTCCCCCGAGTGGGGCGCACTGGTCGCCCAACGTAGGGAGATTGAACAAGACCCCACATTGGATGATGCCACACGTCAAGAATTGATCGAAGGGTGGCATCAAATGGCCGATCAAACTCGGGCTGTGGTGAATCGCCACCCCGTACTTGCCAACGACTTGAATGTGGCGCCCAGTTTTGGCAAACGCTGGGCCTTGGCGCTGGCCTTACTGGGTTTGGCCTTGGGACTTACCTACATGGTGGGCGGTATCCATGGCTCATCATTTGAATACCGTGCGGGTTCACAAAACGGCTTGGATTCTGGCCCCTTGGCTCAAGTTGGTGACACAGGCTCTGCAGCGGGCCAAGGCTTAAGTGCGGACCAAGCGTTGGCTGCGGGCAAAGGCCACCCGGGTGATGGGCAGCCTTTGGAGGCGCGTATTGAAGCCCTTCAAACACGGCTGAAAACCAACCCAGAAGATGTGAATGGCTGGGTGCTTCTGTCGCGTACACAGGCCGCATTAACCCAATACGCTGACAGCGCCCAAAGCTTACGCAAAGCGCTGGCATTGGTGCCAGACCATCCTGCCTTGTTGGCAGACCTTGCCGACATGCTGGCCATGTCCAACAACCGCAGCATGGAAGGCGAGCCTACTCAACTGGTTTCCAAAGCTTTGCAAGGCGACCCCACGCATGAAAAGTCACTTGCATTGGCAGCAACTGCAGCAGAGCAACGTGGGGATACAAAAGCCGCACAGGCTTTTTGGGCAAGGCTAACCGAGGTTGAGCAAGCCAATCTGGCTACATCAAACAATGCGCCCAACAGCGCACCGAACAATGCGGCTGGTCAAGTTGCGGCAGGCGGGCTTTTGACTGTGAATATTGGATTGAACCCCGCTCAGCTGCAAAGCGTGCAAGCGCAATCGGTGTTGTTTGTGTTTTTGAAGGCCGAAGCGGGGCCCGGTATGCCTTTGGCTGCTGTCCGCGTACCTGCTGCTTCATTGCAGCCTGGCATTAATTCAGTGGACTTGAAAGAGGCCAACTTATTGCAAAGTCGCAAGTTGGCTGATTTGCCCGACAATTTGTATTTACAAGTCAGGCTTGCTGTCAACGGCACGCCTGACCCAAACCCCGCTGATTCACTGAGCGCATGGCAAAAAGTGGAAAAATCCAAATTGGGTCAGGGTCAAGCTTTTGATGTGACTTTGCAAACCTCAAAGTGATGGCTGCTGCTTTGCGTTTTCAAGAGTCGGGCTTGAGTGCTGGCGGCGTCCCGCTGCTGGGCGCATTCGACCTTGCATTGACCCAAGGGGTTTTGACTCTATTGACCGGGCCCAATGGGGCAGGCAAGTCGAGTTTACTTCGGTGGGTTGCCAATTCTGCTGGCGCGGAAAGTTATTTGTTTGCTGGGGAATTGGGTTTGCGCGCAGAGCTGAGCGTATTCAACCAAGCCTTGTTTTTTGCCCAATTGTTTTCATCAGCGGAATCGTCATCCGGAAGTAGGGCGCATAGCCAGAGGCAGCAACTGAGCCAGCACGTCAATCATATTTTGAGTCATGTGGGCTTGTTGGACTGGTCTGATGAAAAGGTGGGCACACTTTCATCGGGGCAACGGGTTAGGCTGGGTTTGTGTGGTTTGTTGTTGTCCAACCGCAAGTTGTGGTTATTGGATGAGCCACTGAACGCGCTGGACAACCAAAGTATTGAGCTTTTGGCCTTGTCAATTGCACAGCATTTAAACGCGGGTGGCTTGGTGCTAATGGCCTCTCATGCCGATGTGGGGCTGTTAACCCAGTTTCAGGCCAATATACGTATTGAACACTTTCACATTCAATCTGGCAACCTGATGCTGCAAGCTGCGGCGCATCCACACGGCAGCGCGCCTTCTGCTTTGCCCAGTTCGGAAGAAGGCGGTGTTCATTTAAACCAGCCGGCACCTCAAATCGCCAACCAGTTCGCCAACCAGATCGCCAACCAGATCGCCAATCAATCCGCCCATCAACCTGCGGGCAGTCATCTTAAAATGCTGCTCAAACGGGAATGGAGTTTGGTGTTGGGCAACCCTCAAAGCATGTTGTGGGCGGCTTTGTTTCATTGGATGATTCTGACTTTCTTCGGTTTGTCGCTGATTAAGTCGGATTTGGACGCATCAAGGGGTGCGATTTGGGTCAGCTCCATTTTGGCCATTCTCTTGTTGGCCAAAGATTGGTTTTCTGAAGACCAGCGGTGTGGCTGGATGGGTATTTTGGTTCAAACCCAGCAAGCCAGCAATCGAGCTGAGGGACGAACGGGAATTTTGTCCGCTTACTGGTTGTCCAAAGTCGTGCTCAGCATTTCGATTCAAATTGTGTCCGTGTTGCCAGTGGCTCTGATTGCAGCTGTCCAGTTTGGCCTAAATGGCTTTCAAATGTTGGATTTGCTGTTTAGCCTTGCTTTGGGCTTGGCTGCAGCTGCCCCACTTTTGGCTTTGGTGTCCTTGATGGTGTTAATGACCCGTGGCGGCGCAGTGCTTGTGTATGTTTTGGCTCTTCCATTGTTGGTTCCAGTCATGGTTTTCGGGCTGGAGGGAAGTCAAGCGCAAGAATTGGGTCGCAGCACTCTCGCGCCTTGGCTTGTATTGGGTAGCATGGCGTGTTTGGGCCTATTATTGGGCCCTTGGCTTGGGCGTCGATTAATGATTTTGATTCAGGAGTAAACATGCTCAAGCAACTGGCGTCTCCGCCGAAGTTCTTGAAGCTGGCAGGGCAAGTCAATCCTTACCTGTATGGCATGGGCGCATTGTTATTGGCCCTAGGCTTGTGGTTTGGCCTTTTTCAAGCGCCTGCGGATTTTCAGCAAGGCGAGGTCTATCGCGCCATTTATGTTCATGTGCCTGCTGCTTGGATGTCCATGTTTTTGTACTTGGTTGCTTGCGGGTACGGAATACTTAACTGGATTTACCGCGCCGACGTGGCTGCCGTGATGATGCGCAGTGCACTGCCCACGGGTGCTTGGATGACCTTTTTGGCTTTGGTCACTGGGGCGCTGTGGGGCAAGCCCACTTGGGGAACCTATTGGGTGTGGGATGCGCGGATGACTTCCGAGTTACTCCTGCTGTTCATTTATTTGGGTTTAATGGCTTTGGGTCAATTGACGCGTGACCCTTCCAAAGCCGACCGTTTGTTGGCCATCGCATTGTTGATCGGTGTGGTGAACATACCGCTTATTTACCTCAGCGTGGTGTTTATGAACACGCTTCACCAAGGGTACAGCGTGTCCATGCAAGGCAGCCGCATTCACCCAGACATTGCTGTGGGGATGTGGCTTAGCGTATTCGGTTTTTGGTTATTGTGTGCTGCCAATATGCTGCGGAGGGCACAGTGTTTATTGATTCAAAGAAGATCGCAGGTGGTGTAGCAATGTTGGATGCATGGCAAACCGTATGGGTGTGTGTGGTGCTTAGCGTGCTGGTTTTGGCGCTTGATGCGTGGTTTGCAGGGCGCAAAGCAGGTATTGAGAAAGCATCTGCCTTGGCTGAAAAGCGTGCCCTGAGGCAAAAGCAATTGAGCTCGGGTAGCCCGGTTAACAAAACGCAAGGGGACGCACATGAGCAACGGTGAAGAAAAATCAATCAGCAGCCTTATGTCCAAGCCTCGCTCACGCCGTGTGCTTTGGTTGTTGGCGATTTTGGTGGTGGTTGCAGGTTTTGGGTTTTCCTTGTTCAAAGTCTTTAGCGACAACTTGGTGTTTTTTTACACACCTTCCCAAATCTTGAATGGCGACACTCCCAAAGGGCAAAAGTCCTATCGGCTCGGCGGCATGGTCGTGGTGGGCAGTGTGCAGCGGGAACCAGATTCCTTGCTTGTGCGTTTTGTGGTGTCAGACAAAGGGCAAACTGTGCCAGTGGAATTCAAGGGCATATTGCCGGATTTGTTCAAAGAAGGCACAGGCGTAGTGGCTGACGGGGCTTGGAATGGGCAGGTTTTTACTGCCTCTGAAGTACTTGCCAAACACGATGAAAATTACATGCCACCCGGAGTGGAAAAATGATTGCCTTCCTTTCCCAGTTTGTACTGGCAGTTTCAATGGTCCTTTGTGCTTACGGCGCATGGTATGGCTTTAGGTCTGTCCGCGGGGTCTATTCGCATGGTTTAAGCTCAATGGCGGAATCTGTTGCAATTCGCAACAGTGGCCTTGTTTTTGTATTGGTTTCATTGGCGTTTGGCGGGCTCGCTTACAGCTTTGTCATCAGTGATTTTTCTGTACGTAATGTCGCAGAAAACTCGAATTTGAACCTCCCGTTGGAATTCCGAATAGCAGCCACATGGGGGTCCCACGAGGGTTCCTTTTTGCTGTGGGTTTTAATGTTTGCAGGTTGGACCGCAGCGGTGGCTTGGTCGCGATTTGAAGTGTCAGACTGTTTCAAAGTGCGTGTATTGTCCACTTTGCAATTGGTACAAGTGGGTTTTTTGGCCTACCTGTTGATGGCATCCAACCCCTTTGAATTGCTCAACCCCATGCCGGTGGATGGCCGCGACCTGAACCCCTTGCTTCAAGACATCATCATGATTGTCCACCCACCTATGTTGTACATGGGCTATGTGGGTTTTGCAGTCACCTTTGCGTTTGCCATTGCAGGTCTGCTTGAAGGCCGCTTTGACATGACTTGGGCCCGTTGGAGCCGCCCGTGGTGCAACACAGCTTGGGCCTTTCTAACCGTAGGTATTTTGTTGGGTAGCTGGTGGGCTTACAGGGAATTGGGCTGGGGCGGCTGGTGGTTTTGGGACCCCGTTGAAAACGCCTCCTTGATGCCTTGGTTGTCCGGCACGGCTCTCATTCATTCGTTGGCTGTGAGCGAAAAACGCGGTGCCTTACGCAGCTGGACCTTGTTGCTGGCATTAACTACTTTTGCATTGTCATTGCTGGGTACTTTCCTTGTTCGCTCAGGTGTACTTACCTCGGTACATGCTTTTGCAACCGACCCCGAGCGTGGCGTGTTTATTCTAGCCCTGCTGTTTTTGGTGGTTGGCTCATCCTATGTGTTGTACGCCATGAAAACGGGCGAGGTGGGGCAGGGTGGCAGTTTTAAAAGCAGCGGGCGCGAGGCGCTTTTGTTGTCCAACAACGTGCTGATGTCGGCAGCCTTGGTCACCGTGATGTTGGGCACTTTGTACCCCTTGGTGGTGGAAGTGCTCAATGGCAGAAAAATGTCTGTCGGCCAACCTTATTTTGAAGCCTTGTTTGTGCCACTCCTGTTGCCTGCCTTGCTGGTGATGGGTTTGGGGCCAGACAGCCGGTGGCGTGAAACCCCAGTGGGCCGCATGTTCAAACCGGGCGCTGTAGCTATGGTTATCGCTTTGTTGGTGCTGGGTGCAGCAGCATGGTGGGAGTCCCATTTCAGTTGGTTGTGGGCCATGGGCGTTATTTGTGCAGCCTTTTTGGTGGTCAGTACACTCAGCCATGCTTGGCTGGCAACTCATCAAATTGGCAAAGCGAAACCCGAAACCGGTATTTTGTACCGAGCCAAGCGTTTAAGTTTGTCCTACTGGGGAATGGTGCTTGCGCACTTGGGTGTTGCCGTGTTTGTAATCGGCGTAAGCTGGGTCAAAACCTTTGAGACAGAAACGGACGCAGTGCTTAAACCAGGGGAAACCAGTTCCATCGGCCCATGGCGTGTCACTTTTATTGGTGTGGATAATGTTCAGGGTGTGAACTACCAAGCCGCCTTGGGGGTATTTGAATTGACGCGAGAGGAGGGGCGGACGATATTCCTGCTCGAACCCGAGAAGCGACGGTACCCATCCAACCAGCAAGTGATGACCGAAGCTGCCATTCATACCGATTGGTTTTCAGACATTTATGTGTCATTGGGCGATGCAGTCGCCAGTGCGAACGGCGTTCAAACCGGGGCATGGGGTGTGCGCTTGTATTACAAACCACTTATTAATTTGATTTGGTGGGGTTGTACCTTGATGGCCTTGGGTGGTTTGCTTACCGTGTTTGATAAGCGATACAGGTCAAGCTCATCCAGTAAAAGGCCGCGTAAACCATGAAAAAAAACCATGTTCGCCTGCTTTTGCCCATGGTGGTGTTGTTGGTTATGGGGGTGTTTTTGTACATTGGATTGTCCAAAGACCCACGCAAACTGCCTTCGGTGCTGATCGGTAAAACTTTGCCCAACTTTAATTTAAAGCTGATGCTGCCGCCCACCGTGTGGCCAGTTGCTGAGCCTTTGCAAATTGCGGGCTTGGATGTTTCCGTCCCCGTCAGTCCTGAAAACTTCAAAGGTCAACCTTGGGTGTTAAACGTATTTGCTTCTTGGTGCCAAGCCTGTTTGATTGAGCATCCACATTTGTTGGAAATGGCTCGTCAGGGGAAAATCCGACTGGTGGGCTTGGCCTACAAAGATCAAGAAGCTGACACCCTCAATTGGTTGGCCAAACACGGCAACCCCTATCAGGCTGTGATTGTAGATCGTGAAGGTTTGACCGGAATTGACTTGGGGGTTTATGGCGTGCCTGAAACCTTTGTGATTTCTGCTGAAAACACCATTTTGCACAAACATGTGGGGCCTATTTCTGCAGGTTCGATGGCCGAGTTTATTGAACGGAGCAAGTAATCGTGAGCCCAGAACAACTTAACCCAGAACAAAAAGCCAAGTACAAAGAGGTGGCCGAGGAGCTGCGCTGCCTGGTTTGTCAAAACCAGTCGATTGCAGATTCACAGGCAGGTTTAGCCACAGATTTGAAGGGAATCATTGCCGAACAGATTATTCAGGGCAAGTCCAAAAGTGAAATCAAGTCATTCATGGAAGCTCGTTATGGCGAGTTTATTTTGTACAAACCCGCTTATTCAAGCGAAAACATTGTGCTTTGGATTGCGCCATTTTTGGTGTTACTTGTGGCTGTCATTCTTGCAAAGCGTGTAATTAAGAGTTCCAATGCGATCAAGGCTGTGTCAACATCCGTTGAATCTGGTACGTTAAACCAGAATAAAGACTCTTCCTCCAACTGGGCAGAGGCGCTTTATAGTCAAGAAAGTGATAGTAAAAATTCCAAAGATACCAAGGACCATTGATTGGCCAGCGAGAATCAAATGAAGCCATTTTTAAACTGTATTGCTGCACTTTTGGTATTGAGTTCTTTGCCCGGGTGCGCCATTGTTTCTGGCACAGTGGGCGCAGCTGTGAGTGTTACAGGTGCGGTTGCGGGTGCTGCAATTCGTACAACGGGTGCTGTGATTGGTGCTGGAATTGATGCAGTTGCTGGTGATGACGATGATGATTAAGAAGTCACAAGGTTTATTCTCGCTGCTTAGTTAATCTTCTTCGTTACCGTGGCTGCAGTCACACCTGTTTTCGTCACATCTGTATTCGTCACCCCAGCCCCAGCAGCAAAAAGCCACTGAGGCTGGCAATCAAAAAGCGATCAACCTTTCAGCGGTTTGAATCGGATGCGCTTTGGCTTGGCACCTTCTTCACCTAGACGCTTGATCTTGTCGTCTTCGTACTCTTGGTAGTTGCCGTTGAAGAACGTCCATTGTGAATCACCTTCACACGACAAAATATGCGTTGCAATACGGTCCAAGAACCAGCGGTCATGTGACGTCACCAACACGGTACCAGGGAATTCCAACAAGGCGTCTTCCAAGGCGCGAAGTGTTTCTACGTCCAAGTCGTTGGAGGGTTCGTCCAGCAGCAACACGTTACCGCCCGACAAAAGCGTTTTGGCCAAGTGCAAACGCCCACGCTCACCACCGGACAAATTACCGATCATCTTGCCTTGGTCGCCACCTTTGAAGTTGAAGCGCCCCAAGTAGGCACGTGAGGGCATTTCAAACTTGCCCACCGTCAAAATGTCTGCACCGTCGGTTACGCCGTCAAACACGGTTTTGTCGTTTGGTAGGGAGTCACGGGCTTGATCTACCACAGACAAACGCACGGTTGAACCAATCGTGATTTTTCCGGAATCAGGTTGTTCTTTGCCCGTAATCATTTTGAACAATGTGGATTTACCCGCACCGTTTGGACCCACCACGCCGACAATCGCACCGGGTGGAATCTTGAAGCTGAGGTTGTCGATCAGTAAACGATCACCAAAGCCCTTGCTTACATTTTCAAACTCAATCACTTCGTTACCCAAGCGCTCGGCCACAGGGATAAAAATCTCCTGTGTTTCGTTGCGCTTCTGGTATTCATGGCTGGACAGTTCTTCAAAGCGTGCAATACGGGCCTTGGATTTGGCCTGACGACCCTTCGGGTTTTGGCGAACCCACTCCAACTCTTTCTTCAATGCTTTTTGACGAGCACTTTCAGACGATTCTTCCAGCTTCAAGCGGTCTTGCTTCTGTTCCAGCCAAGAGGTGTAGTTACCTTTCCATGGAATACCGTGCCCACGGTCCAGTTCCAAAATCCATTCCGCAGCATTGTCCAAGAAGTAGCGGTCGTGGGTTACCGCCACCACGGTACCTGGGAACTTGGTCAAGAATTGTTCAAGCCAATGTACAGATTCCGCATCCAAGTGGTTGGTGGGCTCGTCCAACAACAACATGTCAGGCTTGGAGAGCAGCAGCTTGCACAGGGCCACGCGGCGCTTTTCACCGCCGGACAAGTGCTCAACTTTGGCGTCCCAAGGGGGAAGGCGTAGCGCATCCGCTGCAATTTCAAGCTGAAGCTCAATGTCGCTGCCTGCAGCGGCGATGATGGACTCGTACTTGGCTTGTTCTTCAGCCAGCTTGTCAAAGTCGGCGTCAGGGTCTGCATAAGCGGCATACACCTCTTCCAATTTGGCTTTGGCTGTGGCTACATCACCCAAACCTTCTTCAACCTCTTGGCGCACGGTGTGTGCTGGGTTTAGCTCGGGTTCTTGTGACAAGTAGCCGATGGTGATGCCGGGCATCGGGGTGGCTTCACCCTCAATGTCCTTGTCCACGCCGGCCATGATTTTCAGTACGGTTGATTTACCTGCACCGTTGAGGCCCAAAAGCCCAATTTTTGCCCCGGGGAAAAAGCTCAGGGAAATGTCTTTAATAATTTGACGCTTGGGCGGAACAACCTTGCTCACCCGGTGCATGCTAAATACGTACTGTGCCATGGAGTCTTCTAAAAAATCGTAAAACGCTATTATCAAGCAATAGCGGGCAGTTGAGGAGTCAAGGCTTGCCTTTCTTTGCTTGCATCACCCAATAATGCAAAACCGAGTAGCTCGCCCGCCTTTCCTTTGAACAAAGCCTTCACCCCAGTCTCTGTTACTTCAACCTCCCAAGCACCTTCTTGGCCGGGTAGGGGTGGGCTAACCACTGCGGGGCAATCTGGAGTTTTGACCATGACGGGCATGGCTGGGAATTTGATGGCAGTTTCTTCACCACTCAATGTTTTGGCCAAAGCGCGGGCCGCTTGCATCACCGGCATGATGTAAGGTAGTACGAATTGCCCGTGGTATTGCGCGCAATCGCCCAAGGCATACACATGCGCATCGCTTGTGCGGCCAAACTCATTAATCACGATGCCGCGATCGGTGGCCAAGCCCGCTGCCTTTGCAATTTGGGTGCGCGGCGCCAGCCCCACTGCAGACAGCACCAAGTCGGCCTCCGTTTTTTCGCCAGTGGAGTCGGTCAGCACATACCCTGCGCCTGACTTTTCAATTGAGCTGACTGTGCGGTTCAATTTCCATTCAATGCCTTGGGCGCTTAGGGCGTTTTTCATGAAGGCACTGCCTTCAGGTGGAAGCAAGCGGGGAAGGGGGCGGTCTGCCAAGTCAAACACGGTCGTGTGAATATTGGCTTTCAGTAAATCGTTTGCAAATTCGCAACCAATTAGCCCAGCGCCCAGCACTGCGACTTTTGATTTCCCGTCCACGCGTTTGCGAAATTCTGCGTAGTCCCACAAATCATTGACGCTCAAAGTATCCGCGTTTCCGTCGCCTTGAATCGGCAGGTCAATCGTGTCTGCGCCCAAGCCCAAAACCAGTTGGCCGTAAACAAAGTCGCCCTTGTCAGTTTTTACTTTCTGATCAGTGAGGTTAATTTCCAACACACGTGTGTGAATGTGGATTTCGGTTTTTTGCTGCTCCGCCAGTTTGACTGCTGGGGTCATCAGAAGAGCCTCGGCGGTTTTTCCTGACGCGAACGCGTTGGATAGCATCGGTTTGGAATAAAAATCACCCGCATCTGCGGTGATTAGGCGGATTTCAGCCTCGGGCGATGCTTTGCGCAGTTCTCGCACAAGCGTCCAGGCGGCCACGCCGCTGCCGATGATGGTGGTATTCATATGAACCTCTGGTGGATTTTTGGTGTAATTGGTTTACGTTTGCTTAAAACAAATGGCCCAATAGTTTGTTTAGACTAACTATGAGCTATCAATCGGGATAATCTATGAAAAGTATAGCAGCGCACCCTGTTCAGGGTCCCATCAAAACAGATTTTTAGAGGCGTAAGCCCATTCGCTACTTTGAAATTCAAAAGATTTAGTCTTGTGCAGTACTTTTGCGGCTTTACAGGACGCTCTGTTCGTGCAATCTTTTATGATAAGTACACTTCTTATAATAAATTCCTTAACAGGGAGACGAATTTTGAAATCAATTTTTTCACCAAGCTCATCTCGCTTGGTTGCCGTTGCAGCCGTTACCTTGGCCTCTTTGAGTTTGACGGCTTGTGGCATCACAAAAGTAGGTGATGTCCCTGAGTACCTAGACTCCTCTTTTGACACGGCCCCACCCAAAGACTTCTTGAGTCAGGCTGATCTAAGCAAAATTAAAGTTGGCATGTCGCCGCTTGAAGTGCGCAACCGCGTTGGCCCTGCAATGTTGGGTGACAAGGAAGAGACGGGCCGTTGGGATTACGTCGTGCGCAAAGGCGCTGGCCCCAACGCGGAGTACTTGCCCTATGGCGTTTATTTTGCAAACGACAAAGTGGTCAAAATTGCTCAGCTGGAATCAAACGGTGCGCCTAAAATGGCTGCCGATGCTGCAGCGCCCGCCTCGGCTCCAGTAGCAGCCCCTGACTCAGCTTCCGCTGCTTTGCCAGCCGACCCGGCACCCGCAGTACCCGCTGCAGATGGTGATGCAGTCAATCAAATCAACGACGTGTTGACAGGCTGGGCCAACGCATGGACTGCCAAAGATGCAAACGCTTACCTTGGCTTTTATGCAGACACATTTGAGCATGGCAAAAAATCTCGGAAAGTATGGGAAGGTGAGCGTCGCAAGCGTTTGGCAGCCCCCAGCACCATTACCTTGAACCTCACAGATGTGCAAATTACCCTGCAGTCTGATGTCTTAGCCGAAGTCAGCTTCAAACAGGCCTACACCTCCAATAAGTTTACCGACAACGGTAACAAAACCTTGGTGCTGTCCAAAGCAACAGGCGCCTGGAAAATTCAAAAAGAAACTTTTACCAAGTAAAAACAAAGCCCCTGAAAAGGGGCTTTGTTTATTGTTTCATTGGCCTGAGCTATTCCTCGAAATACTGAATTCGTTCGCAACCTTCAAGCCGTTCAACAAAGTCAGCGCCCATCAGTTTGGATGGGGTGTATGCACCGCCGCCTAAGTTTTTTTCCATCAATACAAATGTAGCCACTGCAAGCGATGCTCTCACTGTTAAGTCATAGCCATTGGCTGTGCGCACACGGGCTACCACTTTTTTACCTTCAGGGTTTGTGGCTTCGCCCCATACAAATGCAGGGCTGTTGGTGCGTTCAACTTCGTTGGGCCCTTCCACTTTGCCGGCCTTTTTCTTCAAAATACCTTGCACCAAATTCATACCAATAATGGGGCGGGCCAAGTTGGCAGCTTTCATCATGCGGACTGATTTGGGCGAGGAGGGTATGTACACCTCAATGTTACGAATGCCCGTTGAATGAAATGCTGTGGATACGTCGCCCCACGGAATAGTTACCGAAAATTTGGTGCTTTTGCCGTAATTAATTTCGCGTGTTTTGTAGCCCAAAGGCACGGTTTTAATTTCGCCATCCTGACGGATTTTGCCGCCTTGCTTCATGGCTTCTACTGTGGTTTTGGCAGTGCCTGCAGACAAACCGCTGCGGCTGTCAAAGCCCAATACAAGTTGATCAGCATCCGGTAGCGCAGCTTTCAGGCTGGCGGCCACACAGTCGGTGGGTACTACATCGAAACCCACGCCGGGGCACAAAATCACTTTTTTCTTCTTGGCTTGCGCACTCAATTCTTGGGCAAGTTCAAACACGGATATTTCACCGGTGATGTCCAAATAATGCACTTTGGATTCAATGCAGGCTCTCATCATGGGCTCGGCCGTGCTGGAAAAAGGGCCAGCGCAATTCAACACCAAGTCCACTTCATTCAGGGCTTCCATGATCACGCCGACTTCGGTCAGGTCAAAGACTCGTGACTCCAATCTGTGTTCCTCAGCCATGCTTTGTATAACTTCCTGATTGCGGCCCGCAAGGATGGGTCGCATTCCGCGCTTGACTGCCTCGCGGGTAATCATTTGTCCTGTATAGCCATTAGCGCCGTAGATCATCCAAGGCATTTTGTTTCCTCAAGCGGGTCGAAGACACCTACGTGGGGTGTCTTTCTTGTCATCGATATGGGTTGGTCTGAAACCGGGGCTTAAGACTCTAGTTTTGCTTTGATGCGGTCAATGAATGTACTAACCTGACCATCAAATTCAGATTTAACAATGCCTTCAACCAAGCCTTTCATCAGGCGGGGTACTGGCATTTCAAATTCACCTGTGGATTGGAAAGCGATTTTGCAGGCGTTGTCCCCTTTGCCGCTGATGACCCATCCGCCGCTTACAGTGGCATTGCCATCACCGGCAGTGGGATTCCAATCGATGGTGGTGCTGCCGTTGTTGGTGTATTTCACGCAGTACTTCACTTGGTGTGAAATGCCAGCTGCGCCAATTTTGGCCATTTCCCAGCGCCACACGTCATTACCCAAGTCCACTACTTGCTCCAGTTTCGGAAATAGCTTTGTAGTGCTGGCTACATCAACCAAAAGATCAAATGCCTTTTTGGCGCTGCAGGCTACTTCAAAGTTTTTAGCGATACTCACGTTTACGTTTACTGCCATAGTCTCCTCGCTGGGTCATTGTGTATTGGATGCTTTAACGCATGGTTTACTGTTCTAGCCCTAGTGTAAGGCCTTCTTAAGCCCTTTTGTGCAGCTAGAGTGGGGCAGGCTCTTTCAAGTCACAAAAACTTGGTTCAAACTAAGGAAGCTGCATTGAGTAACCCAAATTCGTGTTGTGCACCGCAATATGTGCTTCTGTTTCGCACAAAGGCCTGTTAAAGCAGATTTGTAAAATTTGTGTGTTGCAGCGGTTTGAAAAAATGCTGCAATGCCGCATGAAATAAGGCCTTTTTTCGAAAAGGTGCTCTAGAAAATTGAGGTGTTTCAAAACGTTTCAGAGTTGACATCGTGGTCGTAAAAGCGCATGTTACGCATAAGTAACTTTAGTCTCTAATGAGAGGTGTTCTATGTCAATTACAATTTTCACGCTGTTGTCAGTCGCAGTGTTGGTTGGCTTACTTTACCGTGGCGTAGGTTTGCTCAGCTTCACTGCCGCTGTGGGTGCTGTGGGCTTGGGCTTTTACGGTTTGGGTGGCTTGGGTACAACAGGCTTCACTGTTTTCGCAATTCTGTATGTGCCAGTTGCGGTGTTGTTGAACGTAAGCCAGGTGCGTCGTTCAGTCATGACAGGCCCCATCTTCAAGGCCTTCTCTAAAGCATTGCCAGCCATGAGCCAAACTGAAAAGGATGCTCTGGAAGCAGGTGACACTTGGTGGGAATCCGAAATGTTTGGTGGCAAGCCTCAGTGGAACAAACTGATGGATGTGAAGTACACCGAGCTGACTGCGGATGAAAAGTCTTACCTCGCCAACGAAACAGAAGAACTTTGCAAAATGCTCGACGACTGGAAAATCAGTTTCGAGTTGAAAGATCTACCACCCGAAGTGTGGGATTTCATGGGCAAGAAGAAATTCTTCGCCATGTTGATCGCCAAAGAGCACGGCGGCTTGGGTTTTTCCCCTTACGCACAATCCTGCGTGGTTGCCAAAATTGCCACTCGTTCACTGACCGCATCCGTCACCGTCATGGTGCCCAACTCATTGGGCCCAGGCGAGTTGATTATGCATTACGGTACTGAAGAGCAGAAGAAGTACTGGCTGCCACGTTTGGTGGATGGCCGCGAAATTCCTTGTTTTGGTCTGACTGGCCCTGAAGTCGGTTCTGACGCTTCAGCCATTCCCGACACGGGCGTTGTAGTCAAACGCATGGTCAATGGCAAAGAAGAGCTCGGCATCATGTTGAACTTCAGCAAGCGTTACATCACCTTGGCCCCTGTGGCTACGGTGGTTGGTTTGGCATTTAAATTGAAAGACCCCAACGGCTTGTTGGGCGACCCTTCAAAAATTGAATATGGCATTACATGCGCTTTGCTGCCCTCCACATTGGATGGCATCAAGATTGGCCGCCGCCACTTCCCTGGCGCTGCATTCATGAATGGCCCAATTTTCGGTAAGGATGTTTACATCCCCATGAGCTCCATTATTGGCGGCCCAGAAATGGCCGGCAAAGGCTGGAGAATGTTGGTGGAATGTTTGTCTGCAGGCCGTGGCATCTCCCTGCCTGCACTGTCCGCCGCATCGGGCTGGGGCATGTACTTGGCAACAGGCGCTTATGCACGTATTCGCCGTCAATTCAAACTGCCAATTGGTAAATTTGAAGGCGTACAAGAAGCCACAGGCAAAATTGCTGGTCTGACATACAAGCTGGAAGCCGCTCGTATTTTGACAGCCACTGCTTGCGCGGAATGTGCTCCATCCGTGGTTACTGCAATGATGAAATACCACATGACTGAAATGATGCGCGAAATTATTCTGCGCTCCATGGACGTTCACGGTGGTCGCACGGTTATTCTTGGCCCACGTAATTACTTGGGTCAGGCTTATCAAGCCATGCCAGTGGCTATTACGGTGGAAGGCGCCAACATCATGACGCGTAACCTGATCATCTTCGGTCAAGGTGCGATTCGTTGTCATCCTTGGGTATTGAAGGAAATGGAAGCTGCCCAAAACCCGAACAAGGAACAAGGTCTGCGTGATTTCGACGTGGCATTCTTTGGCCACCTGGGTCACATTGTTAACCGCGCAGTGCGTGCGTTGATGTTGGGTTTGACTGGCGAGCGTTTGGCCGTAAGCCCTGTGTCTGGTGAAATGGCTCCTTATGCCAAAGCCATTGAGCGTCGTTCTGCAGCGTTGGCCTTTACTGCCGACGTGGCGATGGGCGTGCTGGGTGGAGAACTGAAGCGTAAAGAGCGCATGTCCTCACGTTTGGGTGATGTACTGAGCCACTTGTACTTGGCCTCTGCCACATTGAAGTACTACGAAACCAACGGCCGCAATGCCGAAGAGCTGGCGCATGCCAAGTGGGCGATTGAAGATTCTTTGATGGAAATCGACAAAGCTTTCTCTGAGTTCTTCAAAAACTTCCCAGTCAAAGCGATTGCTGGTTTGCTCAAGTTCGTGACTTTCCCATTTGGCTTGGGCAAGCGTTCCGGCCCAACGGATGCAATGACCGCCGATTGCGCAGAGCTGCTCATGACTCGCAACGTGTTTGCCGAGCGTTTGATGGACAAGGTGTTTATTGGTGAAGGTGCATCCGACCCAACAGGCCGAATTCTGGAAGCCGGTACCAAGTTGTTGTCCATTGAGCCAGGCTATACCAACTTCCTTAAGCTGGTCTCGTCCGGCGTGGTGGTAGGCGAAGGCCTTGAGGCCCAGTTGAAAGACGCGGTGGCCAAAGGTGCAATTTCTGCTGAACTGGCACAGGGCATTCGTGAATACGAGCCCCTGCGTTTCGATGCAATTTTGACAGACGACTTTAGCAAAGAGTACCTTGCTTCTGGTGGCGCAATTCCTGATCAAGAAATGGAAGTGCAGCCAGTCACCGAGTACAAAGACGCAGCTTAATTTGTATACGTAAATTCCGTTGTCGCGAAAACCCAAAAAGCCCGCTGCTGAAGCGGGCTTTTTGTATAGCGGATGCCTGTTTTGAGCTATGCTGGGTTTTATGAAATTCAGCATGATTCGCGACAAACGATTTGGACCCTTTTTCTGGACGCAGTTTCTGGGAGCGTTCAATGACAATCTTTTGAAGTTCGCCGTCACCCTTGCCGTTACTTACAATGACAGTCTGCGTGGGGACATTTCCACCGGCCTTCTCATCAATTTAATTTCAGCGCTTTTCATTCTTCCTTTCTTTATTTTTTCGGCCACCAGCGGCCAGCTGGCGGACAAGTATGACAAAACCAAAGTCATGCGTTTGGCCAAGTGGTTAGAGCCTCCCATTGTGTTGCTTACCGGCGTGGGTTTTGCCCTCAATTCGGTTTGGATCCTCACCTTCGCTGTTTTCCTGTTGGGCGCACAATCCGCATTTTTTGGGCCTGCCAAATACGCCTATTTGCCGGAGCATTTGAAGTCTTCCGAGTTGGTGATGGCCAACGCAATGGTGGAAACAGGTACCTTCATGGCCATCCTGCTGGGCACGATTGCAGCTGGGTCCATACTGAGCCAAGACGCCGGTGGGGTGGTGGTCTATGTGGTGTGCGGTTTTGGTATGCTGGTCGCATTGCTGGGGGTTTACTCCATTCACAAGGCGCCTTTGACGCAGCCGCGCCAGCCCGATTTAAAAGTCAACTGGAACATTTTTTCCGAGACCTGGCACAACATCAAAGCCATTCGTAAAATTCGCTCAGTATGGCCCTCCCTGCTGGGAATTTCATGGCTTTGGTTTGTGGGTGCTACCTACCTCACGCAGTTCCCCCTGTTAAGCAAAACCGTGTTGAATGCCAGCTCCGGTGTGGCCACTTTCCTGCTTTTTACATTCACAGTCGGTTTGGGTATTGGTGCCTTTGTGTGTGAAAAACTCTCGCACAAACGCATCGAACCGGGGCTCATTGTGTGGGGCTTGGTCTTGATGGTGGGGTCGGGAGTAGGGCTTCATGTTTTACTTGCCAACTACAATCACCCGAGTTTGTTGCAAGATTTTGTCGGCTTTGTTTCCCAGCCCAAACACTGGGGGCTGGTTGCTGTTTTTGTTGCCATCAGCGCAGGCATTGGTTTGTACAGCGTGCCGCTTTATACCACCATGCAAGCTTTGTCGCCGGTGGATTCCCGGTCCCGCGTGGTGGCCGCCAACAACATTATCAACTCCTTCTTCATGGTGGTTTCTGCCGGTGTTGCTGTGGCTATTTTGGTGGTGTCCAAAGGGCAGGTGGTTTGGGTGTTTACTGTGGTTACGGTGCTTAATGTTGCGGTGCTTGTATTGTGGGTTTGGCGGCAACCTCAAGCTTTGATGCGCGCAATCCTGATGCTTAAGGTGCCGGCCCGTAAGGCCCCGGTGCTAGAAGGCGCCGAACGGTTGAGTGAGCAAGGTGCTTTCTTGTTGGTCTTCCCATCCCTGTTGCATGATGAGTTTGAAGCTCGCCTGGCATCCTTGCCCTTGCGTTATTCCGTGGTCTTGTCCGGAATGTTGCCTGGCAGCACTTGGGTCAGTTGGCTAAGAAAACACAGTTTTGTACATGAGTTCACCAAACTTACCGAGCCAGATGCTCAGCGAAACTTGGTCAAAAAAATCGCAGGTGAAATTCAGGCGGGCCGATCCATTGCGATCGACAAAGCCATGTTCAATTTGTTGACTCAAAAATTCAAACTTTCAGAGCTTCCCGGTTTGCTCAAAACAAAGGGGGTACTGATGCACATTATTCAGGTGGAGGAAAAAAAACTTTCGACCTCTCAGGAATTTTCTCGCCAAACACTGACTCTAACCTAAGGTAGGTAACCCCCTATTGCGGGAGTACAGCGGATTTGAAAGAGTAGATAGTGGAAACAAGAGAGTTAACCTGCTAGATCGAACTGGTAAGCATTAAGGTTTTGATGAGGCACCAAAAGCAAGCGCATGAGATGGCCTGCTTTTTGCTGGTTAATCCAAAGAATGATTTTGGTTTTTAAGCGCGAAATGGAATAAAGGCCAGAATCAAGGCTCGCTTAAAGACCAACCAAGAGCCAATCGTATATTTTGAATCTGGTGCTGAATAATCGGCATCGTGAAGGAGGACAAAATGATGAGTACGGAACTTGAAAAAAGCGGTGGGGATCTATTTGGGCAATTTCAATCCCGATATTCCTCATTACAACAAACTGAGATGAGCCTCGAAGAATACCTCGAACTGTGCAAATCAGACCCCCTCGTTTACGCCAGTGCAGCCGAGCGAATGCTAGCCGCCATTGGCAAGCCCGAGGTCATCGACACCCGCAATGACCCCCGGTTGTCCCGAATTTTCGCAAACCGCACCATGCGGCGCTACCCGGCTTTCAAAGAATTCTATGGCATGGAAGATGTCATCGAAAACATTGTGGCTTACTTCCGCCATGCTGCGCAGGGCTTAGAAGAGCGTAAGCAGGTGCTTTATTTGCTGGGCCCAGTCGGCAGTGCCAAATCATCCTTGGCAGAGCGCTTAAAGGCCTTGATGGAGCAGCAGCCCATCTACGCGCTGAAAGGCTCACCCATCAATGAATCCCCATTGGGTTTGTTTGAGCCCGCGCAGTTTGGCGATTCACTGCAGGATAAATACGGCATTCCCAAACGTTACTTGACCGGCATCGCTAGCCCATGGGCCACCAAGCGCATGGAGGAGTTCAAAGGCGATTTGCGCAAATTCAAAGTGGTACGCCTCATGCCGTCCACGCTGAATCAAATCGCAATTGCCAAAACCGAGCCTGGCGATGAGAACAACCAAGACATCTCCGCCTTGGTCGGTAAGGTGGACATCCGCAAACTCAACGAATTTTCACAAGACGACCCCGATGCTTACAGCTTCTCTGGTGGCCTGTGTTTGGCTAACCAAGGTTTGCTTGAGTTTGTTGAAATGTTTAAAGCCCCCATCAAAATGCTGCACCCCTTGCTGACAGCCACGCAAGAGCGCAATTTCAAGGGAACAGAGGGCTTCGGCTCAATCCCCTTTGACGGCGTTATTCTGGCCCACAGCAACGAGTCTGAATGGCAACAGTTCCGCAACAACAAAACCAACGAGGCTTTCCTTGACCGTGTGTACATCGTCAAGGTGCCTTATTGCTTAAGGGTGTCGGAAGAGGTCAAGATTTACCAAAAACTGTTGGAGCATTCAAGCTTGGCCAAAGCCGCCTGTGCACCGGGCACTTTAAACATGATGGCCCAGTTCTCGGTGTTGACCCGCTTGAAAGAGCCCGCCAACAGCAACCTGTACAGCAAAATGCGCGTTTATGATGGCGAAAACCTCAAAGACGTAGACCCACACGCCAAGCCCATGCAAGAGTACCGCGACGCGGCTGGGCCTGATGAAGGCATGAACGGTTCGTCCACACGCTGGGCTTACAAAGTATTGTCCAAAGTATTCAACTTTGATCATCAGGAAATTGCGGCCAACCCTGTGCACCTGCTGTATGTGCTCGAGCAGCAAATCGTTAAAGACAACCTGCCCGAAGAGCAATCCCGCAAATACTTGGACTTCATCAAGAGCTACCTCACGCCCAAGTATGCCGAATTTGTGGCCAAGGAAATTCAAACTGCTTATTTGGAAAGCTACAGCGAATATGGTCAAAACCTGTTCGAACGTTACATCCAATTCGCTGACAAATGGATCCAAAACGAAGAGTTCCGCGACCCATCAACCGGCCAAATTTTTGACCGCGAGTCCTTGAACGAAGAACTCAACCGGATTGAAAAACCAGCGGGAATTGCCAATCCCAAAGACTTCCGCAATGAAGTGGTTAACTTTGTGCTTCGTGCTCAGGCAGGTAGTGCAGGTGAAATGCCACGCTGGACCAGCTACGAGAAGTTGCGCGAAGTCATCGAGCGCAGTATGTTCTCTAAGACCGAAGACTTGCTACCCGTCATATCGTTCGATGCCAAAGGCTCAAGCGACAACCAAGACAAGCATGACAACTTCGTGGCGCGTATGGTCACCAAGGGTTACACCGAAAAACAGGTTCGCCTGTTGGTCGAATGGCACCTGCGGGTGAAAAAAGCGTCCTAAAAAAGCGATTGGGGGGTGGAGGACACACAATGAATGATTCAACGATTGTCGATCGAAGACTGAACGGCAAGAACAGAAGCCTCCCCAATCGCGAGCGGTTTATTCGCCGTTACAAGTCCCAGCTTAAAAAAGCTGTGGCCGACGTGGCTGGGGACTCATCCCTGAGTGACGTCAGTAGCGGTGGGAAGGTCAAAGTTCGAATCCCGATCAAAGAAGTTTCAGAACCCACCTTCGTGTTTGGGCAGGGCGGAGATGTTGAACGGGTAGTACCGGGCAACCGGGACTTCGTACCCGGCGACCACATTCCGCGACCCAGAGGCGGGCAAGGCCAAGGTGGCGGAAACCAAGCCGGGCAGGGCGGTGGTGATGACGCATTCACATTTGTTTTGTCACGCGAAGAGTTTCTGAATCTTTACTTTGATGATTTGGAACTGCCCGAGCTGCTTAAACGCGAAATTTCCCGCACCACCACATGGAAAAGCCGCAACGCCGGTTTTACCCGCACGGGTGCACCGACTTCATTGTCCATACTTCGCACCATGAAGGCATCAGTCATGCGCCGCATGGCCATGCAGCCATTGCTGGACAAGCAACTGGAAGAAGAGGAAGAAGAGGACGAGTCGGATTTATCCCCCGAGGCCTTGGAGGCTTTGGAGCACAAGCGCAAGCACAAAGCCTACGTCCCCTTTTTGGACGAAGTGGACCTGCGCTACCGCAACCGTGTTACCTACCCTGAGCCTGCTACCAACGCAGTCATGTTTTGCTTGATGGACGTGTCCGCCTCCATGGACGAAGCCAAAAAAGACCTCGCCAAACGCTTTTACACCTTGCTGTATTTGTTTCTTACCCGCAAATATGAGGCGGTTGAGTTGGTGTTCATTCGCCACACCGACGAAGCCGAAGAAGTGGCCGAAGAAGAGTTTTTCTACGGTAAAAAAAGCGGTGGTACCGAGGTCATGCCTGCGCTTGAATTGATGCACAAAATCATGAAAGACCGCTTCCCAGCAGGGGCATGGAACATTTATGTGGCCCAAGCCTCCGATGGCGACGCCACCTCACGGGACGCCAAGCACAGCGCCAACTTCCTGCAAAGCCAAATCATGCCCATGGTGCGCTACTACGCCTATGTCGAAACCATGCCCACACCCATGTTCGGCATGGCAAGGGCCTCCGATTTGTGGGAGCAATTCGAACCTCTGGAAGAGGCGAGCCAAGGCCATTTCGCCATGAGAAAACTCTTCAACCGGCGCGACATTTACCCGGTTTTCAGGGGTTTGTTCGAGAAAAAATCGGCACTTATGCGAAGCTAATTGATGCAAAGTTAGCGCACCCAATTGACGGAGTACACCCAATGACATTTAAGATCGACGCCGATTGCAATGAATGGACTTTTGATATTCTCCGCAAAGTGGATGACCAAATCCATGACATCGCCTGCAACGACTTCAAGTTGGACATTTTCCCCAACCAAATTGAAGTCATTTCCAGTGAGCAAATGCTAGACGCCTACTCCAGCGGAGCCATGCCCGTCATGTACCCGCACTGGAGCTACGGCAAATCATTTTCAGTCAACGAGCACCTGTATGAAACAGGTCAGCAAAACCTCGCCTATGAGGTGGTGATCAATTCCAACCCCTGCATTTCCTACCTGATGGAAGAGAACACCCTCACCATGCAAACCTTGGTGATTGCACACGCTTGTTACGGCCATAACTCGTTTTTCAAAGGCAATTACTTGTTTCGCCAATGGACACAGGCTGACGCCATCATCGACTACCTCGTGTTTGCGAAAAATTACGTCATGGAATGCGAAGAGAAGTACGGTTTCGCAGCCGTCGAAGAAGTGCTGGATGCAGCCCACGCCATTCAACACTTGGGTGTAGACCGGTACAAGCGCCGATTTGAGTCAGAAGCAGTCCTTCGGGCCCGGCGCGATGTGTTGGATGAAGACAAACGCCGCCACTATGACGAAATTATGGCCAAGGTTTCACCCATCGAGGCAGCACAACTGGAGCGCAAACAAGACAACTACCCGCCCGAGCCTGTTGAAAATGTTTTGTACTTTATCGAGAAAGAAGCCCCCAAATTGAAGGCTTGGGAGCGAGAACTAGTACGTATTGTCCGCAAAATGTCGCAATACTTCTATCCACAAGGCCAAACCAAAGTCATGAACGAAGGTTGGGCCAGTTTTTGGCACTACACTCTGCTCAATTCACTGTATGAGCGTAAACAAGTGTCCGATGGTTTCATGCTGGAGTTTTTAACTTCACACACCAATGTTGTGTTTCAACCCGATGCGCGGGATGGTCGTTATCGCGCCTTGAATCCCTATGCCTTGGGGTTTGCCATTTTTGCCGACATTCGCAGAATGTGTGAAAAGCCTACTGACGAAGACAAATTCTGGTTCCCAGACCTTGCGGGCAGCAAAAACTGGGTGAAGGCCATTGATTTTGCCATGCGCAACTTCAAAGACGAATCTTTCATCCGTCAATTCCTGTCCCCCAAAGTCATCAGGGATTTCCGATTGTTTGCCATTGCAGACCACCAGTCAGAAAGTGACCTCATCATTGACAGCATTCACAACGACGAAGGTTACCGCCGTATTCGTACCTTGTTGGCCAATCAATATTCACGGGAGTTTTTGGTCCCCGATATTCAAGTCAGCTCCTATGCCCGCCTAACCGACCGCTCGCTCACCCTGACGCACATCAGCCGCAGCGGGCGTCCACTGGACTCAGACGAGGCCGAGAAAACTCTCGCTCACGTCGAAAGGCTGTGGGGGTTCCCAGTTCATCTTGAGACTTCCAATGCACATTGATACAAGGGTGAGCACTTCAGCCAAATTGGACTTGTCGGGTTCTGTAGCGCCAGCCGCGCTGCAGATTCCCGAGATGCCCGCTGAAGTTTGGCGCAAGGGCGACCTACTGCGCTCGCAATTTCACCTCAAGTCCCGCGAATTTTTTGAATGTGAATCAGTTCTCGCAGTGACAGGCATTGAAAGCGGTATTACCGCATTGGCGAGGCTTTTTCAAACTTGGTATGGCTCCATGCGGGTTGTGCTGGCAGAGCCTTGCTTTGACCAATGGGATGTGCGTTTTCGCCGAGCCAGCCATGTTGTTTTGGACTGGCCTGTGGACATGATTTTAGAAGGCGAAATTCCTGAATGTGATGTGGTCGTTTTGGGGCGGCCCGTCAACCCCACCAGCCAAATGGTTTCCATTGAGGTGGCCAAAAAAATTGCCAAGCGCCTGCGTGCGGAAGGTGGTTGGTTAATTTTAGATGAGGCTTACATCGATTGGTCAGGTGAAGAGTCCTACACCTCGTTCATTGAGGACATGCCTGCAATTGTGCTGCGCTCCATGGCGCCATTCACAGGCCTTTCAGGGGCCAATCTGGCCTTTGTATGCGGTACCAAATCAGTGTGCCAAGCCTTGCTGGAAGAAGTGGGTACGCAGGCCGTGTCCGCCGCACAATGGTGGCTGGCTTTGGAGTACTTTAAATCCGAATGTTGGCGTGAAAGTCAGATGGCCGATTTGGCAAAAAACGTACTCCGCCTAGAATCCTTGTGGCGCACGCGGCTTGGCGATCATGTTGAGCTCATACCCGGCGGGTACTTTTTAAGTTTCATGCATCCAGAATGCGGAAAGTGGGCGCACCACCTTGAGCTGCAAGGTATTTTGGTACGCCTTTACTCTGGCGAAGAAGACATCATCCGTTGTGCCATCCCAAGGGATGAAGAATCCTGGAGCCGACTCAGCTTGGCCGTTGCCAGCCTTCCGTAATTTCTTATTGGCTAGACCTCAACGGCTGCTCCACCCCCCTGTTTTTGCCCTGAGTTGAAACAATCAAAGTCTTCAAGATACGATCCTGCGGAAACTGCCCATTTTTATCAAAAAAACTGTACACCAGCGCCAAACCGCTTAGGCTTAAGGGCCAACAAAGCATGTAGCGCAGTATCGCAGTCACTGCACCCACAGGCTTGCCATCCTCAGTCACAACCTTCAAGTGCCAGGTTTTCATGGCCAAGGTTTGTCCACCATGCGTCCAAAACCACACAAAATAAAAGCCAATTACAAAAAACAGCCACAGTTGGCGTTCATGTCGCAGCGTCAGGGCATGTCGGCTTTGGGTCAAGGTATCAAACAGGTAACCCGCAATGAATATCACTCCAAACAGCAGCATCGCCTCATACAGCATGGCTGCAGCTCTTCTCTTACGGCTTGGGCTAAGCAAGCCGTTTTCCATCAATCTGTCCATCTAATTAATTACTGCCTAATGTGTAAGAAGGGTGTTTGCCTAACGTGTATACGCCGCAGCCCCAGGGGGCAGGGTGGGGTTGGTTTGGGTTTGCCTGCGCTTTTGTTTCTGCTCGTCTTTTAAACGCGCCCGCTGTTCTTCGTCCAAGGTTTGGTAGTTTTGCCAATTGGTAGAGCTTTCCTCCATCCGCTTGGCTTTCAGGGCCCTAAAGTTTTCGCGCGCAACGCGTCTTTCCTCTGGGGTCAGCTGGGCCCAAGCGGCAACCCGTTGCCTCATCTTTTCCTGTTTTTCGGGGGTGGCGGTTTTGTAACGCTCAGCCACTTTCAACCATTTGCGTTGGTCCGTTTCTGGCAGTTTGTCCCATTGCGCCCGCATTTCAAATAAAAACTCCTTGTTTTCATTCGACAGCTTATTCCAATTTTGCGCCGCAAAAACCGACACACTTTGGGTCAACAGCACAAGGGTCAACACACCAAAAAGCAGCCAATCTTTAAGCTTGGAGCAACTGAGCACCATCATGACTTCTCCATACTCAAGTGGCGGGCGTTTCAGATGAAGGTTCCACTTCCAGCTCGGGTTCCTCAACAGGAATCATGCTACGGCGCAAAACCTCACCACTGTAGTTCACAAAGCCAGGGTCTAGAAAAGCCTCGGTGGGTAGGTCATCGCCCAAAATTTCGGCATCCACCTCAGCGAACTCGCCCAAGCGTTTGTCCTCAAAGCTGGACGTTTCTTCGATCACACCCACCGCGGCCACAAGCACAAACATGGCACTCATGGCAAAGGACACCACTGGCTTGTTCATCCAACCAAAAGTGTCGTTCAACCAATTGTTCAAAGCCGAGCCTGTGGATGCCTTAGCTACCCTTGCCGACTTGGCACCCGGCACTTCTACTTTTTGCACTTTGAGCGCAGCAGCCACTGCAGCATTCAGCTTCAGTTGAATATGGGGGGGTAACGCGTTGGCGGATTCGTCCAGCAATGCCCGGACTTTCAAGCCTGTTTGAAATTCGTCTGTCATAACTTAAGCCCTTTTTGTGCCAACACTTCAGCCAATGCCTTGCATGCCCTAGAACAGTGCGTTTTTACACTGCCCTCAGAGCAACCCATCACTTCGGCTGTTTCCGCCAAATCCATCTCTTCCCAATAACGCAGAATGAAGGCTTGGCGTTGACGTTCTGGCAAATTTGATATCGCTTCTTCAATTAAGCGCATTGTTTGTTCGCGCTGTACCTCGTCTTGGGCACTTTCATTGCGCCGGTCGTCTTGCGAATCAAGGCTTTCTAGGACGTCGTAATCATCTTCTCCGTCCTTTTGGAAGCTTGAAAACAGGCTGACCCACGTATTTCTGACCTTCTGCCTGCGGTGATAATCCAGAATCGTGTTCTGTAAAATCCTTGTAAACAGCATCGGTAGTTCGTTTGCGGGTTTGCCCCCATACTTCTCAGCCAACTTCATCATGCTTTCTTGCACAAGGTCCATGGCGGACTCTTCGTTTTTAACGGCAAACCAAGCCTGTTTGAAAGCCCTCGTAGAGACCTCTTTCAAAAAACTATCAAGTTCTAGGGTACTTGCCATAAAAAAGCGGGGGAAATTGAAATCTAGCCAATTGGCGACCCCCGAAAAATACCACATGCAGCGCACTTCAAACTTAATTTGCTGCAGAGGCATAAAAAGGATTGATTTTAGGTTGACCAAAAAATCATGAACTTATATGATTGCGGGCTACCCTTTATGTCTCTAGTTGTTCAGCATATCCTTGTTTGAACGGTAAAAAGACGCGCTAGGGCGCTGTACCAGGTGGTACAGATGCCCATGGCCAACCTGCCCGACACGATCGGGTTGTGATCGCCAGCGCTTTGCGACATGTCCAAACCCACAAGGTTGTTCATCTCATATAAGCCTGTGCCCCACGGCAATGCGATCCAGGAAGGCATCCGACCAATGTCCCGTGGATTTTGTCAGGATTACTTATTATGGAAATGACCGGCGCGGAAATCGTTGTCAAGTGTCTCGAAGAAGAAGGTGTTAAGCACGTATTTGGCTACCCCGGTGGCGCAGTGCTTTACATTTACGATGCAATTTTCAAGCAAGAAGGTTTTGAGCACATTTTAGTGCGTCACGAGCAAGCCGCTGTGCATGCTGCAGATGCCTATTCACGCTCAAGCCAAAAAACAGGTGTTTGCCTAGTGACCTCCGGTCCCGGGCTGACCAATGCCGTTACAGGCATTGCCACTGCTTACATGGATTCAATCCCAATGGTGATTTTGTCAGGCCAAGTGCCTACGCATGCCATTGGACAAGACGCTTTCCAAGAGTGCGACACTGTGGGCATCACACGCCCCTGCGTGAAGCACAACTTCTTGGTCAAAGATGTTAGAGACCTCGCCCGTGTGATGAAAGAGGCCTTCTACATCGCCCGTACCGGCCGCCCAGGCCCAGTGCTGGTTGATATTCCCAAGGACATCACCATCCACAAGTGCGACTTTGACTATTCCGCACCTGTGAACATGCGTTCCTACAACCCAGTGGTCAAAGGCCACCACGGTCAAATCAAAAAAGCTGCCCAGATGATTCTGGAAGCCGAGCGCCCCATGATTTACTCGGGTGGCGGTGCAATTTTGGCCGATGCGTCTGAAGAATTGACGCGCTTGGTGGAGTGGGTTGGCGCACCTTGCACCAACACTTTGATGGGCTTGGGTGCATTCAAGGCTTCCGACAAAAAGTTTGTGGGCATGCCCGGCATGCACGGCACTTACGAAGCCAATTTGGCTATGCAGAACTGCGACGTTCTAATTGCCGTCGGTGCTCGATTCGATGACCGGGTTATTGGTAACCCCAAAGATTTCGCGTCCATTCCACGCAAAATCATCCACATCGACATTGATCCATCCTCCATCTCCAAGCGAGTCAAAGTAGACGTGCCTATTGTTGGTAACGTCAAAGATGTGCTTGTTGAGCTGATTGGCCATCTCAATGATTCAGGCAAAAAGCTGGATCAGGGCAAGCTGCAAAGCTGGTGGGCTCAGGTTGACAAGTGGCGCGAGCGCAAGTGCTTGGCCTATGCACCTTCCGATGAGGTTATCAAACCTCAATACGTGGTGGAAAAACTTTGGGAAGTCACCAACGGGGATGCGTTTGTGACCTCAGACGTAGGCCAACACCAAATGTGGGCTGCCCAGTATTACCGTTTTGACAAGCCACGTCGCTGGATCAACTCCGGCGGTTTGGGCACCATGGGCGTGGGCTTGCCCTATGCCATGGGTGTTCAAATGGCCAACCCAGATGCGCTGGTGGCCTGTATCACAGGCGAAGCTTCAATTCAGATGAACATTCAAGAATTGTCCACCTGCTTCCAGTATCACTTCACGCCGAAAATCGTGAACTTGAACAACCGTTACCTGGGTATGGTGCGTCAGTGGCAGCAACTTGATTACGGTTCACGTTACTCCGAGTCCTACATGGACGCGTTGCCCGACTTCGTCAAGCTGGTTGAGGCATACGGCCACATTGGCATGCAAATTACAAAGCCTGCTGATGTAGAGCCCGCGCTGCGTGAGGCATTTGGCAAGTACAAAGACCGCCTCGTGTTCATGGATTTCATCACTGACCGCACAGAAAACGTGTGGCCCATGGTGAAAGCCGGCAAGGGTCTCTCAGAGATGCTGCTCGGTTCCGAAGAACTTTAATCAACAGGAGAAACACACAATGAGACACATCATTTCCGTTCTCCTCGAGAACGAACCCGGCGCTCTGTCCCGCGTAGTTGGCTTGTTTTCAGCCCGTGCGTACAACATTGAAACCCTCACTGTTGCACCCACTGAGGACAAAACCCTTTCCCGCATGACCATCGTGACATCCGGTTCAGACGACGTGATTGAGCAAATCACCAAGCACCTGAATCGTTTGATCGAAGTGGTCAAAGTGGTCGACCTCACAGATGGCGCGCACATCGAGCGCGAACTGATGTTGGTCAAGGTACGCGCAGTGGGCAAAGAGCGTGAAGAAATTAAGCGCACCTGCGATATTTTCCGCGGGCACGTGATTGACGTCACCGACAAGTCCTACACCATTGAATTGACGGGCGACAACACCAAGTTGGATGCCTTTCTTGAAGCGATGGACGCCTCCGCCATTCTTGAAACTGTCCGTACAGGCAGCTCAGGCATTGGCCGTGGCGAACGTATTCTTCGCCTGTAGCCTGTAGTTAGAACACGCAGTGACAACGAATTGAAACCCGATTTACCCGATTTAGAACCTAAGGAATTCAAATGAAAGTTTATTACGACAAAGATGCCGACCTTTCCCTGATCCAGAAAAAGAAAGTAACCATCGTTGGTTACGGTTCACAAGGCCATGCCCACGCACAAAACCTGCGTGATTCTGGCGTGTCTGTGACAGTTGGTTTGCGCAAAGGTGGCGCAAGCTGGTCCAAAGCTGAAGGCGCTGGTTTGACAGTGAAAGAAGTGGGTGTTGCAGTTGCTGAAGCCGACGTCGTGATGATGTTGTTGCCTGACGAAAACATTCCTGACGTGTACAACAAAGAAGTCGCGCCCAACATCAAGCCTGGTGCTGCTTTGGCATTTGCCCACGGCTTTAACGTGCATTACAACCAAGTTGTTCCACGTGCAGACGTAGACGTTATCATGGTTGCCCCAAAGGGCCCAGGCCACACCGTGCGCTCTGAGTACCTGAAAGGCGGCGGCGTACCTTCTTTGATCGCGATTTATCAAGACAAGACTGGCAACGCCCATGACATCGCCTTGGCCTATGCAGCTGCAAACGGCGGCACAAAAGGTGGCGTAATCGAGACCAACTTCCGTGAAGAAACAGAAACAGACTTGTTCGGTGAGCAAGCCGTGTTGTGCGGTGGCGCGGTTGAACTGGTGAAAGCTGGTTTCGAAACCTTGGTTGAAGCAGGTTATGCACCTGAAATGGCCTACTTCGAATGCCTGCACGAACTGAAATTGATCGTGGACTTGATGTACGAAGGCGGTATCGCCAACATGAACTACTCCATCTCCAACAACGCGGAGTATGGCGAGTATGTAACAGGCCACCGCGTGATTGCTGACCAAGCACGTGCTGCAATGAAGGAATGTCTGACCAACATCCAGAACGGTGAATACGCCAAGCGTTTCATCTTGGAAGGCAAAACAAACTATCCAGAAATGACTGCACGTCGCCGTTTGAATGCAAAACACCCCATCGAAATCGTGGGTGCACAGCTTCGCGGCATGATGCCTTGGATCAGCAAGAACAAGCTGGTAGACCAATCCAAGAACTAATTTTTTGCTGAGTACCCAGAAAACATCATTTTTTAGGTGCAGATCTCGGGTATTAAGTGGAAAAACTCACAAAAAGGCACCGCAAGGTGCCTTTTTGTCTTATAAAATCTAAAGTACTTTAATAACAACATTGGAAACCTATGAATTATCCGCATCCCCTGATTGCCCGTGAAGGCTGGCCGTTTTTGGCGGTCACTGCCGTGATTGCACTTGCGCTTCAGTCCTTTGATTTGACATTCTTGTCAGTCCTGGTGTGGATCTTCTTCCTGTTTGAACTCCAATTTTTCCGCGATCCTCCCCGTTACATTCCAAGCCAAGCCAATGCAATCGTGTCCCCGGCGGATGGTCGCATTGTTGCTGTCGAGCGGGTTGAGGATCCATACGCCCAGCGCGACGCCTTGAAAATTTCAGTTTTCATGAACGTGTTCAATGTTCACTCCAACCGAATTTCCATGGACGGAGAAGTCAAAAAAGTGGCTTATTTCCCCGGTTTGTTCGTGAACGCAGATTTGGACAAAGCCAGTACCGAGAACGAACGCAATGCAGTAGTGATTCAAACCGAATCCGGTGCCACCGTCACTCTGGTTCAGGTGGCTGGCCTCATTGCCCGCCGCATTTTGTGTTACGCCAAGCCAGGCGACAAAGTGGAGAAGGGCCAGCGTTATGGCTTTATCCGCTTTGGTTCACGTGTGGACGTGTACCTTCCGCCAGACAGCGTGCCCAAGGTTGCCATTGGAGACAAAGTGTCAGCATCCTCCACCATTCTTGCTGAGCTGGTGGGGTAAACAATATGGGACCGCGTCGTAACAGGAATCGATTCAAGGTGCCACGACCTTTTTCTAGTGCACCTGGAGTCACGCCCAGAGTCCCCAGAAAGGGCACCTATTTGCTGCCCAACTTGTTTACCACCGCGGCCTTGTTTTTTGGCTTTTTCGGTATTGTTCAAGCCATGAACCACCAATACTCCGTAGCTGCCATGGCGATTTTCATTGCCATGGTGCTGGACAGTTTGGATGGTCGGGTCGCCCGTATGACCAACACGCAAAGCGCTTTTGGCGCAGAATACGACAGTTTGGCGGACATGGTGTCCTTCGGCGCCGCGCCCGCATTGATTGTGTACGAATGGGCGCTGAAAGGCATGGGTAAAATGGGCTGGGTGGCTGCGTTTGTATACGTCGCATGTGCTGCCTTGCGTTTGGCGCGGTTCAACACCAATTCCGCAGTCATTGACAAAGCTTGGTTTCAAGGTCTGCCAAGCCCAGCCGCTGCAGCGCTGGTTGCGGGTTTTGTGTGGGTTATGGACGATGTCAAGATGGCCGGTGCAGACCTTAACTGGTTTGCATGGGGTATTACCCTGTATGCGGGTTTAACCATGGTGTCCAGCGTCCCATTCTTCAGTGGGAAAGACTTCCATTTCCGCAAAAGCGTACCTTTCTTGGTCTTGGCCATGATTCCACTCGCATTTGCATTGGCATCCCAAGATCCACCCAAGGTGCTATTCGGTGTGTTCGTTCTGTATGGCTTGTCTGGTTATGTAGTCTACATAGTCAAGAAACTACGCGGCCAGCGAATTTCGGTCATGGACATAGAACGAGATAACCATTTTTAAATAGATTGATCAATAAATTCAATATCACGAGGGCTGGCATTATTCGGTCATCGTGATATATTGAAGAGACTATGAAACAGAACAGCGTCATCGCAAACACCTATCAAGATTCCGGCATGCCCACGAGCACACCGGTAGGGCTGTTTGCGCAGTTTGATGCAGTTCGCGTTCCAGGCTTTGGCTCATTTTCAAGCCTACCAAGCCTACTACTACCCTCCGGGGGACGACTGCGCCCAGCGCGCAGCTAAAAATCCCCCTCTAGGGCTCCATAAGCCCGGCTGGGTCTGCATAGACCCAATTGAAGTGTTGTATCCTTCCCAAATACCCCGGAGAAAAACCATGTCAGACCGCGTAATAATATTTGATACCACCTTGCGTGATGGCGAGCAAAGCCCTGGCGCTTCCATGACTCGCGAAGAAAAAATTCGCATTGCCAAACAACTTGAAAAATTAAAAGTCGATGTCATCGAAGCTGGATTTGCAGCTGCCAGCAATGGCGATTTTGAGGCCATCAAGTCGATTGCAAGCGTCATTAAGGATTCAACCGTCTGCTCCTTGGCGCGTGCCAACGACAAAGACATTTCCCGTGCTGGCGTTGCATTGGCCCCAGCAGAACGCCGACGCATCCACACCTTCATTGCCACTTCCCCTTTGCATATGGAAGTGAAATTGCGCATGACGCCCGATCAAGTGTTGGAACAAGCGGTCAAGGCAGTCAAGTTTGCATTGCAATACACCGATGATGTTGAGTTTTCAGCCGAAGACGGCTACCGATCTGAATTGCCTTTCCTTGCCCGCGTGTGCGAGGCTGTGATTAAGGCAGGTGCCCGCACCATTAATATTCCAGACACAGTTGGCTATGCCGTTCCCTCTCTGTACGGTGACTACATTCGCCAATTGCGCGAAATGACGCCCAACTCAGACAAGGCGGTCTGGTCAGTCCATTGCCACAATGATTTGGGCATGGCTGTGGCCAATTCACTTGCGGGTGTGTCCATTGGTGGCGCTCGTCAAATCGAATGCACAATCAATGGCTTGGGTGAGCGTGCAGGTAACTGTTCACTTGAAGAAGTGGTGATGGCCATCAAAACCCGTCGCGATTTTTTCGATTTGGATGTGGGCATTGACACTCAACAAATTGTTCCCGCCTCTCGCTTGGTGTCCAACATCAGTGGTTTTGTGGTTCAGCCAAACAAAGCGATTGTGGGCGCCAATGCATTTGCGCATGCGTCAGGCATTCATCAAGACGGTGTGTTGAAAGCCCGCCAAACTTATGAAATCATGACCGCGGAAGACGTGGGCTGGGCCGCCAACAAAATTGTGTTGGGTAAATTGTCAGGCCGCAACGCATTCAAGCAGCGGCTTGAGGCCTTGGGCATCGAGTTGGAAACGGAACAGGCCATCAATGATGCGTTCCAGCGCTTCAAAGATTTGGCCGATCGCAAAAGCGAGATTTTCGACGAAGACATTCACGCTTTGGTGTCAGGAGAAGGGGCGGACGCCGCCAAGGAGCAGTTCCACTTTGTGTCGCTTTCGCAGCGGTCCGAAACGGGTGAAAAGCCGTCTGCCAAGGTGGTGTTTGCATCCAATGGGTCTGAAATTACTTCTGAATCTGAAGGCAACGGCCCGGTAGATGCAACGGTCAAAGCCATTGAGGCCAAAGTGTCCAGCGGTGCTGAGTTGTTGTTGTTCTCGGTGAATGGCATCACCTCGGGCACCACCGAGTCACAAGGCGAAGTCACGATGCGCTTGCAAAAAGGTGGCCGCATCGTCAATGGTGTGGGTGCTGACCCAGACATCGTCGTGGCTTCAGCCAAGGCTTACTTGTCTGCGCTGAACAAACTCGCTTCAAAGAATGAAAAATTGAATCCACAGGTTTGATTTTTCTCAAAATTAGCCTACAATACGGGCTCGTTTGACCGCTGGTTCAGCTGGCGGTCATTTTTTTCACGACAGTGGTGGTCATTTGGGCTACTGCCGTCGCCAGTGGAGTTTATAAAAATGTCAGTAGAAACAGTCAATAAAGCAGCAATCGTTACAGAATTCCAGCGCGCCAAGGGCGACACAGGTTCACCCGAAGTGCAAGTTGCACTGCTTACAGCTCGTATTAACGACTTGGCCGGCCACTTCAAGGCCAATACCAAAGACCACCACTCACGCCGCGGTTTGATGCGCATGGTTTCACGTCGTCGTAAATTGCTCGACTACCTGAAGCGCAAAAATGCAGACGCCTACACAGCACTGATCGCTAAACTTGGTCTGCGTAAGTAATTGGTCAAACCTATTGGTCAAAACTACAAATCGTTGATTTGAGTCAAATGCCTGCAACTTTCAGTTGTGGGCATTTGTGTTTTGATCAAATGAATTTTCGCATGCCCATTGGGGTACTGCGAGGCTATTAAAAGGATAAAAAAGTGTTTGAAATTCATCGTGAATCGTTCCAGTACGGTCAGCATACCGTAACCCTAGAAACAGGCGAAATCGCCCGTCAAGCAGATGGCGCAGTCATTTGTACAGTAGAAGACACCGTGGTATTGGCCACTGTTGTTGCAGCCAAAAAGGCAAAACCAGGTCAGGATTTCTTCCCCTTGACCGTTGATTATGTTGAAAAATTCTATGCTGCTGGTCGTATTCCCGGTGGTTTCTTCAAGCGCGAAGGCAAGGCCACAGAAAAAGAAACGCTGACAGCGCGTTTGATTGATCGCCCCCTGCGCCCCCTGTTTCCTGAAGGTTTCTTCAACGAAGTTCAGGTCGCCATCACCGTTTTGTCATGCAACCCCGAAGTAGACCCTGACATGCCTGCCATGTTGGCCGCGTCTGCCGCGCTGGCAATCTCTGGTATTCCTTTCAATGGCCCAATCGGTGCTGCACGCATTGGTTACACCGATGGTCAGTACATCCTGAGCCCCACAGCCACACAATTAAAAACCAGCCAGATGAACCTGGTGGTTGCAGGTACCGAGTCAGCCGTATTGATGGTTGAGTCAGAAGCCCAGCAATTGTCTGAAGAAGTGATGCTGGGTGCGGTTGTGTTTGGTCACGATCACATGCAAGCCGCAATCAACGCCATTCATGCGCTGACTGCCAAAGCGGGCAAGCCAGAATGGGTGTGGTCTGCTGCGCCAGCCAACGAGCCTTTGGTTGCTGCAATCAAAGATTTCGCCGAAAGCAAAATTGCTGAAGCTTACAAAATCACACAAAAGCAAGCGCGTTCAACTCGCTTGAAAGAAATCACTTCGGATGTGTCTGCTCACTTGGCAGCCACCTTGTCGGATGAAGTCAAAGCCACTTTCACAGCTGCTGATGTCGGTAACATTCTGCATGACATGGAAGCCAAAGTAGTTCGCACTCAAATTTTGAATGGCGAGCCACGCATTGACGGTCGCGACACACGCACTGTACGTCCAATCTCTGTGCGCACTGGCGTTCTGCCTCGCGTACACGGCTCTGCCTTGTTTACACGTGGTGAAACACAAGCGCTGGTTATTACCACCTTGGGTACCAACCGTGACGAGCAAATCATCGACGCCATCACTGGTGAGTACCGTGATCGCTTTATGTTCCATTACAACATGCCCCCGTTTGCCACTGGCGAATGTGGCCGCATGGGTGCGCCCAAGCGTCGCGAAATCGGCCATGGCCGTTTGGCCCGCCGTGCAGTTGAAATGGTGTTGCCAACTCCAGAAGAGTTTGGCTACAGCATGCGTGTTGTGTCTGAAATCATGGAATCGAATGGTTCCAGCTCAATGGCTTCCGTCTGTGGCGGCTCATTGGCATTGATGGACGCTGGCGTGCCGATCAAAGACCATGTGGCTGGTATCGCCATGGGTTTGATCAAAGAAGACAACAAGTTTGCTGTATTGACCGACATTCTGGGTGACGAAGACCACCTCGGCGACATGGACTTCAAAGTGGCGGGTACAGAAAACGGTATCAATGCACTGCAAATGGACATCAAAATCCAAGGCATCACCAAGGAAATCATGCAGGTTGCGCTGGCTCAGGCCCGTGAAGCCCGCTTGCACATTTTGGGGATCATGAAAACTGCGGTTCAAGGCACAGGTGAGTTGTCTGCATTTGCACCACGCATGATTACCATGAAAATCAATCCGGACAAAATCCGCGACGTAATCGGTAAGGGTGGTGCAACAATCCGCTCCATTACTGAAGAAACAGGCGCAAGCATCGACATCAAGGAAGATGGTTCAATCACCATCGCTTCCGTGGATGGTGATGGCGGTGAAGCCGCTAAAAAGCGTATTGAAGAAATTACAGCAGAAGTGGAAGTGGGTGGCGTTTATGACGGTACGGTTCTGAAGTTGTTGGACTTCGGTGCGATCGTTAGCGTACTGCCAGGCAAAGACGGCTTGTTGCACATTTCTCAAATTGCCAACGAGCGTGTAAACGCAGTCGGTGACTATTTGAAGGAAGGTCAGCAAGTGCGCGTGAAAGTGTTGGAAGCCGATGAAAAAGGCCGCCTGCGCTTGTCCATGAAAGCTTTGTTGACTGAAACAACTGAAGGTGCTGAGCCTGCTGGCGAAGCACAGTAAGTTGAAGTGAATGTATCAAGCCTAAGCCCATGCTGCCTACCACGATGAAAGCGGTGCTTGTGACGGAACCCGGTGGTTCTGACAAGCTGAAAATCGCCGAGGTCGAATGCCCTAAGCCCGCAAGGGGGGAGGTGCTTATTCGAGTGGCAGCAGCAGGGGTAAACAGGCCTGATGTTTTGCAGCGTCTGGGGCTTTATCCGCCTCCGGCTGGCGCTTGCCCCCGACTGGGGCTAGAAGTGTCAGGCGAGGTGGTGGCCACGGGCGGAGGCATCGGTGCCTCTCTGCAGGGTAAGAATGTGATGGCATTGGTCAATGGTGGGGGCTACAGCGAATATGTCGTGGCGCCTGCCGGTCAATGCATGCGGGTGCCAAGTGGTTTGGGCATGGTGGAGGCGGCTAGCCTACCTGAAACCTATTTGACTGTTTGGCAAAACCTGTTTATGAAAGGTGGCCTGCAAGCGGGTCATCATGTGCTAATTCATGGCGGCAGCAGCGGTATTGGTTGCGCTGCCATTCAATTGGCAAAAATGCACGGGGCTTTTGTGCATGTCACTGTGGGTGACCAAGAAAAAGCCAATTTTTGTAAAAAACTGGGTGCTGATTTTGTCTACTTGTACAAGCAAGAAGACTGGTCGCAGGCGGTTTTGAATAACACGGGCGGGCAGGGTGCTGAGGTCATTCTCGACATGGTCGCTGGTGAGTACGTAGATAAAAATTTAAGCTGTGCAAAACCGGGAGCGAAAGTCATTGTGATTGCTTTGCTGGGTGGTCGGTTTGTGACTCTCGATGCGGCAAAGCTCATGGCAAAGCAAATTGTGTTGACTGGGACCACCCTGCGGCCGCAGACGTCTGAGTTCAAGGCTCAGCTGTCGCGTGTGGTTGAAAGTGTTCTGGAGAAAGGTTTTTCCAGTAAGCAACTGCAATCCGTGGTGCAAGCTCAATTTGATTTAGAACGGGTGGCCGATGCCCACGACTTGATGGAGTCGGGTAAAGGTATGGGTAAGATTGTATTGAAAGTGAGTGAGTGACTGCACAAATGAGTACAAACCAGAAAAGAACAAAACTGGTCGCTGGAAATTGGAAAATGAACGGTGGCTTTGCTGCCAATGAAGCTTTGATTAAAGGCTTCGCTGATGAGGCTCAAACCGGTGTTGATGTCTCCGTTTTTTGTCCATTCCCTTACTTGGCTCAAGTTCAGGGCCTGGTGAAAGGCACCCCAATCCAATTTGGCTCTCAAGATGTGTCAGCCCAGGCCAGCGGCGCATTTACGGGTGAAGTCTCGGTTGCTATGGTCAAAGAATTTGCCGTTACGCAAGTCATCGTAGGGCATTCCGAACGCCGTCAGTACCATGCAGAGTCCAGCTCAACTGTTGCGGCAAAGGCTGTAGCGGCCATTGAGGGGGGCTTACTGCCCATCGTTTGTGTGGGCGAGACTTTGGCCGAGCGTGAGGCTGGGCAGGTTGAATCTGTGATCGCATCACAGCTTGATCCCGTTATTGAAAAAGCAGCCCAATTTGTAACAAATGGGACTTGGCCCTTGGTCATTGCCTATGAGCCTGTTTGGGCCATTGGTACCGGTGTTACAGCCAGTCCAGAACAAGCCCAAGAGGTGCACCAAATGATTCGTGCGCGATTGCAGGCTGCCTTGGGTGTGGATGTTGCACAGTCCACACGAATTTTGTACGGCGGCAGTGTTAAACCAGCCAATGCGCAAGAAATTTTTTCAAAACCCGACATTGATGGTGGCCTGATTGGTGGCGCTGCTTTGTCAGCGTCCGATTTCTCTGGAATAATACGGGCCGCAAAAGGATAAATATTAATCATGACGATCTTTCACACAATTCTCACAGTAGTCCAAGTCTTATCATCGATCGCTGTTATCATTCTAGTCTTGTTGCAGCACGGAAAAGGCGCAGACATGGGCGCTGCCTTCGGTACAGGCTCATCTGGAAGTTTATTTGGTGCTACCGGTTCTGCTAATTTTTTGAGTAGAGCGACAGCGGTTTGTGCTACAATCTTCCTGTTGTGCACCTTGGGTTTGGCCTTTTATTCTAGGGCCGACGTGAGCAAAGACAGCTCAGGTGTCATGGAGAATATTCCGAAAACTTCAGTAGAGGGAACGGCAACCCCTGCTGATACAAAACAGGTGGATCCAGCGGTTCAACCCGCAGGTACACCGGTTCAGAATATTCCTAAATAATTTGTAGCCGACGTGGTGGAATTGGTAGACACGCTATCTTGAGGGGGTAGTGGCCATAGGCTGTGCGAGTTCGAGTCTCGCCGTCGGCACCAAGAGTAAGTCAGAGCCGGTCTTTGTAATGAACGACCGGCTTTTTTATGGGCAATTGAATCCTTCTTAGGGTTTACACGGGAGTTGGCGTGAATCTCGAATCTTACTTTCCCATTCTGATGTTCATTCTGGTGGGTGCGGGCGTTGGTGCAGGCGCAATGCTTGTGGGGCGTGTTTTGGCTCCACATCGCCCAGACGATCAAAAAAATTCCCCTTATGAATGCGGATTTGAAGCTTTCGAAGACGCTCGGATGCAGTTTGACGTTCGCTACTACTTGGTCGCGATTCTGTTCATTTTGTTTGATTTGGAAATTGCTTTCCTCTTTCCCTGGGCCGTGGCGTACCGAGAAATTGGTCCCGTCGGTTTTTGGTCCATGATGATTTTCCTTGGGGTTCTGGTGGTCGGATTCATTTACGAATGGACCCGCGGTGCGCTGGATTGGGAATAACTTAAGTTGACGTGTAGGTAGTGAAATGGGAATCGATGGCGTATTGAACGAAGGTTTTATTACCACCTCGGCCGACAAGCTGATTAACTGGGGTCGCACGGGCTCGCTTTGGCCCATGACTTTCGGTTTGGCCTGCTGTGCAGTTGAAATGATGCACGCAGGTGCTAGCCGCTATGACTTGGATCGCTTTGGCATTGTATTCCGCCCCAGCCCGCGCCAGTCAGATTTGATGATTGTTGCGGGTACCCTGTGCAACAAAATGGCCCCCGCTCTGCGAAAAGTGTATGACCAAATGGCTGAGCCCCGCTGGGTGCTGTCCATGGGCTCCTGTGCAAATGGTGGCGGGTACTATCACTATTCCTATTCCGTAGTGCGCGGCTGTGATCGCATTATTCCCGTGGACATTTATGTACCGGGTTGCCCACCCACGGCCGAGGCCTTGATGTATGGTCTGCTCCAATTGCAGAACAAAATCAAGCAAACCTCCACGATCGCTCGCTGAGGTTAAAAATGTCTGACAATCTTCTCAAGATTCAAGAACGAGCCCAGCAAGTTTTGGGCGACCGTTTGGTTTCAACGAAAATTGAATTCAATGAATTGAATTTGGTTTTAAAAGCGGCCACTTACGCTGAGGCGTGTGTGCTGCTGCGCGATTCTGAAGGGCTGCAATTTCAGCAATTGATCGATTTGTGCGGTGTTGACACCAGCGAGTACAAAAACGAATTGAATGACTCCAACCGCTTTTGGGTGGTTGCACATTTGTTGTCCGTCAGCCTGAATCAGCGCGTACGCGTCAAAGTATGTTGTTTGGACGACGATTTCCCAACCATTGCCAGCGTGTGTGAAATCTGGTCCACAGCCAACTGGTATGAGCGTGAAGCTTTTGACTTGTACGGCATCGTGTTCGAAGGTCATCCTGATTTGCGTCGCATTTTGACCGACTATGGTTTTGTCGGGCACCCCTTCCGCAAAGACTTTCCTTTGTCGGGTCATGTGGAAATGCGTTACGACCCCGAGTTGGGTCGTGTGGTTTACCAGCCAGTCACGATTGAGCCGCGTGAAATTACGCCGCGCATCATTCGTGAGCCGAGCTACGGTGGAGTGAAATAATGGCTGAAATCAAAAATTACACCCTTAACTTTGGGCCCCAACACCCAGCCGCACACGGTGTGTTGCGTTTGGTGCTAGAGCTGGACGGCGAAGTCGTTCAGCGAGCCGACCCGCACATTGGCTTGTTGCATCGTGGCACTGAAAAGTTGGCAGAGCACAAGACCTTTATCCAATCGCTGCCTTACATGGACCGTCTTGATTACGTGTCGATGATGGCCAACGAACATGCTTATTGCATGGCGATTGAAAAGCTGTTGAACATTGATGTACCCATTCGCGCACAGTATATCCGCGTGATGTTTGATGAAATTACCCGTATTTTGAACCACTTGCTGTGGTTGGGTGCTCACGGCCTAGACGTGGGTGCTATGGCGGTGTTTCTATATGCCTTCCGCGAACGTGAAGACTTAATGGATTGTTACGAAGCAGTGTCGGGCGCGCGCCTACATGCAGCTTACTATCGTCCAGGTGGCGTGTATCGTGATTTGCCTGATCGCATGCCGCAGTACAAGCCTTCTAAGGTGCGTTCTGCCCAAAAGGTTGCTGATTTGAACAAGAACCGTCAGGGTTCTTTGCTCGATTTCATTGACGACTTTACGCAGCGTTTCCCCAAGTATGTGGACGAGTACGAAACATTGCTGACTGACAACCGCATTTGGAAGCAGCGCCTGGTGGGTGTGGGTGTGGTTTCGCCTGAGCGTGCTTTGTCCATGGGCTTTACGGGCCCTATGTTGCGCGGTTCGGGTATTGCGTGGGATTTGCGTAAAAAGCAACCCTATGAAGTGTACGACAAAATGGATTTTGACGTGCCAATCGGCACCAACGGTGACTGCTACGACCGTTACTTGGTCCGCATGGAAGAATTCCGCCAGTCCAACAACATCATCAAGCAATGCGTGAAGTGGCTGCGTGAAAACCCAGGCCCAGTGATGAGCGACAACCACAAAGTGTCGCCTCCTAAGCGTGTGGACATGAAGTCCAATATGGAAGAATTGATTCACCACTTCAAATTGTTTACCGAAGGCATGCACGTGCCCGAGGGTGAGGCTTATGCATCGGTTGAGCATCCCAAAGGCGAGTTCGGTATTTATTTGATGGCCGATGGGGCAAACAAGCCTTACCGCCTCAAAATTCGGGCTCCGGGTTTTGCGCACCTGCAAGGTTTGGACGAAATGTCTCGCGGCCACATGTTGGCTGACGTGGTCACCATCATTGGTACCCAAGACATTGTGTTTGGTGAAATTGACCGCTAAAGAATTATTGGATGCTCAGCATGAAGTTCAGTGACAAGGCGTACGGCCTGATTGACAAAGAATTGACCAAGTACCCAGCTGACCAAAAGTTGTCCGCTGTAATGGGTGGTTTGCGCATTGCCCAAGTTGAATTGGGTTGGTTGCCCACTGAAGCCATTGAGGAAGTTGCCAATTACCTGCAAATTCCCCCAATTGCGGCCTTTGAGGTAGCAACCTTTTACAACATGTACGACACCAAGCCTGTGGGCAAATACAAGCTTGTTATTTGTACCAATTTGCCTTGCGCATTGACCCATGGAAATGATGCTGCCCAATACCTGAAAAAGAAGCTGGGAATTGGCTACAACGAGACCACTGCAGATGGCCGCTTCACCCTGAAAGAGGGTGAGTGCATGGGTGCTTGCGGTGATTCTCCCGTGATGTTGGTGAACAACCACCGCATGTGCAGCTTTATGAGTAATGACAAAATCGACGCGCTGATAGATGAGTTGAATAAGGAGCTTAGTGGGGGTATGAAGCTATGACTTGCTTACACGATCGTCACATCAATCCAGTCATCTTGGCCGGCTTGGACGGCAAGAACTGGGATCTCAAAGGTTACGAAGCGCGTGGTGGCTACAAGGCCCTTCGCAAAATTCTGGAAGAGGGTATCTCTCAAGAAGACGTCATTGCTGAAGTTAAAAAGTCGGCTTTGCGTGGCCGCGGTGGCGCAGGTTTTCCCACCGGCTTGAAATGGAGCTTTATGCCCCGTCAGTTTCCTGGTCAAAAGTATTTGGCCTGTAACTCCGACGAAGGCGAGCCCGGTACGTTCAAAGACCGAGACATTCTGCGTTACAACCCCCATTCCGTGATTGAAGGCATGGCCATTGCTGCTTATGCCATGGGCATCACGGTGGGTTATAACTACATTCATGGTGAAATTTGGGAAACCTATGAGCGCTTTGAAGAAGCGCTAGAGCAGGCTCGTGCTGCGGGTTACCTAGGCGATAACATCATGGGTTCCAAGTTTTCTTTCCAACTGCATGCACATCAAGGCTATGGCGCATACATTTGTGGTGAAGAAACTGCGTTGATCGAATCCATTGAAGGTAAGAAAGGGCAGCCGCGCTTTAAACCGCCGTTCCCCGCCTCTTATGGTATCTACGGCAAGCCGACAACCATCAACAACACTGAAACCTTTGCAGCGGTGCCTTTCATTATCCAAAACGGTGGTGATTGGTTCCTGGAGTTGGGTAAGCCCAACAATGGCGGCACCAAGATTTTCTCAATTTCCGGTGACGTGGAGCGCCCCGGTAACTACGAAATTCCATTGGGCACACCTTTCGCCAAGTTGCTTGAATTGGCTGGTGGAATGAAAGGTGGCCGCAAGTGCAAGGCTGTGATCCCTGGTGGATCGTCCATGCCTGTGCTGCCCGGCGACATCATGCTGGCTACCGATATGGACTACGACTCGATTGCGAAAGCGGGTTCTATGTTGGGTTCAGGCGCTGTCATCGTCATGGACGAGACTCGTTGCATGGTCAAATCCCTGCTGCGTTTGTCTTACTTCTATTACGAAGAAAGTTGTGGCCAGTGCACGCCTTGTCGTGAAGGCACAGGCTGGTTGTATCGAATCATGGATCGTATTGAACACGGCCATGGTCGACCCGAAGATCTGGATATGCTGAACTCGATTGCCGACAACATTCAGGGGCGCACGATTTGCGCTTTGGGTGATGCGGCAGCAATGCCTGTTCGTGCGTTCATCAAGCACTTCCGTGATGAGTTTGAACACCACATCACACACAAGTCTTGCATTGTTCCTGCATACGTCTAATTCATATTGCTAATTCATACTGATAAGGCCTGGCTCGCTGGGTGGGTTGAAACAAATGGTCGAACTCGAGATTGACGGTAAAAAGGTAGAAGTGGTTGAGGGCAGTATGCTCATGGATGCCGCTCAAAAAGCTGGCAGCTATGTGCCGCACTTTTGCTACCACAAGAAGCTTTCTATCGCGGCAAACTGCCGTATGTGTCTGGTTGAGGTAGAAAAGGCTCCCAAGCCTTTGCCTGCCTGCGCAACGCCTGTATCCAATGGCATGATCGTGCGCACCCAGTCTGAGAAAGCTGTTCAGGCACAAAAATCAGTCATGGAGTTTTTGCTGATCAACCATCCTTTGGATTGCCCAATTTGCGACCAAGGTGGTGAGTGCCAATTGCAAGATCTTGCTGTGGGTTACGGTGGAGTGACTTCCCGTTACAAGGAAGAGAAGCGTGTTGTGTTCTTTAAGGACATCGGCCCGTTGGTGTCTGCTCAGGAAATGAGCCGTTGCATTCATTGCACACGTTGCGTTCGGTTTGGTCAGGAAATTGCTGGCAACATGGAATTGGGCATGGCCAATCGCGGTGAGCATTCCGAGATTTTGAGTTTTGTTGGCAATTCTGTGGACTCCGAGTTGTCGGGCAACATGATTGACCTGTGCCCGGTGGGTGCACTTACATCCAAGCCTTTCCGCTACAACGCTCGTACTTGGGAAATGGCACGTCGCAAATCCATCGCTGCACATGACAGCTTGGGTTCCAATGTGGTTGTTCAGGTGAAGAATGACAAAGTCATGCGCGTTGTGCCGCAAGACAACGAAGGCGTGAACGAATGCTGGATTTCTGACCGCGATCGCTTCAGTTATGAAGGTTTGGATGCCAAAGATCGAGTGTCCGTGCCCATGATCAAGAAGGGCGATCAGTGGGTCAACACAGACTGGCAAACTGCACTGAACGTGGTGATGGAAGGCTTGAAGAGAGCCCGTCGCGAGTCTCTGGACCTGAATCAGATTGCATTTTTGGCCTCACCCAATTCAACACTGGAAGAGCTGTTTCTGCTGAAGGCCTTGGCCAGCGGTATCGGTTCCACAAGTATTGACTCGGGCCTGCGTCACGCTGCTGGTTTGAAACTGCAGGGTTCAGTGCCTTCGCTGGCAGGCTCAATCGATGAGCTGGCCAATGCGGTGGGCGTGGTTGTAGTGGGTGCTGATTTGCGCAACGACCAACCCTTGCTGGCCAACCGCATTCGTCAAGCTTCAAAGCATGGTATGCCCGTGACTTTGATCACTTCTGGTTTGAATGACCCGCACATTCCCAAAGCCAAGGTGATTGCAGCGGCCCCTTCCGATTGGCTTGCTGCGTTGGATGGTTCAGATGTTTCCGCGGCACTGTCTTCCGCTGATGGTATCAAGTTTGTATTGATAGGTCAGCAAGCGCTGATGGCTCCCAATGCTGCTGAGCTTATTACCAAAGCCAAGGCTGTGGCTGATGCCAAAGGTGCTCGCTTGGGCTTTTTGGGTGATGGTGCCAACTGGGTAGGTGGATTTGTTGCAGGTACGCATGCTGCAAGCCATGATGGTTTGTGTGCGCAGGGCATTTTGTCTGCGCCACGCAAGGCTGTGGTGGTGTTTGGCAATGAACCTGAGTTCGATTCCCTAAGCGGTGCCAAAGCCATTGAGTCACTCAAGGCTTCTGAGTTTGTGGTGTCGGTCACAGCGTTTGTCGGTGCTGCAAAAGAATACGCCGATGTGATTTTGCCACTGTGCCCTCAAACTGAAACCTCTGGCACATTCATTAACATCGCTGGAACGCCTCAAACTTTCAAAGCCACGGTTCGCCCATTGGGTGAGTCTCGTCCGGGCTGGAAAGTTTTACGCGTGTTGGGCAATTTGCTGCAATTGGATGGCTTTGAGTTCAATAGCTCGGAAGACGTGCTGAAAGCGGCGCTGCCAGCTGATTTGGCAAGCCATTTGGGTTCTGCAGTCACAGCAACATCCGCAATTGCGGCTCAAGTCTTGAGCCCCGGTTTGCAACTTGCTGCATATGCCCCAATTTATCAAAGCGATTCATTGGTGCGCCGCGCAGAATCCCTGCAGGCTACCAAAGCTGCAAAAGCACCCTGTTTGCAGGCCAATGCTGACACCTTGAAAGCACTGGGTGCCAACGCAGGTGACACGGTGCGTGTGACTGATTCGCAAGGCGGCGTGGTGGAAGCTGTAATCGGGTTGAACAAACAAGTGGCAAACCATGTGATTTTGGTGGCGAATGGTCGCAAGGAGACATTGAACTTGAATTCAAGATTCGGCAGCGTGACTGTGGCCGTATTGAGCACGGCTGAGGTGCAAGCATGAGTTCACCGGTGGATTTGATCTATAACTTCGGCTCTGACTTGCTGGGCCCAGTGTGGATGCCAGTTTGGACCTTGATTAAGATTATGGTCATCACCTTGCCCTTGTTGGGCTTGGTTGCGTATCTCACTTATTGGGAACGTAAAATGATCGGCTGGATGCATATCCGTAAAGGCCCTTCCCATGTTGGACCATTTGGCTTGCTGCAACCGATCGCGGATGCCGTTAAGATGATGTTTAAAGAAATCATCGTGCCGACCAATGCCAATAAAGGCCTGTTCATTATTGCACCGATGATGACTATTATGCCCGCGCTTGCCGCTTGGGCTGTGATGCCTTTCGGTCCGGACACGGTGTTGGCCAACGTCAATGCAGGTTTGCTGTATTTGATGGCGATCACCTCACTTGAAGTGTATGGCGTCATCATCGCGGGTTGGGCCTCCAATTCCAAGTACGCGTTCCTGGCTGCAATGCGCGCCTCCGCTCAAATGGTTTCCTATGAGTTGGCAATTGGCTTTGTGCTGGTGACGGTGCTGTTGGTAACAGGCAGTTTGAATATCACTGAAATTGTGAATGTTCAGTTGAAAGGCCAGTTTGCCGACATGGGATTGACCTTCCTGTCCTGGAACTGGTTGCCGCTGCTGCCACTGTTTGTGATTTACATGATTTCAGCTGTGGCTGAAACCAACCGTCATCCGTTTGACGTGGTGGAAGGCGAATCTGAGATTGTTGCCGGTCACATGGTGGAATATTCAGGCATGAGCTTTGCCATTTTCTTCTTGGCTGAATACGCCAACATGATTTTGCTGTCTTGCCTGGCCGCTGTGATGTTTTTGGGTGGCTGGTCTGCTCCGGTTGACTTTGCTCCATTCACATGGATTCCCGGTTGGATCTGGTTGGGCTTGAAGACATTCATTATGGTGTCATTCTTCGTGTGGTTCCGCGCTTCATTCCCGCGTTATCGCTATGACCAGATTATGCGTCTGGGTTGGAAAGTATTTATTCCGTTGACCCTGGTTTGGCTGGTGTTTGTCGCCGGTTGGATGCAAACCCCCTGGAACATCTGGAAATAATAGAGAGCTACCATGTTTCAAATGATCAAGGATTTCCTGTCGAGTCTTCTGTTGCGTGAAATGCTGAAAGGCATGGCGTTGACAATGAAGTACATGTTCAGCCCGGGTATTACGATTATGTACCCGATGGAAAAAACACCGATGTCACCACGCTTCCGTGGCCTGCATGCATTACGCCGCTACGCAAATGGCGAAGAGCGTTGCATCGCCTGCAAACTGTGTGAAGCAGTGTGCCCGGCCATGGCGATTACCATCGAATCAGAGCAGCGGGCAGATGGCTCACGCCGTACCACCCGTTATGACATCGATTTGACGAAATGCATTTTCTGCGGATTCTGTGAAGAGTCTTGCCCAGTGGATTCAATTGTGGAAACGCATATTCATGAATACCACGGCGAGAAACGCGGGGACTTGTACTTCACCAAAGAGATGTTGCTTGCGGTCGGTGACCGTTATGAGACCGACATTGCCGCGAATCGCCAAGCCGACGCTGCATACCGATAATCGAATAATCAAAACGAATCATTCTCATGAACGCCATTACTGGATTTTTCTACGTTTTTGCCACCATTCTGGTTTTAGCCAGCTTGCGGGTAATTACAGCTCGTAACCCCGTTCACTCGGCCTTGTTTCTGGTGCTTGCATTTTTCTCAGCCTCTGCATTGTGGATGTTGTTGGAAGCCGAGTTTTTGGCCATCTCGCTGGTGCTGGTGTATGTTGGCGCGGTGATGGTGCTTTTCCTTTTCGTGGTCATGATGGTTGACCTGAATATGGACAAAATACGTGCAGGTTTCTGGAAGAACTTGCCGGTTGCAACCATTGTGGGTTCCTTGATCGCGTTTCAGATGTCGGTCATCTTGCTCCGTGGATTCTGGGACCCACAGTCTGCGGCGGCACCTGCGCAACCGCAGGACAACACACTGGCATTGGGTAAATTGCTATTTACCGAGTATTTGTACCCCTTCGAAGTGGCCGCTTTGATTCTGTTGGTTGCGATGGTTGCTGCTATTGCACTCACATTGCGCAAACGCAAAGACACCAAGTCCCAAACTCCTTCTGAACAGGTTCGCGTGAAAAGCCGTGACCGTTTGAAGATTGTGAGCATGGCCGCCGACGTAGACCGCAAGCAAACAAAAAGCGGTCAGTAACCTGGACTAGGAATAAGAACAAATGATTTCTCTCGCGCACTATCTCGTACTTGGCGCCATACTTTTTTCAATCAGTGTGATCGGTATCTTTTTGAACCGCAAAAACTTGATTATTTTGTTGATGGCCATTGAGCTGATGCTTCTGGCGGTAAACATCAACTTCGTCGCTTTTTCTCATTATCTTGGAGACCTCTCAGGTCAATTGTTCGTTTTCTTCATCTTGACGGTGGCCGCTGCAGAGTCTGCAATCGGTTTGGCCATTCTGGTTGTGCTGTTCCGCAATCTGAATTCCATCAATGTTGAAGATCTAGATCAGTTGAAGGGGTAAGCGAATGAATCCTTTGTATCTCATCGTGCCTTTCGCCCCGTTGGTGGGCTGTATATTGGCAGGCTTCTTCGGCAAACAAATCGGTCGGGCAGGGGCCCACACCGTCACCATCGCGGGTGTAGCAATTTCTTTGATTGCTTCCATCATGGTGTTTATGGATGTGATGGAAGGTAATACCTTCAACGGCACATTGTATGAATGGGCGGTCATTGGTAGCCTGAAGTTTGAAGTCGGTTTCCTGATTGACACGCTGACCGCTACCATGATGTTGGTTGTGACCTCCGTGTCCTTGATGGTGCACATCTACACCATCGGCTACATGCATGAAGACGAGGGTTATCAGCGCTTTTTCGCTTACATCTCCCTGTTTACTTTCAGCATGTTGATGCTGGTGATGTCCAATAACTTCCTTCAGTTGTTCTTCGGCTGGGAAGCAGTGGGCTTGGTTTCATATTTGCTGATTGGTTTTTGGTACACAAAGCCAACCGCTGTACACGCCAATTTGAAGGCTTTTTTGGTCAACCGTGTGGGTGACTTTGGCTTCATTTTAGGCATTGGTTTGGTGTTGGCTTATGCAGGCTCCATGAACTACACGGAAGTGTTTGCCAAGGCTGATGTGTTGGCTGCAGCAACTTTCCCTGGCACCGACTGGCCACTTCTGGCTGTTGCCTGCATTTGCCTGTTTATTGGTGCAATGGGTAAGTCAGCACAATTTCCTCTGCATGTGTGGCTGCCCGATTCCATGGAAGGCCCAACACCGATCTCCGCTCTGATTCATGCTGCAACCATGGTGACCGCCGGTATCTTCATGGTGTCACGTATGTCCCCTCTGTTTGAGTTGTCAGACATTGCGTTGAATTTCATTTTGGTTATTGGTTCAATCACCGCTTTGTTTATGGGCTTTTTGGGCATTATCCAGAATGACATTAAGCGTGTGGTGGCCTATTCCACATTGTCCCAGTTGGGCTACATGACTGTTGCATTGGGTGTGTCTGCTTACCCCATCGCGATCTTCCACTTGATGACACATGCTTTCTTCAAAGCCTTGTTGTTCTTGGGTGCAGGCTCTGTGATTATGGGAATGCATCACAACCAAGACATGCGCTACATGGGTGGTCTGTGGAAGCACATGCCAATCACTTGGATCACGTCTTTGATTGGTTCGCTTGCTTTGATCGGTACCCCATTCTTTGCGGGCTTCTATTCCAAGGACAGTATTATCGAAGCGGTGCACGCAAGCAATTTGTCCGCCTCTGGTTTTGCAAACTTTGCTGTGATTGCTGGTGTGTTCATTACGGCGTTCTATTCTTTCCGTATGTACTTTTTGGTTTTCCACGGCAAAGAGCGTTACGACCAAATGCCGCATGACCCGCACCACGATAATGCTCACGACGACCATGCCCATGATGATCATGGACACGGCCATCACGGGCCGTTCAAACCGCATGAATCACCTTGGGTTGTAACACTGCCTTTGATTTTGCTGGCAATTCCTTCGGTGATTATCGGCTACATCGCGATTGAACCGATGGTGTTCGGTGAGTTCTTCAAAGGTGTAATCACGATTGCACCGCAGCACACTGCACTGGCTACGTTTGCTGAAGAGTTCCATGGTGCTGCAGCAATGGGAATGCATGCCTTCTCGACGCTGCCTTTCTGGCTGGCTTTGGGTGGTGTGGTTGCAGCGGCTGTTTGCTATTTGTTTGTACCGGCAATTCCTGCGGCGTTCATGAAGTTCTTGAAGCCCATTCATACTTTGTTGGACAACAAGTACTACATGGACAAGTTCAACGAAGTGGTGTTTGCTGGCGGCGCTCGCGGCTTGGGGCAGTTGCTTTGGCAGGTGGGTGACCGTATTTTGATCGATGGTCTTCTGGTGAATGGCAGTGCGAGGCTGGTAGGCATGGTGTCTGGATTGGTGAGATTCGCTCAAAGCGGTTTCATCTATCACTATGCATTTGCCATGATTCTCGGCGTACTTGCCATGGTCATCGCGTTCGTTTCTTTGAAATACTAAGGCTGGGCTGAAGTCCTTACATTTGGATCATATCGATGCATAACAATATTCCTTATCTAAGTCTGGCAATTTGGTTGCCCATTGCTTTCGGCGTGCTCATCATGTCGTTTGGCAATGATAAAAATGCAGCAGCTACTCGCGGTTTGTCATTGGTGGCTGCAGTGGTCAGCTTCTTGGTCACCTTGCCTTTGTATTTTGGCTTTGATTCCTCAACTGCTGCTTTTCAGTTCACCGAAACCTTGCCGTGGATTGAGGCTTTTGGCGCTTCCTATCGCCTGGGTGTAGATGGTCTGTCCGTCTGGTTCGTGATTTTGACTGCGTTAATCACCATATTTGTGGTGATTGCAGCATGGGAAGTGATTGAGGTAAAAGTGGCCCAGTACATGGCCGCGTTCTTGATTCTCTCTGGCGTCATGATCGGTGTTTTCGCTGCGTTGGATGGCTTGCTGTTTTACGTCTTCTTTGAAGCCACTTTGATTCCGATGTACATCATCGTGGGTGTATGGGGTGGTCCAAACCGTATTTATGCCGCGTTCAAGTTCTTCTTGTACACCTTGATGGGTTCATTGCTGACTTTGGTTGCAATTGTGTATTTGCAGTCCCAATCAGGTACTTTTGAGATCGCTGCTTGGCATAAGCTGCCACTCGATTTGACCGAACAGGTTTTGATCTTCTTGGCGTTCTTGATGGCGTTTGCGGTGAAGGTGCCGATGTGGCCTGTTCACACTTGGTTGCCTGATGCCCACGTGGAAGCCCCGACTGGCGGTTCTGTGGTGTTGGCTGCCATTATGCTGAAGTTGGGTGGCTATGGCTTCTTGCGTTTGTCTTTGCCCATCGCACCCGATGCGAGCCATGAGTTGGCCGGCTTCATGATTACCTTGTCGCTGATTGCCGTGGTTTACATTGGCATGGTGGCTTTGGTTCAGAAAGACATGAAGAAGCTGGTTGCTTATTCATCCATTGCCCACATGGGTTTTGTGATTCTCGGTTTTTTCATCTTCTCCGATTTGGCCGTACAAGGCGCTTTGGTTCAGATGATTTCTCACGGTTTTATTTCTGCCGCCATGTTTTTGTGTATCGGCGTTTTGTATGACCGTGTACACAGCCGCGAAATTTCTGCCTACGGTGGCGTAGCCAATACCATGCCCAAATTCGCAGCTTTCTTCCTTCTGTTTGCGATGGCCAACTCGGGTTTGCCCGCAACCAGTGGTTTTGTGGGTGAGTTCATGGTTATTCTGGCCGCAGTCAAATACAACTTCTGGATTGGCGCACTGGCTGCCACCACGCTGATTTTCGGTGCTGCGTATTCCTTGTGGATGTACAAGCGGGTGGTGTTCGGCAAAGTGGCCAACGACCATGTGAAAGACCTCACCGACATCAATGGTCGTGAGTTCGTCATGCTGGCTGGTCTAGCAATTTTCGTTATGGCCATGGGTTTGTATCCAAAGCCATTCACCGATGTTATGCAGGTCTCCGTTGAAGCATTGCTTCAGCATGTGGCCCAGTCCAAGCTTTAATTGAGGAAAGTCCGTGGATCAACTGAATTTTTCACTCGCTCTTCCTGAAATCGCACTGTCGCTGTTTGCTTGCGCATTCTTGATTGCAGACAGCGTGACCAAGGGTCGAATTCTTCCCCTGTTGCACAATATTGTTGTGTTGTTCTGTATTGGTTTGGGTGTGTACTGCCTGTCCCAAGTGTCTGGTGCTGCCACTCAAGTTACATTCCACAACACCTATGTCAGTGACGGTATGGCCTTGGCCCTGAAAGGTTTTTCAGCACTGGCAGTCGCCTTTACTTTGATTGTGGGTACAAGCTACGCCAAAGACCGTGACATGTTCAAAGGCGAGCTTCATGCTTTGGTGCTGTTCTCGCTGTTGGGCCAGATGATCATGATTTCAGCCAACAATCTCTTGCTGATTTATCTGGGCGTTGAATTGCTATCCCTGTCATTGTATGCAGCAGTTGCCATGCGTCGTGATGACGTGAAGGCCACTGAAGCAGCCATGAAATACTTTGTGTTGGGCGCCTTGGCCTCTGGTTTCTTGTTGTACGGCATGTCGATGATTTACGGCGCAACAGGTTCGCTGGACTTGGGCGAAATTGCGCGCGCCAGTGTGTCTACCAATGCCAACAACATTATTTTTGTATTTGGTTTGGTGTTTTTGGTGGCAGGCCTGGCCTTTAAGCTGGGTGTTGTTCCCTTCCACATGTGGGTGCCTGATGTGTATGAAGGCTCACCCTCGATTGCCACCTTGTTGATCAGTGGTGCTCCAAAACTGGCAGCATTTGCAATGATGATGCGCCTGTTGGTGGATGGCCTATTGGCTGTGGCCATGGAATGGCAACAGATGCTGATGGTGTTGGCGGTGTTGTCTTTGGCAATAGGCAATTTGGCTGCGATTGCACAAACCAATTTCAAACGAATGTTGGGCTTTTCTACAATTTCGCAAATGGGCTTCATGCTTTTGGGCATGTTGTCTGGCGTGGTGAACAATGACACCGCCAATGCGGCTCAGGCCTATAGCTCTGCCATGTTCTACACAGTGACTTATGTATTGACTACATTGGGTACTTTCGGTGTGATCATGGTGATGTCCACCAAAGGCATTGAAGTAGAAAATATTTCAGACTTGAAAGGCTTGAACAAACGCTCGCCTTGGCTGGCTTTGGTGATGTTACTGCTGATGTTCTCACTGGCGGGTATTCCTCCCATGGTGGGTTTTGCAGCCAAGCTGTCGGTGCTTAAGTCTTTGTTGGCCGCAGACATGCTCTGGATTGCTGTGTACGCAGTCATGATGAGTTTGATTGGTGCGTTCTATTACATTCGTATTGTCAAAACCATGTACTTCGATGCGCCAGAAGGCGCAACGGGTGAGGTGTTGATGGCTGTGGATGCCAAAGCAGTATTGGGCTTGAATGGCTTCGGTGTTGTTGTGGTTGGTTTGCTTCCAGCCCCACTGATGGCCCTGTGTTTTGATGTGATTCAGCGCTCATTGGCTGGTTGATTTGGGCAGGTTGATTTGAACGAAGATTTGGCTCGTGTCCTGATTGTTTTGATAGCCGTTGTAGCGGCCAATCTGCCTTTTGTGTCTTCACGGATGTTTGGCGTGATAAAGCTAAAGGTCAAAACAGGTTGGATTCGGGTTGTGGAAATTTTGATTGGTTATGGCATTGCTGGAGGAATCGGGGTAATGATCGAATCCTCCTTGGGTGTTGTGCATCCGCAGCGCTGGGAGTTTTTTGCTTTAACCTTTTGCTTGTTTCTGGTTTTTGCATACCCTGGCTTTGTGTACCGGTTTTTGTGGCGGTCGCCCGTGGTTAGAGCCTAACTTATTGGGCCCAATTCAGCTGGCTTAGTTCACCCAAGCAAAAGCTCTATCTTTCGATCCAACAATAAAAAACCCCGACTGATTTTTTGAATCTGTCGGGGTTTTTTTACGAACTGTAATTTTATGAATTAGTTCTTCACGAATTACATGTTCGGGTAGTTTGGTCCACCGCCACCTTCAGGCACAACCCACACGATGTTTTGTGTGGGGTCTTTGATGTCGCATGTTTTGCAGTGCACGCAGTTTTGTGCATTGATCTGCAATTGGTCTTTGCCTTCCTCAGTTTTGATGTACTCGTAAACACCAGCCGGGCAATAGCGGCTTTCTGGGCCAGCATAGGTAGTCAGGTTAATGTCTACTGGTACGCTTGCATTCCTTAATGTAAGGTGTGCAGGCTGGTTTTCCTCATGGTTTGTGTTTGAAATAAACACAGAACTCAAGCGGTCGAATGTGATTTTGCCATCAGGCTTTGGGTACTGAATGGGTTGGAACTCAGAAGCAGGGCGCAAGCATTCGTGATCCGCGTGCTTGTGGTGCAACGTCCAAGGCACTTTGCCACCAAAAACCTTTTGTTCCAAACCGACCATCATGGTGCCAGTGTACAAACCTTTGGCCATCCACTGTTTGAAGTTGCGTGCTTTGTAAAGCTCATCAAACAACCAAGAATCATGGAATGCTTTGGGATAAGCATCCAATTCGTCCTGTGCACGGTCTTGAGCCAAAGCGTCAAAAATGGCTTCGGCTGCCAGCATGCCGCTCTTAATTGCTGCGTGGCTGCCTTTGATTCGTGATGCGTTCAAGAAACCAGCATCGCAACCTACAAGCGCCCCACCTGGGAACACCAGCTTGGGCAGCGACATCAAACCACCGGCAGTAATAGCGCGCGCACCATAAGAAATGCGTTTGCCGCCTTCGAAATATTTGCGAATTTCAGGATGGGTTTTGTAGCGTTGAAATTCCTCAAATGGCGACAGCCAGGGGTTTTCGTAGGACAAGCCCACCACAAAACCCACTGCAACCTGATTGTTCTCAAGGTGATACAGGAATGAACCGCCGTAGGTGCTGTTGTCCAGGGGCCAACCACCGGTGTGGATGACCAAGCCAGGTTTGTGCATCTTCGGGTCAATTTCCCACAGTTCCTTCAAGCCAATACCATAGGCTTGTGGGTCGCGACCGTCATTTAGGCGGTATTTTTCCATCAGGCGTTTGCCCAAGTGGCCGCGCGCACCTTCTGCAAAAATGGTGTATTTGCCATGCAGTTCCATGCCCGGCTGGTAAGCATGAGTGCGCTCACCATCTTTGCCGATACCCATGTCACCGGTGACTACGCCTTTCACAGCGCCTTTATCATCGTAAATGATGTCTGCGGCAGCAAAGCCGGGGAACACTTCCACGCCTAGGGCTTCAGCTTGTTCACCCAACCAGCGAACCACATTGGCCAAGCTGATCACATAGTTGCCATGGTTCTGAAAGCACTTGGGCAGTAGAAAGTTAGGCACCTTGGAGGCTGATTTCTCGGTCAAAAACAAGAATTGGTCTTCAACCACCTCTGTATTGAGTGGGGCGCCGCGTTCTTTCCAGTCTGGGAACAGTTCGTTCAGGGCAATGGGGTCCATCACCGCGCCGGAAAGGATGTGGGCACCGACCTCGGAGCCTTTCTCCAGCACAACCACGCTGATTTCCTGACCTTTTTCTGCGGCCAGTTGCTTGAGCCTAATCGCAGTGGAAAGCCCGGCAGGGCCGCCACCCACGACTACGACATCGTATTCCATCATGTCACGTTCGACGTCAGACATTGAATCTGTCTCCTATGATGCAAGGGCACATGAGTCCCTCGCTCTGTCTATCCTTCTCGCCCGAAATGGGGAGTCACCCTTATTTTAAGCCGTAAGCTTAGTGTAATTTTGCGGAAAAAGTAATTCTTGATGTCTACCTTGTAAATCTATCATTTGATGCATTGCAGCAAAGTTGGACTATAATAAACTGATTCGCTGATCTGACTAAATCATAATTTGAGGAAGCACCATGGGGATGAACAAAGTTGCGGGTAGCGCTGCAGAGGCGCTTGCCAACCATCTAAAAGACGGTATGACGCTTGCGGTGGGTGGTTTTGGCTTGTGCGGTATTCCTGAAGCGCTGATTGAAGCGGTTAAAGAGTCCGGCGCCAAAAACCTGACTGTGATTTCAAACAATGCGGGTGTAGACGGCTTTGGTTTGGGCAAATTGCTTGAAACCCGTCAGGTACGCAAGATGATTTCCTCCTATGTGGGTGAAAACAAGGAATTTGAACGCCAATATTTGAATGGTGAGTTGGAATTGGAATTCACCCCCCAAGGCACCTTGGCTGAAAAGTTGCGGGCTGGCGGGGCGGGCATTCCGGCCTTCTTTACCAAAACGGGTTATGGCACTGTGATTGCCGATGGCAAGGAAACCCGTCAGATTGATGGCGAGTGGTATGTGCTGGAACGCAGCCTCACCGCTGATATTTCGCTGGTAAAGGGTTGGAAAGCGGACACATCCGGCAATATGATTTACCGCCTGACGGCGCGTAATTTTAACCCTGAATGTGCGATGGCCTCTAAATTTACAGTGGCCGAGGTCGAGGAGATTGTTGAATTGGGTGCGCTGGATCCGCACTTTATCCACACCCCCGGCATTTACATTCAGAAGCTTGTACTCAATGCCAGCCCTGAAAAGCGCATTGAAAAGCGCACTGTGACCACCCACGCATAAGAAGGAGAATAAAAATGGCATGGACGCGTGATGAAATGGCTGCACGTGCAGCGAAAGAACTTCAAGACGGTTTTTATGTGAATTTGGGCATTGGTTTGCCCACTTTGGTGCCGAACTACATTCCGGAAGGTATCGAAGTGATGCTTCAGTCCGAGAATGGACTGCTGGGTATTGGTCCATTCCCGCTGGATGAGAACGTGGATGCGGATTTGATTAACGCTGGCAAGCAAACCATCACCACTTTGCCCGGTTCAGCGTTGTTTTCCAGCTCGGAGTCGTTTGCAATGATTCGGGGTGGGCACATCAATTTGGCGATTCTGGGTGCCATGCAGGTGAGCGAGAAGGGCGATTTGGCCAACTGGATGATTCCCGGTAAATTGGTCAAAGGCATGGGCGGCGCGATGGACTTGGTGGCTGGCGTGAAGCGTGTCATTGTGCTGATGGAGCATGTGGCGACCAAAAAGGACGGTACAACCGACCTGAAAATCCTGTCTGAATGCAATTTGCCGTTGACTGGCAAGCGTGTGGTTCAACACATCATCACGGATTTGTGCGTGATGGATGTGACGGATGATGGCTTGCTGGTGACCGAATTGGCCCCCGGAGTGACACGTGAAGAGGTCATCAACAGCACGGGTTGCCAACTTCGCTTCAAATAAATAGTCCTACTACTAAAAAGCCGAGCGGCCTCGGGTTATAATTCCCGTTTCCAACTGCGCCCAGCGCCGCTTGGCACCTCATGACCAAATATGTATTTGTTACTGGTGGAGTGGTTTCGTCCTTAGGTAAGGGCATTGCCGCCGCCTCCCTCGCTGCTATTCTTGAAAGCCGTGGTCTCAAAGTGACCATGCTTAAGTTAGATCCTTACATCAACGTCGACCCCGGTACGATGAGCCCTTTCCAGCATGGCGAAGTTTTCGTCACGGAAGATGGCGCTGAAACCGACCTCGACTTGGGCCACTACGAGCGTTTCATCTCCACCAAGATGAAAAAGGCCAATAACTTCACCACCGGCCAGATTTACGAATCTGTGCTGCGCAAAGAGCGCCGTGGTGAGTATTTGGGCAAAACCGTTCAAGTGATTCCACACATTACCAATGAAATTCAAGCCTTTGTGGAGCGCGGAGCAAGCGCTGCATGGGGTGGCGAAACCGATGTCGCGATTGTTGAAATCGGCGGTACGGTGGGTGACATTGAGTCTTTGCCTTTCCTGGAAGCTGCCCGCCAGATGAGTTTGCGCTTGGGCCGCAACAGTTGCTGCTTTGTGCACCTGACGTTGGTGCCTTTCATCCCGTCTGCAGGCGAGTTGAAAACCAAGCCTACACAGCATTCTGTGCAAAAGCTTCGCGAAATCGGTATTTATCCCGATGCCTTGCTGTGCCGTGCAGATCGCCGTATTCCTGATGACGAGCGTTCCAAAATCTCCATGTTCTCCAACGTGCAGTTGGAAGCTGTTATTTCAGTCTGGGATGCAGACACCATTTACAAAATTCCAGCCATGCTGGAAGCGCAGCAGCTTGATGACATTGTTTTGGAAAAGCTGCAAATCAACGCGCCCAAAGCCGACCTGTCCCGCTGGGCAGAAATTGTGTATGCGCAGGAAAACCCCGAGCAGGAAATCACCATTGGCATGGTGGGCAAGTACGTCGATTTGACTGAATCCTATAAGTCATTGATCGAAGCCTTGAATCATGCCGGTTTACACACACGCACCAAAGTGCAGATCAAATACATCGACTCTGAAGATTTGGAGTCTGGTGGTTCTGACGAGTTGAAAAAGCTGGACGGTATTTTGGTACCTGGCGGTTTTGGAAAGCGGGGCACTGAAGGCAAGATTGCCGCGATTCGCTTTGCTCGTGAAAACAAAGTGCCTTACTTGGGCATTTGTTTGGGTATGCAATTGGCGGTGATTGAGTTTGCACGCCATTGCGCAGGTTTGACCAAAGCCAATTCAACTGAATTTGACAGCCAGTGCCCAGAGCCCGTAGTGGCTTTGATCACCGAGTGGCAAGGAGCCGACGGCCGGGTTGAAACTCGGAATGAGTCCTCCGATTTGGGGGGTACCATGCGCTTGGGTTCACAACGGGTACCCATTCAGCAAGGTACTTTGGCTTCACGCATTTATGGTGCAGAAGTCAATGAGCGTCACCGCCATCGCTATGAAGTGAACAACAACTTTGTACCTCAACTGGAGGCAGCAGGTTTGCGTATTTCAGCACGTACACCGTCTGAAAACTTGCCTGAGATGATGGAATTGCCCGATCATCCTTGGTTTGTGGGTGTGCAGTTTCACCCAGAGTTCACCAGTACACCGCGCGAAAGTCATCCCTTGTTCTTGGCTTACGTAAAGGCTGCGATGGGATACAAACAAAATAAAACCATTTAATTCATCAGGGGAGAGCAAACATGAAACTGTGTGATTTCGAAGTCGGCTTGGACAAGCCATTCTTTCTGATTGCTGGCCCCTGCGTGATTGAGTCTGAACAAATGGCGATGGATACTGCAGGCCAACTTAAGGAAATTTGCCAAGAGTTGGGCGTGCCTTTCATCTACAAAAGCTCCTATGACAAGGCCAACCGCAGTTCAGGGAAAAGCTTCCGTGGACTGGGTATGGAAAAAGGTTTGGACATTCTTGCGAATGTGAAAAAAACCTTGAATGTGAATGTGTTGACCGACGTGCATGCGATTGAAGAAATCACTGCTGTTGCCTCAGTGGTGGATGTGTTGCAAACGCCCGCATTTTTGTGCCGCCAAACCGATTTTATTGAAGCGGTCGCCACTTGTGGCAAGCCGGTCAATATCAAAAAGGGCCAGTTTTTAGCCCCGGGCGACATGGTCAACGTGGTGGACAAAGCACGCAGCGCGGCCATTGATGCAGGTGGCGATGGCAAAAACATCATGGTGTGTGAGCGCGGCGTAAGCTTTGGTTACAACAACCTGGTTTCCGACATGCGTAGCTTGGCCATCATGCGCAACACGGGTTGCCCCGTGGTGTTTGATGCCACCCATTCCGTCCAATTGCCGGGTGGGCAAGGCACTGTATCTGGCGGGCAGCGCGAGTTTGTGCCGGTGTTGGCACGAGCCGCGGTGGCCGTGGGCATTTCCGGTTTGTTTATGGAATCCCATCCTAACCCCGCCAAAGCCATGTCGGACGGCCCCAATGCATGGCCATTGCCGATGATGAAAGATTTGCTGAGGACACTCCAAGCGCTAGACCGTTTGGTGAAATCTGGCCCTTTGGCTGAAAGTCAGTTTGGCTGAGTTTAACTGAGTTCGACTAAGCCCCATTTCGATTTAAATTATTCATTTTGATTTTTAAGAGGAACATATGAGCGCAATCGTTGATGTGATTGGCCGTGAGGTGATTGATTCACGCGGTAATCCGACTGTTGAATGTGATGTATTGCTGGAAAGCGGTGCAATGGGCCGTGCGGCCGTGCCTTCTGGTGCATCCACAGGCTCACGCGAAGCGATGGAACTGCGCGACGGTGACAAGTCCCGCTACATGGGCAAGGGCGTGCTGAAAGCAGTTGAAAACATCAACACTGAAATTTCTGAATCCATTTTGGGTTTGGATGCTCAAGAGCAAGTGTTTCTGGATCAAACACTGATCGACTTAGACGGTACTGACAACAAGTCCCGTTTGGGTGCCAACGCCATGTTGGCTGTGTCTATGGCTGTGGCACGTGCCGCTGCTGAAGAAACTGGTCTGCCTTTGTACCGCTATTTCGGTGGCATGGGTGGCATGTCTTTGCCCGTCCCCATGATGAACGTCATCAACGGTGGCGCGCATGCCAACAACAACCTCGACTTGCAAGAGTTGATGATTCTTCCAGTGGGTGCCCCCACATTCCGTGAAGCTCTGCGTTATGGCGCTGAAGTGTTCCATGCGCTGAAAAAAATCATTCACGACAAAGGCATGTCCACAGCCGTGGGTGATGAAGGGGGTTTCGCCCCTTCGGTTGAAAACCACGAAGCTGCAATCCAAATGATTATCGACGCGATTGTTGCCGCAGGTTACGAACCCGGTACTCAAATTGCCTTGGGTCTGGATTGCGCAGCCTCTGAGTTTTACAAAGACGGCAAGTACAACTTGCACGGTGAAGGCTTAAGCCTGACTTCACAAGAATTTGCTCACCTGCTGCAAAGCTGGTGCGACAAGTACCCCATCATCAGCATTGAAGATGGAATGGCTGAAAACGATTGGGAAGGCTGGGCTTATTTGTCCAAGCTGATGGGCCGCAAAGTTCAGTTGGTGGGTGATGACCTGTTTGTGACCAACACCAAAATTTTGAAAGAAGGCATTGAGAAGGGCATTGGTAACTCCATCCTGATCAAGATTAACCAGATTGGTACTTTGACAGAAACTTTCGCTGCCATTGAAATGGCCAAGCGTGCACGCTACACGGCTGTAATTTCCCATCGTTCTGGTGAAACAGAAGACTCAACGATTGCAGACATTGCTGTGGGTATGAATGCGATGCAAATCAAAACCGGTTCGATGAGCCGTTCTGACCGCATGGCCAAGTACAACCAGTTGCTGCGCATTGAAGAGGATTTGGGCGATATCGCTTATTACCCAGGTCGGGCTGCGTTCTACAACCTTGATTGATTCGTAATATGAGGCCCTGCTTTGGTAGGGCCTTGTTCTATGCCTCCAAAAGTCATCACCTCCATACTTGTCACTTTGCTTGTGTTGCTCCAGTACCCGCTCTGGTTTGGCAAGGGTGGGGTATTTCGCGTGAAAGAGCTTGAAAATCAATTGACTGAGCAGAATCAAATCAATGATTCCCTGCGACTTCGAAATCAGCAGTTACAAGGTGATGTGGGTAGCTTGTCTGAAGGGTTTGAGGCTGTTGAAGAACGCGCGCGTCACGATTTCGGAATGGTGAAAGAAGGCGAGCTATTCATCCAATTGGTTGATCCCAAAAACATGCCCGCCGACCACCCCAATGCCTCAATTATGGGCGACAAAATGCCCAAGCCGCAGATTGCAAACCCCAAGCCTGATTAATGCAGTGTAGGCGGCTTCCCATCGCGTGAAAGGTCTTTGAGTGGGTCTTCCATGGCATGGTCCAAGTCTGGGTCGATTGGGTCCAGTTCCTCGTCCCGAGCAAACAACTTCTCACATTGTGGCTTTGTAAAAATATAGGACGAATTGCAAAAATCGCAATGCACGTGGATGTTTTCTTGCTCATTCAGGGCATCATCAATTTCGGTTTTACCCAAACTGAACAACATTTTTTCAACCTTCTTGCGTGAGCAGGTGCAGTGGAAATGACTTTCCCGCTCAGACAGCACAATTGGCTTTTCCTCCCAGAACAGTCGATTCGCAATCGTATCTAAGTCAGCGCTCAAAGCCTCTTCGCTTTTGAGGGTTTGGGTCAACATGTTCAAGCGGCCCCAACCATCCACATCATGGTTTTTTACACCGTGGCCACCATCCAGAGGCATTTGCTGAAGCAACACGCCGGAAACGGTTTGGTTGTTGGAATACAGTTGCAGACGGGTCTCCAATTGTTCGGAGCTGCGCATGTAATCCTCAAGTGAGTCAGCCACAGAATTGCCCGCCAAAGACACGATGCCTTGGTAGGGCTGCTGACCGGGCAAGCGGTTGCTGGGGTCCAAAACCAAAACAAATCGGCCTTTACCATGCGCGTTCAGAAGCTCTTGGTAACTGATGTTGTCTTCAACCACTGAATTTTCGACAAGTTTGACCGTGGCGCGAAGGCCGAGCTGACTATTGCATTCAGCCACAAGCAGCTTGACTGGGCCATCCCCATGAATTTGAAGAACCAGCGAACCCTCAAACTTCAGTGAAGCAGAGAGTAGGGCGCTGGCTGCCACCAATTCACCCAACAGTCGAGTGACTGCAGCTGGGTATTCATTGTGCGACAGAATTTTTTGCCAGGTTTTGTCGAGTCGAATCAGTTGAGCCCTGCAGGCTGCAGATTCGAACAACAAGGTTTTCAGTTTGTCTTCCATGGTCGATGTGGCCAAAAGTAGTGGTTTCAATCTGAAATTTTCACGAGTTTTTCTTTAAATAGCTTGGCTTTCAGTACATAAAACTGGGCATTGATCATCATTGCAACTTCTTCGTCGCTTAGGGTGCGCACCACCTTACCGGGTGATCCAATCACCAAAGACCGGTCAGGGATTTCTTTGCCTTCAGTCACCAGCGAGCCGGCGCCGATGATACAGTTTTTTCCGATCTTCGCACCGTTCAGAACAACAGAACGGATACCAATTAAGCTGCCCTCGCCAACTTGGCACCCGTGCAGGCAGGCTTGGTGCCCCACGGTTACATTTTTGCCGATGGTCATTGGTAAACCGATGTCGGTGTGAAGGACTGCGCCTTCCTGAATGTTGGTGCCCGCTTGAATATGAATCAACTCATTGTCGCCCCGAATGGTTGCACCGTCCCAAATGGAGGTGTCTTCGTCCATTTGAACCTTGCCAATGACGCTGGCCATCTCGGCCACATAAGCGCTGGGGTCAATTTGCGGGGTGTGATCTTCGATTTTATAAACTGCCACTTCTTGTTCTCCTGATTTTCTGTCTAATTGTGCTGGCTTTGACTTTAGAATACGCTGAGTGTAATCCTCTCAGCAAGCGCTTAGCAGTCAGATGACCCACCCCACCAATTTTGATGAGACAAATCAAGCAGACAAATCCCGACATTTAAGGGAGCTGGCTCGCTTAGCATTGTCAGAAAAATGTCCCAAACGTAAAGTTGAGCTTACTTTTGGGCTTGGTGATTTAAATTGGGCAGGCTCGACTGAACCCCATTTGTTTCCTCAAATCGATGGTGAGTCACGTTTAGAGGCGGCAATGGGTAGGCCTGACGCACCTTTGTTGACCCAACCCCGAAATGTACCGCACGGGCCAGTTTCTACCCCAAAGGGCCGTGGGATGTTGCTTCATGCCTTGGCCCATATTGAATTCAATGCGATTAACCTGGCTTTGGATTTGATTGTGCGCTTCCACGGTATGCCTGCTGAGTTCTATTTGGATTGGCTGAAAGTGGCACAAGAGGAGGCTTACCATCACAGCCTGCTGTGTGAGCGGATGGGCGCTTACGGCATCAAGTACGGGGATTATTCTGCCCACGACGGCCTGTGGCAAATGGCCGAGAAAACCAAGGACAGCTTGTTGGCAAGGTTGGCATTGGTGCCACGTTTATTGGAGGCGCGGGGGCTGGATGTTTCGCCGTCTATTCGTCAAAAACTGGATGCGGCGGGAGACTCTGCCAGCGCAGCAGTGCTTGACATTATTTTGCGGGATGAAATTGGTCATGTGGCCATTGGCAATCGCTGGTTTAATGAACTATGTCAACAATCAGGGGTCGATCCGATATCTGCTTTTGAAAATTGCCTTGAGCAATATTTGTCGCCCAAGCCTAGGTCGCCATTTAATTTTGAAGCAAGAAGGCAGGCAGGGTTTTCTGAAGCGGAATTGGCTTGGTTGTATCACTTGGAATTAGAGCAAGTGAAAAGCCATTGAATGGAGTAAATTAGGTGAATGAATCGGTAGGTGAGAAGGTGGCGGAAGTGTTGAGTCAGCAGGTGATTAGCAATATCAGTGAGGCGGGGGCAGGGGTTCGACCTGCCTTGTCTTGGGATGATCCCTATCAAATCAATGCGGATTTGCATTGCCATTCCACCGTGTCTGACGGCACGCTAAGCCCTGAGGAGCTTGCAGCTCGGGCAGCTGCTGCGGGTGTTCAGGTTTGGTCGCTGACTGATCACGACGAAGTGGGTGGCTTGGCCCGCGCCAAAGCTGCAGCCCATGCACATGGCATTTTGTTTATTCCCGGCGTGGAAATTTCAGTGACTTGGGCAGGAAAAACCCTGCACATTGTCGGCTTGAATGTGAAATATGAAAACTCCGTGCTTGAGAAGTCGCTGGAACAGGTTCGCAGCGGCCGACTAGAAAGGGCCAAGGAAATGTCGCGCCAACTTGAAAAAGTGGGCATCGACGGCGTGTATGAAGGCGCCTTAAAGTACGTGGGTAATCCCAACCTGATTAGCCGGACCCATTTTGCGCGCTGTTTGGTCGAGCGGAAAATATGCAGCGATATTCGCGATGTATTTGCACGCTACCTGACCCCAGGAAAGCCCGGCTATGTGCCGCATGATTGGGCCAGCCTGAGGGAATCTGTGGAGTGGATTTTAGCCTCAGACGGTATTCCGGTGATTGCACACCCCGGCAGGTACGACATCAATGAATTGCAAATGGACGAGTTGATCACCCAGTTTAAAAACCTGGGTGGCATTGGCATTGAAGTGGTAACCGGAAGCCATACAATTGACCAATACACCCGATACGCCCGCCGTGCACTGGTGGCTGGTTTGAAGGCTTCACGCGGTTCCGATTTTCACGGTCCCGAAGAAAGCCGCGTAAATTTGGGTGAATTACCCCGTTTGCCTGATGGCTGCGTACCAATCTGGGATAATTGGGCGCAACTTCAACCCAATTAGGAAATTCCTTGGCGCAGTACTTCAGGGTGCATCCCGACAATCCTCAAGCAAGGCTGTGCAAGCAGGCGGCTGATTTGATCAATCAAGGCGGTATTGCCGCCATTCCGACTGACAGTTGCTACTCGCTGGTTTGCCATCTAGACGACAAAAACGCGGTGGAAAAGCTTCGTCGCCTCAAAGGCATTTCCGACAAGCAGCATTTGGCTTTGCTGTGCCGCGATTTAAGCGAATTGGGCAGTTATGCCAAAGTCAACAATGTGCAATACCGGCTGCTGAAAGCTGTGTTTCCAGGGCCCTACACGTTTATTCTAGAAGCAACAAAAGAAGTACCCAAACGGGTGTCACATCCCTCCAAAAAGTCGATTGGGTTGCGCGTGCCCGACCACAAAGTGGTTCAAGCCATTTTGGAGCACACCAACGGTGCATTGATTGCCACCACCCTGCAACTACCGGGCATGGATGAACCGTTCAGGGATGGTGAGTCTGTGCGTCAGGCCCTTGAACAGGACCTTGACCTGATTGTTTGTGATGGAAACATGTGCAGCCTGTTGCCCACAACCGTGATTGACTGGACAGCCGCAGACCCTGTGGTGGTGCGTGTGGGTGCAGGCCCGTTGACTGGGCCACTGGAGCCCGTGTCGATTGAAGAAGGTGAGGATATTTAATGGACTACGAGGTGATTCAAACCTTCGCGGTGTATGCGTTGCCTGTCCTTTTTGCCATCACTTTGCATGAAGCAGCCCATGGTTACATGGCCCTGCGCTGTGGTGACAAAACCGCCTTTTTGGCGGGTCGAATCACTGTCAATCCGATCAAGCACATCGACCCGTTTGGCACCATCGCGCTGCCCTTGTTGATGTATTTCACCACTCAAGGTGCCTTTTTGTTTGGCTGGGCTCGTCCGGTGCCTGTCGATTTTTCTAGGCTGAACAAGCCCAAGCGAGACATTCGTTATGTGGCATTTGCGGGGCCGGGTGCAAATATATTGATGGCCCTGTTGTGGGCGGCGTTTTTAAAAGCTCAAGTGGTGTTTGGTGTGTCCGAGCCTTTTTTCTTCGAAATGGCAAAGGCAGGCATCAATGTCAATTTGGTGCTTGCGGCTTTGAACCTCTTGCCTATATTGCCTTTGGATGGCGGGCGTATTCTGTTTAGTTATTTGCCAGCGCGCGCGGCCTTCAACTTCAGCAAGACCGAGCCCTATGGCATGATCGTGCTCATCGCACTGGTGGTCACCAATATTTTGCCCATGTTTATTCGGCCTTTCCTGATCGTGGGTTATGGCGCGTTGACCACCTTGTTTAACTTGTAGAACAACCGATAAAAGAAAAAGCGGACAGCCCTATGTTTTCTGAGCGAGTACTTTCTGGCATGCGCCCAACAGGGCTTTTGCATTTGGGTCATTACCACGGGGTCTTGAAAAACTGGGTCCAACTCCAGAACGAGATGCCTTGCCTGTTTTTCGTAGCTGACTGGCATGCCTTGACTACGCACTATGAATCGCCCGAGGTGATTGAAGCCAGTGTGTGGGACATGGTTGTGGATTGGCTTGCCGCTGGTGTAGACCCAGAAAAAGCCACTGTGTTTATTCAGTCGCGCGTACCTGCGCATGCCGAGTTGCATTTGTTGCTCTCCATGTCTACGCCTTTGGGTTGGTTGGAGCGCGTGCCCACCTACAAAGACCAGCAAGAAAAGCTCAAAGAGAAAGACTTGGCAACCTATGGCTTTCTGGGCTACCCCTTGTTGCAAGCGGCTGATATTTTGATTTACCGCGCCACCCAAGTGCCAGTGGGCGAGGATCAAATTCCACACGTGGAAATGACTCGTGAAATTGCGCGGCGCTTCAACAATATGTATGGGCGCGAGCCCGGTTTTGAAGAGAAAGCCATCGAGTCTGCCAAGAAGCTGGGCGGAAAAAACGCCAAGCTTTTTATGGAATTGCGAAAAAGTTTTCAAGAAACAGGTGATGTTTCAGCCATTGATAAAGGCAGAGAGATTTTGGCGGGGGCAGGTAGCCTCGGTGCTGCGGATAAAGATCGCCTGTTCAGTTATCTGGAAGGGGGCCGCAAACTGATTTTGTCAGAGCCCAAAGCCATGTTGACTGCCGCATCCAAAATGCCCGGGCTGGATGGACAAAAAATGTCCAAGAGTTACCAAAACACCATTTCCCTGCGTGAAACCCCAGACAACATCGCCCAGAAAATCAAGAAAATGCCGACTGACCCTCAAAGGGTACGTCGCACTGACCCTGGCAACCCGGACAAATGCCCGGTCTGGCAGCTTCACGAGGTGTACACCGATGAAAAGACCAAAGCGTGGGTGCAGGAAGGTTGCCGGTCTGCCGGTATTGGCTGCTTGCAGTGCAAAGACCCCATTATTGAATCCATAGTGACGGAGCTGAGCCCCATGCGCGAACGGGCAAAACCATTCGAGGAAGACCCCACTTTGGTTCGAAAAATTGTGGCGCAAGGCTGCGAAAAGGCCCGTGCCATGGCTGAAGACACCATGAAAGAGGTGCGCGGCGTCATGGGCTTGAACTACAAGTGATTTCCTCCATGTCGGTATCCAGTCATCATGTGAACACCGGGCCTTCGCCTTGGGTAAAGTCTTGTGTTGAAAGGCTAAATGCGTCGATTCAGCCAACACAGCAAAGTTTAGGCTCGGGTCTTGGTATTCAAACTTTACGAGCCTTGGACTTGGCTTGTGGTGCGGGTAGGCATTCCAGATATTTGGCGGCTCAAGGTTTTGAAGTGCATGCAGTTGACCGGCAGATCCCGCCTGAACCATTGGGCGCAGGAGTTACATTTACGCAGTTGGATTTAGAACAAACAGATGCTGAAATGCAAGTTTGGCCGCTGCCTTCTGATGCTTATGATTTAATTGTAGTAACCAATTACCTGTACCGCCCAGCCTTTCATCACTTGTTGGAAAGCCTGAAACCGGGTGGTGTGCTGGTTTACGAAACATTCATGGATGGCAATGCACAATTTGGCTCGCCTAAAAACCCGGATTTTCTGCTTCGAGCTGGTGAGCTTCTGGACCTGACAAAGCCTTTGCAGGTGCTGGCCTTTGAACAAGGACTGCGAGTTGAACCTTCGATGGCAATGATTCAGCGAGTGATGTGCATCAAGGGCGATTGGACTGAGATACAATCAAGAACTCATTTAGAAAACTCATTCACCAAAAAATAAGGCAAGAAATGATCACAGGCAGCATCGTCGCTATTGTGTCCCCCATGTTTGAAGACGGGTCACTGGACTTTGAAAGCTATCGCCGTTTGATTGATTGGCACATCGAGCAAGGCACTGACTCGATTGTTGCCGTGGGTACGACTGGCGAATCACCCACAGTGGATGTGGAAGAGCACGGGGAGCTGATTCGTGTGGCTGTGGAGCAATCCAAAGGCCGCGTGCCCATTATTGCTGGAACGGGTGGAAACTCCACCACCGAAGCGATTGAACTGACTGAGTTTGCCCGCAAGGTGGGTGCAAGTGCCAGCTTGCAAGTGGTGCCTTACTACAACAAGCCCACGCAAGAAGGCATGTACCTGCATTTCCGCAAAGTTGCAGAGTCTGTGGACTTGCCTGTGGTCCTGTACAACGTGCCTGGCCGCACAGTTGCCGACATGTCCAACGACACTATTTTGCGCTTGGCCCAGATTGACAATGTAGTCGGTGTGAAAGACGCCACCGGCAACCTGGAGCGCGGTGCATGGTTGGTGCGTGAGGCGCCTTCTGACTTCGCCGTTTACAGTGGCGACGATGCCACAGCCGTACACCTGATGCTCATGGGTGGCAAGGGCAATATTTCTGTGACTGCCAACGTGGCGCCCAAAGCCATGGCTGACTTGTGTGCTGCAGCTTTGCGTGGCGATTCCGCCACCGCCAATAAAATGAATTTGAATCTGTTGGACTTGCATGCAGCCATGTTTTGCCAAGCCAACCCGATTCCTGTGAAATATGCGTTGAGCCGCATGGGCAAAATGGCCCCTGGTGTTCGACTACCCCTGACTCGCCTTGAGGCTGCTTACCACGAAAAAGTGGATGTTGCCTTGCGTCGCCACTCACTCATTGCTTGAGATTAGATCTATGAAAGTGTTGAAGTTTTCCAATTTGACCCAGCCTTCGGTCAAACTTTCAGTCCAACTTGCCGTGAGCCTGACTGTGCTGTCTTTGGCTGGATGTGCGTCGTATGACAATGCCATTGAAGGCCAAAAGGCAATTTACCAGAAGGCTGAGAAGCGCACTGTCAAACTGGATGTGCCGCCGGATTTGACTGCTCAAAGCGCAGATGAGCAGTTCCTGTTGCCGGGCGAGGGTACGAGTGGCTCAGTTTCGGCCGCCGAGTTTTACAGTGGCAAGCAACCCGTTGCCGGTGGCGTAGGTTCAGGCCGCGCACAAGGTGGTGCCCGCGCACAGGTTGATCCAGTGTTGGCCACCTCAGATGAAGTGGAAATTCGCACCTTGGGGCGTGTTCGTTCATTGGTGGTGAAGCGTCCACCGGAGCAATTGTGGCCAGCGCTTCGCGATTTTTGGCGTGAAAACGGGTTTGAGTTGACCAACGATGACCCTAAAACCGGCTTGATGGAAACCAATTGGTCTGAAAACCGGGCTGCTATTCCAATGGATGGTATCCGCAAGGTTATCGGTCGGGTTTTTGATAATTTGTATTCCTCCAACACGCGCGACCGTTACCGCCTAAGGGTTGAGCCCAATGCGGATGGCACCTCTGAAATTTTCATAACCCACCGCGGAATGGAAGAGAATTTCATGGACAAAAGCCAAACTCAACTGGCTTGGATGAATCGCCCATCTGATCCTGAACTTGAGGCGGAAATGCTGAATAAGCTGGTCGTCAAGTTGACAGGCAATGCCCAAGCAAAAGACAAAAAAGGTTTGCCAGTGCAGCAATTGGTGACCATCAACAAAAGCACCAATGGCGCATCCCTGACTTTGGCCGAGGACTTCCCCTTGGCATGGCGTCGGGTTGGCTTTGGCTTGGACCGCGCTGGTTTTGTGGTGGAAGACCGTGACCGTGCAAATGGCATTTATTATGTGAAATATTTGCCGGACAGCGCGGCTGCCACACCCGGTGAAAAGAAAGGCTTTTTCGGTAGTATTTTCTCCAGCAAAGGGGAGTCTTTGAGCAATGACCAGCGCTTCCAAGTGTTGGTCAGTGCAAAAGGTCAGGACAAAACTGAAGTTCGATTTGCCTCAGAAACCGGGAAGGTGCTGAATGCCAAGCTGTCTTCGGAAGCTTCTGATCGCTTGGTCGCCAAGTTGCGATAACTCAGTTGTCATTGCTAAGCAGCAATTCGCCAAAAAAATCACTTCAGTGAGCCTATTTTTTGTTTTTGATTTTAGGGAAACTTCACAGGGGAGCATGTTCCTGTGAAGTTTTCTAGCCTGGGCAGTGGTAGCGAAGGCAATTGCTGGTTGTTTTCTGATGCGCACCCGGTCCATCCAACTTTGGTGATGGTCGATTGCGGTTTTGCAACCAAAGAAGTGGTTGCGAGGCTTGAACGGGTGGGCGTAAAGCCTGAGGCGATTACTGGCATTGTGGTGACGCACGAGCATGGTGATCATGTCAGCGGCGTATTCAAATTCAGTCGCAAGTTCAATACCCCTGTTTTTTTGACTCATGGAACCTGGCAGGCTGCCTTGCGTTCTAAGCATTCCACCGAAAACTACCTTGAAACAGGGCTTGTAAGCCTCATAGACAGCCACAGCAGCTTTTCAGTGGGGCAGGTGTTGATAGATCCCTTTCCCGTTCCGCACGACGCCAGAGAGCCTATACAGATGCTTTTGCGAGTATCAGGCTTTACTGCGGGCATTTTGACTGATTGTGGGCATGCAACTCCACATATGCTGAGTAAGTTGTCGCAGGCCGATGCTTTGGTGTTGGAGTCCAATCATTGCCCCACGATGTTGGCCCAGTCGCCGTACCCAGAAAGCTTAAAGCGCAGGGTGGGTGGGCATTATGGCCATTTGAGCAATCAGGTGGCCTGCCAAATATTGGAGCACTTGAAATTCAAGCGGCTAAGGTATGTGGTGGCTGCGCATTTAAGCAGAAACACCAATTGCCCCGATTTGGTGAGCAGAATGTGGGCCGAAGTGCTTGGGCCCGCTGGAGTGCCTTTTGGGGTGGCTTGTCAAGACAACGGTTTTGCGTGGTGGGATTTGCAAAATGTGTCGGCGAAACTGCCAGCAAGTGAGCCTACAGGTGAATCATCAGGGAATGTGGATCAAAGCGAATTTGACGGTGAAAGCGAACAAGCGGCCGCTTAATACCAAAGAAGTATACAAATCGAAATAAAGTCCAAACAAAGTTCAAGCCAAAAAAGCCCAAAGCCAGAGATAAACTCTGGCTTTGGGCTTTTGTACTATCTAGCTTGACCGCCTGGTTTTAAAGCCTAGCGGTGTTGCTTAGAATTTACTTCTTTTCTTCTACAGGAGCTGCTGGAGCGGCTGGAGCTGCATCAGCTGGAGCTGCTGGAGCTGCTGGAGCTGCTTCAGCTGGAGCTGGTGCTGGAGCAGCAGGAGCTGGCTCAGTTACCGCTGGTGCTGGAGCAGCAGCTGGAGCTTCTTCTTTCTTGCTGCAAGCAGCTGCCATTGACAGGGCCAACAGTGATGCGATCAGAACTTGCTTATTCATAGTAATTCCTTCCAAGTTTTTTTAAAAAAACAGAAACACCAAACACAGGTGCTGTGCCGAACCGATCGATCCACAGTGCAGATGACTGGCTCGTTTTTCGCAACATCAGAAGTTCTGCATATTGGCGAAAACGTGCCAAATTTTATCTTTTACTGGGGATTCATCAAGCTTTTTATTTTACTTTTTGATTTGAGCATTCCTACTATTGACAAAGCAATTTTGTTCAAAAATCTGCAAAATAGTTATTCGTAAATAGTGTCGATCCAGCCTGCCTTTGCGAATCCGACGATGAAAAATCTGAAGTCGGGATTCTGCAGTGCAATATTTGCAGTATCTGGCTCTAACTCCCGCTTATTTGCTAGATCTTTCATTAACTTCAGGGTTTCTGGATTTTTAAGCTCGATGCAGTCACCGTTGACAAAGCAGCGCGACCCGTCAAACAACATGCGGGTGCGCATGCCGAGAGCTAATCCTTTCTCGCTCAAAATGCTCACAACTTCGTCTGATTCCAACTCATCACTGTTGTTAGGAAAATACACCCCAGATTTTGGTTCAGACAACATCTGGCCCATGCAGCGCCTAATTAAATCCTGCGCAGGCTTATATTCATTGAAAATTTGCGTTCCAAAGTCGAGCAGGTCTTTTGGAATTTCGGAAGGGTCGGTTTGCACGCCGCGCAGAGGGTCCGAAAACAGCGACTTTTGAAGTGCTTCGTCTTTCTCGACCGCGTCTGCCATGTCGCGCAACACGTTAGCGAGTACTTCGGCTTTGGTCAATGCGCGGAAACCCACGCTTAATGTGGAACACACGCCTTGGGCCACCCCATCATGCCCATAATTGGGGGGTAGGTACAACATGTCACCCGGTTCAAGAATGAACTCTTCGGTGTGCTGAAAATTTTCCAGCAACTTGAGGGGCGCACCTTCAATCAGCTTGCCGTCGCCGATTGGGCCAATTTTCCAGTGCCTACGCCCGTGCATTTGCAATAGAAATACATCATAGGAATCATAATGTGGGCCCACGCCGCCGCCATCGCTGGCCAAGCTCAGCATGATGTCGTCCAGGCGGGCGTCTGGGATGAAGCGGAATTGGTTCAGTAGGTCGTGGGCTTCAGGCAAGTGTTGATCCAAGCCTTGAATCAAGACTGTCCATTGGCGGATTTGAAGGTCTGGTAGGTCCTCAAACGGGCCTTGGTCTAGGTTCCATTCACCTTCGGTTTGCTTGATCAGGCGGCTTTCGATGTCCTCATCGCTGGCCATTTCGTGAATGGTGTCGATGTCGCAAATGGGCTGGAATTTGGGGAAGGCTTTTTTGAACAAAAAGGGCTTGGAATGCCAGTATTCAGTCATGAATTTTTCGATGGGCATTCCGCTGATTTGTGTAAGTGCTGACATGGTGTATGAGGTGCTTGTTTTGGTCGAACTACGAATGCGGGTATCATAGGCCACTTGTACAGTTTCATGGGTATTTTTTATGCCCGTCCTGTAGCAATTTAATTTCAATTTTTCCCCGGAGTGAAGAGTAATGTTGATCGAAGACGGCATGGTAGTGACTTTGGATTTTGAACTGAGGGATGCTCAGGGTGAAATCATTCAGGAACATGGCGGCGATCCGATTGTGTATTTGCACGGTGGGGAGTTTGAGGTTTTCCCGAAACTTCAGGAAGAGCTTGCGGGTAAGGCTTTGGGCGACGAGGTGTTTGTGCAACTTGAGCCTGAGGATGCTTTTGGCGAATACGACCCAGATTTGGTGCGCATCGAGGACTTGGACAAATTTCCCGAAGGACTGAGTGTGGGCATGCAGTTGGAAGAGATGCCTGTTGAGGACGAGGATGCGCCTGATGAGGCCGCTTCTGAGGAAAATACAGGTTTTGGCCGCGTGTGGACTGTGACTGAAATGGCCGATGGAAAGGTTGTTTTAGATGGCAATCACCCCTTGGCTGGCTTGGCGATTCGCTACCATTTGATTGTGACTGACATTCGGGAAGCCAACGAAGAAGAAAAACTGCAAGGGGCTGCCGCGCAGTCGATGTTCTCTGTGGCAGACGGGGCAGCGGGTAAGACGCTGCACTGATCTTAATTGAAGGTGAGGCTTTCCACTTGGAAGGGCTCATCCGCGCCGGACCGAATAGTGACTTTGACCCATTGCGTAAGGAATGGGTAACCCCAACCTTCCAGCCTGTATATTTTGTTGGGTTTGGAGGGGTTCAATTGATGTTCATCCCACCGAAGGCGGTGCGTGTCGCCGTGGACCAGCAGTACAGGCCGCTGTATTTGTTCGGAAAGGTTTGAGATTGCATCCCTTAATGTTTTATACCCATCAACGCCACCCAGCCATGACGAATTGCCCAGTGAGGCACCTGAGCCGTCAATGGGGTTACCTTGCATGGCTACGACCAATTCTGTGAGTTCAGGGCGTTGTTTGAATTCCTGTGCGGCTTGGTTTAGCCAGGCTTGGACTGCAGTCATCCGTTGTTGATACTCTACTTTAACTTCTTCGTCTGAGTTCTTGCGGCTCTTGGGATTGTCCAGATTGTTGTTGCTGCCCGGTATGTTCAAGGTGAGAAACAATGTGCCTTTGATTTGCCACATGGCATGTTCGGGATACCCCGCCTGGGCCTGACGAGTTGCTTTTTGAAATGCCTCAGGATGGCTGGTGGGCATCAGTTTACTGTCCTGATGAAAGGCTATTTTTCGCAAGTACTCCAATCGTTCAAGGGGCTTATACGCACCGTTTGAACTGCGGTGGCAGTCTGCCCATTCATTGTCGCCAGGGATCAAAATGATGGGTTTTGGAATGCTTAAAAGTTGTTTGACGCGTTTGTTTAGAAGCTCATTTGAGCAACTCTCACCCCCGCCTTTGATGTCACCTACATGCAGTATCCACGGTATTGTTGCGTCTGAGTTCAATGTCTGCAAAAGCGCAGTGGTCGCTTTTTCAGAGGCCGTGCTGTAGGGCTGATCGCCGATAAGTGCAAAGGTGTGATGTGAAGAGCTTGAATTGGAGTTTTGGTGGGTGCCCGAGTTTTGTGCAAAAAGTGGAGAAGCAAGTCCAATCAATAAAAAACCAGGTATTAGAACCCTTTTAAAATATAAACTTATGGGGTTTATTTCAAGTTTTTTCTGATGGTGTTCTGGGTGCTGCATGTTTTAGGACTGTCCGTAATTTGCTGAATCTGAATTTTACTGAGTCAACTTTTTAAGTTTAAACACAAGTTCGAGTGCTTGTCTTGGGCTAAGTTCGTCGCAATCCACTTCTTCTAGGGCTTCCAGCAGCATTTGGAGTGATTCATTGTGCTTGAGTTCATTGTTTGATGCAGCCTGCGCAGACGGGTTGGAGGCGCCGTGCTGCGGTTCGTCAAACAAGCCAGCTTGTGGGCCTTGAATGGCCTTTTCAGCCTCCAGTTGTTCAAGCCGCTTTTGGGCGTTTTTGATGAGTTGAGAAGGCAGGCCCGCCAGCTTCGCGACTTGAAGCCCGTAACTTTGACTTGCTGGGCCTGCTTCAACCCGATGCAAAAAGTACAGTTTTCCCCCGTGTTGAGTGGCGGACAAATGCAGGTTGAATACGCTGTCCAGCTCGCGTCCAAGTTCGGTGATTTCGAAGTAATGGGTGGCAAATAAGGTTAGGCATTTGTTGCCAATCGCAAGCCTGCGTGCAATTTCCCAGGCCAGTGACAAACCATCAAAAGTGGAGGTACCGCGACCGATTTCGTCCATGATGACGAGGCTGCGGGCCGTGGCCTGGCGCACGATGGTAGCAGCTTCTGTCATTTCGACCATGAAGGTGGAGCGGCCACCAGCCAAGTCGTCGGAGGCGCCAATGCGGGTAAAAATGCGGTCAAGGATGCCAATTTGTGCAGATTCAGCCGGTACAAAAGACCCAATGTGGGCCAGCAGCACAATCAGTGCAGTTTGACGCATGTAGGTGCTTTTACCGCCCATGTTTGGGCCAGTAATCAGCGCCATGTGCTTGCCTGGGTACAGTGAGGTGTCGTTGGGGGTGAATTGCTCCACCTGAACTTCGAGTACCGGGTGCCGGCCTGCTTGAATGTTGACAATAGGCTGGGGCACCATTTGCGGCCGTACCCAGCCCGATTCTGAAGCCACGATGGACAGGCTGCACAAGGCATCCAGTTCGGACACTTCGCGGGCCAAGTTTTGCAGGCCCAGCGTGAATTGAGTCAACCACTGGGTCAGCTCGTCGTACAGGGCTTTTTCAAGGCTGAGTGCGCGGTCTTTGGCGGAAAGTGCTTTTTCTTCAAAGGCTTTGAGTTCGTCAGTGATGTACCGCTCGGCATTCTTCATGGTTTGTCGGCGCACATACCGGGCGGGTACTTTGGCCGCTTGGGCGGTGGATACCTCAATGTAAAAGCCGTGAACGCGGTTGAATTCCACTTTGAGGGTGGGAATGCCGGTGGCTTCCCGCTCGCGGGCTTCCAACTGAATCAAAAATTGACCACTGCCGGTTTGGATGTGGCGAAGTTCGTCCAGGTCTGCGTTGAAGCCTTCTGCAATCACTCCGCCATCGCGCAGCAGCACGGGAGGCGTGTCTGACAATGCTTTGGCAAGGGTTTCCAGTAGTTCTGGCGGCGGTTGAATGGCCTGAAGTGTTTTGGCGAACAATTGATGAACCAAATCATCATGCCGTAACAAGCTTGATTCAAGCTCGGGCAGCCTGCGCAGGGATTCCCTGAGTGCAAGGAGATCCCGAGGTTTGGCGCTTTGCAGCGAAATACGGCTGGCGATGCGTTCAACGTCTGCCAAGCCTCGTATCTGTTTGACCAAAGCGAAGCACAACGGCTCGGAGGCGCTGGCACCTTGTTGCATCAAAAATTGGATGCGGTTTTGGCGTTCAGTGATGAGTTGCGCGTCTTGCAGGGGTTCCAGCAGCCATTGACGCAGTTTTCGCGACCCCATGGCGCTGCCTGTGCGTTGAATCCTTGAGAACAAGGTGGGGGAAGGGTCACCGCGTAAGGTTTCGGTCAGTTCCAAATTACGCCGGGCGGCTTCGTCCAGCACCAGAAATTCATTGTTGCGCTCTATCCGAATGTCGGACAAGTGCTTGAATGTGCTGGTGTCGAGATGCGTTTCCTTTGCATATTGCAAGGCTGCGCCCATGGCTGGAATGGCGGCTTGGGCCAAGTCCAGCTCAAGGCTATCGAGGGTGCGGCTTTCAAGTACCGCGGCCAAATGCTCTTTGGCAAAAGAGGCGTCGAAATGCCAAGTGGGCCGTTCAATGGCTTTGGCAATGCCCAATGCAACCGTGGCCACGCGGTTGTTGGTGAGCACCTCTGCTGCATTTAAGCGGGTAATGTGCGCTACCACGGACTCAGATTCGCATTCCAACAGGCGGACCGAACCTGCGGACAAAGCCAAACAAGCCAAGCCCCACTGTTTACCGTCTTCGGTGTACAGGCTGACCAGTGTTTTGTTTTCTTGATCGGGAAGTAGGGCGGATTCAGTGAGTGTGCCGGGGGTGATGACCCGCGCTACTCGGCGTTCCATCGGGCCTTTGGTGTCGCCGGGGTTGCCCACCTGCTCGCAGATGGCGACTGAATGCCCCAAATTGACCAATTTGGCGAGGTAGCCTTCCACCGCATGAAAAGGCACGCCTGCCATGGGTATGGGTTCGCCAGCGGATTTACCCCGGAAGGTTTGGCTGATTTGTAGCAGGGATGCTGCTGTGAGCGCATCTTCAAAGAAAAGCTCGTAAAAATCGCCCATGCGATAAAAAACGAGCTTGTCAGGGTGCTGGCTTTTGAGTTGCAGGTACTGCTGCATCATCGGCGTGTGACCATCAAACGCCGAGGCTTCAGACATCAAGTTCAATTGCTGCCCCTGTATTTACTTGGTGTTTTATTTGACGGTTAGCAAATACTGCAGTGCACGTGGGTTGCCCGCAACTGCATCGCCTGTTTCAAAGTAGGTGTTTTCGCCTTGGGGGTCGGTAATCAAACCGCCGGCTTCAGACACCAACAACACGCCAGTGGCCAAATCCCATGGCTTTAGGCCGTAACACAGGTAGCCATCCAGGCGGCCACAAGCCACATAAGCCAAGTCCAGAACGGCTGAACCTGATTTGCGGATGCCAGCTGTACTTTCTGTTAAGGCCAGCATTTTCTTTTTAACATGGGCAGACCCTTCGGCAGGGCCGCTGGGAAATGCAAAGCCAACCAGAAACTCGTTGGGCTTAATGCGCTTGGACACACGCATGCGTTTGCCGTTGAGGTAAGCACCTTCACCTTTGGAGGCGGTGAACATTTCATTGTTGGCGGGGTTGTAGACCACCGCCTGCTGCACTTGGCCTTTCACACGCAGCGCAATGGCGATGGCGTAGTGGGGCAGGCCATGTATGAAATTGGCTGTGCCGTCGATGGGATCAATCACCCACTCGAAGTCGGAACTGCCGGATTGACCGCTTTCCTCAGCTAGAATGGCGTGGTCGGGGTAGGCTTTCTTCAGGGTTTCGATGATCGCTTGCTCAGCGGCTTGGTCAGTTTCGGTGACGAAGTCGTTGGGGCCTTTGACGCCCACGCGTACTTGATCGATATCGAGTTCGGCGCGGTTGATGATTTTCCCTGCAGCGCGAGCAGCCTTTACTGCCACGTTGAGCATTGGATGCATGATGGACAAGTCCTTACAGAATTCTTTGGTATAACCCTCGATTATAAATGACGCAGACCGTTTCCCTTAGTTCTATTTCAATAGTCCTTGTAAAAACAAGTCATCCGGGCAATGTTGGTTCAGTGGCGCGCGCCATGAAAACCATGGGATTGACTGATTTAAGGCTGGTTGAACCCAAAGACCCTCTGGTTTGCCAGCATGAGGAGGCGTTGGCTTTGTCCAGCGGAGCGCAAGATGTGCTGGGGGCTGCAAGGGTTTTTGCAAGTTTGCCAGATGCTTTGGATGATGTGAATTTAAGTTACGCATTGTCGGCTAGGCTGCGGGAATTAGGGCCTGTGCTCCAAAACCCGGTTCAGGCGGCAGCCGAGGGGCTCAGCAGGTTGAGTGAGGGGCATGGTGTTGCTTTTGTGTTTGGTGCGGAGCGTACTGGCCTAAGCAATGAGGAGCTTTTGTTGTGCAACCGGCAGGTTTACATTCCCGGTAACCCGGAATACAACAGTTTGAATTTGGCGCAAGCTGTACAAATTGTGAGTTATGCCTTGCGGCAGCAGTGGTTAAACAATGCTGAGAATAACGTTGAGATTAGGTACCCCGAAAAAGTGGGTGGAAAGGCCGCAGTGCGTGCCACCGGTAAGGCTGTAACCGATTTGCGGGACCATTGGGTTAAAACCATGGAAGCCGTGGATTTTATTAACCCAAAGAAACCTAAAAAGCTGATTGAGCGGCTGACCCGTATGCTGGCACGAGTGGAGTTGGAACGTGAAGAGGTGGACATGTTGCGCGGTTTTTTGAGTGATGTGAACCGGGTGGCGGAAGGTAGGTTGTACCCGCATGAAGCAGAGCGTTCAAAAAACTCGCTGGATGACTGCTGAGCTTTTTATTACAGATTCTAGAAAAAATTGATAAAAATCGATTAAAGACTTTTACTTAGGTTGTTTAAAAATATGTTGTCAAGGCTACACGAAGACATTGAAACCATTTTGAAGCGAGACCCCGCGGCACGCACGCGTTTGGAGGTGTTGCTGTGCTACCCCGGTTTGCATGCGCTGATGATGCACCGTTTGGCACATGTATGCTGGAAGGCCGGGCTTACGACTTTGGGGCGGTTTGTATCGCACATGGCCCGATGGTTTACAGGCATTGAAATTCACCCCGGTGCAACCGTGGGCCGTCGTGTTTTTATTGATCACGGCATGGGTGTTGTGATTGGTGAAACTGCTGAGATTTGCGACGACGTAACGATTTACCAGGGTGTGACCTTGGGTGGTGTAAGCCTGAACCCCGGCAAAAGGCACCCCACACTGGAGCAAGGCGTGGTGGTGGGGGCTGGCGCGAAGGTGCTGGGCCCGTTTACTGTGGGTGCGCATGCCAAAATTGGTTCCAACGCGGTGGTTACCAAAGCGGTGCCTGAGGGCGCAACTGCGGTGGGTAACCCTGCGCGGATGATATTGAAAGAAGATTCCACAGCGGAGGTGGGCTCACCGGTTAAGCCTGAGGCTGCACAAAGCAATGAGGTACAGGTGACTGAGGAGTTTTCTGCTTACGGTATTAACCGCAGTGGGGATGACCCGTTGTTGAAAGCGATACACGGTTTGATTGATTCTGCGATTGTGCAGCAACGTCGGATTGAGAAGCTGGAAAATGATTTGGCGGCTGCGTCTGGCAAGGGTGCGGGGCAGGGTACTGGTTTGTCGGAATGCGATGAGTTGAAGGCGTTGAACAAGTTGGTGGATGATTGAGTGGGTTGTTTGCGTTGTTTGCGTTGTCGAAACTTTGTTGATTGCGTTGTCGCCTCTTCGCACCTCTGCCTGAGTCGTTGCTGCTTGAATGGCCTTGTCTCCGCACACCCTCTTCCTGTCCATGCCCCGCACGCAACTCGTGAGTTGTAAATCTCCCAGATTTACAAGCTCACTCAAACATGCGTGACGCGGGGGCTCTTCAGCCTTGGGGCTGAAGACCAATGGACTGGTGCGAGGGCTTAGCGGCGGCCCTTCTAAATCGCAGCAAGACTTCAGGCTGTCGGCGCTTGTGCGACTGCGCTGAGGACGACGCAGGTGCCAGTGCCGAAGCTGAAGCCGATGCCGATGCCGATGCCGATGCCGCCAGCATTATCACCACCCCAAGCTGCCGCGCAAGCGCAATCAGACAGAACCGGAAAAGCGGTTCAGGGGCCGCGCCGGGCGACAAAACACATCCATAACGATTAATCTAAAAACGCTGTGGAGCCCGGAAACAAGCGGCACCAAGCGTTCCGGTCTGTCGATTGCGATTGAAAAGGCAGCGAGAAGCGACAAAACACATCTGAAACTCCCAATCTAAGCATGCTGTGGAGCCCGGAAAAAAGTGCCACCAAGCGAGCCGGTCGGTCGAATGCGATTGAAGGCAGCAGCACAAACTGCAGCAGCACAAACTGCAGCAGCGCATAACGCAGCAGAACAAAGCGCAGCAGCACAACCTGCAGCAGAACAAAGCGCAGCGTCCCAAGAATGAAAAAGAGCAGACCGAAGTCTGCTCTTCAAGGGCTCTAACCGAGTTAAAACTCAGCCAGTGCCAGAGGTAGTCTAAGCTTTACAGTTCTTCAAAATCACCAAACCCCGCGTCCTGAAAGCTGTGGCTTGAAAAGCTTGCCACCCTGGGTTTTGATGCATTGTTGCCCGCTGGGTGTATGCCCATCTTTTTCACTTGTTGAGCCATTTGTGCTGCGTGGCTACTGGTTTGGTCACCCGTGTTAAAGAAGGCCATCAATGACTGAAGGATTTGCGCCTGTGAGCTCATTTCTTCAGCAGTGGCTGCAAGTTCTTCCGAGGCTGCGGCGTTTTGCTGAGTCTGTTGATTCAGGTTCACCATTGCCAGATTCACCTGTTGTACGCCATTGGTTTGCTCTTTGCTGGCCGCCGTAATTTCTTGCACCAAGTCGGATGTGCGGTTAATCGCAGGCACCATTTCTTGCAGCAGCAGGCCTGCTTTTTCGGCGGTTTTTACGCTGTTTTCGGCCAAGTTTCCAATTTCCTGAGCGGCTACTTGACTGCGCTCTGCCAGTTTTCGTACTTCAGTGGCAACCACTGCGAACCCTTTGCCGTGTTCACCGGCACGGGCTGCTTCAATTGCAGCATTCAGGGCCAGCAGGTTAGTTTGGTAGGCGATGTCGTCCACGATTCCGATTTTTGCAGCGATTTCACGCATGGCTTGCAGCGTGCCTGCCACCGCGCTTCCGCCTTCTTTGGCTTCAGATGCTGCCTTGGTAGCAATTTGGTCGGTGACGCGGCTGTTCTCACTGTTCTGTTGAATGCTGGCTGCCATTTGCTCAATGCTGGCGGACACTTCTTCAACACCCGCAGCTTGCGTGCTTGCGCCTGCAGAAATGCTTTGTGAAGTGCGTGAAATTTCGACTGCTGCGTTGTTCAGTGAGTCTGAATTTTGGCGTACATCGCGGATCACTTCCTTTAAGCGGTTGATGGTGGCGTTTACGTCTTCTTTAACCTGTGCAAACAGCCCAGAGTAGGGTGCTGTGATGGTTTGAGTCATATCGCCTGCGGATAAGGCAGACAGCACTCTAACCACATCTTGCAAACCATCCTGAGTGGTGCCGAGCATGCGGTTGACGCCTTCAGACAACACGAGCTTGAAGCCCTCTTTGTTTTTCAGGTCGATGCGTTGACCAAAATCACCATCTGCTGCGGCATCTACAATTCTTGATACTTCTTCTTCAATGGCAACTTCTTGGGTGCGGTCCAGAAGCTCAAGGACTAAGCCTTGAAGTTCGTCGTCTTTGCTCATGACTGGGGCAACCGTCATATTCAACACCACGTCTTTGGAAGCCAATAATCCGAATTGAGTGCTGCTGCTTGCGCCGCGTAATGCTTCTTTGGCCTTTGCATCCACGAAGAACATGTCCAGCTGGCCGCCTTTGAGCAAGTCACGCAAGCTGAAGTTGGGTATCAAACTGCGCAGTGCATTTTCATGACGGGCCAGCAATCCGCGGGCTGAGTCATTGAGGTACACCACATTGCGTTTGGCATCGCTGACCAGCAATGGGCTGGAGGCGTTGTCCAAGGCGCTGCGTACTCGCAGGTTGGCTGTGGCTTCAATTGCGGCGGCTTCCATTTTGTTGCGTACGGATTGAACCGTGTCGCTGACTATGCGTTTGTCGCCGGGAAAGTCTTCAATAATTTGTGAGAAGTCATTGTTGGAGTAGGCGGAAATACACTCATTCACACGTTGCTGAATTTGGTTGCTGGTTAGCAATTCAACACGGGCGGCTTCCACTGTGTCGGATACCACGCGCTTTTCACCCGGTAGGGCTTCCATCACATCTGTAAACTCGCCTGCTGCATATTTCTTGATCAACTCAACCATGCGCATTTTGACATTGATGTGAGCTTGAACCATGTCATTCACACCCGTGGCCATTTCACTGAATTTACCGCGGAAATTGCTAGCATTCAATTTGTGGCTGATGATGCCGGCCTCATTGTGCTTGGTGGACATGAGGGCCATTTCGTCCATGAATTTTTGGAGTTCAACTGCACTGATTTCTAGCTGGTCGCGTACTTGTTGTACTGCATCAGACACCACTTTCTTTTCACCGGGCAAGCTTTCCATGCGATCGCTGAAGTCGCCTGCGGCGTATTTTTTAATGAGATCGACCATGCGCATTTTGACGTTGATATGGGCTTGAACCATGTCGTTGACGCCTGCTGCCATTTCGCTAAACTTACCTCGGAAGGCATCCTTGTTCAGTTTGTGGCTGATGATGCCCAATTCGTTGTGTTTGCTGGACATCAGTGACATTTCGTCCATGAATTTTTGCAGTTCAACCGCGTTGATTTCAAGCTGGTCGCGCACCTGTTGAACGGTGTCGGAAACAATCATTTTTTCGCCCGGCAGGCTTTGCATGCGGTCAGTGAAATCACCCGTTGCGTACTTGCGAATCAGTTCGACCATGCGCATTTTGACATTGATGTGAGCCTGCACCATGTCGTTCACGCCTTGAGCCATTTCGGAGTACTTACCGCGGAAGGCGCTAGCGTTGAGCTTGTGGCTGATGATGCCGTGCGTGTTGTGCTGGACGGACATCAGCGACATTTCTTCCATGAACTTGTGCAGTTCAGTGGCATTGGTGGCCAGTTGCTCCCGCACCTGCTGCACCGTGTCGGAAACAATGTGCTTCTCGCCCGGTAAGTTTTCCATTGTGTCGCTGAAATCGCCGGCTGCGTATTTGCGAACCAGTTCTACCATGCGCATTTTGACTGAAATGTGGGCCTTCACCATCGAATTGACATTTTCTGCAATGTTTCGGAAGTCACCATGGAATTCAGTGGGGTCGATCATGTGGCTGATTTTGCCGAACTCATTGTGTTGGCGCGACATTTCCGCTTGGGCTGCCATGAACTTGTTGATCTCGTTGATGCTGGTATCCAGCTTGGCAGTTTTTTCGTCCAATTGCTGTTGCAATGCACCAATGATGCCGTTGAGGTGGTGACACAATGCTTGCCCAGCCTCGCCCAAAGCGTCTACCGCTTCCAGCGGCTTTGCACGCTGGCCAGCCTGAACCTGATTTAAAATTCGCGCCGCTTGTGAGTCGAGTTGACCCAGGTCACCTTTTGTCACCAATCCAAATACGCCCATTGTTAACTCCATTTAGTGTTATTTTAGAATGTGATAATCCTTGGGGTTAGCTTATTCGGGCGAGGAAATTTGGGTGAGGGGATGAGCGAGGGAAAACCCCGCCAATTCGAATCATTAAACAGTCAGATAGCCGCCGTCCACATTGATGCAGGCGCCGGTGGTGTACGAAGAGGCCTCAGAGGCAAGATACAAAACAGTGCCCGCCATTTCGGAGGGTTTGGCTACCCGATTCATGGGTACATGTGTCAATAGGCTTTGGAGGATGGCCTCATTTTGAATCAGTGCAGAGGCGAATTTGGTGTCGGTAGCGCCCGGAAGGATGGCATTGACCCGCACCTTCATACCCGAGCATTCTTTGGCAAAAGCTTTGGTCATTGAAATAACAGCAGCCTTGGTGATGGAATAGATACCTTGGTACAAACCGGGGATAACCCCATTGACCGAGGCCACGTTGATGATGCTACCGCCTCCATTTTTTGCCATCAGTTTGGAGGCCAAGCTGCACATGTAAAAATACCCGCGTATGTTGACATCGCAGGTTTTTTGAAAGGCGGCCAAGTCTGTGTCATAGATGGGGCCAAAGTGCGGGTTGGTGGCACCGTTGTTGAGCACCACATCAATTTGCCCAAAGCGCTCTTCAATGTCTTTCCACAGTTGCTGGATTTGATCGATTTCGCCCAAGTGGCAGGCCATGCCAATTGCCTTATTACCTTTGGAGTTGCTGCTGACATCTGTTGTTAGCTGCGCCGCTACAGCATCGCAAGCGTCTTGTTTTCGGCTGGAGATAATCAGCGTGGCGCCCTGGCTTGCAAGTAATTCAGCACAGGCCAAGCCAATACCGCGAGTGGCGCCTGTGACTAAAATAACCTTGCCACTGAGGTCGAACAATGTAGAAGCGTCCTGCATACCGTCCCCCTCGCTTTTTTAGCGAATTAGAGTTTCGAATGAAAGTTCAAATCCAAACTACCCTTGCCAAATAGAAAATACAGTGTTGAAAGAGTACCATCGTCATAATAAAGATGGCATATTTTTCAAAGAGGTACATTCAGTGCAGGCGGTGTTTGTTTATGGCTCTTTGATGTTTGATGAAGTTTGGGGCAGAGTGGTGAAAGGGCGCTACGACAGCTTTCCGGCGACAGCCTCTCACTTGGTGCGCTTGGCTGTGCCCGGTGAAACCTACCCCGCTGCAGTGCCCCTTGAAGGCGCGAGTATTCAGGGCTTGGTTTGGCAAAATGTGGGCTTAAGCGATTTGGAAAGGCTGGATGCATTTGAAGGTAGGGAATACACCCGCGTGTCCATCGAAGTTTTACCGGTAAGTTGTGCGGGTACAAATCAAGCCATGATTAAGCCTTACACCGCGTGGATTTACTTGTGGAAACAGCCCGAATTGCTCAATAGTGAAATGTTGTGGAATGTAGAAGCCTTCAAAAATGAAGGATTACCCTTGTTTTTAGCCAAGCATGTCGGTAGCTGGCAGCAAACAGGTGTGCGAAATTGAAGTAAGACCTGCAACAACAAGTGCAATAGAAAGTGCAACAGAAAGTGCAATAAGTCTATAAAAAATAAAAGAGGGGAGACTCCACGCATGAAATACATTTTGGCCTTGGACCAAGGCACCACCAGCTCGCGGGCAATTGTGTTCGACGAGGAGGCGAAGGTGGTGGCAAGCGCCCAGCAGGAGTTTGACCAAATATTCCCGCACGCTGGGTGGGTTGAGCACAACCCCATGCAAATTTGGCAAACCCAACTGGATTGTGCACGAGAGGCATTGGCAAAAGCGGGGCTTGCTGCTGGCCAAATCAGTGGAATCGGCATCACCAATCAGCGTGAAACCACGGTGCTGTGGGACCGCAAAACTGGCGTTCCGGTTTACAACGCGATTGTGTGGCAAGACCGCAGAACGGCTGCCTTGTGCGACAAGTTGCGGGAAAAGGGCAAGGCGGCCATGATTCGCCGTAAAACGGGCTTGGAGCTGGACTCTTATTTTTCGGCAACCAAACTCAACTGGCTTCTGAACAATGTAGAAGGCGCAGCAGAGCGGGCTCGCAAGGGCGAGCTGGCCTTCGGCACCATCGACACTTGGTTGATTTGGAACTTGACTGGCGGGCAGGCCCATTTGACCGATGTCAGCAATGCATCACGCACCATGTTGTACAACATTGCTGACCAAAAGTGGGACGACGTATTGCTTGATTTGTTGGGCATTCCGCTTTCAGTGTTGCCCACGGTGGTGGACTCCAGCGGCGTCATGGCGCAAACCCTGCCCGATGTGCTGGGGGCTTCCATCCCTATTGCCGCAGCCGCAGGCGACCAACAAGCAGCAACCTTCGGGCAAACTTGTTTTAAAGCGGGCGAGGCCAAAAACACCTATGGCACGGGCTGTTTTATGTTGCTCAATACCGGTAGCGAATTGGTAGAAAGTCACAACCGCCTGTTAACCACTGTGGGCTGGCGCATCAATGGCAAGCTCAGTTACATGCTGGAAGGCAGCGTGTTTATGGGCGGTGCGGTGGTGCAATGGCTGCGCGACGGCTTGGGTATTGTGCAAAAGGCATCTGACATTGAAGCCTTGGCCGCCAGCGTACCCAACACCGATGGCGTGTGCCTCGTGCCTGCTTTTGCAGGTTTGGGCGCGCCCCACTGGGACCCCTACGCACGCGGCACTTTGGTGGGCATGACCCGTGGCACCACCAAAGCCCATATTGCTCGCGCAGCACTCGAGGCCATTGCTTTGCAAACCGTGGATTTGGTGCAAGCCATGCAGCGGGATGGCGCCAAACCGCTGACCGAGTTGCGTGTGGATGGGGGGGCTTCCAATAACAATTTGTTGATGCAAATTCAAGCCAATTTACTGGGTGTGCCAGTGGTGCGGCCCAAAGTCACCGAAACAACCGCCTTAGGGGCTGCTTATCTGGCAGGCTTGGCGGTGGGTGTGTTTTCAAGTGAAAGTAGCTTGGTAAAAAACTGGAGCGTGGACGCACGGTTTGAGCCCCAAGCCAGTATGGATGAACGCAGCGAACTGCTGGGCCGCTGGCACCGCGCAGTGGAACGAGCCAAAGGGTGGATTGATGCTTAGTCGAGCGGGAAATATAGAGCAAATTAAAGCGGCTGCAGCCAGTGGCCAAGTGTTTGATTTGATAGTGATTGGCGGTGGTGCCACAGGTTTAGGCTCGGCGGTGGATGCAGCAAGCCGGGGGCTAAAAGTGTTGTTGCTTGAGTCACATGACTTTGCCAAGGGCACCAGCTCACGGGCAACCAAGCTGGCGCATGGCGGTGTGCGTTATTTGGCACAGGGCAATTTCAGCTTGGTGACTGAAGCTTTGGAAGAGCGCGGGCGCATGCTGAAAAACGCGCCGAATTTGGTCAAGCCATTGGCCTTCATCATTCCCGCCTACAGGTGGTTTGACAAATTGTTTTATTGGATTGGCCTAAAAACGTACGACCTGCTGGCTGGCAAGTTGGGCGTGGGGCCAACCACAATGGTTAAGTTAGATCAGGTTTTGAAGACCATACCCACGCTTCGCCAAAAAGGTTTAAGGGGCGGGGTACGTTACTTTGATGCTCAGTTTGATGATGCCCGCTTGGCAGTCGCTTTGATGAAAACCCTGCACAAATTGGGTGGTATGGCAGTCAACTACATGGCCGCCACTGGCTTTGTGAAACAGAACGGACAAATCACCGGTGTGCAACTGAAGTGTAAATTCAGCGGCGAAAATTTTGAATTAAAGTCCAAAGCGGTGATCAACGCCACAGGCGTGTGGGTGGATGAAGTGCGCCGCATGGACGATGCCAACACCCAGTCAATTCTTAGCCCCAGCCAAGGGGTGCATGTGGTGGTAGACCGCAGTTTTTACCCTTCGGAGGAAGCGCTACTTGTACCTAAAACCGAGGATGGTCGGGTGCTTTTTGTGGTGCCTTGGCTTGGAAAAACCTTGATTGGTACCACGGACACAGCCCGGCAAGATTCACCTTATGAGCCCGAGGCATTGCCCGGAGAGGTAGATTTTGTACTGCGCACAGCTGGCCAATATTTGAACCCACCACCCACAGCCAGAGATGTAAGCAGCGTGTTTGTGGGCTTGCGCCCTTTGGTGAAGCAGGGGGGCAGCACGAGCACCAAAAGTATTTCACGTGAGCACACCATACTGACGGATGACAGTGGCTTGGTCACCATAACCGGCGGCAAGTGGACCACCTACCGCAGCATGGCTGAAGAAGTCATTGACTTGGTGTGCAGGCAACACAGATTGACCTCACGCCCCAGTGGAACCCGCGACATGCGTTTGGCAGATGAACTACCCGACCGCGTCAACCATTTAAAATTAAGCAGCAAACTGGACTTAACCCTCAATGAAATTCAGATTGCAGTGCGTGAGGAAATGGCCATGACCGTGGAGGATGTGATGGCAAGGCGAAGCAGGGCGCTTTTTTTGGACAGCAAGGCAGCCCTTGCTTGCATGCAATATGCAGCGGATGTCATAAAGGCCCATTTGGGCCACACTGATGAAGAAATGGAACGCCAAAAACAAGAATTCGAACGATTGGTGGAACAATACTCTTTATAAGCTGTGCGTTGCAGAGTTTTGCTATAAGAAATTCTTTACTTGTTGGAAAATCAGTGTAATTTTTCCACTAGAGTGAAAGGTGGAAACTGATTTACAGTTACGGAAGTACAAAATACACAAAGCACAAAGTGCGAAGATTCGACGAAATCGGCACTACATAAAACTGCAGTACATAAAAATAATTTGAGGAGACATTCATGAATCAACCGCTTTTGCGGAATGTGGTGCTGCGCGCTTCTATTGCAGCCTCACTTGCAGGGTTTTCGCCATTGGCCTCACAAGCCTGGGCTGGTGGTACATCATTTGACATCACAAGTATTTCATCACTAGGTAGTGTGAATGCTGGTGTTGCAGCCGAGGCGGGTGATGCCTCTGTGATTTTTGCCAACCCAGCAGCTTTGACGCGTTTTAAGCGTGCTGAGCTGACACAAGGCGCGGCATTTATTACGGTTGACAACCCTTACACTTCAAACCGGAACAACGACGGTGCCCCTACCAACGAGGGCACACGGGGTTCAAACGGCCAGGTGTTTGATAGCAAAGATGGCTATGATGCGAGCGCATTGGCACCTCACACCTACTTGGCTATTCCCTTGAGCGACCGAACTGTGATGGGCTTTTCCGCCAGTGGGTCTCATGGTTTGGTGTTAGGATACGACCCCAATTTTCCAGGTCGTAATCAAGGCCGAGACATCGACTTTAAAGTGGTGCGCTTGAATTTGGCTTTGGCGCACAAGTTCACAAATACATTCTCGGGCGGTGTAAACCTTTCTGCAGAACGCTTTTATCAGAAAGCGATTGTGAAAGTTAACTTTGAAGATGCAACGCGACGCTTAATTGGCCAGCAAGCCGGTGGCGCGACGCCTGACGCCGTCAACGCTTTGCTGGGGCAGATTGTGGGCGGTGTTGCTGGTGGTATTCCACCAGAGGCTGATGCCAAGATTCGCGTGTTTGGTACTGCATACAATTTGCAGTTGGGTGTGTTGTGGGAGCCAAGCGAGAATACCCGCATTGGAGTCTCGTACCGTCCTGATACCAAGTTCCGTAATTCAGGTAAGTTCACGATCAATGACAGCCCCCAGTTGGCAGCCTACCGTGAATTTGTAGCGGGTATTCCAATTACGGCCCAAGCGGCCGACGATTTGAATCCTGATCAGCGTGTGAAACAAAACATCACATTGAATGATGAGTTCCGGCTTTCAATTTTCCACCACGCTACTCCAAAGCTTGACTTGATGGCGACCTACACCCGTCAAGACTATCGAGTGTCCAAGCTTGAGTACATTCGCGAGCGGAATGATCGCCCTATCGAAATTATTCCGCAAAACTTTGAAGTGGCGGAATCTTATCGGATTGGTTTCAACTACCGCATGTACAAACGTTTGACCTTACGGGCAGGCTTGGCGACCGAGAACGGTGTGGTTAACGACCAAAACCGTATTTCAATTTTGCCAGACAGTGACCGCGTGTTCTACGGCGTGGGCGCAACACTTAATTTGAGCCCGGATCGTGACCTGCACCTTGCGTACTCCTTCTTGGATACCAAGCCTGCGAAGATTGGTTTGAACCGAAGCGTGGAGCCAGCAGAGGTTCGCGGTGGCGAGTTTGAAGGTACAGTGCAGCTGAAAACGCACTTCTTTGGTATTGGTTTGACCGATCGATTCTGATGAAGAAAAAAGAAGCGAAATTTTTGAATGAATTTGCGCTTTGGTATTGCCAGAGCGCCAATCCTCGTGCATAATCTCGCTTCTCTGATCAGCGCAAGTTGTTGGTCAAACAAGTTACAGCGGCTGTAGCTCAGTTGGATAGAGTACTTGGCTACGAACCAAGGGGTCGTGGGTTCGAATCCTGCCAGCCGCACCAAATAAAGCAGTACAAAAAAGGGAGTCTCAATTGAGGCTCCCTTTTTTTATCATGCAGTATCATCATCGTTTCTTGGCGGATAGGTTTAGCCCACACGGATTGAATCTGACTTGAGTGGTCGAGGGGTATACCCAATACGATCCACTTTGGCTGTTCGCTTGGTATGTCACGATTTTTTCAAATAAAGATGTTGTGTTTGCTTGTGGCCCTTTGCGCATGCATGGGAAAAGACAATACAACACCAAGCGGCGCAACATCCACAGGCGTGCAAGCTGCTGCACAAGCGGCTGAGAGCCGACAAAACGTTTTTACGGGTAGCCAGTTTCAACCATTGCCCAGCAGTGTCCAAGTAAACAATGCTTTGCCAGACTCAGTGAGGGCGGCCCGTCTTCGCTTGCTGGGCGCAGATGCCATGGACCCTGAGGTGGTGAAGATTTGGTGGGTGGGCGTATCCAGCTTTATTGTTAGCATGCAGGGCCATTTGTTTTTGCTGGATGCTTGGGAAATTGTTGGCCTACATGCCAATTATTTGCCGATTGGGCGGGAGGATTTGGTTGCCATCAAACCCGAGGCTATTTTTATAGGGCACGGCCATTTTGACCATGCTGCAGATGCGGGTTATATAGCGGGCCAGACAGGTGCAGTTTTAGTGGGTGGAAGCACTGTTTGTGACACGGCTCGGGCCAGTGCAGCGAGGGAGGGTTATAACAGTCAATTTCCCTGTGTGAATTTGGGTAATGATGCTTCAGGCGATGACGCCACAGCTGTGGGCAAAACACAAAGCCTTCTTGTCTGGGAGGATATGCCGCCTGTACAAGTCATTCGTCACACCCATTCTGCAGCAGAGCCCACCGACTTGCTCACTGGTGGCAGCCCTTTGATTTTTATTCCTGACGTGCTGACATTCCCCGCTTATTTGAATACAAACCCTGCAGAGACCATTCGATTTTTAGGCACATTGATGGATGATGGTGGCGTGGGGCAGCCTGAGGGGGGTACTTGGGCCTACCAGTTCAAGTTGGGTGATTTCACCCTTTTTTGGCATGATTCCACCGGAATCATGAAAGACGATTTACCCGAAAGCCAAGCCATTGTAAAAGCCATTGAACAACTACCCGATTGCATTGATGTGCAATTGAATGCAATTGTGGGGTTTGGCATGGTGACCAGCGCGTACAGGGATGCATTGGCGTATGTGAAAGCTGCCAGGCCTATATTGGCTTTACCAACCCACCATGATGCTTGGGCACCAGGAGTTGGCGGTGGCGCTGCTGCTTATGAGCAATCGTGGAAGAATGCCTTGTCCACACTGAAAAACCCGCCTGAGTTGGATTATCTGAAAGACCCGGCAGATTATATGAAGCCACGCTCATTCAGGGTGAACGATGCGAAGTGGAAGAGGGAATGTAGTAGAGGTTAGATCCTTCAGGCTCAAAAGCCGAGCCTGAAGGCTGTTTTTGCATTTACACGGATGTATTCTTAGTTGTCACTCCAATCGGAGTGACCCTCACAGATCTTGTTGATACGCTTGCCATTGGGCGTTTCGGCAAACTTCGCCAAATTGCCCCTGAAGTCCTCCGTGGTCTCATTCCACAAACATTCACAAAATGCCACCACTTTGGTTTGACCACGAATGGGGCTGGGCTCATTGCCACCTTCATAGTTTTTATTGGAGTAGGCGACACATTGTTTGAACTGAGGGTCGTCCCTTGGAACATCGTTGTAACCACCTGCTGCAAGGGCAGACCCAGCAAACAGCATGGAAATACTTAGGGTGAAAGCAGACGTTGAAATTCTAGCTGAAGTCATTGCTGTATTCCTTTTAAAGAAAAATTAGCCCAGATAAGGAGCCGGATCCCAATGGTGTTGTTTGTGATCGTGATGATGAAAGCGTGCTACTTTCAATAAAAGTTAAAACCAAAACCACCTACAAAATTAACACAATCGGAATGACTAGATAGTATTACATCTGGTGCCTGCTGGTACAGCCCAAGTGACTGGCGGCACTTGAAGAATAAAAATTCAACATCCACTAATTCCACCTGCGTGTGTATTCAATCGCCTTGCTGCCGGGTGGTAGGCTGATGAAGTCGCCGTCTTCCCCAATTTTAAATGGGCCTTTGAAAATCTCAGGTGCTTTGCCTAAAAATATCTCTTTCATGGGGGGCAAGGGCAGTGGCGGCACAATGTGGCTTAATACCACCGCACCCACTTGGGCCTCCTTTGCTACCTCAGCCACTTCCACCGGTGTGGTGTGGTAGTTTTGAATGTCAGTAAAAATTTGCCCCAGTTTGGCCCTGCCTGCTTTAACCGCCGCCTCTTGTAGTTTTTGTACAAGGTCAACGCTCAATGCCTCATGGATTAACAAATCAGCCCCTTTGGCGGCTTGTGCAACCGCAGCGCTTTTTTTGGTGTCGCCACTCAGCACCACTGTGCGGCCTTTGTAAGTAATGATGTAGCCAATCGCAGGGTGAATGGGTTGATGGTCCACAGCAAAGGCTTTGATGTCCAGGTCGCCTGCTTTAAAAACACTGACGGGTGTGGTTGAAGGGGTTATGAATTCATAGACCTCGGCCCCCGCCAACTCTGGTGGCATCAAGGCTGCTGTGTGGTGCGCAGTGCGGTGTTCGGTGTCGTGTCCGTAAGCTTGATGAAAACCCTCGTGTACTTCTCTGACGCCTGTGGGGCCATACAGTTTGAGCTTGTCTGGGCTCGTGTTTTGAGCCCAACGGGTCATCATCACTTCACCCAAACCATCGATGTGGTCTGAATGAAAGTGAGTCAGGAAAATACCCTTTAACTGACCCGTGCTGAGGTTCATGCGTGAAATTTGCTTGGCTGCACCACTGCCCGCATCAAACAAAAACATGTCCTTGCCTGCAATCACCACTGTACAGGGTGCACCGCGCTGCGGGTCGGGGAAGGGTGAGCCTGTGCCGCACAAGCCAATATGCAGGCCGTCGGGTATGCTGGCCATGGGGTCTTTCATGCGCTCGGTAACAATTTGATCCACGATTTTCATGGCAATATCGGCACGGTACGCATAGGCTAAACCTGCGGTTATTGCAGAAAGTACAAGTAGGGGGACTGCGATTTTTTTAAGCATTTTATGAGTCTCTCTTTACAATGTTACTTTGCGCTTTGCACCCAAATTGGCGAACTCCATGCGCGCTCTTGTTGAGTAATAAACCGGAATTCACCCGTGAATTTGCCGGGCTCGCCGCTGATTTTGCAGCAACCTTCATAGCCTGCAAAACCTGAACTTTGCGGGAATGTGCCGTTACTGGGTTGCAAAGCGCTGCACTGCACACCCTTTGCTGTGCACATGCGGGTACTCCATCGGCAGGAGTTGTTTTCAAGCGCCCTTGCATAGTAAGAAGCGCCCAAGGCGGGGTTGTATTCCTTGTCTACAAACACTGCGCACATTTGCTCAGGCCCTTGAATTTGCACTGAGCAATTGGCGGCAGGTTGGGGCGCTGATTTGTTTTCTAGCAAGGTGACAAGCTTCTGCTTGATCTGACCCGATGCGTCGGCCCAGCCTTTGATTATTTCCAGTTTTTGCAGGGGCATGCCCGGCTCTTCGCCACCTGGGTCTTGCATGGCGTAAGCCACAATATAGGGGCCGCCTGCTGGCGTATTGTTCAATGTACCACCCATGGGCACCCCTTGAATGGTGCCTTCTTCAATCGGGCTTTCGCCATTGGCCAGGCGCTGGCAAATGTCAGCCGGGAAAGGCTTGTTGGATGCCAAGGTGCGTATGCGCATGCGCGAGCCAGAGGTGGCAAAGGTTTCCCTGCGTTTCAATGCTTCAAAAATTTCCTTGCGTGTGTTTTCACGTGCCCACACACCCGCCAAACCACCCGGGGTGAAGTTGGACGCCACCGGGTTAAAGTTACGGTCTGGGCAGTTGTTCGGGTTGTTGGCATCAGTAGGCACTGCCACGGGGTTAAAGCCAGTGATGGGGTCCAGCGGTGAGTCTGCTGGCCTGCAATCCCAGCGGCCCAAAGCTTCTGGCGGCTCATCATCCAACACGCCCCCATGGCCTGCGTTTTTGGCAAACTTGGCTTTGTCGGTGTTGCCTGCAATGCCGTTGTGTGTGTCCGATGAGCCAATAAAACCGTATTGGTAAGGGTTTACGCCCAGCTTGCGTTGCAGGGCCGAGCCTTCAGGAATGACGTTGCGCGCATAGTCCAAAGGGGAAGTGCAATCGTTGGGTGTTGAAGATCCAATCGAATTGGTGGTGCAGGGCTGCACGGCATGGATGGAGTTTTTGCTGCCTTGCAGTCGGTTAACTTGGCAAAACAGGGGATCATTCGCTGAGCCTTTGCACACTTTTGCACATTCTGACGGGTCATCCGGCAGGCCTCGGCACAGGGTTTTCCACTCTTCAAAACCGCAGCCTGAACTTTCTTCCCCGGTCAGGCCTTGGTTCATTCCCGTGATGCATTCAGACACGCCTTTGTGTTGGGCGATTTCCATCAATCGGTCAAACTGGTTGCGTAAGGCTGCATCGCTTTGAGTCAGGCGCAGATTGTCCCGCGCGGGGGGCAGGCCGGTGGGGCCTTCCCGTTTACGCACAAAACGGCCATCGCTTTGGTTGGTGCTGTGGGGTATGGTGACCACATCGCAACCCATGTTTGCGGTGCAGGTGGTTTTAAGGGTATCGAACAGCCCCCACTCGTCATTGGTGTTGTCGGTGGTGGGCAAGGGGGCAATGGAACTGATCACGTTGTCTGGAACGTTTTGATCTTTAAAAATCACATTACGATGAAGTACCTGCCCACCCTTGTTGGATGAAAACTCATAGCCATTGAATGTGGTGAACTTACAAGGCTGGTTTTCTTCATTGGCAATCGCTTGAATTTGTTGCCAAGTGCTGGAGCTGGGTACACGGCTGCCCGCAGAGGTGACCAATTGCAAATAAAGCGGAACATCGCCTGTGATAAACACGGACACATTGTCACGGATAAACTGCCCTAAAACTTGGCAGGCTGGGTTGGTACCTGCGGGTAGATTGCCCTGCACTTGGCACAGGTTGAAAAAAGTGCCTAGTTGTTCGGCATGTTCCGTCACCCCTGCAAAATCCAAAGGGCGTCCAATGTTGATGCGGCGAGCGGGTGTGTCGGGGTCGCCACCAGAGGGCAAAAACGCATCTTGCCCTTTGGCAAACTGATACGCCTCGCGCGGGCCGTTGATGGAGTTGAAAAAATAGGCATCAAAGGACAATTTGGTGTGTATGTGCAAATCACCAAAATAGGCTTGTTTACGGGTTGCAGAGGTGTTTAGGCATTCAAGGTTGCCGGCGGGTACCAAAGGAGAGTCGGCCGAAGATTCATTGGGTACTTGGTTGGGCGAAGAGGGTGTGCCTGAGTTTGCGGTGCTTAGGTCTTCGGATTTCAAGCAACCTGTCAGCGAGAAGCATAAAAACAGAATGATTGATATGCCCAATGTGAGCCTAAATAAAAAACCAACTGAGGAGCTGAGTGCATTTGCTAGGAGGGATTTAGAATGGCGCATAGGTAGACACTCTTTCAACGGTCCAATACAAGGAGGCCCCACCCATACAAATCACCATAGAGTTTTGTAAAAAGGGTTGTAACAAGGGCCAAGATATTTTTTTAACACCAGCAAACACACTGAATAACACCAATACGATCAGTAATTGCCCCAACTCAATGCCGAGGTTAAAAAGCAGGAGGGTGGAGAACAATGAGTCTTCCGGGAATCCACGACTTTCCATCGACAGGGCAAACCCAGACCCGTGCAGCAAGCCAAAAGCCAGTATTAAGGCGTATTGCGTTTTCGGGGATTCTTCGGTTTTCAATACCCATTGAACGGCCAGGTACAGCACACTGAGCGCAATCCAAGCCTCAATCAAGCGAGTGGGCACCGCAATCCAACCCAACACCAACAGGCCCAAGGTTAAGCTGTGGCCAACGGTGAACAAAGTGAATTGCCCCAGCAACTGGCCAGGTGTTTGCCGACGTTGTTGCCACAACAAAAAAAGGCCTGTAATAAACAACACATGGTCCCAGCCCAGCACAATGTGTTCGATGCCGATGCTGAGGTATTCCCACATGGAGGTGGTGGGTTTTGTGCCTGATAAATCCGCCACTGGTCTTTGTGGGTTCAGCACTGCCTGAACAGTTGAGCCGTCGAGTGCGGTGGATTTCAGTATCAAGTCGGGGGCAAGGCGCATAAAGCCAGCCACTTCCAGCTTGTGCATGCTGAGGGGTTGGCTACATTCAAAATCGGCGTATTGAAATACCTCGTTGTCGTCTTCCCATTCCACTTGGGATTGGGTAATTTTGCATTCGGGTTGAAACTTAAATTCAATGGGTGCCAAGTTACCATCTGCTGCGCGGCTGCGTTTAAAAACAATTTTGCCTTGGCTTGCCCCTTCTAATGAGGAAAACTCCTGAATGGTAAGTGCCGAGGTGCCCATTTCATGGGCGTGTCCCTTCAATGGCTTTAAGCTGCACAGGGTGAGCAAAAGCAGCGCTATAAGGTATGGAAAGCGCGCAAAGGGGCTCATTACTTGAGCTCCACTTTGTAAGTGCTTAAAAGCGCTGCGCTGCTGGCTTCATTGAGTGTGGCCCTTTGTGCAGCCAGCAAGTCTGTTTTTAACGCGGCACCTGCTTCCTGTACTGTCATTGTGCGCCCATTGACTTTGTGGGTCACTTTCACCAAATGCACACCCAGTGCGGAATTCATGGGTTCAGACCATTCGCCCACAGGCAAGGCGTCGATGCGTTTGCTTAAATCACCACCCAAATCACGGACCACTTGGTCCAGTGGCAATGGGTGTTGCTTGGTATTTAAGGGGAATGGGTCGCTGGCCAAGGCCCCCTTTGCTGAACTGGGTTTTCGCAGTTGCACCAACATGTCGCGTGCATCAAACAGGGCTTGATCACCCCGTTTTCCACGGCTGAAAAAATAGTGCTCGAACTGAATGCTTTGTCCAGTTTGAAACTTCTGCGGATTTTTATCCAACCAAGCCTGAAGTTGCTCTGCTGTGGGTTCTTGTATCGGGGTCATTCCTTCCAACAGGAAACGCATTTTTTGCACCACCCGGCGTTTCACAATCAGGTCGTCTTTGTCCAAGCCCAGCTTGAGCCCCTCGCGGTACAGCATTTCCTCTTCAATCCAGTTTTGCATGGCCGCATTGTAGCCAGCCAGCTCAACTTGTTGTCGAATAAATTCCCGATGAGATTCCGTAATCTCAATGGTGTTGGAATCTTCGATTTGAGGCGAATGCCATTCCAGCAGCCCGATTGCCGCAGCCACAACAACAAAACCGAAAAAGATGTGAGGTGGTTTCAGCACAATCTTCACCGCATCAGTGTTTGATGTATTTCCACACGCCAGCGGGCATGCTGCTCATGAGCGGTTTGATAAATTTCCAAGGGTAGCCCGGCACAACACCCACTGATTTGCGTTTTTCAACTTGGTCCACAATTTCTTTGGCGGCTTGCTCGGCAGTGACCAAAAATGGAAATTGTTCCATGTTGTCCACAATGTCAGTCTTCACAAAGCCGGGCATAATTTTCGTAAAGTCGATTTTGTATTTTTTCAATTCAATTGCGGCACAATCCAAATACATGGAGAAACCCGCCTTGGTGGCGCAGTAGGCTGCTTGTTTGGGTATAGCCGTCAAAGACGCCAGTGAGGAAATACCCACCACATGGCCGCCACCCATTTTTCGGAAATAAGCCACCGCTGCATGCACAGTGGCAATTGCACCCAGCAGGTTGGTTTGAACCATATCCAACTCAATGTCCAACTGGCCCTTGCCCACACCGGTTAGTTGATTCACACCTGCGTTGGCCACCACGATGTCCACCTTGCCCAAGCGGGCAATTAAATCGTCCATCACCGGGCCCACTGTGTCCGTGGCTTTTACGTCCATGGCAGCCAATTCCACGAAGGATTGATGTGCCTGAGGAAGCGCCAGAATTTGGGTTTGTAATTCCTTGAGTTTGTCCACACGGCGAGCTGTTAAGCCTAGGTTGTAGCCGCGTTTTGCAAACTCCAACGCAAGTGCTTTGCCGATTCCGGAGGAGGCTCCTGTGATGATGACTGTTTTGGTCATTGTGTTCTCTATGTGGTTAGGGACGAAGTGGATATGGGTGGCAATTGCGTCACTGACACTGACAATGCGTGCCTTTCCACCCGTGGCAAATGCATTTCGAGGATGTGTTCTGCATGTTGAGATTTCAACCATGCTTTTACTCGCACCTGGTCTTCAGTGCGCATGGTTTCAAAGCAATCCAAAGCCCGCTGCACCATCCAAATCATGTAGGGCAGTGCACCCCGTTGGAACGGTTTGCCACCCATGACGGTGTGGGCATTGCCAAGGCGACGAGGCAATCTTTTGTTAAGCCCAATTTCCTTGGCCTTGGCTGAGGCTTGTTCGCCCACATCAGCAACCAAGGGCAAAAACTCATTGAATACCGATTGAAATATGGGGTTTAAACTTGTGGGAATTTCATCATTGGGTAGCAGGTCGAGTTTGGCGAAACCTGCTGGGTGTGTCATGCGGTCTAGCCATGCCTTGAGGTTTTTACGTGGCTCTATCAATTCCCGTTTGGGCCAAGGGTCGCGACCAAGGTGGCCGTACATGGTGCCAACGAGTGAAAAATCGCTCAGGCTGGGGCGCGCACCCAGCAAAAAATCATGCTGACTGAAATGCGAGTCCAATGAGTCAAGCATGCTGCGGGTCCAGCTGTTCATTGTTTCGTATTGTTCCGGAACAATCCCAACATGGGGCAGCATGCTGCGCAGCATTTTTGCAGGCCGTTCTGCAATTTTGTTTTGTAAAAATTTAGGTGCCCAAGGTAATAAGGCCTCACCTGCATCTTTTCGGAATACAAGGTAGTTTTCCGGGTAGTTCCAACGGGTGTGCATGGCAATCGGCACCCACCATTCATCGCCCCATGCTTCAAGCAGAAGGGATGCAAATTTTTGCACTGGCGTATCGGGCACAACAGGGTGATGGGGGTACTGAGATTCAATCAAGTCAATGATTACACTGGTGTCTTGTACCCATTCACCCTGGGGTGTTTTCAGTACTGGCATCACCGCTGCACCCGTCTTTTTTTTGATGGTGTGGGTTAGCGTAAATAGGTTGACCGGATTCAGATTGAAATCAACCTCTTTGTAGCGCAGGTAGCACAAAGCTTTTCCGGTAAAATAGGAAAGATGCCATCCGTAAAGTGTGTAGTTTTGGGCCATATTTGTGTTTGCACCGAAATAGATGGTTTGGGTAGCAAGTTTTTTTATGATGATATAGTGTCGATTAAGCACTAAAATTTACACGGTGTCAATTTAGATGTGGCATGAATACAGCCCTACATCAAATTGCACGCATTGCAGTAGAGGGAGAAGCCATGTCAGTGACAGAAAAAAGACTTTATTTGGGTAAGGACGACCGACGCAAACAACTGCTTCAGGCCGCTTCCTCTTTGGTTGAACAGCACGGCTGGTCTGCACTCTCCATGAGCTCGCTGGCAGAATCAACCGGCGTGAGTCGACAGTTGATTTATCAACATTTCCCCAATTTGGAAGCTTTACTGAGTGCAACTTCATGGGCCATTTTTGTAGACACGATGGAAGGTACGCGTGATGCCATCATGAAGCATCCCACTGACCTGAAAGCGGCCATTATGGCAGCCGAGTTGGTTACGCTGGATATGCCTGTAGGCCGCAGCGATGCGCTTTGGCAATTGGTTGCAGGCATGGATTTGGGCATGCCTGAACTTGAAAGCATACGCGTGGGTATTAGGGATGTGATTATCGGCCTTTGGGTGCCGCCCATCATCAAGCAAAAAGGCTTGGATGAAGAAAATGCAAAAAGCCTGGTTTGGATGATGATTATGGCTTTTTGGGCCACCCGCAACATGATCCGCGACAAAGTGGTTAGCCGCGAGGTGGGCCTTAAGCAGTTCCACATTGTGATTGAGGCGCTGCTTTAAATTGGGGGCATCAGTGTTGCGAGATTAATTGCTCCACACACCGCTTCATCACCTCTTTTGCCTTGGCTTTGCTTAATTTTTGATCCCGCCTTAAGCGGAGCCAAGTTTCAATGCTCAAATTCAAATCCAAGGCCTCAAACAGTATTTTGTCTTTCACCACGCTTGCAGGCAAAAATGCTTTTAACAGCTGCCTTTGAAGCTGAACGCCTTGCGCTTGTTGCGTTTTCAAAAAATCCGACTGATGAAGGTTGACCAAGGTGGCCAACTGGATGGGCATCAGGCGTTCAAACATGTCAGACCTGCGTTCCACTGCATGCATCAGTTTGTCTTGCCAGCATTCACCCTGTAGTGGATTGGCCAGCACTTTCAAAATTGCCTTCTCAGATTCCTGAGCAATTTCTCGGTACAAGGTTTCCATGTCTGCAAAATGTCGGAACACCGTGCGCAGGCCCACGCCCGCTCGATCCGAAACTGCCTCTGCAGTTGGCGAAATTTGCCCTTCGCGTATCAGTTCAATCAAAGCCTCAACGATTAATTTCTTGTTTTCCAGGCCGCGGTCTTTCCGGCCATCACCGCTCGAAATTTCAGTGCTGCTCATGTCAATTTTCACCTTCTTTATTTCCACTGGTGGCTTAGTATTTTGGTTTTGCTCAATAAAGCTTTCTTCGGCAGTTGCTGTATGGGTAGCTGTTTGATGGGTGGGTGAATTTCTCTCGCTGTACCCACGGGTACGTTTTGCTTGAGGGATTCAATGGCCTTCACGCCAAGAAGACTCTGCAGTTTTTCTTGACTGCTACCGTCTAAGGCCTGAAACCGTTGCCGCATCCGCTGAAAACGCCAAGCGCGGTAGTTGTGCACCGGCAACCTCATGTCCACGCCCTTGCTGCTGAAAATGAAATTGCGTTTTTTGTCACCCAACGCCGCCTCATTGGCTTGCATGTAGGGGATAAATTCGCTCGCAACCAATTCAAACAAGCCCTGTGTGCAGTCGGAAACCTCACCATTAAACTGCAATTGAGCATAGTCGATGAGTTTCAGATTCCACATTCTGGCCACCCATTCATGCACTGCTGGTGCCCGGCTGCGCATGATACCAGCCGGTGTGGGGTCGCAAAAAAAGTGCCTGAACATTGACCCAAAAAAGCCATAATCAGCCAAGCTGGGTTTGTTGCCCAGCACAAACGATTGTTGCTGGAAAATAGCTTCCAGCGCATCCAAAGTTTCCAAATAATGCGCCTCAATTCGCGGGGCGGTGTTGACGCTGTACCCGTCCATCAGCAGAAAATGCAGGCGTTGGCGATTAAGAATTGCCCAGCGCCGCATAAAGAATGGCAGGGGTACATCACGCATCATGCCTTCGGCCAAACGGTGGCTCATCAAACGCGCATCTTTGGCCTTGGCCCAACGGTAGTACAGGGCAGGGCGCCACAGCCATTCATCACCAAAATCCTCCAGCAATTGCGCAATAAACCGCATCAAGGGTTGGCTGGGTAGTACGCAGGTGTCCGGGTATTGCTCATCCAAAAATGGAATAATCAAAGTGGTGTCGGTTAACCATTGCCCGTTTGTCCATTCCACTTGGGGCATTTGGGCCACGCCTGTGGCTTTGCCGCAGCGCTTAAAATCTGCAGTGTCCATCTCAATCAGGTCGTAAGGAATTTGCTTGCCCCGCAGGTAGCCTTCCAGCTTGCCTGTAAAGTAAGACAAATCCAGACCATGCACCAATAGACGTTCAGGTTTAGATATGGCCAACTTAGTGTTCAACTTAGTATCCAATTTAGCCTCGACAAGATTCTTGTAGATTTTTTACATATTGTATATATTAATACTATATTGACACAAAGCATGTCACAAATTCAAATTAAAATTAAAACTCAATTCTCAGGGAGACATCATGGCCGATAGCAAAAAGCCGAACGATCAACAAGCGGGTGCTGATGCGCCCAAGCCAGTCAGTGGATCAACTGGCATCAACAAGCGCCGGGCGTTTTTGCAGGGCATGGCTGTTGGGGCTGTTGGGGCGGGCGCTATGGGTGCAGGTGTTAATGCGGTTAGCAACAAAGCCAAATCGCTGCTGACACCCAAGCCTGTTGAGGCTGGGGCACCTGCAGAAGTGGGGCTTTCATTCAAGGATTCCCGGCCCTCCTATGGCGTTCACCGAAAGCCCAAGGCTGGCTCGCCCAATGTGGTTGCGATTGTTCTGGACGATTGTGGGTTTTCTGATTTGGGTTGCTACGGCAGTGAAATTAAAACCCCCGCTGTGGATGCGCTGGCCCAATCGGGTTTGCAGTACACCAACTTTCGCACTTGTTCCATGTGCTCTCCAACCCGTGCAGCATTTTTGACCGGGTTAAACCACCATTCCGCTGGTATGGGTTGGCTGGCCGACATTGATGCAGGCTACCCGGGCTACAGAGGCGACCTAACCAAAGAAGCCGCTACCTTGGCTGAAATTTTGCAGGAAAAAGGTTGGTCTACATTCTTGGTGGGCAAATGGCACTTGAATAATGCCCACACCACCGGTGCAAACGGCCCATACGACAACTGGCCCACCCAGCGTGGCTTTGACCGAGCGTATTGGTTTCAAGGCCATTCCACCGATTTTTTTAAGCCGTCCGAATTGTTCGACGGCATTGCCCCGGTGGAGCCTCCCGAAGACCCCAACTATTTTGCAAACGACGATTTAACCGACCGCGCCATTACCTATGTGCGCACCCAAAAGGCATTGGACCCAGACCGCCCGTTCTATTTGCATTTGGCTTACCCCGGCCCGCATTCGCCTTTGCAAAGCAAGCCAGAAGACCGAGATGCCTACAAAGGCCTGTACGATCAGGGTTGGGATGTTGTGCGCGCAGCGCGATTGGAAGCGCAGAAAAAACTGGGTGTAATGCCTGATACGGTTGAATTGCCAGCCTTAAGTTTTGGATCTGAGGCTTGGGACAAATTGCCCGAAGCCCATAAAAAAATAATGGCCCGCTACATGGAAGTGTTTGCTGGGCAGATGAGCAACCTGGACCAAAACATTGGCCGTTTGTTGCAAAGCCTTGAAGACATTGGCCAGCGCGAGAACACGATTGTGGTGCTTTTCTCGGACAACGGTGGGTCTGGCGAAGGCACGCCCACGGGTACGCCCAATGTGTTTGCGCCTGCCTTTGGCCGCCCCGTGCCCGTCGAAGAAGCTACTAAGTTTTACGATGTGTTGGGCGAGGAGGGCACCTTCCCCCATTACCCAATGGGCTGGGCATCCGCCTCCAACACCCCCTTTAAAACTTACAAGCAGTATGCGCATTTGGGCGGCGTGGCCGACCCCCTTTTGATTTCATGGCCCAAGGGCATTCAAGCCAAGGCCGAAGCAGGGCAAAACTTAAGGCACAACTTTGTGCATGTGATTGACTTGCTGCCCACCTTGCTAGAGGCCGTGGGCGTGGACCGCCCAGAAGTGTACAAAGGCCAAAAACAAAAACCCATGGAAGGCCAAAGTGTGGTGGCTACATTCAAGGCCGCAGATGCACCCACACGCACGGAACAGTATTTTGAATTGGGTGGCCAACGTGCCTACATGGACGGCAATTGGAGGTTGGTAACCCGCCACGAGCGCGGCAGTGATTTCGACGATGATGTGTGGGAGCTTTATGACATTTCCAAAGACCCCGCTGAGTCCAAAGACCTAGCCAAGGACAACCCGGATGTCGTGCAACGCCTCAAAGACAAATGGTTTGCAGCAGCGCAAAAATACGATGTGTTACCCATGGACGACCGAAATGTGGTCATTCGATTGGCCCAAGACAGATTGGCCAAGGGCATACGCAGCAAATGGGTTTTCCACCCGCCGGTGGAGCGATTGGCCCGTGATGTGGCGCCGATTGTGTGCGCGTTTTCACACACCATTGAGATTGAACTGGAGCGCTTGCCCGGCAAGGGCGATGGTGTTTTGGTGGCCCAAGGCTCAAAATATGCAGGTTGGGTGATTTACATCCAAGAAGGTATTTTGCATTACGAGCAAAGCTTGATTCCGTATCTGGAGCATTTCCAATCTTCCACCGCATTGCCTGAAGGCAAGCTGACGGTGAAGTACATTCAAAAAATGACGGGTCGCCCTTTTGATGGCGACGGTGCTTTGTATGTGAATGGCAGCAAAGTGGCTGCCCACAAGTTCAAGCGGGTTTTGTTTTCAACCTCGTATGATGGGTTTACCTTGGGCTCTGATTTAGGCAATCAAGTGTCAACCCGGTACAAAGGGCCAAATCCATTCCAAGGTAAATTGGGTAAGGTCAGCATTGAAACGGATGCAAGCCCCACCACGCCAATCGAAAACCTACGGTTTTTGCGTGAAATGAAAATAACAATTTGACGAGAAACATTTGAACTTGCTGTTGAATTCAAGCCCCATCCGACTGGAGGGTGGGGAGTTTGTGATGGGGTCCAATGACCATTACCCCGAAGAGCGGCCCGCCCGACTTCTAACGGTGCGCAGCTTTTCGCTGGACAGCCACCCTGTAACCTGCATGCAGTTTGCAGCCTTTGTGGAATCCACTGGATGGTTGACTGAGGCTGAGCGTTTGGGTATTTCCCATGTGTTTCAAATGACGCCGGGGCCCGTGCCCTTGAACAACCCTGCCCAGTGGTGGAAGCCTGTACCGGGTGCATGCTGGTGGAATCCACGTGGCATTCAAGCGGAAGGTTCAAACTCCAGCTCATTCCCACTTTACGACAAATCATTCTGCATGGAAATGCTGCTGAATGCCCTTGGTGATTGGGTTGATGTACCCGTGACCCACATTGGCCTTGCGGATGCAAAGGCTTATGCACAATGGGTTGGCGGGCGCTTGCCCACCGAGGCGGAATGGGAATATGCAGCAAGAGGCACGGCAGGCAGGCTCAAGCCGCGAGCCTATGCATGGGGTGATGAGTTTGCCCCTGATGGAAAAGCCATGGCCCATGTGTGGCGCGGGTCATTCCCGTGGTACCACGCAAGCATGGACACACCCAGCCCATTGCCTGTGGGCGAGTTTCCACCCAATGATTGTGGTTTGTACGACATGATTGGCAATGTGTGGGAGTGGACCAGCTCTGCATTTTCAAAAGGGCAGGAAGGGCAATGTTGCTCCTGCTCACCGCTACAGGATTCCCAAATGCTGTGGACTTTAAAAGGCGGGTCTTATTTGTGTGCGGCGGAGTATTGCTTGAGGTACCGACCCGCAGCGCGGATCGGTGTGCTGTCTGATTCAACCACTTCGCACATCGGGTTTCGATGTGCTTATGATTGAATCATCGAATTTACCTACCCGACCTTCTCAATGAACTTGGAGAGAAATCACCCAGCGTGAATTTCTGACCAAACTCAATTGGTTTTTCTTCATTGGTCAAGGCATTGACCAAGTAACGACGGGACTGCAAGTCGTACAGCACTTCGCCTGAACCGCCAAACGTGGGCACTTCATAAGCTGGGGTGCCGAAAATTTCACGCACACGCCACAATCCGCCACGGCCATCGTATTGGTCGCCGTGCAAAATTGCCCATGTGTCTTCATCAATGAAGAACACGCGCTTGGAATAAATGTGTGATTTTCCGGGTTTCAGTGTGGCTTCAACCACCCACACCCGGTGCAGCTCATATCGTGCAACGTCTGGGTTGATGTGGTCTTTTTTCACGATGTCGGTGTACTTCAGTTTGCGGCTCACCATTTTGAAGTTGTTGTACGCAACGTACATCTCCTTCTTGCCCAGCAACTTCCAGTTGTAACGGTCAGGTGCGCCGTTAAAACCGTTCAAGTCGTCGTTGGTACGCAGGCCGTCTGCACCAATACCGGGGGAGTCATAAGCCAATTCAGGGGCGCGCAGCACGCGGCGTTGGCCGGGGTTGTACAGCCAAGCTGAGCGGGTTTCCTTCACTTGGTCAATCGGTTCGTGCACCAAAGCCACTTCACCGGCCGCGTTGGCTGGTGCAGTAATTTCGTTTTGAAAGTACAGCAAACGGTTGGGTTCTGCATCGCTCATTGTGGATGCGAAGGAAATGCGTTCAATCCGTTTACCCACGGTGTAAGTGCCGTTGGTTTGTACTGGGAAGTCCGCAGAGTAGCGGATAATCGAGCCACCCAAGTCACGGAAAATATGGTTCCAGATGACTTCAATGCCGGTGGTTGGAATCGGGAACGGCACCGTTGACTTCTTGATATTCAATACGCCATTGCCGCCATCTGCAAGCTTGATGAGGGGGGCTTCAGCCTTGATGGCTTCATACACCTGTGGGCGGAAGGCTGCGGAACGGCGCGTGGGGTACACGTTCATTTTGTACGTGGGGTAGCGCTTCATCATTTCCATCTGCCCAGGGGCCAGCTTGTCTTTGTGCTGTTCCATGTTGGCGGCGTTGATGGTGAGGATAATTTTGTCATCCGCATACGGGTCAATGATGTCCACTTTGCGGTCGAAGCCAGCAGGTGGCTTGGTAATGCCACCCGTCCATTCAGGAATAGTGCCCGCGGCGTTGCCCTTTTTCTCGGCCCCTAGCGGGGTCAGTGTGGTGCCCAGCTGGCTAAAATCTGCCGCTGTTGCAATTGCGCTGCTGCCCATCAGCAAAGCGATTGCAATTAATTTTGATGTTGTATTTACGTTAAGCACTTATTTGTCTCCTTCCTTTTTTTTATAAAAATCTCTTACTTCTTGCCTTGGGTAAATGGTTAAAGCCTCACGCAATTTTATTAATTTGTCAGCCTGGGTGGGTTCTTATTTTGATCTTGTGTACAAATCTTGAAAGTGTCTGAAGGCCTATTTGATTGTAAGAATACGTCTTTCCTGCAATAGGTGCCCACCGGGGCAAAATCTCCCATTTTTTTAAACAAGTCGTCTTTCTTAGCCACATTTTGAATGGCTTCTGCAAAATTGGGGTTGTGCAACATGTGCCGGTACAACAAAAGTTGGTCGGGGTAGGGGCCCCAGGGCAACCAAGTAAAACCGTTTTCCGCTGTCGCGTTTTTGGGGCGGTCTGCGGGGTCGCTCATCACCACTGTGAAGTAGCCTTCATCGTCCAAAGGGGTTTGGAAGTCGGCCGCACATTCGGTAAAGCGTTGCGTTGCAAATTCGTTGCCGCACACGGACCAGTAGCGCAGGTTCTCTTGCCCGAATGCGGTGGTTTTTTCACCCCTGTAGCTGGGCGCTTTTGCCCGCACCATTGCAATATTGCCATAGCGGCGTGAAAACCCGGTTGTGGTGTATGCGTTGTGTATATTGCTTAAAAAACCGCCCGCACCAATGCTTAAATCAACCGGAGGCTCCAAGCCCGTGCGGCCCGCTACGATGCGGGTCACCGTTTCGGATAGCCCAAAAAACTTCACTGTGGATGGCGGGTAGGTAGCAGTTGGAAAGTCCAGTTTAAGCGGGTCTGGGTAATCCAGTCCAAGCAGGGTCTCGTTCAATCCCAAGGGGGGCAAATTGCCGCCCAAATTAGGCAAAGTGGCCTCTGTGCAGTTGGGCAGTTGGGCAATTTCGCGGCTACCGTCGGCGGTTTCCAGCGTCAGCCTGGGCAAACCTACACCACCATCAAAAAATTCGCCTTTGTTGGACACGTATATCCGGTAAATAAAAAGAACCATTCCCGCATTGGGTAGCGCTTTGACGGGGCCCAGCTCAACATTGCCGCTGTAAAAGGTGTTGGCTTGCCTTGTGATTTTTGAGTTTTGTGAAGGGGATTCGCCGTACTGAAGGTAGGCCGTGTAGCTGCCACCGGGTTTTGCGTCTTGCTTGACGAAAGGGTTATTCCCATCTGGCGTGGTCATTTCCTGATCTGCAATTGCATCAACTGGCCGCAGCGCCAAATCATAGGAATTGAAAGAGAAGTAACGCGCGTCTGGGAATTTGCCATCAATACGCAAACGTGTGCCGGGTGTAATTGGGGCCATTGACACCCAATATTTGGCTTGGCTGTCGGGGAAGGCCACATTGACTTTGTCATCATCGGATGACACCGCCCATGCACAACCCAAGCTGCCAGGTAGGGCCATGGTTTCAGCCCGTTGGGTGTTGTTGGATGTACCATTTGCACCGTTGGTGCCATTTGCACTGAAGGCGCTGGTGCTTGCTTGTTCTTCACTGCCGCAGCCTGCCAAAATAGCAGGCAAAAGCACAAGCCCAAAAGCTGCCGCGCAAAACCGTGCGCCAAGACCCGATGCAGAGTGTTTCATTGAAAACCTTTGAGGTGATTTGTTTCTTTTACTCCCCTCACACTCCGCTTAGATTCGCATTCTGGATGGGGATTTGATATAAATATTACAATATGTAAAAAATATCAAGTCCCGCCTTCAATCTTTGGCCTTCACTCACGGTTTGTTTATTTTTTGTTCGCAAGCTGGGCAAAGTCCTCAGCCCAACCCCCAGCCCGCTCAGCCGCATGTTTTCTTTGCTTGGCGTTGGCGATGTTGCTGACGTCCACCACCAGTTGCACAGTGCGGTCTTGGTCGGCCATGGCTTTCAAACCCTTGTTGACTTCGCGTTTGGTTTGCCAGTTTTGCACCCACTTGATTAGCTCTGCGCTTAGCTCAGTTTGTGTAATTTGACGATTTGCTGCCTGTGTGGCCAATTTCAAAAAGGTTTTTTGTTGCTCTATGCGAACTGCATATTTGTGGTCTGCGTCGTCAGGTTTAGAGGCTGCCCATTCTTGAATCAACAACTTTTGCTCGTCATTCAGCTTTCCGTACCAGCGTTCCAGCCTTTTTTCCATGCCTTCGGCAGCAACCTGCAGGCGTTTGCTTTTGTTTGAAGGCATCCATTTGTCGCGATAACTTTCATTTGATTCTTCAATGTTTTGCTGTAACCCTTTCATTTGGCTAGGGTTAAGAGTCAACAACAATTCAGCCAAGGCTGGGGCAATTTGCTCCGCGCTTCGGGTAAGGGTGCCTTGGAAGGACTTGTTCAGTTCTGCCACTTGTAGGGGCGTAATTTTTTGAGGTGAAGCGGCGGTGCTGGACATCACGGCCTGCACCTCTCTCAATTGCTTGGCGATCAAGGGCAGTTCATTCGCCCTGTGCCATTCAATTAAACCTTTAAGCTTGTCCTTGAGCAATGCAGATTGCTCGGGCTCCAAGTCAATTTGGCTGGAAATGTAGGTGTGCGCAAAAGTTGCACCATTGTTGTAACCCAGCTGTATGGCGCTGCAGCCTTGAAGCAATGTCAATAAACCCATGCTGATGATTACCTTCCAACTGACTTTAACTTGCACAATAATCACCCCATAGGTACTGCTGGTTTAAGTTTAATCCAACCATTGGACCCTCGCCACCCGGAAAGGTTTAGCCAATACGGATTCAATTCAAATCATGTTGTAAGGGTTTTTCTGTCAGCATACTTCTCGATGAGCTTGTTCAGGTATGATCTTCGCAACCCTCAGCCGAGGGTCATTTTTATTGATCAACTGTGAACTACTACTATGAAAAAAATTCTTCTTTCCGCTTTGATGATGATTCCCGCTGCTGCAATGGCCAACAACGTGGGCTCATGTGGTTTGGGTTCTAAGGTATTCGAAGGTCAGCGCGGTATCGTGCCTCAGGTTTTGGCCATTACAACCAACGGTACATTCGGTAACCAAACTTTCGGTATCACCTCAGGTACCTTGGGTTGTACACAAGACGGCGTCGTTACTTCCAGCTGGAAGACTGCCATGTTCATCGACGGCAACAAAGCCCAATTGGCACGTGATGCCGCTTCAGGCCAAGGCGAAACACTGGACGCATTGGCAGCCTTGCTGAAAGTGTCTGCTGAAGACAAAGCCGCTTTTGTCGCGATGACCAAAGCACGCCATGCCGATATTTTTGCATCTGTTGAAGCCACAGACAAAATTGCTGCTGAATTGAAAGCTGCTTTGATGTCAGACGCGACATTGGCCAAGTACGCTTCTGCGGTGTAATTGGTTTAGCTTGGCCAATTGTTAAGCAAATAAGCAAAGCAAATAGGCCAAGTGAATTGGGCTCTTGGGGGGTGAAATGGCTCTCCAAGAGTCTTTAAATTTGGGTGTTCCACTTTTTTATTTCATTGTTTTTAACCTGTCGTTTTGAACCTGTCGTTGTTAATTTATAGTTTGCCTTCTATGCCATTCAAGTCCGCCCTAGTGCGGGTAACCCAGCACCTTTTTTGCACAATTCTGTTGTGGTTCATGTCCACCGGGTTGGTATTGGCTGCGCCCGAGTTGCCTGTGCATCCTGTTTCGCTAGTTTTGCCCTTAGAGCAGAAGCAGGTTCTTGCACAAGCCGATGCGTTTCAATTGCATGCCGAACCCTTGTGGCCCACGCTGCTGCATTACAACAAACACCCCATTACCCGGCAAACCAGAAGCCTCAGCGACGATGCTGCATTTTTTTATTCTCCCCAAGGCCGCACCAACCCTGAAGCAGAGTTAAAAGCAACTTTGCTGGCATTGATGCAGCCAAGCCGAGCCGATGCGCCAGACGAGCACCCTCAATGCCAATTTCCAGCCCGTTATTTTTGGTTGAAATCCCGGTTGAATGAGTTTCAAAAGCTTGCGGTGGACCAGCCTTGCCCGCGTTTTGATGCATGGGCAAAATCAATTAACCCCGCCGGTGCCACGCTGATTTTCCCCTCCGCTTACGTGAACAGCCCGGCGTCCATGTTTGGTCACACTTTGTTGCGCATTGATGCGGTAGGCCAAACTGAGGCCACCCGTTTGCTGGCCTACACCATTAACTACGCAGCCAACGCCAACACGAATGACGGCATCAGCTTTGCAATCAAAGGCTTGTTGGGAATTTACCCCGGCTTGATGTCCAGCGCACCTTACTATGCCAAAGTGCGTGAATACAGCGACTTGGAAACCCGTGACATTTGGGAATACAAACTTAATTTAACTGCGGATGAAACCCTGCAATTGCTTCGCCATGCTTGGGAAATCGGCAAAGTGCGTTTTGACTATTGGTTTTTTGATGAAAACTGCTCGTTTTTGATTTTGCGATTGTTGGATGTGGCCCGCCCCGGTTTAACCCTGTCGCAGCAATTCCCATTTACCGCCATACCCGCAGACACGGTCAAAGCGGTAGTCAAGGCCAGTGAGAATGAAAACACGAAACTGGTCAGCGAGGTCAGCTTTAGGCCCTCCACCAGTACTGAGCTTAATCACCGGGCTAAGCGCTTGAGCCCCGAAGAAATTGACCTAGCCATTGCAGTGGCCGAAGGGCGAATAAAGCCTGAGCAAATTAATCCTCAGCAAATAGGGCCTGAGCTGCTCAGTGTCGATCAATCTGCTGAAAAAGCGGCCGAAGTACTTGAGTTTGCAGACCGCTTGGTCACCTTTCGCGGCTACAAAGGCAAGCTGGAAGCCCAAAGTGCATTGGCCCGCATGAGCAACATTCAAAGCACCCGCAGCCGCTTTCCCAAGGTGAATGTGGGCAGCCCAGAGGTGCCAGTGCGGCCCGAGCTTGCACACGACTCTGGCCGAGTGGGTTTGGGGCTTGGCAGTTTAGGCGGTGAAAGTACTTTGTTCGCGGATTTCAGGCCGTCGTATCATGATTTGTTGGACCCTGAAAAAGGCTATGCCCGTGGTGCACAAATCCGTTTTGGTGACGTGTCCGCATACAAGCGAAGCAGTGAAGACTGGAAGTTAAACCGACTGTTGCTGGTGGATATTATTTCAGTTTCACCCCAGCAACAATGGAACAAAACTTTGTCGTGGAAAGTCCGTTTTGGTTGGGAGCGCACATTCGGAAACGAGGTGGCCGCAGCACCCCTCTTGGCGGGTGGGCCGGGTTTGGCTTGGGGCCAGGGCTCCAATTTAATCACTTTTGCATTTTTGGAAAACCAGCTGGTTCGAAACCCAAAAAATGGGGATCAGTGGTTGCTTGGAACAGGCCCATTGCTGGGTGCCTTGTGGGATGTGAATGCATCCAATCGAGTGCAGGCGGAAGTTTTACATCAGTGGTACAGCGACGAGGGTGTGCAACGAAGCAAAGCACAAATCAGTTGGCGTAAAGCATTAAACAGGCAAACCAACTTGATAGGCAGCGCTGAGTCATTGCATGTGGATTCAACACAGCCCAATTCATTTACCCAACAATCGGAGCAGAAATTCTCGATTGGGTTTCAAAGGTATTTTTAAACTTTGACGCTGAATGGCGTAAACCGGGTGTCTTTGTCGAAATAGTCCTCTTGCTCGGCCTGTTTTAAACGCCGCACAATCCAGTATGTTAGCGGCGTGGCTAAAACTTCCCAGCTGGTTTTAAGGATGTATTGGGTGAGGGTGACTGTAATCAATTGCTCTGTGGTCATGATTCCCCAAAAAGCAATCGTGTAAAAAAGCGCAGAGTCTATGAATTCACCCACCAAGGTAGAGCCAATGGTGCGGCTCCACAGCCATCGCCCCTGAGTCGAAATTTTCATTTTGGCCAGCACTACACTGTTGGCAAAACTGCCACACCAAAACGCAATCAATGAGGCCAATACAATTCGCCATGTGTTGCCAAATACAGTTTCGATGGCGTCTTGCCTGTCAGCCCAAAATGGGGCGGGGGGTAGGTTGACCACCACCAAGGCCATCAGGGATGCAAATGCCAGCGCACCAAAGCCAGCCCACACAGCTCGGCGGTCGCGTTTAAAGCCATACACCTCCGTCATGATGTCGCCAAACAAATAAGAGATTGGGAAAAACAACACCCCCGCACCAAAAGTCACCAAACCCACCAAGGGCAAATCCACTTGGGCTATTTTGGCTGGGCCAATCAAATTGGAACAAAGCAAAACCACAACAAAGGCCACAAGCACAAAGTCATAGTACTTATATTGACGGGATGATTCTGTAGGCTTGGACATGGATTAAACTGGCGCTTAATTACTCAATGATTGATTACTTGATTGTAGATCCAAAACTGTGAACATCCTTTTTATTCATCAGAATTTTCCCGGCCAATTTAAATTCTTGGCTCCCGCATTGGTTAAGCTGGGTTACCGCGTGTCTGCTTTGGTGCTTAAAAAGCAGGGCGACTCAAGTAACCCGGCAGGTGCGGATTGGGAGGGCGTCAAAATCTTCCATTACACCGTTCAAAGGGGTTCCACACCCGGCATACATCCATGGATTGTGGACATGGAAACCAAAACTTTACGTGGTGAGGCCTGCTACACAGCGGCCTTACAACTTCGTGATTCTGGTTATGTGCCTGACTTGATTATTTCCCATCCTGGCTGGGGTGAAAGCCTTTTTCTCAAAGACGTATGGCCTGCCGCCAAGTTGGGTATTTACTGCGAGTTTCACTACCATGCCAAAGGCGCAGACACCGGGTTTGACCCCGAGTTTCCCGGTGACCAAGTTATGGACCCTTGCCGCTTGCGCTTGAAAAACACCAACAACCTGTTGCACTTTCAGATTGCAGATGCGGGCATTTCACCCACCCATTGGCAGGCCAGTACATTTCCACAGCCGTTTCGCGACAAAATTTCTGTCATCCATGACGGTATAGACACTCAAAAGTTGGTGCCACAAGCGGGAATGAAGTTGAATTTTTCAACCGGCATTCAATTGGAACATGGGAAGGATGAAATCATCACGTTTGTGAACCGCAACTTGGAACCCTACCGTGGTTATCATATTTTTATGCGTGCATTGCCCGAGTTGTTAAAGCGCCGGCCCAAGGCACGTGTCTTAATTGTGGGTGGGGATAACGTGAGTTACGGTTCCCGCCCGGATGCGGCAAAATACGGCAATAAAAAGTGGAAAGATATATTTGCCGCAGAAGTACGCCCGCAAATTTCAGATGAAGATTGGGCGAGGGTTCACTTCTTGGGCAATGTGCCTTACCAGCACTTCATTCCGCTTTTGCAAATTTCTACAGTGCATGTGTATTTAACTTACCCGTTTGTGTTGTCGTGGAGCCTGTTGGAAGCCATGAGCGTGGGTTGCGCCATTGTGGCAAGCGACACTCAGCCCCTGCGCGAGGCCATACTGCACAACGAGACGGGTCGGTTGGTGAATTTTTTTGATTCAAGCGCATTGACTGAGCAAGTGTGTAACTTATTGGATAGCCCAGACGAACGTAAAAGACTGGGTAAAAACGCACGCGAATTTGCCATTAAGAATTATGATTTACAAAGTGTTTGCCTACCCCGCCAGTTGGAATGGGTGCAAAAATTGAGGTTTAGTAAAAATGATTGAAAAGATTCAGTTGCCAAAGTTAGCCAAGCAGTACGCGTTAAAAAAGGTAATTAGTGGATCTTTACGGGCCAGCTTTAAAATGGCCTCCACCTTGCCGCTGCCTTTGAAAGTACTCCGTGAAACCATGGAGCGAAGCAGCTTGATTTTTAGGGTCCGCAAAGATGTGCAGGCCATAAAAGTAAATTTGGATGGTGTGGACGCTTTGCGCCTTGACCCTGAAACACAGGAAGGTGGCCGCGTTATTTTGCATTTGCATGGGGGGGCTTTTTTTGGAGGGTCTGCCAACACCCACCGCCCCTTGTGCAGTCAAATTGCGGCCCGCGCCAAAGCCCGTCTTTATATTTTGGAATACCGTTTGGCACCGGAGAATCCTTACCCGGCTGCATTGGACGATTGCTTGGCCGCCTACCAAGCCCTGCTTGGTGCCGGGATTGCAGCTGAAAAAATAACATTGGCAGGCGATTCTGCTGGCGGCAATTTAATTCTTGCATTGGCCTTGCGCTTGCGTGATTCGGGTTTGCCAATGCCAGCCAATTTGGTGATGCTTTCACCCTTCCTGAATTTGACTGTTTCTTCGCCCAGTGTTGAGCATTTGGCTCACCATGACCCGATGTTGACAAGGTCTATACTTATGCGGGGTGGGGATGCCTATCGCGGACCAATACCCGCCCAAGACCCCAGAGTGTCCCCCGTGTTTGCAGAGTTGAAAGGCTTGCCCCCCACGCTGTTGCAGTGTGGGTCTCAGGAAGTGTTGTTGGACGACACTTTGTTGTTTCAGAAGCAAGCCAGCGCAGCGGGCGTGGATGTGCGTTGCAAAGTATTTCCGGGCATGTGGCACAATTTTCAAATGTTTTGCGACGCGTTGAACACCGCGTCGGATGCCTTGGATGAGATTGCGCAGTTTATAAGCAGCGGGGCGCAGTCGCCTTCTAAATCATAAGTTTTGATTTAACGCATTAAACCTTCGCCCTATAAGCCGTCGCCCTGCAAGCCTTCCAAAATAGGGCATTCAGGGCGATTGTCCCCCTTGCAACATTTCACTAACTTTTCCAGTTCCAGTTTCATGGTTTGAAGTTCCTGAATTTTTGCATTCAAAGCATCAAGGTGGGTGTTGGCCAGCGCTTTCACCTCTTTGCTGTTGCGCTGTTTGTCCTGCCACAAGCTTAACAAATCCTGAATTTGCTTCAAGGAAAAACCCAAGTCGCGGGAATGTCGGATGAACTTCAACACATGCACATCGTTTTTGTTGTACAGGCGGTAACCCGCATCGGTGCGGGTCGCCTGTTTTAGCAAACCAATTTGCTCGTAGTGGCGAATCATTTTGGCGGACATGCCCGATGCATGGGCCGCCTCTCCAACCGTGAAGTTGGCTTTTTGTACTGATAACTCCATTAGATTTCCCCCACACTGAATGTTTCCGACTTGGGCTTCCACCGCTTAAGCATCAGGGCGTTGGTAACCACGCTGACTGAACTCAATGCCATGGCTGTACCTGCTATCACCGGGTTCAAGTACCCCAAAGCGGCCAACGGAATGCCAATTAAGTTGTACACAAAGGCCCAAAATAAATTCTGTTTGATTTTGGCGTAAGTACGCCTTGAAATGTCGATGGTGCTGGCCACCAAACTGGGGTCGGAACGCATCAAGGTGACATCTGCGGTGTGCATGGCCACATCAGTGCCGCTGGACATTGCAAAACTGACATCGGCGGTGGCCAGCGCGGGTGCGTCATTGATACCGTCACCCACCATGGCAACAATTCGCGGGGGTTGGCCTGCGGCTTTTAATTTGGCAATTGCCTCTGATTTATCGCCCGGTAATTGCTCCGCCATGACTTCATCCAAGCCCAAAAGGCCGGCCACCTGTTGAGCGCTTTTTTGGGTATCGCCTGTGAGCAATACGGTGTGAATACCCAAGGCCTTTAGGCCACTTACAGCTTTGTGCGCGCTGGGTTTGATTGCATCACCAAACGCCAATACTCCAATCAATTGGATTTGGGGGGTGGCTGTGCCAACTTGTTGTGCAACCCATGACCGCGTGTTGGCTTGGAGGTCTAAGTCCTTCACCAAGGCGTCCATGTCGGATTGCTGAACGCCCAGCTCAAACATCCAGCGTGTTGTACCAACCACGACGGTGGTGCCATCGGGCAATTCTGCTCGTATGCCTTTGCCCGCCGTGTCTTGCAGGCTCAGGGCCTGAGGAATATCCAGTTTCAATTCTTTGGCTTTGTTGACGACTGCCGTCGCTAAAGGGTGCATGCTGCCTTGTTCTGCCGAGGCGGCGCGTGACAACATTGCATGAAGGTCACCCACCGCTTTGAAGTCGACTAAGGTGGGCTTGCCCTCGGTCAGTGTGCCCGTTTTGTCCAGCACCACGGTTTGAATGTTGTGGGCCATTTCCAATGCGTTGGCATCTTTGATCAAAATGCCTTGCGTGGCAGCCACGCCAGTGCCCGCCATGATGGCAGTGGGTGTGGCCAAGCCCAAGGCGCAAGGGCAGGCAATAACCAGTACAGCCACCGCATTCAAAATGGCTTGTTCCCAAGGGGATTGCTGCAGCCCGCTTGCCATGCTGTCGGCACCGCCAAAAAACCCCCAGCCCAGCAAGGTGAACAAGGCAATCAACATCACAACAGGCACAAACACGGCGCTGACTTTGTCCACCAGCTTTTGAATTTCCGGTTTGGCGGCTTGGGCATCTTCCACCAAACGGATAATACGGGACAGCGTGGATTCCGCGCCCACGGCAGTGGTTTGAATGCGCAAAAGGCCATCCATATTGACTGAACCACCGGTGACCCGATTGCCTTGGGTTTTGTGAATGGGTTCGCTTTCGCCAGTGATCAACGCCTCATCCACGTGGCTGTGGCCGTCCAGCACCTGTCCATCAACGGGTATGCGTTCGCCGGGGCGCACCAGCACTTGGTCACCTGTTTGTATTTCATGCAAGGCCACTTCTTGCTCTTTGCCGTCAGTCCACAGTCTTGCTGTTTCTGGTTTGAGGGCTTGAAGGGCTGCAATTGCAGCGGTGGTTTGTCGCTTGGCACGGCCTTCCAGCCATTTGCCCAGCATCACCAAGGTAACCACCGAGGCAGATGCTTCGAAATAGATGTGACTTTCACCTTGCCACATCATGTACACCGACAATCCATAAGCCGCCAATGTGCCGATGGACACCAACAAATCCATATTGCCGGTGCGGTTGCGAATGGCAGTCCAAGCCCCTTTGTAAAAGCGATTGGCCAACCAAAACTGCACGGGCGTGGCAAGTAGCATTTGTATCCAGGCGGGCAACATCCAATGGTAGCCAAAAGGCATGCCCACCATCGGGATTGCCAGCGGTAGAGTCAGCAGTGCTGCCCAAATCAGGTGTCGAGTTTCCCGTTGTGCGGCGAGTAGTTTTTTGTCTTTCAGGCTCAGTGGGTGAGCTTGATTTGTTTCAGCTTGATTTGTTTCAGCTTGATTGGTTGTAGCCTGTTTGAGTTTAGCCTGTTTGGATTGAAGCTCAATCAGTTCGGCTTCATAGCCAGCATTGACCACAGATTGAATTGCGGCTTCAATTTGTGCCTTGTGGGCAGTGGCAGCAGTTGAGTTTTTAAGGGCGTCGATTTCATTGAACTCAACATGCGCTTTTTCAGTGGCTAGGTTAACTGTCGCTTTAATCACACCCGGCACTTTGTTCAGCGCTGTCTCCACCGCGTTGGAGCACGATGCGCAACTCATGCCGCCAATGGCTAGGTCAACGGTGATGGCATTTTGCTGCTTCCCCTCAGGGTTGATGGCAATACTCATTTGTATTCTCCTTGGCATGGCATACACCATGTAACCAATGTTAAGCCTTCCCACCGTGTCAAGGTCAAGTGCTTGACCTTACCATGATGGCAGGCTTCAGACTACAATCTCGTTCAACGAACCGGAGTTCATCATGAATGTATTGACGATCGAGTTGACTGTAGAAAAAATGAAATGTGGGGGCTGTGCTGCCAACGTGGAGAGGGCCGTAAAGGGGCAAGACGCTCAAGCACAGGTGCAGATTGATTTACCCACTAAAAAAGTGACTGTGCAAACCGCCTTGTTGCCAGCACAAGTGGCTGACCTGATTACCCAAGCCGGATACCCAGCGAGCGTGGCACCATGACCTACTCTAAAACAGCCATGGGTATTCAGCGGTACGGCACCACACAAAGGTGGTCTGATGCGGTGGTGTTTAATCGCGTGGCTTACTTGTGCGAGGTGCCTTCCAATTTGGACGGCGACATTCACGCGCAAACCCAGGAGGTGCTGGGATTGTTGAAGTCCAGGCTGGAAGAGGTGGGAAGCAGTGGGGAATGTATTTTGAATGCCACCATTTACATCCCAGATCCGGCCGATTTACCGGGATTCAATGCCTTGTGGGATGCGTGGGTTCCACAGGGTACGGCACCTGTGCGGGCCTGTATTCATGCGGCATTGACCAATCCGAAGATGCGGGTTGAGGTGACTTTGCAGGCTGCGATTATCGAGTTGCCGTAAGGGGGCTGCTCCGGTTTGGGGTTGCTGCCTTTCCCAAGCGCAATCGACAGACCTCGTTCGCTCTTGCTGCTCACAATCACCATCGACAGACCGGAACGCTTGGTGCCGCTTGTTTCCGGGCTCCACAGCGTGCTTAGATTCATCGGTGTAGATGTGTTTTGTCGCCCGGCGCGGCCCCTGAACCGCTTTTCCGGTTCTGCCTGATTGCGCTTGCGCGGCAGCTTAGGGCGGTGATAATGCTGGCGGCATCGGCATCGGCATCGGCATCGGCATCGGCATCGGCATCGGCATCGGCATCGGCATCGGCATCGGCATCGGCATCGGCATCGGCATCGGCATCGGCA
>JARWZZ010000015.1 GCA_029866125.1 Limnobacter sp.
TGCTGGTATCAACCGCTTGGATGCGGCTGTGTCTAACCTGTCTACTACGATTACGAATTTGTCTGCTGCCCGCGGTCGGATCATGGATGCGGACTTCGCTTCCGAGACTGCCAGCTTGACTCGAAGCCAGATTTTGCAACAGGCAGGCACTGCGATGTTGGCCCAGGCCAACCAGCTGCCCAACAATGTGTTGAGCCTGTTGAAATAAATTGAATTGAATGCCGGGCAGGATGCTCTGCTGGTCGATCCTCTGAAAACATGGGCCCCTCCAGACGGAGACAATGCCTGAAACTCAGTTAGATTGACCTGCAAAGCACCTTGCCCGGTGAAGTCCAAGCAGCGACTGGCTCAAGATCATTTACCAGTTGTTTTAAGCACACCCACTCTTGCAGTTGGTGTGCTTTTTTACGTTTTACCGCTATTTCTTGAGTGCTTCGTTTACTTTTTTGTACTGCTCCTGAGGCATGGTGTACCCCATTTGCTTCCACAAAATATGGCGCATAAACTTAAAAGGCACAAACCGAGATGCATTCCACACACGGGCAGCGTTGTTGCCGTACACAATGCGAGGCTCGTTCTTCTTGATGCAAGTCAGTACAAATTCGCAGATCTCATCCGGTGGAGTGGTCAAAAACTTCTTAGCAAACTCCTCCCCACCTTCTTTGGATGCAATGTTGGTGTTGATGCCACCGGGATGCACCAAATGCACTTGAATCTTGGTGCTGGCCAACTCCACCATCAGTGATTCCGTAAAGCCACGCACCGCAAACTTACTGGCGCAATAATCTGAGTTACTGGGTGTGCCCACCAAACCAAAAATGCTGGACACATTCACTACCGCGCCCTCTTTGTTTGCAATCAGCTGAGGAAGAAATGCACGCGTACCATGAAGGACTCCCCAAAAATTAATCGCCATAACGCGCTCGTACTCTGAGTCTTCAATCGCCCACACGGGCTGACCACCACCCGCAACGCCCGCATTGTTAATAATCACATGGGCATTGCCCAAGGTGGATTTAACTTGTTCAGCGAATGCGTAAATAGCCGCTTTGCTGGACACATCGACTTTGACTGCCAGCACCGCTGGGGCACCTGCCTGTTGAGTCAAAACCTCGGTCTCTTTGAGGCCTTTTTCATCGTAATCGCAGATGGCCACTTTACTGCCCAGTTTTGCAAACAGGGTGGCATATGACCGTCCCATGCCCGAGGCCGCACCTGTAATCACAACTACTTTATTTTTGAAATTTTTCATAGGTCTCCCACACTGCAATTGGGCTCAACACATGAGCCCTTCTCATTGTTATCCACGCCAAATCAAACAGTCTCCACCACAGCTGCCTTGCGCTTTTGTTTTTTTGCCACTGCTGCAATCAACTGGTGATCATTCGGTTTAAAGGCTTTGGCCATGCGCAAATAGGTGTATGAAAAGCCGGGGAACATGGCAACCACATGGCCGCTTTTGCTTTTGTACCAGCTACTGCATCCGCCTTTCTTCCACACTGTTTTATTCATTTCACTGTGAATGTGGGTGGTGTATTTGTCCTCAGCCTCTGGCAGTACTTCAATCGCGCCCAAGCCTTTGTTTTTGACTTCCTGAATGGCCCGCATGATGTAGTGCATCTGCGCTTCAATCACAAAAATAGCCGAGGTGTGGCCAATGCCGGTGTTCGGTCCAGTCACGATAAACAAGTTTGGAAACTTGGGCACTGTGGTACCCAAATAAGCCCGTGGGTACTCGCTCCACACCTCTGCCAACTTCGTGTTGTCTTTGCCCACCACGGGGTAGGAAATTACACCGTCCGTGGCATCGTAACCTGTGGAATACACAATGCAATCCAAATCAATTTGCTCACCGCTCAGGGTTTTGATGCCGTTCTCATTGATTTCAGCAATGCCATCGGCCTTGTCATGCAGGCTTACATTGTCGCGGCAATAGGTGGGGTAAAGGGTATTACTCAAAATAATACGCTTGCAGCCGATGGTGAAGTCGGGGGTTACCTTGCGGCGCAATTCAGGGTCTTTGATTTGCTTGTGAATGTGGTGCACCGCTTCGCGCTGGGCAATTTGTTTGAGCGCAAATTCTGAATACTTAAAACCCACCACCCGGCTTTCCAATCCCCAATAAATAGCAGACCGGGCCAGCTTGCGAATGGGGTTGATGCTAAGCGCCTTGCGCTCCCAAGGCTTAAATACTCGGTCAGGGCGCGGCAGCACCCAGTGGGGTGATCGCTGGAATACATGCAAATGTTTTACATCGGGGGCAATTGCGGGAATAACCTGCGCGGCACTTGCGCCACTGCCAATAATGGCGACGCGCTTGCCAGCATGGGCATAGCTTTGGTCCCAATTGTTGGTGTGGAAAGTTTTACCTTTGAAGCTGTCACGGCCTTTGAAGTTGGGAATGACAGGGGTGCTCAAGGGCCCGGAAGCATTGATCACAAACTTGGCTTGCAAAGCTTGAGCACCGGTTACATGCACCGACCAAAGTTGCGTTTCATCATTCCACTCAATCCGTTCCACATTGCTGTTGACGCGGGTTTTTTCGCGCAAACCATGCTTTTTAATCACGTGTTGAGTGTATTCCTGAAGCTCAGCGCCTTCGGCAAACATCTGGCTCCAATCGTAGGGCTCGGCTTCAATGGAGTACAGCAGGGACTGAACATCCACCGCAGCACCGGGGTAGGAGTTTTGGCACCAAGTACCGCCCATGAAATCACGGCGTTCAAGGATCAGAAAATCTTCGATGCCGTTCTTTTTCAAATTGATGGCAGCACACTGACCGCCAAAGCCACTACCGATGATGATTGCTGTGTAAATGCTCATGAAACTGTCCCTGTATCCTGAATTGAAATTGATCTTTCTGCTTTGGATTCAGGGACAATTTATATCTGACTACACACGTTGTCAATTTAAATCGGATTGAAAATACCGAAGGTTCCCTCCAATCAATCAAACTGGGGATGCTTTGGAGCGAACGTTGATTGGTCTTAGGTTTTTGGCGACCCCACCAGCATGTTCTGCGCGGCTTTTACAACGGCATCCTTGGCCACATTTTTATCGTCCACATACTCTTTGGCCACTGGCACAGCCAAGCCCCGTTTGACGGCTGGGCGGTCAGCAATCTGCGCCAACCAGCGGGTTAAATGGTTCAAACCCGACACATCCACCCCGCTCCAAGAGTAAATTCGTACCCAAGAAAAATGGGCAATGTCGGCAATTGAATAGTCGCCCGCCAAAAACTCGTGGTCTGCCAAACGGGCATTCAACACTTCAAACAGGCGGCGGGACTCTTTCTGGTAACGGTCAATCGCATACTGAATTTTTTCGGGCGCATAGCGATAAAACACATTGGCCTGACCCATCATGGGGCCAACACCACCCATTTGAAACATCAACCACTGCATAACCTCAGACTCTTGCTCCAGCGAGCTACCCATTAACTTTCCAGTCCGCTTGGCCAAGTAATGCAAAATTGCACCCGACTCAAACACCGCGAAATCGTTGTTGCCGTGGTCCACAATGGCGGGGATTCGCCCGTTGGGATTGATTTTAAGGTACCAATCCTGCTTTTGCTCCAAGCTGCCCAAGTCGATTGCGTGCACTTTGTAGTCCATCTGCAATTCTTCCAAGGCGATGGAAACTTTGACACCATTGGGTGTTGGGGATGTGTAAAGCGTGATTGACATGGGTAAAACTCCCTTTAAAAACTACCAGCGGATGAATCGTGGGGCCAGCAAAGCGCCAAGCGCCGTGACCAAACTGATTCCCAAGGTATACCACAAAGCCACAAAGGGGGCAGCCACCTCACTGCAAGCAAAGGCGTAACCAGTAGCACCCAAGGCACCTGCAAAAAAACCGCAAGCGGCACCTGTTACACGAATGCGGGTGGGTGCCATTTGGGAGGCAGCCCAAAAAGCAGCCATGAGGCCCGGAACGGACAAAGCCGTAATCGTCCATGGGCAGCTTAGGTAGGAATGGCCCCACAAAGCAGTGGCCTTTTGGTCTTCAGGGGTGAGTAGGTAGCCAATTGCACCATAAATCATCATTCCAAGCGGCAGCACAAACACCGCCCACTGCTGAGCACGGGTGGACAAACCCGGCCTACCCAACCTAAACAGCAGCAAACCCCCTGCAAAGGCCAAAATGGCAACATAAGCCAGTTTTAATTGCATACCCGCCATAGAAAGCAGGCCCACCGGTACCCAGCCAAACACCAGCCAAGTCATTAATGCTGAAAAACCCAAAGCCAAGGCGGCAGCTGGCAGCACAGAACGGGTAAACAAACCCTTCGGCACTGGCCCAGCTTGGGTGGCAAGCATGTGTATGAGGTCATCGGTTTTCATCGTTTTTCCTTATTGCCCAACTTATTGCTTAGCAACCAACACCGCCAATTGCTTCAAACCCCGGTGTACTTGCACCTTCAAGGCTGCAACTGAGATGCCTGTTTTATCCGAGGCTTCTTGCAAAGAAAGGCCCTCCACCTTGGTCAACCAAATCGCCGATTTTTGGGCCACAGGCAAACCATCCAGAAGGGTTTCTAAATCTTGACCTGCCCCTTCATCCCGCGCTTGGGCCAAAGGCATTTGGCTTTCATCCAATTCATCAATCGAATCATGCAGGGCGTCCTGCCTTCCATGTTTACGCCACATGTCCACCAATTTGTAACGGGCAATGGCAAACACCCACGCAGAAAGCGGGCTACCCGGGTCGTATGTGTCGCGCTTCAAATGCAGGGCAAGCAAGGTTTCTTGCACCAAATCTTCAACTTCTGACGGTTTGCCCTGCAAACGGCGGGCATAAAACTGGCGCAATCGCTTTGCAATCAAAGCCAACACCTGAGCGTAAGCACGCTCGTCGCCCAAATTGGCTTTCAGCCACAGCGGGTGAATTGCGGACTCAAAATCATCTATCACTTGATTCATCTAGCCACTCATTCGCTGCAGCGATTCAAAAAGTTACACATATTTGTCAAACCCAAAGCCGAAAAATGTTAACAATCGACAATTTCAAAATTCTTTACATTTGATTTCTTGAGTAATTTACGTTTAGGACGAATAATATGCTTACGGTATTTTATGCAGTTAATTTCATTTTTTGGATTAGTCCAAAAGGAGCAGTCGTGAGCGAATCCCCTTTCCGGTCATTCCGCGAAACTCAACTTCCTCATCGCTTTCAAAAAGCCTATACATTTGCCCGTGACGCCCATCAGTTACGCACAGCCGCACAATGTGAAACCCTACAGCCTTACGTTTTTCACCCTGTGGCCATGGCTGAAGGTGCGCTCAAAGCAGGGTTGAGCGACGATGCAGTGATTGCCGCATTGATTCACGATGTTGTCGACCTTACGCCAGTTACTTTCGACCATATTCACAGCCTATTTGAGGCCAAGGTGCATGATTTAACTTATGACATGACCTGCCCCGTGCGTGCAGGCAACACCACTGAAGAAGAATACATTGAAGTGTATTCGCGCCACCTCGGGCAAGCACAAGGTGAAGCAAAAGCATTGAAGCTGATGGACCTTGCTCAAACGGTGGTGGAGCTGGGTGTAAATCACCCTCGACTTTGTACGCTGTTTGTGGAACGCAACCAGCAATTGTTGGTACCACTCAAACCCACATTTGACGCCAGCCGGTCACATTCTGCCTTGTACTTGCGTGCCGAATATGCATTCAAATGGGGCACACGCAGAGTGTATGAAAAGCAGGTGGAAGCCTACAACAACCGATTGACTGCCGAATACACCTGAATCGTCTAGAAACCCAGCATAAAGCGCGCATGTAGCCAGCTGGAATTGCTTTTGTTTTAAAAGCCAAACGGGCATACTCTCGGAACTATACCCCAAGAGAGTTACCCCGCGATGGCCGTCAAAATTCACCTGCAAGCTTTGCAACAAGCAATAGACTCGCTTTGCTTCCGGTTGCTTAGCTTCGGGTTGGGCCTTACCTTGGGCCTTGCTGCCTTTACGACGCCAATTGAAGCACGGGCCGCAAATGGTTTCGAATCTTTTGAAGATGCAGAACTACTCGACAAGCTGGCTTTCAAGGTGGCACGAGAGTACGCGAATCAATACAAGTTTCGGTTTCAATTCAAATTTGTTGAAAAAGAATCTGCCCGATTATCCCCATTGTTAGTCCAGTATCAATCCAGCAGCAAAAACTGCATTTTTTGGATTAGCCCCAAAGAAGAATCTTGGCACAGCTTCGAAAACTACCTCCGCTTTTTTGATGGTTTGCCCAAGCAGGTGGTTTACGAGGCATTTTTCGCGCACGAGGCCGGACACTGCGTGCAGTTCCGTGAGGAAATATATTTTGGTTCAGAAGAAAACGGCACCCGCCAAGAATTGTTTTCTGACGTTTTTGCACTCTCGCATGTCGAGAGACATTTCCCCACATGGCGTGTTGCTTTTCAAAATTCATTGTTGAACATGCGTAGAGTCGAACGAGGAATGGGTTCAAGCTACGACTTTGCTCAAGACCTACAACGTTTTACTCGGAGCCGGGATTTTGTCTCTGTACTTCGCCTCAAGGAACCTGGAGAACGAGCATTTATGATGGCGAAAGTTATTGATTTACTGTAAATAAAAACCAAATCTTTTCGAAGTTTTGAAGACCAAATTCAGGAGAATTAGAATGACAGTGTGCCCAATCGCAATTGCAGTCACCTGCAAAAAATGCCCCGCTTACAGCTTTTGCCCCGCCAAAAGCATACTGGGGGACGAAAAGCCTGGTAACGATAAAACACAAGACAACAAGTCCAGCGCTGGCACCAACAAAAAATCCTGATCTGCCGCGCAGCCAAAACAAAAAGCCAACCCAAAGGTTGGCTTTTTTTATTTCAACATTTAAAACGTGTTGTCAATTACCACGTCGCTTAAACTCAACTGTCCGCCCTTGGGTTGAGCAGGCTTCACACCTCGACCAATGGCAACCAATGGGCCCATCACATGGTCGGCAGGTAATTTAACCAGTTCAGCCACCTTTTCGATGTCAAAACCAATCATTGGGCAACTGTCATAACCCATGGCTTTGGCAGCCAGCATCAAAGTTTGCATGGCCATGCCAATGGAGCGTTGGGCTTCATCCCTTTGCAACCACTCGCGGCCCTCATGGAAGGGGCCCATCCAACCGACCAACAAATCAGACACTTCCTTGGGTGCATCTTTCCAATAACGCTGAGGCTCTTTGGCCCAAGCTTTGGAGTCCGCAGTCATCAACACCAACAATGATGAATCAGTAATTTGCGACTGGTTGTTACCCAAGGCGCGCACCTGTTGACGCAATTGCGGGTCACGAATAACCACAAAACGCCAGTGCTGAATGTTAAAACTGGTGGGCGCCTGAATGGCTGCAGAAAACAGTTTTTGCTCTTCCTCTTTGCTCAAAAGGTGCTCGGGGTCAAACGCCTTAACCGCACGGCGCTGATAAATTGCATCAAATGTATCCATCTTTTTTAACTCCTTGGAATAACTTAGGTGCCCATGGTAACAAGGTATCGCTCGCTTTTCAGTCGATAGACTCGGATCACTTGTTCAAATATTTTGAACATCGAAAGTCGCTCGTTATGCCCTGCTTAAGGTGGACGTCAGTTTCAGCGCATTACACTAACCATCTAAAAATCAATACTGAAGAAACACCTACAGGAGCCAGATCTTGAGCGATGAGTTATTGGAAAGTGAACTTTCAAACAAAAAGTCAGAAATTGCAGAGTTTCTAAAAAAGGAATTTCCGCAAGCCCCTATCGAAATACTGGCCGTGGGGGACAAGACAGCCACCGTGCGCTATGCAGTCAGTTTTGACTCCCTCAGGCCCGGTGGGTCGGTGTCCGGCCCGGTGTTGATGACTTTGTCCGACACGGCATTGTATGTAGCCATATTGGCCACCATTGGCATCGTACCCATGGCAGTGACCACCAGCCTGAACATCAACTTTTTGCGTATGCCCAAGGCCGACCGGCACCTGATTGCAGAGTGTAAAATGCTTAAAGTGGGCAAAGCATTGGCCATTGGCGAGGTATTCATTTACTCCGAAGGCTTAGACGACCCCGTTGCCCATGCAACAGGCACCTACTCCATACCCCCCAAACGCTAAGCAAGTTTGCACATTGATATTTGCTTTCTCTTCGTGATGCGTTACATTGTGAATAGCGAAGGGCTCAAAATGTGAGCCTGAAATATGCGGAGGCAAGGAATATGAGCAACACAGGCAGAGTTTATCAGATTGACCAAATTTTGGCGGCGCGCCAGTTTGTAACACGGGATGAGCTTTTGGAGCGCCTTGAGGTGTCATGGGCAACCCTTAAACGTGACCTGGCCTACATGCGCGACCGCTTGAATGCACCCATCATTTTTGACCGCGAGCTGGGTGGCTATCGGTTTGAAGACAATGACGGCCAGGTGGGCCCTCAGTATGAACTGCCCGGTCTGTGGTTTGATGCCAACGAAATCCACGCCCTGCTGACCATGCAACACCTGCTGTCTAACTTGGACTCCGGCGGGCTTTTGGGCCCCCATGTGCAGCCTTTGTTGGCAAGGTTAACAGGCATATTGGGCACCACGGATGACGCGATTGATGAAATCGAAAAGCGGATCAAAATTGACACTGCAGGCGCACGCCATTTTGAGCTGGATCAATTCCAAGCCATTGGCGCAGCTTTGCTGCAGCGCAAACGCATGAATATTCAATACCACGCGCGTGGTACTGACGAAGTGACTGAGCGGGAAATTTCCCCCCAACGCCTGATTTTCTACAAAAACAATTGGTACTTGGATGCTTGGTGCCACCTGCGCAATGCTTTGCGCTCATTCTCAGTGGATGCGGTGCTGCAAGCCGAAATTCTGGAAAGCAACGCCAGAAACGTGTCTGAGAAAAACCTCAACGAAACTTTGGGCGCAGGTTACGGAATATTCTCAGGCAAACATGCGCAGTGGGCCACCCTGCACTTCAGCGCAGAACGTGCACGCTGGGTAGCCACTGAACAATGGCACCCCAAGCAAAAAGCGGCTTACTTGGACAACGGTAAATTTGAGCTGCAAATACCCTATGCCGACGACCGAGAATTGGTCATGGATATTTTGCGCCACGGCGGCGATTGCGAAGTGATCAGCCCACCAGAATTGCGGCAGCGAGTTAAAGCAGAGTTAAAACGCATATCCAAGTTTTACACCAAGGACTAAGCCATGGGTCACACCGCCGAAGCCACGTTTACCTCCCTACAAAACAGCACAGCTGAAGACTGGGCGACAATCGCCAAAGAATTTGGCGCATTTGCTCAAAACCTGCCCGAGCGGATTTTGAAACACCTGCAGCTACTGGACGGGGATTTTGGCGGATTTCCCGTGGATCGGCTTACCCACTGTTTGCAAACTGCCACGCTGGCCCACAAGGCGGGTAAAGATGCAGAGTATGTGGTGTGCGCCCTGCTTCACGACATTGGTGACACCTTGGGCAGCTACAACCATGCAGACGTGGCTGCAGTGTTGTTGGAACCCTTTGTCAGCGAAGAAAATCATTGGATGATCAAGCACCACGCCATATTCCAAGGGTATTACTTCTTCCACCATTTGGGCATGGACAGAAACATGCACAAAAGCTTTGAAGGGCACCCCCACTACGCTCACACCAAAGAGTTTGTGGAACAATTTGACTCCCCAGCCTTCGACCCCAAAGCCGAAACCTACCCCTTAAGTTTTTTTGAACCCATGGTGCGCCAAGTGATGGCTGCGCCCAAAAAGTCCCTGTACAAAGCAGTGATGGACAAAAGCCCCTAGCACTTCCAATCAGTCAAATTAGGCCTTTTTTCAGTCGATAACTGAAAGGTTAAAAACCGTAAATAGACCATAAAATGCTGTGATACCCTAAGCCAGTAGGTTTAGCCCTGCCCGCACGTGCCAGCATTTGAGCAAGACTATGCAAAAGCCCAAGAAATCGCGAAGTTTCATCAGCCAGATGATTTTTATTAGCATGCTGGGCTTGATTTTGCTGGCAGCACCGTTGGCTCTGTTTGGCCATTATTATTTGGGTAAGCAAGCGCTTAGTAATGCCGAGAAAGACTTAAACGGCCGTGGCAAACGGTTTGCCATCATGCTGAGCACTCAATTTCGAGAAACCCTACGCTTGCTTGAAGTGTCTTCCCAAACACTCCAAGGCATCGACGGGGACACTGAAGTCCAACTCAAAGCCAAACAGATGATTACCGCCTTGGCCAAGGTCAATCCCGGCATGTTGTGGATCGGGTTAACGAATCCCCAGGGCGAGGTTATCGTCTCAAGGCAAAACTTTCTTGAAGGCCGCGATGTCAGCAAACGGCCTTGGTTTCAAAAGGGGTTAAACGGCTCCACCATCATGGACGTACACGAGGCAGTGCTGCTTGCCAAGTTGTTGCCCCCCAAAGCCGATGGGCCATACCGGTTTATTGATTTTGCAGTGCCGTTTGAATTCAAAGATCAAGCCAAAGGTGTTTTAGGTGTGCACATCGACTGGGACTGGTTGTTAAAGGAAGTGATTTACCGCTATGCCAGCAACTCCAATGGTGTGGAATACCTTGTGGTGACCCAAGGCGGCGACCTACGCGTGTCCACCACGCCTGAATGGTACAAGCCCGCCAACATAGCCCAACTGAAAGACCAAATTGGAAAAGTGGGCGATCAAGCTAAAAGCCCGGCCAAACTGACCCTGGTCACAGACGGCGGCACCACACGAGAATTCATTTACAAACGCATCCCCACCACTGAAACGCCAGAATTGGAATCAGTTGGCTGGGAGGTTATAGCGATTATTGACCATGCCACACTGGGCCGCCCCATCACAGACTCACTGCTGTTCGGCCTATTGGCCATGGTGCTGGGCGCTGTGGTTACCTTGGCACTGGTGGCTCAATCAGGCAAAAAATTATCCAAAGCCGCCGAACGCAAACTCCATGAGCTGGGTCAGTCTGAAAACCTGTCAGACCTTCTGGATGTGTCCACCATGCCCAGTGAAATGGTACCCATTGCCACCAAAGCCCACGCCTTGCTGGCAGACCTTAAAAGCAAGAGTGACAAATTGGCCAACACTTTGGCATTCACTCAGGAGCAATACTGGATCATCGGCGCACTGGTAAGGCAAGCTCCGGTACCCATTGCCATGATGGACCAAGAGCGCAGGTACATTGCCTCCTCCACACGCTGGAATGAGGAAATTTTAGACGGCTTACCCCATACAGAGGGTTTGGCCCACACCGCCGTATTGCGCAACCTGCCCGAACGTTGGAGGCTGGCCGAAACACGTGGCCTACGGGGCGAAAGTGCCCATGGCACGGACGAGCCTTGGGAAACTGCCGACGGCAAAGTCCGCTATGTAAACTGGGCCATCGAGCCTTGGCGCAAACCCGACGGGGCACAGGGTGGCCTTATTATCATGGCAGAGGATGTTACCTTTCAGCACCAAATTCAAAAGCAATTGGTTGAAAGTGAGGAGCGATTCAAACTGGCCGTGGAAGGTTTGGACGATGGGCTATGGGATTGGGAAATAGACAAGCGCGAAATTTACTTCTCGCCCAATTGGAAAAAAATGCTGGGCTATGAAGACCATGAGCTACGCAACAGTGTAAAAACATGGCGAAACCTGATTCACCCCGAGGACATTGATCGGGTGGAGTCTGAGTTCAAACTGTGCCTTTCAACCCACCGGCAAATGCAATTTTCAACCGAGTTTAGGATGCAACATCAAGGTGGCGCTTGGCTGTCCATCTTGTCCCGAGCCCGCGTGTTGCGCCATGACAATGGCCACGCCTACCGTATGGTGGGCAGCCACGTGGACCGAACCACAGCCATTGAGTTGGAAGAGGAGCTACGAGAAGCCTTGGTAAGCGCCCGCGCAGAGCAAGAGGCCAATCAAGCGAAAAGCCAGTTTGTAGCCACCGTCAGCCATGAAATACGCAACCCATTGAACGGCGTGGTCGGCTTTGCCCACCTTTTGCATCAAGACTTGCCGGAAGGCGAATCCAAAACCAATGCCCGTTATTTGATGCAAACCGCAGAGTCACTGTCACTCATTCTGACTGACCTGCTGGACCATGCCAAAATGGAAGCAGGCCACCTCAGCCTTCAGAAAGTACCCACCAACGTGGCGGACTTGGTACAAAGCGTATCAGCAATGTCTCGAATTGCCTGCGAGTCCAAAGGCATACATTTCCGTGTTGAATGCGACCTGCCTTTTAACCATTTGTTGGTAGACCCAGTCAGGCTGCGTCAGGTCATCCAAAACCTGCTGTCCAATGCAGTGAAATTCACCGCCAGTGGTGGCATTGAGCTGCTGGCAAAAATGGAGTCCCCCAGTGAAAGCGCTGGCACCAACAAACTGGTTGTCCGCGTCACCGACACCGGCGCAGGTATACCTGAGCACAAGCGGTCCGATTTGTTCAAACCCTTTAGCCAACTGCACACAGACCCTCAAAACAAACTAGGTGGCACAGGTTTGGGGCTGTCCATTGTCAACAATTTAGTGGATTTGATGGACGGCACCCTCAGCTACATGCCCAACACGCCGCGTGGGTCAGTATTCGAAATTCGTATGCCTGTCCGCGCTGAGGACAAGGCCACAGTCAATCCAGGTGCTTCGATGGAACAGCCAAGCGCGAAAACCAGACAAAATATTTTGATCGTTGATGACTCCGGATTCAACCTGCGAATTTTAAATGCGGTGCTTGAAAAAGCGGGCCACCAAGTCACACAGGCCCAGTCCGGCATTGATGCCTTGAAGCTTGCCAAGGAGCGGGCTTTTGATTTCATGATGATAGACCTGGAAATGCCAGACCTGTCAGGCATCGAAGTCGTTAAAACCATACGGGCAGAACGCGGGCCCAACCAACAAGTCAGGATTGCATGCCTCAGCGGGCGTGAAGACCCCAAAGACATTCAAAACGCCTTAAATTCTGGCTTTGACTGCTATTTCACCAAACCCCTGAAATTTGATCATTTGCTGCAAGCCGTGCTTACAATTAGAGACAAAAGCCTAGAAAAAATTACACCTTAGAGTCGCATTCCAACAAAATGGTAATAAATAGTTTTAGTCTGAGCTTGCTTAGATATTTACAGCCGAGGATGTAAAGGTTTAAGATAAATCGAAATTAGACTAGAAAAATCAATTCACCATTGATCATGGGAGACACCCAACATGGCCTTCACTCGCACACGCGCGGCCTCACGCCCTGCTTCATTGACCGACACTGAGCTCAAACAGCGCAAGGTTAAGTTCCATTGGGAGGATACCCCACTGGACTGGATTCCAAACCAGCCCTATGCAAGCCATTTCATCAACGAAATCAATATGATTCTGCCAGCCGGGGAATTTTGGTTTTGCCGCCTTTACAACAAAGCGCTACCGTTGATTACCGATGAAAAGCTGAAAGAGGATGTGAAAGGCTTTATCAAGCAAGAAGCCATGCACGCACGCGGGCATTCCGCCGCCATGGACGAATACCTTGAACAGCGCGGCATCAGCACCGCCCGCAACCAAGCCATCATGAAATACCTGTTTGAAACCGTATTGGCCGACGAACCCTTTGGTAAAAAAATGCCCAAGTGGATGGAGCGCCGCTGGCTGCTGCTGCGCTTGGGTTTGATTGCCGCAATCGAGCACCAAACCTGCGTGCTGGGCACCTATGCCTTGACCAATAAAAATTGGGACGATGCACAAGCAGACCCGGTGTTTTTGGACTTGATCCGCTGGCATGGCGCTGAAGAAATTGAGCACCGAAGCGTCGCTTTTGACTTGTACCAGCATTTGGGTGGGGACTACATTTCCCGCTACTACCTCACTGCTGTGGCTTTGCCTATGATTATCGGTCTGTGGGTGGACGGCGCGGCCCATGTGATGAAACAAGATGTGCGTTTTGCCGACAAAAAGCCAAGCGTGTTCCGCCCATGGATGTGGTTAGAGTGGCAACGCACTGCCAAAAAGGGCATGTTACCTAGCCCTTTCAAATTGGTATGGGACAGCATGCCCTTCTTTAGCCCTTGGTATGACCCAGCAAAAGAAGGCTCAACCGAGATGGCGCAGGAATACCTGAAAAAATCACCGGCTGCATCCACAGCAGAATCCATCGAGACTGCAATCCGCCGCACCCATGCCAAAGAGTCTGTGGCTGTTTGATTTTCAAAGTAATCTGAAATACTGAAGACCCATAAAAAAACCCCGAGGCACATTCAAAGTGCTTCGGGGTTTTTGTTTGTTGCCAGTGCTTGTTATGCAGTCACAGCCTGAGTTTGTGTTTCTTCTTTTCTAGTCCAGCGGTTGGCACGTCCAAAGGCGCCCAAGTCGTTAAACCGAACCCCATTCTCACGCATCACCACATGTGCGCGCTTGGCGGTCATCTGGCGAATGTAAAACGGGTCACGGACTACGAAATGGTGAATACCGTGGGTGGAGCCGAAGTTGAAGCAAAACAGGTGGGGTATAAAAAACCACTTACTGTTCAAAACCATACATTGCTGCACGAAATTGCCATCTTCAATATCACCGTAATAGTGCATATTGGAGCTGATGAAATTCAAGCAGAATGAACGCAGGATGTTTGGCGCGACCCAAGCAATCACTGCCATGTTGAAAATTTCGATGTTGTTGCTGATCCAAGCAGGGTAAGCCACCTCGTAACCGATCAGGCTGGAGCCAATTTCCACTGACCAGTAAATCAGGAACGCATGCCACGCAGCCCAGAAAGCGGTGGCAATTGGGAAGTTAACCGCAGAGCCCAATGCAACAATTTTTAACAAAATTTTGGGTGGAATTCGGTGAGCACGGAACACAACGCCCAAATTGGTGTCTACCGTCATGATGAGGCGCAAAATGCTCCACTTTTCGCCATTGGTAATGCCGCGCTCTTCCAAGTCGGTTTCAGTACCAGAGTGTTTGTGGTGGTGCAAATGCAAAGCGCGGCGGGCCCACGGGCTAATGGTGTTGGGCCTGCATAGCCAAACCCAAGCCATCATTAGATGATGCATGAATTTGTTTTTTCGGAAGTACATGTAATGAATTAGGTCGTGTTCCAATTCATGCGTGAAGGACGCAAAGATGGCCGTGAGCGGGATGGACACATACCAAGGCATGTAACCTTGCCAAAATGCCCAAGCACAGGCCACCATGCCAGCAAAACTTGCAATCAAGATCGTAAGACCAATTAAATCTTGATGCTTAAGAATGGGGTACTGGGCCCGGATGCGGTCGCCTTCGGCCATAATTTCGGCCTTGATTACAGCGATTCGCTTTTGGTCCTGTGCGTTGATACTGTTTTGTTTGATGCGTGAGCCACCCTGTGCGGCAGGCGCATCGCCAAAAAATTTGTTAAGTAAGTCAGACATGTTCTGTCTCCGATCATTATTATTAGGCAGTGTATTAAGAGTACGTTTGTTCACATTACCAATCTTGACTTTGACCGCCAAAGGCGTGACATTTCCCGCCATTATTCAATGTCAAGGTTAGGTAGATATCAATCTAGAATTAAAACAAATCATGAGCACACATTTTTCGAAAATTGAAGTCTTGGGCTGCAGCGGTGGCATTGGGGTAATAGGCGAAGGCACTACCTGTTTTTTGGTGGATGAGGATGTACTCATCGACGCGGGCACAGGCATGTTGCGCCTACCACTGGAAAGGCTGGAAAAAATCCGCCATGTGATTGTGACCCACAGCCATTTGGATCATATTTGCGGAATCCCGTTGATGATTGACAGCGTATCCCGCGCAAACAGTGAGCCGCTTCAAATCCACGCCTTGCCGGAAACCATTCAAGCCCTACGCGACCACATGTTCAATGGCGTGATTTGGCCCGATTTCAGCCGCATACCCAGCATTGAAAAACCAGCCATTCAATATGTGGAGCTTGATTGTCAGGACGAACAACCTCATGCATTCAAAATCGGGGAACGGCTGTTCACCGCAATCCCCGTGCACCACAGCGTACCCAGCATTGGTTTGACGGTTGAAACCCCAACCGGGGCTTGGGCATTCAGCGGTGACACCCACAAAACAGAAGAGTTTTATAAAATCATCAACCTGATGAAAGGCATGAGGCATGTGTTGGTGGAGGCCGCATTCCCCGACCATGAACTTTGGCTGGCCGATTTGTCATTGCATTTGTGCCCAAGCCTGCTTGCCATTGAATTGGAAAAGCTGATTCCACAGGCCGAGGTGTGGATTACCCACCTCAAACCCAATGAAAAAGCGTTGATCGAGAAAGAAATCAAATCCTATTGCGACCCGGATGGGTTAAAACCCACCATTCAACAAGCCTTGGGGTTTCTCAAAACCGGGCAAGTATTTGAAGTGTAGTCAGTGAGGGGAACTCACTGAGGGGAAACTCACTGAGGGGAAACTCACTGAGGCGCAATTCGGCACAAGGCCTCAAACCCGTATTTTCTGGCAAAGGGGCAATCCAACACGGGCAGCGCTGATGGAATGTTGTAGTACTTTTGCGCTGCCTCTTTAAGCACCACATCCCTAAACAAACTGTAGTTAAAGTCTTTGCCATCCAGCACATAAAAAGGCACGCCCCCCACCGTCTTTTGCGTCACCACGATGTCGCTCAAGTATGGGGTGTATTTCTCCATCTCAAATGGCTTTTCTTTACTGACCACTCGAATGGGCTTGCCCGCCATTTGGCGCCAATCTACAAACACATCGTCATTGCGTGCATGGTATTTACCTGGGCCAAACACGGGCACCACTTTGCCATAGTGGTAAGAAAGCAAAGCCGCGGGTGAATAGGCAATGGTAGTCAACACTGCACCGGCAGGCATGTCTGCAGTCAAGCCTTGAATAATGACCGGCGTGTTGCGGTGGAAATTGACGTCCTCAGGAAAGCCTTTTTTGGACCAAATATTCGCATCCCCATGGCTTAAAAGCGCAAACACAATCAAATGGGGAAGCGACAAAGCGGCGTTGGCCCACACAAACTTCTTCAGTGTGCTGGCCTTGGCAGTGAACGCCAACATAACAAACGCCACCGGCAGAAAGCCCAATACCCAATGCAGGCCCACGGTTTTTTTCAAAGAAATAATGAAGAACAACAACAAAGGCAGCAGTAAAAGTGCCAGCAAAGCCCCTCTGGACTGGTAGGCGGCAGTCAAGTTCCTGCCGTTTTTGAGCAAGCTCCAAGCCGCCCAAGGGGTAATCAGGTAAATCATCATGCCCACATAAGTGGCCACGGTTGTAAAACCCAGGTGCGCGTCCTCGTGCCGGTTCACCAAGTTAAACATGATGTTGTTCCAGCAGTTGTAAGCGTTGTACATCACATTGACTGCCGCAAAAGGCAACACACCTGCCATCAATGCGGCGGCATAAGCCCAGCGTTTGCGTTGCCACAGAATATGCCAACCCATGGCAAAACCCAGCAACACTGCGAAGTACTTGGACAGGAATGCAAGGCCTAAAAACGCACCGGCCAGAAACACACCAGCCACCGACTCCCTGCGCAAAGCCCTTACATAAGTGTAAATGGCCAAGCCCATGAAAAACACCAAAGGCGTGTCCGTGGTTACAAACACAAAATACCAAGACACGGGCAAACTGAGGTAAACAGCGCCCGCCAACCAGGCTTTGTCCTCCTGCTCGGCAGGCAACATTTGCCGTGCCAGCATCACAATACCGAAGCCCAAAATGGAAGTCAGGCAGATGGTAAAAGACCGGATGACCCAAGGCTCGTGGCTAATTTGGGTTAATACCCACAGCAACCAACCCACCATGGGCGGGTGGTCGTAATAGCCCCAGTTGGGGAAATTGGCCCATTCGTGGAAAAAGGCCTCATCACCCGTCATTGGAAAATACACACCCAACCAAATTTTGATGGCGAAGGTGATGAGCAAAGTCCAGCCAAAAAGTGATTTGCCTTGAGTCAAGGTTGAGTCCTCAGCCCAGTCAACAGAAGTTGTTTCATACCAAACTCGCAGCAACAACCAACACAGCCACCAAGGCAAAGCACAGCCAACTTTGCTTGTCATTCAAGGCAAAATGCACAGGATCATCAATCATTTCGCGGCGCGAGGTCAAAATCCAAATGCGCATCAGCCAAAACAAAAACACAGGGCAAATGCCCCACAAGATGCGCGGTTCAGAATACAAAATAGAGCCATTTTGACTGTCCACATACAGGGCCAAAACCATCACCGCCATAAAGCCGCTGGAAATACCCATCGACACCAAATAGCTTAAATCGCTCATCTGGTAACCGCGGCCCGGCGGGGTGTCGCCTCCTTCTTGTTGAAGAAACTCCAACTCCGCACAGCGTTTAACCAAAGCCAGACTCAAAAACACAAACAGCGAAATGGCCAGCAACCAGCTGGAAACCGCAATACCTGTGGCCACACCACCCGCCAACACCCTCAAGGTGTACAACATGCCCAGCATCAACACGTCCACAAATGCAACGCGCTTTAGCACAAAGGTGTAAAGCAAGGTGCAAACGGTGTAAATCAGCAATATGGAGGTAAATTCCCAGCCCACTGCAACATAGGCCACAGCAAAACCCGCAACGCCCAGTATCGCCATCCAAATTACTGCTTGGAAAATAGGCAACTCGCCACTGGCCATGGGTCGCAATTTTTTGCGTGGGTGCTTACGGTCGGATGGCAAGTCCATCAAATCATTCCAGATGTAGGTGGCCGAAGCCACCAACCCCAAAGCCAAAAAGGCCCACAAAGCCAAGACCCACAATTCGCCCACCGCCTGGTGTGCAGCCAGCAAGGGTAAAAACAACAGCGCATTTTTCGCCCATTGCTGCAGGCGCATGGACTTTCTAGCAGCTTTGAAAGGTATGCGAGACGGAACAATCACATCCAGCTTGACGCCCGCAGCCACGGCTTTGAACCGCGTGGCACGGCTGGGTGCAACCGCATAGGCGGTTTGGCATTTCTGCCAAATCACCACATCCACCGAGGCATCACCCATGTAACTGAAGGGGCGGCCAGCTGCATCAGCCTCTATGGCTGCAAGCTTTTTGGCACCTTTTAAATTGGAAGTTCGGCTGGCAATTACCCGGTCAAAAAGACCAACCGACTGGGCCACCACCAACACATCCCTTTCTAAGGAGGCGCTGGCTAAAACCAACTCATGCCCATCGGCTTTGAGCACGCGTAAACGCTCAAGCACTTCAGGCCGCAATGGCAACCCGGCCAAGTCGGGCACAAGGCGTGCCGCAATCTCCTGCTTAAGCCGCCAGCCACCCTTCAAAGCCCAAACCAACAAAGAGAATAAAAATACAAACCGTTTGCGTAACAACTGCAAACAGGATTCCATCAAAATATCGGAGGGCGTTAAGGTTCCATCTAGATCAACATAGATGATGTCCTTCAAAGAAGTGGTCATGCGGGCGGCCCGTTCAGCTCTTATTGGACAATTCGTCAGACAGAGAAACAGATGGCTCTTCTTCCCAATTGGCACCACCCAAAAACACCATCACAATCTGTTTGACGAAGTTGTCGATCATCTCTTCCTCAAGTTTGGGATGGTCGGGCGTCAAATCCAAAAAGTCGGTGGTGGCGTACATCATTAAAGTGACGACCAATGCACAAATACGCTGCAAACTTTGAGTCGATAGCTTTGGAAAAATATTGAGTGCCCGCAGGTCAGACGCCATTTCGTTGGTGAAGTGACTAACCTCATTGCGAATGGCCATGCGCAGAATTTTTGACCCACCCGAGCGCTCAGTGGTTACAAACCGCCACTCCAAGTGATGCTGCTGCAAATAGCTGACGAACACGTTGACCGAGTGGCGAATCATGTCCTCACCGGGCAGGCTGGTTTGCCTGGCTTCACGAAGCAAACGGCGAAGCGTCATGCCCCCCTCTTCCACCAAGGCCAAACCCAACTCGTCGGTGTTGCGGAAATGTCGATAAAAAGCGGTGGGTACGACGCCGGCTTCCCGAGTAATTTCCCGAATACCCAAGGCTGTAAAGCTGCTTCCGCCGCTCACCAAATTGAGCGCAGCTTGAATCAGCTTTTGACGGGTTTGCTCCTTTTTGCGAGCGCGGGCTTGTGGCTCCTCCACCACCTTACTGGGTCTGGCGGTTGACTTTAGCATGGGCTTGATCAGAATGGACTCCAAGTACTTCTAGTTATAACTAGCGGTTGTTTAAGCCTCTCAGTTTATCAATTAAGCACGAGTCGTGCACCTCATGATCACCCGCGATGGACTTGGGTAAAGCATATTCAAATGATTTTGTCCTAGACAAAATTCACGAGTTCAGCGAGCCTACCCACCTCCCCCAAAATTACCCCCATAAATGAGGGGAATTCTTGAAATTGATTCACCAAATCAATCCGTGTTATCCCCCATACGTAAAGCACCGTTTCTACTTGAATAATTAAGACTAGGAACGTAGACTCACCCTATCGAGGGTTAACCTTTTTTATAAATTGTACGAATATAGAACTAACCCGATCCGTTTGAGTGAGATCGACTTGGTTAACTTGTCCTCGTGAGGAGTAGTACATTATGTCTAACACAATATTGGTTATTGAAGACCATCCGCTTTTTGCAACTGGCATCAAAGAGCTGATTGAATTCGTCGCAACCAATCCAGAAATCATCTGCGCAAACAGTGTAAGAACAGCACTCATGCATTGCCGGGAAACCCCGCCAGCACTGATTATTACTGATTTGCGATTGCCCGATATGTCTGGCCAGTCAGTCATCGACCAGCTGTCCAAAAACTGGCCACAAACGCCAGTGGTGATCATGAGCGGCGATAACGCCTTGCTTTCCTCCATTCAGTCCAACCAACACTCACCTTCTTGGAACTTGTCGAAGGACGAAGGGTTTGAACAAACCTCAGCAATTTTGCTGGAAGCCTTGTCACGCGCGGGCATCTCTGTCCAGTGGCGCCCCAATGCACTGTCTAACCGTCACCAAAGCCCCGACCACATTGCTGGACGCGCTGGCTTGGCCACTGGTATTCAGCTCACACAGAAGCAACAGCAGGTCATGCAGTTTTTGGCATCTGGCATGTCCAACAAAGAAATCGCAAGAAAACTGGATTTGTCGCCCGAAACCATCAAGACCCACCTGCGCGAAATTTTCACCCGCATGAACGTCAAAAACCGCACTCAAGCCGTCAGTCTTTACCGGAAAATTCCACGACTGAACAGCCCCAGCCAAATCGGAATCAATTGATTGGGTTGAAACGTGACTGAAAACAATGAACCTAAAAGGTGGAGCAGATTGAATTTTTTAATTCAGTCCTCCACTGGTGTGACAAAGTGGCCTTGATAACAATATGTTCCACAATATTTTAATGGTTCTAATGGGGCTGGCAGTATTTCCCCTGATGTCAGCTCAGCTGCACGACCGCAGGCACAAAGCTTGCGCCTTGATTGCTGCCATCTTGCTGATTGAAATGATCCACTCCAGGTCGGTAGTCAGCGAGCACTCCTACCTTTTTCCTGATGCGCACAATTTCGAATGGATTGGCAGACTCAGTATTGAGGCAATTGGCCTGGGATTGGTTTCCTACACACTTTTCTTCGCCTATGGGGTGGCACGTCAACTGGGCGACAGTTCAAAAAGCGGAATGGCCTTGGCACTGGTCATTGGCGTGGTGGGTACGGTTGTTACCTTGACCGGGCAAAACTGGGTTGTATCAGTTGTTGGCAGCGCCTTGCAAGTTTTCAGCTTCCACATGATTTTTTCAGCTGCTAAAAATCCATTCAGGCTTGAGCGCGGCTTGTCCTACATCACTGCGGTGCTGTATTCCATCAGTTTTATGGCAGCTTCCGGCACCATTCATTTGGCTGACGATGCTGTGCTTGAAGGCGTCTTTATGGCCACGGGTGGGGTTCTCATCGTTGTTTTGCTGTTTAACTTGTTTTTGCAAGACATGATTCACACCTTACTGGGGTCAGACCCGAAGCCCGAGTTTTCGCTTCAGTCTGCAATCATCAAGCTGGCACACGACTTAAAATCCAACATCAAAAACTTCAGCCACGATGTGCGGCAGCCTTTGAGCACCATCAACATTGTATCCAGCGTGGGTAAAGCACTGGCCAGCTCTCCAGACCAAAGCCAAAGATTTGAACACCTCCAAAGCTCACAACGGGCTTTGGGTAAATTGATTGATCAGTTTTTGGCCTCCGTAGACGGTGCGGTGATTCAATCCCTCAAAGGCAAGGTACCGAATTTTACCGAGTTTAGGGTGGACCAAATTCTTCAGCCATTGGTCGAAGAGTACCGGCACTTGGCGGTGAGCAAGGGTTTAGAGCTTCGGTACTTCCCCAGCGAACTTCAAATCACTTCTGACTTTGAAAGCTTGGAAAAAATCATTCGAAACGGACTGGACAACGCCATTAAATACACCAAAGAAGGCGGGGTTTTGGTTGGTGTAAGAATGTGCTCAAACGGCGGCGCAAGGATTACAGTGACAGACACAGGCAGCGGCGTAGACAACGACAAAGTGGCCAACAAAGACAAAGGCTGGGGTTACGGCAGCACGATTGTTAAGGAACTGAGCAAAAAAATTGGCGTTCAAACCCAAGTGAAGAACCGCACGGGTTCAGCCCAAGGCAGCGTATTTGAAGTGCTGCTGCAGGCCAGCGCCTTAACAGTGAGAGAATCCAAGTCGCACGCCAGCAAAGACATGCGATTTATTTTGGCCAGTTGCCCCAAGCACAAGGCGGACATTCAGCAGTTAAGCCTGAACGTCAGCGAGCACCAGGTTATTCACACCCCAATCAACACCTACCTGATGCTGTGGGAAACAATTAACCTGAATAAAGTGTCCAGCTACTTCTTCTACCTAGGCCATCAAGAGGATGTTGATAAAACGGCAAAGGTTATTTCTGAGTTGGAAATATTAACCAGCAAACAGTGCTGCGTGATGCTGGTGTTCGCACCCCAGTTTGACCCTGAAATATTGCCACCCAACCTACTCGGCTACGCCACACTGAAAACCACCCGAAGCCCAGATGGCAACCTGTTGGTCAATGGCTTGAAAGAGTTGTTGGAGTTGATACCTTGCACCGAAGAGGTAAAAAACAGGTCCAAATTTCAAGCGCGCAATGACAAGAAGCTACAGAACCGGAATCAACGCAATTCAATTGCAGTGAATTAATTGGAATAAGTCAGCGAACCCAACACCGCGGGCCGGGAGGCCCCGGTAACGCCCACAGAATTGCCTGCTGAACGATTTAAAAACTGGGCCGCCAACCAAGCAAAGGCAGCAGCCTCCACCGCCATAACAGGTAGGCCCAAGTCATCCATACGCGCAACCACGGTTTTTTGGACACCCGTGGGTTGCGTGTTGGCCTGTAGCAGCGCTTGAATGCGTTCCAACAGAAAACTGTTGTAAGCCCCGCCTCCACACACCCAAAGCGAACCCATTGAGTAGGGCTTTAAACAATCCACCACAGTTTGTGCACACAGCTCAAGTAAAGTCCGCATCACATCCTGTGGACTGCATACACCACCGTTTGTAGAGCTTGCTGCGGCCTGAATTGCCTCATCCAGTCGCTGGAGGGTGAAGTCATCCCTCCCCGTGCTTTTAGGCCATGCTTTGCCAAAAAAGGGATGGGACATCAGTTCGCCCAACAATGAAACATTCACCTGACCTGAGCGTGCACATTGGCCGTTCTCGTCAAAAGGCTGTCCAAAATGTTGGCGCATCACATAGTCCATCCACACATTGGCGGGGCCGCAGTCGCCACCCACTATGTGGCTTATGGAATCCACAGTGGTCAACACCGTCAGGTTGGAAAAACCGCCCAGGTTCAACACCGCAGCATCACCCTGAATTCCGTGAGAACGCAACCATGCCTGATGGAAGGCAGGCACCAAGGGCGCGCCCTGCCCGCCCAAAGCAACATCCTTGGAGCGAAAGTCTGACACCACATCAACGCCTAGCTGAGAGGCCACCCATGCGGGGTCAATCATTTGATAGGTAAAACCCAAATCGGGCCTGTGGCGCAGCGTTTGACCATGCACCCCCACTGCAGCCACCTTTGATCTATCGAGCGACAAGCCGTTCAATAGCCCTTCACAGGCCGACACATAAGCCTCACTGAGGGCTTTGCGGGTTAGCAGCAGGTTCGTCAAGCCATCTTCGGGCTTCACAGTGTTGGATATGGATTGCCCACAAGGCAGCCAAGGCAATTCCTGAAGCTTCAGCAATGCGGCTTGAAGCTGGGGGTTAAAACCCTCGCTGTACATGCCTAGGTAACGAAAACGGCCCTCGATCAGTTCGAGAGCCGCTACATCAATTCCGTCAGTACTGGTGCCAGACATGGCCCCCAATATAATCATCTAGCCATCGCCAAACGTTCAGTGGCTGACAGGTCAAGCCTACGGTCCAAAGCAGCTTGCACTTCTTTAAACTTGCGGAATGAAACCCGGTCCAATGGCTCGGCACGTGCGACATTCACCAATTGGGGATCCACCGCTGTGTTGTTCACACGGAATTCGTAATGCAGGTGCGGGCCAGTCGCCCAACCTGTTGCACCCACGTAACCAATCAAATCGCCTTGGGTCACTTTGGAACCGTTACGCAAGCCGGGGGCAAAGTTACTTAAATGGGCATAAGCAGTGCTGTAGTTGCTGTGGTGTTTGATTTCAACATAACGACCGTAGCCGCCTTTTCCACCCACGAAAGTGACTGTACCGTTTGCCGTGGCGCGGATTGGGGTACCAGTGGGCGCAGCGTAATCCACACCCTTGTGGGCACGCCATTCATTCATGATGGGGTGGAAACGACGAAGTGTAAAACCAGAAGAAATTCGTGAAAAAGCCAAAGGTGACTTCAGGAAGGACTTTTGAAGGGTTTCGCCTTCGTCATTGTAATAAGCGCCGCGGCTACCGCTGGGTGCAAACCAGTAGGCTTTGTAAGATTTACCCGAGTTAATAAACTCTGCAGCCAACACTTGGCCCGCACTCACTTCGCGGCCGTCCAAAGTTTTTTGCTCGTAAACCACGCGGAATTCATCGCCTTTTTGCAATTCACGGTGGAAGTCAATTTCACTGGAGAAAATCTCTGCCATTTGCACAGCCACTGAGTCGGGCAGTTGCACCGCATCGGCTGCAGCAAACAGGGAAGATTGAATACGTCCGGACTTGAAAGTGGTGTTTGTTTCGTAGGTCAGCTTTTCTTGTTGGGCAACCAAGTTACCGTTTGCATCGCGCTTCACCAGAATTGCTTCCTGATGGTCTTCTTCGAGTGAGGTTTTGTAACGCATCCACTGAAAATCGCCTTTTGCATCCACTTGAATCGACACCATGCGGCCCGCCTTCAGTTGGAACATTTTGGATGCGAGTGGGTCTTTGGACAGGAAGGGGATCACGTCATTCGACTTCAGACCTGCCCTTTGAAGCAGTGAGGCAATCGAATCGCCTCGCTTTACTTTTTCTTCACGAACCAAAGGCTCAGATGAAAAAACCAATTGTTCAGGTATGTTCAGCTGTATGGCCTCGGTGACCACATCATCAAACTGAACAGAGGGTGTGCCTGAGAGGTCGCCCTTGGCGCCCGCAATGGCAACCACTGCGCCTAGCACCGGCATCGAAAAAAAGCCTACAATGAGCGCCTTTTTGTGCTTCTTGTTTGAGGGAAGAAATTGCCCCGAGAATTCGAACAACTGGCGGAAACTGCGTGAACCTAGGCCCTTGGCCTTCATAAACGTCAGTAAAAATCGTTCTAAAAATTGTTGAAGCATGTTGGTTTGTTTTTATTTATCAGAAGGTTACTGCTTAGCAAAACACCTGAAGTCCATCAAATTTTTTGACATATTACAGGTCGATCGTCTTTTGTGGAAACACTTTCTTGCAAATAAAGCGATAAACTTTCGCCTAGTCTAACAAAGGGAATACCTATGAAACACCCGCAAACGGGCGTGTCCGATGATAGTAATATCTCTACAAACCCCATTTCGGATTCAACTCGACACGCGTTGGAAGTAACAAAACGCGGCTGTGAAGAACTTTTAATCGAAACCGAATGGATTAAAAAGCTCCAACACAGCGAAAGTACAGGAAAACCCCTGCGCATCAAATTGGGGTTAGACCCTACCGCGCCGGACATCCACTTGGGGCACACCGTAGTGCTGAACAAGTTGCGCCAGTTGCAAGACTTGGGGCATCAAGTGATTTTCTTGATTGGTGACTTCACCTCCATGATTGGGGACCCCTCCGGCCGCAACAACACGCGCCCCCCACTGACGCGTGAACAAATTCAAGAAAACGCCAAAACCTACCACCAACAAGCCATCAAAATTCTAGATGCAGAGCGCACCGAAATTCGGTTCAATTCCGAGTGGTGCACCCCTTTGGGGGCGGAAGGCATTATCCGTTTGGCCTCCAAGTACACAGTGGCACGCATGCTGGAGCGGGATGACTTCACCAAGCGCTACCAAACGGGCGTGCCCATTGCCGTGCATGAATTTCTTTACCCATTGATGCAAGGCTATGACTCGGTTGCCCTGACCTCTGACTTAGAAATTGGGGGTACAGACCAAAAATTCAACCTGCTGGTTGGGCGTGAATTGCAAAAACAAGAGGGCATGGCCCCGCAATGTATTTTGACGATGCCACTTCTGGTCGGTTTGGATGGCGTGGACAAAATGTCCAAGTCCAAAAACAACTACATTGGAGTGACCGAAGCGCCAGGTGAGATGTTTGGGAAAGTAATGTCCATTTCCGACGAGTTGATGTGGAACTGGTACACCCTGCTGAGCTTCCGAAGCCTTGCGGACATTGCAGCACTGAAACAAGCCTGCGCCAACGGCGAAAACCCTCGCAATGCCAAAGTGGCTTTGGCGCAGGAAATTGTGGCAAGGTTCCACAGCCAGCAAGCAGCCGACCAAGCCTTGGCAGATTTTGAGTCGCGTTTTAAGAAAGGCGTGCTACCCGATGACATGCCTGAAATCACGCTGACCATTGAAAACGGTGACGCTGATGCAGGCATTGCTTGGGTCATCAAAACCGCTGGGCTGTGCGCCTCCGGTGGTGAGGCCAACCGCAATATCGAGCAAGGCGGGGTCAAAGTGGATGGCGAGAAAGTTGCAAGCAAAGCTGTCCGATTGCCCAAAGGCAGTTATGTGATTCAAGTCGGTAAACTACGTTTTGCACGAATCACATTGGCCTAAGGCCCACCTATGAAAGCATCAACCTTGTTACAACGCCACGCCCAACTTTGGGAAAGTACACCACCAAGCCACCGCAAGGTGGTTTTGGTGCGCCACGGCGAAACCGATTGGAATGCCAGCAAGCGTTTTCAGGGCCACACCGACATTCCACTGAACCCGCTGGGTGTTCAACAAGCGCTGGCTTTGGCTGGGCACTTTCGGCAGTTGGAAGAGGCAATTCAACGGCCTATCGCCCAGCGCTGCATCAGCAGTGACCTAAGCCGGGCGCGGGACACGGCCGCCATTCTGTGGGATGCACAGGCCAAGCTGCACCTGGAACCCAAACTGCGTGAAAGGGATTACGGGCATTTGTCCGGCTTAACGGGCGACGAAATGGCAGCCCAGCATCCCGAAGCATTTCAAGGACTGAAAGCCCGAGCCCCCCACAGCCCACTGCCCGGCGGGGAAAGTTTGCACGACTTTAACCAGCGGGTGTTGACAGCCTTTGTTAAGCTGTTGAGCGACTACCCTGACGACGATTTGCTGCTGGTGGCCCATGGTGGCGTGCTGGATTGCATCTACCGCTACTGCACGCGCGAGCCGCTTGAAAAGCACAGGGACTGGCTGCTGCCCAACGCAGCACTTAACCTACTGCAAGTCGAGAAGGCGAGGTCCCAAGCTGAGGAAACTTCAGCTACTCCACCCGCAGCTGAAATTCTGTTGTGGGCGGATCAATCCCATTTTGTGCAGCAAGAGGACCGCCCCAAAGACGAGGTGGACGGCCGTATAGCCTGAAATGCACTGGAATGTCTTACCCAATCGTGGTTTCTCAGAGGCCGTAAAGCACCGTAAAGCCCTCAATTAATCTATAATTCGGGGTTGTTTTTGAACTTTGATTGGAATTAATCATGTTTGACCGTCAGAAAGGCATAGCCCAGACCGACCCCGAACTGTGGGCAGTCATCCAGCAGGAAAATACGCGTCAGGAAGAGCACATCGAATTGATTGCTTCTGAAAACTACGCCAGCCCTGCGGTGATGGAAGCACAAGGCACGCAGCTGACCAACAAGTACGCGGAAGGCTACCCAGGCAAGCGCTACTACGGCGGTTGTGAGTATGTGGACGTGGCTGAAACTTTGGCCATTGATCGCTTGAAGACACTGTTCGGCGCTGAAGCGGCAAACGTACAGCCCAACTCGGGTTCACAAGCCAACCAAGCCGTGTTTTTTGCCTTGCTGCAGCCTGGCGACACCATCATGGGCTTGTCTTTGGCAGAAGGCGGCCATTTGACACACGGCATGCCATTGAACATGTCCGGCAAGTGGTTCAACGTGGTTTCCTACGGTTTGAACGAAAAAGAAGAAATCGATTACGACAAGATGGAAGCCTTGGCCCGCGAGAAAAAGCCAAAGCTGATTATCGCTGGCGCATCTGCATACGCCTTGCGCATCGATTTCGAGCGTTTTTCAAAAATCGCCAAAGAAATTGGTGCCTACTTCATGGTGGACATGGCCCACTACGCAGGTTTGATTGCTGCTGGCGTGTACCCCAACCCAGTGCCGTTTGCGGATGTGTGCACATCCACAACACACAAGTCACTGCGTGGCCCACGTGGCGGCATCATCTTGATGAAAGAAGAGCTGGCCAAGAAAATCAACAGCGCGGTGTTCCCCGGCATTCAGGGTGGCCCTTTGATGCACGTGATTGCAGCCAAAGCGGTGGCATTCCTTGAGGCTTCCAAGCCAGAATTCAAGTTGTACCAGCAACAAGTGGTTGCAAACGCAAAAGCCTTGGCCGAAACACTGGTTGAGCGCGGACTGCGCATTGTTTCTGGCCACACAGAAAGCCACGTGATGTTGGTTGACCTGCGTGCCAAAGGTTTGACAGGCAAGGCTGCTGAAGCGGCTTTGGGCAAAGCTCACATTACTGTGAACAAAAACGCCATCCCCAACGACCCTGAAACACCATTCGTGACCAGCGGCATCCGTTTGGGTAGCCCAGCCATGACAACCCGCGGCTTCAAAGAAGCCCAGGCGCGTCAGGTAGGCCACTTGATTGCCGATGCATTGGAAAACCACGACAACGAGGCCGTTTTGGCTGAAGTACGTGCCAAAGTCAAAGCGTTGACCAGCGAATTCCCGGTTTATCGCTAAGCAAGTATGGCCAACCATTCATGAAATGCCCCTTCTGCGGACACACCGACACCCAAGTGGTGGATTCTAGAACTTCCGAGGAAGGGGATTTCATACGCCGCCGCAGGCAATGCGGACAGTGCGAAAAACGGTTTACCACTTATGAGCGGGCTGAACTCTTCTTCCCTGCCATCGTCAAGAAAGACGGTTCACGCACAGAATTTTCCCACGACAAATTGCGCGGTAGCCTGCTGCTTGCTTTACGCAAGCGCCCGGTTGCGGCTGAACAAATTGATGCAGCCATCAGCTTGATTGAGGAACGCCTGCTGACCAGTGCAGCGCGCGAGATAGGCACCAAAACACTTGGCGAATTGGTGATGGAACAGCTCAAAGCCTTGGACACCGTGGCTTACATTCGCTTTGCATCGGTTTACAAAAGCTTTGAGGATTTGCAATCCTTCTCGGAAGAAATTGCAAAACTCACCAAACCACTGCCCGCCAGCTCGGTAACCAGCAAGGCGTCTGACCCAGCCAAGGCTGCAAGCACACCCCGAAAGAAAGCCACAGGCAAGGCAGAATAAACATGCCTTCGGTGGACGAACAATTCATGCATGCCGCGCTGGAACAAGCAGAGCGCGGCTTGTACACCACCACGCCCAATCCTCGAGTCGGTTGCGTATTTGTACGCGATGGGCAAATTATTGCATCTGGCTACCACAAGGTTGCGGGTGGCCCCCATGCAGAGGTGGATGCCATCCACAATGCGGCCGCTGCGGGTGTCAGCCTACAAGGCAGCACAGCCTATGTCACGTTAGAGCCCTGCTCCCATCAAGGCCGAACGGGGTCATGCGCACAGGCGCTTATTCCCACCGGAGTTAAACGCGTGGTGGCCGCCATCACCGACCCCAATCCTTTGGTAGCCGGGAAAGGCATGGCTATTTTGCAAGCGGCAGGTATCGAAACACAGGTGGGGGTGCTTGAAGATGAGGCACGCTGGTTAAACCGTGGGTTTTTAAGCAGGATGGAACGCAAGCGGCCTTGGGTGCGCTTGAAGGTGGCGTCCAGTGCAGACGGCACTACAGCCCTGCCCAATGGAGTCAGCCAGTGGATTACTGGGCCTGAAGCTCGACAAGACGGCCACAAGTTACGCGCACAAGCCTGTGCAGTACTCACAGGCATAGGCACGGTAAAAGCCGACAACCCGCAATTGAATGTGCGGGGTGTAGAAACCACACGCCAACCCATCAAAGTGGTGGTGGACAGTCAACTTGAAATTTCGCCAGATGCGATTTTGCTTCAAACAGGGCAAATTATTATTGCGCATTGCTTGGCCAATACACCGGGGCTAGCCAGTCCACATTTAGCCGTACCTCCCACCTGGCATTTGACGCACCCCAACCGAGACAACATTCAGTTTATGGATGCTGCGCCGCCAGTAGAGCACTCTGCCGAGCAAACCAAAGCACAATCGAATAATTACACCAAACGCAAAACCGACCTGCACCTGCTGCTGACCAAACTGGCTGAGCAAGGCATTCAGGAACTTCACTTGGAAGCTGGTTTTGGTTTGAACGGTTCATTCATGGAAGCGGGTTGGGTGGATGAAGTGGTGCAATACATCGCACCTCGTTTTTTGGGCGAAGGGCTTGGCCTTTTCCGGATGACGGGCACTGCAAAAGACAAAGAAAATTTACCGCAAACGCTGGACTGGAAGGTTCAGCAAGTCAACACTGTTGGCACAGACATTAAAATCACTTGGATCAAATCCGCTTTATAGAGGCCCTATGTTCACAGGCATTATCGAATCCATCGGCCAAATCAAATCCATCCAATCCTTGGGCGACGACCAGGCCGGCGTCCGCTTGGAAGTGCATGCACCCACGCTGGACTTCAGCGACGTCAAACTGGGCGACAGCATCGCCATTCAAGGCGCATGTATGACGGCAGTTGAAATGCGCGACCAAACTTTCTGGGTGGATGTTTCCCGCGAAAGTTTGAATAAAACCGCGGGCCTTACCCACACAGGCGAAGTCAATTTGGAAAAAGCCATGCGCTTGTCCGACCGAGTGGGTGGCCATTTGGTCAGCGGCCATGTGGACGGTTTGGGCAAGGTGGTGGACTTTTCGGAAATTGGCGAAAGCTGGCATTTGCAAATCCGCGCACCGCAGGCTTTGGCATGCTACTTTGCCTACAAAGGCTCAGTCACGGTCAACGGCGTGAGTTTGACAGTGAATCAGGTGGACGATTTGCCCGGTGGCGATTGCGATATTCACATCAATCTGATTCCACACACGGTACAAATGACGACTTTGAAACACCTCAAAGCAGGCAGCCCGGTCAATCTGGAAATTGATCAGATTGCAAGGTACTGCGAGCGGATTTTGAGCTATCAGAAGCTCAATACTTGAGCTTATTGATCAAGCTTGGGACTAAACATTGGGGTAGATAGTCAGGTTACTTCACCCTAATCGACCTGACATACCCCACCGATTTGCTTTGTGTGTTGTCGGAGTCCCCGCCCACCGCCAAGCCCAAAAGCCTTACATCACCATCCGGAAGTTCGGCACCAAATGCTTTGCGGGCATCAATTTGGATGTTGCGGGTTTCAGTGAATGAGCCGGCATTGGCCGACAAGCCAGCCTCCTGCGCACGCAAAACAATATTTTTAACTCGATTGGTGTAGGGGTTGTCAAACACCTTCCCAACTTCTTCACCCGATGCAACCCACACATAGCACAAGGTGGCGGCAGGTAAATCTTGCCCCGACAAGGTACGCGCTGCGCCCAAAGCCATGCGTTGTGTCAGGCTAATTTTGCCCTCATCGACAGCAATAAACACACACACCTTGACCGCTGTGTCATCGCCCTGTTTGGTGCGCAAATTGGCCCCTGTCGGGTGTTGCTCCACCCGCCATTGCCAACTCAGGTTTTGAACGACTGCACCCGGCTTTCCAAACGAATAGGCCCAAGACCCATAGGCTTTATCAGCAGAAATTTTCAACCAGGAATCACCATCAACAGCAGCTTGTAACTCAAACTGGGTGTGGGCTTTGATGTCCGGGTGGAATTGCTCTTTCCAGGGCACTGGCGGCTTGTTGTCTGACGCATTGCTCACTTTTTTACCCCAGTTAAGGTTGGCAGGTAAACGTTGTGCATAACTGGATGATGAGGACACAATTAAAATAAAAGCTGCAAGCAATACTGCAGTCAGAACATTCAGATTACTGACTGCCAGCCAACCCTTCTGTCTTAGATCAAGGCGCATACATTTCTTTCCAATGTTGGGGAAGCAGGCCCTCGTCCATCGCACGCTTATAGTCCTCAGGCTCGTCCAAGTCGGGCTGCTTGCTTAGCCAAACGGCTTGCACGCGCTCAAGCAACAAACGTCGCTGGGTGATTTTGGCCACGGTTGAAGTGCCCCAGGGAATGTCCTCTGAAAACAGGGTGGGAATTAAGTCCCGACAGGCCACGGCCACATAGCCGCCATCTTCAGCAGGAATAAATGCGACTCGACTTTGCAGGCTTGCATCCGCCAAGTGCAAGATTTCGGAGGCTTGTAATGCAATCGCATCAGGGCCAATCAAAACTGAACACACACCGAGACTCAACTGCTGCTGCGTGGCATGGTGCATTCGCATTCCCAAATGGCCTTGAATTTGCGGCATGCGCTGCACACACTCATGGTTGAATTTAGAACGGCGAAGCAGCGCTTTCCAAGCCTGTTCACTGCCACCATCTGTCCAAAGAATCAAATCCGCATGCGCTGTAAAAGGCGCATCGGCGCTCAACCTGTCCAGCGTGCTTAGCAGCAAAAACTCGGCCAACCGGGCACAATCTTCAAAACCCAAAAGTGGCGCAAGTCGGGTTTTGACTCTACCCGCTTCAGGAAATTTGGCAAAGATGCCAACGCAAATCCGATCCATGCTCAAGGCAAATCCTGTTCTCGCGCAATTTGTTCCATCGGAAAACTGGCGGGTGGGCGGCTGCGTATTTCTCGATATTGCATGGCCAAATCATAGGCATTGGTGCCGCGCCAGTACAAAAACCGAAAGCGCCACATCAGCAGAATAGTGGGCCATGCACCAGCTTCGTCCCAGCGGCGGCCGGAAGTGGTTACAGGTCCGTTCAAAGGCAGAAACAAAGCGTCGGATTGGGTTTTGAGGGTTTTGCAAATTTCCACATCTTCCATCAAAGGTTGATCGGGAAACTGGCCAATCCGGTTGAACAGGGAGGTAGAAATAAAAATGGCTTGGTCACCCGTGCAAATTCGGCTGAACCGCGAGCGCCAATTCATCATGCGAGAAACAACGGGCAACCAATAACTTTTGCCAGAAATACGCACATCAAAACGCCCCCAAAATCGGGCGGCCTGGCTGGCAGTTTTCAAGGTTTGTTTAAGCTCTGCCCAAGCCAAGGGTGCCAAGACGGTGTCCGCATGCAAAAACAACAACACCTCGCCTTTGGCTTTGCGAGCGCCTGCATTCATTTGCACCGCCCTACCCGGCCGACTGGACAACACTTGAAGACGCGCATGGCTTAGCCGCAGTGCTTTCAAAATGGACAAGCTTTGATCCGTCGACTCGCCGTCCACGACTATTAATTCATCCTGCTCGTCCAACAGTGCCAAGGTTTGCAGAACAATCGCTTCGATGCCAGGCTCTTCATTCCGTACTGGAATCACGATGGAGATTGGCAATGCGGAGGTGGGTGCATCAATGGGTGCATCAATGGATGCATCAATGGGCGACTTTTCAGCTTGATTTTGCATGGGGGTATTCTTCTTGTTCACTTCAGCGAAACCTTATGCAAAAATTCAAGCAAAAAACAATGAAGCCAAGCCCAGGAAAATAAAGAAACCCATGCTGTCTGTGGTGAAAGTAAGCAGCACAGAGGAGCCCATGGCTGGGTCACGCCCCAATTTTTGCAATCCAATTGGCACACCGATACCAATCACGGCGCCCACCAGCAAATTCAACACAATAGCCAGCGTCATCACCAAGCCCAAGCCCACCGCATTGGGCGAGCCCAAGTACAACAGCCAAGCAGCAAGCCCCGCCACCGTACCCCAAAAAATGCCATTCACACCCGCAATGGCCAATTCCTTTTTGAGTAACACGCGAATGTTGCTGCTGTTGACCTGCCCCAAAGCAATCGAGCGAATCATCAAGGTCATGGTTTGGTTGCCTGAGTTACCAGCCAAGCCGGCCACAATTGGCATCAGGGTTGCCAATGCAACCACCTTGGAAATTGTGCCTTCAAAACTGCCAATCACACGGCTTGCAAAAAACGCGGTACACAAGTTCAGCGCCAACCACAGCCAGCGGTTTTTGGCGGATTCCCACACCGAGGCAAACAGGTCTTCCTCTTCGCGCAAACCGGCCGTGGTCAAAATTTCAGACTCGGTTTGGTCACGAATAACGTCCAGCACCTCATCCACCGTGATACGGCCAATCAATTTGCCTGAAGGGTCCAACACCGGCGCGGACACCAAGTCATAACGCTCAAACGCTTGGGCCGCCTCGTACATGTCATCCAGGGCGGAAAGGGTCAACACCTCACGGTTAATTACCTCCGACACCAAGGTTTCAGGTTCATTGATCAACAGCCGGTCCAAAGGCAAACTGCCCTTGAACAAATCAAGGCGGTCGATCACAAACACTTGGTCGGTTTGCTCTGGCAGCTCATCAAAACGGCGCAGGTAACGCAACACCACTTCCAGCGTCACGTCGTCTCGAATGGTCACCATCTCGAAGTCCATGTGCGCACCCACGCTGTCTTCGGGGTAGGACATGGCTGCGCGCAATTGCTCGCGCTCTTCGAGCGACAAACTGGACGCCAGCTTTTCAACCACCTCGCGGGGGAGGTCAGGCGCCAAGTCGGCAATCTCGTCGGCATCCAGCGATTCCGTCGCCGCATACAGCTCATCGCTGTCCATCGAGCGGATCAGCGTTTCACGTACCGAGTCAGACAACTCCAGCAGAATCTCGCCGTCTCGATCGGAGTGAATGTTGTCCCAGACGATTAAACGATCATCTTGAGGCAAACTTTCCAGCACGTAAGCCACATCAGCCGGGTGGAGCTGATGCAGCTTGACATTCAATTCACTTAAATGTTGCCGGTGCACCAGCCCTTCCACCAAGCTTTGGCGCTCTGGGTTGGCGTAGTTTTGCTGCTTGTGAAGCACACTTTCAATCACCTGCTGCTTGCGCAACAAAGCCTGCACATCGGCCAAAGCACGATGGGCATCATCCAGTTCTTTGGGCAAAGAGACTTGCTCTTGCTCCTCAATCTCGATGTGATTTTCTGACACTATGCGCTCAACCTCAAGGAAACAAACTTACAACGCTTGAAACGCCAGAATGGCTACAACTGTAGGGCCCGATGCCGCAATAAACAAACCGCCCGCACTGATGGACTCGTCCTTGAAAAAACCTTTCAGGATGGAATAACCCGCTGGGTTGGGTGCGTTTGCAATCACAGTTAAACCACCACCCGTTACCGCACCGGCCACCAAGGCATATTTAAACTCGTCATTCACACCTTCAACCAGCGAGCCCAAATAGGTCAACGCAGCGTTGTCGGTAATGGCGGTCAAGGCTGTGGCACCATAATACAAAGCAGTTGGGCTTAGTTTGGTCAGCACGTCTTGCAGCCACCAAGACTGCATGCCGCCCAGCACTACCAAACCTGCCAAGAAGAACGCAACCATCAAGCCCTCACGCAAAATCAAGCGGTCTTGAAAGCGACTGTAAGCAGTTGTGTAACCCAAGAAAAACAAAAACAAACCCATAAACACGGCGGGATGGTGAGCAAACACAACCACACCCAGCAAAAACAGCAAATGCACCAAAATCACAAAGCTGGGCATGCCGTCAGACGCACCAGTTTCTGCGGGTTTCTTCATGGCACTCAGTTCCTTGGCAAACATAAAGGTAATAGCAGTCGCATTCACAAACACGGCAACAGCCGCCTTCCAACCAAATGTAGCCAACATGAATTGCATGTCAAACCCCCACTTGGCGGCCACCATCAACACGGGTGGCGCGGCAAACGGGGTCAACGTTCCGCCAATTGAAATATTGACAAACAAAACGCCCAAGGCTGCGTATTTGAGTCGCTCACTGATGCCCTGGGCATAAAAGCGATCACGAAGCAGCAAGGCCGCCAGCGTCATGGCTGCAGGCTCGGTAATAAATGAGCCCAGCAAAGGCACGATGGAAAGGCACACAAAAAAGTAAGCCACCTGCCTGTCCACGGGAGCCACTGCAGCTAAAAATCGAACCAACCTACCCGCCAAAACCAAAATCGGTTTGCTGGCGGCAATCACCATAATTGCGAAGACAAACATGGGCTCGGTGTAATTCCGGGTGTCCGCGTACTTCACGGCCTCGTCAAAACCCAAAAAGTAAAACATGAACAAAATCAGTATCAAGGCCCAAAAGCCAAACACTGCTTCCACCTCACCCAGCAAATGCCACAAGCCTGAGTGGTTGGGTTGAGAGTGGGCTAGCTTTTCAAAAAACTTGACTGAGAAGGTGTGCAGCACCGCGATGGCAAACAGACTTGCCCCGATGATCTGAATGGTTGTTGGATTCACTTGAGTTCCCGCGTTCTAGTTTGTAGTTAATGACGGTTTGATCAGGAATGTCTTTGTGGAAAAATCACGGCCCCTTTTTGATTGAAACTCTGGCTGACGATCTCATCGACCCTCACCCAACCCCTCAGGCTGTTGATTAACCAGACTTCGTCCGCCTGCGCCAAGTCTCCGATGTGCAGGGGATATTCCTTGATTCTATTTTCACTCAAAAGCCGCTGGCGAAGCACCCCATTCAGTAAATTGACTCCATTGTTGACCCCATTTTCTTCTGAAATCCTTGGGGTTAAATAAACCGCCCCCATCTTCAGTACCAAGTTGAATCGACAAGTCTCGGTCAAGTACCCTTCTTCGTTGTACAGCAAAGTATCGAATGCGGCTTGGTTTTGGGCATCAATTTGGGGGGCAAAAGCATCATAGTGGGGTCGGTATGTGGTTTTGTGCTGAATAAAAGTGTTGAAATCTTCAAGCTCATGCGCAGGCCCCATCGGGCGGTCTGCCAACACCAAGCGTACTTTGCCTGATGGCGGCGCATCCAAAGGGAAAAGCTGTACCTCAAAATTTCCTTCAGCCGACAGCAACCAACGGCCCCGATATGCAAGTTTGGCAGGATCCACAGTGCTTTTTTCAGCCGAAACACCTTTTAGCAAAGGGTCAGAGTTAGACTCCGGCAGCGCGACCCCAGCCAACTGCTGCAACTTGGCTCGAATGTGGGTCTCATTCCACACATAAGAGAAATGCGCAGCGGAGTTTTTCATCCGCTTTAAATGAAGCTCCATGTTCTGCCACTCGTGATTCTCCAGCCTGACGGTCTCCAGAATGTCAAAATCAACAGTCTTGTCCCGCAAAAACACGGTTTTTTGCCACCACTCTTTGTGTTCATCCTGTTTGTTGGAATACCAAGTCAAGCCACTGCCTACGCCGTATTCAAAGTTGAGTTTACGAGTTTCCGAATTGCTTGAATGAGTGGCGACCAAGGTACGAATGGGCACCGAAAACCGCATCGACCCATCTGGCCGAAACAAACCCAAAGCACCGCAGTAGATGCCCCTTGGCGTGGTTTCCAGCTCAGCAATTCGTTTCATGGATTGAGCTTTGGGCGCGCCGGTCACACTGCCGCAGGGAAACAAGGCCCGAAACAAGTCCGATACAATGATGCCCGGCCGCGTCAGCCCCGAAATTGTGGAGGTCATTTGCTCCACACTGGGTAAAGTCATGACATCAAAAAGCGACTCGGCCTGCACCGTCCGTGGCAAACACACACGGGCAAGGTCGTTGCGCAGCAGGTCCACAATCATGAGGTTTTCAGCGCGGTCTTTGCTGCTGTCGGCCAGTCGGGGGCTTTGGTCATTCGGTTTGCGGGTGCCCTTCATTGGGGAAGTTACAATTCGGCCTTGGCCGCCCTGCCCGCCCTGCCCACTTTCCCAAGTGAAAAACAGCTCAGGCGACAAACTCAAAATGGTTTGCTCAGTAAGGCCATCAATAGGCCCTTCAGGCAAACGCAAAAACATGCTAAAAGCAGCGGGTTGGGCCGCAAAAAGCGTTAAAAACAACTTAAATAAGGCCAAGTTTGCTGCTTCTGTATCCTGCCCTTTCATGTTGGCAGTGGCCCGCAAGCGCGTAGTCAAATTGATTTGATAAAAATCACCGGAGGCAATCCATTCACGGACTTGGTCAAACGATGCGTCAAACCAAGACTGGCTATGCTCATTCAACCAAGGGGTCCAATCCAAAGCTGAAGCTGGGTCTAAACTTGTAGGGTCAAATGCGTTGTTGCAACGCTGATTCAACTCAGTCCAAGACAAAACCTGCTCGGGTTGAAAGGCCATTGCAGTGGCAGCAGCATGGCCACCTTCAGGCACTGGCTGTACAATGTGAAGGGCGGAATCAAAAGCCGGAGCCGCCTCATAAGGCACACAGGCAAGCACCACCAGGCCCGCGCAGCTTTGCTGATGGGCTTCATCCAACAGGGCGGGTATAGCCGCAAGGCAGTTGCTTGTTTTGCACCATACGGGCTGGCCAACAGCAACATTCAGGTTATGTAAGGACTGGGCTGCGCCATGTTGACCCTCACACCACGCGGCAAAAACAGACTGCGTCAACATCCTTTCGGCCAACCGGGTTGGCCCCAACAATACAAAGGATTATTGTAACCCGGTACCTGCGCTGCGCTTAGTGCTTAGTTGAAGCTTAGCTATGGCTTCGTCAGCGCGAAGAAGTCATAGACTTCCTCTTTCATCGCCAAAGTGTCTGCAATGCCCATTCGAATCAATTCGCGGGTGTAATTGGCTTCAAACAACAGGTAACTCATCAGTGATGACCCACTGGCCTCCGTTGCGCCAAGGGCTGACAGCAAGGTTCTAACACTTCGAGGCAAATCACGTGCGTGCTGGGCAGCCAGTTCATCAATCCGCTGTGAAGGGGAAATCACCAACAATTTAATTGGCTTTAAGGGCGTGCGGTTGGCCACGTCGGTAGGCAACAGGCCCAAGGTTTTGTTCACACGGGTTAAGCGCTCAATGTCAGTGGACAAGCTGTCCAAAAATATGGACGCCATCGCATGGCCCGCCACCCTTGCCAAACTGGGGTACGCCCGGTCAACCTCAGTGGCCTCGGTGTGGCGCTCGTTGATTTGGCTTGCACCAATCACCATCACACGCGAAGCCCCCAAGTGGATCGCAGGGCTAATCGGCGCAAGCTGACGCATGGAACCGTCCCCGAAGTATTCCATCTGTCCTTCAATCTCCAACTTGGTCGCTGGAAATACAAAGGGAATCGCTGCAGAAGCCAACAAATGCTCGACTGTGATTCTGTCCTTGATTGCCACCCGCTGGCTTCGAATCCAAGGGTCTATGTGCTCATGCGACTGGAAAAAAGTCACGCTGCGGCCCGATGAATAACTGGACGCGCTCACTGCCAAGGCTTTGATTTTGCCCTTCTCCATCGCCTCATCCATGCGGCGGAAATGCAAAGTTTGGTGAAGCAACTCACCCAAGGGCGAATTGTCCAGCAAGGACTTCGGGCGCTTGCGCAGCATCCAGCCAATCGACAGGGCAGACAACCAACGCGCACCAGTCCGAATCATGCCAATGGAGTCAGCCCGAAAAACCTGCTCGGAATGGAAGTTTTCCCAAACCTTCAAAATACGGTCTGTGGATTGGTAGTAGTTGCGGCCCGCACAAGCCAGTGCAGCCGCATTGATGGCGCCAGCTGAGGTGCCACATAAAATTTTGAACGGAAAATCCAAATCACGCCGGTTTTGTTGAATAAACCATTTGGACAATTGGTGCAGCACACCCACTTGGTAGGCAGCACGCGCGCCACCACCGGTCAGGACCAAGCCTGCCATGTCTTCTTGATTGGTGTGTGGGTGATTTTTTTCCATGAATTCATTGTGCTCTGGAAACCCACTATCCCACAATGTAAAAAGGCGCCCAAAAGGCGCCTACTTCACACATTTATGAACTTTTTACAACATCAAGGATTAACCCTTTCGGAGTTTGCGTCCAAAACCGCCAGCGAAGCCATATTAACAATGCGGCGAACAGTGGCTGATGAAGTCAAAATATGCACAGGTTTGTCTGCACCCAAAAGCACAGGCCCAACCGCAATGCCGTTACCCGCCGCAGACTTTAACAAGTTGTATGAAATATTGGCTGCATCAATATTGGGGCAGACCAACAGGTTGGCCTCGCCGGTTAAAGCAGAGTCCGGCATGATGCTGCTGCGCACTGCAGCGTCAATTGCGCAATCTCCGTGCATCTCACCTTCCACTTGCAACCAAGGCGCTTGTTGGCGGATCAGGTGCAAGGCCTCACGCATTTTCACTGCGGAAGGCTGGTTGCTTGAGCCAAAGTTAGAATGCGACAAAAGCGCAGCCTTGGGCTCGATGCCCAAGCGCATCATTTCCTCAGCCGCCATGATTGTAATTTCAGCGATTTGCTCTGCGGTGGGGTCGTAATTGACATGCGTGTCCACCAAAAACACCTGGCGATTGGGCAACATCAACCCGTTCATCGCGGCATAGGTGTTACATCCACTGCGGCGGCCAATCACTTGATCAACATAATGCAAATGCAGCGAATGGGTGCCAAATGTGCCGCAAATCATACCGTCGGCATGGCCTTTGGCAATCATCATAGAACCAATCAAGGTGTGGCGACGGCGCATTTCGATTTTGGCATACGCGGGGGTAACGCCCTTGCGCTTTGTCATGTCGTAATAGGCATTCCAGTACTCTTTGTAACGCGCATCGTATTCTGGATTAACCAATTCAAAATCAACACCGGCTTTGATACGCAAGCCAAAACGCTCAATACGGCGCTCAAGTACGGCGGGGCGACCAATCAAAATTGGCTTTGCCACGCCCTCGTCCACCACCACTTGAACGGCACGCAGCACACGCTCATCTTCCGCTTCAGCAAACACAATGCGTGATGTATTCGGGCTTTCTTCCACGCAGCGCTTGGCCACAGAGAAGATGGGCTTCATGAAAGTACCGGAGTGGTAAACAAAACGCTGAAGTTGGTCGCGGTAAGCATCCAAGTCCGCGATTGGGCGAGTGGCAACGCCGCTGTCCATTGCTGCTTGGGCTACTGCAGGTGCAATGTGCACAATCAAACGGGGGTCGAATGGTTTGGGAATCAAATACTCAGGACCAAAACTGAGGTTGTGCGAGCTGTAGGCCGATGCAACCACGTCCGATTGCTCTTTACGGGCCAGTTCAGCCACTGCGCGAACCGCCGCAATTTCCATTTCCTTGGTAATGGTGGTTGCACCCACATCCAAGGCACCACGGAAAATGAAGGGGAAGCACAACACATTGTTGACTTGGTTCGGGTAGTCGGTGCGCCCGGTACACATCACCACGTCATCACGCACTTCTTTAACTTTCTCGGGCGTAATTTCAGGCGTGGGGTTGGCCAGCGCTAAAATCAAAGGCTTCGGGGCCATTGCCTTTACCATGTCTTGCTTTAGCACACCACCGGCGGACAGCCCCAAAAACACATCCGCATCCTTGATAATGTCAGCCAAAGTACGCCCTTCTGTTTCCTGCTCGTACTGGGCTTTGTCGGGGTCCATATTGTGGGTGCGGCCTTTGTAAACCACGCCATCAATGTCGGTCACCCAAATGTTTTTGCGGGGCAAGCCCAGCTCAACCAGCAAATCCAAACACGCCAAAGCAGCGGCCCCAGCACCCGAGGTTACAAACTTCACTTCTTTGATGCTTTTGCCAATGACTTCCAAGCCGTTCAAAATGGCTGCGCCCACCACAATTGCGGTGCCGTGCTGGTCGTCATGGAATACCGGAATCTTCATGCGGTCGCGCAATGCACGTTCGACTTTGAAGCAATCGGGCGCTTTGATGTCTTCTAGATTAATGCCACCAAAAGTGGGCTCAAGCGACTGAATAATTTCGATCAGCTTGTCAGGGTCAGATTCATTGATTTCAATGTCAAATACATCAATGCCCGCAAATTTTTTGAACAATACAGCTTTGCCTTCCATCACTGGCTTGGCGGCCAAAGGGCCAATGTTACCCAAACCCAACACAGCGGTGCCGTTGGTAATCACGCCCACCAAATTGGCGCGGGCGGTGTAGCGCATCGCAGTGCTTGGGTCTTTTTCAATTTCTTCACAGGCAGCGGCCACGCCCGGCGAATACGCCAGGGCCAAATCCCTTTGATTGATCAAACTTTTCGTGGCACTGATCTCCAACTTTCCCGGCTTGGGAAACTCGTGATATTCAAGTGCAGCTTGACGAAAGCGGGGGTCCATTGGAGTCGACATGGCGGTTTCTCTGGTTAAAATAGTCGGCGAAGCCCTAAATTATAGGCGCAGACCGGGACAAGCCTCATAGGGATTTCCACAAATGACCTTAAGGATTTCAGTCGCCCCCCAATCGGCAACCCCACTTTTCACCCAAAGTAGTAAAAAATGCTGAAACTTTCACACCTTAGCCAGCAGGTTCAACCCTTCCATGTGATGGAACTTGTCAAGAAGGCCGAGGGAATCACCCAAGCGGGTCACGACGTGATTCACCTGTCAATTGGTGAGCCCGATTTTCCCATTCCCAGTTTGGTCAGCAGTGCCTTTCAGGAGGCAATTTCAAACACCAACACCCGGTACACCAACGCCTTGGGGCTTTGGCCTTTGCGTGAGGCAATTGCACAACACTATTGGGATACATTTCAAGTGAAGGTGGATGCAAGCCAAGTGGTGGTTACCGCAGGGTCTTCAGCCGCATTGAATTACGCCTGCTTGGCCTTGGTCAACCCGGGTCAAGAAGTGCTGCTGCCCGACCCTGGCTACCCCTGTAACAAAACTTTTGTCCAAATTGCTGGGGGCGTTCCGCGCCCAATTGAGACATCCAGCGCGCAAAACTTTCAGCCCACCAGCCAGCAAGTGGAAGCTTTGTGGTCCGACAACACCGCCGGGCTTTTGCTGGCCTCCCCATCGAATCCAACCGGAACCCGAATTCAGACCGCCGCACTGGCCCAAATTGCAGAGCTAACGGCACGCAAAAATGGCTTTTTAATCATGGATGAGATTTATCAATCCCTGTGCTACGGCAGCCCTGCACACAGCATTATGCAAATTATAGGTGCACCCAGCGACAAAAACGGGGTTGTGGTGGTCAACAGTTTTTCGAAGTATTTTGGTATGACAGGGCTGCGCTTGGGCTGGATGGTTGTGCCGCCGCACCTGCTTAGCAGCATCGAAAAGCTGGCGCAAAACCTGGCCATATGCCCCAGCACCCCAGCCCAATGGGCTGCATTGGCCTGCTTTAAACCAAACACTTTGGATGAATGTGAACGCAGGCGGCTGGTGTTTTCTGAAAGGCGGGACTTCCTGCTGAAAGCCCTTCCGCAAGTCGGCCTGCACCTAAGCTCCAACCCCGAAGGCGCTTTTTACCTTTATCTGCCATCACCCTACGACAGTGACCCCTTTTGCACCGACCTACTGGAAAAAGCCCATGTGTGTGCAGTCCCAGGGAAAGACTTCTCTGAAGTTGACGGCAACAAGATGTTTAGAATTTCTTACGCCAATTCCATGGACAATTTGGTGCGGGCAGTGGAACGAATCGAGAAATTCATGAATGGTTTGCCCAACTAAAAGCCGTACACCACAATGCAAAAAAGCCCACCGTCTCCGACACGGCGGGCTTTCTTGAGCACAACTTAAATTAAGACATTTCTGGGTGTTTGGCTGTGTCCGCAACCACCAAGCCACTTCGGTACACTTGGTCGATTTTCGCTTTCAAGCCCAAAACTTTTTGCGGGTAACCGCGGTCATTGCCTGACACTGCGGCACCAACGTACCAACGCAAACCTGCTTGCACAGACCCTGCGCGCTTGGTGTACTCACGAATAATTTGCGCGCCAACACGCATATTCATTTCAGGATTCAGTGCCGACCAATCTTCACCATCAGACAGTTCTTCAAACTTGTCTTTGTGAATGTGCGCCATGATTTGCATCAAACCTTTGGCGCCCACTGGGCTGGCTGCAAATGGGTTGTACGACGATTCAACACCCATCACTGCAAGTATCAAAGTGGGGTCAACACCCTCTTCTTTACCCACTACAAACGCAAGCCTAACCAAAGATTCAACTGCTTCATTTGACACGCGGAAGCGGCCCGACAAGTACTTCACCACATCGCGTTGACCGCGAGACAGTGGCTTGGCATCATCCGACAAGCTGTACGACACGGGCACAGCAGAGCCACCTGATCTTTCTTTGTTCGCTAACTTGGCAGCCTCAATGCGCTGCAACCATTCGGAGCCACCAATGGCCAAACCTGTATTCAGCAGGTCCAACTCAGAAGCAAAAACCCGTTGAACAGGTTCCGAAAAAAACACTTTGGAACGTAGATCCTCATTGACGCCCACAGCAACAGTGAATGTTGTAATGGCTGCCAGAGTCACTACTCCGGTGATTGAAAGTGCTTTTCCAAGCTTGCGGGCAATTGAAGATGTCCCATCAAGCGAGAGCGTGCTTTCGTTCTGACGATCACTCATGCGACCTCCAATGCTACGCAAACGTAAAACTTAGAACGTTGTTTGACTTAGCGGTGCTTCCGTCACACTGTCAGAGTTGTGCCGGAGAGTTCTGCAAGTGGCGTTGTCTCCACTACACTTGCACTCGTTTGATTGATCCCGACCAATTCGGTCTGGGTCAACCTCGATAGTTCTGATTCGAGAGTTCCTCGTCTTCAGGCAAAACGGATGTTATGGAAGCTACGGCCTTAGGTCAATCCGAAATCTGGTAGAGTCTTTCTAATGATTTCAGGTAATTAGGCGAAAACCACGCTATAGCTAGCGTTCCGCAGACCTTAATCTCCTTCTAAAAATTGTAAACAATGTTTAAATTTGTGACTCATTTTTACAACTCACACCAATTACTATAAAAATGCAGTACAAAAGCCTACGCGACTTCATAGATTTACTTTATAAATCAGGCGAATTGGTCCGAGTGCCCGAATCCGTCAGTCCAGTGCTGGAAATGACCCACCTGTGCGACCGAGTTTTACGAGCAGAAGGTCCGGCCCTGCTCTTCGACGCGCCCAACGGATACAAGTTCCGTGTCCTTGGTAACCTGTTTGGAACGCCCAAGCGCGTGGCCATGGGCATGGGTGCATCCAACACCCAAGCCCTTCGGGAAATTGGCAAAACGCTGGCCTACCTCAAGGAGCCCGAGCCCCCCAAAGGCCTGCGCGACGCCTTGGACAAGTTACCGCTGGTCAAGCAAGTGCTTTCCATGGCCCCCAAGGAGCTATCCAGCGGACCCTGCCAAGAAATTCGCATCGAAGGCGACGATGTTGACCTTAACAGCATTCCAATTTGGACCTGTTGGCCGGACGATGCAGCACCACTCTTAACTTGGGGACTTGTCGTCACACGTGGCCCCAACCGCAAACGCCAAAACCTAGGCATCTACCGCCAACAGCAAGTCGGCAAAAACCGGCTGATTATGCGTTGGCTGGCACACCGCGGCGGCGCTTTGGATTTTCGGGAATTTGCGCTGAAAAACCCTGGCCAGCCCTTCCCAATGTCCGTGGTACTGGGCTGCGACCCGGCCACCATTCTGGGCGCGGTAACCCCAGTGCCAGACACCCTGTCGGAATACCAATTTGCTGGTTTGCTGCGCGGCAGCCGCACTGAACTGGTGAAATGCCTCGGCAACGACTTGCAGGTACCCGCCCAAGCCGAAATGGTTTTGGAGGGTCATATTTACCCAGCAGACCACCCCAAAGTCAGAGGGGCACGCGGCAACCGAGCCATGGGCCAAGTGCCCACTTTGCGTGAAGGGGTTACGATTTTGCGCGACCCGCCCCCAATTCCCAAAGCACTTGAAGGCTGGGACTGCGCTTTGGAAGGCCCATACGGCGACCACACCGGTTACTACAACGAGCAAGACTGGTTCCCGGTATTCACGGTGGACCGCATCACCATGCGGCCCGATGCCATTTATCACTCCACCTACACTGGCAAACCGCCGGACGAACCTGCCGTGTTGGGCGTGGCCTTGAATGAAGTGTTTGTGCCTATCCTGCAAAAGCAGTTTCCAGAAATCGTAGACTTTTACCTTCCACCCGAAGGTTGCAGCTACCGCATGGCCGTCATTTCCATGAAGAAGGCCTACGCTGGCCACGCCAAGCGGGTCATGATGGGCACTTGGAGTTTTTTGCGGCAGTTTATGTACACCAAGTACATCGTGGTGGTGGATGACGATGTAAACGCACGCGACTGGAAAGAAGTGATTTGGGCCATCACCACCCGCATGGACCCGGTACGGGACACCGTGCTGATTGAAAACACACCCATCGACTACTTGGATTTTGCTAGCCCAGTCAGTGGTTTGGGTGGGAAAATGGGCTTGGATGCCACCAACAAATGGCCAGGTGAAACCAATCGGGAATGGGGCCGAAACATTGTTCCCGCGCCTGAATTGAACGCGCGGGTTGAAGAACTGCTGAGTCGCTTGGGGATGTAGCTTAAGCAGTCGCTTGGGCAGCTAAGCCCAAGCGTTGGTTTTTAAACCATCGACTTTTTTTGGTCAGTCCTGCTTGGTACCGCGTGTTTTGTACCAATAGGTTGCAGCAGCCAGCACCAGCGCTGCAATTGCTGCCTTTCCGCCCGCGCTTGCAAGGTTCGGTCTGTAACGCAGCAAGGCCGTGGACGCCAAACCACTTAGGATTGGATATGCACCCAAAAATTTGCTGAAAAACGGCGAAATGGCAAAGCCAATCGGCCCGAGTGATTTCACATTGCGCCGACCTAGCCACGCGCCCACCCTCTGAAGCAACGGCAACCAAGTCATACTTTGGCGGGCTTGCCCCACATGCATGCCCAATTCCATACGCTCCATTTGGGCCTTCATCATCAGCAATTCTTTTTTGGCTTCCCATTGATCAAAGGGTTGACTCATTGTGGGTTGACTCATGATGCTTCACCTTCAGACTTGGCTTGGGATTGAGATTGCGAAGTGAACGACATCACCGCTTCTTGTACAGCCAACTTGTCTCGGCCCAACTCAGCAACAGTGGCTTCAAACAAAGGTGGGAATGTACTCATAATGTCTTTAACTCGCCTGAGGCAATACAGGCCAGCAATCAAATAACAAACGGCTACGACAGCAAATCCCAGTAAAGGGTGCACATCCCACAGCACATACACCAAAGCTGCACTGGCAAACACTGAAGCAACCACCAGCAGCAATGTACACAAAATAGCCAACACCACCACACGAATGGAGGACTGGCGGGCTTGTGCCAACTCAACACCGGCCAACTCCAGCCGGGTTTGGCCCATGCCCAGCACTGTGGCCAACACCCTCAACAGTGCGGGCCCTGACTCTGGCTTAGCCACCGCTTGGCGAATCAACGGCGACCCACAATCATGCCGAATACAAATCCGACTGCAGCGGCAATGCCTACAGCCTTCCAAGGGTGGTCATGCACATAGTCATCAGTCACTTTGGCGGCGGCTTTGCTTTTTTCCATCACAGCAGATTGTGCGTCCTGCATGGCTTCCTTGGCGCGTCGCAAACTGACAACCGCACGTTCACGCAGCTCTACCGCTTTTTCACCTGACGAGGAAGCAGCAGCTTTCAACAAGTCCTCTGCGTCGCTCAGTACAATTTTCATGTCGCTAAAGAGTTTTTCGTTCTTTTCCATATTTGTCCTTTTTAGTGTGTTGTCGAGCGGTTTATGGATTGAATTTCGAGTTTATCAAACTAAACCTTTAATCCCAGCTTCGGAAGTTCAATCCTCTGACCCTTTGTTGTAAAGCATTTTGACCAAGTTTTCCATGGGAGTCCAAGCGTTGCCTGCATTGGCTCCTCGAACCATCACACCGATTGCCCACAGCTGCCCGTTTCTTGAGCGCACATAGCCACCAATCGTTCTTACCCCATTCAAACTGCCCGTCTTCAAATAAGCAAATTCATCCACATTTTTCATGCGGCGAGCCATGGTGCCATCCGCCCCAGCGCGGGGCAAACTGGCAAAAAAGTCGGGAAAATCCGCGCGCCGGGCCATGTAGGCCAAATATTCTGACAAGCCCTTGGCATCAATTCGGGTCGATCTGGACAAACCCGATCCGTTTTCGAGCACCCAGCCCGGCGTGCTTACACCTTTTGAATTGAGCCAAGCCCGTACTTTTTGGTCAAACTCGCCCGGCGTGGTGGTCATCGTCAATTCCAAATGACGGGCCATGACATTGTTAGACCATTTATTAACTGTGCGAATCACCTCCGTCAGCGGCTTGCCTACATGCGTGTACAAAGCAATGGTGGTGTTGGGCGTGGCACCTGCAATCACTTCACCATTGAATTCACCACCCAATTGCTTCCAAATTTCGCGTATCCAGCTTTCCCATAACCAATCTTGCTGCGCAATACGAATGGGTAGGCGGTTCGAGCCACACCGGGTGGCGTAAGCTCCAGACACATTCACCACCACCTCGTCCTTCTGTTTTTTAAACTGAATATTAAGGCCATTTTTCCAAGCACCACATTCCCCTTTGGCAGGCGTCAAATTGGAAACAAATGCCCAATTGCTAGGCGCGTCTAGCGAGGAAACCCGCACACGCCCCTCAACCACCGAAATATCCAAACCCATTGCCCCGTGGTTCAGCAACAATGCGTCTGGCACTGCGTTGTAGGCTCGGTAGGCAGTTTCGTCGAAATCCTCCGCATCAGCGGTGGCCTCTGTTTGGCCAGCAGCAAGAAATGCAGTGCGGTCCAACACAATAGAGCCTGATATTTTGCGCACGCCCCTGGCCCTTAGCCTTCGAAGCGATTCCCACAAATCAGAAGACAGAAAAACAGGGTCACCGCTGCCTTTGATGTACAAATTGCCGCGTAGTACGCCATTCTCGGGCTCCGCGTCTGCCATAAAGCCGGTTTTGTAGGCAAACCCAGTGCCCAACATGTCCATAGCATAGCCCGTTGTGAACAATTTGGTGACTGAGGCTGGGTTCTGCAGATCCCTCTCGCCTTGTGCAAACGCAATTGTTCTGCGTTGGACTGTTGGCTCCACAGGCAAGGCGTATGCACTCCATTCACCTTTGGCGATGCCTTCCTTGGTGAAGCTTTGGATCAGTTCTGCCGGGAATTTGATTTCGCTCATGGCCCAAGCGGGACTTGAGAATGCCCAAGGCGCGGCTAAAACCACGGCGGGCAGCAAAGCGCGCAAAATGTGTACACGGGGGGTCAAAGCTAGAAAAAACAGAGGCATTGTGTTGAAGTCTAAAAAGTAGGTGTGTTGAAGTACTTTCTAGCTTAACAGCAATGCCTCTGGTGTTTGAGCTGAGGTGTCGCTCAGGTCGCGCTCAGGTTGTGTTCTTAGCGCCTGCCTTGCGCTCCCAAGGCCTAGCCGGTGAATCCGACTTGGGTGTGGGCGCAGCGGCAGAACCCTCAGACGCTGCGGGTGGGCTGCCTGCTTGCGCAGGTGGCGCTAGCCCGGCGCTGGGTGCACCAGGGGCCATAGGTGCGGCAGGCGCTGCGGCCGCTGCACCTGAACCGGCTTGCCCCGGCTGCCAACGTGGACGCCCTTGACCGGCAGCAGCCTCCCCTGCGGGGGGCTGAGCCCCACCGGGGGACCATGCCCTTGCCGAACCACCGCCTGAAGCGCCGCCAACCCCACCAGGAGCAACACCGGCAGCAACACCGGGTACCACTCCAGCCTTCGCTGCCTCGGGGGGCCCGTGGTCACCAGCGGACTCCTCTTTGGCGCCCGGTTTGTAATGGGTGCTTTGAATCACGGGCTCTACAGTTTCAATTTTATTGGCCACCATGTAATCGTTCATGTCTCGCCAACCCTCAAACACGCCTGACTGCAAAGCCAAGGGGTTCAAGGTAAAGCAGTCCTCTAACGCCCGCCCAGAATGGCGACAAGCAGCGCCAATGGCTTTGCTGTCTTCAATGTTCAAGCGTTTGTCCAAACCCGGGATTTGAGACAAATCGCACGAGCTGAGGATGCCGGTGGTGCCCAACAGCATCAGGATTTTAAGTTTTCTCATTGTGGTCTCCGACCCGGCCCAGTCGATGACATGGCCGAATCAAACAGTGTTCTCTACATAGGGAATAACGACCACATTTGGGGAAACCTGAATCCCAATGCTAAAAATAAATCAGCAACCCTACTTCCATTTGATGGAGCAACCCATGCTGGGTGTTTGTTCCTCTGGCCCACGGCCCGTTTCAGCAATCAATCGCATGGCCTCAAACAACTCCCGCCGAACATCGGCCGCGGCGGCTTGTCTGCCTGAAGCATCCAGGCGCCCCCTGTATTGCAACTGCAAATCCGCGTTGAATCCAAAAAAGTCTGGGGTGCACACTGCATCATAGGCTTTGGCCACTTCTTGACTTTCGTCATAGGCATAAGGGAAGCTAAAACAGTGCTGGTCAGCCAACAGTTTCATCTTCTCGAATGAGTCCTCCGGGTAAGTGATCACATCATTACTACTGATGGCAATCACCCCAATTCCGAGTGCCTGTATCTGCTTTGCGTCCCTTACCAAGCGGTCAATAATGGCCATTACATAAGGGCAGTGGTTGCAGATAAACATGACCAAAAGCCCCTTGGGGCCTCGGGCTTGGTCGCGGGTTATTACACCAGCATCCACGGCGGGGAGTACAAAATCAGGGGCTGTAAAAGTCCTGTCTATTTGGGGGGTGGTGACTGCCATTTTTGATGATTTCCTCTATCTTTGACTAATCGGTCATTTATTTCTTGTGCATTGCACCGTTTGCCAGTACACTGCGCCCAGATCGCAAATCAACGGGCCTATTTTTTTACCTTTAAGCTTGAGTCGCGTTGGGTTGCTTTTTTGTGTGCGCATCCTTTGATCCATACATTGCCCATCGTCGCCAGTGCTGAAGCAGGCCCCGTCAAACCTATTTCTAGGTTTGTTCTCGCTTGAACTCATTCTGTTCGTCGATGACATATCAATTACGAATGAAGTGAGTTATCTCCATGTCAGTTACATTTTCCGAAATGGGCCTTGCAGCCCCTTTGTTGCAAGCTCTCGAACAACTTAATATTCTTTCCCCTACCCCAGTCCAAGCCAACATTGTGCCACGTGCAATGGCCGGCGGCGATTACATGGTAAGCAGCCAGACAGGTAGTGGTAAAACATTTGGTTTCCTGTTGCCAGTCATGCACCGCATGATGCAAGAGCCAGTCAGCCTGACTGAGCGCCCTTACAACCCAGACACACTGGTATTGTGCCCAACACGTGAATTGGCTCAGCAAGTTAGCCAAGACGCCATCAATTTGGTGCGTTGCTTCAAGGGCATGCGTGTAGCCACAGTAGTGGGCGGTATGCCTTACGGCAAACAGATGGCTGGCCTGCGTGGTGCCCGTCTGGTTGTAGGTACACCTGGCCGTCTGCTGGATTTGGCAGACCAAGGCAAGCTGGACTTGTCTGATGTGTCTACTTTGATTGTTGACGAAGCCGACCGCATGTTGGACCTGGGCTTTGCTGATGATTTGAAAGCACTGAGCGACATGTGCGGCAGCCGTTCACAAACATTGATGTTCTCTGCCACTTTCGCGCCCCGCGTGACAGGTTTGGCCACCGCCATCATGAACAAGCCCGAGCGTGTTGAATTGGCACCCTCCAACGAAACCAATGCTGACATTGCACAAACACTGCACTGGGCTGACAGCTATGGCCACAAGCGCAAGCTGCTCAACCACTGGTTGAATGACGCGTCAATTGACCAAGCTGTTGTGTTTACAAGCACACAGGGTGATGCCGAAACTTTGGCCCGTGAATTGGGCGATGACGGCCTGATCGCTTGTGCATTGCACGGCGGTATGCCACAAGTTGTACGTAACCGCCGCTTGGCCGGTGTACGTCGTGGCGACATCAAAATTCTAGTTGCAACTGACGTTGCAGCCCGTGGTCTTGACGTTCCAGCCATCACCCACGTGTTTAACTTCGGCATGCCAATGAAAGCCGAAGACTACGTACACCGTATTGGTCGTACAGGTCGTGCTGGCCGTTCAGGCGTTGCAGTCACAATTGCACAGGCAGATGACCGCATTAAGCTGCGCGCCATCGAGCGTTACATCAACGCACAGATTCCAATTGGCGTGATTGAAGGCCTTGAGCCACGCATGCCCCTGAAAGAATCAGGCGGCGGCGCTGGCCGTGGTGGTCGCAGTGGTGGCGGCGGTTTCGGTGGTGGCCGTGGTGGTGACCGCAGCGGTAGCGGCGGTCGCGGCAAGCCTTCAGGTGGCTTTGGTGGTTCGCGCGATGGTGGTTCACGTGAAGGCCGTTCATTCGGTGACCGCGCTCCTTCAGAAGGGCGTTCTTTCGCACCTCGTGGTGAAGGCCGTCCAGAAGGTGGTCGCCCATTCGGTGACCGCGCTCCTTCAGAAGGTCGTTCATTTGCACCTCGCGGTGAAGGCCGTCCAGAAGGTGGTCGCCCATTCGGTGACCGTGCTCCTTCAGAAGGTCGTTTTGCTGACCGTCGCCCAAGGGAAGGCGGTTTTGGTGACAAGCCACGTACATATGGCGACCGTGCTCCTTCAGAAGGCCGTTCTTTCGCCCCCCGTGGTGAAGGTCGTCCAGAAGGTGGCCGCCCATTCGGTGATCGCGCCCCTTCAGAAGGTCGTTTCGCTGACCGTCGTCCAAAGGAAGGTGGTTTTGGTGACAAGCCACGCTCTTTCGAAGGCCGTCCATTTGAAGCCCGCAAGCCAGTAGAAGCCAAGTTTGGTGATCGCCGCACAGCGTCAACGGGTGCGCCTCGCAAACCAGAAGGTGCTGCTGGTGAACCTGCCAAGCGCGGCCCGCTGCGCCCAGGTGCGCAAGGTGACTACGCACGTGGTGGCTTTAGCCGCAAACGCGCAGCTTAAATTGTTTTAAAAACTGTCAAGTTCACGAGAGGTCTGCATCAGTTGCTGACCTCTTGATGAAAGCAGATCAAAGTCTGCAGATCAAAATTAACACAGTGTACATTTTCAAAACCCTTGTGGCTTCCCAGCCTGAGGGTTTTGTTTTTTGTGCGACAATAAAGCCCATCCAAACACCGGCACAGCGGAAAATTCAAATTGGCCCCCACCCCACCCAAGCGATGGTTTAAACAAAGCGCTCGTTTCTCGCGCTTCTTGGCAGATCGCGGAATGATTGTCATGCAGCTCTATGTGGTTGCCATTCTGGTCGGGTTTATTGCGGTGGCGTTTGCAATCATGTCAGACCATGCCATTAAATGGCAGAAAGACTTGTATTTTGAAAACCCGCTGATTGCCTACCTGCTACCCCCCATCGTGCTACCAGCTTGCCTTTGGCTGGTGAACAAATTTTTCTGGGGTGCTGGCGGCAGTGGCATCCCACAAGCAGTCAAAGTCATCAACCATCCCGATCCCCGCTTGATTTCACGCCTTATTGGTCCAAGGGCGTTTCTGGGCAAGTTTTTACTCACTCCACTGGTGATTGCATCCGGCGCAGCTTCCGGACGCGAAGGACCCACGGTGCAACTGGGTGCGGCTTTGATGATGATGTCGCGCAAACTACCGGGTATTGCCAGGGTGTTTGACACGCAGTCGCTCATTATTGCAGGTGGGGCTGCAGGCGTAGCCGCCGCATTCAACACGCCATTGGGTGGGTTGATGTTCGCTTTCGAAGAACTTGGACGCCGTCGAACCCTAAGACACACCTCCAATTTATTGATGGCAGTGGTGTTGGCGGGCTTGGTGTCCTTGATGATTCAGGGCAACTATTCATACTTTGGTTATTCCAACGCCACCATTGATTGGCAGGACCACTGGATGATTTTGCTGCTACTTGCCGTGTGCACAGGCATTGTGGGCGGGTTGTATGGGCGTGCGCTGCTTTTAATCGTTTCCCCAAAAACCCGGCTGGGTGCGTATCGCGCAAAACGGCCTTACTTTTTTGCGATGCTGTGTGGATTGTTGATCTCTGCAATGGCCATTGTTTTGGGCCCACAAGTTTTTGGTGCAGGGTATGAAGAAACCAAGCTTGCACTGGAAGAAAGCCAAGACCTCTCACTTTCCTTTTGGTTTGTCAAAATGGTGTCCACCGTCACTTCGTTTGCAAGCGGTGCGCCGGGTGGTGTGTTTGCACCTACCCTTTCCATCGGGGCAGGGTTTGGGCATTTCTTTGCCACACTGAATTCACAAGAAACAGCACCTTTTATGATTTTGGCGATGGTAGGCGTGTTGTCTGCAGTGACTCACGCGCCGATTACCGCCTTTGTGATTGTATTGGAGATGGTGGACAATCACGGGCTGGTGATGCCCATGATTATGACTGCCGCAATATCAACCCAGGTAAGCCGCCGCATACTGCCGACCTCCATTTACGTGCTGCTGGCTATGAATATTCGCATCCAATTTGCACCCAAAGAAGTCAACCCGCAAGCCAATAAGGAAACCAGTGCTGAAACCAGCGCTGAAACCACTGCTGAAACCAGTACGGAAGCACCCAACACCAAGGTATAAACAAGCCTAAGCCAAAGTGCTTGGGGGTTTTAGTCCAGCCCGGTCAGTTGATCAAAACCCAGTAGACCACTCAGCTGAGACAACAACGCAGCCAACTCAGCTGCCGAACGTACCTTAAGTTTTTCAAACACATTCGACCTGTGAACCTCTACGGTTCGCATTGAAATATCCAAATCTGATGCGATGATTTTATTCAGACGCCCCTTCGCCACCAGCCACATCACTTCGCGTTCGCGGGGGGACAAAGTTTCAATTCGCTCAGCCCACTTTTTCAGCACTTGCTGTTGATTTAGGTACTCACCCGACTTGATCAATGCTTGCTTGACGCGTTCTATCAAACTTTGATCGGTTGCGGGTTTCTCATAAAAATCAAAAGCACCATTTTTCACGGTTTCCACAGCAGTGGAAATGTCTCCATGCCCCGTCAGAAAAATCACCGGCAAGCGGTCAAGGCTTACACCCGACTTCTTCAACCACTGGAACACTTCCAAACCCGATTTGTCGGGCATGCGCAAATCCAACAGCAAGCAAAGGTGCTTGGTGCTCGAGCAATGTTCGTGAATTTCGGCCTCAAAGTCGTTGAATTTGCCATAGGACACCAAAGGCAAATCCGCAGATTCAAACAGCCATGACAAACCTTCACGAAGGTCGTCGTCGTCATCCAGCAATAACACCAAGGATGGGCTCACAGGCTGAACCACGGCCTGACTTACAGCTTGATTGTTACTGTCCCGCATATTCTTCCTTTGAATCTTGTACCGCCATCGGTAAATCAATAATGAACAGAGTTCCACCCGTTGGCAAGGATTCTGCCCTCAACCTACCACCGTGGGCCTCCGCCACACTCCTGCACAAACTCAAGCCCAAGCCCAAACCATCCGCCTTGGTTGAGACAAGTGCCTCAAACATTTTCTCGGTGTTGTCCAAACTTACCCCCGGCCCATCATCCCGCACTTCAAACTGATAGTTGTCTTGGGTTGACCGGGTTCGCAACCACACATTCCTGATTTTCTGTGATGCCCTAAACGCCTCGGCTGAATTCTTGATCAAATTCACCAAAGCCTGCTCCACCATAATTCGGTCCAAATGGAGAACCTGATCTGCGTGGTCCAGTTCAATGCGAAAGTTCACCTCATGCTTCTGGATAATTGAATCCAAGATGGGATGGATGGATGCAACCATCTCACGAGGGGTTACGCTTTCACGGTTGGCCCTGCGCTTGCGCACCAAGTTTTGGACGCTTCCAACCACCTTACTGGCTCGCTGAGCCTGATCGCGAATTTTTTCAAACATCTCGGCGTAGCGCTCCAAACTTGCGCCTTTCTTACTCAAATTAACGCCCGCCTGAGCGAAAGACACCATGGTCGCCAAAGGCTGATTCAATTCGTGGGAAATATTGGATGCAACTTCGCCCACCAACGCAAAACGGGATGCAGACTGGAGTTTTTCTCGTTGCTCGGAAATCAAGGCCTCGGACTTTTTGCGATCGGTAATGTCCAACACCGAGCTCATCCAACCCACATGCAAACCCTTGCTGTCTTTCAGCGGCGCTTCCACAATCAGCACATCAATCAATCGACCGTCTTTGTGCTGATAAACCGACTCAAACCCCTTGGGTGAGGTGTTTCCAGCGATCACTTTGGCAACCAAGCGCCTGTATTCTTCCGTGTAATTCACTGGCCAATAAGGCATGGGCATGGGGCGCCCAACCAATTCACTGGCGTCAAACCCCACAATTTTGCAAAAAGCGGGATTCACATAACGGATGGTGCCGCTCAAATCCCAAACCCGCATGCCTAAGGCAATCGAGTCTTGCATGGATTGGCGAAATAGCTTTTCTTCCTCCAGCTTGGCCTCAATGGTGAGACGCCTGCGAGAGTCGCGCCACAACATGCCAAAACTAAGCAGTAGCAAAAGCATCAAAAACAAAATGGAGGCTGTGACGGCATAGTTAAAAATACGGGGCCCAGCCTCCCCGCTATTCACACGAAGTTGCAAGGACGTGCCCGGCAACTCCAGCGAAGTCAGGTGGACATAAACCCCCTGCCCTTCTTTTCCCTTTTTCATGCTGGCTTGCACAGTGCCTGATGTGTCCAGAACATCCACCTCGTGGTCCCGTGCAAACCACCAAGGCAACTCGTTGTCCAGCATCAAATTGAGGTCGATTAAACCCACCACCACAGCGCGTTCTTCGGCCCCCACATTCACCAAGGCCAAAAAATTCCTGCCGTTCCACTCCACAGGCCCCACAAAACCGTTCAAGCGGGAACGGGCACGTTGCTCAACCAGCGGCAGTATTTTTGCGGCAATGGCATTGGCCTCCACGTCATCCATACTGCCCGAAGAGTGGGAAATCAATTCCAAACTGAGGTCGCGGTAAACAGCGAGCAACTCACGGTGGGATCGAAACAATTGAGAGCTGACCGCCCGGAATCGGTCTGAGTAGTAAATCAATGGGTCTTGCACCAGGCTGCCCATGGACTTATTCAAGCCATCCAGCTGGAACTGTATGTTTTGGCGAGCCCACAAGGTGTCGGCAATCAGCTTGTCTCGGTTTTGATCGCGCTCCTCTCGCTGCGCATAAACCACCGCCGCAATAAAAACACCCACCAGCAAAGAAAACATGATTACAGGTAAGCCAAAGCGCAAGGCTTGGCGGCGCTGAATTTTTCTAAAATTGGTCTCGAAAGGTGCGAAATCTGACATCCCCGAATCTTGCCACGAATCCCACTTAAGGTATGCACTACTGTGGAAACCCACAATCCACACCACATAATCCGAGTACTCGGATCAAGGTGGTGTAAGCTTCGGAAAGAACAATTTATCCATAAATACCTGTGGTTTTCCTCATGACTTTTGTCTCAAGTCGCTTGAAGCATTCTTTGTCCCAATTTTCAACTTCCTTGGCGTGCGTGATTGCATGCATTTCGTTTTTGGCCCCCCTGCCAGCGCTGGCATCCCCTTTGGTTTTGAAATTCAGCCATGTTGTGGCCGAGGAAACACCCAAAGGCCAAGCAGCACTGGAATTCAAACGCCTTGTTGAAAGCCGCAGCAAGGGGAAAGTCAAAGTGGAGGTGTATCCAGAATCGGTGCTTTACAAAGACAAAGAGGAGCTGGAAGCCCTTCAGCTTGGAGCCGTCCATATTCTTGCACCCTCTTTGGCAAAGTTCGGCCAGTTGGGCATTCGAGATTTCGAGGTATTCGACATTCCCTACTTGTTCACTAACCCACAAACCTTGTCAGAAGTTGTGAATGGTGAAATCGGCAGAGGCCTACTCAACCAACTGGGCGAAAGGGGAATCAAAGGACTGGCATTCTGGGACAACGGGCCTAAAGTCATCAGCTCCAACAACCCGGTACGCCTGCCCTCAGACCTCAAAGGCAAACGGTTCCGCATACAACCTTCACGCACACTGGAAGCACAAGTTGAAGAATTGGGTGCTACACCGATTGCCATGCCATTTTCCGAGGTTTACGAGGCTTTGGAGTCGGGCTTTGTGGACTCCACTGAAAATCCACCTTCGAACTTCTATTCACGAAAAATGTACAAGGTGCAGCGGTATTTGACGGTCACAAACCACGGCCACCTTGGTTACGCAGTGATTGTGAATAAAAAATTCTGGGAAAATTTGCCTAGAGACACGCGCGAATTGCTGGAGGCTTGCCTGAAGGCTTCCACGGTAAAAAACAACGAAATTTCAGCAAAAATGAATCAGGATGCGATGAATGAAATTCGCAAACGCAAACTAGCCCAAGTGATTGACCTCACACCCGAGCAATTGATGGCCTGGAAAACCAAACTACAGCCTGTGCGCAGAAAATCCGAAACTTGGATTGATGAGGACTTGATTGAAAAGGTCCGAAGAACAGATGCCAGGCACTCACCAAGCCTCAAATAATTTCATTGAAACATTTTTTGCGCCAAACGGTCCTCATCTGCCTTTTGCTTGTACTCCCTTAGCTTGGCATCTATTTCCGCATGTAAGTAGTAATTGTCACGCGTAAACTGCTTGGCCACTTGCGACTGCTCAATCGCAGGCAAATACGCACTTCGCGCCGCATAGGACTGTGCCAAGTAAAAATGATGCTCAGCCCGTTTGCCCTGCCCCAGTGAAATCTGCGCCATCACATCAAGCAGCTGCGCATTGCTGCGGTACACCGACAGCAAATCCCGCAGGTATGCCTCTGCCTCGCCATACAAGCCCAACACACGCAAACCCTTGGCATACAAAAGCCGCACAGACATGTCGCCTTTGTAGTCTTGCTTGAGGTTTTCCAACTCACTGTAAAGTGACTTGTCAGCCGCATTAAGCTGCGCCAAAGTTTGCATTGGGGCCATAGGTGCCCCCGCATTTTGAACCTCGCGCATGGCCAGCTTCAAATTAAGTTCCTGATTTTTCAAAGCCACAGGCACTGGGGACTTTGCGGTCATGATGGACCTGCGTTTCTCGAACAAGCTTACCGCCCTGTCCAACTCCCTCAGCGCCTCCGATTTTTTACCCATAGTGTCCAAAACCAAAGACCTGCCGTAGGCCAATGCGTAAGGCTCTGAAATGTTCAGTTGTGGAATTGGTTTTTCCAAGGTTTTTAAACGATCAGCCAATTGCTGATTGGTGCGGTCGCCATAGACCAAGGCTTTGACCCGAACCAATTCAAAGTCGACTGCCGTGGTGCTGGTTGAAAAATTACCCGCGCTGCCTGAACTGCCGAATAAAGCCGACTCCCCGGAGGAGCGCGGTGTACCGCTGATGCCGACCCGGTTGCGAATATCGGAAATGCGCTCAGTGGTGAGGGGGTGGGTGCGCAAATAGGCGGGGGCATTGTTTTCATACAAACGCGAGCTTTGCTGCAAACGTCCGAAAAAATCGACCATGCCTTGCGGGTCAAATCCAGCTTTAGTGAGCGTGGTAAAGCCAATTCGGTCGGCCTCACGCTCTGCATCACGCGAAAACCCCAGTTGCTGGTCAATGCTATAACCCGCACCTGCTGCGGCCAAACCTTGTGCAGCCTGTGGATTGGAGGCAGCCACCAAAATGGCTGCAATAAATGCGGCTGTGGACACCAGGCTGGTTTGCTTTTGCTGGCTGAACATTCGGGCAATGTGGCGTTGGGTGACGTGCCCCACCTCGTGGGACAAAACTGAGGCCAGCTCTGCCTCACTTTGCGCGTTGGCAATCAAGCCGGTATGCACACCAATAAAGCCACCAGGCATGGCAAATGCGTTGATGGATTTGTCGGCCACCAAGAAAAACTCAAAGTTGGAGGGTGACTGCCCTGCTGCGCTGGCAATACGCCCGCCCAGCTTGGTAATGTAGGAGGTAATGTCTGGGTCTTCAGTCACAGCGCCAAATGCGCGGTAATCCCGCATGATGAGTTCACCCAATTTACGCTCGTCATTGGTGGACAGCTCTGTCCCACCCGCGTCACCCAAGCTGGGCAAATTGGCCAAGGGGTCTGATTTTTCAATGGCGAATGAATGGCTGGCAATGGATGCAAGGAAAGTCACACTGACTAGACCTGCGAGCAAATTTTTTTTCAAGCGGCTGCCTACGTTTTGGGTTCTCAACATCATCTCTGTATGATAACGCGTGAAGCAAAAGGTTTCACCCTTTCGGTATGTACTAATACGGAGTAGCAGTTGATGAGCGGCCTAACGCACTTTGATCAAAACGGGAATGCCCACATGGTGGATGTGGGAGCAAAACTGGACACTGAACGCACTGCAGTGGCCAAAGGCCGAATTTTGCTGGGGCAAGAAGCATTTGCTGTGCTGAAGGCAGGTACTAGCAAAAAAGGGGATGTACTGGGTGTGGCCAGAATTGCAGCCATTCAGGGTGCAAAACGCACCTCGGATTTGATTCCACTTTGCCACCCTCTCCCTTTGACGCGACTGGCTGTTGAATTTGAATTGGTAGAAACTGAACATGCTGTGGACTGCGAATGCACAGCCCAAACACTGGGTAAAACCGGGGTGGAGATGGAAGCCCTCACTGGGGTGCAGATTGGGCTCCTCACTGTTTATGACATGCTAAAAGCCATTGACAAAGGCATGGTGATAACCGATGTGAAGCTGCTTAAAAAAACTGGTGGAAAGTCGGACTTTACTATTAAATAAAAGCTTGACATCCCACCTGCGTAGAGCTTACAACTGCGCCTGCCTGCAGATTGCAGGAACCAAGTCATATGCTGCCACGGCGCTGATCGAACAGCGCCAGCTTTGAACAGCCGCACCAGCAGTGGCCAGAGCCCCGGTGGAGGTTGTTGGCTGTAGCCGCACAGTTGCACCCCGGGCCGCTGTTGGCAAAGGTGAATTTGCCGCGTTGTTCAGCACCATTGAAATAGAGCCGTTGGCGATAGTCACGCTGGAAACGTTTTCAGTGGTGATGCTTGGGCAGTTTGCTTCGACGTTGTTGGTAGGCATTGTTCCGCGTGTGGCCTGAAACTCCAAAATACCCGCTTTGCAACCCTGCGCATAATTGATCGCCTCAGAGATTCGCGCTCGGCCTAAGTAATTAGCAAACGCTGGCAAAGCAATGGCCGCCAACACGCCTACAATTGCTACCGCAATCATCAATTCAATCAATGTAAAGCCAGACTGTTTTGGCTGTTTTGGTTTAACGCTCATCATAAAGTCCCTTTAAAAGTGTGCAGCGAGCCTTTACTTTGATCGGGCGGGGCTTCGGTTATCACCCCCTTTTTGGTTAGTAAATAAAAACCCCCTATTCAGATTCACTCTGAATAGGGGGTCTTTAAAGCTTCAGGCAAAGCAATTACATGCCAATGGCCTTCTTCAACAAACGGCCCATTTCGGAAGGATCTTTCGTGACGGTAATACCGCACTCTTCCATGATGGCCAGTTTTTCCTGAGCCGTGCCTTTACCACCAGAAATAATCGCACCGGCGTGGCCCATGCGCTTTCCGGGTGGCGCTGTAACACCTGCGATAAAGCCCACCACAGGCTTCTTCATATTGTCCTTGACCCACAGAGCGGCTTCTTCTTCGTCGCTACCGCCGATCTCACCAATCATGACCACTGCGTCTGTTTCAGGATCGTCATTGAACATGCGCATCACTTCAAGATGCTTCAAGCCATTTACTGGGTCGCCACCAATGCCCACTGCGCTGGACTGGCCCAAGCCCAATTCAGTCAACTGACCTACAGCTTCGTAAGTCAATGTACCTGAGCGGGAAACCACGCCAATGCGGCCTTTCTTGTGAATGTGGCCAGGCATAATGCCGATCTTGATTTCATCAGGCGTAATAACGCCTGGGCAGTTGGGGCCAACCAAAATGGTTTTGCGGCCTTCTTTGCGCATACGTTCACGCACTTCCATCATGTCGCGCACTGGAATGCCTTCGGTGATACAAATCACCAAATCCAGATCGGCTTCTACCGCTTCCCAAATTGCGGCGGCGGCAAATGGAGGTGGTACATAAATGACGGAAGCATTTGCGCCAGTCTGCTTTTTTGCATCTGCAACGGTGCCGTAAATAGGCACGCCTTCAAAGTCCTCACCCGCCTTTTTGGGGTTTACACCCGCAACAAAGCAGTTCTTGCCGTTGGCGTATTCACGACACATGCGTGTGTGAAACTGGCCTGTTTTACCGGTAATACCTTGGGTAATCACCTTGGTGTCTTTGTTAATCAAAATAGACATGCTGTGTTCCTTTGCAATCAGACGAGGATCTAATCCACTCGCCTCGAAGTTTAGTTCGTGAAGGGTTTTTGTTAAGGCGACTTATTACTTGCCAGCTGCTACTGCTGCAACTACCTTCTGGGCGGCTTCACCCATGGAGTTGGCAGCAATAATTGGCAGGCCAGAATCAGCCAAAATTTTCTTACCCAAATCTTCGTTGGTGCCTTTCATGCGCACAACCAGCGGCACTTTCAAGCCCACTGCCTTGGAGGCTGCAACTACACCATCTGCAATCACGTCACAGCGCATAATGCCACCAAAAATGTTAACCAAAATCGCTTTCAGATTCGGGTTTTTCAACATGATCTTGAAAGCTTCAGTCACTTTCTCGGTTGTGGCACCACCGCCCACATCCAAGAAGTTGGCAGGCTCGCCGCCAAACAGCTTGATGGTGTCCATCGTGGCCATCGCCAATCCCGCGCCGTTGACCAAGCAACCAATGTTGCCGTCCAGCGAAATGTAGGAGAGGTCGAATTTACTGGCTTCGATTTCGGCCGGGTCTTCCTCAGCCAAATCACGCATTTCAACGATTTCAGGGTGACGGAACAAGGCGTTGGAGTCAAAGTTCAACTTGGCGTCCAAAGCAATGATGTCGCCGTTACCAGTCAAAATCATGGGGTTGATTTCAGCCAAGCTGGCATCTGTGTCCCAAAATGCTTTGTACAAGCCTTGGAATACTGCACGGGCCTTCACGATGGAGGCTGCGGGTACGCCAATCTTGGCGGCCAAGTCGTCAGCTTCAGCATTCGTCAAACCTGTGGCGGGGTCCACGTAAACCTTGTGAATCAATTCAGGAGTGTGCTCGGCCACTTCTTCAATGTCCATACCGCCTTCGCTGGAGGCCATGACGCACACGCGCTGTGTCACACGGTCAACAACCATACCCAAGTAGTATTCTTTCTTGATGTCGGCGCCTTCTTCAACCAACAGGCGGCTGACTTTTTGCCCTTCAGGACTGGTTTGGTGAGTTACAAGCTGCATGCCCATAATTTGGGATGCGTAAGTTTTTACATCAGCCAAGCTTTTGGCAACTTTCACGCCGCCACCCTTGCCACGACCACCTGCATGAATTTGGGCTTTGACCACCCACACCGGGCCGCCCAGCTTTTCAGCTGCAGCAACTGCTTCGTCTACAGAAAAGCAGGGATAACCGGTAGGTACGGCAACACCGTACTTCTTCAAAATTTCCTTGCCTTGGTACTCGTGAATTTTCATGACAATTCCTTGCGGGAAAGTGAGTTATTGCAACGGAGCAATGAGAATAGCCTCACCGCCCAACAGAAATAAGGGTGAATACAATACTGCGTGATAGGAAAAGCGGTTGCCAGAGCAGGAACCGGAAGAAGGAAAGCGCATGCCATGCATGCCAAATCTATATATAGATTTGTATCTTTGTCTTTGCTTCCTGTGCTGTCGAGAACCGCTTCGATTCACAACTAGACTATCACTTCTATTGAAACACAAAAGCCTTGACAGGATATTATCACTGTTCGGAATTCAACTCGACAGTTAGTCGCTTCCAAGCAGCATCTATGTTGCGAATTTCAAACCCCCTTCGAGTGAGCGCTTGCCAAGCTTTGGCTTTTAATTTGAACAATTCGGCTTTGTCTATGCCCTCTTCTGCTGAATAAATTGCAAGAAGTTGGGAAGTGTAGCGGCGCTGAGCCCACAAAAATGCGCGCTCGGACTCGGGAAGCATTTCTTCGGAAGGGGTGTCTTCAGCTAAGTTTTGAAGCACACCTTTCAACCCCAACTGGCCAAGCTCCGACTCAATGGCTCGATCGCCGTAGGTGGGTGCACGCCTGCGATGCAGGCTGACTGCAAAACGTTCGTCACACTGAAATGAATGGGATTTTGCCCATTCCAGGGCTATCGTAATTTCCTCAGGTTCATACCCTGCCCCCGAAAGCTTCTGCTTTAATTCTTCAGTGGCATGCTCACGGCGGGACAGGTATTGAATCACCTTGGCTTTGGCAGAGACCCGTGGTTTGGATCTCGCCAAATGAGGTTCACGCTTGGTATCAGGCTGCCTCTTCATCGCCTTCTATTGCAGCGGAGGGTTTGCCTGCTGACTTGGACTTGGATGTCGCCCCGCCCGAGCCGCTTCCGCTACCCGGCTTTGAATTGGGATCTACCAAGGTAACTCCCAGCTTTTCACGGATCTTGTTTTCAATTTCAAGGCTCATGGCGGGGTTGGCTTTGAGGAACTCGCGTGAGTTGTCTTTACCCTGCCCAATTTTTTCACCCTGATAACTGTACCAAGCACCCGACTTTTCAACAAAGCCGTGGGTTACGCCCAGGTCAATCACCTCGCCCTCACGGGATGTACCTTGACCATAAAGAATATCGAATTCCGCTTCGCGGAACGGTGGGCTGACTTTGTTCTTCACCACCTTTACTCGTGTTTCACTACCAATGACTTCTTCATTCTTTTTGATGGAGCCAATGCGGCGAATATCCAGACGCACAGAAGCGTAGAACTTCAATGCATTACCACCCGTCGTGGTTTCTGGGCTGCCAAACATCACGCCAATTTTCATACGGATTTGGTTAATGAAAATCACCAAGCAGTTGGTGCGCTTGATATTGGCGGTCAACTTACGCAGCGCCTGACTCATCAAACGGGCTTGAAGACCGGGCAGTGAATCGCCCATATCGCCTTCAATCTCGGCACGTGGGGTTAAAGCAGCAACCGAGTCAATGACAACCAGGTCAACTGAACCTGAGCGAACCAAGGCGTCCACAATTTCAAGCGCCTGTTCACCCGTGTCCGGCTGGGAGATCAACAATTCAGGCAAATTAACGCCCAACTTCATGGCGTAGTTCACATCCAAGGCATGTTCAGCATCAATAAAGGCGCACACACCACCAATTTTTTGCATTTCAGCAATGGCTTGCAGGGTCAGTGTGGTTTTACCTGAGGATTCAGGGCCGTAAATCTCGACTACACGACCGCGCGGCAAACCACCAATGCCAAGGGCGATGTCTAAGCCCAAAGACCCGGTGGACACCACTTGGATGTCATTCTCTACCGAGTTTTCACCAAAACGCATGATGGAACCCTTGCCAAATTGCTTCTCAATTTGACCCAAAGCAGCAGCCAGTGCTTTGACTTTGTCTGCGGATTGGTTCTTGGTGCGTAAGTCGTCCATGTGTCGATGCCTTTCAAGTTGGGTTTCAATTGCGTTTATTATTGCACAGAAAATACTGTAAATCTATACAGCTCTTCTGAGTGATACCTTTGAGAGTATCTTAAGGGCTTCCAGCACAGCGCTTTGCCTGACCTGATCACGGTCGCCTTCAAACTGATGCTTGAAAGCCTCAATACTTTTGTGGCGAACAGCCAAGCCAAACCACACCGTGCCTACGGGCTTCTCGGGTGACCCACCATCCGGGCCAGCCACACCAGAGATGGAAAGGCAACAATCCACGCCCAGTGCGACCATGCCGCCATTGGCCATCTCTTTTACACACGCTTCGGACACTGCCCCAACCTCAGCCAAAGTAGACTCACGCACATACACGTGACGCATTTTTGCCGCATTGGAGTAAGTAATTATGCCCCCTTCAAACCATTCGCTTGAGCCGGGTAGCGAGGTCAAGGCTGAGCCCAATCCACCGCCGGTGCAGGACTCCACCACAGCCACCTTGCCTTTTGACTGTTTGAAAATCTCAGCAATTTGCATCAATAATCCAAGTGCTTCTGTGCTTTGACTCACAACCATTTCACTCCAGCGTAGTGTGCAACTGCAGCCAATGTAAGCAAGCTAAGCGCTGCTGCCACAATGTCATCTAGCATGACACCGAATCCACTCTTGAAATTCTTGTCAAACCAACGAATGGGGGGTGGTTTGACCATATCAAAAAACCTAAAAACCACAACACAAAACAATTGCTGCATGGGACTGATGTAGACGCCGCCCGCAACAAAAAGCACCAGCCAAATGGCGATGATCTCGTCCCACACAATACCGCCGTGATCGACGACCCCTAAATTTTTGCCTGTGACAGCACAAAACCAGATGCCGATCAAAAACCCGACTGCAATGGTGACACACCAACCCACAGTGCCCAACCAAGGGTCCATTTTGATGTAGAGCAACCAACCCATGAGGGTTCCAAAGGTGCCGGGCATAACCCACGATAAGCCACTGCCAAAACCCAATGCAAAAAAATGGGCGAAATGCGATGTGGCAAAGCGCCAACTGGGCCTGCGTATGACGGTCAATGGGTGTTGTTCAGCCTGTTCAAGCATGGGCCTAAGGACCAAAATGATTGTATGAGTTTGATCTTAACGCGGTTTCCTGCCCCTTTTTGTCTTGAATCACAACTCCATGCGCAAGACTTTTTGAAGCTTGGACCTGCCCCAAAACGCACAAGGGAATTTGCATCGATTTGGCCAAATCCAAAAGGGCTTCAGCGTGTGATGGAGGCGCGGTGAAACACAATTCGTAATCATCGCCACCGATCAAAGACGTCTCCAGCAGAAAATTTGAAACAGAAGGGCTGAACACATCTTGGTTTGAGCCCAACACACCGCCCCATATGGCTTGCAACGATGACGCATGCAGCAACAAGGTCTTGCCGCTTGCCTGGGCAATGTGTTGAAGGTCGCCTGATAAGCCATCGGACAAATCCAGTGCCGCATGCATCCAAACCGAGGCCTGCAATGCAAACTGTGACCTTATATCAGGGCGTGTTAAACGTGTGAATGCTTGCTGCTGAAGAGGTGTGGGTAACGCAGCCCATGTTTGACGAAACAGGGCCTGCTTGGGCTTATCCAGCAAATTGGGCAAACGACCCAGCTGCTCATAACGCTGTAACAGCCCCAGACGGGCCAAACCGGGGATTCCAGTCACCCAAAGTTGGTCCCCCTCCTGCGCTGCACTTCGAGCCAAGCGGTTGGCATCACAATGCCTTTCACCAAAAACAGTAATGGAAACAAGCAAAGGGCTGTCAGGCTGGGTGGAAGTGGTGTCACCGCCCACCAAAGGGCAGTTGGCCAATTCCGCCTGCCTCAATAAACCTTGTGAGAACGCTGCCAACCACGCGGCATCCATCCGAGGCAGACTCAAATTCAGAGTGAAACCCACGGGCGTAGCGCCACTTGCGGCCAAGTCAGACAGGTTAACGGCGAGGGCCTTCCAACCGACAGACCACGGGTCGTCATCCGCAAAGAAATGAACGCCGGCAATGCTGGTGTCTGTTGAAATATAAAAGTGTTGATTTGGAGTTGGCTTGAGTACCGCGCAATCATCCCCGATGCCCATTAGGACTCGGGAGCGATTGCGTTCAGACAGCGCTGAAAAAGGTTCGGAAAAATACTTCCTGATCAGGTCAAATTCCACGCGCTGTGTCGGTGCTGAGGGTTTACTCAGCCGCCTGTTGGACAGAAATTTCTGCTTGGCGAACAACCGCTGCAACGCGATCCAATACGCCATTCACAAAGCGATGCGCTTCTGTACCACCAAATGTTTTGGTGAGTTCAACCGCCTCGTTGATGACCACACGATAAGGAATGTCCACGTGATTGGCTAACTCATGGGCACCCAACACCAACACGCTTTTTTCGACCGGGCTAAGCTCGTTCCATTCGCGGTCAATGTGAGGGGTAATTTGCTTCATCAGCGCTTCAATGTTGTGAACGCTACCAATCAACAACGATTGGTAGTGCTCCAAATCCGCCTTGTCAAAGCCGGGGGCGTCACGAATATGCGCGTCAATCTCACCAATGTCACCGGGGTTCAAGCAGTATTGATACAAACCTTGAAGTGCCAGCTCGCGGGAGCGACGGCGAGCATTGCGTGAATGGCTTCGCTTGTTGCGGTGGTCTTCACTCATCTTCATCTGCCTCGCTCAGGCCTGGCAAGTTGTCATCCAAAGCCATCATCAAATTACCCATTTCGATTGCGCAGCGTGCTGCATCCAGACCTTTTTCTTCAATGCGCTCAATGGCTTGGTCTTCGGTGTAGGTGGTCAAAATCATATTGACAATGGGTAGGTCGTAATCAAGCGCCACTTGCGACACACTGCGTGCACTTTCATTACACACCAATTCAAAGTGGTAGGTGCCACCCTTGATGACGGTGCCTAAGGCAATAAGCACATCAAACTCACCGGATTGGGCCAAGCGTTGAAGCGTGATTGGAATTTCAAGCGCACCAGGCACTGTCATGTGCAAGATGTCGTCGTTTTGAACGCCCATGCGCAGCAATTCGCTGCAACAAGCGCGCCAAAGTCCGCCTGTGATTTCTTCGTTGAATCGGGCTTGCACTACGCCAACCCGCACTCCATCACCATTCAAATTAGCAGGTACGCTACCGGGGCTATTACTCATTTACTACCACTCATTTGGACACTCCATCTACATAACCGGACACTTCAAGATCAAACCCCATCATGCTAGGCATCTTTCGCGGTCTGGACAACAATTTCATTTTCTTCACATTCAAGTCGCGCAAAATTTGTGCGCCAATTCCGTACGTGCGCAAATCGGGGCTAGAACCGGCACCCTTGCGGCTGGTGCTGCCTTTGGCTTCGATGTCGTCCAAGGAAGAAAACTGGCCCAGCAAACGGTCGGCCGACACATTGCAATTAAGCAACACAATCACACCGGAGCCATTGGCCACGATTTTTTCCATCGCAGTAGGAATGGAGAATGAATGCTCGGACAAATTCGCTTCCAGCAAATCCAACAAGGATGTGGGCTCGTGCACTCGAACCAGTGTTTCCTCATTCTCGGAAATTTGGCCATACACCAAGGCAAAATGTGCGCTGGATGTCGGAACATCCCGATAAGACACACAATGGAACTCACCATGCGTGGTTTTGAGAGGACGCTCGTGCATTTTCTCAATCAACGACTCATTGGCGCTGCGGTATTGAATCAAATCGGCAATGGTGCCAATTTTGAGTTGGTGTTCTTTGGCAAACTCAATCAAATCAGGCAGACGGGCCATGGTGCCGTCGTCTTTCATAATCTCGCAAATCACAGACGCAGGTGTTAAACCAGCCATCGCAGCCAAATCACAGCCCGCTTCGGTATGCCCGGCGCGCATTAACACGCCACCATTGACTGCCGACAAGGGGAACACATGCCCGGGCTGAACCAAATCTTCAGGCTTGGTGTTCTTATTGACTGCAACTCGAATAGTGTGGGCACGGTCTGCGGCGGAAATACCGGTGGTTACACCTTCTGCCGCTTCAATGGATGCGGTGAAATTGGTGCCGTAAGAAGTGCCATTGCTGGTCACCATGGGCTTTAAACCCAGTTCACGACAACGCTTTTCGGTGAGGGTCAGGCATATCAAGCCCCGGCCAAACTTGGCCATGAAGTTGATTGCATCTGGCGTGACGAAATCGGCGGCCATCACCAAATCACCTTCATTTTCACGATCTTCTTCATCAACGAGGACGACCATGCGACCATTTCGCAATTCTTCGACAATTTCGAGTACAGGGCTAATTGACATAGGGAACAGGTTCAGAGATTGCCGGACAAGCCGCTATTGTAAGCCTTCATGGCCCTGAATCGAAACACAAAAGCGACAAGAGCAACCAACCAAAGGCCGAACCAGAGCTTTTCCCCTATTTTTGCAAAGGGTGTGATGCCCAATCGGCCTTGAATTTGCGCGGGCCATGCCTGTTCCGTTCCGGGCGGAACTTTCTGAATCCATTGGCCCCGCTCATCGATTACGCCCGATAAGCCTGTGTTGGTGACGCGGATGCTGGGTTTGCGGTGTTCGGACGAGCGCGTTCTTCCCATTTGAGCATGTTGCTCCAAGGCCCAAGACTGACCAAACCAAGCCAAGTTACTGAGGTTGAGCAGCACGGTGGCCTCTTGCTTGGCGTCTTGAAGCAAGCCAGCAAACTCGCCAGAGAATGTGTCCTCATAACAAACCGTTGACACCACAGCATTGGACTGGGTAAGGAAAGGCGCAATGTCACCCTGCCCCCGAGTGAACTCCCCCATGGGCATGTTCAACATGCGGACAAACCAATGAAAACCTGTGGGGATGAATTCCCCAAAAGGCACCAAATGCCTTTTGGCATGTCGGTTGGCGGGCACTTCCAGCGCTTTTCCCTGCTCGTTACCCGTTAAGTGGATGATGCTGTTGTAGTAATCTTGCCCATCCTGAAGCGCTGCACCCATGATGACATCGCCCTCCCGGTCAGCGCCAAAGTCCCTAAACACTTCAGGCCATTTTTTGGGTTGGTCGGTCCACAGTAACGGGGTCACAGTTTCAGGAAATATCAGCGTGCCATTCGCGGGTAATTTGGCCAAGCCTTCGCGCCCCAAACCAAACACCTTTTCCATATTGGAAACAATCATATCCGGGTCGAATTTAATGCTTTGATCTACATTGGTTTGAATACCAACCACACTCCATGCTTGTGTGGCTTGGGTTTTGGGCTCCATGTTTTTGAGCAAAACGCCACCGCCAATACACACCAAGGCCACAAGGCCATGCATTGATATGGACAGGGTATGAGCAGACCGATGACGCGAAATGATCATCAAGAGGATCTGAATCAAAGATGAGCCAGTGAAAATCAACACGAACAACGCGCCATAGCTGCCTAGCCAGGGCAATAGGAATTCAAAAGGAGAATCCACCAACGAATCCCCTAGGCTCAACCAGGCAAAACCGGTGAACAAGGTGCCGCGCAACCATTCAAAAAAGGTCCAAGCGCCAGCCCAAATCAGTGGCAGCAACACAGAGAATGAAGATCGAGCCTTGGTCCTACTGGCTTTGAGATACACCCAAGTTGCAAAGCCCGAAAACAGGGCCAAGTAGGCAGAAAACAGGAAAACTGAGAGGACTGCAAACCAGTCCATTAGCCCACCATAAGTGTGCAGACTGATGTAAAGCCAATGGATACCGATGCAAAAAGTGGACAAACCAAAACCAAAACCGCCCAAAAACAGCGGCCAGTTGGATGTTGGCCGGTTTGACCTGCCGCTTGACGATGATGCATTGCTGGAAATATTGAGCAACACCACGGGCAGCACAAGTACGCTAAGCAGCCCTACCCACCACATCTGAAAGGGCGAAAACGACAAAGTCCAAGGTAGACCTAAAAAAAGACCAGCAATGAAGTGCTGGCCTGGTCGATTGTTTACTGTTTTAGACACTAGGCGGGGTTTCCAGAGGGAACATGTTCCGATGTTTTGTTTTGGATATTCAACTCTTGAGAGCTTAAATGGCGGACTTTGACCAACAACACCTGACGTGCATGGGCCTTTAGCACCTCAAACTTCATGGGTGGAATAAGAATAACCTCCCCTCGCCTGGGAATGCGACCCAAATGCTCGGTCAGTAGTCCACCCACCGTGTGGGCTTGTTCATTGCTGTAGGTGGTACCAAACACCTCATCAAACTGGCTTAATTCGGTGATTGCTTTGACACGATAAGCGCCACTTTCTGAGCCCGCATCTGATCCATGTAAGCCGATGATGTTATCAGCATCAGTGTCAAAGTCGTATTCATCTTCAATGTCACCGACGATTTGCTCAAGCACATCCTCAATGGTGACCAAGCCAGACACGCCGCCATGCTCGTCAACCACCAACGCAATGTGATTGCGGTTGACCCGGAAGTCATGAAGCAAAAAGTTCAGCTTCTTGGTTTCTGGAATGTAGACCGCAGGCCTTAACATTTCCCGCAGTGTGCCACCCAAGCCTTGTTGCATGCGCAACAAATCTTTGGCCAACAACACGCCTATGACGTTGTCCTTGTTGCGCTCGTAAACGGGGAAACGGGAGTGGGTGCGCTCGACAGCAAAGCTGAGGACGTCTTTTAAATCATCCTCAACATTGATCATATCCATTCGTACGCGAGGAATCATAATATCCCTCGCGACCAATTCGCTGACCTGCATCACGCCTTCAATCATTGAAAGCGCTTCAGCATCCAAGAGGTTTCTCTCATGAGCCTGCTGAAGAATTTCTTGCAGCTGCTCGCGATCTTCAGGCTCTCTTAACAACAACCAAGAGAGACGTTCTAGCAATCCTTTTTCACGTTTAGGTGAGGACTGCGAATGACTGGGGTCCGACATAAAGGAGGAAAACCCTCACGCAACCATAACGCCTTAAGGATACCCGAATTTAAATAGAAATCGAGTACTTAGTCCGTCAATTCAGCGCTGTTCCAGACTGCCAATTCAGTCCAATCGCACCACCTTGCCACGCAGGGAGTTGGGCATGGCCTCGGTGATTTCTACATCCACCATGTGCCCAATCAAGCGGTCTGCCCCGGGGAAGTTCACAACCCGGTTGTTGTCCGTGCGGCCCGAAAGCTCGGTGACATCTTTACGGGCATGGCCCTCCACCAGCACGCGCTGCACCGAGCCAATCATTTCACGGCTGATGCGCAAGGCGTTGTCGGCAATGTGCTTCTGCAGGCGGGCCAAACGCTTCAGCTTGGTGATTTGGTCCACGTTGTCTTCCAAGTCGGCGGCCGGCGTACCTGGGCGCGGGCTGTAAACGAAAGAGAATGAGGTGTCGTAATCCATCTTCTCAATCAATTCCATGGTTTTTTCGAAATCTTCAGCGGTTTCGCCGGGAAAACCCACGATAAAGTCTGAAGACAAAGCCAAATCAGGACGAATTTCACGCAAACGGCGAACAATCGACTTGTATTCCAGTGAGGTGTAGCCCCGCTTCATGGCCGCCAAGATGCGATCTGAACCTGCCTGCACCGGCAAATGCAAATGACTTACCAATTTAGGCAACTTGGCGTAAGCGTCAATCAGGCGCTGGGTGAACTCTTTGGGGTGCGAGGTGGTAAAGCGAATGCGCTCAATACCGGGCACTTCGGACACGTACTCAAGCAGCTCGGCAAAGTCAGCAATGTGGTCATCACCCATCTTGCCCCGGTACGCATTCACGTTTTGCCCCAACAGGTTGACTTCTTTCACCCCTTGGTCAGCCAAATCTGCGATTTCGGTCAGCACGTCTTCAAATGGGCGGGAAATTTCCTCCCCACGCGTGTAGGGCACCACGCAAAAACTGCAGTACTTGCTGCAACCTTCCATGATGGACACAAACGCGCTTGCACCGGTGGTTTTTGCCATGGGCAAGTTGTCAAACTTTTCAATTTCTGGGAAGGAAATGTCAACCTGAGGCTTGTTGGTGCTGCGGCGCTTGTCGATCAACTGGGGCAGACGGTGCAAGGTTTGGGGGCCAAACACCACATCCACATAAGGGGCTCGGCGCACAATGGCTGCACCCTCTTGGCTGGCCACACAACCGCCCACACCAATCACCAAGTCAGGGTTAGACAATTTAAGGTGCCTAACCCGGCCCAAATCACTGAACACTTTCTCTTGCGCTTTTTCACGCACCGAGCAGGTGTTGAACAGGATAATGTCCGCTTCTTCCGGGTTGGTGGTGCGCTCCATGCTTTCGTGTTCACCGAGGAGGTCGGCCATTTTGTCAGAATCATATTCATTCATCTGACAACCGAAAGTTTTGATGTAGAGCTTCTTGGAGGACATGACTTTTATCTCTAAAGTGCCCCCGATTTGCTGGCGAATCAGACTAAGACTCAACTCCAATCGCACGGGGACGTTATGAATCGTTGCGTGCAGCCGCGGATTTTACAGCCTCTGTCTGCTAAAATACACCCCTAATCGCCGAATTGATCGAATTGATCGAATTGTTGTACCGAGGCTAAAAATGAGTAACCCTTTGTTTTCTCTGCTAAAGCGCATGGCACCACCTGCCCCGCCCAGTTTAAGTGACCTGAAATTCCCCTCGGTGGATTCAGTGCTAAACGAGGTGGACAAAGCATTGAGAACCTTGGCAGCCAAACCGGTGGCCAATCGCCCCAACCCCAGTGCCCACACGCATGAAGGCCAGTTGGCCGATGGCGAGAAGGCAGATGTGATTGGCATGATGCGCGTAAACCACGTGGGTGAAATTTGCGCCCAGGCCTTGTATCAAGGGCAGGCATTGGCCAGTGCAGACCCCGCAAAGAAAGCCTTGTTTATGCATGCTGCAGAAGAAGAAGCAGACCATTTGGCATGGACTCAAGAGCGCCTAGACGAACTGGGCGGGCGCCCCAGCCTGTTAAACCCAATTTGGTACGCCGGTGCATTTGCTTTGGGCTACGTTGCAGGCCAGTTGGGTGACAAGGTCAGCCTGGGCTTTATGGCAGAAACCGAACGGCAGGTTGAGCAACATTTGAATTCGCACCTGCAACGGCTGCCCAGCCAGGATTTAGCCAGCCGGGCAATCGTTGAACAAATGAAAATGGACGAAATTGAACACGGCAAAACCGCGCAAGCCGAAGGGGCCACTGCACTGCCCCTGCCCGTTAAAATGGCCATGACAGGAATGTCGAAGGTCATGACCACTTTGGCGCACCGGATTTAATGCCGAGAATTTGACGCGCCGCGGATTTAACTTTAGTCGGCGCTTTGGCCCTCGGGATTTATCAAGTCGGCCACATCGTCTACGATTTCCCAAGTAAAAACCAGTTCAGCCGTTTTGCCCAACATGGCGGAGGCTGAACAGTACTTCTCGTGGGACAACTTAATGGCCCGGTCTACCAAATTGGGCTTGAGCTTACGCCCAGTCACAATGAAGTGAAAGTTAATTTTGGTAAAAACCTTGGGCGCCTCTTCGGCACGGTCAGAGCTCATTTTGACTTGGCAATTGCGAATATCCTGACCACTTTTGCGCAAAATCAGCACCACGTCATAAGCAGTGCATGCCCCAGTACCAGCTAAAACCAACTCCATTGGGCGGGGTGCAAGGTTTTGACCCCCACCATCAACAGCACCGTCCATACACACCAAGTGACCGCTACCTGTTTGAGCCAGAAAACTCATACCGGGCAAGCCCGTCCAACTAACCATCGCTTCCATTCAAACTCCTTTTATGAATAAGCAATCATTTTGCAGTGCCGCAACAATTATTGCGATAAAGCGACAAAAATCGACCCAATCAAGGCAATTTTGTAAACTCCAATCTTGGGGTGAGCCTTTAATCTTGATACAACCCTATGTTTAAACTGACAAATAGTGTGAATCCTTTAGATTTAATTTTAGTCACTGCTCTAATTTTTTATACGCGCTTCTCTTGCATTGCAACATAATGTTCACTACAATTGACTCATCAGTCATCAATTGAAGAACAAAAAGTTCTCTTGATGCAAGATTGTCTCCTCCACCCTCCTCCTTTGGTGTGGATTTAAACCCAAGCGCTAAACCCGCTTGGGTTTTTTTTATTTCGCATATTTTCCACTGATTTTGCTCATTTCAACTACAAAAAACCTACCAGACACCAAAATTCTTTGATAGAATCGCGGGTTACCTGTGGGGAGAGCTCACGACTGCGCATTTTTTATGTGTCAAAACAAGTGGGACACAGGCAAATACTCTCTTTTTTAATATTAGGAAAAAACCATGAAAACCTTTTCAGCGAAGCCTCATGAGGTTAAGCACGAATGGTTTGTGATCAACGCAGAGGGCAAGGTCCTCGGACGAGTAGCCAGTGAAGTTGCACGTCGCCTGCGTGGTAAGCACAAGCCCGAATTTACACCTCACGTCGATACAGGTGACTTTATTGTTGTTGTTAACGCAGGCAAACTACGCGTGACCGGCACCAAAGGCCTGAACAAAAAGTATTTCCGTCACACGGGTTACCCCGGCGGTATTTACGAAACGAACTTTGACAAGATGCAAGAACGCTTCCCCGGCCGCGCGCTGGAGAAAGCTGTGAAAGGCATGTTGCCAAAAGGCCCGTTGGGCTATGCAATGATCAAAAAGCTGAAAGTTTATGCTGACGCTGATCATCCGCATTCCGCACAACAACCCAAGCCACTTGAGATCTGAGGTTTAGCATGATTGGTGAATACAATTACGGAACCGGTCGCCGCAAATCTTCTGTGGCCCGCGTTTTCATTAAGAAAGGTACTGGCCAGTTCGTAGTGAACGGCAAGCCTTTGACAGAATACTTCGCTCGCGAAACTGGCCAAATGGTTGCTCGTCAGCCTTTGGAAGTCACCAGCAATGTTGACGTGTTCGACATTATGGTTAACGTGAAAGGCGGCGGCGAATCTGGCCAAGCTGGTGCAGTACGCCACGGCCTGGCACGCGCCTTGATCGACTATGATGCATTGCTTAAGCCAACCCTGTCACGCGCAGGCTTGGTTACACGTGATGCTCGTGAAGTTGAACGTAAGAAAGTGGGTCTGCGTGGCGCGCGTCGTCGCAAGCAGTTCTCCAAGCGTTAATTTTTACAGTTACGCTAGAAGCAATGTATATCCCTGCCAACCTCCCGGCAGGGCCTCGAACAGAGGAAAAATTCGAAGCCGCACACATGTGCGGCTTTTTTTATGCGCTCAATTCTGCACTGAAACCCTGTGAACATGAGAAAATACCAGCCAAAGAATTCACCAAGGACGAGAAATGATCAAGGTAGGTATTGTTGGCGGAACGGGATACACAGGCTCAGAGCTATTGAGACTTTTGGCACTGCACCCTCATGTTGAATTGACGGCGATTACTTCCCGTGGCGATGCGGGCACGCCTGTGTCTGACATGTTTCCTTCTTTACGCAAAAAGGTGGACATCCATTTTACCGAGCCTGAAATCAAAAACTTGAAAGCATGCGATTTGGTGTTTTTCGCAACCCCTCATGGCGTCGCCATGGCGCAAGCCGCTGAGCTGCTGCAACACGGCATCCGGGTTGTGGACCTTGGGGCAGATTTCCGCCTGAAAGACACGGATGAATTTGCCAAGTGGTATGGCATGCCCCATTCTGAGCCTGAAATACTCAAACAAGCTGTGTATGGCTTGATTGAAGTCAATCGTGAGCAAGTGAAGAATGCCCGCTTGGTGGGCTTGGCTGGATGCTACCCCACAGCGGTTCAATTGGGTTTGAAGCCCTTGCTGAGTGCAGCAAAGCCACTGATTAATGAACAAAGCATTGTTGCTGATTGCAAGTCTGGCGTGTCAGGCGCGGGCCGCAAGGCGTCTGTACCCATGTTGTTTGCTGAAGCCAGTGAAAGCTTCAAAGCTTATGGTGTGGGTGGGCACCGACACTTGCCAGAGATTGAACAAGGCCTGCGTAATATGTCGCAACGCCCGGTGCAAATGACTTTCACACCCCATTTGGTACCGATGGTTAGGGGCATTTTGGCAACTATTTATGTGCAGTTAAACGAAGAAGGTTGCAATACAGATCTTCAAGCTTTGTATGAACAGCACTATTCCAAGGAGTTTTTTGTGGATGTGATGCCCAAAGGCTCCATGCCAGACACCAAATCAGTACGCGGTTCCAACTTTTTACGCTTGGCGGTGCATCGACCACAAGGCAGAAACACTGCTGTTATTCTTTCAGTCATAGACAACTTGGTGAAAGGTGCTGCGGGCCAAGCTGTGCAAGCCATGAATGTGATGTTTGATTTGCCTGAGCACACTGGGCTTGAACAATTGCCCATGTCACCCTAAAAGGGATTTGCCATCTGATGAGATCGCCCAAGACCATCGCCAAAGAAGCCATGTCCAGCCGCACTGCGCTGGGCGTGGGCTTTGGTTTGGGGCTTTGGGTGTCGATTGCGGTGGGTTTGTATGGTTATTTTGGGGCGGAAGACAATCTGATTCGTTTAAGTCTACGGTCCCAAGATCACATTGAACTACACACCGAAGTAGAAAACCTGCGTACCGAAAACCGGGAAATCAAAGATGAACTGGACAGAAACCGGGCTTTGGCGGACTTGGACAAGGAAACCAATTCCAAACTGAAGGTACTGATTAACAATCTGGAAACTGAAAACGGCAAACTCAAACAAGATTTGGCATTTTTTGAAACCTTTGTGCCCAGCAGCGACAACAATCTGGTTAACCTCAAACGCTTGCAGGTTACCAAAGACTCACTGCCCAACCAGTTTCGTTACAAAGCATTGGTGATCCAAGGCAGCGACAAACCACCCGTGAAGCTTGACGTGCAAATTGTTGTGAAGCTTACTCAAGCTGGCAAACCTTCAGTGATGGTTCTACCCGGGCAGATGCACGCCAATGACTCACAATTTAAACTTGAATTGCAGCGCTTTGCTCGGCTGGACGGTATGTTCGTCATTCCCGCAAACGCAAAACTACTGAGCGTGGAAATCAGGCTTCAGGGGGAAGGTGCGATCAAGGCGAGTGCCAGCATCAAACTTTAAGACGCAAAAAAAGCCTGTCGAATGGCGAGGTACAACGATGGATTGGAGAAGAATTCCACAAGTCTTTGAAATGTGCCTCAAGGTAACGTAATATAGAGATGTTTGGCGTAGCCCAAAGAATAACCTTTACAGGCAGGACCCCATGGAAGCAACGACAGTAGAAACAAGCACAACTGAAATGCCAAGCGTTTTGGTGTTTACCGACTCAGCAGCCAACAAGGTGAAAGAGCTGATTGAGGAGGAAGGCAATTCCAATCTCAAGCTGCGCGTATTTGTGCAAGGTGGCGGCTGTTCTGGATTTCAGTACGGTTTTACCTTTGATGAAGATGTCAACGACGACGACACCATTCTGGACAAGGCTGGCGTACAACTGCTGATCGACTCCATGAGCTACCAGTACTTGGTAGGTGCTGAAATTGATTACAAAGAAGACCTGAATGGTGCCCAATTTGTGATTAAAAACCCCAACGCCACAACAACATGTGGTTGCGGCTCTTCTTTCTCGGTGTAAGCCAAGCTGACATTAAAAGCCCAAGCAAGCGCTTGAGCTCCTACATGTTGAGTTCACCCCTGGCCTAACCCGCCTTGAACGATTCTTTAAAACCCACCCCAAGCAAGCCGCTTCGGGTGGGTTTTTCACAAGTTACTTGAGGTTGATCTTCTGGCATGATTCGACCCTGTCTGCCACATACTGAGCTGAAGCCTCGTGTCTCCTTTACTGCTTTTTCCTGATTTTGCGATCATAGCCTTGGGCTTTCTGCTTCGGCGCTTTTGGATGCCTGCCTCGGCTTGGGTAACCATTGAGCGTTTGGTTTACTACGTGCTTTTCCCTTGTTTATTGTTTCACTCCGTAGTTGCCAGTGACTTCAGTATTCAAAGCGTGGGGGCTTTTGCGCTGGGTGCCCCGCTTATTCTATTTTTATGCTTTGTTGTGGGCTGGTTGGGTTTGACGCTTAGTCACCTCAATCGAGTGGACTTTGCCTCTGGCTTACAGATTGCGTACCGTTTTAACTCCTACATCGGTTTGGCATTGGCAAGCCGTTTGGCGGGTCAAGCCGCTGTAGCCAATATGGCAATCTTGCTGGCGATCGCAGTGCCTTTGGCCAATATTCTGGCTGTGGGCAGCATGAGCAAAAACAAATCTTTGGATGCAATGGTTGAAATCATCAAGAACCCTTTGATTGTAGGCACTTTACTGGGTGTGGCTGTGAAGCTGGCAGGCTTGACTGTGCCGGAGCCGATGATGCTGACATTGGGTAGGTTGGCTCAAGCCGCTGTGGCTTTGGGCCTGATGGCTGTGGGCTCGGGTTTGGTGTTTTCGGGCTTGAAAGGAAACTGGGCGGTGTCGGTTTGGTTTTTGGCACTTAAGTTGGTGGCAGCACCGATTTTGGCTGTGATTTATGCCGGATGGATGGACTTACCGATGATTCAATCGCAAGTACTGCTGATATTTGCGGCGCTTCCGTCGGCATCCAGCGCTTATATTCTGGCAACGCGTATGGGTGGCAATGGTGCGTTGGTGGCTTGCCTGATTTCGATCAGCACGGTACTGGCGACGCTCACTATTCCTTTGGCATTTACTCTGGCAAAGCTTTGATGCGGTCAATTTGTTGGGTCAGCCAAGGGCTGATGGATTGAACCCAACCCTCTTGCAATGGGTCAACCGTCACTTTATCGGGTATGGAGCGTAGCCAAGTGATTTGCCTTTTGGCCAGTTGACGGGTGGCTGCAACTCCTTTCTCAATGAATGATGGGTGGTCAATCAGGCCATCCAGATACTCCCAAGCTTGCCGATAACCCACGCAACGCATGGAGGGCATGTCGGGTGTGAGGAGGTATTTCCGCTTGAGGTCGATCACCTCATCCAAAAAATCATCATCCAGCATTTTGATGAATCGATTGTGTATGCGCTGGTGCAACACTTTGCGATCCGATGGTTCAAGCGACAAAGTGGTGAGTTCAATGGGTTCAGCCTGGGCTCGAGTGTGAAACCCAGACAAAGGTTTGCCTGTTAAAAGGTACACCTCCAACGCACGTTCTATGCGCTGCGAATCATTGGGCTTCAGGCGTGTGGCGGTAACCGGATCAAAGCCCATCAAACGCTGGTGCATGTAAGGCCATCCGTGGCTTGCCGCCTCGGTTTCGATCTGCTGGCGTATTGCCGCGTCGGCAGTGGGCATTTCATCTAGGCCAGATACCAATGCCTTGTAGTACATCATGGTGCCGCCCAATATCAGCGGGACTTTGCCGCGCTGGCGGATGTCAAAAATAAGCCGATTGCATTCCTCTACAAAATCGGAGGCATTGAACACCTCTTCAGGGGAAATGATGTCAATCAGGTGATGAGGCACTTGGAGCAGCTCTGCCGCGCTGGGTTTGGCCGTGCCAATGTTCATGTCCCGAAAAACCAATGCGGAATCCAGACTGATGATTTCAACGGGGTGACCTTGTTCGGCCAAGTGCAAGCCCAAAGCAGTTTTGCCGGACGCAGTTGGCCCCAATATCGCCAGCGCGGGAATGTGCGACATCACTGCCCCCTCAGGAACCATTTGTCCATTTCAGACAAGGTGAAATGCCGCCAAGTGGGGCGCCCATGGTTGCATTGGTCAGAGCGCTCGGTGTCTTCCATGGCACGAAGCAGTGCATTCATTTCTGTGATGGACAGGCTGCGGTTGGCCCTTACAGCGGTGTGGCATGCCAGAGTGGCAAGCCATTCATTGCGGTGACGGTCAATGACTTGGTTCACGCCGTATTCATGCACATCGGACAGCCATTTCTGGAGTAGCTCTGAAACATCATGCCCTGCCAGCAAGGAAGGGACAGCACGAACCGCAAGCTCTTGGGGTGACAACAAACTGAGGCGAAAACCCAGCTTGCTCCACAACTCTTCCCCTGCTTCCACCTCACTGGCCAAGCGAGGGTCGATACTGACCAGAATGGGTACCAGCAACTCTTGAGAGGCGACCTTTTCGAGGTCATCCCAAACCTTTTTAAACTGCTCGTAAAGCACTCGCTCATGGGCGGCATGCATGTCCACCACAATCAAACCATCTTTGCGTTGGGCCAGAATGTAAATGCCGTGAACCTGGGCAATGGCATGACCTAGATATTGGGGTTCGTTGCGCGCTTGGGAGTCATTGTGCTGACTCGATTGTTCAGGACTGGCAACGGAGGCTTGCCAAGGCTGTGCTGATTCGGCAGGGCTTGATTCACTTGCTGCACCGGAGGTGGGTAGCGGTTTATAAGCCGCGAGGTAATCAGCCCACCCCTCCTTGGCGAAGGGCAAAACACCGTCACGCGGTTGCACAGTTAATACCGGCTTACTGCTTGGCCTGTATTCGAACGCCCCAGTGGAGGCATTTGCGGTGCTGGGCGCAGACGCGAAAGAGGATGGAGAGGATGACACCCAAGATGCTGAACCGGATTGTTGGTCCGATGGCTGATTCATTGATTGGCTAAGTGGCTGACTGAGTGGCTGACTGAGTTCACTAGTCGCCCTTGAACCAGCCAAAGCGGATTGAATAACCTGCCGCACCCATTGGTGAATGGCCCGTGAATTGCGGAACCGCACTTCGGTTTTGGCGGGGTGTACGTTTACATCCACTTCGTCAGGCGGCAAAGCCAAAAACAGCACAAATGAGGGAAATTTGTCGCCATGAAGCACATCCTCATAGGCTGAACGAACGGCGTGGTTCAACAACTTGTCTTTCACAAAACGGCCGTTGACGTAGAAGTACTGCATGTCTGCTTTGCCACGGGCTGCTGATGGCAAACCGATTGCACCCCTTAAGGAAAGCGGGCCTGCTTCAACTTCCAAAGGTTTGGATGCACCGTCTGCCATGCTATCCAGAATGGTGAACAAACGCGTCGTCCATTCCATGGCTTGAAAGCGTGCATGCAATTTGCCATCGCGGTACACAATCCAGGTGATACTGGGGTTGGCCAAAGCCATGCGTTTAACCACGTCCAAACACTGGAAATACTCAGTTTGTTCAGACTTCAAAAACTTGCGCCGAGCCGGGGTGCTGAAGTACAGGGACAGCACATCCAAAGTGGTGCCGGGTGCGCAGGTGGAGGGTGACTCCTCCCATTGCCCGGTGGCATTGGAAATGCTGTAGCCGTGGTCTTGCCCCGCCGGGTAACTACTCAATGTGAATTGACTGACTGAAGCGATTGAGGCGAGTGCCTCTCCACGAAAACCCAGAGTGCCTACGCTTTCAAGGTCGTTCAAGCAGGCAATTTTGGAGGTGGCGTGGCGGGTCACTGCCAAAGCCAGTTGCTCGCGGGGTATGCCCCTGCCATTGTCTTGAATACAAATTCGCTTGATGCCACCGCCGTCAATCCGAACGGAAATTTCTGTTGAACCGGCATCAATTGCATTTTCAAGCAATTCTTTAACCACCGAGGCGGGTCGATCGACCACTTCACCAGCGGCGATTTGACTGATGAGTACATCGGGAAGAAGTGCAATGGGGTGGGATTGGCTCATCCCACCATTATAAGATTGAGGAGCGGCTTAGGTCATGCCGGAACGGGCAACAGGTGGATTCTGCGAAAAGTAATTTTGTATACCTTTGGCGATTGCTTTGGCCATGCGCTGTTGGTAGCCCTTGTCGATCAGCTTGGCTTCCTCTTCCGGGTTGCTGATGAACGCTGTTTCCACCAGAATGGAAGGAATATCCGGGGCTTTTAGCACGGCAAACCCGGCTTGCTCAACCCTTGGCTTGTGCAATTTGTTGATGTTGCCAAGCTGGGAGAGCACTGCACCGCCCAGCTTTAAGCTGTCGTTGATTTGGGCTGTGGTGGAAAGGTCAAGCAGTACACGGGCCAACTGAGCATCTGTACCTTGAATGTTGACACCACCAATCAGGTCGGACGCATTTTCTTTGTTGGCTAGCCATTTGGCAGCTGTGCTGCTGGCGCCGTTCTCAGACAATACAAATACCGAAGAACCCCGCGCAGAGGGTTTGATAAAGGCATCGGCATGTACGGACACAAATAAATCTGCCCTGACTGCCCTCGCCTTTTGCACTCGTTTGTTGAGGGGAACAAAAAAGTCGCCGTTGCGAGTCAGCATGGCTCGCATATTGGGAAACTCGTCAATTTCGTCTTTCAACATTTTGGCGATTTGAAGGACTACATCCTTTTCACGTGACCCATTGGCACCGATTGCACCTGGGTCTTCGCCGCCATGACCAGGGTCGATTGCGATGGTCACCAAGCGTTTCACATTCGACTTGGGATTGGGTCCACGCTTGGGAGTTTCATGTGGGTCGCCTGCGACTTTCTTATCAGGGTCGTTAGGGGCACTGGACGATGGGCTCGTATTTGGATTTGTTGATGCGCTGTTGGATGGATGATTGGACGCATTTGCCGAGGTGCTAGGGCCCGACTTCGCTTCAGCGGGCAGGGTTTTGGCATCAACACCGGCCAATTCCATGGCGCGTGCCATTTCATCGGGTTTGAATGTTTCCGCAGCAGCTTGTTCTGCGGCTTGGGTGGCTGCTGACTTATCACCTTGATTAAGCAAGGCAATTAATGGGTCTTTGGGGTACTTGGGGTAAAAGTCGAGTACAAAACGGGTTTTGTATTCTGCAACCGGGTCAATCAAAAACAGCTCGGGTTTAACCTCGGTTTTAAGGTCAAACACAATGCGCACGGTTTTGTCATCAAACTGCCCCACGCGCAACTTCTGAACGTAAGGGTCATTGGTCTGTAGCTTCTCAGTCAGGTTTTTTAGCGTTTTGTCCAAACGCAGGTCTAATAAATCCAACACCAGGCGTGTGGGGTTGTCCAGCAGGAAATACTTGTACTTTAGGGGCCCGTCATGCTCTAGGGTGATGCGGGTGTAATCCTCCGCAGGCCACAGGCGCACATCGACAAACTTTGCCATTGCGGTAGCGGCCAATGCCCCGACCGGAAACACATGCAGCATGAATCCGGCTGCTGCAGTTTTCAGAAGGGTTCGACGAGAATTCATACACATCCCAAATAAATCATATCAATTATTACAACAACGCCTGACTCCACTTCTGGAGGACAACTTCGCCCGCTTTAGACAGGGCATGCACATTCAAGGTTCGCCCCTCTGTAGGGGCGTATTGCAAGTCAATTCCAAGGTCGATCGGGGGTAAAACACGCCCTGCTTTTTCGGCCCATTCAACCAAACAAATGGAGTCGGAATTGAAGTAATCTCTGAACCCAGAGTCCCCCCACTCATTCTCGTCGAAGAAGCGATAAAAATCAAAGTGATAGATTGAATAATTCGAGAAATTGTAAGGTTCAACCAACGCATAGGTAGGGCTTTTGATAGGGCCAGTCACACCCAGCTTGCGCAGCATCGCCCGAATGAGTGTGGACTTACCTGCGCCGAGTGGGCCATTCAGAGCGATGACCAGCGGTGTAGAAAGCTGGTGGGCCAACTTTTCACCTACACTCTGGGTTGTGGCCTCATCAGGCAAAAATCGAGTTAAATGGTTCATTGAAATGCAAGAAGATCATTGGTCAACCTTTCAACAGCTTGCCAAACGTCATGGTTTGGACTGCTTGGGCGTGACTGACACCCAACTGCAAGCCTGTGCGCCTTATTTGCAAGCGTGGCTGAATCAAGGCATGCATGGCGAGATGGCTTACATGGAACGCCATGGTTTGGACCGCTTGGATGCCAACATGCTGCTGCCGGGCACAGTGCGCATTGTATCGGTGCGCATCCCGTATATTCCACCCAGCCTACTGAATGAGCAAGAACCAAAGGATTTTTTTGCACAAACACTCGACAAAGTACAGTCGGCCACCGAGCCCTACATTAGCCTGTATGCCCGAGGACGTGACTACCACAAGGTGATTCGTCAAACCTTGCAACGCTTTGCGGGCGATGTACATGCAGCGCTGGGCGAGTTTGGCTACCGAGTGGTGTGCGACAGTGCCCCTACCCCAGAGGTTGAGATTGCGCGCAAGGCAGGCTTGGGCTGGCGAGGCAAACACACACTGCTGATTAACCCCAAGGAAGGCTCGTTCTTCTTTTTGGGGGAAATTTTTACCAACCTAGAATTGCCGATGAATCAGGCCTTTGAAACCAATCACTGTGGTGAATGCACAGCCTGTATGGACGTATGCCCAACCCAAGCGATTGTGGCCGACGGGGTTGTGGATGCGAGACGTTGCATTTCTTACCTGACGATTGAGCACGACTGCGCCATTCCCCTTGAATTTAGAAAAGCAATGGGCACCCGCATCTACGGCTGCGATGACTGCCAATTGGCCTGCCCATGGAACAAGTTTGCAAAGCCTGCCGTGCACTCGGATTTTGAAGCCCGCCATGGCTTTGACCATGCCAATTTGCTGGAACTGCTGGACTGGAGTGAAGCCGAGTTTTTGAAACGCACTGAAGGCATGGCCATGCGACGCATTGGTTACAAGCGATTCACACGCAATTTGGCGATTGCAGCTGGAAATTATGCGGGGGCTGAGAACATGGAAAAAAGCCGACTAAAAGCCAAGTTGATGGAGTTAAGAAGCCATGCAGATGACTTTTTGGCTGAACACCTGGATTGGGCGCTGGGGGAATTAAGCTCAATGGATTCAGGCGGGTAAATGAGTTCAGGTTCGTAAGTTCAGGTTCGTAGGTTCAGGTTCGAAAATTCTGGTGCGAAAAAAAGCCCCGAAGGTTAATTTCGGGGCCGTTTTGTGTCGAAACAGTCAGTTATGGCTTCACGATGGTGTGTGCTTCGCCTTCCGCACGCGGACGTACAACACCAATTTGGTACACACTTTCACCAGCCTGTTTCAGCACATCCATGGCTTTGGCCGCATCTGCCGCCGCAACCACAATCACCATGCCAATGCCGCAGTTAAATACACGGTTCATTTCATCGAAAGGGACTTGACCGTTTTCTTGAATCCAACGGTACAAGCCGGTTTCAGGCCAGCTTTTGCGCTGCAATTCAGCCACCAAGTTGCTGGGCAACACGCGGGGAATGTTTTCGACCAGGCCACCGCCTGTGATGTGGGCCAAGGCGTGAACCTTTACTTCTTTCATCAGCTTGAGCACAGGCTTTACATACATGCGGGTGGGGGCCATGATGGCGTTTTGCAAAGTGACGCCATCGCACATCTGATTCAAATCAGGTTGAGCCCGCTCCAGAATTTTGCGCACCAGCGAGAAGCCATTGGAATGCACGCCGTTGGACGCCAAACCAAGAATAACGTCCCCGTTGGCAACTTTGGAGCCATCTAGAATTTCAGACTTTTCGACCACGCCCACTGCAAAGCCAGCCAAATCATATTCACCCTCGGGGTACATACCGGGCATTTCAGCCGTTTCACCACCAATCAAGGAGCAACCCGCTTGCTCGCAACCTGTGGCAATACCACCTACCACGCTGGTTGCTGTTTTAACATCCAGCTTGCCGCAGGCGAAGTAATCAAGGAAGAACAGAGGCTCTGCGCCTTGCACCAGAATGTCATTGGCGCTCATGGCGACCAAATCAATACCCACGGTGTTGTGGATATTCCATTCAAACGCCAAGCGCAATTTGGTGCCCACACCATCGGTGCCGGACACTAGAACTGGCTCCTTGTAACCTTTGGGTACTTCAAACAAAGCGCCAAAACCACCAATGCCACCCAGCACGCCGGGGCGCAGGGTGCGTTTGGCCAAGGGTTTAATGGCTTCGACCAAGCTGTCACCAGCTTCAATGTCTACGCCTGCGTCTTTGTAAGTTAACGGTGTTGTCGATGGAGAATTCATGAATGACCCGGTTGGAAAGCTTGGGGGCTTTGATGCAAACCACTATTTTACCCGAGCCACCCGCTTTTACGTTCAAGCAGGACAAAAAGAAGAAGAAGTTCATCACCAACACGGTAGAATGTTGCTCGTTTTGGCACTATTAGAAAAGACAAGTGAGCATGCAACAGTTGCTTTTGGATGTGTTTACCCCGCCCCGGCCCAGTTTGGGCAATTTTCTGGTGGGTCAAAACGCGCAGCTGTTACACGCGCTGGAATCGCTTGAAGAGCCCTCCCCCGCTTGCGGAATTATTTACATCTATGGCCCCTCTGGTTGCGGAAAAACCCACCTACTCAAAGGCCTATCCCAATTGCTGAACACCCGCTACCTGGCGGGTGGCGATCGATTTGTGTTTAGGCCCGAGTACGAAGCGTTGGTGATGGATGACATTCTAAGCCTGACGCCCTTCTCCCAAATTCAGCTTTTTAATGCATTTAATAGCAGTTTGGCGGGTGACAAGCCGGGCAAAATCATTCTGGCTGGGGAGCAACATCCCGCACAGCTCAAAATCCGCGAAGATTTACGCACACGAATTGAAGCTGGGCTTTGCTTTCGAATTACGCCCTTGTCGAATGAAGAAAAACACGCAGCACTTCAAGCCACGGCCCGCTCTAGAGGGCTGGAATTGAGCGAGGAGGTGATTGACTATGCCCTGCGCTATTTTCAACGTGACATGGGTTCCTTGATGGCGGTAATTGACAGCTTGGACCGCTTTTCGCTTGAACAACACAAACCGGTCAGCATGCATTTGCTACGCCATTGGATGAAACGCCGGGAAAGCCTGGTGGTTAGAGAATATGAAACTCGCACTGTTTGATTTAGATAACACCTTGTTGCCCATGGACTCGGACCATGGCTGGTCGCAATTTTTGGTGGACAAAGGCCTGCTGGACCGTGAGCGCTTTGAAGCCAAAAACAATTATTTTTATGAGCAATACAAAGCCGGTACGCTGAACATTTTCGAGTACCTTGAGTTTAACTTGGCTGTGCTGCATGAAAACCCGCGCGCTCAATTGGATGCGTGGCACGCCCAATACATGGCCCAGGTGATTGAACCGCATGTGAAGCAATCTGCAATTGATTTGGTGAACAAGCACAAGAGTGAAGGTGCGATTTGCATGATCATCACCGCCACCAACAGCTTTGTGACCACGCCAATCGCCAAGTTATTTGGTGTAACCGAGCTGATTGCAACGATTCCCGAAGAGATTAACGGGGAATTCACTGGTAAAGTAAATGGTGAACCTAGCTTCCGAGAAGGCAAGGTGACCCGATTGAACCTGTGGCTGCAAGAGCGTAACTGGACATTGAGCAATTTCGAGTCAGTACACTTTTACAGTGACTCTATCAATGATTTGCCCTTGCTGGAACAAGCCACACACCCCGTGGCCGTACACCCGGACGAGCGCTTGGCCGCTGTTTCTAGGGAGCGCGGTTGGCCCATTCTTGAGTTATTTGCATGATTAATTGTAATGATTAAGCGCTTTTTTAAACGAATTTTCGCAAAGCCTGGCCTAAGCCGCGAGCCTGCGGGCGTACAAGCCCCCTTGAATGCGCGCGACAATGCGGCGCGCCCGGTCAGCTACCACGTCAATAAACCCGCCATTTGGGGTCACAAAGACCACAAAATCGACAAACGCTTGTTGTCACACAATGCCATTCGGGTGTGTGAAGGCCTGCAAGACCGCGGCTTCAAGGCCTTTGTGGTGGGCGGTGCCGTGCGTGATTTGTCACTGGGTATGCGCCCCAAAGATTTCGACGTCGCCACAGACGCCAGCCCGGAACAGGTACGAACCACCTTCCGCCGCGCCCGCATCATCGGCCGCCGGTTCCAAATTGTGCATGTGATGTTTGGGCCTGAAACCATTGAAGTGTCCACTTTCAGGGCGCTGAGCAATTCGGGCCATGACAACACAGACGAGCACGGGCGTGTGCTGCGTGACAACGTGTTTGGCAAACAGGATGAAGACGCCACTCGGCGCGACTTTACCGTCAATGCCATGTATTACGACCCCAAAACCGAGACGGTTTGGGATTACCACCACGGCATGGAAGACATCCGCAAACGGGTGCTACGCATGATTGGCGACCCCGCCACACGCTACCGTGAAGACCCCGTACGCATGATGCGGGTGGTGCGTTTTGCCGCCAAGTTGAATTTCAGTATTGAACCGGCCACCCGTGCGCCCATTGCGGAAATGGGTGACTTGATTTCAAACGTGCCGGCGGCCCGTCTGTTCGATGAAATGTTAAAGCTATTGGGCAGTGGCTCGGCCATGTCCTGTTTGGTGGGCCTGCGTGAGGCGGGCCTGCACAGAGGCTTGTTCCCTTTGCTGGATGCCATACTGGACAACAACAAAGGTGAAGCCTTTTTGGTTGAAGCTTTGCGCCGCACTGATGAGCGCGTGCGTGATGAAAAGCCATTGAGCACTGGCTTTCTATTTGCATGTTTGATGTGGCATCAAGTGGTGGCCCGCTGGGAAACCATTCAGAAACGCGGCGAGCAACGTATTCCTGCCTTGTTTCAAGCCATGGATGATGTGCTGGTGGAACAATGCGAGAAGACTGCCATTCCACGTCGAATAACCGGTGATATGCGTGAGTTGTGGGCTTTTCAGCCCCGGTTTGAAAAACGCGCAGGCAAGGCCCCCTTCCGCATGGTTGAGCAACCCAAGTTTCGCGCTGCACTGGATTTCTTTGAGCTGCGCGCATTTGTGGGCGAAGTGGATACTGATTTGGCTGTGTGGTGGCGTGAGTTTTATGACGCAGATGGCAAGGGCAAACAGGAACTGCTTGATCACATGAAGAGCCTTCCTGCAGGCGCAGGCGGCTCAGCCGCTTCGGGTAACAAAAAGCGCAAGCGAAAAAGAAAACCCAACCAGGCCGCTGTAGCGCAATCTGGGCCTGAATCTCATTGAAATGAATAAAACCAAATGCTATTTAGGCATGGGCGGCAATTTGGGCAATCCAATTGCCTTGTTTGATGAGGTGGTGGCTGAATTGTGTGCCCTACCCCAGGCGGCTGGGGTGCGTGAATCCCCCCGGTTTGAAAGCGCCCCTGTTGACGCCACAGGCCCGAATTACGTCAATTCCGTGATTGAACTGTTTTGGCAGGGCACCCCACTGGATTTGCTGAAAACCTGCATGAGCTTGGAGTCCATCCACGGAAGGGTTCGAAGCATCAAAAATGCACCACGCTTGATTGACTTGGATGTGCTGCTGTTTGGCGACTCAATCATTCAGTCGGACGAGCTGACCGTACCGCACCCACGCATGCATCTTCGACGGTTTGTTTTACAGCCTTTACTGGCCCTAAGCCCCGACCTTGAAATACCGGGTTTGGGCCGGGCTGCGCTGTATTTGCCCTCAACGCTGAATCAAGAAGTGACTCCACTGAACGCCTAAGCCATTTTGAGCATTTATTCCATGTTGTAAGGCCCGCTCTGGGCTACACTGTGCGCGACTCCACCCCCATTTGGGTGTGAGCCTCTTATTTCAAATTGGGAGAACTGTTTTGCTTTCTGAAAAGTACCGCCACATTGTGATTGAGGGCCCCATCGGTGTGGGCAAAACCTCGCTGGCGAAACTCATTGCTGAACGTTTTTCGGCGGAGTTGCTTTTGGAAAAGCCTGAAGAGAACCCATTCCTTGAGAAGTTTTACCAAGACCCCTCGCGTCATGCCCTGCCAACCCAGTTGTTTTTCCTGTTCCAAAGGATTGGGCAATTGCGGGATTTGGCTCAACGGGACTTTTTTGAAAACATGGTGGTGAGCGACTTTTTGCTGGAAAAAGACCGCATGTTTGCCTCCTTGACTCTGGATGAAGAGGAACTCAAGCTTTACCAACAAATTTACAACCACCAAAGCCCGCAAACCTCAACGCCAGACTTGGTAATTTACCTGCAGGCCCCCCCTTCCACCTTGATTGAACGGGTGCAGAAGCGTGGAAAGTCCTACGAAGCCCCCATGACAGAGGCTTATCTGGCTGAATTAAGCGATGCGTACAGCCGATTTTTCTACCATTACGATGACTCCCCACTGTTGATTGTTAACACAGAGCATTTGAACCCAGTGGACCACTCCGAGGACTTTGAGCTCCTTTTGCGCCAGATAGACAGCATGAAAGGCCGGCGCGAGTTCTTCAACTGGTCAGAATAGTAATTTGTAAGCAATCTCGGACAAAGCAGGCAGGACAGGATTATGAGCGTACATAACACACCACAGGGAACCACCCAAGCGCGTAAAGCAGTGACGGTACCTGGCTTGGCCCGTATGAAAAGCGAAGGCGAGAAAATTGCCATGTTGACCTGCTATGACGCGTGTTTTGCCAGTTTGCTGGATGAGTCAGGGGTGGACATTTTGCTGATTGGCGACTCCTTGGGTATGGTGTTGGCTGGCATGCCCAGCACACTGCCAGTGACCATGGAACAGATGGAATACCACACCCGCTGCGTGGCTGCAGGCAATAAGACAGCCTTGATTGTGGCCGACATGCCATTTGGCAGTTATCAAGAAAGCCCACAACAAGCCTATGCCAATGCGGCGCGATTGATGGCTGCAGGCGCACAAATGGTAAAGCTGGAAGGCAGCGCTTGGCTGGCACCTACCGTCAAATTTTTGACAGAACGCGACATACCCGTGTGTGCACATTTGGGCTTAACCCCACAGTCTGTGCACGCCTTGGGTGGCTACAAAGTACAAGGCAAGGGCGAGGCTGCTGCTGAAGTTTTAAAACAAAATGCTTTGGCCATGCAGGCTGCAGGCGCAACGCTGGTGTTGTTTGAACTGGTTCCCGCACCGGTGGCGGCGCATATCAGCCAGGCCTTGCAGGTGCCCACCATTGGCATTGGGGCGGGTGTGGACTGCGATGGCCAAGTGTTGGTTCTTCATGACATGCTGAATGTTTTTCCGGGCAAAAAACCAAAGTTTGTTCGTAATTTCATGGATAATCAGCCCTCGATTCAAGCGGCGATCCAAACCTATGTGGCTGAGGTAAAAGGTAAAACCTTCCCAGCACCCGAACATTGTTTTTGAGCACACCTATTTAAGCAAACATGCGACACATCAGTAAAATTTCAGACCTGCGCGACCAGCTTCGTGGCCAAAACCGGGTTGCATTTGTACCCACCATGGGTAATTTGCATGAAGGGCATTTGTCCCTGATGCGCATTGCAGCCACCCATGGAGACCCAGTGGTGGCCAGCGTGTTTGTGAACCGCTTGCAGTTTGGCCCGAATGAGGACTTTGACAAATACCCTCGCACCATGGCGGATGATGCCGCGAAGTTGGAAGGCGAAAATGTGTATGTGATGTTTGCCCCCACAGAGCGGGATTTGTACCCCGAGCCGCAGGACTACCGCATAACCCCGCCAAACGATTTGGGCAACACACTGGAGGGCGAATTCCGCCCCGGCTTTTTTGGTGGCGTGTGCACGGTGGTAACCAAACTGTTTAACTGCGTGCAGCCCAAAGTGGCAGTGTTTGGTAAAAAGGATTATCAGCAGTTGATGATTATCCGCCGCATGGTGGACCAGATGTCCATGCCCATCGAGATTATTGCTGCGCCCACCGTGCGTGACCCAGATGGTTTGGCCATGTCCTCGCGCAACCGCTATTTAAGCGCGGAGGATCGGGCTGAGGCCCCCCATTTGTACCGGCTTTTGAATGAACTCTCCAAAGAGGTACAATCCGCTCGCCCCAATGGGGAGCAGTTGTTACAATTGCAAGCAAAATACTTGGCAACATTGCAAGAAAGAGGCTGGAAGCCCGACTATTTCGAAGCGCGCAGGCAAGTTGACCTGATGCGCCCCACAGAGGAAGACCTGTCTAATCAGACACCCTTGGTCATTTTGGCCGCAGCAAAGCTGGGCCAGACCCGTCTGATTGATAACCTGGAGATTGAGTAATGCAACGAGAAATGTTGCTCGGGAAAATTCACCGCGCAAAAGTAACCCACTGCGAACTTCATTACGAAGGCTCCTGTGCAATTGACGAGAATTTGCTGGAAGCGTCCGGTATTGTTGAATTTCAACGCATCGACATTTATGTAATCGACAATGGGGAACGCTTCTCCACCTACGCCATCAAGGGCGAGCGTGGCAGTGGCATTGTTTCATTGAATGGCGCGGCAGCGCGTCGCGCACAAAAGGGCGACTTGGTGATTATTGCCACCTACGGCTTGCTGGACGACAAGGAAGTGAAAGAATTTCACCCCAAGTTGGTGTTTGTAGATGGCGAGAACAAGATTTGCGAACAGCGTGGGCACATACCCACGCAGATGATGTAAATCACGCCAGGCATAAACTGTACTGTAGACGTGTTGTAGACGTATTGTAGAAATTAGGCAGACGCTCTTTTGAGGCGGTCTGCCACCCCTTCCCACTCTGGCTTGTGTGCAGGCAGCTCCATCACAATCCTGTTGTAGCCCTTTTCATCAGCCTTTCTTAAAATACCGTACAACACCTTGGCCACCGCTTGGGAATCATCTTCCAAGGCCATGATGTCGACTCCGTTTTTCCCCAAAAATGCATCTGCTGCTTGAAGAAACGGCAAGGTCCAACCCACAATCAAGGTGTGGGCCGATTGCATGGCTTCAAGTGACTTGAACCACTCTGGTTCAACCACAAGCAATTTGGCATCGGGACTGTAATGCTTTTCCAAAGAGCCAGACACCCGAGGCACGCTTTCATCGGCTGAGCTTTGGGGTGGCAACTGAGAGGGTCGAAGTACTTTTTGATGAATCACAGCCTCGATTTGCTCGGGCGTAATGTGCCCTGGGCGTAACAGCACGGGCTGAGTGTCCAGCAAACTCAAGATGGTGGATTCAATGCCAATTTCAGGGATGGCACCATCCAACACATAAGGAATGCGGCCGCCCAACTCTTCCATTACGTGTGCTGCCGATGTTGGGCTTACTTTGCCAAAGCGATTGGCCGAAGGGGCTGCTACAGGTGCATTGACCAAGGAAAGCAAAGCCTGGGCAACAGGATGCGAGGGGCAGCGAATGCCGACAGAATCTTGCCCACCGCTGACCGTGCGGGACATTCTGGGGCCAATTGGCAACACCAAGGTGAGTGGACCGGGCCAAAAAGCCTCGATGAGGGCCACAGCCCTGTCATCCACCATCACCCATGGCTGAATACCCCGCTTGGAGGCCAATACCTTGGAGATGTGGGCAATCAGCGGGTGGTCAGCTGGGCGCCCCTTGGCTTGAAACACGGCTTGCAGGGCTGATTCATTGGTAACAATCGCACCCAAACCAAATACGGTTTCGGTGGGGAATGCAACCAATGCGCCCTCATTCAAAGCCTGAGCAGCGCGGGTGATTGAGGCTTCATCCGCTGGCAATAACTCGGTATTCAAGTGGGCTGTCAAATTAGTCGTCATCATCGCCAATGCCGAGCAAATCTCGGACGGTTTGGGCCACGCTCAAAGAGCGTTCCAATTCAGGGGAAATCACTGTAATGTGACCCATTTTGCGTCCCACTCGCGCTTGCTCTTTGCCATACAAATGCAATTTGACTTCGGGCAAAGCCAGTACAGCACTCCAATTGGGCTCGCGTTCATCGCCATTGTTGTTAAACCAGAGGTCGCCCAACAAATTCACCATAACGGCTGGACTATGCTGGCGGGTATCGCCCAAAGGCAAACCAGCCAGTATGCGGGCCTGTTGTTCAAACTGGCAAGTCACGCACGCGTCAATGGAATAATGTCCGCTGTTGTGTGGGCGTGGGGCTATTTCGTTGACCACCAAACCCAAGCCATCCACGACAAAAAACTCCACGCACAATACGCCGACGTAATCCAAAGCACCTGCGATGGATATGGCATGCGCACGGGCCTGCGCGGCCATGGTGTCTTCTATGCGGGCGGGAACAATGGTGGTGGCCAAAATGCCACGACGGTGGTGGTTTTCAGCAACCGGGAAGGTTTCGCATTCGCCCTTGTGGTCTCGCGCAACGATCACAGAAAGCTCTTTTTGCAAAGCCAAGCGCTTTTCAAGAACACAATCCACCTGATTCAGTTGCTCAAAGGCGGTACGCACTTCACTGACGGTTTTGACACGGACTTGGCCTTTGCCGTCGTAGCCCAAGCGGGCGGTTTTCAGGATGCCGGGCAGAAGGCTTTCCAAGCTGTCGTTGATGTCGTCTGATTTACAAATTGCAGCATGGGGGGCAACCGGCACGCCGCATTTGGAGATGTACTGTTTTTCATCAATGCGGTTTTGGGCAATACCCACAGAAAATGCGGACGGGCTGACGGGGATGCTTTTTGACAGGGAATCCAATGCCAAAGCGGGCACATTCTCGAATTCAGTGGTTACACCCACACAACGTTGGGCCAAACGGGCTAGGCCTTGATCATCCAGGTAATCGGCCAAAATTTGGTCGTCAGCAACAGAGCCTGCCGGGCCGTTGGCCACCGGGTCAAGCACCAACACTTTGTAGCCCATGCTTTGGGCGGCCATGCAGAACATTCTGCCCAGCTGGCCACCACCCAACAGCCCCAGCCATTGGCCGGGTCGTGTGGTTTGGAATTTGATTTCTTTGTTCATCAACGCTTACTCCAGATTCATCGCAGTGGGGGCAACTCCATGTCGCGCGCCACTTGGGATTGGGCCACCCTGAAATCACTCAGTTTGGCAGCCAATGCCTTGTCATTCAAAGCCAATATTGCGACTGCGGCCAAAGCTGCATTGGCTGCGCCTGCCTCACCAATCGCAAAGGTGTGTACGGGTATGCCTTTGGGCATTTGTACGATGGACAACAGGGAGTCCTCTCCACGCAAATATTTGGAGGGCACAGGCACGCCCATGACTGGCAAAATGGTTTTTGCTGCCAGCATACCCGGCAAATGGGCGGCGCCGCCTGCACCTGCAATAATCACCTGCAAACCTCGGTTGGAGGCGCTTTCGGCGTAGTTAAACATTTCGTCAGGCATGCGATGGGCTGAAACCACTTGGGCTTCATAATCCACGCCAAAATCGCGCAGCACTTGCACGGCATTCTTCATCACTTCCCAGTCGGAGGAAGAACCCATCACCACACCCACTTTGGGATGTTCACTGGTGTGCATATTCACTGTCTCTGTCATGCTTCAAACCTTTGATTTGTTTAACCCAACCACACTTGACCCGTCAGCACTTCATAGGCTTGACGGTATTTGGCTGCGGTTTTGTCGATGATGTCTTGTGGCAATTGGGGTGCAGGTGCCTTCTTGTTCCAATCGGACAAGGTTTCAAGGTAATCACGCACAAATTGCTTGTCGAATGAAGGGGGTGAAATGCCAACTTGGTATTGGTCAGCAGGCCAAAACCGGGATGAGTCGGCCGTTAACACTTCATCCATCAGTGTGAGGGTGCCGTTCTCATCTAGGCCGAATTCAAACTTGGTGTCGGCGATGATGATGCCTTGGCGTGCCGCATATTCACTGGCCTTGGTGTACAGCTGAATAGACACAGCGCGCACCTGCTCAGCCAAATCTTTGCCGATGGTGTCGCACATGGTGGCAAAGTCGATGTTTTCATCATGCTCACCCATTGCGGCTTTGGTGGCAGGTGTAAAAATAGGCTCTGCCAATTTGGCGGCCATTTGCATGCCAGAGGGCAATTTGATACCGCACACAGCACCCGTTTGCTGGTAATCCTTCCAGCCAGACCCAATTAAGTACCCGCGAACCACTGCCTCGATCGGCAAGGGTTTGAGCTTTTTCACCACCATGGAACGGCCACGGACCATTTCGGCCTCGTCGGCAGCAACCACTGTTTCGGGCCGAATACCAGTGAGGTGATTGGGCACCACGTCGCGCAGGATGTCGAACCAGAATTGAGCCATGTGCGTCAGGATCATGCCCTTTTCAGGAATAGGCTGGTCGAGAATGACATCAAATGCAGACAGGCGGTCGCTGGCCACAATCAGCATGGTTTTGTCATCAATGCCAAAGTTTTCCCGAACTTTGCCACGGTGCAAGAGGGGCAAGGTTTTCAAATGGGTTTCAAATACTGTGCTCATGTACAAAAATTCCGGTTCTTAAAAGTAAAACACGCGGGCCGCCCCGCGTGGTGTATTTTCATCAGCAAGCACAAAGCTGGGCTTGACTGCCTTTATTCAAGGTTTACTGAACAATTTGCGCCAACTCGCCTTTGGCATACTTCTCGGCAATCACGGACATGCTGATTGGCTTGATCTTCGCGCCTTGGCCTTCGCAGCCAAATTCCATGTAACGTTGCTTGCAAATTTGCTTGGCTGCTTCGCGGGCGGGTTTGAGCCATTCGCGGGCGTCGAATTTGTCTGGATTTTCGAACATGAATTTACGCACGGCACCTGTCATGGCGAGGCGAATGTCGGTGTCAATGTTGATTTTACGAACGCCGAATTTAATGGCTTCCTGAATTTCTTCCACAGGCACGCCGTAGGTTTCTTTCATTTTACCGCCGTACTGGTTGATGATGGCCAGCAAGTCTGCAGGTACAGAAGAGGAACCATGCATCACCAAATGCGTGTTGGGAATGCGCTTGTGAATTTCTTTCACACGGCTGATGGCCAGAATGTCGCCCGTGGGCTTGCGGCTGAATTTGTAAGCGCCGTGGCTGGTGCCGATGGCGATTGCCAACGCGTCCAATTGGGTGGCTTTCACAAAAACTGCAGCTTCTTCGGGGTCAGTCAACATTTGGCTGTGGTCTAGCTTGCCTTCCGCGCCAACGCCATCTTCTTCACCCGCTTCGCCAGTTTCCAAATTGCCCAAGCAACCCAGTTCACCCTCCACGGTAACGCCCACTTTGTGCGCCATTTCAACCACTTTGCCGGTTACTTCGGTGTTGTATTCAAAGGATGCTGGGGTTTTGCCGTCTTCCATCAGGGAGCCGTCCATCATCACGGAGCCAAAACCGAGGTCGATTGCGCCTTGGCAAATTTTGGGGCTCGTGCCGTGATCTTGGTGCATCACCAAAGGGATGTGAGGGAATGCTTCAACAGCAGCTTGAATCAGGTGCTTGATGAAAGGCTCACCTGCATATTTGCGTGCACCTGCACTGGCTTGCAAAATAACAGGCGCGCCCACTTCATCGGCGGCGGCCATTACAGCCTGAACTTGCTCCAGGTTGTTGACGTTAAACGCAGGAATGCCGTAGCCATTTTCAGCCGCATGGTCCAGCAACTGACGCATTGATACAAGTGCCATAACTCTCTCTCCAATTAAAAATTCTTTGTTTTGATGTGGGCCAATTAACCGATGTGCTCGCCAATGCGAACAATCTTCATGGTGTTGGTGCCGCCTGATTTACCAATCGGTTCGCCAATGGTGATGACAATCAAGTCGCCACGGCTAACCACACCCGCGCTTAGCAACGCTTGCTCGGCTTTGGCCAGCAAGGCCTCGCGGTCTTCAGTTTCGTATTGCATCATGACCGTACGCACATCCCTGTACAAGGACAAACGACGGCGGGTTTTTTCTTCAGGTGTCAGAGCAAAAATAGGCACGCCACTGTTTAAACGAGACATCCACAAAGCGGTTGAGCCAGACTGCGTAAGCGCAGCAATTGCTTTAACGCCCAAATGGTGGGCGGTAAACAAAGCGGCCATGGCAATGGATTGGTCCACCCGAGTGAATTTGCGGTTTAGAAAATCAGCATCCAAGGTGACCGAGGCTGATTTTTCAGCCTCCATACAGGTGCGGTCCATGGCTGCAATGGATTCTACGGGGTATTTGCCTGCTGCAGTTTCAGCAGACAACATCACCGCATCTGTGCCGTCCAATACGGCGTTGGCGCAATCCGACACTTCGGCACGTGTGGGCACGGGGCTTTCAATCATGCTTTCCATCATTTGCGTGGCGGTGATGGTGAGTTTGTTGTGCTCTCGGGCCACGCGAATCAAGCGCTTTTGCGCGGCAGGTACGGCTGCATCGCCAATTTCCACTGCCAAATCTCCACGGGCAACCATGATGCCGTCGGAGGCTTTTACCAACTCTTCGAGGTTTTCAATGGCTTCGCAGCGCTCAATTTTGGCAATCATTTTGGCATGCCCACCCGATGCGCGAGTCAGTTCACGGGCCATGTACATGTCTGCGCCGCTTTTCGGGAAGCTCACCGCAATGTAATCGGCCTCAAATGCTGTGGCTGTGCGAATGTCTTCCATGTCTTTTGAAGTGAGGGCTGGGGCCGACAAACCACCGCCCATTTTGTTAATGCCTTTGCGGTTTTTCAACACACCACCGACTTTCACTTCGCAGTAAATTTCTGAATTGATGATTTTTCGGACCTGCAACACAATTTTGCCGTCATCCAGCAGCAGCGTATCGCCAGACTTTACGTCCTCAACCAGCTCGGGATAATCCAGCCCCACGCGTTCGTCATTGCCCTCTTTGCAACGGGCATCGAGGATGAACTGTGCGCCATTGACCAACATCGTAGAGCCGGTGGCAAATGAACCCACGCGGATTTTTGGCCCCTGCAAATCGGCCATGACAGCAATGTCGCGCCCCATGCGGGTTGCAATTTCGCGGACCAGGTGCACACGGTCGATGTGCTCTTGCGCAGAACCATGGGAAAAGTTAACACGCACCACATTCATGCCTGCAGCAATCATTTTCTCGAGCACGGCAGGGTCACTTGAAGCGGGGCCCAGTGTAGCTACGATTTTGGTTTGCCGAGGCAGATTGATCATGTGGTTTATCCCTTATTTGGTTATGGACGGTGTGTTGAACTTGTAAATGATTATTTCACCGCACGTTGCTGCAAAATTTCTACAGCGGGCAATACACGGCCTTCTAGGAATTCAAGGAAAGCCCCGCCGCCAGTGGAAATGTAGCTGACTTGTTCAGAAATATTGTATTTGGAGATGGCCGCCAAGGTGTCACCGCCCCCGGCAATTGAAAAGGCGCTTGACTCAGCCACAGCTTGGGCCACGCGCTTGGTGCCGTTGCCAAACTGGTCGAATTCAAACACGCCCACAGGGCCATTCCAGACGATGGTGCCTGCGTTTTTCAAGATGCCTGCCAACACTTCAGCGGTGTCTGGGCCAATGTCGAAAATCATGTCTTCGGGCTTCACATCCTTGGCAGCCTTGGTTGTCGCAGGCGCGGTGGGTGAAAACTCTGGGCCAGTGACCACATCAGTTGGAATGGGCACAGCAGCGCCACGGGCTTCCATTTTGGCGATGATTGAACGGGCTTCGTCCAGCAACTCAGACTCACAGAGTGACTTGCCGACTGGCAAGCCTTTGGCCGCCATGAAGGTGTTGGCAATGCCGCCACCCACGATCAACTGGTCCACTTTTTCAGCCAAGCTATTCAAAATCGTAAGCTTTGTGGACACTTTGGACCCCGCCACGATAGCGACCATGGGGCGCTTGGGGGCAGACAGGGCCGCACCCAATGCATCCAATTCCGCCGCCAACAAAGGGCCGGCACAAGCAATTGGCGCAAACTGGGCAGCGCCATGTGTGGTGGCTTCTGCACGGTGGGCTGTGCCAAAGGCATCATTCACATAAATATCGCACAGGGCTGCAATTTTTTGGCTCAGCTCAGTTTTATTCTTTTTCTCGCCCACGTTGAAACGGCAATTTTCAAGCAACACAACCTCACCGGGCTTGACGTCCACGCCATTGACCCAGTCTTTCACCAAACGCACGGGCTTGCCAATCAGTTGTTCCAAGCGCTTGGCCACTGGGGCTAGGCTTAACTTTTCATCGTACTCACCCTCTACAGGGCGGCCCAAATGGGAGGTCAGCATCAATGCGGCATTGTTGTCCATGCAATACTGAATGCCGGGCAAAGAGGCGCGTATACGAGTGTCTTCAGTGATATTGCCGTTTGAATCCACGGGTACGTTGAAATCGACTCGGATAAATACCCGCTTGGATTGAACCGCTTGGTCAGTCAGACGCAAAAATGGCAACATGCTAAAAACCTGTTAGGTGGAGTGTTGAAAACAATCGGCAATTATACCGCTGTGAAGTTCGATTACAGAAGGGTTGTCGCCTCATTTGTGGTCGGAATCGTGGCCTTGGCGACTCATTTGGCGCTTTTCGAGCATCCGCAGCAAGCCCTTGATTTAACGGGCTCATTTTTTGGGGACACCCTGCTTACGCAGTTTATGCACATGGGCTGGGGGCACCTGTTACTGAACCTGGCGGGGCTGGCGGTACTGGCCTGGGGGTTTGAAAGCCACATCAGCGCAAAAGAGGACGCCTTCCTGCTGCTGGGTGCCTGGATTTTGACTGCGGGTTACCTCAGTTGGATTGAACCGCTGCGGTGGTACTGCGGGCTAAGTGGTGCCTTGCATGGCGTGTTTGTTGCCAAACTTTTACTGACTTGGGACAGGCATGGTATTGAAAAAGGCCCACGCTGGCCTTTGCTTGTGATGGGCCTGGGGCTTATCGCCAAACTGTTGATTGAATGGTTTCAAAACCCCGGGTTTGACGCCTTGGCGGGCGGCCCTGTGGCGGTTGAGGGTCACCGCGGTGGGGTTTTGGCAGGCCTTGTTTTGTATGCAATTCTTCGAGCCTTACGGCTTTTTAAAACCTTAAATGCGAGCCCGACGAGTGACTGAAAGCAATGCGGCCAATCCGAAAAGCCCCATCAAGCCCAAAGCACCACCACCGCCACCACTGGAACTGGGTTGAGAAACTGCAGCTGCCGTGACGCCCCCTGCTGACGCGCTGGGCGCTTGCCCCACTGGGGCGCTTTCTTCACCACCGGCACTGGAAATTGTTTGCATGGCGGCAGCTGGGCGCTTGCTGTAGTCGTCGGACTGGCTGACTCGAAACGCGGCCACTGAGGAGTGAGTCTCCCCGACGGAATCGGTTACCGTTAAACGGAACACCAAATCGCTTGAAGTGGCAGGCCTGTCCAAATTCAGCACAGCCTCTGCAGAAGCCACTTTCAGCAAAGGTGTGCCCGCCATTTGCTCCCAACGGTAAGACGCGATGGTGCGGCCTTGTGTGGTGGTGCTGTCCAGCGCAGACACGCTGATTTTTGAACTGTCCTTGGAATTTAAGCCGACAGAAGCATTGGCCAAGGGCTTCGTACCCCTTGCAGCACGCACGGCAGCATGTGCATCCAGCATGCCTGCACCACAAACCCCGACTGAACAATCACACACTGCCTTGCCCTGCCCCGGCACACATTTTTGGCCGGAGGTGTTGAGGAAAGGCTGCACTGTGGACAACAAAATGGCCTCGATTTGATCCCCAGTGAGTGAAGGATTGGCGGCTTTGACCAACGCCGCAGCGGCAGCCACCAATGGCGAGGCAAATGAGGTACCGGTTTTGCTTACAGTGCGTGGAGATTCTGGGCCTTGGTCGCCAGAATTACCCACACCCAATAAGCCGTTAAAATATCCACCGGGTGCGGAAATATCTATCGTAGGGCCGATTGCACTGTAGAAGGCCCTTGACCCATCCCGGTCCACAGCACCGACTGACATGACACCGGCACAATTGGCTGGCAAAAAGGACTCACCCCCGCCGTTGCCACCCGAAGAGACCAACAACGCGCCAGTGCCTTTGATGCGATCCACCACTGACTGAGCCAAATTGCTACATGACACTGGCGCACCCAAGCTGACATTGATAATGCTGGCAGGCGTGGTATTTACGGGCACGCCCGGCACCTCCACACCCGCAGACCACAGCATGCCGTCGTACATGTCCGACGCAAAAGCCCTGCACTTGCCAGACACCCGAACGGGTAGAATTTTAGCGTTCCAATCCCCCGCAGAAATACCCTGCAGGTTTTGAGTCACGCCCGCAATTTGGCCTGCAATGAAGGTGCCGTGCCATGTGGAGTTGGACACAGGGCAATCTGAAAAAGTGCTTTTGGCTTTGTCCGCTTCAGATACCCAATCGCCCATGTCAGAGGGGTCGGAGTCCCTTCCGTCTCCGTCACTGGCGGTTAAGGCATCCGAGATGAAATCATATCCAGCCAACAGTCGGCCCGACAATTCTGGCGTGTCATATCGAACACCCGTATCAACCACAGCAACAATCACTGCAGAACTGCCTTTGACCAGATCCCAAGCCTTGTCGAATCGCGCACCCGCCCGATTGGCTGTGGATTGCAAGGCCCATTGGCTGCCAAAACTGGCATCGTTGGGTAGAGCCATTCCACTCATGGGCAAATCGGCCTCGGCAAACTCAACCCGGGGGTCGCTTTTGATGCGATTCAGCATGGACTCGCGGTCCGACATCCTCACACTTGCACCCCATTTAAGCACGTGGGTGCCCAAGGTACCGGCCCTTAGCCAAGTGGCATCCAAACGGTTGGCTTGAAGAATTTCATTGAGCAGTTCGGATTCTTTTTCCAAGCGACGCACAGTCGGTTTGGCGCTTAACTCCACCGAGTCTTTGAGTTTGAGAATGAATCTGTCAGTGTTTGCCGTTGCGGACTGATTTGATTGTGATGAGTGTGTCAGCGTTTGTGCATGGGCAGGTCCATAAGTGGATACCAGACCCAAACCGAGCATCAAACCCAATCCGATGTGTTTTGACAGCATTCCCATTTACCGCTCCAAGCGAGTGATTTGTCAGTAAAAAGCTTACAAATCGGGTGGCATAGAGTGATGTTTGGAATAAGCGGGAATTTCTCCTGCTGTTTTGAATCTTGCTTCTTACGCTTGCTTTTCGATTAACCCGATCTTCATCACCAATGACGGCTGAAATGGGCCTGCTGCAGATGGCTGGGACGGGTGGGTTAGTCTGGGTTAGGTTGGGCTGGAGCACCGTCGATTGCACAGTGGATACTTCGCGCCCGCGCCTGATTCGTTGCGGCATCATCGCTGGATCGTTGCTGCTTCGTTGATGCCTTGTTTTTGCTTCGTCACCGCTTCGCACCTCTGCACGAGCCGTTGCTGCTTGAAGGGCCTTCGGTCGATTTCACCGTCACCGCTTCGCACCTCTGCCTGAGCCGTTGCTGCTTGAATGGCCTTGTCTCCGCACACCCTCTGCCTGTCCATGCCCCGCACGCAACTCGCCGTACCTGAACTCCCCGAGTTCAGGTGCTGGCTCAAACATGCGTGACGCGGGGGGTCTTCAGCCGTGGGGCTGAAGACCAATGGGCAGGTGCGAGGGCTTAGCGGCGGCCCTTCTTCAAACGCAGCAAGACTTCAGGCGGGCGGCGCTTGGATGACTGCGCCGATGCCGATGCCGATGCCGATGCCGATGCCGATGCCGATGCCGATGCCGATGCCGATGCCGATGCCGCCAAAATTGTCACCGCCCTAAGCTGCAGCGTAAGCGCAATCAGGCAGAACCGGATAAGCGATTCAGGGGACGCGCCGGGCGACAAAACATATCTACACCGATGAATCTAAGCACGCTGTGGAGCTCGGAAACAAGCGGCAAGATGCGTCAGAGAAGCGGCAGCAGAAACGAGCAGGGGCAGCCAGAAAAGCAAAAAGCCCGTCTTTTGAACGGGCTTTCTGAGTAATACTTGGTGCCGATTATCGGATTCGAACTGATGACCTACCGCTTACAAGGCGGTTGCTCTACCAACTGAGCTAAATCGGCAACTTAAGAGAACGCTATTTTATCCTAGTTAAGTGGCTTTTCTTCTTTTCAGTCGAACTTTTATCCACTTTTTTATCATTTTTTTGTTTATTTGCAACATCACTTGCAGAATCAGGATTATCCATCACCGGAACGGCCTCCAAACTGGCAGTTCCGCTCACTGGCCGTAAATTGTCGTGGCTTATTTCAGCGTCTGAATTGTCCTCAACCTCAGCCAACGGCTTGGCCACTTCAAACGCCATACCATGGCCATTCTCTTTGGCGTAAATGGCACTGACTTGCTCAACCGGCACCATGATTTCGTTCACTTTGCCAGAGAATCTTGCCTCAAACTCAATCCACTCGTTACCAAAACTCAGCTTGTTCGTTGCCATGGGCGAGGCATTCAACACAATCTCGCCACCTTTCACAAACTGCGAAGGCACTTTCGTCCGCTTGTTCACAGACACAGCCAAATATGGGGTGTAGCCATTGTCCACACACCACTCGTGAATCGCCCTAATCAAATAAGGCTTGGTTGATGGCTCAGTCACGTAAAACCCCTTCTCTACAACTTACAAAAAAACAATCGAAAAATCAGCGACGCATCACTTTTTCAGATGGCGTCAAAGCCTCGATAAACGCAGGCTTGATGAAAATACGCTCTGCATACTTCATCAACGGTGCAGCAGACTTCGGCAAATCAATACCGTAATGGTCCAGTCTCCACAGCAGCGGAGCCAAAGATACATCCAGCATCGAAAACTCTTCGCCCAGCATGTACTTGCTCTTCAAAAACACAGGTGCCAATTGAGTCAACTGCTCGCGAATGGACAAGCGAGCCTTTTCCATGGCTTTGGGGTTACCTGCACGCTCCAACACTCCCACGTGAATAAACAACTCACGTTCAAAGTTGAACAAGAACAAACGGGTGCGTGCGCGCATCACTGGGTCTGCTGGCATCAACTGCGGATGCGGGAAGCGCTCATCAATGTACTCATTGATGATATTGGACTCATACAGAATCAAATCACGCTCAACCAGAATCGGCACTTGGCCATACGGGTTCATCACACTGATGTCATCAGGACGGTTAAACAGATCGATGTCCTTGATTTCAAAGTCCATGCCTTTTTCATGCAGAACGAAACGGCATCGCTGTGAAAACGGGCAAGTTGTCCCGGAGTAAAGCACCATCATTTTGTTGTCTTCCCAAAAACGAAAAATGGCCGGGGCGCGGTTGCACCCCAGCCTAAAATCTGAACAAGCAAATTATTACTTGATGTCCTTCCAGAAGGCTGCGTTAAGCCTCCAAGCAAAAATGGTGAACACACCAAAGAACATCAACACAATCACACCCAAGCGCACTCGGTCATTTCGCCCCGGTTCAGCCATGAATGTCAAGAAGCTGGTCAAGTCTGCCATGGCTTGATCGTATTCCTTTTGGTCCATTTTACCTGGCTTAACCTGCTCAAACCCAACAAAGGTATGAATGGTTTTTTCAGGATCATGTGGATCCTTCTTGTCCTCATACTTGGCGGTACGCACGCCCTGCAACTCCCACAACACATGAGGCATACCCACGTTCGGGAATGCCAAGTTGTTCCAACCGGTTGCCTTGGAAGGGTCGCGGTAGTAGGTGCGCAAGTAAGTGTAAAGGTAGTCTGAACCTGTACCTGCGTGTGAAGAGCGTGAACGAGTAATCACAGACAAATCGGGTGGAGTTGCACCAAACCATGCTTTTGCATCTTTTGGATCAATCGCAACCGACATCGTGTCGCCTACTTTCTCAGCTGCAAACAGCAAGTTGGCCTTGATTTGCTCATCAGTTAAACCAATGTCCTGCAAACGGTTGTAACGCATGCTGTTTGCGCTGTGGCAGTTCAAACAGTAGTTTACAAACAGTTTGGCACCACGCTGAAGTGCAGCCAGATCGTTACTTTGCTCTGGCGCCTTGTCCAAGGGGTGACCACCACCCGCCGCCAACACCAAGGAAGGCAGCAGGGCCAGCAATGCTAATAATTTTTTCATTCTTAGTATCCCTTCGTCATCAGTGCGCGTGGAAAACCACACGGTCCGGCACTTTCTTGAAAGTACCCATCTTGGACCACCATGGCATGGCCACGAAGAAACCAAAATAAATCAAAGTACAGATTTTGGCCACGATGTTGCCAACGGGTGAAGGTGGCTGTACGCCCAAGTAACCCAAAATCACGAAGGACACAATGAATGTCGCGTAAATGTACTTGTGCAGGTTTGGACGATAGCGAATGGACTTCACTGGGCTCTTGTCCAACCAAGGCAGGAAGAACAGAATGACCACAGCACCACCCATTGCAATCACACCCCAGAACTTGGCATCAAGGCCCAGCATTGGGAAGTCGATGGCACGCAGCACTGAATAGTAAGGCGTGAAGTACCAAACCGGCGCAATGTGCGGAGGCGTCTTCAGTGGGTCAGCTGGAATGAAGTTGTTGTATTCCAGGAAGTAACCGCCCATTTCTGGAGCGAAGAACACTATCGCTGAGAACACCATCAAGAACACACCCACGCCCAAAATGTCGTGAACTGTGTAGTAAGGGTGGAATGGAATGCCGTCCAAAGGAATGCCATTGGCGTCTTTCTTTTCCTTGATTTCTACACCGTCTGGGTTGTTAGAACCCACTTCGTGCAAAGCCACCAAGTGAGCAACCACCAAGCCCAACAGGACCAGCGGCACAGCAATCACGTGGAAGGAGAAAAAGCGGTTCAACGTGGCATCTGACACCACATAGTCACCGCGAATCCAAATACCCAAGTCTGGACCAATTACCGGAATGGCTGTGAACAAGTTCACAATCACCTGCGCGCCCCAGTAGGACATTTGGCCCCAAGGCAGCAAGTAACCCATGAAGGCTTCGGCCATCAAACACAGGAAAATGGCAACACCAAACACCCAGATCAATTCACGGGGTTTGCGATAGGAGCCATACAACAGGCCACGCATCATGTGCAGGTAAACCACCACGAAAAACATGGAGGCGCCGGTGGAGTGCATGTAACGCACCAACCAACCCCATGGTACATCACGCATGATGTACTCAACAGACTCAAACGCTTTGGCAGCGTCAGGCTTGTAGTGCATGACCAAGAAAATACCGGTCACAATTTGAATCACCAAGACCAACAAGGCCAGTGAACCAAAGAAATACCAAAAGTTAAAGTTCTTTGGCGCATAGTACTCAGACAAATGCGCTTTGTATGTGGAGGTCAAGGGGAAGCGCTGGTCGATCCAGCCCATCAGCCCGGTTGTTTCCACTTTCTTATCTGCAGCCATAATAGACTCCTTGCTCTCAGATATCAGGCGTTGTTTTCATCCACACCAATAATCAACTTGGTGTCAGACAAATACTTGTGCGGGGGGACTTCCAGGTTATCTGGAGCGGGTTTATTGGCATACACACGGCCAGCCATGTCGAAAATAGAACCGTGGCAGGGGCATAGGAAGCCGCCTTTCCAGTCGTTCGGCAAACTAGGCTGTGGGCCTGGCTCAAAACGAGCAGAGGGTGAACAACCCAAATGCGAACAAATCCCAACTGCCACCAGGTATTCTGGCTTGATGGAGCGATGTGTGTTGCGCGCGTATGCGGGGGTCAAAGCATCGGGATCACGTTCAGACTTGGGATCGGCCAACTGCCCATCCAGCGCTGGCAATTCTGCCAAAGCCTTTTCGTCGCGACGCACCACCCAGACTGGCTTACCGCGCCACTCTACAGTGCGCATTTCACCAGGCTCCATGCCAGCAATGTCGATCTCTACTGGTGCGCCCGCTGCCTTGGCACGCTCAGAAGGCGCCAAAGTGGAAACGAAAGCCACGCCAGTGGCTGCGGCAGCTACGCCACCCGCTGCGCCGCAAGCGATCATCCACACCCGACGCTCTTTGTCTACAGGTTGATTAGTGCTCATCAAAAATAACCCCGATCAGAAAAAACGGTTCACTCGCCCCCACCTGAATTTCGGCCATCGAATTTGACCCCGACAGGCACACCTTAGGTAGGATAAAAGCTTTCTATGCAACCCGAGATTGTACCCCAGCAGGGTGGTAACAATAAATAGCTACAGGCGTAAATGTGTACAGTTTGCTTGAGAAAACATGCACAAATTTTAGACCGGCACGAAAAGATCATGGAACTCCACCTCAATACCAAACTTTTCGGCCAAATGTTCACCCAAAGCCTTGGCCCCACAACGCTCAGTCGCATGGTGGCCAGCACCCAGCAAGGTCACACCGAGTTCGCTTGCAACATGCACTGCGGGTTCAGAAAGCTCTCCGGTTAAATACAAATCCGCACCTGCCAAACCGGCCTCTTCCACATAACCCGGCGCACCACCTGTGCACCAACTTACAGTTCGGATCAAGCGATCGTCATTGTGCACACCAACCGACTGACACGGATGCCCCAAAGCTTGACTTACCTTTTGCCGCAAAAGGCTCAAAGGCAAAGGCGCATCCAATTCGCCCAGGTGGATCAATCCTTTGGCACCCACAATTCTGCTGCTCTTCCAACCTAAAATTTGCCCCAGCTGCACATTATTTCCAAACTCGGGGTGCTTGTCCAAAGGCAAGTGGTAGGCAAACACATTCAACTGCGCACCCAAAACAGCCTGCAAACGCTGTTTTCTAAAACCAGTCAGCACCTGCGGGTCACCTTTCCACATCAAACCGTGATGAACCAGAATTGCATCGGCCTGCCGCTCTACTGCAAGGTCAATGAAGGCCTGAGATGCGGTTACACCTGTCAACAGCCTGCGAACTTGGGGCTTTCCCTCTACTTGCAAGCCATTTGGGCAATAATCTGCCATCATATTGGGGTCGAGCAAATCTCGAAGGTACTGCGCCAATTGGTCTCGGTGAATTGAACTCAAAGCAAAACCTCAACTCAAAAATGCTTAAAAAAATTTGGCTCACATTTGCGCAAGCCACCGCCGTATTTCTTGCATTGTATTTCATCCTGGAAGTACTGCGCCCAACTTGGCTACCCGAGGTTTTGCAACCCGCCACCCACAAAGTCAGTGTCGAAGAAAAATCGGGCATTCACTTTCGCAACGCGGTGACTCGCGCCACACCTGCTGTGGTCAATATATTTACTTCGAAATCCATCAGCAGCACCGCATCCAAGCACCCATTCTTTGACGATCCGGAAATTCGCAAATTCTTCGGTGAAGACCACGACTTAGGCACCCCCGAGGAAGACCCCGCATCAAGCTTGGGTTCTGGCGTCATTGTGAGCGCCGAAGGCTATGTGCTGACCAACCAGCACGTGGTGGAATCAGCCGACGAAATTGAAGTCAATCTTGCGGACGGGCGTGCAGCCAAAGCCGAGTTGGTGGGCACTGACCCCGAGACTGATTTGGCGGTGTTGCGCATCCGCTTGGACAATTTACCCAGCTTGCAGTTTGCAAAAATCGACTCCGCGCAAGTGGGCGACGTGGTTCTTGCCATTGGCAATCCGTTTGGGGTGGGTCAAACCGTGACCATGGGCATTGTTAGCGCAATCGGGCGTAACCATGTCGGCATCAACACCTTCGAGAACTTCATCCAAACCGATGCCGCCATCAACCCGGGCAACTCGGGTGGTGCGTTGGTGGACACCGAAGGCAATCTCTTGGGCATCAACACCGCCATTTACAGCCGTTCGGGCGGGTCTTTGGGGATTGGTTTCGCCATTCCAGGTGAAACGGTACGTAATGTGTTGGACCAAATTGTAAAAAGTGGTGCAGTCACACGCGGATACATCGGCGTGGAACAACAAAACATCAGCACGGACTTGATTGAGGCCTTCAACCTTCCGCAAAAAGAAGGTGTGATCATCGCGGGAATCGTCAAGGATGGACCAGCAGATTTGGCAGGCTTGAAGGTGGGCGATATTTTGCTGAGCCTAGATGGCAAAAAAATCAACGACACATCACAAATGTTGAATTTGATCGCAAACCTTGTACCTGGTGAGAAGAAGAAAGTTCAGGTTCTCAGGGAGGGCAAAAAGGTCGAGATCATCATTCAAATTGGTACACGCCCGCGCCCTAAGGATTTATTGAAAAAGTAAGGTGAATACGCTCAAGCGCTGAAAGTACCGCGAAAGTACTGCACTAAAGGCGCGGTATTCACCCCTGATTTTCTTCAATATCCATTGGCTTTTTGCCGATGAAACGCGCAGCAATAATGCCAACCTCATACAGCAAGCAAATGGGGATGGCCAAAAACAGTTGGGACATCACATCAGGCGGGGTTACCACAGCGGCTACAACGAAAGCGGCAACAATGACATAACCCCTTATTTCCTCGAGTTTTTTGATGTCCACAATGCCCATATAAACCAACACGATCACCACAATCGGCACTTCAAAAGTAACCCCGAAAGCCATGAACATGGTGATTACAAAACTCAAATAAGCTTCAATGTCTGGCGCGGGCGTGATGCTGGCAGGTGCAAACTCATTGATAAACGCAAACACGCTGCCAAAAACAATGAAATGGCAGAATGCAATGCCACCCAAAAACAACAAGGTGCTGGAAACAATAATCGGCAAAGCCAGGCGTTTTTCGTGTTGATACAGGCCAGGAGCCACAAAGGCCCACACTTGATACAAAATCACGGGCAAGGCCAGCACGAAGGCGACCATTGCAGTTAGCTTAATCGGCACCATGAATGGCGTAATCACGCCTGTGGCGATCATTTTTGTGCCTTCAGGCAGTGCGTTTTGAATCGGCTGGGCCAGCAAATCAAAAATAACGCTGGCTGTGGGCCAAATCATCAAGGCAACAAACACCACCGCAAAACCAATAATGGCGCGCAGCAGACGGTCGCGTAGTTCGACCAAGTGACTGACAAAGTTTTCTTCTTGAGTCATGATTTTTGCAGACCTGCCGGGGTTGATTCTTGAGAGGCAGACTGAACAGCCGTGCGTGGTGGCTCGGACTTCTTTTCCGGCTCAGGCTCTGGATAAGCATCCGACAGCAAAATCGGGCCATCTTTTTCGGCTGGATTATAATCAGTCGGGTCCAGCTTGATCGACTCCTCCGCAGCAAGCTGACCCGCACCAGCGGCACCAACACCAGCGGCACTGGCACCAGCGGCTACCGGCGGCCCTTGCATTTCTGTCGCAGCAGCGGGCTTATGTGGAAGCGGAGTGACTGAAGATTGAGCTAATGAAGGTTGAGCTGAAGGCTGCCCTGGGGCTGAAGTCACCGCTTGTGCAGACGCAGGTGGCATCGCCTCCAATGCGGCCACATCATCTTCGATGGACTTCACGCTTTGCTGCACAGAATCCTCAGTTTCACGCATGGTTTGGTGAACATTGGTTTCCAACTTGCGTGCGGCATCCTGCATTTCTGCCTGAAGCCGGCGCAATTCATCAATTTCCATCTCGCGATTGATTTCGGTTTTCACATCGTTGACATAACGCTGTGCTTTACCCAACAAATGGCCAATTGTGCGTGCCACTTTGGGCAAACGCTCGGGTCCAATAACCACGAGCGCCACCACGGCAATCACAATCAGTTCTGAAAAACCGATATCAAACATGCATTAACCTACTGAGGACTGGCTCTTTATTAAAGCTTAAGATTTTTCGCTTAAGACTTTAGTTAGCGCTTAAGACTTTTCTTTGGATTCCACATCGATGGTGTCTGCGGTTTTACGCACACCTTGCTCGATGTTTGCAGGGGCAGCTTTGGCTGCATCTGCTTCCGCGTTTGCATCCTTCATGCCCTCTTTGAAGCCTTTCACCGCCCCACCCAAATCAGAACCAATATTGCGCAGCTTTTTGGTGCCGAAAATCAGCATGACCACTACCAGTACGATCAACCAATGCCAAATACTGAATGAACCCATTTTATAAAACTCCTGAATTTTTAATGCTTTCTGGTCAACAAGGGGCCAAGGGGCTCATCGCCACCCAGCACGTGCATGTGCACGTGATAAACCTCCTGACAACCTACCCTGCCGTTGTTGATGATGGTTCGGAAGCCGTCGGCGCAGCCTTCTTGTTTGGCCAATTGGCCAGCCATTACCATCATTTTCCCCAGTACAGCCGTGTCTTCCACTGTGGCGTCTGCCAAGGTTGGAATGTGCTTTTTTGGAATAATCAAAAAATGCACAGGTGCTGCAGGGTTTATGTCATGAAAGGCCAAGATGTCGTCATCTTCATAGACCTTCTTGCACGGTATTTGTCCCGCTATAATTTTGCAAAAAATACAATCTGACATGCCAAGTCCCGTAGTCTCAAGTTGAAATGCACTCTATTCCTTTGAGTGTACAGAAGGCTGCACAGTCTAACGTGCCTGTGTGACAACTTCTGTAACAACTTCTCGGTAACCCACGCATCAACTCAAGTGAGCAAACGGAGCCCTCATTAGCCCTTATTCCTTTCGGCTCGCCTTTTCTTCCAGTCCGGACACACCCATTCGGCGGGCCAACTCATTGACCACATCATCTGCGGTCAAGCCGTGCCAAGACAGCAACACCATGGTGTGGAACCACAAGTCTGCGGCCTCATACACAACCTGCTCTTTGCTTTGGTCTTTGGAGGCCATCACCAACTCCACGGCCTCTTCACCCACCTTTTTCAGTATGGCATCCTGCCCTTTGCTGTGCAGTTTAGCAACGTAACTGCTGTCGGGGCTGGCCTTCATCCGTTCTTCCAATACTCGGGTCAACTCGGCGAGGATACTTCGTGTGTCAGACATCGCTGCTTTCCTGAGGTGAACGTTGATTACCGTACATGTCTTTGGGGTCTTTGAGTACTGGGTCTTTCACTACCCACCGCGGGGGATTTCCTTCCAAAGCCATGTAGAAACAGCTTTCTCGCCCCGTGTGGCAGGCTATGCCGCCTTCTTGCTCAATTTGCAAAACAACCACATCGCCATCGCAATCCAGACGGATTTGCATGACTTTTTGGCGATTGCCCGACTCTTCACCCTTAAACCACAGCTTTTGGCGTGATCGGGAAAAATAAGTGGCAAAGCCGGATTGTTGGGTCAGCTGCAAGGATTCTTTGTTCATCCAAGCCACCATCAACACCCGGCCTGTTTGATGGTCTTGTGCAACCACGTTGACCAAGCCATCTGCGTCAAAACGCACGCTGTCCAACCAGTTGTCGGTGATGATGACGTCTTTACTCATACGCGAACGCAAATACCCGCTTTGGCCATGTGGGCCTTTGCTTGTTGCACGGTGTATTCGCCGTAATGGAAAATGCTGGCGGCCAACACCGCACTGGCATGGCCTTCAAGCACGCCATCGACCAAATGGTCGAGATTGCCTACACCACCGGATGCGATCACCGGAATATCCACCGCATCGCTGACGGCGCGTGTCAAAGGCAAATTGAAACCGATTTTTGTGCCATCTCGGTCCATGCTGGTCAACAACAACTCACCGGCACCCAAGGACTGCATTTTTCGAGCCCATTCCACGGCATCAAGGCCTGTTGGGTTGCGGCCACCGTGGGTGTAAACCTCCCAACCGGGGCTACCATCGGCTTTGGCTTTGGCATCAATCGCAACCACGATGCACTGCGAACCATAACGGGATGCGGCCTCTTCCACCAATGCAGGATTGGTTACTGCAGAGGTGTTGATGGAAATTTTGTCCGCGCCAGCATTCAGCAATCGGCGTACATCTTCCACTTTGCGAACGCCACCGCCCACAGTCAAAGGGATAAACACTTGACTGGCCACAGCCTCAATCACATGGAGGATGATGTCGCGCTCATCGCTTGAAGCGGTGATGTCGAGAAAAGTCAGCTCGTCAGCGCCTTGTAGATTGTATTTGCGTGCGATTTCAACCGGGTCACCTGCATCACGCAGACCCACAAAATTGACGCCCTTCACCACCCTGCCTGCAGTCACATCCAGACAAGGGATAATTCGGCTGGCTAACATATCAGTAACTGGTTCCGTTCAATTCGTCGGCCAATTCTTGGCCCTTGGCGAAGTCCAATGTACCTTCGTAAATGGAGCGGCCACAAATTGCACCCACCACACCTTCATGTTCAACAGCACACAGTTGGCGCACATCATCAAGATTGTGAACTCCACCCGATGCAATCACCGGAATGGTCAGCGAGTTGGCCAGCTTGACTGTGGCTTCAATGTTCACACCGCTCAACATGCCATCGCGGCCAATGTCGGTGTAAATAATGGATTCCACGCCGTAGCCTTCGTATTTTTGAGCCAAGTCGACCACATCATGGCCGGATATCTTGCTCCAACCGTCGGTGGCCACTTTGCCGTCCTTGGCGTCCAGACCCACAATAATCTGGCCGGGAAAGGCGCCGCAGGCATCATGCAGAAAGCCCGGGTTTTTCACCGCTGCGGTACCAATAATGATGTAACTCAAACCGTCATCCAAATAACGCTCAATCGTGTCCAAGTCACGAATACCGCCGCCCAGCTGCACGGGGATTTGGCCGCCGACGGCATCTAGAATGTCGATAATGACGCGCTCATTGACTGGCTTGCCAGCAACCGCCCCATTGAGGTCCACCAAATGCAAGCGCCTTGCGCCAGCAGCAACCCATTTCAGGGCCATTTCTACGGGGTCTGCCGAGAAAATGGTGGCGTCGTCCATGTTGCCCTGCTTTAAGCGTACACACTGGCCGTCTTTAAGATCGATTGCTGGAATGAGTAACATGAGAGTTTTTTGGAGTTATCGGAAAAATGATCGGAAAAGGATGTCGTTTAATTAAAAAAGCATTACGGGTTCCAACGCAGGAAGTTTGAATATAGCTTCAAACCATCGTCCGCGCTTTTCTCTGGATGGAATTGCGTTGCAAAGATGTTATCGCGTGCGACCGCGCAGGTAAAGCGTTGTCCGTGCACGGACTCACCGGCAACATGAGAAAAATCAGTCGCTTGCACAAAATAGCTGTGTACAAAGTAAAACCAAGCCCCATCGTCGATACCGTCCCACAAGGGGTGAGGCTTGGCTTGATGCACCCTATTCCAGCCCATGTGCGGCACTTTGAGGCCTTTGTCGGTGGTTTGTGCGCGGTCGAATTTAACCACCTCGCCGGGGAACAGTTTCAAACACTCCGCTGGGCCTTCTTGGCTTTGCTCAAACAGCATTTGCTCGCCCACACACACGCCAAACAAGGGCTTTGATTCTGCAGCGCGGTACACCTCGTCCAGCAAACCCGACTCGCGAATGGCTTTCATGCAGTCGGGCATAGCACCCTGACCGGGCAGCACCACTCGCTCTGCATCCCGAATCACCGAGGCCTCAGAGGTAATTTGGATGGTTTGCTGTTCCAGTTTGACATGTTGAAACGCTTGAGCCACGGACCTGAGGTTACCCATGCCGTAGTCAACAATGGCAACTAGACTCACAAAGCACCTTTGGTGCTTGGAATAATGCCTTGTTGGCGCTCATCACGCTCCACAGCCATGCGCAGGGCACGGCCAAATGCTTTGAACACAGTTTCACACTGGTGGTGGGCATTGCGTCCACGCAGGTTGTCTACATGCAAAGTCATCAGGGCGTGGTTTACAAAACCCTGAAAAAACTCATAGGTGAGATCCACATCAAACCCACCAATCATGGCACGGGTAAAGGGCACATGAAACTCCAAACCGGGACGGCCCGACAGGTCAATCACCACGCGGGACAAAGCTTCATCCAAGGGCACATAGCTGTGACCATAGCGCACGATGCCTTTTTTGTCCCCCAGCGCTTTGGCAAACGCCATGCCCAAGGTGATTCCAGTGTCTTCCACCGTGTGGTGCGCATCAATGTGCAGATCGCCCTTGGCCTGAACATCCAGATCGAACAAGCCGTGGCGGGAAATTTGCTCCAGCATGTGATCCAAAAACGGTACGCCCGTATTCAGGTTTTTCTGCCCAGTACCGTCCAAATTGATTTTGACAGTGACTTGGGTTTCCAAGGTGTTGCGTGTGACTTCTGCGGTTCTCATAATCTCAACATATAGGGGTGCAACTTTCAGGCGGCCTTGGCATCGATTTGCGCCAATGCCTGCTGCAATGCATTCAAAAATTGCTGGTTTTCAGATTCGGTACTTACCGTAATCCGTAAACAATTCTGTAACAAAGGATGCGCTTTTCCAAGGTATTTCACCAAGATACCCTGCTTTTTCAGGCTCTCAAACACTTCCAAGGCCTGATTTAGGCGAACAAGCAGGAAATTGGCGTGTGAATCATACACTTGAAACTCTGGACGACCTTGTCCCAAGCTGCGAAGTGAATCCGACAAGGTTTTTCGATTGTCTTTCAGTGCCCGAGTTTGCTGGGTAATGACTTCAAAATGATTCAGCGCAAACTCTGCCACAACACGGGTCAAAATATTGACGTTGTAGGGCGGGCGTACCTTGTCCAGCTGCTCAATCCACGGCTGTGATGCCACCGCATACCCCAAACGAATACCGGCCAGACCCAACTTGGACAGGGTGCGCAACACCAATACGTTGGGAAACTCGAGCAGGCGCGATATAAAGCTGTCTTCAGCAAACGCCTCATAAGCTTCGTCCACCACCACCAAACCGGGCGCAGCTTGAATAATTTGCACGATTTCGGCTTGCGTCAGAGCCACACCAGTGGGGTTGTTGGGATAAGCCAAAAACACCACTTTGGGCTGATTGACCGAAATGGCCTTCAGGGTAGCAGGAATGTCCAGCGTAAAATCTGGCTTTAAATCCACGCCGACGAAGCGTGCATGCGCCCACTGAGCTGACACGGCATACATTACAAAGGTGGGCACTGGCGACAAAACACAGTCACCGGGCATGCAGCAAGAGCGGATGATGATGTCAATCAACTCGTCTGAACCATTGCCAAACATCACCTTTGCGGCTGTGGGAATGGAGGTGCTGGCCCGCAAGGCAGACTCAACGCCAGCCAATGTGGGCACAGGGTAGCGATTCAAGCTTGCGTCTTTCAACAAATCAGCAAGCTCGGCGCGTAGGGCCTCAGGCAGCTCATGCGGATTTTCCATGGCGTCCAGCTTGAGCATACCTTCGGAAGGTGCAACCACATAGGCTTGGGTAGACTGGACATCGTCACGAATTGTTTGTTTGACCATGCTCATGAAACATCCTTCCTAAACTTGGGCCCGATGCGGTATTCCGCAGACCGGGCATGCGCGGGCAACCCTTCGCCATAAGCCAATTCAGCTGCAATTTCACCCAAGGTTGTTGCACCCTGCTTGCTTGCAAAAATGATACTGCTGCGCTTTTGAAAGTCATACACGCCCAAGGGGGAGGAAAAACGAGCGGTGCCTGCTGTAGGCAACACGTGGTTGGGGCCTGCACAGTAATCACCCAAAGACTCTGAGCTGTAGGGCCCCATAAAAATGGCACCTGCATGGCGAATCAAGGGCAGCAGGGCGTCCGGGTCTTGCACGCTGACTTCAAGGTGCTCCGGCGCAATTTGGTTGGACAATTCACAGGCTTCAGCCATGTCTTTGCATTGAATCAATGCGCCCCTGTTTTTCAAGGAAGTGGAAATCACCATGTGGCGTGGCATGGAATCCATCAGCCGCTTGATACTGGCCTGCACTTGGTCCAAAAATTCCTTGCTGGGCGACACCAAGATGGATTGAGCCATTTCATCGTGTTCTGCCTGTGAGAACAAGTCCATCGCAATCCAATCTGGATTGGTGGTGCCGTCGCACAAAATCAAAATCTCGGATGGGCCTGCAATCATGTCGATGCCCACTGCACCAAACACGCGGCGCTTGGCCTCGGCCACATAAGCATTGCCGGGGCCCACAATTTTGTCCACGCGCGGCACTGTAGCTGTGCCGTAAGCCAAGGCAGCAACGGCTTGTGCACCGCCGATGGTAAACACACGGTCTACGCCCGCCAAATAGGCGGCTGCCAAAACCATCTGGTTGCGAACGCCGCTGGGCGTGGGCACCACCATGATGACTTCCTTCACGCCAGCGACTTTGGCAGGCACTGCATTCATCAAAACAGAGGAAGGGTATGCAGCTTTGCCACCGGGGACATACAAGCCAGCACGGTCCAAAGCGGTAATGCGCTGACCCAGGCGTGTGCCATCCTCTTCGGTGTATTCCCAACTTTGGGCGATTTGGCGTTCGTGAAACGCCTTCACCCGTGCGGCCGCAGCTTCCAAGGCGTTGCGTTGGTCTGCATCCAGCGTGTTGAGTGCGTTTTTCAACTCGTCACGGGGAATTTCCAAACCAGCGGCGTTGGCGACTTCAACCCGATCAAATTTGGCGGTGTACTCCAGCAAGGCCTCGTCGCCGCGCGTTCGGACATGATGAACAATGTCGGCCACTGCGCTTTCCACATGGGGATCGCGTTGCTCCTCATAAGCCAGCAGGGACCGGAACTGCTCGGAAAAATCGGCCTGTGTGGTGGTGAGTCTACGAATTTGGGACGACATTTTTTTGACCTGATAGGGTTATTGGTACTGCTTACTGGTGCTACGTGTTTCTAAAACTTCTTTCTAAAACTGATTTCTTCTATGCTTCCACGGCTTGTGCAAACACATCAATGATGGGCTGCAAGGTTTCATACTTCATTTTCAAAGCGGCTTGATTCACCACCAAGCGGGAGGAAATTTCACAAATGTCTTCCACCTCGACCAGCTTGTTGGCCTTGAGGGTTGCGCCGGTGCTAACCAAATCCACAATTGCGTCAGCCAAGCCAACCAAGGGGGCCAATTCCATGGAGCCGTAAAGCTTAATCAGATCTACATGGACACCCCGACGGGCAAAATGTTCACGTGCGCTTTCGACATATTTGGTGGCCACGCGCAACCTAGCGCCGTGCTTGACCGCGGTTTGGTAGTCAAAACCTTCCTTCACCGCCACGCACAGCCTGCATTTGGCAATGTTCAGGTCAATGGGCTGATACAAGCCAGCGCCGGAATGCTCAATCAATACATCCTTCCCTGCCACGCCCAAATCTGCAGCACCATGCTGTACGTATGTGGGCACGTCTGTTGCGCGCACAATAATGATGCGCACATCAGGCCGGTTTGTAGCAATAATCAACTTACGCGACTTTTCCGGTTCTTCCAGCGGAACGATGCCTGCTTTGGCCAGCAAAGGCAGGGTTTCTTCAAAAATTCGTCCCTTGGACAAAGCTAAGGTGATCATTCAAAAACTCTCGGTTATTCAGCAACTCGCTGTACATCTGCGCCCAATTTGCGCAATTTCTCTTCCATCTTCTCATAACCCCGGTCAAGGTGATAAATCCGATCGATCCGGGTTTCATCATTGGCCACCATGCCAGAAATCACCAAGCCTGCAGACGCGCGTAAATCTGTTGCCATCACGGTGGCGCCTTCCATCAAGGGTTTGCCTTTCACCACAGCGGTGTGACCTTCAATGGTGATGTCAGCACCCAACCGAATCATCTCTTGAACATGCATGAAGCGGTTCTCGAAAATGGTTTCGTTCATCACAGACGTACCGTCAGCCACGCAGTTGACAGCCATCAACTGGGCCTGCATGTCGGTGGCAAAGCCTGGGTAAGGTGCCGTGCGGGCATCCACTGCCTTGGGGCGGGTGTTCATGGATGCCTTGATGGTGGAGCCATAAATCTCGATATTCAGCCCAGTGTGGCGCAGTTTGTCCAGCGTGGAATCCATGCTGGCGGCATCGGAATTGGTCAGCACAATGTCGCCACCACAGGCGGCCACTGCGCACAAAAATGTACCGGCTTCAATGCGGTCAGGCATCACCGTGTAGCTGCAGCCACCTAGCTTTTCCACACCCTCAATTGTGAGGGTGTCGGTGCCGATGCCTTGAATTTTCGCTCCCATTTTGACCAACATGCGTGCCAAATCCACCACTTCGGGCTCGCGGGCTGCGTTTTCAATAATGGTGGTGCCCTCAGCCAAGCACGCGGCCATCATCAGGTTTTCAGTACCCGTCACTGTAACCATGTCGGTCACAATTCGCGCGCCTTTCAGCCGTTTGGCTTTGGCGTGAATGTAACCTTTTTCGATCACAATTTCAGCACCCATGGCTTGCAAACCTTTGATGTGCTGGTCCACGGGGCGCTGGCCAATGGCACAACCACCGGGCAAGGACACTGAAGCCTCGCCAAAGCGGGCCAACAAAGGGCCAAGCACCAAAATACTGGCACGCATGGTTTTTACCAAATCGTAGGACGCGATGGGTTCAGAAATGTCTTCTGCACGCAAAGCGAGTTCATTCTCGCCATGCCAAAAGCACTGCACACCCATGGAGCCCAATAGGCGCAAGCAGGTGTTGATGTCCTTCAATCGAGGCACATTGCTGACTTTGACAGGCTCAGCCGTCAGCAGGGATGCACACAATATAGGAAGCGCTGCGTTTTTTGCACCGGAAATTGACACTTCACCGTGCAGGCGTTTTCCGCCGCGAATCAAAAAAGAATCCATGTGGAGGCCTTATGCGTTTTGCTGTGCCCATTCGGCGGGCGTGAGGGTTTTCATTGACAGGGCATGAATTTCGGCTTTCATCCTGTCACCAAGCACTGCATACACCTTTTGATGCCGCTGAACGAGGCGTAACCCTTCGAACCCGCTGGACACCAACACCGCTTCAAAATGGGTGCCGTCATCCCCGTGAACCTCAATGTGCTCACAGGCCAAGCCTGCAGCAATGTAGCTTTTCAGCGTATCAGACGACAACATATTGATTCCTATCCAATTTTAACTCACCTAACATTATTATCCCCTCAATTTGTAGCCAGAGACCACCAGCCGAAGCGCAATCGCCATCAGCACGACAAGGGAAACCAAAGCCACGGACATACTGAACCATGGGCTCACATCACTCACACCAAAAAAGCCGTAACGAAAACCGTCAATCAGGTAGAAAAACGGATTGAAATGCGACACGGTTTGCCAAATGGGCGGCAAGGAGTGAATGGAATAAAACACGCCAGATAAAAACGTGGCAGGCACAATAATGAAGTTTTGGAATGCTGCCAACTGGTCAAACTTCTCAGCCCAAATGCCAGCAATAAAACCCATGGTGCCCAGTAATGCAGAGCCCACCAAGGCATAAGCCAGCACCCAGAAGGCATGCTCCATGGTTAAGCCCACGAAAAACACAGTCACCAGCAAAACACCCAGCCCCACCACCACACCGCGCACCATGGCAGCAATCACATAAGCGCTTAAAAATTCAAGATGTGACAGCGGAGGTAGCAGCACAAACACCAAATTACCGGTGATTTTGGATTGAATCAGGCTGGATGAGGTGTTGGAAAACGCATTTTGCAGCACCGACATCATGACCAAACCGGGCACTAGAAATGCGCCGTAGCTCACGCCCGGGTAGGGCTCGACTTTGCCGTCCAGAACATGAGAAAAAATCATCAGGTACAGCAAAGCGGTGACCACCGGTGCCAACACGGTTTGGAAAGACACTTTCCAAAAACGCAGCACTTCTTTCTTTAAAAGGGTTTGCCAACCAATCATTGCGCACCCCCTGACATCATTTGCACAAACACATCTTCCAAATCGGGTTTTTCAATACTGCAATCCAGCACATCCAGATGTTCTTTGCGGCAAGCGGCCAAAATGCCTTCAATGGCAGCGGGTGAGTCAAGCCTCAGCACAAAGCGACCATCTGCAATGTCTGACTTCATCAGCAAAGGCTTCAATGAATCGGGAATCACCCCGTTTAACTGCAAACTCAAAGTTTGGCCGGAGTGCTTTTTCAGCAAGTTCGGCGTGGTGTCCACCGCAATGATTTCGCCCTTTTTCAGCATGGCAACCCGGTTACACAGGGTTTCCGCTTCTTCCAAATAATGGGTGGTCAACAAAATGGTGTGGCCTTTCCTATTTAAGCTGGACACAAACTGCCACAGGGTTTGACGCAATTCCACGTCCACACCCGCAGTGGGCTCATCCAGCACAATCACAGGCGGTTTGTGCACCAAAGCCTGCGCGACCATCACCCGACGCTTCATGCCACCGGACAAGGTGCGCATATTGCTGTCTGCTTTGTCGGTCAGGCTGAGGGAATGAAGAAGCTCGTCGATCCAATCCTCATTTTTCTTCAGGCCAAAGTAACCCGATTGAAACTGCAAGGTTTCACGCACACTGAAAAATGGATCGAACACCAGCTCTTGAGGCACAATGCCAATGCTTTTGCGCGCTTCCCGGAAACCAGTGACCACATCGTGGCCCATCACTTTGACCTCACCCGAGGTGGCGCGGCTTAAACCCGCAATGATGTTGATCATGGTGGTTTTACCGGCACCATTGGGGCCCAATAGGGCAAAGAACTCCCCTTCCTGCACTTCCAGGTTAACGGAATGCAAAGACTGGAACGACCCAAACTGCTTGGAGATGGATCTTAATTCGAGAGCGATGGACATGGACAGGATACGCGCGCAGCATGGACTGGCGCTTTATTTTCAGGCGAAGAGGGATTGTACCCCGTAGGCCGCCACCAAGCTTGAAAATTGCTCAGGAAGATTCAGCAATTGTAGTGGTTTGCCTCCAGCTGCGCGACGGGCGCCCATCACAACAGCCAAGGCAGAAGAGTCAATGTTTTTTACACCTGAAAAATCCACAGCAAAGTCACCCGCTTTGAGGGCTTGGGTGACTTCAGCCAAAACTTTCTCGGCATTGTGGACAGTAATCTCGGGCAAAGAGATTTTCATAATTACACTTGGCCGTTTTTCTGCTTCAGGGTTTTGATCAAACCGTCGACCCCAGACTGCGCCAACACGGGCTGAAACTGGGCTTTGTAGGAGTCGATTAACCACAAGCCCAATACGCTCAAGTCATACACTTTCCACTTGCCGTCAGCTGATTTTTCAACACGGTAAGCCAAGTCCACGGGTGGGCCATTCTTTTGAATCACACGGCTGGTGACGATCACATCCGTGTCTTCGGGCTTGGCGCGCAAGCGATCCACTTCCAAAGTTTGGTCACCAACCTGGGCCAAAGCGCTGGAGTATGTTTTTACCAACAACACGCGGAATTGTTCAGTAATTTGGGTACGCTGCTCGGGCGTTGCGGCACGCCATGGGCGACCCACCACCAACTGGGTCATTTTCTGGAAGTTGACGTTGGGCATGACCATTTTGTCGATCAGGGCATCCAATTTCGCAGGGTCGGCCAGCAATTCCTTTTTGCGTGACTTGATTTCAGTCAAGACTGATTGACTGAAGTCCTGCACGAACACGTTGGCAGGCTGGGCTTCCTGTGCATGGGCCACAGTCGCAAAGCTGGCAGACAAGCTCAACATCAAAGTCAGGGTGAGGCCGATAAAGCCACGGCGGTTCATGCTTGTATTCATTTTAACTACCTTCAAATTAATCAAGGACAAGGCCTAAAACGGCTGTTGTCGGTATTAGGTTGACCCAGCCTAAGCCGGGCACGTTGCGTGTTGCTGTTATTTAGCGGTGGCCGGGGCAGCTGCAGGCTCGTTTGACGTGGAGTCACTGTCGGCTTGATCAAATTCACGATCAACCGGGTCTGGCTTACCGTCCCTGACTTGGCTGGCCCTGCGCGCAAGGAATGCGTCGCGAACAAATGAATATTTATCCAAAGCCACACGATCGACTAAGTCAGTCGCAGGAATAAGCCGGGCGCGCGTGTCCACTGCATCAACAGCTGTTGCAACCAGCCGTTCATCCACTGGCTCGTGATTGGACAGGGGGTCGACCTGACTGTCTACAAAACGCGCAGGGAGGTCACGCACAGAGCTTGGGCCTAAGAAAGGAACCACCAAATAAGGCCCTGAGCCCACCCCCCAGTAACCCAAAGTTTGACCGAAGTCTTCGTTGGTGCGCTCTATCCCAAACTGGGTGGCCACATCAACCAAACCCAACAAGCCGACGGTGCTGTTAAGCACCACGCGACACATGTCGGTCAAAGCACGCTTGGGCTTTAACTGCAGTAGGTTGTTCAATGAACTGGCAATGTCATCCAAGTTTGCGAAAAAATTGGTGACGCACCCACGAATCTCTTCGGGCACAACCGCGTTGTAACCTTGAGCAACGGGCTTCAACGCCACGCGGTCTACCATTTGGTTGAAGCTATCCACCGGGCGGTTGAAAGACTCAAGCGGATCGGTCGGTGAGGGATTCTTTACAGTTGCACACGCACTCACAGCCAACACCACAATACCGAGGCTTAACAGACGCATTTCACGGGCAAAACTCAACATAAAACTACTCCTTGCTCGAGTCTTTGCTGGAGGCTTGGTTGTAGAGGAACTGGCTAATCAAATTTTCCAGCACAACGGCAGATTGGGTGCGAGTGACTTTTGCACCAGCGCTTAGGTTTTCAAGATCGCCACCTGGCTCAAAACCAATGTACTGCTCGCCCAGCAAACCTGAAGTCAGGATTTTCGCAGAAGTGTCTTTGGGAAACTTGAATCCCTCTTCTAAATCCATGGCGACCACGGCACGGAAAGTTTCAGAATCCAAAGTGATACCCACCACCCGGCCTACGACCACACCTGCACTTTTGATGGGTGCGCGCACCTTCAATCCGCCAATGTTGTCGAACTCAGCCGTGATTCGGTACTTTTCGCCTGTGGAGAAAGAGCTTAGGTTGCCTGCCTTCAGTGCCAAAAAGACCAGCGCCAAGGCGCCGATCAGCACGAATAAGCCCACCCAAAAATCAACCGCTTTGTTTTTCATTGTATTTCCCGCGTTTTCTTAACGATTACCTAATTCACTGAATTCAGTGACAACATTCTTTTGTAGCGTTACACGCTGAACATCAGCGCAGTCAGCACAAAGTCCAAACCTAAAATGGTGAGGGATGCGATGACCACCGTGCGAGTGGTTGCCCTGGAAACCCCTTCGGGCGTGGGCTGGCAGGTGTAACCTTGGTACAACGCGATTGCATTGACCGCCAAACCAAACACAATGCTTTTGATGACGCCATTGGCCACATCATTCATGACATCTACACCATCTTGCATTTGGGACCAAAAAGCGCCGGAATCCACGCCAATTAATAAAACCCCAACCACGTACCCTCCAATAATACCAACTGCGCTAAATAATGCAGCCAATATCGGCATGGAGATCAAACCGGCCACCCAACGAGGAGCCAAAATTCTGGATTTGGGGTCCACTGCCATCATTTCCATGGCAGCAAGTTGTTCACCCGCTTTCATTAAACCAATTTCAGCGGTCAGCGAGGTACCGGCGCGGCCAGCAAACAAGAGGGCAGAAACGACTGGCCCCAACTCACGCACCAAAGACAGCGCCACCAATAGGCCCAAGGCTTGCTCAGCCCCGTAACGGTTTAAGGTGTAGTAGCCCTGCAACCCCAATACAAAGCCCACGAATAAGCCAGAGACGACAATGATCACCAGCGAGTAATTGCCGATGAAGTGAATTTGGTCGATGATCAGCCGCGGACGCAAAAGCGATTTGGGCAAAAGCACAAAAAGATTCAATACAAACTTGGCAAATGCGCCCAAGCCAGACACAGAGTCAATGGTAGAACGCCCTAAGCGACTGATGGCAGCAACGGCGCTCATGCGAAATCCTCTTTCAAATCCTTGGCTGGGTAGTGAAACCTGACCGGCCCTTCGGGCTTGCCGTGGATAAACTGCTGCACGAAGGGGTCTTGATTGGCGCTGATTTCCGCCGGGGTACCTTCCGCCAACACGCTGCCGTTTGCGATCACGATGACGTGGTCGCTGATTTGGAATGACTCATGAATGTCGTGAGTAATCACAATCGAGGTGGCACCCAAGGCATCGTTCAGGGTTTTGATGAGAGTGGCGGTGATTCCCAAGGAAATGGGATCCAAGCCCGCAAACGGCTCGTCGTAAAAAATCAGCTCAGGGTCCAAGGCAATTGCTCGGGCCAAGGCCACGCGACGGCTCATGCCACCCGAAATTTCGGACGGGAACAAACTGGCCGCCCCCCTCAAACCCACTGCATGCAGCTTCAACAGTACGAGGTCTCGAATGGTGGCTTCAGACAGGTTGGAATGTTCACGCAGCGGGAACGCCACGTTGTCAAACACCGAAAGGTCGGTAAACAGGGCGCCAAATTGGAACAAAACACCGATGCGTTTGCGAAAGGCGTAAAGCTCCGAAGTGCTTGCGGTGACGATGTTTTGACCCAGAACCTTTACCTCACCCCGCGAAACAGGGTGCTGACCGCACATCAGGCGCAAAAGGGTGGTTTTTCCAGAGCCAGAACCGCCCATGACAGATACGACTTTGCCTTTCGGAATATTGACCGAAAAATCTTTAAGAATGGACCGTTCGCCATAGGCAAAGTCAACATTCTTGATTTGGGCAACAACACCCATGCGGAATCCTTGGGGCTTGGAGGTGAATAAAGTATAAAAATTGTGCCGTATTGTACCCCGAAGCGGCCCTACTCGCCTGAAACTGTCGTGAGAATACCACCCCGCAATCCGCCGGCAGACCTACCAAGAGCGGATGACTGCTGTCACCCGATAGAGCTCATTACATCAGAGAAATCAGACGCTTGAGTTTAAGCTTTTGCCTTCTTCGATCACGGTGAGTTCAAATAAGTTCCATGTCGACAGCATCCCGCTCGTTTAATTCTCTGCAATCGGCAATCAAGACCGGCCTGAATGGCCTTTCACGGCTGTTTCTGGTTTCCTGTGGCGCTTTTTTGACGGGGTGTGCAAGCAACCCCAGCCTGATCAAGCCGGACCTGGATGCCATTCCAACACTGGCGGGCCCCACCACCGCAACGGCCCTGTTGGGCTATGAGTTTTGGGCAACCCCCAAGGGCGACAGCGGGCCGGTTGAACCCACATTTAACTTCCGCGTGAATGCGGTACCCGCTGCACATGTGGTCGAAATCATCAGCAAGTCAGAAAAAATGGGCTTTGAAACCGATGACTGTGGCAGGAACCCGGTCAGCATTCACGGCGTGAACATGCCGATAAGCCAGGTACTTCAAAGCATTGAGAGGCAAAGCGCGTCAACAATTCACCGGGAAACCGGGCATTTGCGGCTGAGTTGCGAAGAGGACGCTTTTCGAGAGTACCGATTGGATTACCTGGACTTGGAGAGGAAGCTGAACGATTTATCCAGCTTGAGCTCGGTGCTGGAGCGCCGAAATTCCAACAATGGCTCCGGTATTACGGGCAGCGGCGTAGGTGGCTCGGGCGGAAATGGCTCGCAAGACCTTGGCAACCAATCACGCCTGACATTGAGCACGGCACAAAACCACGACTTGTGGAACAGGCTGGCACTACACATTGAATTTTTGATTTCAGAGAGTGACGACGTCTACAAGGTAAGAAGGCAGGAGCGAACCAACGACGAGTTGGAAGAAAGGGATGTTCAGTCCCGATTTAGAAACCAAAGCCCGAGGGGCTCGAACAGGGCATCGCAACGCAGCGAGCGGGAAGTCACCGTTCGTGAAGAGATTAAACTCAGCGGCAGGGTGGTTGTTCATCCGGAATCAGGTACGGTGACCGTACGCGCAAAGCCCAGCCAACACCACCGAGTGGAGAGTTGGCTGCAAAGTGTTCAAACCCGGATTAAACGGCAGGTTTTGGTGGAAGCCATTATTGCTGAAGTCAACTTGGACCAACGCTTTGAACGCGGAATCGATTGGAATTTGCTGAAGCTACAAGGCCTTCAGGCTGGGTTGAGTATTCGGGGCACGCCCTCTAGCAGCCCTGCGCTGACTGTGGCGGCGGAACGATCTGACCAAAAAAGTGAGTTGTCTGCAGTGCTTCGTTTGTTGGAAACATTTGGGGAAACCAAGGTCGTTTCCTCCCCCCGAATGTTGACCATGAACCAGCAAGCGGCGGTGTTGAAGGTGATCGACAACAGGGTGTATTTCACCACGGAGGTACAAACCTCTGCACCCACCAACAACAACCCGGCTTTCAGCACATTCAATACACAGGTGCAGACTGTGCCGGTTGGCTTTTTGATGACTGTTTCTGCCCAAGTGTCGGATGACAAAAATATACAACTTCGGGTAAGGCCAACACTGAGTCGAATTGTTGGATTTGTTCAGGACCCCAACCCGGCCTTGAAGCAACTCAATATCGACAACAAAATTCCTGAAATTCAAACGCGGGAAATGGAGTCACTGCTGCGCTTGAAAAGCGGTGAGATGGTGCTATTGGGTGGGCTTAAGCAGCAGTCCCAAGAAAACAACTCGCAAGGATTACCGGGTATGGGGCCCGAGTATTCGTGGCTGGCGGGCAGTGAAGGCAAGGCCGGGCGCAGTACCGAATTGGTTATTTTGCTGAAAGCCAGCATTCAAGGCGAAGAACAAAGCGGTGACCTTGTGCAGGAACACTCGCCTGCAAACCGCGTTACAACCAGCACCTCAACCGACACCCTAGCTAGCCCATTGGCCAAACCCGTACAAACTGCTTTGAATTGGGCCAGGGGCGGTCAGCCCAAAGCAGCAGAAAACCTGCTTTCGGAATTGCAAAAGCTTCACCACAGTGTTCCGGAATTGCCCTTCAATTTGGGCCTGATTTATGCCAACCAGCAAGGCAAGCGAGAAGCAGCGAAATCGGAGTTCGACAAGGTTGAATTGCTGTGCAAACAGCGCAGTTGTCAACTGCCTTTGATGGAAGCCAAAGCGTGGCTGGACGCCCAACCATGAACCCAGAAACCCGCGATGGATTGCTAAAGGCCTGCCGACAGGGGCCACAAGAGGTGCTTCTTCAGGCCTATCAATGTGACGCATCCGATTTGCACTGGATACCTGAGGCAGAGGCCTATAGCTTAAAAATCCGAATTGGCGGGGCGTTGCTGCATATCGGTCGAATTGGTTTGTCCGAAGGACGACGAATTGTTCAGGCCTTCAAAGCTGCGGGACAAATGAACATTGCGGAATCGCGCAAACCGCAGGATGCGCGGGTGCAGTTTCAAACGGTGCAAGCCCGGCTTTCAACCCACCCTTGCATACACGGGGAAAGTTTGGTGTTGCGCATTTTGGCTAGGCAAGTCACACAAAAGCTGAAGGATTTGGGGTTTAGCCCACAAAGCCTGAGCCGGATTAGCCAGCTTATCCATTATGACGCCGGCTTAACGCTGGTTAGCGGCCCCACAGGCAGCGGAAAAACAACCACCTTGCACGGCATGCTGTACACGCTTGGGGAAGCCGCTGGGCAAATTGTGACGCTAGAAGACCCAGTGGAAATTGTGAATCATTCCGCCCGCCAAACCGACCTTTCCACCCTGCCCCACCTTACCTTTTCAATGGGCCTGAAGTCCTTGATGCGCCAAGACCCTGACACGATTTTGGTGGGCGAAATTCGAGACACCGACACTGCGCAACTCACCCTCAATGCCGCTTTGACCGGGCATCGGGTTTTGGCCTCGGTGCATGCACCCGACTGCCTTGGCACATTGGCCCGTTTGGTGGAGTTTGGACTGCCCTTGAAAACGCTGCTTATCAGCCTGAACGGGTTGATCTGCCAACGCTTAAACACAGGAACACACAAGGGTGTGTGGGCAGAAGTGATGTCAATTGCGCCCCTTCCCCGCGCAGAAGTTTTGGGCATTGAGTCGTTGAGGGATTTGCACCAAGTGTGCGTAAAAAACCAGGCCATGTGGTCATTTTCGGAGGACTGGAATGCGTTCAATTAGTGCATTGACTAAGACCTTTAAGCAGCGATGCGTTTTGTCCTTGCAAGGCAAGCTGTGGCTCGATTGGCTGGATGATTTTGTAAAGCTGCTGGAAGCAGGACTACCCATCATGGAATCCCTGAATTTGAGTATTGAAATTGGCCAACACCAAAGGGGATTTAAAGCGATTCAAAGACGACTTGAGGGTGTTAGCCGGCGGCTGGAGGCGGGGCAAGCGCTGGATCAAGCATTTTTGCTGGACAAAGAGCCTTGGCCTGAGCCGATTGAAATCGCATTCCGCTGCGCGCCACAAGCAGGCGATTTGGCTGTCATGCTACGCAGGCACCTGGACCACTGGTGCGAATATTCAAACGCCAAAAGTCAAACTCTAAAAAGCATGGTTTACCCCTGCGTGGTGTTGATGTTGGTCATCCTGGCTTGGGTTCTGTTGGAGTCCAACACGTCGGGCTTTGATACCGGTCATACACGCCCACAACCCCAAGCAGATTCGGCTTGGAAACTGGAGGATTGGCTTTTGGCGCTGGGGGCTGGATTGGGAACCACTGGCCTGCTATTTCAGCAGTTTTTGAAATCTGGAAAAACTAGAAAACGCAGTTTGAAGCCACAAGGTTGGCGGCCAGCCACCGCATGGTACTACTCGCATTTTTTCTTTGAAATTGGAAGTGGCTTGGATGCCGGTTTGGACCTGCTGCATTGCCTGCGGCAAAGCAACTGCAGGCCACGCCGGGTTGGGTTGGGCCAACATCGCGCCCTCAAAGAACTGACCGAGTTTTCAGCGAGGATGGAACGGGCTGTACGCCACGGACACAATTTGCACGCCGCTTTTCAAGAGTGCGGGGCACCTCCATTTTTATTAAGACAGTCTGCGGTTGCAGAGCGTACAGGCAACTTGGCGAACTGTTTTATCCTCGCATCCAAAGTGTTTGAGCTGGAAGCCCGAAAAAGGCAAACACGACTCAATGCCACATTGGCGCCCGCCACACTGGCGATTGCAGCTGGGTTTTTGGTGTACGCATTTCAAAGCACATTGTCGCCCTTGTACTCTCAATTGGGTCAATTTTAGCCATGAGGGATATTTGGATAATCCACGAGGTGAAGCCGGCCCGCAATGGCCGTGAAGAACCCACTTTTGAAGTGCAGCATTGTCAGGTCGACGGGGCAAACTGGCGCACTGAGGAAGTGATGCAATGGCAAGAATTTGTAGGCAGCCACAAAGCATTAAGCAGCTTTTCCATGCCAGACACTTTGGTGTACCTCGGTCTACCGCCCAGCGAAAAGCCAGACAGCCATGCCAGTCAAATTTGGATGGCAATATGCGACTCGCCCAGCAGGCTTGCCTATGCGGATGTACACGGCATGCACATGGCATTGATTGAACAGGTTGAATCGATGGGCAAAGACGTCATCGTTTGTGCATGGCGCGGGGCAGGTGGGCAAGCGCAGGCGGGGTCCCTTCGGGAAGTTTTCAATTTGATATCAAATGCTGAGCGCCAGCAAATTGAGAAATGGCATCGCAAAAAATCGGTGACTCAAACCGTTGTGAATACAGATTGGGCCCTGCGGATATCGCTTCTTCTTCATGGGAAAGAAGGTTGGTTGAAATCTCGCCTGTCAATTGGCGTGCTGTTGATTGCCTTGGCCACAGCAGGAATACATTTGGCACTTGAAGGGCTACGCATGCAGGGGCAGCGCTTGTCCCTGCAACACAAGCAAGTGGTGAAGGAGCTTGATAAAACCAAGCCATCCATTGAGAAATCCACAGACTGGGAATGGTTTGTTCAGACACTCAAACTGATTCAAACGGGCAAGCAAACCCAAGTAGCCAATGTGCAGAACACCATCGGCCAAAGCACTAGGGCTCATTTTTTGAGCCCGACAGGAATCTCAGTCGAAAACCTAGCGGTAGATTGGGATGCAAAAGGCGATATGCACATCATGCTGAAAACTGGGGTGCATAAAAATCAAATAAACGGTGACAAATCCAGCAACCGTATTCCGGAGGATTGCAAGGCGGGACGTCAAGGTTGGATAGTTTGCAGCAATTCATCGAACAATCCAGCAAACAACGCAGCCACCAATGAAACCACCCATTCATTCACTAAGGGCATCAATAAGTTGGGGGACGACAACGGTGAATAGATTCGACCCTCACTTGCCGATTGACTCCCCTTTGACAGCAGCACTCAAGCAGAGCGACCTTGCACGAAATACAGCTGACTGGGTTTTGGTGTTGCTTGGTGTATTGGGCTTGTACATGCTGATGCAATCTCAGTTGGACCATGAGATTGAGTCAAGCATTCTTACACCAGCTAGGATCGAAAAAGTAAAGCCGCAGACTCAACAAACCCTGAAAATGGAAGTGTTTAGTACCCAAAGAAGCAATGAGTACGAGATTTGGGCTGATTTGAAAGATTTGATTGAACGAAAAAGGCCTGCCCAAGGGCACTGTCAAATCCAACCCAGCAGGCCAAAGTCAAGCAAAGCAAAACTGGAAAGGCGAATGAATGCGCCGATGAATGCGCCGATGAATGTACTACAGCCAAACCCAGTCAGTACCAGCTTCGAGTTGGCTTGCTTGGTGTATTCAAACAAAAAGTTACCTTCCAACCATATTGGAGTTGCGCTGCTGCCCAGCCTAATTTTCATGGGCATATCTGAGGCGAGTTTTTCAACCTCCAGCCCAGACAATTTGCCAAGTACTCCAACAAAAAATGAAGCTCAAGCAATGAGCCCGATTATTTCAATACCACCCGTCGTCAAACCCGAAGGTTGGATTGAAACCCCAAATGGCATATTGAAATTTGATGCGAAGGAAGAGCGATGGAAGTGAAACCATCAAGCCGCTATCGACTACAACAGGGCGCCGCTTTAATGGCCTTGATTGTTGTTTTGTGCATCAGCGGAATGCTGCTTTTGGCATGGGGTGAGTCAAAATCCAAAGCGCAAAACCTAACCCGGCAAATTGAGCTGGGCACACTGCAGGAGTTAAAGCACATCAAGGCCAGCTTGTTTGCGCATGCAACGGTGAAGGGCCTCAACAGCCTAACCCACCCGGGGAATATGCCCTGCCCGTCCAGTACACCAACTGCCACAACACCTGCCAGTTGCCTGAGCGCGTGGCTGGGTTATTTGCCGATTGAATCCAGATCGGCTGTGAATCATCTGCGTTTGGCAATCCATTCCAAACCCAATGCCCGATCTGTTGCAAACGACAAATCGTGGATGTACGCGGTTTCACCCCAGTTGATTCAAGCCAATGAGTTGGGCTGGAGCCAATGGGTCGATTGGACGCAACCTAGCCTTGCAGTGTGGCATAACGGTAGCATCATCACCGATGTGGCAGTGGTGGTGGCAGAGGGCTTGGAAGCATTGGACGGGTACACGGTAAAAGCATCGGGTGCACATGTGTTAATTCGGGTGCCTGAATTGAGGCGTGCTGTTTTCAAAGCGCAGGAAGCCGCGGTCAATAACACATTCAATACTTGGCTGAACCAAAATCAAGAGGTGTTCACCCACGAGAATTTGAGCTGGAACAGTCAATCAAAAACCGTACAACCCAAGTGGTCTGATTGCCAATGCAACTGCACACGCACACGCTGCAACTGCGCTTGCAATGGGGACTCTTGGTGGGTATCCAATTCTGCTTGTTTGCTTGAAACGGAGACCTGCAAGCCCCTTGAAAAGTGGGATGCCACAACCCTGCCCAAGGGTAAACAGCTGTCGCATGTGTGCAATGCCCAAGGGGGTAGCCCATGCGTTTTTAAGGGAAGTTCTCGCCTGCTGAGTGCATGGCCGGTCAGCTCCACTTTGCCGGTTGCAAGCAAGGGTAAGGCTTGCGAAAACTTTACTTTCGGAAGCTGCCCTTTGAGTACAAGTAACTCGGCTTGCGCATGTGATTTCAATTGGCCCAGCCACAGCAAGGCACATCTTGCCGACATGGATATCCGCGTCCATGTGAACGAGCCAAACAAACAGGCGGGGCAATAACTCATGACGCGTATCAAATCGCAGCACGGTAGTTTGCTTTTGGAAATGGCCCTGATTCTGGGAATTCTTGCCGTGGTGGTCCCTTCTCTTTTGAGTTTAAGTCGCAGTCAAAATGCAGCCACTGCTGAAAGCCTACACCAACGCGAAAAACAAAGAATTGAACAAGCACTTGAGGGGTTTGTATTAAGCCGTGGTCGGCTACCCTGCCCAGCACAGGATGGGGAAACGCAAGAGCAATTTGTAGACGACCGCTGCGAACTTCAATCTGGAGACTTGCCGTATGGCAGCCTTAGCCTAGACTCGCTACAGCAACAATGGACAATGACTGTGGCTGATTTGGCTGCTGCTGGCGTACCTGCGCAGCATGCACTTCACAACACAAAACGTTGGCAGCTGCTAAGCCTGCAACAACTTTCGGAAATTGTTCTAAGTCCAACGACCTCAACCAGCGGCATGAATGGGTCCGCACTTCCAGCTTTATCGATTTGCAATTTCAACCCCAACCAAGCCTTGCCCGATGGCACTGAGCGGGGCTGTGGTTTGCAAAGTTTGCACTCCCCGACAGCGGTGGTCGTGGTGCAACCCAAGTTGCCAAGAACCGATACCTCCACTTCCATTTTTGAATCGAACCAAGCCCGAAGTCAGCAGTTTTTTATTACACGCGATTATTCCAGCGACAACCCAATGTGGATGAGCTACGAAAGGCTTGTACACCTTTGGATGGAGGGCGGCTGGATTGCACAAACTCCACCATCTTGATGACATACAAATCCATTTAAAAAAAACCTGTTTTCAACTCAATTATTTTGATTCGTATTTAAACTTTTACACCACAAGGACTGCCATGCCAAAGCGATTTAACACGACTAAAAATTTGAAGGCCATATTGCCCTCCCAACAAGGCTTTTCACTGCTTGAACTGGCCATTGCACTGGCCGTACTCGCTGTGCTGGCAGGTGGGGTATTGAAGGGCAGCGAGCTGATTCAATCGGCCAAAGTTCAATCGACAGTGACTGAGATTACGAACATCGACACTGCAGTGTCTGCATTCGAGGGGCGCTACGCTGCACTGCCGGGTGATTTTGCTGGCGCATCAGCGGCGGGTTTGGGCTCGTTCTCAGGAAACGGAAACGGATTGGTCGACACGGCGGGTGAACAAGGCGCTGTGTTTGAACATCTTCAGCGCGCGGGTTTTATCAAAGGGCAATTCACATCGATTGAATTGACAGGAGCTACCTGCCCCGAGACCAGCTGCCCGGCCAGCCCGTTGGGCGGAACCTTTGTGATGGGGTCTACATTGCTTTCAGACGACCCGGCCAATGGGTCCATTCAACTGCTTTTGGGCAATGCCACGCGAAGCAAAAAGTTGGCAGACATAGACAGAAAACTGGATGATGGAAAAGCGGAGTCTGGCGACTTTCTGATCTTAGCCACCGAAGGCAGCACCTGCACCACAGACGAAGGGCTTTGGGACGAAGCGTCAGAAAGCAATTGCCAAGCGGCTTACAAACTGAGGTGATTTACGCCACTCAGTTACGCCAATGAGCTAGGCGCACCTTTGGACAAAATCATAGACTCTGCCAATGCCAGTGCGTCTGGGCGCCCTTTCAAAATCAGAATGTCGCCCGCTTCCAGACGCGTCTGGGGTGAAGGGTCTCCACCCCGAATTCCACGGCGGCGAATGGCATTGACTTCCACACCCATGTCAGTCAAGCGCAACTCCTCCAGCGAGTTGCCCACCCCTTTGGCACCTGGCTCTACAATCACAGAATGCAAGCGCACCATTTCGCTTTCAGGCGTTTCCGATTCGTCATCCACCCCACGGAAAACGCCTCGGAACATTTGGTAGCGGGATTCACGAATACTTCGAATTTGCTTAACCACTCGTGAAACAGGCACACCCAGCAACATCAACGCTTGGGAGCCCAACATCAAACTGCCTTCCAGAATTTCAGGTACTACCTCAGTGGCACCTGCTGCGGTGAGCCTTTCAAGATCGGATTCGTCATAAGTTCGAACCACCACCGGCACATTGGGCGCAATTTGGCGGATGGCCAGCAATACTTTCTCTGCAATCTTAAATTCCGCGAAGGATATAACCACGCAGCTGGCACGCATCAAGCCCGCAGCCACAAGGGTTTCACGCTTGGCGGCATCGCCAAACACCACCGAATCACCGGCGGAGGCCGCCTCGCGAATTCGGTCAGGGTCCAAGTCAAGGGCGACGTAACCAATGTCTTCACGGTCCAGCAGCCGGGCCATGTGCTGCCCACTTCGTCCAAAACCGCAAATCAACACGTGTTTGTTGGTGGTGAGGCTTTTTTGGGCAATTTGGTGCAACTCAAGGGATTTTTGCAACCACTCTTGACTGGAGAACCGCAGCACAATTTTGTCAGCATGCTGGATCATAAATGGCGCAGCCAACATGGAAAGCAACATGCTTGCAGTGATGACCTGCAGCCATTGGTCAGGCACAAGGTTAAACCCCCCAGCGCCTGTGTTAGCCAACAAAACAAAACCAAACTCACCGGCCTGTGCCAAATACAAACCCGTGCGCAAGGCGGTACCCGTGTTGGCACCAAAAATTTTTGCCAGGGCTGCGATCAAACCAAACTTGGCCAGCACAGGCAGCACTGCCAAACCCAACACCCAAGGCCATTGCTGCACCACCACCACGGGGTTTAACAACATGCCGGTGGTTACGAAGAACAAACCCAACAGCACATCGCGGAAGGGTTTAATATCCTCCTCCACCTGGTGGCGGTACTGGGTTTCAGCAATCAAAATGCCTGCCACAAAAGCGCCCAAAGCCAGGGAAAGCTCGGCCAACTCGGTGAGCCAAGCCAAACCAAGGGTAATTAAAAGCACGTTCAGTACAAACAATTCTTGAGATTTACTGCGGGCTACAAAAGTCATCCACCAGTTCATCAGGCGCTGCCCAAACACCAGCATCAAGCCCAACACCAGCGCCGCTTTCACCATGGCCAGGCTGAGGGTGACGGGCAGTTCAGCCACATCACCGGCCAAGGCAGGAATCACAATCAGCAGGGGCACCACGGCCAAATCCTGAAACAGCAGAATGCCCATGATTTGACGGCCATGGGCTGAGTCCAGCTCTAGCCGCTCTGCCAACATTTTGCTAACAATCGCGGTCGACGACATGGCTGCCGCACCTGCAAGTACAAAAGCCGTGGAAGGAGCAACTTGGAATACAAAGCCCATTAGCCAACCCATCAACATCACGCCCAACATGGTCAGCGACACTTGGGCCAAGCCCAAGCCAAACACCACCCGACGCATGGCATGCAGTTTGGGCAAGCTAAATTCTAAGCCAATTGAAAACATCAGAAAAACAACGCCAAACTCGGCCAAGTGCCGGGTTTCGGGCACGTCAGGAACTATTCCCAACGAGAATGGGCCAATCACAATGCCAGCACTGAGGTAACCCAGCATGGCAGGCAATTTGAAATGTCGAAACAGAGTCACCGCAAGCACAGCGACCAGCATCAAAATAAGAGAAAGCTCTAAGGCGTTAGGCACGTTTAATGCTTAATAATTGAGGAGTTTGTGGTTGTGCTTTGCTATACTGCCCTGAAAACGAAACAGTCTCAAGCACTGAAGTCGCTAACGATGCGTCTAAGTCTATCAGGGTCGACCATGTCAAACACACCTCTCAAGGGGCAAGCCGAGTATTATTTGGAGCTTGCACGCGAAGCACTGCACATTGAAGCGCAGGCTGTGGAAGCGCTTGCCTCCAAATTGAATGTGCAATTTGCCCAAGTGGTCGAAGCCATTTTGGCGTGCAAAGGCCGCGTCATTTTGGTGGGAGTGGGTAAGTCCGGTCTGATCGCAAAAAAAATTGCCGCCACTTTCGCAAGTACGGGTACGCCAGCATTTTTTGTTCATGCCACGGAGGCTTCGCATGGCGACCTCGGGATGATCACCGGGCAGGATGTGGTGATTGCCCTGTCCAACTCCGGCACCACCGAGGAATTGATTGAAGTGCTTCCTGCCATACGCAGGCGTGGCTCAATCATCGTCGGCATCACTGGCAAATTGGATTCGCCTTTGGCCAAGCAATCTGACTTTGTTTTAGATGGCTCGGTTGAAAAAGAGGCCTGCCCCTTAAACTTGGCACCCACAGCCAGCACCACTGCTGCTTTGGCACTGGGTGACGCTTTGGCCGTGGTGGTTTTGAAATCACGTGGATTCTCGGAAGAAGATTTCGCCATGTCCCACCCCGGCGGTGCATTGGGCAGACGGCTGTTGACTCATGTGCGCGATGTGATGCGCACCGGCAACCGTATTCCTTCGGTTAAACCTTCAGACAGCTTGTCCACCGCCATTCTGGAAATTACCCGCAAAGGTTTGGGCATGACCGCCGTGGTCGACCCCAGCAATAAGCTATTGGGCGTGTTTACCGATGGTGACTTGCGCCGCTTGATTGAACAAGGCCAAGACTTGCGCGGCTTGATGGTGGCAGACGTTATGAAGGGCAACCCCAAAACCATCCACCCCGACCGGATGGCTGTTGAGGCGGTCAATTTGATGGAAACATCCCACATTAGTCAGGTTCTGGTCACTGAAAAGGATCAAACTGTGGTGGGTGCATTAAATTTCCATGACCTGTTTGAAGCCAAAGTGGTTTAAGCGACGACAAAACTATGAGCAACTTTACCGATTTTAAAAGCAACAAACCCGATGCACCCACGGCAGCCAGTCAAGTCCGGTTGATGGGCTTTGACGTGGATGGCACTTTGACGGACGGTGGCTTGTACTTTGGCCCGGAAGGTGAAACCCTTAAACGGTTTAGCGTGTTTGATGGGCAAGGCCTGCGCCTGTTGATGGACTACGGCGTTAAAGTGGTGTGGATTACCGCCAGATCAAGCCAAATTGTTGAAAAAAGAGCGCGAGATCTTGGCATTTACCAATTGGTACAAGGCTGCAAAACCAAACTGGAAGCCTATGACTCCATTCGCCAAAGTTTGGGGCTTGAATGGAACCAGTGCGGCTTTTTTGGTGATGACTGGCCCGACTACCCCGTGCTGAAAGAGGTGGCCTTGGCTTGCACCACCCCCAGCGCCCCTTTGGCCATGCGGAAAGTTGCAACTTGGATAAACACCCGCCCAGCGGGCGACGGTGCCGCCCGGGAGCTTTGTGATTTCATCCTGAGCAACAAACCTGACTACCAAAACCCTTGGGAGACCCAATAAGGTGCTTCGTAACTTAGCCTCCTTTGTTTCTCAATTTGCACCGCTGCTGATTACCTTCTTGCTGGCGGCCAGCTCCTATTGGGTTGCGCTGCAGTCGGAACGGGGCTTCTTCGGCGATCAAGGCTCAATTGACCCCAAAAAAGTGGACTACTTCATGGAAGACTTCCGCAGCGAAGAGCACCAAGTTGCGCGCGGGTACTATTCACTGTTGACAGGGGTTCGGGCAGAACACATCCCCGAAAATGACGTCCTTTTCATCACCAATCCAGTGGCGCAGCGTTATCAGGAATCGGAAGTCCAACTGCACATGCGGTCAGGCAAAGCAGAATATGAAGTCAGCAATGACATTTTGCACATGGAAAAAGATGCCCATTTGGATCGACTGAAACAAGGTGCGAAAACCACCTTGAATTCAGACAAAGTGACTGCAGAATTTGAAAAGAACAAGGTTTACAGCAACCTGGACACCACCGTGATTACCCCGGGGAGAGCCGCCAAAATGAAGGGGTTTGAACTGGATACCGTTTCGGGCGATTTGCAGTCCAAGGGGCACACCTCCATTCGAATAGAGGCCAAATAGAAATGAAAATCAACCTGACCGCCCGCCTGCGCGGACTACCCAAGCTTGCAGCTGTTTTGATCCTTGTTTCTTCAGGATTGACTGCTGGGCTGGTACCCGCGCCGGTGCTGGGCTTGGAGTCTGACCGCAATCAGCCGACCACGATTGATGCGGACCAAATGACTTACAGTGAAAAAAACAGTGTGAATGTGTTCAAAGGCAATGTGCTTTTGACGCGCGGCACGTTGGTGGTGCGGGGCGATAACCTCACATTGACTCAAAAAGCCGATGGCAGCCAAAATGCAATCATTGAAGGCAAACCGGCCACATTTCGCCAGCAACGGGACTCAAAAAAACCTGAAGTACTGATGATTCGCGGCACAGGCAACCGGATTGAAATTGACGGCACAAAATCCACCGTCACTTTGATTGGCGACGCTGCAATCCGCAAAACATCCAATGACCAGCTGACCGAAGAAATCACGGGCAGAAAAATCACTTACGAACAGAACTCTGAATTCCTCACGGTTGAGGGCTCTGAAAAAGGCAGTGGGCCCAAAGGCAGCACACCTCGGGTTCAAGCCGTTATTAAACCCAAACCTGAGTCCCAGCAATGAATGCGCCTGAACCGGTAGCCAACGCATTGGCAGGCAAAGCCCGACTACAAGCCCTCAGTCTCAAGAAGGCGTATCGGTCCAAGAAAGTCATCGAAGATGTTTCCTTGCATGTAGACACTGGCGAAGTGGTTGGCCTGCTTGGCCCCAACGGCGCAGGCAAAACCACCTGCTTTTACATGATTGTAGGTTTGGTTGCGGCAGACGAAGGTTCAATTCATTTGGAAGGAAAAGACATCACGTTCAACGCAATTCACGAACGTTCGCGCGCAGGCCTGTCCTATTTGCCGCAAGAAGCGTCTGTTTTTCGTAAATTGACGGTTGAAGAAAACATTCGTGCGGTGCTGGAAATTAACCCGCAAGCTGGGCAAAACACAGACGAAGCCATCAATGCGCTGCTCAACGACTTGCAAATTACCCACATTCGCACCTCACTGGCGGCTTCACTGTCTGGCGGAGAGCGCCGTAGGCTTGAAATTGCCCGCGCTTTGGCCACCAACCCTCGGTTTATTCTGCTGGACGAGCCATTTGCAGGCGTAGACCCAATTGCTGTGCTTGAAATTCAGAAAATCGTTTCTTTTTTGAAAAGCAAAGGTATTGGTGTGCTGATTACCGACCACAACGTGCGGGAAACGCTGGGTATTTGCGACCGGGCTTACATCATTAGCGCGGGCCACGTACTTGCCTCGGGCAGCCCAGAGCAGATTGTAGAAAATGATGATGTTCGCCGGGTTTATCTGGGCGAAAACTTCAAGATGTAAAGGCGACTGCTTAAAAAACAATTATGAAACAGTCACTTCAACTTCGGGTCTCACAAAGCCTGACCCTCACACCGCAATTGCAGCAATCTATTCGTTTGCTACAACTGTCTACGCTTGAATTGCAGCAGGAAATTCAACAAGCGCTGCTTGAAAACCCCATGTTGGAGCTGGTTGACGAAGAAGGCAACAACACCGTCAGCCTGGATTCAGACAGCAGCATCAGCACCCCTGCGGACATGGACTCCAACCCACCCGATGTTCGGGACCGGGAGCCTGTGGAAAGCGACTTTCAATCCGCCGAAATGGATGACGCCGCTGACCCAGCAGACAACACCGTCCAGCGAGACAGCATTGAATCGATTCAAGACAACTGGGAAGGCGACTGGCGCGACAACAGTGGCGCAGGCGCAGATGGCGACGAAGAAAAACCCGGCCTACAGCTTGCAGCCCCAGACAGCAGCCTGCACCAACACCTGCTGGACCAACTGCGCCTAACCAACGCCAGTGAAGTGGACATCAACTTGGTGATGTGGCTGATTGATTACGTCAGCGACGACGGCTACCTCACAGTTGAGCTTGAAGACTTGTGGGAAACCTTGCAGGAAGCGCCCGACCTTGAGTTTGAAGAGCTACAAGCCGCGCTGAAGCTGCTGCAAAGCTTTGACCCACCCGGCGTGGGCGCCCGCAACGCCGCCGAATGCCTGTTGTTGCAACTTCGGGAACGTGACGACATCACACGTCAAACTGCGCTTTACAGCACTTGTAAAGCCATCATCTCCGAGCATTTGGGTTTATTGGCCCAACGCGACTTTGTAAAAATCAAAAAGCAGTTGGACATTGATGACGAGATGCTCAAAGAGTGCACTTTGATCATCCGCTCGTTGGAACCCTTTCCGGGTGCGCGTTTCCGCAGCACCGAGGAAGACCACATCATTCCCGACGTGATTGTCAAAAGGCTCAACAATCAGTGGCATGTACAGCTTAATCAGGATGTGATGCCAAAAATACGCATCAACGACATGTACGCGTCCATTTTGCGATCACACCGCGGCCAAAGCTCGCAACTGAGCGCCCAGCTGCAAGAGGCCCGCTGGCTACTTAAAAACGTTCAACAGCGATTTGACACCATTTTGAGGGTGTCTCAAGCCATTGTTGAACGACAAATTGGCTACTTCAACCACGGCGAGATCGCAATGCAGCCATTGGTATTGAGGGAAATAGCGGATCTTTTGGGCCTTCATGAATCGACCGTTTCAAGAGTAACTACGCAAAAATACATGTTGACACCCTATGGGTTAGTCGAGCTAAAGTACTTCTTCGGGAGTCATGTTTCGACAGACTCGGGGGGTCAGGCTTCAAGCACAGCAATACGTGCCCTGATCAAACAACTCGTAGCAGCGGAGGATTCAAAAAAGCCGATATCTGACAGCCAAATTGCAGACCTTTTAGGTCAACAAGGCATCGTCGTCGCAAGGCGAACGGTGGCCAAGTACCGGGAATCCCTCAAGATACCCCCGGTTAACATGCGAAAGTCACTCTAACTTTTGAATGGGTGGCACGCAGTACCCCGAATAGGAGAGAACCCTTATGAACCTTAACATCAACGGTCATCACCTCGAAGTTACACCCGCAATCCGAAATTACGTGATCGAGAAACTCGACCGGGTGAAAAGACACTTCGACCATGTCATTGATGCATCAGTTACGCTTTCAGTGGTGAAACTGGTTCAAAAGGCAGAAGTAACTCTGCACGCGAAAGGTAAAGACATACACGCGGAGGCTCATGACGAAGACATGTACGCCGCCATCGATGCACTGGCCGATAAACTCGACCGTCAAGTGCTACGTCACAAAGACAAAATCACCAACCATTCGCACATACCGCCAAAACACATGGTGATTGAATCCGAATAAGTTTTTGATTTCATTCATCGTTTAATAAAAGGCGGAATATTCCGCCTTTTGGCTTTTTATGGGCGTATAATCGCCCCACAATAAAATCTGAGTCCTCTGGAATCACCGCGATGAACTTGATCGCAAATCTCTTACCGCCCTCCAACATTTTGCTGGATGCGCAGGTTACTAGTAAAAAGCGGGTTTTTGAACAGGCCGGTTTGGTCTTTGAAAATAACCAAGGCGTTGCTCGCTCCAAAGTTTTTGACAGCCTTTTTGCGCGTGAGCGTTTGGGCTCGACAGGGCTTGGTCAGCAAGTGGCTGTGCCTCATGGTCGAATCAAAGGCCTGCGGGAGCCTGTCGCATCCCTCGTTCGGGTACACGATCCCATTCCTTTTGACGCACCAGACGGCCAGCCCGTCAAGCTGCTGATGTTCTTGTTGGTGCCTGAAAATGCCAACCAACATCATCTGGATATCCTGTCTGAGTTGGCGCAGATGTTGTCGGATGCTGATTTTCGTGAAAAACTATTCACAGAACCAAATGCAGAGGCAATTCACCAAATGATTTCAAGTTGGGAGCCTTTTCACCCGGCCAACTAAACCACCCACCGAGTGCCCACAGAGTGCCCACTGAGCGTCCATGAAGCAATTAAAGGAACTGATTAACGCCAACCACGACAAACTCAAGCTGGATTGGATTGCTGGGCGCGAAGGTGGTAACAGAATGTTGGACTCCCAATGCTTCGCATCGTCGGACTTGGTGGGTCACCTCAACTTGATTCACCCGGGGCGCATCCAAGTGTTTGGTCGCCAGGAAATCGAGTATTTCGCGCGAATCAGCGACGAAAAAAAACGCCATCAAATTCAAAAGCTCATCGCAGGCGACCCTCCCGCCATCATTGTTGCCGAATCGTTTCAGCCCCACCCCATCCTCAGTGCCGCATGCGACGCAGCCAATGTTCCTTTGCTGGCCACGCCCCTGTCCGCGGCTGAAATCATCGACTTCCTGCGGATTTACATCAACAAATGGCTGGCCGCCACCACCATGATGCACGGCGTATTTATGGATGTTCTGGGTATGGGCGTGTTGATATCTGGCGAATCTGGCTTGGGTAAAAGCGAGTTGGGACTGGAATTGATTTCCCGCGGCCACGGCCTGGTGGCCGATGATGTGGTTGAATTTCACCGCGTAGCCCCCAATTACATTGAAGGCCGCTGCCCAGAGTTGATTCGAAACCTGATGGAAGTGCGCGGTGTAGGCTTGCTGGACATACGCGCCATATTTGGCGAAACAGCGGTGCGCCGGAAAATGCGCCTGAAAATCATCGTGCACTTGGTACGCCGTGCTTCATTGGAAATGCAGCAAGAGCGTTTGGCCGCCGAGCCTCAGTTTCAGGAAGTTTTAGGCCTTCCTATTCGCAAAGTATTCCTACCTGTTGCTGCAGGCCGAAACCTTGCCGTTTTGCTTGAAGCCGCGGTGCGCAACACCATCTTGGAGCTGCGCGGCATTAACACCCTCAATGAGTTCATGATTCGCCAACAAAAGGCCATGTTGGCCGAACTGGGCGACTTGCAAGAGGAGCGCAACCCCACAGACTCACCCGACAAAGGTGAACCCGCATGAAAGTGGTATTGGTTACAGGCCTATCCGGGTCAGGCAAATCAGTCGCTGTACGCGCACTGGAAGACTCCCAGTTTTACTGCATTGACAACCTGCCACCCACCTTCATCCCGAAGGTGCTAAACCGCCTAGACCTTGACGGTATTGGCAAAGTGGCGGTTGCTGTGGACGCCCGCACGGGCAGGGACATTGTGGTGGTGCCTGAAATTATTCGCGAACTGAAAACCCAAGGGTTTGATGTGCGGGTGATTTTTTTGGACTCCAGCGACGACACCTTGGTGACTCGGTATTCCGAATCGCGCCGCAGGCACCCAATGAGCCAACGGCTGGGCGACCAGGCCACGGTGCTGGAATGCGTGCAGGCCGAGCGAACCGCACTGGAAACCCTCAAACTGATGGCCGCCACCATCGATACATCGGGCCTGTTTCCAAACACCTTGCGGCACTGGGTGATGCAAACCGTGGAAGAAACTTCCGCCAAACTCACCCTTGTTTTAGAAACCTTTGGCTACAAAAAAGGCCTACCCTCTGACGCTGACCTTGTGTTTGACGTGCGTTGCCTGAACAACCCCCACTACGACAAAGACTTGCGCCACCAAACAGGCAAGGATGCAGCGGTCAAGCAGTTCATTGAAGCCGACCCACTGAGTGGTGATTTACTGAACGACATCGAGAACTACCTTCGCAAATGGATACCCAGCTACATCAATGAGCAGCGCAGCTATTTCACTGTGGCGATTGGTTGTACTGGGGGCCAGCATCGGTCCGTGTATGTGGCAGAAACCTTGGCCAAGCGCCTTAGCACCCAACCGTTAAACGAAATCGAAAGTGTCTTGATCCGGCATCGGTCTTTGGATTAAAGCCTGCGAAGTTTGGGCATGGCTTTCCAGCAGTTTGCCCACCAAGCGGGGTAGCGGTTTGTCTTTGGGGTAATGAAAACCGGGGTCTGAATCAAGCCCCTGCAGGCCGCCTTCCCAGTCCTGTCCTTCTCCACAGTAATACAAAGTTTTAAAATGCATTTTGCGGTGAGTCAACTCGTGCACCACCCAGCCTTGCTGCTCGGCCTGACTACACATTGATTTTAAAGCCACCTCGTTCAGCCCCATCGCCAATACACGCGTCTGCAAATCAGACGCTTCCAGCCAACGGCTGGCAGCTTCTAAAACTGTGTCACTTGATGACGCCAGTTGCACAAACGGCGGCATCCACAATTTACGCCACAAGCCCTTCTCGCCTTGTTCTTGCAACAAGAATCGACCTTGCGTGTCTTCCAGCAGCAAGGTCAAAAAATACCAGTGCGGCCTTTCCTTTTTGGGTTTTGGGGTGGGCAGGTGCTGGGTCATACCCTGTTGGAGGGCCTTGCAGCCTTGCATCAAAGGGCAGCCACCACACCGGGGGGACTTGGGTGTGCACACTGTTGCGCCCAAATCCATCAAAGCTTGGTTGTACCGCCCGGGCTCATGCTTAGGCACCTGCGCATCGGCAATGGCCCACAGGCTTTTTTTAATAGCGGACTGTTCCGGGTAACCCTCTACACCGAAGTAGCGGCAAAACACCCGCTTCACATTGCCATCCAAAATGGAGGCTTGCACGCCATAAGACAAGGACGCAATCGCACCTGCAGTCGATCGCCCAATGCCGGGTAAAGTTTCCAAATCATCCACATTGCGTGGAAATTGCCCACCAAACCGCCCGACCACTTGCTTGGCGCAGGCATGCAGGTTTCGCGCACGGGAGTAATATCCCAAGCCTTGCCACAGATGCATCACCTCTTCTTCTGGTGCTGCAGCCAAATCAGCCACAGTCGGAAAGCGTTCCAAAAACCGCGCGTAATACGACAACACCGTAGCCACTTGGGTTTGCTGAAGCATCACCTCACTCAACCAAGTTTTATAGGCATCACCTGTGTTTTGCCAAGGCAGGGTTTGGCGACCAAATTGCCTTTGCCAGTCCAGCAGGGTTTGTGCGAATTCGTTGTTGACTTTCATTTTTGGCAAACTGGGCAATAAAACGTACCCCGCTGGCCCATCACCCGGCGCTTGATTGTGCCCTCACAGCGTTTGCACTTCTCACCGGCTCGGCCGTACACATCGCAATGCAACTGGAAGTGCCCCAACTCACCATCAATGGCTTGAAAATTACGCAAGGTAGAACCGCCACGCTCAATCGCTTCGGACAACACATCCACAATCGATGTGTAGAGCAAACTGGCTTGCGCGCGGCTTACTCTGGAAGCAGAACGCCCAGGGCTAATTTGGCTGCGGAACAAAGCCTCGCAGGCGTAAATGTTTCCAACCCCCACCACCGCCTTGCCAGACAACAGCAAGGTTTTGATATTCAACTTGCGACCCCGCAAGCTTTGATAAAAACTTTCGGGCTGAAACGCCTCTGAAAAAGGCTCAGGCCCCAAGGCTGCAAACCGGCCAAAATGGGCATAGGGGTCGGCGGGTGTTTCAATCCGTTTTTCAAAGTACTCCACACTTCCAAAACGGCGGGGGTCGTTTAAACGCAAAGCACCTGTGCTGCCATCTGAATCAAACAACCATTGAATGTGGTCATGCTTATCCCAAGGTTGCTGTGGGCTTACAATTTTGAGGGAACCAGACATACCCAAGTGCACCACTAACACGTGTTGACCAAAATCCATCAACAGGTATTTGGACCGCCGAGCAAGTGCAACAAGGGGCAAACCCACGCAAGCTTGCACAGTCTGGGGAACGGGCCAACGCAATTTGGGCTGCCTCACGGTCAGCTCACGCAAGGTATGTCCCTTGAATTTGGCATCAACGCCTCTTTTGGTGATCTCTACTTCAGGTAATTCAGGCATAGTGAAAACATTCCGGTGGGGAACTTCGGATTCCGGCACGCATCTACTTTAATATGTTAAAAACCACTGGTGGAATGGCCCACCGCTTTACTCGGATTTTGCAGGATGAATGGATTGATCAGGAACGGAAAAACCCGCATGGCACTCGCGCTTGTGGCGATTTTAGCAGGCTGTGCAACGGCCCCTGCCCCGGGTGAGGATCAAATTGCCAATCCGTCGCAGAATATGGATGGGCAACCCACCTCAAACAGCGGGATCAATGAAGCCGTAGGGCCGTCTGCCGTTTTGGTTCAACCCATCACCCCCCTGCCTGCCCCCGTGTTGACCGAGCAGCAGGCTGAAAACCGAATGCGCGAGATGGTGCGCCGCGACCCCTTGCTGGCCTTGATGACAGCGGAAGTGGCAAGCCAAAGGGGCGATTTTGTGTCCGCCAATATTGCGTACACCGAGGCAGCCCGTTCCCAAAAAGACCCAGAACTTGCCAAGCGTGCTGTTGAAATTAGCCTGAATGCAGGGGATGTAGAACGCGCCCTGACAAGCGCCAAAGTATGGGCAGAGCTAAATCCGCAAGATGCCCAAGCAGGCCGTACCGTGCTGCTTTTACTGCTTTCTACCAACCGCATTGAGGAAGGCTATCCCAGCCTAGAAACCACCTTCAAGTTTTTGAAAGACCAAGAGGCCGCCCACCCAGGCATGTCCGAAGCATCGCCCTTGCGCATTGCGCTTGAGATGCTGATGCGCATCCCTGACAAAGAAAAGTCCTACGCAACCGGCATTCGATTGCTGGGTAATGATGTCAAAGAGATTGAATCCCAATACATTCTTTCTCAACTTGCGGAAAATTCAGATCTTCACGACAAAGCCATTGAGCACATCCAGAACGTGATTAACGTGGTACCCGAAGAGCGTTATTACGTGCTTCAGGCCCAGTTTATGGAGCGCCGGGACCAAAATCCAGTTGCTGCCATGGCTTCGCTTGAGGAACAGGCCAAGCGCCACCCGGACTGGTTTTCAGCACGCCTGTATTTGGCCCGAATGGCCACGCAAGCCAACAGCTGGGCGGTTGCCAACAAATGGTTTAAAGAACTGCTGAAGCTTCAGCCCAACAACTACCCGCTTTACTCCAGCCAGGGCTTTGTGCTGGCCAAGTTGCAAGACCGGGCAGGTGCGGCTGAGCACTTCAATGTGTACCTAAACAAAACAAAGCCTGAGGAACGTCAAAACGAGATTTTGATTTACCTCACCATGGCGGAACTGTCACAGGCAGACAAGCAATACAAAGAGGCGATTCGCTGGCTGGAAAAAGCACCCAACGGGGTTGAAAATTTCGACATTCAACTGAAGCTCTCCAATGTTTACAAAAGCCAAGACAAGGCCGCACAGGCTGAAAAAATACTGCGCCGCTTTAAAGCACAAAACGAAGAAGATGGCGTACGCAAAACCATAGCCTTATCCCAACTGCAGGAGAGTCAAAAGAAAGGAGCTGAGGCTGCGCGGGAAATTGATTCCGCACTGGCCCTCTACCCCGACCAACCCGACCTTTTGTATGAACGCGCCATGGTGGCTGAGCGCCTCAAAGACTTGGGCAATGTGGAAAAGTATTTGACGCGGTTGATTGAAGTCAAGCCCGAAAACCCGCACGGCTACAATGCTTTGGGCTACACCTGGGCCGAAAACAACATCAGACTCAACGAAGCGCTTGAGCTGATAAAAAAGGCGAATTTATTAGCCCCCAAAGACCCGTTCATCTTGGACTCTTTGGGCTGGGTGCATTACCGCCTGGGTAATCAAGCCGAGGCTGAGAAGGCACTCAAAGCTGCGTACGCAATCAGCCCCGATGAGGAAATTGGCCTGCATTTGATGGAGCTGCTAATTGCACAAGGCAGAACCTCCGACGCGCAAGCCATTGCAGAAGAACTGAAGCGAAAGTTCCCAAGTTCAGTGAAAGTCAAAGAACTTTCCCGCAAAATTAGCGGGAACAACCTGTAATGGGCTTGAATTGGGTAAGCTTTGACAATCGACGGACTAATCTTACTTATTCATGAACTTTAGATTTCTCCATTTCACACTGACTGGACTATTTGTAAGCCTGCTCCTGTCGGGCTGTGGCACTTTGGGCTCAAGCGACAGCAACGAGGTGGATTGCAAATCTGTGCAGTCCAGCTGCCACTCAGGCCGTTTTGGTTTGGTTTACAAAACCAAAACTGCAAACGGAGAAGAAGGGGATTCAGTCTCAGGCACCTATGTGTGGCGATCTGGACGATATGGCGAAGCCAACAGTCGGGACGTCGCGTACCTCGAAGTCAATTCCACATTGGGCCCGAATTTAGGCGTTGCCAAACGGTTTGGTGATTTTTACGAGGTACGGGCGGCAGATGGCCGCGTTTATCTGGCCAAGGATTGGCAATCCCTATTTGACCTGATGTTCCCAGTCAAACTGCCTGCAGATTCACTCATCAAGTGGATGGTTAGCCCACAAACCAGCACGCCCCCAGCCCTGCCCCCCAACTGGGAATGGCAGGTCACAGGGGGCAAATACCGCCTTGTGTTTGCTGAAGGAAATGCAACCGGTCGAATCGACCTAATCCCACTGATCATTGAATAGCTGAAATGATTGAGCTTGCGGCCCAATGCCCGGCAAAAATTAACCTTTTCCTACATGTGGTTGGTCGTAGGCCCGATGGCTACCATCTGTTGGAAAGCATTTTTTGCCCTATTGGGCTGGTTGATGATTTGCAACTGAACCTGAATCCAAGGCAGGACGGACGGTTGGTGTTTCACCGCACTGGCCCTTTGCTAGCAATTCCAGAAGACAAAGACCTCACAGTAAAAGCATGCAAAGCTTTTTTTCAATTGCATCCGGGCTCAGGTTGGGATGTCGGCATCCATGTCACCAAACGAATCCCCGAGCAAGCAGGTTTAGGCGGCGGCAGCAGCAACGCTGCACAAGTGCTTCGACTACTGAACAAACAATTCAAATATTGCATTGAAAATGATGTTTTGTTGAACCAAGCATTGAGCTTAGGAGCCGATGTACCTTTCTTTATGCAGGACGATTCAGCCTTTGTAGAAGGTATTGGGGAGCAAATTACCCCCATTAGAGGCCTCCAAGCGTCGCTTTTGGTCTACAAGCCCAAAGAAAATTGCCCAACTCATGAAATTTTTGCTTCAAGTCAATTGACACGCGATTCTTCTCCGGTCAAAATAGCGGTCTTCGATTCAGGCGGATTCGCCGGTAGCGGAAAAACGTGGAAGTTGCCTGATGGGTCAAACCAAGACGGGTCAAACCAAGGCGGAATGAAAGTGTGGCGTTTTATAAACCAACACACGCGAAACAGCTTGCAAGCGGTGGTTGAGCAAATGCTCCCCAGCTGGCAAGCAAAGTTTCAAGAGTTCAGTCGGGCGATCAACGTTTTTCAACCGCTTGTGATTCGAATGTCGGGCTCGGGTTCTTCTTGGTTTGCTGCCTTTCAGCACCAACACGAAGCTGATCAAGCCCACGCGGTTTTAGTAAAAGCGGGTTATGAGCAACAGGGTTCGTTGTTTAAAACTTGGATTAAATAAGTACGTCAGAATGAATGAGCTTCAGGTAAAAAGTAAAAAGTCTACCTAGCCCAGGTTTTTAGGGGAGTCGCCAAGTTGGTTAAGGCACCGGATTTTGATTCCGGCATCCGAAGGTTCGAATCCTTCCTCCTCTGCCAACATTAGAAAGGGCCAGCCAGCGGTTGGCCCTTTTTTATTGATTCAAACCCTACCAGCAACAGCAAGTAGGGAGGAGTGCACAACCACATTGTGCAACCTGAGCTCAGCTTCGAGGAATGTAATGGCTAAAGAGAATTTGATGGTTTTCACCGGTAACGCAAACCCCGCTTTGGCGGAGGCTGTTGCCAAACATCTTGATATTCCTTTGGGCAAAGCCTCGGTTGGCCGTTTCTCCGACGGCGAAGTCATGGTGGAAATCAATGAGAACGTACGCGGCAAAGACGTGTTTGTTCTTCAATCCACCTGCGCCCCTACCAATGACAACCTCATGGAAATGATGGTGATGATTGACGCCCTGAAGCGTGCTTCAGCAGGTCGCATCACTGCCGCCATTCCTTACTTTGGCTATGCCCGTCAAGACCGCAGGGTTCGCTCCTCACGCGTGGCCATTACTGCCAAGGTTGTAGCCAATATGCTGCAAGTGGTCGGCGTTGACCGCGTCTTGACCATGGACTTGCATGCTGACCAAATTCAAGGTTTCTTTGATATTCCAGTGGACAACATTTATGCATCCCCAGTGCTGTTGGGCGATGTATGGAAGCAGAATTTCGAAAACCTAATGGTGGTTTCGCCTGACGTGGGTGGCGTTGTTCGCGCCCGCGCTTTGGCCAAACGCCTGGATTGCGATTTGGCAATCATCGACAAACGCCGCCCACGTGCCAACGTGGCAGAGGTCATGAACATCATTGGCGACGTGAAAGACCGCACTTGCGTAATCATGGACGACATGGTGGACACAGCAAACACCCTGTGCAAGGCCGCCGATGCACTGAAAGCCAATGGCGCCAAGAAAGTGGTGGCTTACTGTACGCACGCCGTGTTGTCAGGTGGTGCAATTCAACGCGTAGAAGAATCTGCGCTGGATGAGTTGGTAGTGACCGACACCATTCCAATGAGTGACGCTGCAAAAGCAAGCGACACCATTCGCTCACTGAGCGTGGCCGAATTGATGGCTGAAACCATTCGCCGAATTGTACGTTCCGATTCTGTGAGCTCCTTGTTCATCGACTAATCAAGCCGAGACAAGATTTAGAATTTAAGGGGTTTTAAGCAGCCACCCTACCCAAGTGCTGCAAACCACAGGTCACTGGTCGCGGTGGCTTGTATTTGGAGAAAAAAATGAAAGTAGTTGCAACATCCCGTACAGAGCAGGGTTCTGGAGCGAGCCGCCGCCTGCGTCGTGCTGGGCAGGTTCCTGGTATTGTTTATGGTGCTGGTCAAGAAGCCAAAGCCATTTCAATCGAGCACAACCCACTCTGGCACGCCGTTCACAAAGAAGTTTTCCATTCATCCATTTTGGATCTGGAAATCGATGGCAAGTCAGAACAAGTTTTGTTGCGCACATACCAAGCGCACCCCTACAAGCAACAAATCCAGCACATCGATTTTCTGCGCGTAGACCCAAGCAAGCCAATTCAAGTTGCGGTGCCCTTGCACTTCAGCGGCCACACTGAGTCTCCAGCTGTGAAGTTGTATGCAGGTCAGGTGACATTCGTTGCCAACCAGTTGACCATCGAATGTATGGCTGACAAGTTGCCCGAGTTCATCGCGATTGACTGTTCAGTGTTGGACATCACAAAGCGCAGCATTCACGCCAGCGATTTGACACTGCCAGAAGGCGTTACAGTGCCTGACCACGGTCAGCAAGACTCCTCACTGGTTACAGTGAAAATCAAGAACTCTGCTGCAAAAGCAGCTGGTGATGCTTAATACTTGAATTAAGCTTAGCAACTGAGTTTTAACCATCCTGCACATGGAAACATGTGGAAGATGGTGAATAAGAAGGCCCGCTCCCTTGAAGGTGGCGGGCTTTTTTGTAACTGCTTTTTTGCGAGCCGGTTTTGCCAGAGATTTTGCCCAGTTTGTTACCCGCTACTGCATACTTGTGCTTTTATGGCGGTGTGTATTTTTAGCCATAAGTTTTAAAACTTGAGTACCGTTTTCAAATGACGACAACATCCACAGGCATCCGCTTGATTGTAGGCTTGGGCAACCCTGGCCCTCAATACGAGGACACTCGCCACAATGCGGGCGTCTGGTTTCTGAATGCCCTCGCGCGCAAATTGGGCACAAGCCTGCAAACCGACAAACGGTTTTTCGGCGATTTGGCCAAGGTGAAGTTTCAAGGCGAGGACGTGTGGCTGCTATTCCCCACCACCTACATGAACCGATCGGGTCAAGCGGTGGGTGCTTTGTCCAAGTTCTTCAAAATTGAACCCTCGGAAATTCTGGTGGCGCATGATGAACTGGACATGCTGCCAGGCCAACTTAAGATTAAAAAAGGCGGGGGACATGCTGGTCACAATGGCCTGCGGGACATTCAAGCCCACATCGGTACGAATGATTACTGGCGCGCACGGATTGGCATTGGGCACCCTCGCACACTGAACTTGCAGCAAGGGGTGGCTGATTTTGTGTTGCACCGCCCCAGCACGGAACAACAGCAAGAAATTGATTTTTGCGTGAATGTTTTGCTCAAGCACATGGACTTGGTCTTGAATGGTCAAATTGCGAAAGCAACCACACAAGTGCACACTGAAGTGGATCAAGCCTTTAAGCTAAGGCATGCGCCACCGGCCAAATGAATCAAGTACGAAATCAGGTGAGGAATGGTCCGAAATAATCTCATGATCATTGCTGGCGAGAAGGCCCAGCAACACATTGCCCAGCACGGACTGTCCCCTGACAACATTTGTGCAATACCCGCAGCTGCAGGCGGCCCAAAAGGCTTGATTCTGCAAGGGCTTGATCATTTTTTGTTTCAAGATTTTTTTAGCCAAGATGTGCTTGAGAAGCGCACCCAAAAAGGCATTGCACCACTGGAATTGATTGGAGCCTCGATTGGCGCTTGGCGCATGGCGGCTGCCGCCAGTAACAACCCGTCCAAGGTACTCAATCGCCTGGCCGACCAGTACTGTGATGCACAACGGTACGCGAAAAACGTGAACCGCCAGCAAATCACTGAAGTGTGCAACGCCATGGTGAAAGAGGTGCTGGGTAGCGCAGGTGCCGAAATATGCCAACCCACTGGCAAACAATTGATGGTTTGGGTTAATCGCGGCAAACCCACTTTGTACAAGCCCAGGGCCGGGGTGCATCACGAGCCTCGTAAAGGAGGCTTTGCCTCAGCGGTTTTTAGCAATGCGTGGAACCGCAACAAACTGGCCACTTACTTTGAGCGGTGGGTGTTCCACAGTGGCAGTGAGGCACCGGCTTGGTTGAGCAAGCCCTATGACGGCATACCCGGCCACTTTGCCCAGCTGAGTGCAAGCAATTTGCATTCGGCCCTGCTGGCATCCGGCAGCATTCCGTTTGTGCTGGATGCGGTGCCGCACATCCAACACCACAATGGGAATGAGGTGTTTGAAGGCCCATTCTGGGATGGTGGGCTGACCGACTACCATTTGGCCCTGCCCTTTCACCGCAAAGAGGGCATTGTGCTGTACCCACACTTTTCCAATACAGTGACGCCGGGCTGGCTGGACAAGTTTTTAAAAATCCGCAAAGCCAAACCCGAGTGGATGAGCAATGTGGTTTTGATTTGCCCCACACCGGAATTTGTAGCCCGCCTACCCGCCAAAAAAGTACCCGACCGGAGCGATTTCAAACGTTACGGTGTAAACCACGATTTAAGGATCAAACACTGGCGTTTGGCGATTGCGGAAAGCCACCGCTTGGCTGACGATTTGTCCAACTGGCTACAGAAAATCAACAAAGGCTGAAGTCCAACACACGTGCACTTGATATCACCTTTTTAGGGCAAGCATCGCGGGGGAACTGGATGGGGACGCAAATACATACCATGTCCATTGACCTCGCATAGAAAGGACAATGCAACGTGAGAACATGGACAATTGCGAAGAAATTAACCGTATCGATGAGTATTTTGATTGTGCTATCAATCTCGATACTTTCGATCTTCGCCTATGAACTGAAGGGACAAACCACCAAAGTACAGCTCAATGTTGAACCACTGATTGACGTGGGCAACACACTGAATTTTATTCAGCGCGCACGAGTGAACTTGCGTGATGCGCTGTTTGCCACCCAGTCGGGTGCCCCGTTTGAAAAAATTAAGGGTTACCAAAACACCTATCAAGAACTGGCTAAGCAAGTGGACGACCTAATAGGAAAACTCAAGCAGCGCCCACTCTCCGCAAAAGCCAGTCAGCACCTGAGCGAAGGTGCCGCCGCTTGGAACAACCTTAAAATCGTGGTGGGCAAAATTGAAACCGCCACCAATGAGAGAAATTTTGAGCTTGCAATCCAGCTGATGCTGACTGACTGTTTTGAGGCAGCAACTGCGGCTGTGAGTGGGTTTAACAAGTTTGCTGACCAATTGAACCTAGAGATGAGCAACGCCACCGAGGCCAATATCGAGAGCATCCATTCGTTTACCCTCGTCGCAACCATCATTGCCTTACTGGCAATTGCATCGGCTTCAACCATGGCATTTCGGGCGATTACCCACATGAGGACCTCGCTGCAACAGGCCATTCGATTCAGCAAGACCATCGAAAGCGGTGACTTGACTCAAAACATTGACAACACCAGCGATGATGAAACTGGCACACTGCTAAGCAACTTAAACTCCATGAGCAATGGCCTGCGTGAAACGGTATCGTCGATGATCAGCGGCACGCACCAATTGAAGTCCATCACCGAGATGTTGAACTCCTCCTCCAAGGTACTCAAGCATTCGTCCTCTGAGGTGTCTGCATCAACCACCAACACCTCGGTTGCGGTTGAACAACTGGGAAGCAGCATGGGCTGCGTATCGGAATCTGCCGACCAAGTGCTGGGCAATGTTCAACAAAGCCTTGAGCAAACTGAACAAAGTAAAACCCGCATTACTGTTTTGGTTTCTGAAATTGGCAAAGTGGAAAACGCGGTACAACACATGTCGTCCAGCGTGGCTGACTTTATCAAAGCCACGCTAACAATCACCACCATGACCAACGAGATTAAACAAATTGCCAATCAAACCAATTTGCTGGCGCTGAACGCTGCCATTGAGGCGGCCCGCGCCGGGGAACAAGGCCGAGGCTTTGCGGTGGTGGCCGATGAAGTGCGCAAGTTGGCTGAAATGAGCTCAGTGTCTGCCGTCAAGATTTCGGAAACCACCGCCAAACTGAACAGCCTTGCCCAAGTGGTTGAAGGCGCGGTGGGCGATGGCCTCAGCTCAATTACCAGCTCTAGGGGCTATGCGGACCTTGCCGTCCATGCCATCGTGGAAACTGAGCAGCAGGCACAGCGCTCATTGTCAGAAGTGAACAGCATTACCAACGGGGTGACTGAACAGGCCCAAGCGTCGGACCTGGTGTCTAAAAACCTAACTCGAATTGTCAGCATGATGGACACCAGCGAGAAAGCATTGAAGAAAAACCTAGAAAGCACGCAATCCATTCTGGAAGTTGTGAACCAACTGGAACAGGCCGCTACCAAATTTAGACTTCAAAAGTGAACAGGATGGGGTGAACAAGGTACAATTCACCCCATTCAATTAGTCACTTAGCGAATTCTCATGACCCTCAAATGCGGCATCGTTGGCCTTCCCAACGTCGGTAAATCCACCCTTTTTAACGCACTCACCAAAGCGGGCATTCCAGCTGAGAATTATCCGTTTTGTACGATTGAGCCTAATGTGGGCATGGTGGAAGTGCCTGATGCCCGCTTGGGAAAATTGGCTGAGATAGTCAACCCCGAGCGCATTTTGCATGCCACAGTGGAGTTTGTGGACATCGCAGGCTTGGTGGCAGGCGCCTCCAAAGGCGAAGGCTTGGGCAACCAGTTTTTGTCACACATTCGTGAAACCGATGCCATCGTGAACGTGGTGCGCTGCTTTGAAGACGGCAATGTGATCCACGTGGCCAACAAAGTTGACCCCCTGGCCGACATTGAAACCATTGAAACCGAGTTGTGCTTGGCCGACATGTCCACAGTTGAGAAAGGCATTCAACGCTACGCCAAGCAGGCTCGATCTGGTGGAGACAAAGAAGCCTCCAAGATTTTGGCAATTCTAGAAAAGTGCCAAAAGCAGTTAAACGAGGTGAAGCCCATCCGTGCCTTGGGCCTAGACGCAGAGGACCTGTTTGCGATCAAGAGTTTTGGCTTGATCACCGCCAAACCCGCCATGTATGTGGCCAACGTGGCTGAAGACGGTTTTTCAAACAACCCATTTTTAGACCAACTGCGTGATTATGCCGCCAAGCAAAACGCGCCTGTGGTTGCTGTATGCGCTGCCATTGAAGCTGAAATTGCAGACTTGGATGATGCAGACAAGCAAGAATTCCTGACCGACTTGGGCATGGAAGAGCCCGGTTTGAACCGCGTGATTCGCGCCGGCTTTTCACTATTGGGCTTGCACACTTACTTCACAGCAGGTGTCAAAGAAGTGCGCGCATGGACCATTCATTTGGGCGACACAGCCCCCAAGGCGGCAGGCGTGATTCACACTGATTTTGAGCGTGGCTTTATCCGCGCCCAAACCATCAGCTATGAAGACTACATTCAGTACAAGGGCGAGAACGGTGCGAAAGAAGCCGGCAAGATGCGGGCTGAGGGCAAGGAATACGTCGTGAAAGATGGTGATGTGTTGAACTTCTTGTTTAACGTTTAATTTGTACAAATTGGCCTTGAAAGAGGCTTAATCCTTGATTCTCAATTCGTTTTAAAAGACCACAGCCGCAAGAGTCAACACAAACTGAAGCCGGTTGACTCTTGCAGTATGAAGTATGGAGGTCTGAATGCCAAAGCGCCGCAACACCGATGTGGAAAGCTGGTACAAAACACCCGAGCCCGAAACCTGCCCCTTGTGCGGACGGGAAATTCCCCCTTCAGTGCGCGACCTTCACCACTTGGTACCCAAGCTAAAGGGCGGAAAGGTGACACAAAGCCTTCACCGCATTTGCCACCGCCAAATTCACGCCTTGTTTACAGAATCTGAACTGGCGCAATATTACTCAACCATTGAAGCCCTGCTGACCTACCCTGACATGCAAACCTTTGTGAAATGGGTGAAGTCCAAGCCAAATGATTTCATGGACCGTACCCGAAAGAGCAAGCGGCTGAGGTGATGAATTCAAGCGGTTGGACAACTTATACCCGCAACATACACATCAAACCAAAGTCCGCCCAAGGGCCTTGGCGGACTCCAGCAAATGCGGTACCTGTTGCAACATTTCATTGAGAGACATGCGTGCAGCGGGTGCTTGCACAGCCAGCGCGCAACGCACCAATTTGCTGCCCGCTTGCACCACAGGTACTGCTACGCAAATCAAACCTTCAACAAACTCTTCAGCGTCTACTGCGTAACCCTGCTTCTGAATTTGCGCCAGCTCGGTATTCACGGCTTCACGGGTAGTGAGTGTGGTGCTGGTATAGCCGGGCAACGGCAGGGCATCCAGTAAGGCGTTGCGCTGGGCTGCAGGCATCTGGGCGAGGAAAAGCTTGCCACTGGCTGAGCAATGTATAGGCACGCGCGTGCCCGCCTTCAGTTCCATGCGCAAGGGGAATGCCGACTCCACACGATCCAGATAAATAACCTCGGTACCACTAAGGGCAGTGAGGTTACAACTTTCACCAATGACGCTCACCAATTGCCGAAGTACTGCATGCCGAACCCCACGGCGGGTGTCCGAGGTGAGTACATTCTCTGCTAAACGCACTAGACGGGATGCAGGGGCAAACAAACGACCGCCGGGTTCTTTGGCGATAAGCCCGCCCTCCTCCAACTGACTCAGCATTCGGTGAACGCTGGGCTTGGGCCAGCCAGACAATTTGACTGCATCTGCAAGGCTGAAAGGTTGGCCGGTGGCGCAAAGCATGTCCAGAAGTTCAAAAATACGAAGGACTGGAGAAATTTTTGAATGTTCCATTTTTCGAGACGATTATTTAATATTTTTCGAGATTATTTAATTCTGTGATTATGCTCTCCTCTATCAACACACGACAAGCGCACCATGAAGCCCACCTACAACAATGCTTTTCTAACCGGTGCTTGCGGCGGCTTGGGCCAGGCTTTGGCGCGTGAGCTACTCGCACGGGGTGCGAATGTGGCGTTGGTTGGATTAAATGCTCAGGCCTTGAATGATTTGCATGCGATTGCACCGCAACGCACTGCTGTTTACACACCCGATGTCACTGACTCCAACAGTATGCAAACCTGTGCTGAAGATTGGATTACAAGCTTTGGAATGCCTGACCTTGTGATTGCCAATGCCGGAGTGGCGGGTGGTTTTGACACGGAATACGCCGAAGACCTTGCTGTGATGCGCCGCATGCTAGAAATCAATGTACTGGGCGTAGCCACAACGTTTCAACCCTTTGTAGCTGGCATGAAGAAGCAAAAGCGCGGCGCTTTGGTGGGCATTGCCAGCATTGCAGGCTGGCGTGGTATGCCGGGCAATGGGGCATACTGTGCCAGCAAAGGGGCGTTGATTCGCTATATGGAAAGCTTGCGTAGCGAAATGCGCGGAACTGGCGTAAGGGCTCATACCGTGAGCCCCGGTTACTTAAAAACCCAACTTACAGCTGGGAATCAATTTGCAATGCCCGGTTTGATGGAAGCCGATGAGGCAGCCCGTGCCCTGCTCAAAGGCCTAGAAAATGGGACAGAACACATTGTTTTACCCAGGCATGTGGGTTGGCTATCAAGGCTACTTGGCCTTTTGCCAGCTGCACTGCATGATCAAATTTTGTTGAAGCAACCGCGTAAGCCGCGCGCTGGAATGGCGGGCTCCACACCCATTCCGGGCCTTGATGCTGAGCAGATAAAGTCAAACAAATAGACAGATAAAAATGGATGTAACAATGAGTACCAACCATAAAGATACAAAAAACCATGCCGAAAAGTATGCCGTCATTGGTGCAGGGCCAAGTGGACTAGCCGCTGCGCGCAATTTGCAAAAGCAGGGCTTGCCATTTCAGGGCTTTGAAGCGCACACGGATGTAGGGGGTTTGTGGAACATTGATAACCCGCGCAGTACGGTGTATGAATCAGCCCATTTGATTTCAAGTAAAAGCACCACGGAGTTTACAGAGTTTCCAATGCGCGCAGAGGTTGCCGACTACCCCAGCCACAAAGAGATGCGGCAGTACTTCATGGATTTTGCTGAGCATTTTGGATTAAGAGAACATTTTAATTTTGGGTGCCGGGTTCAATCCGTGAGCCCCGTTTGCGAAGCTGATTCAAGCGACAAAGCCCCCCTGTGGCAGGTGGAATGGAAGGACGAATCCGGGCAACTGCATAGTGGTGTTTTCAAAGGCGTGGTGATTGCAAACGGCACATTGGCTGAACCCAATATGCCCGCATTCAAAGGCAAGTTTGCGGGGGAGCTTTTGCACACATCAGCCTACAAGCATGCTGACTTGTTTCGCAACAAGCGAGTACTGATTGTGGGTGCAGGCAACTCGGGTTGTGACATTGCGGTGGATGCGGTGCACTTTGCAAAGCGAGTCGATATTTCCATGCGCCGTGGATATTACTTTGTACCCAAGTATGTGTTCGGCAAACCAGCTGACACCGTGGGTGGAAAAATAAAGTTGCCCGGCTGGTTAAAACAGAAGGTGGACAGTGTGGTGCTGGGGTGGTTTACGGGTGACCCAAGCCGCTTCGGCATGCCCAAGCCAGATTACAAAATGTATGAATCGCACCCTGTGGTGAACTCGCTGATACTTCACCACTTGGGGCACGGTGACATTCAGGTTAAGGCCGACATCGATCACTTTGACGGGCATGCAGTGCATTTCAAAGATGGCAAAAAGCAGGACTATGATTTGATTTTGTGCGCCACTGGCTACCATTTGCACTACCCTTTCATACGCAAAGAATTGCTGAACTGGGAGGGTATGGCACCCAATTTGTACTTGAATATTTTCTCGCCCCAGTTCGATAATTTGGCGGTGATGGGCATGATCGAAGCCAGCGGTATTGGCTGGCAGGGCCGTTATGAACAAGGCGAATTGATGGCCAAATTTTTTAAGGCCAATGCAGAAGGTAAGCCCACAGCCTTGGCATTGAAAAGGGCAAAGACTGGCCCCAACCCTGACATGAGCGGCGGCTACAGCTACCTCAAGCTGGAGCGCATGGCGTACTACGTGCACAAAGACACCTACAGAAACATGATCCGCAAGCTCAGTGCGACACTCTAAAAAGGAAAATCGGCATGTTGCCAGTCGATGAGATTCGCCTGAACTTCAACCCAGAGTCATTGAGGGTGTTGAATGCGGTGCTGGCTTTCCTGATGTTTGGCATAGCGCTGGACACCAAGGTGGCAGACTTCAAACGGGTAATGAAAATGCCAGTGGCTATGGCTGTGGGTATTGCAGCCCAGTTTGTTGTGCTGCCTGCTGTCACTTTTGGTTTAACCCTATTGCTGCAGCCCGGCCCCAGCATTGCCTTGGGCATGATATTGGTTGCCTGCTGCCCACCGGGTAACATCAGCAATATTTTGACGCACCGGGCAAAAGGGAATGTGGCACTGTCCGTGTCAATGACTGCAATTTCGAATGCGCTGTCTATTGTGTTGATGCCTTTGAACTTTGCGTTTTGGGCAGGTATTCACCCTACCGCATCCACCCTGTTTCGCAGCATCAGTTTAGACCCGCTGGAAATGGCAGGCCACATCGTGGTGATCATCGCACTTCCGTTTTTACTGGGCATTGCGGTGTCTGAAAAGCTGCCAACGATTGCGGAACGATTCAAAAAGCCAGCCCGTATTTTAAGTTTTGTGTGCTTGATTGGTTTTATTTTGGCGGCGATTGCAGGCAACCGTGCTTACTTCTTGGAATATGTAGGCTTGGTGCTGTTGGCCGTGGTACTGCATGATGCACTGGCCTTTGGTACAGGCTATGTGTGCGCCCGCTTGTGCGGCCTGTCAGACTACGACCGCAGGGCAGTCTCGATTGAGGTGGGCATTCGAAACGCAGGCTTAGGCCTTGTGTTAATTTTCAGCTTTTTTGATGGACTAGGTGGAATGGCTGTGGTGGCAGGTGTGTGGGGCTTTTGGGACATCATCGCTGGCTTGGCTTTGGCGGGTTGGTGGAGTAAAAAACCAGTGGAACTGAGTGCATCCAAGACGGGGCAAGTATGAGTGGCGCAAAACGGGTGTTGGTCACAGGCGCGGATGGATTTCTTGGCCGTGGGCTGATTGAAGCCTTGAACAATGCAGGAACATTCGACGCGATCGTGGCAGCGGATGTGCGCAGCGTTCCCGCTGACCGCCGTTTGCAGCATGTGCATTATCAAACGCTGGATGTACGTGATCAAGGTTTGGCCAAAGTGCTAACCACGCATGAAATTGATACGGTGGTGCACTTGGCTTCGATAGTGACCCCCGGCAAAGACTCCAACCGTGAGTTTGAATATTCTGTGGATGTGCTGGGCACGCGCAATGTGCTGGATGCCTGTGTGCAAGCGGGTGTGCAGCAAATTGTGATCAGCTCCAGCGGAGCAGCCTACGGCTACTACCCAGACAATCCAGAATGGATCGTTGAATCGGATGCGATTCGTGGTAATGAAGCCTTTGCCTATTCGCACCACAAAAGGTTGGTGGAGGAAATGCTGGCAGATTACCGTCAGCACTCACCCCAGCTGAGCCAAACCATTCTGCGCATCGGCACTATTTTGGGCGAAAAAGTAGACAACCAAATTACCGCCCTTTTTGAAAAGCCACGCTTGCTTGCGATTCGCGGCAGTGAAAGCCCATTTGTGTTTATTTGGGACACCGATGTAACTGGTGCCATACTGCATGCCCTACACACTCGCCAAGCCGGGTGTTTTAACTTGGCAGGCGATGGCGCACTGCCCCTGCGGGAAATTGCGGCACGCTTGGGTAAGCCTTTGCTCACCTTGCCTGCAGGTTTGCTTAAAGCAGCACTGAAAATTGCCCATGCCTTGGGCCTGAGCCGTTACGGGCCTGAACAACTGGATTTTTTACGCTACCGCCCAGTATTGCTAAACACCGCATTGAAAAAAAAGCTGGGATATACACCCGCAAAAACAAGCAGCGATGCGCTAAACGATTTTATTGCAGCACGAGCCGCGCAAGGCAAACCCGTGACCGCCAAGAAAGTCACGCATCGGCGTCCTGCATGACGATTCCAAGCCGATCCGGTTGGACTCATGGCGACAGCATTCGCGCCTTTGCAGTGGTGGTGCTGTGGGGTTTGAATTTTGTGGTGATTAAAACGGGGCTGCAAGGTTTGAGCCCCATGCTTTTGGGTGCTTTGCGCTTTGCCGCGGCCTCACTGCCCTTTCTGTTGTGGGTGGGCAAACCGGATTTGCCTTGGCGGTACATTATTGCGTATGGCTTGGCACAGGGCTTGGGCCAGTTTGGGTTTTTGTTTTGGGGTTTGCAGCTGGGTATGACTGCCGGAATGGCGTCTGTGGTGATGCAAATGCAAGCGTTTTTTACCTTGTTGCTTGCCACGCAGTTTTTGGGCGAGCGTGCACGCAGCTGGCAGCTGTGGGGATTGATCCTCGCATTCTCTGGATTGATTGCAATCGCCTCAGCACATGGTGAAGGGCCGGGGCAAATGACGCTGATTGGCTTTGTGCTAACGGCATGCGCAGCTTTTATGTGGGCTTGCTCCAATATTGTGGTGCGACTTGCCAACAAGAATGGCAGCTACGAACCTTTTCCCTTCGTGGTGTGGACCAGTGTGGTGCCGGTTATTCCGTTCGCGGGTATTGCAATCTGGACTGAGGGCTGGCCTTCTGTTAAAGCTCAACTCATGAGCCTTGATGCAACATCCATCGCATCGGTTTTGTATTTGGCCTGGCTTGCCACCCTGATGGCCTACACTTTGTGGACCACCCTTTTACAAAGGCACACCGCAGGCAAAGTTACGCCTTTTTCACTTTTGGTTCCGGTGGTGGGCTTGGCGGCTGCAGCCGCAGCGTATGGGGAGGTCCCATCCCAATTGCAGTGGCTGGGTAGTGGCGCGGTTTTGATGGGTTTGGTGGTGAATCAGGCTGGCCAGTGGTGGTCGGGCCGAGGACGCCGCGCTGCTTAAATCTTCATTAATGATTGACGCAGAATTGAAGTAAACAAATCCATGTTAGCTTGGAACCCGTAGTAACAATCTCGCCTGACATGAAACGCTTGGTCGCATTTTTCGTTCTAATCACCGCAGTTGGGCTGATTGCCCACGGGGTACCCGCACCTCGATTGATGTGGAAAGGTTATCTAACCGAGCTGCAAACAAAACTTCCGGAATACGACATTCAAATCGACAGCGTGGTGCTGGGTTTGTCACACAAGCCGGTGCTGATGGTGTCGGGCATCCAAATTAAAAGCAAGGCGAATGCGGACCGATTGGATGTGGGCCTGCTTAGGGTGGAATTAGGCCAAATTGCAGGTTGGCGGCGGGGTGAATGGGTGGTTTCGGACTTGAAGCTGAAGGGTTTGCGCTCCATCAAAACCACGCAACAAGACTGCGAAGGCCTACCCATTCGCTGCTGGCACAGCATGCCCATGCGGGTGTGGGCGCAGGCGAGGCTGATGCTTGAAAACGAGAACAAGAATAGCCAAGGTGAAACCCGCAAGTTCCACATTCAAAACATGGAATGGGAGCAGGTGGAGTTTCTCAATCAAATCACTCAAATGCCGGGCTCAGAATTTGGATTAAGCGTTGAGGAGTTGAAGTACAAGTCCCCCGTTCAATCGGGAATGTTCAGTGACGAAAATGGCACTGGTGCCCTCAGCGCAGGCATCAAATTATCTGACTCTTCCAAAGCTTCGGCACCTGCCCCGCAGCAAAAGCCCAATCAGCTTTATGTCAGCATCAGAGCCAAACAAGCTTTGCTCAACCACGCGCCCAACAGCAGCGGCGTAAACAGTGAAGCTTGGAAATTTGATGAAGTCGAGTCTGACTTCACTGGCAATTGGCTCAGTGGCCCAAGCAGCTACCCGTGGTCGGGCAGTGTTGCTGTGGGCTCGCTGATTTTACGTCAGGATGGCAACGATCCATTTTTGAAACTGCAAGCGTCTGAACTCCGAACTTACATTAGCCGTTTGGATTCGCCAGCGGACCACCAAGCCGCATTTTCATCCAGACAGATTGAGGGCGGGCTGCCCGCACAGGACTTTCTTTTCAAGCAAGCCGAATGGACATTCACCCATGAAAATGCAGAAGCTTGGACCTTTGATTTGCTGTTGAAGCAAGCCCGCAACTTAAACGACACCACCACGGCTGAAATTACGCCAGCGACGATTCCCGGAAGTGAGGGCACTCCCGCCCAAGCCCAAACCAGGGTGTTGGGCTGTGAGGTGTCCACATCGTATTGGTTTTGGCAGGACGGGTGGTTTAGGCAACAAAGCAGTCAGCCCAAGGCGAACTCAGAAAAACCATTAAGCGGGGTTTGGTGCAAAAAATAAAATCGACTTAGCGCATTTGCCCGGGCGTAAGCTCTGTGGGCAAATACGGTGTTTTGTCGGGGTGCAGTTTGAAGAATCTCCCCAGTAAAGTCGATTGCGTGTCCGGGTTTGCTGGGTCTTTGGGGATACAGTCCACCGGGCACACTTCAACGCATTGGGGCGCATCAAAATGACCCACGCATTCGGTGCACTTACTGGGCTCGATCTCATAGATTTCCTGTCCCATGGTGATGGCACCATTGGGGCATTCTGGTTCGCACACATCGCAGTTGATGCATTCATCAGTGATGATCAAAGCCATAACATTCAGGTTCCGTTGGCTGCTTTGGAATCTGGCTTAAGGTCTAACTTGGTATTGAGCCAGTGCTCCACCGATGGGAAAACGAATTTACTGACATCGCCACCCAACGAGGCGATTTCACGCACAATGGTGCCGGATATAAACTGGTACTGGTCCGAGGGGGTTAGAAACATGGTTTCCACATCGGGCAGCAAGTAGCGATTCATACCGGCCATTTGGAATTCATATTCAAAATCGCTGACAGCGCGCAATCCGCGAATAATCACGGTCGCGTTGTTGGAGCGGACGAAGTCCTTCAGCAGCCCCCGAAAGCCTTTCACTTCCACATTGGGGTAGTGGGAAAGCACTTCGGTAGCGATTTGAACCCGCTCGTCCATACTAAAAAACGGGCGCTTGTTGGGGCTATCCGCCACACCCAGCACCAGTTTGTCGAAAATTTTTGCACCACGACGCACCAAATCTTCGTGACCTCGGGTCAGCGGATCAAAAGTGCCGGGATATACGGCCACACGCATCGGAAACTCTCCAAATGTTGGTCTTCTTGTATTTTTTATCACTACAGATATGCGTGTTGTATCACAAGGCGGGTATTCCGACCAGATGGGCGTGCACTTGACCTGCTTTTAAATACCGCAATGCGTCAATTTTTGCGATCTTCATGCGGTCAGCAAGGGCGTTGGCCGTGGGTTCGACACCTTTACGCGGAACTTGGTCGAACAGGCATTCGCTCCACTCCAGGTAAATGATTCCCCCCGGCTGCACAAGTTTGGCGATGTGGGGCAGGATTTTATCCATCCAGTCGCTGCGGAAAGGTGGGTCTGCAAACACCAAGTCGAAGCGGCTTTGGGGTTGGCTATGTTTTTGAGCCAACCAAGGCCCTACATCGGCTTGCTGAACTTGCAGCTTGGGCGCGGGGCTTGGGGCAACATCACCGCTTTTTCCCGATGATGTGTTTTGATGAAGTTTTTCAACATTCAGCCGCAACTGTTGGGCAGCAAGCTTGTTGCTTTCTACAAAACACACTTCCGAAGCGCCGCGTGAAGCCGCTTCAAAACCCAATGCGCCGGTGCCTGCAAACAAATCCAACACCGACCAACCGGTGCAGTCTTGCCCTAGCCAGTTGAATAAGGTTTCACGCACACGGTCCGGGCTGGGGCGTAAACCTTCCACTGGGGCAATGGGCAGGTGCAGCCTGCGCCACGCCCCACCAATGATTCTCACTGTGGAAGTCAAAACAAATTACTCCTGCCCGCCCACCACCACGGTGGTTAGTTTGTCTGAGTTGACGTGGCGGGCAAATGCCTCTTTGGCGTCTTTCAGGGTGACTTTGGCAATCTCATCAGTCCAAGTGTCCAAATAATTCAATGGCATGCCGTATAGGCCCATCATGGTCAGGTTGCCCACCAGGTCGGAATTGCTGTCAATCCGCAGGGGGAAGCCACCAATCAAATTGGATTTGGCTGCATCCAACTCGGCTTGGGTTGGGCCTTTGTCGATGAACTTGCGCAGGGTGTCGTTCAATACTTTGAGGGCTTCGTTGGTTTGCTCTTTTTTGGTTTGAACGCTGGCCTGGAAGGGGCCGGGGTCGCCCATCGGCATGAAGTAGCTGGACGCGCTGTAGGCCAAGCCACGGTCTTCACGGATTTCCTTCATCAAGCGGGACACAAAACCGCCACCGCCAATGACGTGGTTGGCCACTAGCAGTTTGAAGTAATCAGGCGTGCCACGGCGCAAAGCGGGCAGACCCACTTGTATGTGGCTTTGCGCTGCGGGGTGCGCAATTTGGATGGTTTGGGCTTTCAGTGGGGTTTGAAGCGCTTGGAAATCGGCGCTACCCATGGCGTTTTCGGCCAGTTTGCCTTGGGGTAGCCCAGCAGTCAGTTCATTGGCTAGCTTTTCCGCTTGAGCGCGGTTCAGGTTGCCCACCATGGACACGACTGTGTTGCCTGCCAAGTAGCGGGTTTTGTAATAGCTTTCCAAATCAGCCACGGTAATGGACTGCAGGGATTGCTCTGTCGCCAAGCGCCCGTAGGGGTGGTTGGGGTACAACGCTTGGTAAAAAGCACGGTCAGCCAAGGTGGCGGGCTTGGTCAGGGATTCTTTGAATGCGGCCAAGCTGCGGTTCAACTCCCGAGACAACACGTCTTGCTTGAACACCGGGTTTTGCACCACGGTTTTGAACAGTTCGATGGACTTGGACAGCTCGGGCTCGGTGGTTAGGGTACGCAAACTGGCTGTGGCGTTGTCTTGCGAGGCTGCACTGCCAAATTGAGCGCCGGTGTCAGCAAAACCATCGGAAATTTGGTTTTCGTCCAACTTGGGCGTGCCTTTGCCAATCAAACCCGCGGTCATACCGGCCACACCTTCCTTGCCCGTGGGTACGGCGCGCGCACCGGCGGCAAAGCTCATCTGAATATCCAGCATGGGCAAAGCTTCGGTGCGCATAAACATGACGGTGGAACCTGACTGGGTTTTCCAGCTTTCAATGGGCAAGGTGGCGTATGCAGCCGGGCTAAAAAGCGCCTGAGCTGCAAAAACTGCTGGCCCAACCAATGCGAATGGCACGCGAAACTTTGGCAAATTCATCGAGTACAACTTATTCATATTTTTTTTACATCCTCTTACAGCATCTACACGCTCGGTGTGCCTGAACGGTGTGTCTGAAATTAGTGAGCCAAACCACGCGGGCGGTTTTTCTTGGCGTTTGGGTCAATTGGCAGCGGGTACAAGGTGCCTACAGTCATTTTCTCGGGGCTGAAGTATTGGCCCGCCACAGCTTTCACCTGCTCGGGCGTCACAGCCTTCAACTTGGCAATCATCTTGTCGATGTCTGCCACTTGAAAACCAATGGTGAGGGTGGAGCCAATTTCCTGCGCTTGACCAAACAGGGAGTCGCGTTTGTACACTTGGCTGGCCACCAGTTGGGACTTCACCCGGCTAAGCTCCGCTTCGGTAATGCCCTCATCCGCTACTTTTTTAACTTGGGCAATCAATGCGGCTTCCATGTCGGCCACGGTTTTGCCTTGGGTGGGTGTTGCATCCAAGTAAAACAAGGAAGGGCCACGGCCAGTCATGTCGTAACTGGCTCCTGCTTGGGTAGCAACTTGGCTGCCTTGCACCATTTCACGGCCTAAGCGTGCGCCGGGGTAACCATCCAGCACGGCACTTAGCACAGCCAAAGCATAGGGCTCGGTGTCTTTGTCTACATTCTCAAGGCGGGGGGTTTTGAAACCCACAATCACATAGGGGTTTTCAGCGGGTGCGCGCACCTCCACCCGGCGGGTGCCTTCTTGCTCGGGCTCGCGCTGGGGTTTGCGGTCTGGCAAGGCGTGGCCCTTGATTTTGCCGTAGGTGGCTGCGGCCCACTGCTGGACTTGTTTGGGATTCACATCGCCCACAACCACCACAATTGCGTTTTGCGGGGTGTACCAAGTTTTGTACCAAAGCTGGGCGTCTTTGTAAGTCATGGACTGCAAATCGTCCATCCAACCAATGACCGGGTTGCGGGTGGGGTTGGATGTAAACGCGGTGGCCAGGAAGGCTTCATACAACTTGCCTTGCGCTTGGTCATCGGTGCGCCAGCGTCGCTCTTCCATCACCACCTGAATTTCTTTTTTAAACTCGGCTTCAGAAAGGATTAGGTTGCTCATCCGGTCGGCTTCCAGCTTCATCATGTCCAGCAGGTGTTTGGACTGGATTTGCTGAAAATATGCCGTGTAATCGCGGCTGGTGAAGGCGTTGTCACGCCCACCCAAGCCCGCTACTTTTTTGGAAAACTCGCCCACTTTTAGGGTTTTGGTTTGCTTGAACATCATGTGTTCCAGCACATGGGCCACACCGGTGGTGCCATTGAACTCGTCCAGCGAGCCGGCTTTGTACCACACCATGTGGGCCACGGTGGGTGCGCGGTGGTCTTCTTTCACGATCAGCCGCAAACCGTTGTTGAATTTGAATTCGCTGACATCCCCGTCGGCTGCTTGCGCAGACTGAGTCCACGCCAAAGCGGCCAAAACCACCAAGGAGCTAGCCGCTAACATGGCCTTGTATTTGGCTGAAGAAATTGCTTTTGAGACGGCGTTGTTGAGCCTTGCGCTCTGTTTTACTTCGAATTGCTTGTTACTGCTCATCAAATCCACACCTATGCTGATTGGCTTCATCGGATCACACCCGGGCGACTGTCTCGCCAATGGTAGAATAAGACCCATCGTATTCTATGCCTGTGACCCCATTTTCAGCATTTCGTTCACGGGCACTCTTGTTTGGAGTTCAGCCGCATGGAAATCCCAGGGCAACAAAAAGACTGGTTAAGCCGCCTCAAAAGTGGTTTGACCAAAACCCGCTCGGGCCTGGCCTCCGCATTCACTGGCCAGAAGATTGACGAAGAGTTTTTTGAAGCACTGGAAGAACGCCTTCTGCTGGCTGATTGTGGCCTGCCGGCCACCGAGCTGCTGATGAAAAAGGTGCGCGACACCGTGCTGGAAAAGGCTTTGTACAAAGCCGAGGATGCCCGGCAAGTGTTGCGCGACGCTATTTTTGATTTGCTTCGCCCCTTGGAAACCAATATGGGCGTGGACCGGGCGAGGCCCATGGTCATTATGGTGGTCGGGGTCAATGGTGCGGGTAAAACCACCAGCATTGGCAAACTGGCCAACCATTGGGCAGAAATTGGCTATTCCGTGTTGCTGGCTGCAGGCGACACCTTTCGCGCTGCCGCACGTGAGCAACTGGATGTGTGGGCCAAACGCAGCAATGTGGAAATTATTTCTTCACAGGGTGCAGACCCTTCGGCTGTGCTGTTTGACGCGGTGCAATCTGCCGTGGCCCATTACAAACACATTGTGATTGCCGACACAGCAGGCCGCTTGCCCACACAATTGCACTTGATGGAAGAGCTGAAAAAAATCAAGAAAGTATTGAACAAAGCCAAGCCCGACGCCCCGCATGAAATTGTGTTGGTGGTGGACGCCAGCAACGGCCAAAATGCCCTTCAACAAATCAAAGCATTTGACGAGGCTTTGGGCCTAACCGCCCTGGTGGTGACCAAACTGGACGGCACAGCCAAAGGTGGCATTATTGCGTCCATGGCCATGAGCACGCGGGTACCGGTGGCCTTTATTGGTGTGGGTGAAAAAATGGAAGACTTGCGCCCATTCAAGCCCCGCGACTTTGCAAATGCCCTAGTGGGTATGGACCAAAGCCCGCAACCAGCCACGGGAACCTCCGCATGATTCAGTTCAAAAACGTCACCTTGCAGTACGGCCAGCATGCAGCACTCAAAGGCGTGAATTTTGAATTGCCCAAGGGCTCGTTCACGCTGTTGGAAGGGCATTCCGGCGCGGGTAAAAGTTCTATTCTTCGCTTGTTGGCCACGTTTGAACAGCCCACCCAAGGCGACATCATGGTTGGTAACAGTTCAATCGCCAAGTTGTCCCGCAGGGAGCGCTCGCACTACCGCCGCTCGGTGGGCTACACCGGTTTTGATGTGCCCCTGCTGGACAATCGCAATTGCTTTGACAACGTGGCCTTGCCTTTGCGGGTGGTGGGCTTGTCTGAAGCTGACATTCAAGGCCGGGTCAAAGCCGCTTTGGCCCGTGTGGGTTTGGCCCACACCGACCGCATGATGCCCAGCGAATTATCAGGTGGGCAGCAACTGCGTTTGCAAATTGCCCGCGCGGTAGTAAACCGCCCTGCCATGGTGTTGACCGACGAGCCGACGGCACAGTTGGATGATGTGTCTGCATCACGCGTGGTGGCCCTGCTGGAAGAATTCAACAAAGCCGGGGTAACGGTGATTGTGGCCACCCATGAGTCACACCGCTTTAACCGCGTCACCCATCAGCTTAAGTTGGCAGACGGCGCAATTGTGCCGCTGGCCGACGCCCAAGGCCGAGGAACTGCGGCCCCCAAGGAGATTGACCCCAATTTCCTGAACAAAGCCTACGGAGTTTAAATTCATGAGACTTACACGATGCGCTGGCTGAGATTGCAATGGTTTTCCATGTCGGCAGGCTTGAAGCTGTGGACCGACGAGCCTTTGGGCCACCTGTTCAATGCACTGGTTTTGGCGGTTGCCTTGGCCATGCCATGGTCGATTGCACAGGGTTTGTCGGCCATTGTTCCATCCATGGACCGTTGGGTAGGCGACCCTGAAATTAGCCTCTACTTTAGGCCGGATGCGCCTTACGAGTCAGTGAAAGAAGCTGCGTCCCAGCTGAAGCGCGACTTTGATTTAAGCAGTGTAACGGTGGTTAGCCCCGAAGAGGCGCTGAACAAGCTGCGCACCCAAAGCCAAAACCCGAAACTGGCCACCAGCCTGGAAGAGAACCCCCTGCCCTACACGGTGATTGTGGGGCTTTCCATCAGCGGTGAAACCGACACCCAAGCGCTGGAAAACAAAATTGACCAGTGGAAAAAATACAAAGATGTGGAGCTGGTGCAGTATGACGCCCAGTGGGTAAAGCGCCTTCAATCGGTATTGGGTGGTGCCCAATTGATTGCAATTGGCTTGGCCGGTTTGATTGCAGCCATGGTGCTGGTGGTTACATTCAACACGGTGCGGCTGCAGTTAATTCGCAACCAGCAAGAAGTGCATGTGCTGAAAGCCTTGGGTGCGACCGACACAGAAGTGGGCCGCCCCACCCTGTGGTGGTCGCTGAGTTTGGCTTTGGTTGCATTTGCGTTGGCTTATGCCGGAGTAAGTTTGGCCATGCATTTGGCGGACACGGCTGCAGGGCAATGGATACGCCAATTTGACAGTGACTTTGCATTCTCACAGCCCAGCGGCTTAACCGCATTGGGCATGGTGCTGGTGTGGATGGCTTTGGTGACGGCAGGGGCTTGGGCATCGGTGAAGTTCACCGTGCTGAGGATTCATTGAGTCTTTACTGAGCTTTTAATAAGTCATCTAGGCCCAGGGTGGTCATGCCGCCAATGTCGGCGCTGAAGGTTTTGGTTTTTTCGTTGTAACGCACCACCAAAGGCACGCTGTCAAAGCCCAGCTTTTGTAGCAAGACGAAGTTGGTTCTGATTTTGTCCTGCAGGGCTTGGGGCGGAATGCCATTGAGCGGCATGGCATTGAGCGGCATTTTGGACTCAGCGGGCACAGGCTTGCCCTCTGCATTCAGTTTGTCGCCTGGTTTTTCAAATTGAGTTTTATACTGGTCCATCAGCTTGACCGGGGTTTTACTCCCAATCAAAGCAGCCCCTTGAACAAGGCTTTTTTCACCCAACAAATTAACGGGTATCCATGTCAATTGGTACTTGCTGGCCAAGGGTTTGGCCTGCTGCCACAGGTACATGCAATGCTCGCATTGGGGGTCAAAAAACACATAGGTGGGGCCACCGCCGTCGGTGGTTTTCCCCACCTTGAAGCCTGTGTGCTCCTTCAATATGGTTTGATGCAACTCCTGGTTGATGGCTGCTTTGTCGGCGGTTTGAGTACTTTGTTGGGCACTCTGTTGAGCGGGTTGTTGAACAGATGGTTGTGCCAAAACAGGCTGAACCGCAACGGTTTGTACCCAACCGATGCATACCCAAAGCACCCAAGCCTTCAACCTAGACAACAGCATCGCCATTAAACCTCGTCCAGTGTTGCAATCAAATTTTTAACCCCACGCGACCATTCCGGCGGGTTTAGGCGGAAAGCGTCTTTCAGCTTGCTGTTGTTCAACACCGAGTAGGCAGGGCGCTGCGCCTTGAAGCCCATGCTGGCGGTTTTGGCAGGGTTAATCTGAGGCATTTTTTTAACCAACCCCTTTTTCAGCGCCAATTCCACAGCCATGGCAGCATAGTCGTACCAAGTGGTTTCGCCTGACGCGCTGGCATTGAAAATTTCCCCAGAAGGAATGCCCTGCGGGTAATCCGGCAAAAAAGTAGGTGCCATTTTGCCCATGGTTTTGTAGCGTGACTGCACCGCCACACCCGCTACGGTCAAACCCAGCTCGGCCAACCAAGAGGCTGGGGTGGGCGCGCCACGTTGGTCATCCACCACATTCAGCTGATCCCGGCTTTGCGCCAAACGGATCATGGTTTTACAAAAGTTTCCACCCCGCTGGGCATACACCCAGCCCGTGCGGAACACCACCCAATGCCCACCCACTTGCTGCAAAAACTGCTCGCCTTCCAGCTTGCTGCGGCCATAACTGCTGAGGGGGTTGGTGGCATCGGTTTCCAAATAAGGGCGGTTGGATGTGCCGTCAAATACATAGTCAGTGCTGTAATGCACCAACACGGCATCCTGTTTTTTGGCTTGCTCAGCCAACACGCCCACGGAAATGGCGTTGACTTGACGGGCCAGCTCGGGCTCGTCTTCAGCCTTTTCCACATTGGTGTAGGCGCTGGCGTTAATCACCACATCGGGACGCACGTCCTTCATCGCATTCACAATTTGATCGGGCTTGGTGAAGTCAACCTTGTCGCGACCATAACTTACGACTGCATCCAATGTATCCAGCAAAGCCGGCTTTGCATGGTGTGCAAGGCTAAAGCCCACTTGACCATTGGCACCCAGAACCAGAATTCGAATTCCCACCGTTTTGCCCCGATTGTGATGATTTTTATGTTGCGCTTATGGGGTCGATTGTAAGGGATCACTCCAGAGCCATGCGCTAAAGCACATCCACTTTTTTCATGATTTTAAAAAAGAAGCATTTCTGCAATCACGTGTGATAAATGGCTGGTAAATACGGATGTCACAAAATTTCGGTTCGGCTATGATAAATGGCCATTGAATGCTTAATAACAATACTTACAACAATCAATCCCGAGGACGACATCATGAGAAAAACCACCTTGGCTCAGGCCATCAGCTTGACCACTGCCATCATCATTCCAACCCTTTTCCCCGCAAGTGCTTACGCCGATGAATTTCGTGTGGATCGCCTGTTTGTGGTGGGTGACAGCTTGAGCGATGGCGGGGCTTACACCGCCTCAGCCACTCAAGGCCTATTGGGTGCGGGTGTACCGGCTGCCGCCATCCCAAACCGCATGAAATTCACCACCAATGGGCCCACTTCACAAATGTGGAATCAGGTACTGGCCGACAAACTGGGTATCCGCATTGATGTGGATGTTATCAACGGCCTACCGGCTGCTGCCCAGCCCAATGGTGGCAACTACGCGCAAGGTGGATCCCGCGTGGCAAACCCTGCAGGCATCGGCAACAACCCAGCGCAAGGCATTACCACCATTCCGGTGACTGAGCAGGTCAATCGCCTGCTGGCAGACTCGCCCCGCTTTACCCGCAATGACTTGGTGGCCTTGTGGGCGGGCTCCAACGACGGGTTTGTTCAATTTGCAACCATTGCCGCCGGTGCCCAAACCCCGCAGCAAGGCTTGGCAGCCATGTCTGCAGCCGCTACCGACATGCTGGCGCAAATTGATCGACTGAAAGCTGCTGGCGCAAGCAATATTGTGGTGGTTACAGTGCCCAACCTGGGCATTACACCACAAGCCCGATTAATTGAAGGGGGTGCCCCCGGCGCAGCGAATTTGCTGACGGCACTGGCAGACTCGTTCAACACCACGCTCAACCAGCAAGCAGCCCAAAAAGGCGCGGTGGTGGTTAATTCCAGCAAAATACTCAGCGCCATTCTGGCCGACCCTGTTAAATATGGCTTTACCGCGCAAAACGCAGCCACCGTTCCTGCTTGTGGTTTGAACCCCCAAGCCACTGGGGCGGACAACGCATTTAACACCAGCTTGCTGTGCATTCGGGGCGTCAACGCCACGCCTGACAGCGAAACCCGCATTTTTGCCGATGGCGTGCACCCCACCGCCGCCGCACAACGCATGTTTGGCGAAGCCGCGTTTGCTGGCCTGCAAGCGGCTGGAATCAACGGCGTACTTGCAGCGGCACCATTAACGCCCATTCGCCAGCATGCATTGGGTTTAGAAAATCGCCTGAGCGCTTTTGCCTTGGTGCAGGAAAATGACAAGGGCGAAAAATCTGTGCGGCCAATCGGCCATACAGAATGGTACGGCGGTGCGGAATTGGGCAACTACAATTCAGACCAACAACAGGTACAAGTGGGTTTGAACACCGACACGCAAATCCTGAAACTGGGCGCTGACCGCATGGTTACTGGCAATGCTTTGGTGGGCGCAGGCATCAGCATTGACCGGGCTCAAACCGACTTTGACAACAACGCGGGCGGGTTTGACACCGACCTGTACATCGGCAGCTTGTTCACAACGGTGGCTTTGTCCAAAAATGTGTATGTCAATGGTGCTGTGGCCATGGGCCGAATGGACTACGATTTGGAGCGCAAGTTCAGGCTAGGTGCTGCGGAGGAACGCTATATATCCAGCCCGAAATCTGACTTTACATCAGTGCGTGTGGGCGGCGGTTACATTCACAGTGCAGGCAACGGCTGGACGCTCAACCCGCAAATCAGCTACACCGATGAAAAAATTGAGTTGGATGCTTACAACGAGTCCAACGGTGCGGCAAGCTTAAGTTTTGGGGCAACTGAATACAAAGCCGAACGGGTCAGCGTGGGCTTGGCTGTGAGCAAAGATCCAATCAACAAAGACGGTTGGAGACCCCTGCTGCGCTACAGCATTGAACATGACATGAACGACGATGACCTGAAAATCCGCATGGGCCCAGACCAAAACACACTGGCCACCATTTCAGCACCGCGCCCGGATGGGGACTTTCAGCTGCTTAGCATTGGTGCAGTGAAGGCATTCGGCCCCGGCCATTTGAACATCCATTTGGCAACGACCTTGGGCCAGAGTGGTGTTGATTCAGTGTCAGCAGGAATTGCCTATAAATCACATTTTTAAAAATAGCGCCCTGTTATTGTCACACTGTTAAAGAACAGACTTAACCAAACAGCACCCGCGTTATACACTGGTGCTGTTTTAGTTTTTTAGAACGTTGAAGACAGGGTGACTCTAAATGAAAATCAAAAAAACAAATGACAAAACAGCAAGCCAAACAGTCCGATTGGCTCTTTTAGGTAGTGCACTATTGGGGCTAAGTGCCTGCGTGGTAGTACCCATGCCCACGGCAGACCAGTTCCCTGCGGGTACCGACCTTAGCCAGAGGCAAGATGGTTCGATATGCGCCAAATCGCCAGTGGAGAAAGACATTTCCGAAGGCACAACCAAAGCGGTTTTGAAGGAAAGTTGCAAGAGCATTGAACTGGCCATCACCAATCAAAACACTGAACATCCTAAAAAATGCCAAATCCAGTTTTCGGATGCAATCAGCGAAGTCTACTTACAAGTGGGTGAAAGCCGGACCTTAACCGTCAGCGATCTAAATTCCCGTGTACCCGTGTTTATGAAGTGCCGCAACGATTGGAACAGAACACGTTGAATGGCATTCGTTGATCCATACCGCCATTTGTAGTCATTTACTAAATATTAGTAAACCCCAGTTAAATTCAGGCGCGGGGATTAGGCTCATAGAAATAAAAAAACCTCATCAAGCGATGAGGTTTTCTTAACACATCCGAATACACAAACCCAATTACTGCTTGGGCAAGTTTTCGCTCAAAATGCGAGCATAGGCAGAACGAGCTGTTTGCATCAACGCCAAATCTTGCTGCAATGCGATGATTTTCTGGTCGGCCACTTGCAAGTTCATCAACTGTTGTTTGACAACGTCGCTAAGTTGATCCAGTTCATAGGGCTTTCCGTCAATTGTTACTGTTGCCATGCCTAAACACTCCAAAATTACAAGGTCCAAAGATTATCAGGAATTGAGAATCAATCTATGCTTGATCCGGGCCTGATGTGAACTACAACGCAAAAAACTCCGCCTTGCTGTAGTTAAGGTCATATCCCAAATCCTCAAGCCCTGCCAAACTTAAACGCGCAAATGGCGCATTGTTGTCAACAAAGGCAGTCATAATCTCAGCTTGAAAAAGACTCTCCAACCAATGCGCGTCATCAGAACCTTCACCTGCGCCTTGCTCCAAAGGCACAAATGTCAAGTTCTCATTGCCAGTCAAAGCTCTGTATTCCAACACACCCTGTGTGCCGTTGTATCTGCCGCTCACTAAATTAAGGTCACGCTCTGGCCACAAGGTGCCAAATCCCAATATATGAAGAGCCTCGTGGATCACAACCTCATCAAAAATTCCATCTGCAATTAAAGAACTTATGTCCGCGGAGTCGAAAACCATGCTGCCCAAAAAAGGCAACTGATCACCATCCGGACGAAGAAAATCAGGGCCAGCAAACCCTACCGTTCCAGATTCACCATCAATGGAGCGCACAGAGATTGAAACACGAAGATCATCATAAGTTCGACCATCTGCAGGATTGGTGTAGCTGGGCAAGCCTTTGAAAAAGAAAGTCTCCAATTTGTCAAAGGCGGCCTGAAATAGAGCTGCGTTATTGCGAGCGCCTGCGTTTGAGAACACTAGCTCAAAATCAAACGGGTCTGCTGCTACACCTCGTAGATTATCGACCAGCCGCTCCTGCATAAAGTCGGTGACGCCCCTTAAAAGATCATTCGTATCAGAGCCACTTCTGGATGCTTGCTGCAATAAATCTCGCCCCACAATTGCGGCGGGCTCACCTTGGTAGCCCAAGTCAAAACTCGGATTATTTTCAAGATTAAAAGTAAATGCGTTGGCAACCCGGAGTTTATTCAAGGTTAAAGCGCCATCAACAGAGTCATTGGGGTTAATTCCGTCGAACACTGCAAACGCCACCTCAGATCGAGTGAGTTCCCCACTATCTAACTTGTTGATGTAGAAATTCAGCCCAGCTGCATCTGGATTTCGACCTAAAATAATATTGTAGATTTTGGTCACCACCGCAGCAGATGGTGAATTCAAACCATACAACGCATTGGATTCAGCAGAGTTACCAAATGCTGGCAAAATGGCTTTTAGGTCGCCACCCGCAGCCTGCAAACGCCCAACCCAAAACGCCAAGCCATCTGGGTCTGCCGGGCGTCCATAGAAGGCGTTGTAGATGGCTTGTACTTTGTCTGAATCATTCGTTAATGTGCTGCTGACTGCCACTTGATCTACCCCACTTTCGCCCACTTAGGCATTAAAATGCACGCTTTACCTTCCGGAAGTGTAACTTGAACCTCACCTTTAATGAGTCATTTGCAGGGCTCATTGCTTCAATTGCATTTCTGGCATTCTGTCTAAGCTACGTTCTGGCTAGGGCCCTGGCCAGAGTTTCTCCATATCTTGGTCTCGTAGATAAACCAAACTCTCGTTCAAGCCATGCCAAACCAACACCTAGGGGCGGTGGGATCGCTGTTCTTGTAAGTTTTATTGTTTGCACCTTATTTTTCCAACTGTTTTCAGGCGTTAATTTGCAACCGGAGGTATTGTGGATTGAGGTACTAGCCGTTACCACGCTCATTGGTACCATGGGTGCAGTAGACGATGTGATGGGCCTTAGTCCAAAGTTAAGGCTACTTTTACAAACTGTATTTGCTCTATTGTCAATTTATGCCATTCACCCCATGCCAACAACAGGCATCCCATTTTTTGGGGAGTTGCCAATTTGGATAATCACCCCAATTGGATTGCTTGGTCTGATGTGGTGGTTGAATTTGTATAATTTTATGGACGGTTTGGATGGATTAGCCAGCAGTCAAACTCTTTATATGTGCATATCCGGGCTGCTGGGGATTTGTCTTTTAGCGACGACGCAAGGTATAGAAATTGGGCACCACATGAAACAATTCTATGGCCCCCTACTACTTGTCCTGGCCTCTTGTAGCCTTGGTTTCATCGTCATCAACTGGCATCCCGCACGCATATTTCTAGGGGACTCTGGCAGCCTTTCTCAAGCCTATTTGCTGTTTATGTTGGCAATTGCTAGCATCAGCCAAGCCGCGTTGACCTACCAATTCTGGCTTATTGTAGGAGCAATATTTGTTCTGGATGCCACCTACACGCTTGCACAAAGAATAAAGCGCAAAGCCAAGCTAAGCGTAGCGCACAGGGACCACACCTATCAGAGGCTATTTGACAATACCGAGCTTAAACAACACCATGTCACTTCCATTTATATCCTATGGAATTTCTTAGTCTTATTACCTCTAAGCCTACTTAGTCTAATTTTCAAAGACCATTCAGACCACTTGTTGATTTTGGCTTACTGGGTAACTTTTATCGCTTTAACTTCCATGCGCAGAAAAGTTAGCTCAAAAACGAAAAAACCCACCCAAATCTAAGGTTGGATGGGTTTTTACATCGATTGCAGACCAATGAGGTATTAGAACTTCACTGTCACTGCACGGAGTGCTGTACCTGCATTTGCACCGGTACCAATTTCATTGGTGCCTGAGGCCATTGCTGCAGCAGAGGCAGCACCAGTGGCCAAGTCCAAATTGAACAGGCTGTATGCACCAGAAATACCAGAGCGCAAAGCAATTAAACGTGCACCGTTGTCGCCACCCGATACATCAATTCCACCAAACCCGCTGTAGGTAGCACCCAAACTTCCGATAGCGGCCAAAGTGCCGCCGTTGGGGTTTGTTTGCTGCAGCAGTCTGCTGTTTGTCGCATCAATGTCAAACATACGAGTTGCTGTTGGACGTGGGTTTGCGAACGAATTGGTGTAAACCACAGAAACAACACTGAAAGTATTAGGTGTTGGTTCTGGGGCAGCGAATGCAAGTGGTGTGTCAGTAGTGGTTGCACCTGTAGTTTCTAGGTTGGCTCCAGGCACACGATAGTTCTCAGAAGAGCCACCTTGACTTGAGCTGACAATGCGCAAGGCATCAGCTGCTGGGTTTATGTCTACAGAGTAAGACTTACCAGCGGCCAAACCTGCAACAATTTGTGGGGCCACACTCAAGGTTGACACCACAACGGCAGCACCTGTTGAATTGTCTACAGTAAACACTCGACCCAGGCTGGACAAGCCATAAATCTTAGCTGTTGCAGGACGGTAGTCCAAAGACAGCAAGGACTCCCCAGCACTCAAACCAGTGATACTTACTGCAGTGGCCGCATTGGAATTACGCAATCCAAAGTTCAACAAGCGTTGCGCTCCTGCTGCATTGCCATCCAAAGCTACAACTGTTGGTGCAGCAGGTTGGTCAATTACAAGTCCTACAATATTACTCGCTGGCGCAGCACCCACAAGGGTTGCGGCCGGTGCTGCTTGCGGCAATGTAGCGGTAGAGTCTGGAATTGCGATAGAGTAAAAACCAGTCGACCCGCCAACGTTCAGCACGGCATAACCCACGTTGTTGCGGCCATCAATATCAAATCCATTGCTGGACGTGACTGGTGAAGAAGTGGCAAACAACGGCGCAGCGGTAACAGTGATACCGCCGTTCGGGTTGGATTGCTGAATCAAACTGCCAGAAGTCGAGTCAATGCTGAACTGGCGAGTTGAAGTGGTTCCATCAAATGTGTTTGTATAAGCAGTCGCGGTATCTGTAAATGCCGCTGTTGAACCCGTACGCGTGAGTGGGGTGTCAGTAAACACTTGGCCAGCAGTGCGGTCTGTGCCGTTGCTGGCAACAAACATCCTCAAGTTTTGACCCGTATTACTGATAATACGCAGTGCGTCAGCAGCTGGGTTGAAATCAACACCGAAGGAACTGCCGTTCAAACCTGCATAAGGCTCTGTGGTGTCGGTTGGGTTTGCAACCAAGCTGGCTACTAAAGTTAACGCCGCAGTATTGGGATCCAAAGTGTAAACACGACCTTGGTTGCTGGAGTCGCGAGTGACTACATAAAACCTAGAATCACGAGGACGGAAATCCATGCCAATTACCGTCTCGGCTGTACTTTGACCGGTCAATGGCAATCGGGTTTTAGAAACAGAAGGGTTCTCACGATCAAAGCTGATCAAAAGGCCATCACTGGTCACAGCGAGGGCATTACCTCTGTTGCCAGTTTGAGTTGCAGAATTGTTATCATCACTGCTGAAACATCCAGCCACCGCGGTCGATGCTAACATAAGTGCCAGTGTAGTCTTTTTAAACTTGAACATTTAATACTCCCGATTCTGTCGTTTAAATTAAGAGGCGATATTGGCCTATCTCGTCAGTATACAACCCAATGTTTTCATATTAATCGTAGTCACAAAATTTAGATCCTAAAGACGAGTTTGTCGATACGAAGCATGGCAAATTAGGGAAAGCCCTAGCCGTAAAAAAAGGAAAGCCATCCTAGATGACCTTCCTTCTAATCAAAATCGAGATAAGTACCGCAGTTACTAGACCGTCGAATAAACTCCAAAATCAGTCACATTAATATCAGCTATGCTCACACCTACAAATGTACCGATCAAGGTGGGAGATGCCTGATCTGCTGTGCTCGACTCAAAATATATATCTACCGAATTAGCAACGTCCCCAGCAACCACCAAATACAACTCAGTAGCAGATTTCCCATAGGTCAGTCCTGCTCTTGCTTCAGCAGCCGTGGCATCAGACAGCTTGAGTACCAAGCTGGAATGGAGTAGTGAATCTGCGGCTGCAAGGCCCGCTTTGCTCAATTCCAGGTAACTCTTTGGTTGGTTGGCCATGGTGGTCACATCAGCGGCCGAGAACTGTGTACCGGCAGCACCAGTCGTTGTGTCAGAGGCTGCGAAGTTGACTGCGCCTACACCACCCGACGGCCCATTATCGAGGAATGCAATGAAGTCAGTGTTGTTGGTAAAGTTAAATCCATTCAACGTGTCAGATCCATCGACTGACCTAAAGTGCACCTCATCAACTCCCACGCCATCTAGAGTGGTGATTTGATCGTTACCGCTCAGTCCAGCAAATACATCCTTGGTACCGTCCGCACTCAACTGGATAAAATCATCACCATCCGCACCAACTACGACGTCAGCCCCTAGGCCGTCTTGTAAAGAATCATCACCTGCACCACCGTTCAGGCTGTCGTTACCGTCTCCACCGGATAGCGTGTCGTTCCCGGCCCCGCCCATCAAAGTATCATTGCCTGCAAAACCTTCAAGGTCATCATTACCTGCATCGCCTGACAAATAGTCATTGCCTGTGGCACCTGTTAAATCATCAGCTCCTTGACCGCCGCCGGCAAATGTTGCCCCCACCCCAGTATATAAAAAGCCATCATCGCCAGACGTACCAAGGTAGACCGACTTGAATCCACCTGAGATTGCAGTGCTGTTGGCCGTATCTATCAAATTAAAAACTGTAGAAGTGGCGGCGCTAGATGCAGATAACTGAATCGACACACCCTCGTCGTCAGTTGTGACAACTGGACCAGTCAGTAGATTACCCACACTGTCTTGTTCTTGGATGCGAACCGCCAAATCTGCAACAGTAACCCCAGGACTTACTCGAACGTCGGCATTTCCCACATTAGCCAAATTCAGACGCACTCCGATGAAAAGCGAGTTACCACCCTCAACAACAATCCGATCAGTCTTGCTTTCAGGATTGTTTGAAACACCAGAAGGCGTGAGACCGTCGGCTGTGTTTATTGCCCCGCCACCAGTACGTCCTAAATTAAACTGAACTGTATCTTGACCATTCCGAGTATTAACAGTGAATTCCCGAGTAAAGTCAGCCCCCAGGACGACAGTCGAATCAGCGTTATTCGCGGTAGCTATCCCAGTAATCCCAGCCCGATTGGCAGAGGAACCCAAAGTGATATTACTTTCGACTCCAGCACCCAATGTAGCTATGTTTTCAACACTGAAAACTGAGTTAAATGTTGCATCAGTTACAGCACGGATGTCGCTAACCAAGGTATCGGTACCTGCCCCACCTTCTATGGAATCAGAACCCACCGATATACGGAACACATCATTACCGCCCCCGCCTTGCAGAGCGTCATTACCTGCAGAATCCGAAATTTGATCATTGAAAGCTGTACCGATCACCGTAACACCAGCACCGATTGACCCGCCTGCACCAACCTGTGGATTGACCCCCACTGAAATGCCCCCACCCAAAGACGAAGCATCCACTGTCCGTATAAAGGTCCCTCCGTTTAAGCGCCCTAAATCTAGACCGGCAACACCCGTTACCACAAGGCGCTCAATCGTTTGAGTTGAGGTCAATGTTAGTTGATTGGCCAGTGAATTAGAAACGCCTTCACTGGACAGGCTAACCTGGTTAAACGCACCATCCACATTCAACTTACTGGCACCCAGGGTGACATTTCGTACCGTCAAACTTGCAGTTTGTTGCTCAGCGGTCTGCTTGTTGAACTGAACTGAAATATCCCTGGGGTTCACATTGGATAAGTTGGTGTCACGCAGCACAACTGAGCTAATTGACCCTAAATTTGGAAGAGTTAGATTGGTAGCACCTTTCACATCACTCAACGTTACAGTGCGCAAAGAGCTCACCACCTGAGCCCCATTGACATCCAAGTCACGCACTGCAGACAAATTGTAGTTACCAAATGCCTCAATCAAATTCAGATTTTCAATTCGCTGAAAAAATGGCAATTGAGTGACCGCGCCAAAGATTGTAAGGCTGTCATTGGAGCCACCTGCGCCATTCAAGGTATCGCCAGTTTGAGTGACCTGCTGAGTTCCTCGATTATCTGCAATAAAGATATCGTCGCCTGCGCCACCAGTCATGGTGTCCAAGCCTGTTGTTAGAATGAAATTAGGTCCAGACTGTGTCGCCAGTTGCTGAATGCGAATAATTGTGGGGTCCACATCAACCAAATTCACATTGGTACCAGAATTGATTGTCTGAAGAAAATCCCTCGCAATTTGGGCGGCATCCGACCCACCATACGCATTGATTTCAGCCTGCGTATTAACCGCTGATGTAAACACCTCAGCAACGGCAGCCTTCTTGTTAATAATGGTCAAGTCGGGAGTACCACCTTCATTTGGATTGCCGTCTTGGGCACCTTCCAGAATAAACAAAGCGGCCTGGGCACGGCTCACCGTGGGGTCGGTAGATACACCATCAATACGATCTGACCAATACCTTAATCCAGATGAATCAGGCTCACGGTTGAACAACTGGTTGTAGATCGCTCTAACAAACAGAACCGTGGGCCCATTGCCATACAAATCCAGCGATTCTTGCGAAGTACCGAATGCATTTATTACACCCTGAATACCCTGTTGATCAGCTCGCTGAGACCAAAAGGCAAGTCCAGCTGGGTCTGCAGGTCTGCCATAGTAAGCAATATAAATTTTTTGTATCTTATTAATAAAATCTGCTGCAGCCATTCGCGCAGTCTCCCTCTAGGTTCTATAAACATGACGGCCTGAGTCACATTTTGGTGACTAGGCCGCTGCTCTTCTCTAAACTTTTAGCTTGTTTCTCAACCGATCAACTCAAAATCTGTTTGATCCAACGGGCTTGCAGTGTTCAATCCAATCAGTTTGACCAGTGGAGTGCTTCCAGCTACGCGGTTAGCGAATGCAGTCTCATCAACATCAGTAGACGTGTTATTCGTCACAACACGGCTGAACTGAAATCCAAACGTATCCACATCATTAGATACAAAGAGAATAAATCGTTCGCTACTTGTTGCATTCGTGATGCTATTTACTGCGTCTGTCAACCGCGTCAAGCCACCTGCTTCCAAATCTGCAGCTGTGATACCCAGCTGATTGCGGATCGCATTGCTCATAATCACGATTACATCATTCGCATCCACATTGACATCGTTGGTACCTGTTGTACCTAGAATGTGAATACGAGTGTCTGGAGTGACTGTAGTTGTAGAACCAAGACCCAGAAGTCCGGGGGTGGTTACTGTTTCGGGCCCAAACGCACGAGTATCGGAGGTTGAGGGATTTGCAAACGCCAACTTTCTATCGAACACCAACACATCATTATCAGTCGCATTGGCGGCTGATACCACTGGCCGGAAATTCAGAATAGTATCTCCAAAGCTACTCAATACATCTTCAAAAATTACTCGATCACGCTGGGGCGTAGTGCCGTCCATCAGATTAATCAGATCTACGCCACCACCACCTTGGATGTTGTCTGATTGATTGGAACCGAAAATTCTGTCTGAGCCAGCACCGCCGGTAATATCCAAGGCCACATTGGTAGACTTATTAACCATACCGTTCATGGTCAATACTGTTGTGCCCACTCCACCATTGGCTACAGACACTGTACGAAGTACGTCTGTAGTAATCCCACCCAACTCCAATGTACCGCCAGCTTGTAAAGTGGCGTCCAACACCAAAGAGGTCACTCCCTGCAATTGAAGGTTATCAATCACGCGGCGTACTGCAACTGCTTCAACAAAATCCTTTACTACAGGCAGCTCAGTGGTTAAAGTCAATGCTCTCGGATTTGCAACGGTCAGCTTGGCCATGTCTGAAGCAACACCAACATTCAGCATTTGCCCTACGTTACCGGTGGTCTCAGTACTCAGGTTGGCAGTCAAAGCATTGATGCGAGAGTTTTCACGTGTAATAAATACCTCGGGGGCCAAAGTGCCGTTACTATCAAACTGAATGTTGCTTACAGTGAATTGATCGCCCGCAACAGAGCCTCTCAGTTCAACTGACCGCAAACCTCTCACACCTTTCACATTTAATGTTTCGGTACTGTTGGAATCCAGACGAATCGTTTCAAACTGGGAGATGGAGTCCAATGTAGTTTGATTCAAAGATGCGGGGGAACTCAAAACCAACACATCATTAACAGAGGAACCGCCACGCAACAACTGACTTGCATTCAAGCTTGAGCCTACATCCAACACAAGGGTATTGGTACTTGCAACACGCGTACCATCAAACTCTTTCAGCTTTGACCCCAATGCTGATGCATCAACGCGGAAAACATCAGAATCGCTTTGAACTACCGTAATTCTGCTTGTATCTGAATCCGAACCCAAAACCAAAGAACGAATCAATGCTTGGCTGGGACCTGGAACCTTAGCACTCTCAGCTGCATTGTTTGCGTTGATCACAAACAAAGACTCAACACCGGCACCTGACAACTTAAAGTTGGTTAACTGTGGGGTCAAATTTTGATTGGGTGTTGACAGCACGTTAACGATATTGGTGCCGTCAATGCGTACGGTTAAAGCATCAGCAGAGGTGGCTACTGCCGCTGCATCAAACTTTAATGCCAACTCACGGTTACTGCTATTGATTTGTGCATTCAATTCGGGTGTGGAGTTCAATGCTCCGCCTGCTACACCTTCAATGAAGAATGTCACATCGACCAATTGTTTCAATCCTGAAACAGTAGTGATGGAATCAAAACCTGTACCTAGACGAGTTGCATTCAACCGAACGGAGTTCAAAGCACCATCTGTGTCATTCAAATTGAAAACGACATTCCGTACCGCGTCAGACTCCTGATTGTCGACGGTCAAGCGCTCTACTCCGCTAATACCTAAATTCAATGTGCTTGCGCTGGAAAGCCGGTTGCCGGTGATATTGAACTTCAATTCGTCAATACCGCCACCGGTGTTACCCGCCATGTCTATCACGTCACCATCGTTTAGAGTTGAATTTGTGGCATCCAACGTGCCATTAACAAAACGCAGTGAGGCCACAGCAGACTCATTTGCTACCGTACCTAGCAAGTTGTCCTTGATGTTGGTAAACGTTAGGTTGCTAGAGCCAACAAGCCGACCAATAAATTGGTCCGCCCTTGTATCCAAGGTATTCCCATTCTCTTGCGGTTGAAACAACGTGTTGGCGTCAATGCCAGACAAATATTCCCTAGCCACCAAAACCGCACGGTTACCGTTGTATGAATCCCTCTCCGCTTGTGTATCCAAGCGCTGAGTGAAAACACTGGCTGCCAACAACTTGTTCTCAATCGTGTCTACGTCTAAGTTTCGCACGCCACCCAACACATCAAGAACCAATAAAGAAAGTCCTGACGATGGGTTTTGCTCTAGCTTGTTGCTGTAAAAAGCGAGGCCCTCTGCATCGGCCTGTCGATTCAATAAGTTTTGATAAACCTGATTTACTGCAGCTTGGCGACCCTCAGCCTTCGTGATGTCAAAGTTATAAAGTGTTTTGTATTCGGTTGAGTCAAAAAACTCAGCGAGGATTGGTCGGGTATCCCCATCGAATCGCTGATTAACCTTGGCCAAATAGAACGCCAATCCGGCTGGGTCTGCAGGGCGACCAAAATATGCGATGTAAAGCTTCTGAATATCTTCTGAAATTGCCATGAATGCTGTTCCCTTAAGTCTGCTGTGGTCTTGTGCCATAGATTTGTACGTAAGGTTTTACCGACAAAAACTCAGAATGGATTCAAGGCTAGAGCCACTTTGCTCAACATTTTGACAATGATTTGATTGCGCTCTGTCGAATCAGACTGGCTGAAACTTAGAGAAAATTCAATCACAAGAAAGAAAACAAAAAAGCCGACCTAAAAGGTCGGCTTTTTTGAATTAAACATGACACCGAGATCAAGGGCTTCTTATGAAAACCCTTGAGGTGCCAAGTTAATTAGGAGAAGTTAGCCTGAATCAAGTTTGCAACAGCTGTGTCTGCAAAGTCGATAGAACCAACCAAAGTTACGTTTGCGAAATCAGCGCTTGTGGCAACTGAGTCAGCACTGAAGATCTTCGTTTCGTTAGCACCAGAAACAACCATGAATACCACCTTCTCTACCGCAGCGTTAGCGTTGGCACCGAAGTTAGCCTGGTTCGCGCCTGTATTCAATGCTGTTGTCAAAGAAGCGGCATTCAAAGATGCGAAAGTTACACCTGCAGCAACACCCAAGTCAGCAAAGTTAATTGCGGCAATGGTATTTACACCGATTGCTGCTTTACCAGCTGCTGCATTCAGGTAAGTTGTTGCTACTGAAGCAGCAGGAGTACCGGCTGTGTTAGTCAGGTATGCCCTGAAGTCCAACACGTCAGCACCGGCTACTGCGCCAGCTGCGAAGTTAACGATTGTGTCGCTGTCGAATGAGCCAGAGAACACGATACGCTCGTTGCTGTCGTCCAGTGTTGTAGTTGCATCTGCGCCAGCTGTAGTACCCAAAACAACTACATCGTTACCAGAACCTACAGTAATAACGTTGTCGCTTGTGGATGTGCTTACTGCACCTACGATTTGTGCGTTAGCTCCAGCACCTCCGTTTCCGTTTGCTCCGGTTTCCGCAAACTGATCCAGGTAGTCAGCAGCAAAGTCGCTGGCTGCCAAGTTTGCATTCAACTGAGCAACCAAAGCTGCTACGTCTGCCAGGTTTGTACCAAATGCAGCGTTGTATGCAGTGACGTCGCCTGTGCTGAATGCACCAGAAGCCACTGTCGGAACAGTTGCACCAATCGTCAGCTCATCCAGCGTACGTACGCCGTCGATCAGTGAAGAAATGATCAGGGTACCTGTAGGACCATCTTCAGCAACCAACAACTTGCTCAAAACAGCGTCTGTATTGATCGCATTTTTGATCGCTTGGTTAATTTGCAGGTCATTGGTAACAAAGTTGGTATCAGCAACCACAACTGACTTCTCGATGCCTTTGAATGACAAGTTGATGTTCAAACTCTTCACTCGAATGCTGTCAGTTGTATCAGAGCGTAAGTCAGCAAGATTACGAACGTCGTTTCCAGCAGCAGCTAATACATATGTTGTCGCAGCGTCAATACCTACGGCACGTTGGTCGGCCGTATTGAGAACATATACACCCTTAGTCACTGCAACCCTGTTTTCAACAGTATCTGGAGTACCCAAACCACCTGTGTTGTTGTTGCTTCGAGCCACGTAGTCAACTGTGCCGGTGTTATCCGTATACGCTGTGTCGTTACCAGTACCCAAGTTGATGTTGGCGTCGCCAGCACCAGGAGTACGGATTGTGTCGTTGCCGTCACCGCCGTTGATGGTGATGTTGTTGTTCAACTTCTGGTTGTTGTACCAGTTGGCTGCGCTACCTTGCTGGCCATTAACGATGCTGACGGAGATGTTGTCATCGCCACCATTGCCGTTCAATGTGAAGTTGAAATCTTCACGACCACCATTCAGGTTGCTACGGCTGCTGGCTGCGCCAGAATCCAAAACAACTGTCATTGAGTCGTTATTTGAGCCACCAGAGTAAACGAATGCCACGTTGTCAGCTGCAGGTGCTGCCAAATCTTTGTTATTCAAGTACTTGGCGATTGATGCTGCAGTTACTTCAGCATCAAACTCAAAACGGCCAGTCATTGCTGTAGCGTCGATCAGACGTACATCAGAGAAACCAAACTGGTTGTGCTGATCAGTTGTGCCTGGCAATGTGTTGTTTTTCGCATCATTAACCGCACGGAAACCTGGAATAGCTGGGCTACCAAAGGCCACTGCATCGTTACCCAGCACGGACAAGTTACCCTGGTCTTTCACTGTTGTACCGAATGCGAAACTCTGGCTTGTTGTCAAACCGTTACGCACAGTCACTTCTTGCAAAGTGTTGTTTGTAGAGTTGATTGTTTGCAGCTTGCTGTTGTCGCGCACTTCGATTTCGAAACGCTCAACACCCTTGGATGTGGATGTATCACCCACTGACAAACCACCAATTACCAAGTCACCACCAGTAGAACCGCGACCCACGTCGTCCAGAATCACTTTGGCAGTTACTTTGTCTGTTGATGTTGTTGTTGCAACAAACGCGTTTGTGTGCAAGCCAGAGCTTGAAGGCACAACACCAGCAGCTGTAAAGCCGGTTGTAGCATCTGTAGAAATTACACCACCGTTCGTGCTTGTCAATACGATTTCGGTACCAGTTTGGTCAGCACCCAAAGTATCCTTAACGGTAAATGCACCGCCCAAAGCCACTGTAAAGCCAGTCAATGCTGGGTTAGCGGCTACTGCAGCAGCGATGGCTGTTTGCAGTTCAGCATAAGTTTGAGCAGCGTCGATTGCTGGTGATGTTACGGTCTGAATAACACCATTCAGCTTGAACGTGAAGCCGTTGTATGGGCTGTCTTTCAATGGGCCTGTGCCAGCAGCGTTACTACGAGTGTCCATCAACTGGATACGCAATGTGCTGCTTGTGTTAGACACTGTGCGCAGTGACAGTTGATCGAAGTACAAACCGAAGTCTACGTCACCCGGATCTGTTTCAACCATTGCAACAGTGATGTCACGTGTAATCTGGTTTGGCAGAATACGTACGTCTTCAATCACCAAATCAGCGCGGCTGTTGTTTGATTCCCACTGAGTAACGCCAGACATACGCTGTGCATCAATCTGGACAATGTTTGTGCTCAGGTTGTTGTTGTTTGTATCAACAGCAATCGCTTGTGCACGGAAAGCTGCAGTTTCTACGCCAGTTGTTTCGCCAGTGATAGCAAAACGCTGTGAGTTACCTACGTCAGCATTCAGACGGTCGTTACCTGCACCACCGTTAACCACGTCACCAGACTGGAATGTGTTTGTGTTATCAACAATGCGTGATGTGATTGTGTCATCACCGGCACCACCGATCACATTGTCTGCACCCACTGTCAAGCTGATTGCCTGGCCAGTTGATGTAGTTGCAGCGTCAACAATTGATGCTACGCTTGCAGTGGCTTGAGCAGGTGTTGCTGCTGTTGCTGTAACACCGGCCAAGAAACCACGTGCTGTTGCAGCAGCGCTGTTGCCTGAGTAGGCCAAAATTTCTGGAGTTGTATCGATTGCAGCAGTGAACAGCTTGGCAGAAGCCAACTTGTTTGCAACTGTAGTTGCGTCTGTACCTGTAGCGCCGTCCAAAATGGCTTGAGCAACGTTAACCAGTGTGAATGGCTTGCCGTTCAATGTGCCGTTGTTCAGGGCTTGTGTGTAAAAGTTCAGGCCAGCTGGATCAGCTTGGCGGCCCAACACTTGTTGGAAAATGTTGTTAACGCGTGATTCTGTAGAACCAGCACCAAACAAGGATGCTGCTTCGGCTGATGAGCCGAATGCTGTCAAAACTTCTTCAATGCGGCCACCGGCTGCATCAATTTTGCCAGCCCAGAAGTCCAAACCGTTGGGGTCAGCAGGGCGACCATAATATGCGATATAAATCTTTTGTACTGCGTCGAAGAAATCAGCCTTAGCCATTATTAAAACTCCTGTTTATTGATAAATAGGTGCTTTCTGCCTGCAACCAAGAATTGTCTAAAAAAGACAACACTCCGCATGCTACTTACACTGGAACACAGTTTATGCAGTCATTGACCGAGAGGGTGTGACGTGGATCACACATACTGGCAACTAGCACGGATGTACTGTTGATAGGATTCTAGCACTGGGCAGGTATTGGACCTATTAATACAGCGCTAAGGCTTTGATAAATCTAGCCTATGGTTGTAAATTAGCTCCAAGCGCGAAGCTTCTGTAGAAAAAATCTTTAAATTTGAATCACTTACGCGATTCTCAAAAAGTAGACTATAAAGTCCTTTTGTTGTTTTTTTGAGAACGTACTCGGCTTTTACAGTTTGAATTGCCTGATTTCTTTGGGTATTTCCAAACAAAGCGGGTGAATATTCTTGCTGATCCCTCACCCATTCAGACTTGGCCGCAAACAACAACTTGGGGCTCATTTGCCAGCCCAAACCCAGCTTGGCTCGTAATTGATCGCCACCCGCACGCTGGTTTTGTGCCATGTCGGTTGCCAAACCCGCCTCGATCTGTAGGTTGCCCAATCCTCTTTGGGGGTACCAAAACCAATCACCCCCCAATCTTATGGACTCAAACTCCCCCTCACGACGCAACAAGCTTGTTGATAGGGTGGCTTGCTGACCATGCCAACCCAGTGTGTAGCGGTGATTGATAAATTCGTAATCGCCACTGCGGGTCTGCCCCACCCCGGCCAGCAGCAGCTGACTGCAGGTACCAGCAAGCTCACAAGACCCGCCCCCCAAGGTTCTTCCAACATAAAGTAAAGAATCGTGATCCGACAACTGATCAATTGATTTGTTATAGCGGGTAAATTGGGAGCCTAACAGCCAGTTAGACTGCGGATTGGACTTTCTATTGGGGTCTACACCAGAACTGACTCCGCCTGCGGGCAGCACTACATCTAGCCGGAATCCTTCAAAACTGCTGGCCTGCGGCAAACTGCTTGGAGATAACTGCAATATTTGATCGATACCCCCAATGCTAAGCAGAACCTCACGCGCGCTGGACCCAGAATTGACATTGGTGTCATAACCGGCATTGATACCCAGTTGCATAAAAGCAGGGAGGTCGTAGTTGACAGGCTTTACCGTAAGTTGGGCTGCGGAACTCGCCTCCATTTGAGATTCACCATAAAACCCTGAACCCTTGCTACTTTTTGCAATCCATCCATCGACTAGGGCTAATATCCCCTCGGGTGGGTTTTTCTGAACCAGTTGCTTGCGCAACAACAAGGCCTCAGCGGTTCGTCCCAACTCGAGATTAATCTGAATCAACTCCATCAGTAAATCGCCCCGCTCTGGCAGGCAGCTTTGCAAACGCGCCAAGGGCTCCAACATGCCTTCAATTTTACCTGCAGACCGGGCGGACACATATTCCACCTGGTATTGGTCAAGGTTGAGACCAAGACAAGGCAATGCTCCATCAGCACTTGGCTTAGAGGAGTCAATCGCGGCAGATGCAAACGACCACGACAGCATGCAGCATAGAAAGCTGATAATTCGGATCATTTCAACTCATACCCATAGGCAGGGTGACGTGAACCTTTGGTCAGGACATTGAACTGGGAGCAGTCCAATTTTTGTGCAGACACACTTCGGCGGAAGGTTTCTTCCCCAATAATGATGTTGTAGGGCCCAGTACGAGTACCTTCTTCAAAATAGCTGGCCAAATTGACTGCCGCGCCAATCACGGAATAGTCATAGCGAAAGTCTGAGCCCATGTCACCGACTACAGCTTCTCCGGTGTTAACCCCCACTCCAATTTTAAATCCTGGTAAAACCCCTTCTGCAGACAAGCGCTCAATTGCCTTGTACATGGACACTGCCGCACAAAAAGCACGCTCCGCATGCTCTTCCTGATTCAGAGGCGCCCCCCAAAACGCCATGATGCTGTCACCCATGTATTTGTCTACAGTCCCTTCGTTTTCAAGAACGATCCGAGTTAATTCATTCATCAATAACCTTGTTACCCGAGCCAGCTCTTGTGCAGATACAGTTTCGGAGAATCTCGTATAACCTCGCACATCAGCAAACAAAACCGACATTTCGCAACGCTGATGCTCATTCACCACGGTTCCGTCCAATTCACTTTGCAAGCGCAGCAGTACCTGCGGCGCCACATAAGAACCAAATCGCTGAATCAGCGCAATCCGTTTTCGCTTTTCAACCAATGGACGCAATGAAAGCATAAAAACGCCGTATATCACCCACATTCCAAAAGTAGCTGCAAATGGCCAATATTCCCGGTCTAAACGCGCCTGTGAAACAAAGAATACCCATGCAACTAGCACTACAAAAGCGGACGCCACTCCCACAGACAGCCGGTCTGCACAAAATCCAAGCCAAATCAGCAACATCACTACAAAACCTAGGAAGAGATCATACCTACGCCCTTGCGGCACAGTTTTATCCAAGCGCCCCTCCAGCAAAGCACTCAGTTGGTTGCGGTGTACTTCAACTGCAGGGTAGGTGGGAGAAAACGGGGAGGCGATTTGATCGTACAAGCCAGTGGCGGTGGAACCTACGATGACGATGCGCCCTTTAAGCTTTTTCTTTGGCAATTTTCCAAGGAGAACATCAGAAGCCGAGACGTACATATCCGCTGTGGCATAACCAGTCCAAGATATCCAAGAGTAGCCATCACGATCCACCTGGCCAACAGGCAATGGATTTTCCTGCCCTAAAAACCACTCCCCTTGGCTTAAATGGTAGTCGGGTTCTATGTTCAGCAGCATTCGGTATAAACCCAAAGCCAAAGACTCAATGCATGCCCCAGTGGGGTCACACACAATCGGCGCGATTTTTCGAACCAATCCATCAGGTGAAACTTGGGGTGAAATGTGTGCAACCGTTCCCTTACCGGCTAACAACGGGGGAGACAGCCATGCGGAGGCAACTGGAACTGAAACAGATGAATCCGTTTGGACATGCAAACGATTGGCTAATGTGGCGAAATCACCCTTTCGCTCAGTGCCGTCAGATGACCAAACCAAGGCATTCAGGACACGGGGGTCGCTTAGTACGTCTTGAAGTAACACTTCACCTTGCGACGGCGCACCCTCGGGATCAATAAATAAGATGTCTGAACCGATCAACGAGACTTGATATTCATTCAACAAGGTGCGAAACAGCCTCGCCACCTCAGCCCTTGGCCATGGCCAACGACCAAACTCGGACATGCTGGGTTCATCAATATCCACCACCAGAATACGATCATCTTCAATCGATGTTCGGTCCAATACAACCGACGTGAGCTTGTCATGTAGCCAAATTTCAGGTGGAAGTAAGGTGACCGTGTGGGAGGTGCCGCTGTAAGCGACCACACCCAGATAGATAGCCATCGGCGCGATCAACCAAACCCAATTGCGCCTTAATGCGCGCAGAAATTTGGAAGAGAGGGACAAAAGTCAGCTCGCGGTTACCGCGCCCAGTGAGTGATGCCAGTTAAAGCTTCTTGTGGGCCTAACTGTTTTTCAAACAACAAAGAAGCCCCTTTGGCTTGGTCGGTTAACACGCCTTGTAGCTGAGCATTTGATAATTCTGGACGCCCTGACAACAAGCCTTGAGAAGTCACGTCACCCGCTCCGCGCACGTTATTCAAAGCAACGCCTGGTGCAGCCACGTCAAAGGTGGTAGAAAACTTCTGCTTATCAAAGTCAATTTGAAGAAACGAATTACTGATTTCAGCTGGCCTCAAGGTTTCAGCGTTCGAATACACAGCCTCGTAATCGCGCAGCGCAAACTCAAACCGACCTGTTTGCGGCAGAGTCACATTGACAGGCTGTTGCAGAACGAAACGGCTATTGGCCAAAACACCGGCTTGAGCATCCAAGAGCCGCGCCACATCTTCGGCTTTGATGGATGCAAAATTCTGCCACCGCCCCCAAGTCACTCCATTGGGGCTTTGCAGTAACTGCGCAGAGGGCTGGAATGTATCCAAGCTACCTTGGGCATTTTCAACCAAACCCAACATCCATTGCTTGCCGGTCAGATTTTGACTCACCATCAGCAGCAGAGTGTTGTCATTTCGAATTCCCCTGACTTGGAATTGCTCGTCTCTGGCCAGGAAGGTACCGTCGGCAGAGCTAGCACCAATCAACTCGAATTGTTTGCCAAGCAAATTGTATGTGAGTTTAAATGCATCACCATTGCGAACCACTGCAGTAAATTCAACGCTGGATAACCGTTGAATCGCTGTTTCAACTTCCAGAGGCTGCAGATTCTGACTAAATTCAATGCTGTAAGCCTTGGCTTGAGTGCTGTCTTTCTGGGCTTGAATATTAGGGGTGTAAGCGATCCCTTGGTCTTTAAGCGCCAAGCTATACAAAGAAACAGAGCTTGAGGCAACTCGACTCAACCATCCAAACGCATCGTCAGACAACTGTGAGGCTTGGTTTGGAAGTACATTCCAAATTGTGCCTGCCTCGGGCAGTGTTCTGACTGCAAGCAAGGTGTCTAGGGTATTCTTCTGCCCCCAAAGTTGCTGATGGCGAGGATCGACCCACATGCTAACTGAAGCCCCGCGCCCCGATAAGGCAGAGTAATAGCCGATATTGCCGAACTCACCCACCTTGAAAGAAGATAGACTATTGGCTACATCTTTGAGGGCACTTCGGATTTGAACTTCAGAGACAGGACTGGACGCCCCATCAAACCAGTACTGGGTTGCCGATACTCGGGGATTTGCATCCAATGCATCACGAATGCCATCTCGGTCTGTATCCATCAACCAAGGATTGGTGCCAGTATTCAGTTCGACAAAATCAGCAATGCCATCACTGTCAGTGTCCCCAAGCACCGGATCCAACAACAAACCACGCTTGATGGCAACCTGCTCTTCTTCGGTTAGGTCATTAGACAGCCCCAGATTAGGCAGCCCTTTTGTGTTCAACTCAATTAGATCGTTAGATGTGGGGCTGGTCAGGCCATCTCCGATGTGAGCACGATAAACACTGCGACTGTAGGGCTGTATTTCGCGCCCCTCTTTGTCATATACCTTGCCCTCGGTAAATGTACTGGAGCTTTCAGTACCCACCAAGGCAAAACGTGCTTGCTCAATTTGGGCAAAATATTGGGATTCGATTTCTACAGGCAATAACTCCTTGGGCACAGACCGACTCAATTCGGCAGAGCGTTTGCCTTTGGTCAACGCCAATATGGAGTCTTTGCTCGCAGCAAGCGCTTTTGTCAAGTCGCCTCGGCACTCACCCAACGAAGCCGCAACACATCCAATGGCGGAATTGAAGGGAGCCAGAGCCACTTCCCCCTTGAGCACGTAAACGAGTTGTTTGCGACTATCGACAGAGGTGACAAAATCAGTTCCGCGAATACCTAGTGCGGAAAATGGAGTGTTAACCCTGAACTTGGATTTATCTTTTTGCCCAACCTCACCGGTCGAACTGCGAATTGCACCTTTTTCTAAGGTAATCCGGATAGCCCCGGCCCCATCCATTGAGCGTGCTTTGTATTCGTCAATTCTAGCATTGGTATTTTTACGCAATGAAAGCAAGCCACCATCGTTCATGCGAACGATCAACTCACCTGCGCCGGTTTGTAGCTCGTCTCCTTCAAGTACGGAATCACCGCGCCCCAAGTAGGTCTTGTTTCCTGCTGTAACCTTCCATACTTCACCGGTGGCCAACACCACCTCGCCAGCACTGGCCTGAGCAGCATGGCTTAAGGCCACACCAGAGCAGGCCAACACGATGGCGGACAATAATCGTAGCATTACAAATGCACCCGTATTCAACATTATTAACCTTGGGATTGATACAACCCATTTATAACGAAAGACAAATTAAGGCCAGATGATAACCCGTAACTCTCAATTTGCCTATATTTCACAGTAGCTTAGTGCACCTTAGTCACGTAAATCAGTGCCAACGCAATTGCTCAGAAAACGTTTGAGCGCATACATGCCAATCATAATCCTGCTCAACTCGCCTTCTTGCTCGGCTAGCCATTTCCTGACGATCATCAATTGACATGTTTAAAATTGTTCGTAATGCACTGGAAAAACCGTCTGGCGAAGCGGTGACAAACTCTACATCAGGTATCAGTGTCAAGCCTCTACCGCCAAAGGGTGTACTGATTACACTGCCACCGGCCGCACAATACTCTAGCATCTTTAAATTTGTACCCGAGCCCTCTTCCATGGGGTTTAACATCACGGAGGCTGCACAAAGAAGTATTTTCTTTTCAGATTCTGACACCAATCCAAAAGGCAAAAGGTTAGCAGGCAAATTTTGGAAGTTCGGGTGTTTGCAGATCGAGCCCATCACACCAAACTGAATGTCAGGACATTCTGTTGCCAAATCCACCACTCTATTCATTGCACGAATGTTGGGCCCATGCCAGCTGCCAGAAAACAAAACAAATTCTTTACCCGCGTTCAATCCTAGTCGTTTTTGCCAGCTGAATTTTTCAACAAGATCAACAAACTGGATACCTGCAATATCCACGCCATTTGGGGCTACGGCGCACACAGGAGGCTGACGCTTGTAGAGGGATTCAAATCGCGTTAGGTCAGTACGACTACAAGCAACCATCATGCTAGCCCGCTCAAGCAAATCGTTTTCCACTTGAGAAGTTGCACCTAACAAGTTTTTTGCCAATTCCGGAACTTCAGGGTCTTGAGGGTTTGCTTTGCCGGTAAGTGCAGGCCCCAAAACGATGCTCTTCATGTCCTGCTCTATGTTGTGTGCATCGTAGGCCACTTTCCCACGGTAGACAGCTTCGATTGCCCGAAAAAGGTAGGGGTGGGATGCAATAACCCATTCAGAATCCTGACTTAAGGCTTTCAACTCTTGAATGAATTCGTGATGCAGAAAGATTCCGTCGATCAAAACCACATCCCCGCAATCCACCTTGATGCGACCGTGCAAGTTGTGATGCAAGCGTTTCAATTCCTGGTTTATGGGGATTACAACTTCTCTAAAATAGGGTGTGATTTCGATTCTTTCAGCCTCATTTTCGGGAAAGTCCAAGCTCAAAATGGTGATGTCCAACACCTCACTCATGGCTTTGTATAGGTAATAGACCCTATTTTGCCCCCCACTGGTCGGCGGCGTAATTCGAAACGGACTGACCACCAGAATTTTTCTACGGACTTCATTGGTCGCGAAAATACTGCGGGGAGGGTCACTTAAAGTATTAGGCGGCTTGGAGGCATCACTAACCAATTCATACAACTTCTCACATGTATTCTTCCAAGTCACGTGGGCCACTTTGGCTTTTGCAAGGGCCCCCATTTGAAGGGTAGCCTCCGGATTATCCAACATGGCTTGCATCGCTGCGGCAAGCGCCTCTGTAGTGGGCTCTACGCTATAACCGGTCGAACCACTCACTACAAACTCATTGACCCCACCCGAATCTTTGGTTGTTAAAACAGCACGCGATGCTTGCATGGCCTCCACCGTAATTAACCCATAGTCTTCGTCATAAGGCACGAAGGGCACGAAAAGTGCTCGTTGATAACATTGAATAATCTCTTGGTCAGTCAATCGCCCTAAAAACTGAATGCGTTCGTCTCCGTGGGCCAGCCTCTTAAGTTCTAGCTCCTCTGGCCCAGATCCGGCTATCAAAAAGGGCACCGACGTTTTGACCATACGGAATGCCTTAATTAGCATTGCAATTCGTTTTGCATTGTCCAAGCGACTTACAGTAAAAATACAATCGGACCCATTTGCCTCAAAGGTGGGCAGGTCGCTAGGATGATGGATAACCTCGACTTGCACGCCTGGGGGAAAGTATGCCTGCCGCCCTTTTACATTGTGGGAGATGGCAGCAAACTTCTTAATTCTCGAATGACCAGTTGCCCGCTCATCCAATGCATGAATTAGAGCCCTCGAGAGAGGGCCAGGAAACTGAAATAACTTTTCAAATTGAGTCTGCAAAACCTGCTGTAGTCGAGCAAGCTCCTCAAAAATAATTGGTATTTGATCGGGATGCCCTCCCGGACCTATTAGGCGAAGCAAAGGTGCCAACTCCGGTGTTTCCCGGATTTCAGACGGCATTTCAATCGGAAGACCAGTTAAATGATAGGTGTCGTAGAGTCCGCGAAGACAGTGCTGCATGTACAAAATATGTCGCGGATGGCTCACCATCCATGCAGGATACTTTGTGGAAATCACTGCATCGAAATGATTCAAATCAAGAGTTGAGAATGTTTGGTAACTTTTGAGCAATTCGACAATATTGCGCTCCGGGCTGGGCACTTTGATCAACTCAACCTGAACACCGGGCATCCTGTTGAACTCTGCCAATAGCCCCCACCACAACTTCTCGGCACCGCCAATCACAAAGGGCACGGAGCTTGGCGCAACAATTGCGATTTTCAACGAAGTACCTCCGCCCCTGCCAGTAGTGACTTAACCACATTGGACCAAGAAATATCCAGCTCATTGTAACGTTGCCTTGCTGCCCGGCCATAGTCGCGGGCCAAGGTTGGATTTGCTGCAATTTGATCCAGAACATCAGCAATACATTGTGGGTCTGGATTGACTACCCAGCCATTGACCTGATGCTCGACGAACTCCAGCGGCCCTCCAGAATCCGTGCAGGTGATTACGGGTTTGGAGGACAACATAGCCTCGAGAGTGACGTAACCCAAGTCTTCATCATACGGCCCGAAAAATACTGCTGAGGATTTGGCATAAAAAGCATGTTTTTCCTCTTCTGACAAAGACCCTACAAATCGTACCTTACCCTGCAGTTGTAAAGCCTCAATCTCAGAATGCAACACGTGAGCTTGGGAACCACTACCCGACAAAATGATTTTCAAATCAGACTTCATCAATTGAGCAGCCTTGAGCAGCAAATCCTGACGCTTGAGAACTTCAATTCGACTTGGGAAGAAAACATAAGGGAGTGCTACGTCAGCGCAGTAAAAATTTCCTGCGCCTGGCGGGGGGTGATACAAGGGTTTGGAATCCACCCCAGTGTATTTAAGAAGCCGCTTGGCTACATTACCCGAGTTGGCAAAAACCGCTTGTTTAGACGAGAAAGCATTTTGATCGAAAGCCGTAATTTTCTCTTTGAGATACCGAAGGTCGTCACTGGCCATTTCAGGCTTGTAAAGGTCATATACTGCACGGTGTTGGTGAATTACCCAAGACACATGACTGGGATGCTGTGCAGCAAAGCCTGGAAACAAAAGGCTGATGACTCGATCGACTCGATACCCATTAAAGTTTTGTAGGTCCATCCCTTCGACGAAGTTCATCAGTTGCTCAAGGTAGGCGCGGTCTTCAAATTTAAAAGGCAAACGAAGGACATCTACCTCATGGCCCTCTGCTCTCAAAGCGGAAACCAAACCTTCCACATGCGCTTCAGCCCCGCCCTTGATAAAAGGTACATGGTTGGCAACAATTAAAATTCTGTATGAGGTCATGCGAAACACTACGGATTTGGGTTACTTTCGGGCAATTAGAGCAAAGTCTTGGGGTCCACAAAGATGGCCGTTGACCCTTTCTGTCAATGGATCAATGCCCGGAACCTTGGCTTCGGCAGGATAAGGGTTGAGCCTTAAAATCTCAGATTCACCAAACCCATAATATTGGGCCATAAAACTAAGCAAGGTGGGCGTTAGGGGATTTCGATGGGTTGGGTCGTGATAGAAAGTGTGTGTAGCGACCAATAGGTTTTCAGGGTTGGGGGTTTCCAAAATGAGCTTACCACCCGGCTCAAGAACGCGTTGAGCCTCTTGAAACAAACTCAAAAGCAAATCGAGAGATATGTGCTCAGCCACATGAAACCCTGTCACCGCGGCCAAGCAATTATCGGGCAAAGCCTTTAAATACTGGATCACATCGGCCTGCTCTGCATCTAGCCCCTTGCCTCTGCAGATTTGAACCATGACTTGATTGATGTCTAAACCCTTGCCTTCGAAGTGCCCTGACTTGAGTACATCCAGCCATTCACCTCTGCCACAACCCACGTCGATCACTCTTTTGCTTCCGCAAGAAGGGATCAAAGGGAGATACAGCCGCAGCCGTTCATAAATTTCCGCTTGCGTACCTCGACAAGCTTCTTCAAATGCAAAGTAAAAACGATCTACAGACTCAGCGGACATGTAAGCTGAGGCGTGATGATTTACCTCATGTTCCACACGGGAGAAACCGGGAACATTCGAGACGGATCTTTTTTCTTCAGATAAATATCGAACTTGAGACCTGAGAGTTTCAATTCGCCCCTCTAGTACCTTGATGTCCTGAAACCTGCATTGCTCTTCTTGTTCCAACTTACGGATAAGCAAGTTGTGATTTTTAACCGCTGTCTGGATGGCTTTTTGTAGTTTTATTAGAAACAGATTGAAATTTACAGACTGGGAGGCAAACCAAAGCAAACCGCTCTGCCGCTGAATCAAATCCAACATTTTCTCAGACTTTTTCCACACGAGCCCTAGGCTAGGGAGCCTGCTTTCCAACTTCTTCAGCCATGAATAACCCCTTAAACCCTTTATATTGGCTCTATTCAACCGCCCTTCTTGTGAACGGACAAGTTCCAATAAAATAGCTTGGCGGGTCTCGCCATTCCTAATTTTGGCGAGATAATTACTCAAACCACCGGTATCCGCCACGCGTCCCAAAGCAATTTGGTAAGCATTCCTTACAAAAGTAATATCATCCAAAAATAAAAAATCTTTGGCATGATAGCTGGATTGGACAGGCAACTGCGTAAGCTTCAAGGTATCAAGACTAGGCCAATCCACTGGCTGCAAGTCGACCTGAATCTCGCGTACATCCCGGGTATATCGAGCCTGCTCCGTTTCTAGATGCACCGCCTCTTGTTTAACTGTGCGGATAATCTGTTCGAGATCCATATTTTTTATTTGACTTTCACTCATTGGAAATTAGGCGTTCTAGTTTGAGGTGTGGATAAGGATGAAGCCTACATTAGCCAACAATTTGGGTGTCTAGAAACACAACGCCTGAAAACAAAGGCACATGACTTCCCGCGACTTCGAAACCAATCAAATTGTCGCACCAATGATAGCAATCATGCATATGGTGCTCATCGCTGTGAACTGCGAAAGTAATCGTATATTTCCCTGGCGCCAAATTCATTGGCAATAGGAAACCAACACTTTTTGTCTCTCCTTCATCAATGTTCATCGCTGCTTTGAGATGCAGGGTGTTGGTACCAAAGATGTCTTGTCCAAATCGATCACGAATCATAAAACCCACCGTAGGGGGGGGTACCTGCTTTTTGCAATGTAGCTGCACTCGCAGCGTACAAATTTCGCCAGAAGAGACAGTAGAGGATTCAGAGGCTCGTCCAAGTAAAGTGGCTGATTGGATAGTAATCTCGCCTGAGCCATAACTACGGTTGAGCATTGCTTCATGAGATAGGCGGTATTCGTCTGCATCCATATCGGCCATTATTTTGTTGTAATGGTTAACGGCCGCTTCAGGATCCCCGTCACATACAATCCGACCACCATCCAGCACGAGGGCCCGATCGCAAATCATTTTTACGGCATTCAAGTCATGTGAAACAAACACGATTGACCCTCCAGCCTCCCTGAATTCTCGAATCCTTTTCATACACTTTTGCTGAAAATGTCCATCGCCTACGGACAAAGCCTCATCCACCACAAAGCAAGTGGGGTCTGCATGAATGGCAATAGCAAAGGCCAAGCGCATGACCATGCCGGACGAATAGGTGCGAATGGGCTCTGCAATGTAGCGACCAAGCTCGGAGAATTCAATAATTTCCTGCTTTCTGGCCTCGATTTCTTCCATGGTCATGCCCAACAACAGCGCATTGCCCACAATATTTTGTAAACCTGTCAAATTCCTGTCGAAACCAGTGCCCAACTCGAGCAAACCGGTTAAACGGCCACTTGTTTTCACCTCGCCAGAGTCAGGCAGCATCACGCCAGTTAAAATCTTAAGAAGAGTGGACTTGCCCGCACCATTTTTACCGAGTACGCCCAGCGTTTCCCCTTCTCTGACTTGAAAACTTAGCTGTTTCAAAGCGAGGTGGGAGCGATGGAAACTTCGCCGAAAAATCATTTCCTTCAATCGATCAGAAGGACGATCATACAGCTTGAAAGATTTGGATAAATTATTGACTTCAATCATCGGAAATTAAACAAAATCTCGAATATCACGCTCAAGCTTTTTAAGCAGAAAAGAGCCAAACCCGAAGATTAATAAAGACAATCCAAGCATTTTAAGGAGAATTGAAAAATCAGGAGTTTGATGCCCAATCACAATATCCCGGTAAGCTTGGGCGAAATGATAGTAAGGGTTGACTGCCATAAATTCCATGTATTCCGACGGAAGAATGGTAACAACATAGACAACAGGTGTGAGCCAAAACCAGAACTGAACCAGCACGGGCATCATTTCACGAATGTCCTCTACAAAAACACTCAAAACAGCAAGAACAAGCCCAATAGAAAATGCCAATATTTGCTGAATCAGAAACACACAGGGAATAAATAACCAATGAACATCTAATGGAAATCCAATCAGCAATAAAAAGCCAATAAAGAAAATCATTGAAACAAAAAATACAAAACTTTCTGAGAGAACGATATAAACAGGAAGAATAAGCAAGGACAACTGAACCTTTCCAATCAATCCCGCTTTATCTCTGTACACAGTTGTCACTCGAAGTAAAGTAGAGGAAAAAGCAGCCCAAGGCACTATTCCACAGATCAAATAAATACTATATCCATACTCTTCGAAGCCTGCACCGACACTACCAAGGCGTGCACCCATGATTTTCGAGAAAATCAGGGTAAACATAAGTATATTAGTGAGTGGAATGATGAAAGCCCACAATCCACCCAATACAGATCCTGTGTATTTGTCTTTCAGGTCCTGCTTAGAGAAATTAAGAATCAGTGAAAGAATCACGACGCGCCTACCTTCGCAGCACTAAGGCTAAGTAACAAATCTTCAGCTGATCTGCCCCATGTGTATTGAAGCGCCACCTGACGACCCATACTTTCCAATCCCAGACGTTTTGAGGGGTCCTCTAGTATCTCATGCAGTGCCGAACGAATGGAGTCTACCGAGGTTGGATCAACCAATACGGCGGCACCCTGGGCAACTTCTGGCATTGAGGCTGCATCGGAAGTGATGACTACAGTCCCAGCAGCCATAGCCTCAGCTATCGGCATTCCAAAGCCCTCATAAAGTGAGGGATAGACCGAGACTGTCGCCAATGATATCAAAGGTGCCATATCAGACTGTTCAACATAGCCTAGGTATCGAACTAAGCCTTTGTTCAGCAATTCATTCAGTGTTTTTGTAGACTCCGAGGTCATCCAACCCTTTGCACCCAAAAGAATCAGGGGGAAACGTTTTTGCAACTCGCTAGGCAACCCAGCAAATGCAGCAATGAGTCTCAACAAGTTTTTGCGAGGCTCCAACGTTGCCACTGAAACGATAAACTCAGTAGGTAGGTTGTACTTCTTTGAGGCCACCAAACGCTGCGCTTCAGAGATTTCAAAAAATTCGGAATCTACTGCCGGCCTCACTACGTCTACAGGTTGCGACGGATGATACAAGTTGCATATCTCGTTTTTAGTAAACTCCGAAACCGCAATCAAACGCCTAGACCGGTTTAACGTATTAGGCATTCGCAATGCCATTTCAGTCAGACGATCCTGCGGATGACATTCCGGCATTCGCTCGTGGGAAACATCATGAATAACTGCAACTGCAGGGTTATCTAGATCTGCCAACAAATAGTTGGGCTCCCAATACACATAGTCGTCAAACCTGCTTTTTTGAGCCTTGACACGAAATGTACGCACTACATTGCGTAACCTTCGAATGCCGGGAAGCCTACGGATGATGGGTTTCAAGCCATTAAACCATCTAAGCATCAAGGCTCGAAACCGCGCTCTAGAATGGGAGCCTGAAGTTGAACCAGAGCCTTGATCAAGCGAATTCTCTTGGCGAACACCTGCCCCTGAGGCTAAGATTGCGGCCAAGTCAGAGCGGGAATACAAACCAAAGGTGGAAAATCCAACCAAATCCTCTACTTCTGAAGATTGAACCAATACGCGCAAGATTCCTTGAGCGTAACGACCGACTCCCGTCAATGGGGGGATGAGACAATCCACGTTAACCAAAATTTTAATCATTCACGCTCAAAATTAAGCAAGGTAAAAGAATCAAATGCATCACATAGCCGTTTGGCTAATATTCGGATTGGGGCTTGCCATGATCGTTGGCTGTTTTGTGCCCAAACGTTATTTACCCCCTCGCATGCCTCACGATGGTTATTTGCACATAGCGGCATTCGCGCTTCTGTCTTTTCCGATAGGCCTCACCCCACAACCATTCCTGAACATGGCGGGATGGGCGGCAGGTCTTTTCGCCTTCGGAATTCTGATAGAAATAGGACAGATTTTGGTACCTGACCGCCATTTTGGGTGGGACGACATTGCCTATAACGCTGGCGGCATTCTACTAGGAATCGGATTGGGTTGGGCTATCAGTTGTTTTTTGCTTTGGGTGCCATTTTTCTAAGCCAAGCCAACAGCAATTTCATAAGCCTCAAGAGTCAATTTACCCATATTGCTCAAAGAGTATTCCACAAGGGCCTTTTGTCGACCTCTCTCACCCAACCGGTGCCTTAACTCTTCGTCAAACTGCAAGCGCTCTAGGCATTGAATTAAGCTTTCTAAATTGCCAGGTTCAGCCAGCAAACCAGTATCCTCATGGCGGTTGACATAATCCACACCGTTCTCCAGACGAGTGCTCACCACCGCTTTTCCAAAAGCCATGGCTTCAACTTGCACTATGCCAAATGCCTCAGTCCGCGCAACTGCTGGCAAACAAAATACATCGCAGCTGGCGTAATAGCCACCCAATTCCTCATCAGCAATCCTGCCCGTGAAATGTACTTTGTCCTCTACAGCCAGCTCAACACTCAAATTTTTAAGGTAGGGGCTAAGTGGGCCATCGCCACCAAGCACCAAGCGCACCTGACGATCCATCTGAGCGACAGCGCGAATCAGCACATCAAAACCCTTGTAATACACATGGCGGCCTAGGGCAAATATTGTGAAGCGGCGATCACCCTGTGGTTTGGCTGGGTGCGGATTTTTCGAAGACAACAATGCTGAAAAATCAAATCCAAAAGGGACGATATGTAAACGCAATTCATCTTTCAAACTGGCCAACACCTCTGAACTGCTTACATGAGCAGGCGTGGGAACTATAACCGCCTGAGCGCGACGCACTGCAGCAACCAAAAAGGGGCGATATAAAGAAAGCAGAGTCTTTTGGCGGAGAATATCAGAATGCCAGGTGATCACTCGGGCAACCCTGCGGGGAAGGAGCATACTTGCCAAGTGAGACATGGGGTCGGGGAAATGCAGGTGAACCACATCAAACCGATGCTTGCGGTTTAATCGCCAGAGTTTCCAAACCATTAGAGGAGACAGGTACACGCTCGATTCAAGCCTAAAACCAGCCATCCGATAAGTCTTTACGCCCGCACACTCAACAACATCCGACTTTGCAGTGCGCGCAGGAACTAAATTGACAAAGTCCACTTTGGTATTTAGAGCTTGAAACAGAGTTTCAACATGAGTTTGGGTACCGCCTGGTTCATCATCGCAAAAACGACCTAGGCACAACACTTTGAGCAGCTTTTTATTGGACATGAGTAGGGAGCGGGTCCATCTAGTTGATGGTGGCCATTTCCTTAAATTTGCTATACGGGGAGATTCTTAATGAATCGCTAATCTTTTCGAAATAACCTTGGCGAATAAGCGTCGCCATGGATCTCGAGACTGTTTCCCGAGAGGCATTGACCATGATGGCGATTTCTTTCTGACTCGGAAGTGTAGGAATAATTGCAACGTCATCATCCATTGGCTTGGCCAACTCCAATAGCAAGGCGCAGACCCGCTGATGCGCGGCCTGATTATTCAGCATCGCGACTTGCTGGGATGTACGGCGAACCATCTGGGCCAGACGCGCCATGATTCTTAGGGACACAATAGGGTTTTCTAAAATCATGGTCATTGCTTCTTGCCGCGGCATAAACAAAACCTTACTGGGACGGATTGCCACAACAGACGCAGACCTCGCCTCACCATCAATGATTGACATTTCACCAAAATGAGAGCCGGTTTCGATAAAACTCAAACCAACCTCTCTACCGTCCGGAGACAAATCCACAACCTGCAGGGTGCCATCCTGAACGAAGGCCATAGAGTCAGCTTGCTCGCCCTTGCGAACAACTACTTCACCACGCCTGTACTCTTTGAGAGTGAAGAATTGGGATACCCGGACGAGGACCGCTTCGTCCACACCCTTCAGAAGCTCGATGTTCTTGAGGAGAAGGTAATTAACACCCATATCCGATCCAACTGTAGGGCACTGACTCTAAAAAATCCGTTTATTTTGAAGTGTTTACAAAACTCTCTGCCAGACCTGCTTAAGCCGGCTATAATACCACGCTGTCTGCTATTACCCGCAAAATGAGGAAAGACTTGAATATTTTCAAAGACAAAAACGAACTAACAGAAGCACTGCAAGCGTGCAAATCTAGTTTTCGTAGTTTGGGCTTTTTCAGTGCCGCGATCAACATTCTTGCATTGACACCATCAATTTATATGTTGCAGGTGTACGACAGAGTGTTAATGAGCCGGAATGAAGTCACTCTAACCATGATCACATTGATGACTGTGGGCTTGCTGGCTTTGGCGGCTTTACTGGAAATGAGTCGCTCATTCGTGCTGGTTCGCGTGGGTAACAAGCTAGACCTCAAACTGAATGATCGACTTTACACTGCATCGTTTGAAGCAAACTTGAGACAAGGTAATGGAAATGCTGGCCAAGCGCTTCGCGACTTAACCAATGTCCGTCAATTCCTTACTGGGAACGGAATTTTAGCCTTTTTTGATACTCCGTGGATTCCTATCTACATGGCTGTAATTTTTCTGTTCCACCCCTTACTCGGGTTACTGGCAGTAGGCGGAGCGGTCATATCTATAGCATTAACCTACGCAAACAACCGTGGAACAGCCCGTCCCTTGGCAGATGCAAACCGTTTAGCAGTGCGAAGCGCGTCAGTTGCTGACAGCAGCTTAAAAAATGCTGAAGTGATTGAAGCCATGGGCATGTTAGGCTCTCTGCGCAAGCGCTGGATGAAAGATCACCACCAATTTCTTAGTTTTCAAGCGCAAGCATCGGACCAAGGAGCCATATGGTCTCACACCAGCAAATACTTCCGTATATTCTTGCAGAGCGCTGCATTGGGCCTAGGCGCGTTACTTGTAATTGAAAATCAAATTACCCCCGGCATGATGATCGCTTGTTCAATCTTGATGGGCAAGGCACTTCAACCCATTGACATGCTAACTGGCGTCTGGCGCAGCTTCAGTGGTACCAAAGTTGCTTACGAGCGTTTGGTTGCTACTCTTGATGCAAATCCTGTACGAAAACTCGGCATAGAATTACCCACTCCAGAAGGTCGGATAAACTTTGAGGCCGTCTCGGCAGGCCCACCCGGAATTGAAACCGCAACCTTGATTAACATTAATATTCAAATACAACCCGGTCAGGCCCTCGGTGTAATTGGCCCCTCGGGAGCAGGTAAGAGTACATTTATGCGTTTGGTGGTTGGAGTATGGCGCGCCCAACAAGGAAAAGTGCGGATTGACGGCGCAGACATCAATCAATATGACAAAGAACTTCTGGGACCCCACATTGGGTATTTGCCGCAAACTATCGAACTCTTTGCTGGAACTGTGGCGGAAAACATCGCGCGATTCGGAGAAATGGATTCAGATAAAGTAATCAATGCCGCAAAACTAGCCGGCGTTCATGAAATGGTCCTCCAACTACCGAAGGGCTATGACACGATGCTTGGAGATCAAGGAGCTGGTCTGTCTGGCGGTCAAAGACAAAGACTCGGTCTAGCCAGAGCTTTATATGGCAATCCGAAAATTGTGGTGCTTGATGAGCCTAATTCTAATTTAGATGATGCGGGTGAAGCAGCTTTAATCGAGGCAATAAATCATCAGCGTAATTTAGGACACACAGTAATATTAGCTACTCACAAACCTTCCCTACTCACAGTTACAAATAATTTAATGTATCTGAATAGAGGTCAAATCGCTGCTGCTGGCCCAACTATGCAAGTATTGAAAAAACTGCAAGAAAGCTCGCAACAACAATCGGCTCAGGGTACAAATTCATCGGATAGAGCAGATATCACTAGCCCGGTCGCACGCTTGGCACAAGCAAGTGAGAAGACCGATAGTTAACGATAAGCATGCGTGAATTAAAACTCACTTTCTGAAGTAATACTGGTTAATCCCATTTTTTGGGAAAGCTAAAAGCTCGCCGGACCTTTGCCCGCCCCTACTTTCTAATACCGTTGAAACAAGAAGATTGGATAATGGATAAACCCGCAATAAGCAGATTAGATTCAAAAAAGAAACACCTCACTTTAGCTGACCAAGCAAATAGAGGAGTTCAGGAAGCAGAAAACGTCAAAGAACTAGCATTAGACACCGATGATGGTAAACAAAGTCGCTTAGGCTGGCTCTTCTTCGTTTTCGGTTTCTGTGGTTTTCTAGTATGGGCAGCGACAGCCCCTTTAGACCAAGGCTCAGTTGTGCCTGCAACACTTGTTGCCGAGGGTAACAGGAAAAGCATTCAGCATCTGACCGGCGGCATAATTCAAAAGATTCACGTTAAGGAAGGGCAAAAAGTCAAGGCTGGAGAGCTTTTGGTTGAACTCAACCCAGTTCGCACGGAAGCAGAGGCAAGCGCACTACGTGCAAGATGGATTAATTACTCTGCGATTAAAGCGAGGCTAGTCGCAGAGATGACAAACTCCAAGCAAATTGAGTTCCCCCAATGGTTCAATGAAAATAAGGACGACCCTCGAGTCAGAGACGCAATCGGATTACAAAATCAGTTGTTTCAAAGTAAGGTGAATGCCCGCAGGGCTGAGTTGGCAGCACTCAGCGAGGGCGTCAAGGCGCAAGAAGCTGTTTTAAATGATCTTAGTAAAGGTAGTATAAATGTCAAAGAAAGCGTCCAGATCAAAGAAGCTCAGTTGAAAGCAATGAAAGAAATGGTCGAGGCTGGCTATCTCGCTAAGAATAGATATCTGGATGCTCAGCGAGAATTTAACTCTATTTCAAGTGCTTCCTCACAAGATTCGAGTCAGATTTCACAGGTCACGGGAAGATTGAACGAAGCACGTCAGCAGCTTGCCGCGCGACGTTCAGTGCACCTCTCAGAGGTTCAGTCAGAACTAACCAACTTACAATCCCAGCTGTCTGAAGTTACAGAACAGCTGACTACTGCAACCTTCAATGAAGAAAATAATCAAGTTCGCAGTCCAGTGGATGGTTTTGTAGTAGGCATGCGAATTTTTACTGAGGGCGGTGTGGTTGGTGGCGGTCAGCCGATGATGGATATTGCTCCTAGCAATGCGCGGATGGAACTGGCTGGACAACTAGAAACGAATCAAGTTGACAAAGTCAAAGAAGGCATGAAGGTCACTGTAGCATTTTCATCCCTTAATCATGCGCACACTCCTGAATTAACAGGTGTCATCAAGACAATAGCAGCGGACAGCATTGTTGACGAAAAGACAGGCATACCCCATTACCCCATCCGATTCTCGCTGGACGACTCTGAAATGGAAAAGCTCAACAAATATTCTATTCAACCAGGCATACCTGCTGAGGTGTTTATCAACGTGGGCGAGCGAACCATGCTTAACTATTTGTTCAAACCATTGATTGATAGAATGCGAACGTCAATGACCGAAGAGTAAGTCAGCAGAACTTCCAGCAGTGTCAGGCCCAAGAGGGCTTGACAGTCAATTTAAATATCGGTCAAGGATACTTGAAACCTTGCATTTGGAATCTCAATCGAAACCTATATGAAAATTAAACAATCTATACTGCTTGCAGTATTTGGCACTCTGAGCGCTAGCCATGCAAATGCATTGACTCTTTGGGATGCCTATTTTCTAGCGCTTAAGAATGATCCAAGCTACAAGGCAGCTCAAGCGGACTATAGAGCAGGCATGGAGGAAGGGAGAATTGCAAACGCCCCTTTGCTTCCTCAGCTGTCATTGTCCTTTTTTCAAGGTGATGCAAAAGCAGATCGCACCCAAAATACGCTTTTAGGTCCAAGGACTGACGTAACTGACTACTCTATAAAAAACAATCAGATACAACTCAGACAAGCCATCGTTAATATGGCAGCATGGTCGCGCGCAAAGCAGGGTGATTTGATTCAAGACCAGAGCAAAATAAAGGCCATAGGAAGTCGAAATGAGCTTGCGACGAGGGTTGTTTCTTCATACTTTACGGCACTCACAACACTAGAACAAGTCGAGTTAGCTAAGGCACAAGAAAAAGCAGCCACCGAGCGCTTTAAAGAAATTGAATCCTCAGTCAAGTCCGGTGAAAGCTCTCGCACAGATCTAGCGCGAGCCAGAGCACAAAAGGATCTCAGAGTTGCGGAGCGTTTGGAGATTCAAGACAACTTAGACCTTGTGCTACGCCAATTAGAAGACATAACAGGCAAAACAATTGAGAGTCTGTCTCTCCTGCCGTCAACGGTTAAAACCCCCCCCATCTCCACTGAATACACATATTCCGGCCTGGAAACTTTTACCCTGCGAAATAATCCTAAAATTTTGTCCGCGGCAATTGATATCCAAATATCAGAACAAGAAGTAAAAAAGCGCCGAGCTGGCCACTATCCCACTTTGGATTTGGTTGCATCTAAATCGGACTCTGATTCTGAAAGCATCAACACTATTGGTCAAAAGACCAAGCAGGAACAGATTGCACTCCAGATGCAGATCCCCTTGTTCAGTGGATTTGGTACGAGTGCTGAAGTAACAAAAGCGAAGGCTCAGTCTGATCGCACTGAGGCTGTATGGCAGGGTACTATTTACGACGTATTGAACAAGTTCAGAACGCAATTTAGTCGGACACAAAACTCCTTGGCTAAGATTGAAGCGTATGAGCGAGCAGTTGAATCTGCACGTGAAGCACTCAAAGCGGCTGAACTCGCCAAGAAATTTGACTTGCAAATTCGAAGTGATGTTTTGACAGCTCAGGCTGAACTGAATAATGCAGAAAAAGAATACTCGCGCATTAGGTATGAAAGTTACTCATCCCTCATTGAACTTCATAGCCTGGCTGGCAAACTTGAGAACTCAGATCTCAAGAAATTATCGGACTTTATTTCCAGAGAGGGTCGTAGTGTCAAGTTTGACAGAGCATCTATACCTAAGTATGAGTTCCTCAATCCGAAGCAACTCCCTCCTTTGGATGAAAACATCCTAATACCCTCTTCTAATCCAGAGAAGTCGAGCGACGCTCCAATCTTGGAACAAAGTGAATCTAGCCTAGTAAAGAACACCGTGGATAACGTAACGGTTTACGGAATCGACGCAAATACAAACCAGAAATCAACTGTAGATTTGAGCCCCCCCAGTGTAGTACCGCCGCCACAGATGCGGCTAGGCCCACGCCGATAAGGGCAAATGTCCGACTTTGGTGCATGAAAGCCGGTAAAATACAATGCGTTTCTGGTATAGAACCTGCTTTGGAATCGTATAGAAGCTAATTATTGAGTCTATTGTTTTTTTATGAACCTATACTAGGGGCTTGTCCAGTTTGAAAGCACAAGATCTCATTAATCTTCCGCGCAACTACAAACAACTGCTCATGGCTTCATTGGACGCCACACTGGGTCTGGTGACCAGTTGGTTTGCATTGGTTTTGATCTTTGGGGGGGGATTTTCCACGATTGAACAGGAGTGGGTAGCTCTATTACTTGCCCCTGCACTTGCATTCCCTGTCTTTTGGCGCTTTAACCTCTACCGCACTGTGGTGAGATACGCTGACGTAGCCGCCATTAAGAATATTTTGAAAGGCGTCACCTGCTATGGTGCTCTTTTTTATTTAGCTCTCTATGCACTAAACCTACCAGGTATTCCCTCTAACTTAGGGATATTTCAACCCTTACTTTTGGGCGCTGCATTGGTTACAAGCCGTATAGCCGTGCGCTTTTGGTTATTGTCTCTTTTGACAGACCCAAAGATGCGCAAGCTGCGTAAACGCCTTTTGATTGCTGGATCCAGCGAGAAGGCAATCCGTTTAAGCTCAGGCTTACACAATTCATTGGAATACCTGCAAATCGGATTTGTGGATGATGATGTACAACGGGTCAATCGATTTCTGCTTGGCCACAAGGTTTTTCATCTTGACGATCTTGCAGATGTCATTCAAAACTTTGATGTCTCAGACCTCGTTCTGTGTTTTGATTGGCAAGAACAACATAAAAAGGCAAGGGTCATTAAGTCTTGCTTGGGATTAGCCGTCCATATTCAAGAGGCTCAATTCTCTATCGGTAATGATCTATCTGCAATCAGGGAAATTGAGGTGGAAGACCTACTAGGTCGCGCTCACATTCCTCCCCTTCCCGACTTAATGAACCGCAAGAACAAGGCTAAAACAGTTCTGGTTACAGGAGCAGGCGGCAGTATTGGTTCCGAGCTGTGTCGCCAGATTCTTGCGACCCGCCCAGCTCGATTGGTTTTGTTGGAGAACTCCGAATTTAATCTGTACTCTATTCACCGTGAACTTCAGGGCCGCGTACAAGCTTACTATCCTGAGGTGGAACTGATTACCGAGTTGGCAGATATTCGCGACAAGGAAAGGATTTACCAGATTTTCGATGAGTTAAGACCGCATACCGTATATCACGCAGCGGCCTACAAGCACGTACCCTTGGTAGAAAACAATCCATTCGATGGCGTCCAAAACAACACCTTCGGAACCATCACATGCGCACAAGCAGCGCTTCGCTACGATGTGGTGGACTTTGTACTTATCAGCACTGACAAAGCGGTTCGCCCTACCAATGTAATGGGAGCAAGTAAGCGTTTGGCAGAAATGTATCTGCAAGCACTGGCCAAGAAAGTGTCCAATCAAGGCACCCGATTCAGCATGGTTCGATTTGGCAACGTGCTCGACTCCAGTGGCTCGGTTGTACCACTTTTTAGAGATCAAATTGCGCGGGGTGGTCCAGTCACAGTCACGCATCCAGAAGTAAGCCGTTATTTCATGACCATCCCTGAAGCTTCACAGCTCGTTATTCAAGCTGGTGCCATGGCCCGTGGTGGCGAGGTATTCATGCTGGACATGGGTGAGCCTGTAAAGATCCTTGATTTAGCCCGTCGAATGATCGATTTGGCAGGCCTCTCCATTCGGAATACTCAAAATCCAGACGGAGATATCGAAATTCAGTTTATTAATCTGAGGCCAGGCGAGAAGCTGTTTGAAGAATTGCTCATTAGTGACACACCCGAAAAAACCAGTCACCCCAAAATCAAGCGAGCCACAGAGGGCTACTTGCCATTTAATCGACTGTCGGTCGCACTTGAGAAGTTAAGTGAAATTGTTAAAGATAAAGATCAAGAAAAATTACGGGAATACTTGATGAAAATGGTTGACGAGCATCTGCCAGAGCAAGTTCATGCAGAACGCAATGAAAATGAAAACTCAGGAGTTTCTGCTAAAGCGGTTAGGGTTTAATTTCTAAACCCAACGCCACTTTTGCCAGTGCACCTTCAAAAAAGCGTAGGTAACCGGACCAGTAATTAAACCTGGTAATCCAAATGCCGTTTCACCCACGATAATGGCGATCAACATTTCGGGTACGCTAGCCTGGACATTACGCCCAATAATGTATCCATTCACGAAGTATTCCAGCTTGTGAATGATAAACAAATAGCTTACTGAACCCAAAGCAACCAAGGGACCAAAACGAATGGTCAGAACCAAAATCAAGCTATTGGCCATGATGTTCCCCGCTGCAGGAATGAGGCTGGCTATGGCAGTGAACATCAACAACAATTCCCTAAAAGGGAGCACTACGTCAAACAAAGGCAGCATGAGGTATATGAAGATCGCTGTGCAGAATGTATTCCATATACTGACGTAAACTTGTGCCCCCATCAGCAGAGTGAAACAACGCACATATTGCTCCATTGCACCCAGCCAAGCATCCGAAAGCGGTAAACGACGTGAGTGATTGCCAATCAATCCTGCTGACACACCCAAAATCAATGCAAATACAAGCTGGAGAAAAACGTAAAAACTAGCACCTCCGAAATTCCTCAAATAACCGAAACTGTCCCCAATACTGGAACGGGCCATTTTCATGAGTTCTTCCGGATTGTCTGGCAGGTTTTCGCGAATACCCAAAGGCAAACTAGAAACCAAGGCGAACAAATTTGCCATGGCCTCATCAACGAGCTGAGGCCCTTGTTCTAACAAAGTTTGAACAACAAACTTAACCGCGTTTCCGAATCCAAGAGCAATTAAGACCACTAAAGCAGCAACCACCAATGTGGTTGACCAGACTGGAAGAATTTGAAGAATCCATTTGAATACTTTGTTCTGTATTCTTTCAGACCGGGGATGGCAAACCTTCTCGAAAGACCGTCGGACAAATCGTGTAAGTGAAAAAACGGCCAACCCTGCAATTAACCCGACACCGATTTTAAAACTGAGCATGAACACCCAGACAACAATCACTGCGGCTACTGCAAAATATTCCCAACGGCGGGTGTGGGAGTCAACCTTTGGTTCGGTCATGTCACCTTGACTGGATAGAAAATGATGAGAATAGATTCAATTTAGTTGCTCGATTCTACATCACTCATTTGCTTTGTGATCCAAGCACCCTTAAAAGCATTACCATTCCCACCAAACCTATCCAATCCAACGACCCACCGCCCCCACCGCCTGATGATGTAGCAGAAAGTTGCCCCGCATCGGCACTAGGCCCAGAGCTCGACTCCACGCCCTCGGATGCACTAACCGCTGCCCTTGGAGAATCTCCACCATCCCCTACACCGGATACTTGGCTGCTGAAGGTTTGCTCATTCACCTCGCTGGCCACCAACCGTACAACATTGCTTCTGGACTGATTGGTTTGCGCATCGCTTACTGTCAATTTCAATTCCACCACATTGTTACTTAAGCCAGACACCACACGGACCGCAGTCTCGCTTACGCCCGACAAACCCACTGGAAACCCCTTTACCTGCTCCCATTTGTAAATCAATGGACCGGACCCACCTGCGCCTTGAGCCAAGGAATCCACAGCAACAACGGGGTTACCTGTGTAAACACGAGAATGGGCCACATTGACCAATGGCCCGCCCTGAGCTGCAAGTAGGGCTTGAATCGCCGGCACAGGCTGAATAACGCCCGGGCCGCATACTCCGTTGACACACTGGCAACTGTTACCCCCGCCAAACAAGCCCAAGAGCCCCGGCTGGCCACAAGACTCTTGACTCTGGCTGGCCAATGGTTTGGCAGTTTGCCCCAGAATGCGCTCCAAGTCCTCTACCCGCGCCGAGGGTTGAATGGACCGCATCAAGGACAACACACCCGCCACCATAGGTGCAGAAAAACTGGTGCCTTGAATCATTCGAAGATTGTGCCCATTGGGGTTGGGCTGGCCAAAGCGACCCGCATCAGTAAAACCCGAGTTACCCGCTGCCAGAAAAAAACCCTCCGAATCACCAGGCGCTGAAATGGTCAAGGAATTGGATTGACGGCCACGTGAACTGTAGCTCGCATATTCACCCGCGCTGGTGACTGCACCGGCTGCAATAACACCCGGGCAGGCGGCTGGAAACCCCAGTCTGCCACCCGAGTTACCGGCTGATGCCACCACCGGGATATTGCGCCTGCGGGCTTCAGCAAATGCAGTCAACAAGCTATCTGACGAAGCGGCAGGACAACGTTGAAACAAGCCCGCTTCGGCAGCCAAACTAAGGTTAATGACAGTCGCAGGATTGGGGTTGGACGGTATGTTTGAGCCACTTCGGTTGGCACCGATGGCCCAATACACAGCATCCACAATGTCAGCCACGGTGGCTACGCCACAGCGGGCAGTAACCCTCACAGGCAAGACCTTCACATTCCAATCCACACCCACCATTCCACCATTGAAAGCCTGGGCCACAGCCATGGATGCAACGGCAGTGCCATGGAATGAGCTTTCAGCTTGCATGCTGCCGGGGCAGACCGAGCCTTGAGGCGGTGCGTCTCCGGGGTCTGATGGGTCGGCATCGCGGCCATCGCCATCATTGGATCCTGCTGATGCAATCACGCCAGCTTCCGGGCTTCCAGTTTTAGGGGAAGCCAAAGTCACAAAGTCATACCCGGGCAGCAATCTGCCTTTCAATTCGGGATGGCCATACAGCACGCCACTGTCCAGCACGGCAATCACTTGGTCTGCAGAACCCCGCGCAAAACCCCAAGCCTTGGGCATGTTCAGGGCGGCATAGGTGCCCGCACCCAAGTATTCAGACTGCCGGGAAGCAAACTCCGAGTCGCTGGGCACGACTGCCTGTTGCGCATGCTTTAAAATGTAATTTGGATGAGAAAACACAACCCCGGGTACGCCCGAAATTAACTGCGCCACATCAATGTCGGTCAACAAGTTTGATTTCAGCAAAGCCGGAGCTTCAAGCAAATAGGTACCGGGCTGCAGCAAAGCCTGTTTGACCCGCCACTGCCCGCCAGAACGCAACTGGACCGCATTGACAACGGACTGCAGCAGCTTCAATTCTTGTTGAGGTGATTGCGCTGAATCACCGATACCCAACAGCCATTGCTTGGACACCGACGCTGAAGGTATGGCTTTTTGAGGGGGGGCATGTTGAGCCGTGGCTTGCACAGGCAAGCCCAACATGATGGCGACAAGGCTTGCAGCGCCTAAAATCTTAGATTGATTGCCGCGCTGAGTCTTACTCCAATCTTGCTGCATGGGCGAGGGTTGCCTAGATTTAAAGTTGTTTTACCTTGTAGGGTCGTCAATTAGATTCATTCGTCTAGATTCACAAGGCACGGGTGAAGGCTTATGATGAGTAAGGGGTTCAATTAACCCATGTGGACGAGCAGGAGCAGTTGCCAATGAGTACAAATGCAATAAACTGGGCGCGCAGGGTAACAACCTGGTTTGCGCTGTGGATTGGGGTTTGGGCAATTGCCGCGCCCTTACCCGCGCTGGCTGCTGAAAGCGGCGAACGCGCAGCAACCCAAGCCATTATTGAGGCCCAACTGGCGGCTTTTAGTCAGGATGAAAGTGCAAAAGCATTTTCTTATGCAAGCCCGGATATTCAACGCGTGTTTGAAAACGCTGAGAATTTCATGCAAATGGTTAAATCAAACTACCGGGTGGTTTATCGTCACACCCAAGTCAAGTTCTTAACCTTCCAAGGGAATGAATTATTTGCGCAGCACACAGTCCAAATGGTTGATGAGAACAATTCGTTGTGGACTGTGCTTTACACACTTGAAAAAGTGAAAGACGGAAGCTGGAGAATATCCAGCTGCCAAACCAGCAAAGCACAGGGCGATCTGATTTAGTGTTTCAAATGAGCAGGTCAAATTTAAAAGGTTAGGTCAATGAATGATGCAACGGACACACCAACAATTCAGCGCTTAGAGCTGTATTTCACAGATGCCGCGCAAGAGCGGATTTTGGATTTGCGTGACAACATGCACAAGCCCGCACAACTGCGTATTTATGTGCAAGGTGGCGGCTGCTCGGGCTTCGAATACAAAATTGACATGGCGCAGGAGTTCGGCGAGGACGATATTCTCGTGAAAATCAACCCGTATATCGAGGTGTATGTTGACCCATTCAGTGCCCCTTATTTGGAAGGCACCACGGTGGATTATGAAACCAACAACATGGGCTCACGCTTCGCATTTAAAAACCCACAAGCCAAGTCCACATGCGGCTGTGGTTCTAGTTTTTCAATCGAATAACTTTGCCGTAGCTGGGTCAGATAATTCGTGAGTTTTTGAAAAACTGATCCACTGTGAGCGCACTGGATGAAGTCTCCATCGTTTGCCCAGCAGGGAGAGTCATCAGCGTCAGCTGCAATGCGTCTACCACTGCAAACAAGCGACTGACGCTGACTGACGATGGATTTTTCTCCAAAGCAGACACCGTTCTTTGGTCTATCCCCAGCAAATGGCCGAGCTCTTTCTGAGTCAGACCCAATTCGCGTCGGCGAATTCTCAGTATGTGGGGCAAATCATGCAGTTGTATGGATTTTGGACTCATTTGTGGACACAGGACTACTTTAACCAACCAGCAATACACCGGTTGCGATCATAAGAAGGGATTCGTTTTTATTCAGAAATAAGCCGTAAGTATTTCACCGACAATTAATAGTTACATTATTCAGTTGTGATTTCAAGGGATTGAATGCGTTTTAGACCAATTACAGCCGTTCATCGACCAGAACACCGCATAAACACGACGCCTTTGCGTAACTTACCCCATTTAGACTGGTAACTTGCTTGAGCGCAGCCCAAGCACTTGGACTGGGATTGTCTTACTATCTACCCACCATTTTGGCTGAGCCCATGGTTCAAACAATAGGTATTTCCACCACTATCCTATTCATTGCGTTCTTGCATGAGACACGCCACCCACGGAACTTCTCTGGGGGGTTAGCACTCTGACGCAATGAGTGCTAAAATCACGAAACCTGAAGTTTTTGAAAATCTAGGAGAACTTCTACGTTATGAGTACAAATGCTTTGATCCTTGCCCAAGCCAACAACACATCCAGCCACGCTTTGGCTGTACGCGACCCATGGGCCCTTGTGTCCGTCGGGCCGCTTGGCAACTTGGATGCTTACATTTCCGCCACGCACCAAATACCCATGCTCACCGAAGAGGAAGAGCAGGATTTGGCCCGCCGCCTGCAACAGAACAACGACATCGAGGCTGCTCGCCGTTTGGTGTTGAGCCACCTGCGCCTTGTGGTGGCGGTCGCCCGCCAGTATTTGGGCTATGGCTTGCCACATGCCGACCTGATTCAAGAAGGCAATATTGGCTTGATGAAAGCCGTTAAACGCTTTGACCACAGCCGTGGCGTGCGCCTGGTGTCTTTCGCCTTGCATTGGGTAAAAGCCGAGATTCACGAATACATCATCCGCAACTGGCGCATGGTGAAGATGATCACGACCAAGGCCCACCGCAAGCTGTTCTTCAACCTCAGCAGTTTCAAGAAATTTGGTCAAACGCTGTCACCATCCCAAGTCAAAGAAGTGGCTGCTGAGCTGAATGTTCGACCCGAAGACGTCAGCGACATGGAACGCCGCATGGCGGGGCATGAGTTTAGCCTTGACCCGATTGTGGATGCTGACGCCGAGGAAAGTTACAACCCGGTTCAATACCTAGCAGCCGATGGCGCAGAGCCCACCGAGGTGATTGAAGCCCAACAGTCTGAGCGCTTGCATGGCGAAGGGCTTGAATTGGCTTTGGCCACGCTGGATGAGCGCAGTCAGCGCATCATTTCCAGCCGCTGGTTGGCCGGTGACAACGCCCTGACGTTGCATGATTTGGCGGCAGAGTACGGCGTATCCGCAGAGCGCATCCGCCAAATTGAAACACAAGCCATGAAGAAGATGAAAACCGCCCTACTGGAATACAGCGGCAGTTAAATCAAACTTAAAAGCAAGTTGAAACCAAATACCCCTCTATAGAGGTAAGATGAGGAATGTGTTACTAACCATTCCTCATTGGCCTTTATGATTAAGCTGCACCACCTCGAAAACTCAAGATCCCAACGCATCATCTGGCTGCTTGAAGAGCTAGGCCTTCCCTATGAGGTTGTTCGATACACGCGCGACAAAAAAACTTCGCTGGCCCCGCCCGAGTTGTTGAAAATTCACCCCTTGGGCAAATCCCCAGTTATAACGGATGGTGACATCACTGTGGCAGAATCGGCTGCCATTGTGGAATACCTGATGGAAAAGGCAGGGGGTAAGTTTCGCCCTGCGATGGGCACTGAGGCCTGCCGCCAGTTCAACTTCTGGATGCATTTTGCAGAAGGCTCGGCCATGCCACCCCTGGTGATGACGCTGGTGTTCAACAAAATTGAAAATGCGCCAGTGCCTGCATTGCTCAAGCCTTTGATTTTGCCGATAGCACGCGGCATTTCCAAACAAGTCAAAACCGGCTTCATCAATCCCACGCTGGACAAACAGTTCAAATTTGTTGAAGACCATTTGAGCAAGAACGAGTGGTTTTGCGGCAATGAATTAAGCGGCGCAGACTTTATGATGATTTTCCCGCTGGAAGCCGCGATGAACCGGGCGGGTGGTGTTAAAACAATGCCCAATATTCAAAAGTATGTGGCCAAAGTGCATGCCCTTCCAAGCTACAAAAAAGCGCTGGAAGTCGGCGGCCCTTACGATTACGCGTAAACATTTCGTAGAAGTTGAAATATGAACCAGACCTACACCACATCCATTGATCAAAAAGCGTTTGTCCACTCCTTTCAAGGCCGCGGACAAGTGGTTCGAGACGGCTTTTATCTTCCAGTGGAAGTGGGTATGGAGCTTCAGCCAGGCGACCGGATCAGCGCATATGAGGATTCTCGTGCCGAAGTCTCCTTCACCGGCGTTAGCACCAAACTGGTCCTTGCAAATGGTTCTGCCGCGACACTGAACATGCAAGTCACTGACCCTGCACAAGGTCCGCAATGGGTTGCATCCAACTTATACGGCACCAAAGTGTTTTTTGAAGAAGGCGTCTCACCCGTTCAACTTGCAGCAACAAATGCAGTTTCAATGCCCGCAGAGGAAGCCAAACCCAACCCGGAAGCCAAACCGCAAGTGGATTTGGACACACCGGGCTCATCCAGCATGATGGGTTTGTTTTCCTACGAAAAGGGGCAGGGCACACAAGCCGGTAAAGGTGAACCAAGCAGCACATTCCCTGTGATGGAAACCGTGGCTGGCGTGGCTGGAGTTGCATTGCTCGCAGGTGGAGTATCAAGCGATGAGGATGACGACACCACACTGACCACAGCAGCAGAGGCTGGATTTTCTGACGGCAGCACTGCAAGCGGGGGCACGGCTAGCAGCGGCAGTGGCTCAAACATGGGCACGGGAGGCACTGCGGGCCAAGGGGGGGAACCAGCCACAGATACGCCTAACGACATGCCCACAGACACACCATCAGACAACCCTCTGGATATGCTTCTTGCCGCCACGCCACTGGGCGACGCCCTTGCACCAATTACCTCGGTTGCATCTGCAGCGGGTTTGGAAACATTGACAGGCTTATTGCCTATCTAAAGGCACTTAAAGCAGCTGCTTTACATCCTTAACCACAGGCTGAATGTCGGCATTGTGGCGCACCAGTAAACGCAGTGCGCCCGTTTTGTCAAACACGTAGCTGGTGGTTGAATGGTCCATCAGGTACTGCCCCTCAACCTTGCCGTCTACTTTTTGCGAGAAAACCCGCAGGCCTTTTAACAAGGGTTGAAGCTCTTCCTCTGTACCCGTCAAGGCCTGAAAACTTTGATCGAATTTGGGCACGTAATTGCGCAACAGCTCAGGGGTGTCCCGCTTGGGGTCCACGGATACAAATATAACCTGCAGGTCTTTGCCATCATCACCCAATGCTTGGCGAATTTGCGACCACTGTTGAAGGGTCACAGGGCATACATCTGGGCAATGTGTGTAGCCAAAAAACATGGCAACCACTTGGCCCTTGTAACTGTCCAAAGTGCGAACTTCACCCGACAAATCTTTCAACTGAAAGGGTGCTGTCAATGCCGAGCCAGTAATATCGGTGTTGGTGAATTTGGTTTTGTAATCACAGCCGCTTAACAACAAAACCGACAATGCCGACAAACCCAGCAAGCTGGCAGACAAAACCAAACCGAAAATCCCTGAACGCGCAACGCGCTTGACTTGATTCATGTGTATTAGACCATCACGTAATGATCAACCAACAAGGCTGCAAACAAAAAGGACAGGTAGGCAATTGAGAAGGTAAATGCCTTCTTGGCCAACGCATCACTGTAGTTTTTCCAGATTTTCCAGCCATAGCCGATGAAAATGGCATTCAAAATAAGGGCTGAAACCAGGTAGATCAAGCCACTCATTTGCATGGCAAATGGAATCAGCGTGGTGGCCGCCAGCATGATGGTGTACAGAAACACATGGAACTGCGTGAACTCTGCACCATGTGTCACAGGCAGCATAGGCAAGCCCGCCTTGGCGTACTCTTGAGTGCGATACAAAGCCAAAGCCCAAAAATGGGGCGGGGTCCACACAAAAATAATCAAAAACAGCACCAAGGCTTCTGCTGACACGCTGTTGGTTACAGCAGCCCAACCCAACACCGGAGGCATTGCACCGGAAGCACCGCCAATCACAATGTTCTGGGGCGTATTTGGCTTCAAAATCAGGGTGTAAATAATGGCATAACCCACAAATGTGGCCAGAGTAAGCCACATGGTCAGCGGGTTTACAAACGCGTACAAAATCCACACGCCCAAACCACCCACCGCACCTGAAAACAACAAGGTTTGTATGGAATTGAGCTCGCCACGTGGCAAAGGGCGGGCGCGAGTACGCGCCATCACTGCATCAATTTGTTGCTCAACCAAGCAATTGAAAGCCGCTGCGGCGCCTGCCACTAACCAAATGCCCGCTGTACCAGCAATCAAAATTTGCGCGCTGGGCAAGTCTGGCGTGGCCAAAAACATACCAATCACTGCGCAAAAAACAATCAAAAGCACCACGCGTGGCTTGGTAAGCACCCAGTACTGTTTAGCGACATGTGAAATATTGGCCACGGCGTTCTTTGAAATGTTGGTGTTTATGGTTGTGACTTTCATGGTGTGTCGGTCATCGTGGTCTGTGTACCAGCCCGGAAAGGCGATAGTTTACCAAGATGAGGGTAACCAACAAAAGAGCTGCCCCTCCATTGTGGGCTACAGCCAACCACAATGGCAAATGAAACACCACATTACCGATGCCCATGGCCACTTGAAGTGTCAAAACTGCTACCACTTTAATGGCTAGCATTTGGGTACCTGGCTGGCGCCACAAATTAAAAGCCAGCAATCCCAGAATAAGAGTTACCACCAGTGCGCCAATTCGGTGTGTGAAATGAATTGCAGTCAAGGAGGCCACATTGAGCATTTGGCCGTCGGGTGTTTCCCCCAACTCCCTCTTGATGTGGAAAGCATGTTCAAACTCCATATGGGGCCACATGCTGCCTTGGCAGGTAGGAAAGTCGGTGCAAACCACAGCCGCATAATTGGTGCTAACCCAGCCCCCAAGAACAATCTGCGCAATCACTGCAAGTAAACCCACGCGGGCCAGTAGCTGCAAGCGGTGTAAGTCTTTGGGGGGCGCTACCGTGCGGGCAGGCGATGTTTGTCGCAACCACAGCCAAGCCAGCATGGCCAACACGGTCATACCACCGATCAAATGCCCAGTCACAATTGCGGGTTTGAGCAACATAGTGACTGTCCACGCGCCAAACGCACCTTGCAAACAAACCACGCCGACCAACGCAGTGGCTAGCCAAGGCTTCTGCTGCAATTGCTCACGCTTTTTCCATGCCAAATAGGCAATACCAATAATCAGAAAGCCCAAGAAAGTTGCAATATAGCGGTGCACCATCTCTTTCCAAGCTTTGGGGATGGACACTGGGCCATGTTCACCGCCCTGCTCTGCCACCGCCTCAGCGATTTCCCCGGCTGCATGGGTGGGGGTAAGTTTGCCGTAGCAGCCAGGCCAATCAGGACATCCCAAACCCGCATCGGACAAACGCACATACGCGCCCAACATGATTAAACCGAAGGTCAACAATGTGGTAAACACCACCAACTTCTTGAAACTCATACTACTACCACCTGAATAATCAACAATTACCCGATATTGGATGCCCACAGCAAACGGGACACATCCTTTCTAAATTTCTGGAAGTCCAAGGTGTCGTTGCGTGGGAAGCGCATCATGACGTGGCCCAATGGGTCGGCCATAAAAATATGGTCCTCAAGTGCACCCACTTCCGCGCTACCTTTGGTGCCGACCAAACCTTGGCTTAGTGGCAACCACTGTTGCAAATCACGGCTTGAGGCTCGTACAAAGTGCACATCTGGGAACTGCCGCAGCAAAAGGGTATCCAGCGGACCATCATCCGTGACAAAGGCAACCCGCTCAATGCGGAACATGTCTTTGCCCTTGGTTTTGCGTGCCTGACGCTGGTAGAACATTGCATTTTGGCATGTCTCGTTGCAGTTGCTTTTAATGGCTTGAATCAATACCCACTTACCATCCAGCTGGGACATGGTGAAGTCTTCACCATTGATGTCTTTGAACACCGTTTTAGACACATCCACTTGCGGAGACAAGATGGTGCCGTAATTGTTCGTCGTTTCAGGTTTGTTAAAGAAATACAAATAAAACGCCGCAACAATAGGCAAAGCACAGGTCAGAAACACCATGATGATGGTGCGTCTGCTTTTGGCCAAAGCTTTGGGGTCCAATGGCTTGGGTGTACTGCGTGTGGCACTGTTATTGGTACCGGTGCTGCTATCCATGCTTGTCCTTATACAACTGCATTGAACTTCATTAAGTGCGACCCGTATTTTAATCCTTACTTGTCTCTTTACATGTACTCGCTGGCGCTTAGTGGCGCTTACTGTCACTTACCCGAGCAAAAAACTCACGGTATGTAAAAAACAAGGTCAATAAAATCAATACTGTAGTCATGGCATACCACTGGAAAGCATAGCCTTTGTGCTTGGCCACCTGCTCTGGCAATTTTACCGCGCTGAGGTAAAAGCCGTCCTTTTGAGTCACGCCTGACGCCTGGGTGGATGTTTGCTCCATCGGCTGTAGAGTCAACACGTAGTTGGACACATGTTGCTTGGTCAACTCTTGAAACTCTTCTGCGCTGAAGTTAGACCACACCTCGTACCCCACGGATTGATCTTTGTGGATGGAGTCCTTTGCCTGACCGATGCTCATGCCCCATAGTTCTGCAGATTGCGCAAAACGAGGCAATAAAGTTGCTTTAAGTAAGAAACTTGTCTCATCTGACCTTAAGCTGTCAGTGGGCATTGGCGGTGCTTCCCTTGGGTTTTGAGGGTTGCGCAGTAACAAGCCACGGTCTACGGGAATTAAAAACGCCGAGCCCTCTGGCTTAAACCCCTGTATAACCTGCACTGCGGGGCGGCCAGTGACCTGCCTGTTGTCGATGTAAACCAAAGCTTTCGGATCGAACTGGCCTGCAATTTCTACTTTGCGATAAGAAAGTGCCTCCACATCAACAACCTGCTCTTTGAACGTAAGCGCTTCCGCATTCAAAGCCTTCACCTGACGTTGATGCAGGTCCAATTTCTGTTGCGCACGATCAGTCTGCCATTGCCCCAAATTGAATGTGACGGCACCCAAACCAAAACCCAGCATCAAGGTGATCAGGAGTTTGACTGGCTTAAGTTCTGGCCTTGTGGTTGGCCTCGGTTTTGATTTTAATTCCGCATCAACCATGACATACTTCTACTTTAGGCATTTCTTTTACAGCACCATGAAGTTAGTTGTTGGCATTGCTTTTTTGATCATTTTGGGCAGCTTGGGTTCCGCTTTTTATTTTCTGATGAAAGATAAAAGTCAGTCTTCAAGAACCGTGAATGCGCTTTCGGTACGAATTGGACTTTCCGTCGTACTTTTCCTGTGCATCCTGTTTTCTTACTGGATGGGATGGATCGAGTCTACGGGCATTCGTTAAGACAAAGACATAAAAAAAGCCACTCGGTTTAGTACCGGTGGCTTTTTTTTACTCTACCTGCTTCAGGTAGAGCTTCGATGTTTGGCCAATCATTACCACTGCTGATTACAGCCAGTAAACAATGATGTACAAGCCCAACCAAACCACGTCCACGAAGTGCCAGTACCAGGCGGCTGCTTCAAAAGCAAAATGGCTTTTGGGTGTGAAGTGACCCTTCATGCAACGCAGCATGATGAAGAACAACATGATGGCACCGATGGTCACGTGGAATCCGTGGAAACCGGTCAACATGAAGAAGGTTGAGCCGTAAACGCCAGACGTCAGCTTCAGGTTCAGGTCCTGATAGGCGTGCATGTATTCATACACTTGGAAACCCATGAACACCGCGCCCAATAACACGGTCAAAGCCAAATTGAACACCAACTTACCGCGCTGGTTGGCAATCAAAGCATGGTGAGCAATCGTCAATGTAATGCCAGAAGTCAACAGCAACGCAGTGTTGATTGTAGGGATTGGCCAGGGGCCTACTGTTGTAAATCCTTCAACAGTACCTGCAGGCCCAGTGTTGGGCCATGCGGCTGAGAAGTCGGGCCACAGGATGGATTTGTGATCCAGATCGCCCAACCAAGGCATCGCGATTGCACGCGCGTAAAACAGTGCCCCAAAGAAGGATGCGAAAAACATCACTTCAGAGAAAATGAACCAGCCCATGCTCCAGCGGAAAGACACATCCACACGATCGCTGTACATTCCGCCAACAGACTCACCCACTACCGCCTTGAACCAGCAATACAGAACGTAGAACAGCATGGCCATGCTGAACGCAAATGCGATCGGGGCCCATGAAACACCGTTGACCCAGTTGGATGCACCGATAATGAAGAACAGCATTGCAAACGCGCCCAGAATGGGCCACTGGGACAGCCCAGGCACGAAATAGTACGGTGCATTCGTCGCACGCATGGTGGATCTCCTATTACTCTAAGTTTAAATTCTTCTGTGGTGACAGGCAGCTTGCTTTGAAATATTTCTTATTTTGAAATACTTATTAACCAGCTACCCACGACCTTGCCTTATTAATTCATCTGCAATCAGTTCACAACCTGATTAACAATCACAATCAAAATCACTATAAACGCCAGCGCTGCCAATAAACCCACGATGATCACATGCACGGGGTTTAGCCTTTGCATGTCCTCGGTGTGACTTTTACCTTTTCTTACCCCGAAGAAGGACCACAACACTGCATTTAAGGTTTGCATGAAAGTGGCTTTTTCTGGTTTTCGCTTGTCAGTCACTTTCACGCCCAATCAGTTACTTCTAGTTACTTTTCAAACCGGTGTCCACCTGTGCGGTTGCGCCTGCCACTCCGAAAAACGTGTAAGACAGCGTGATCGTGTGGACATCATCGGGCAATTCGTTACCCACTACAAATGCGACTGGAAACTTACGAGTTTCACCCGGTTTAAACTTTTGCTGCTCAAAACAAAAACACTCCAGCTTATTGAAGTGTGCGGCTGCTTTCATCGGCAAATAACTGGGTATGGCCTGCCCTGATGCTTGTTGGGAAGTTGCATTTTCAATCTCGTACACCACGGTAATCAATTCACCTGGATGAACTGTTTTTGTGTTTACTTCCGGCTTGAAACGCCACTCACCACGCTCATTCGCATCAAATACTACTTTGATTGATCTGCTGGTATCCACCTGCGTGTTTTTCAGCACATCTTCTTTCTTCATGTCCTTGCGAGCAAGCACGTTGATGCCGGTGATTTCGCAAATGGCCTTGTAAATAGGCACCAATGCATAACCAAAACCAAACATCGCAACCACAATAATCATCAGGCGGACAAGCATTTGCTTGTTGAAACTGAACCCTGGACCTGACGATGGACTGGACATACTGCTACCTGCCTTTGGACTTTTTTACTGCATCAAACTAAAAATACTGGGCTCGAATACTTTGCGAAGCAGAATCCCGAGGAAAAATATCGCCACCACTGAACCCAAAATCCAAGCTGTACGCTTGTTTTGGCGGTTTTGTTGCTCAAGTCGCTGTTGCTGATTGGCTAGCAACTTGAGCTGTTCGGAATCCTGCTTGCTCATATCGGACTTCACTTCACCAACGGTGGTTCTTCAAACGTGTGGAATGGCGCTGGTGATGGAATAGTCCACTCCAGACCTTCTGCACCTTCCCATGGAGAGGCTGGTGCTTTTTCACCTTGCTGGAATGTCCAAGCCTTCAATACAGCCCACAGGAAAATCAGCTGTGACAAACCAAACCAGAACGCACCTACAGTGGCGATGGCGTGGAAGTCAGTGAACTGAGTGGCATAGTCTGCGTAACGACGTGGCATACCGCCCAAGCCCAAGAAGTGCATTGGGAAGAATGTGACGTTGAAGCTGATCAGTGAAGACCAGAAGTGCAGCTTGCCCAGCTTTTCGCTGTACATGCGGCCAGACCACTTGGGTAGCCAGTAGTAAGTACCTGCAAACAGCGCAAACAGTGAACCAGCAACCAACACGTAGTGGAAGTGGGCAACCACGTAGTACGTGTCTTGCAGCTGAATGTCGATTGGGGCAATCGCCAAAATTACGCCTGTCAAACCACCCATGGTGAACACGAAAATGAAACCCACTGCGAACAGCATGGGAGTTTCGAATGTCATCGCGCCCTTCCACATGGTGGCCAGCCAGTTAAACACTTTCACGCCTGTTGGTACTGCAATCAACATGGTTGCATACATGAAGAACAGTTGGCCAGTCACTGGCATACCTGTTGTAAACATGTGGTGCGCCCAAACGATGAAGGACAGAATCGCGATGGATGCCGTCGCATACACCATGGAGCTGTAACCAAACAGTGTTTTGCGAGAGAACGTTGGAACAATGTGAGAGATGATGCCGAAGGCCGGCAAAATCATGATGTACACCTCGGGATGACCGAAGAACCAGAAAATGTGCTGATACATCACAGGATCACCACCGCCAGCGGCGTTGAAGAAGGATGTACCAAAGTGACGGTCTGTCAGCACCATGGTAATCGCGCCAGCCAACACGGGCATCACGGCGATCAACAGGTAGGCTGTGATCAACCATGTCCATGCGAACATCGGCATTTTCATCAAGGTCATGCCGGGGGCGCGCATGTTCAAGATGGTGGTGATGATGTTGATGGAACCCATGATGGATGAAGCACCCAAGATGTGCATCGCGAAAATCGCCATGTCCATGCCCACGCCCATCTGTACAGACAGCGGTGCATACAATGTCCAGCCCGCAGCCGTTGCGCCGCCTGGCACAAAGAAAGATGCGGTCAGAATGATTGCGGCAGGTACCATCAGCCAGAAGCTGAAGTTGTTCATACGGGCAAAAGCCATGTCTGAACAGCCAATTTGAATCGGGATCATCCAGTTGGCAAAACCAACGAATGCAGGCATTACCGCACCAAACACCATAATCAAACCGTGCATGGTGGTCAGCTGGTTGAAGAACTCAGGCTGGAACAGTTGCAAACCGGGCTCAAACAGCTCAGCGCGCAACATCAAGGCCAGTACACCGCCTTCTAGCAGCATGGCGAATGAAAAAATCAGGTACAGGGTACCAATGTCTTTGTGGTTGGTTGCGAACAACCAACGTCTCCACCCGTGTGGATGGTCGTGGGCATGGTCATCATGATGACCGTGTGCCAGATCTGCCGCGGTAGCGCTCATCTAAATCTCCTAAGCAATCTATTAACGTGCAGCCGTAACAGCTTTGGGCTGAACAACCGGGTCAGTGCCTGTGCCAGCATTGGCCCAAGCGTTACGGGTGTAGGTAATCACAGAAGCGATTTCAACATCCGACAATTGTTTCCATGCAGGCATGCCTGCACCTTTTCCATTCAGCAAAATATCGATTTGCCCAGCTTGTGGCCCTAAGACCATTTGCGAACCGGCCAGTGCGGGGAATGCACCTGCGATTCCAGCACCATTGGCTTGGTGGCAAGCAGCGCAGTTGGCGTTGTAAACTTTCTCGCCACGGGCAGCCAAGTCTTCCTTGGTCCATTCTTTGGTGGGGTCGTCTTGCTTGGCTTTCATTTCTTCCAGCTTGGCCTGAACCCACTTGGAGTAGTCTTCTTCAGACTTGACTTCAACCACGATTGGCATGAAGGCATGGTCTTTACCGCACAGCTCAGCGCACTGGCCGCGGTAGGTTCCCACTTTCTCGGCTTTGAACCATGTGTCGCGTACAAAGCCGGGGATCGCATCTTGCTTCACGCCGAACTCAGGCACCATCCACGCGTGGATTACGTCGTTGGCAGTAGTCACCACGCGGACTTTTTTGTTCACAGGCACGACAACCACGTTGTCCACTTCAACCAGGTAGTTTTCGCCAAAAGCTTCGCCTTTCTCGCCTTTGTGCTTGTCGATCTGGTTACGGGGAGTGACCAAGGTGGACAGGAAGTTGATGCCTTCGCCTTCACCGTCCAAGTACTCGTAACCCCACTTCCACTGATAACCGGTCGCCTTGATGGTGACGTCGGCATTGGAGGTGTCTTTCATGGCCACGACTGTTTTGGTGGCGGGAAGCGCCATGCCAATCACAATCAGGAATGGAACAATCGTCCAAACGATTTCAACCGTGGTGCTTTCGTGGAAAGACGCAGGCTTGTGACCTTTTGATTTGCGGTGCGCGAAAATGGAGTAAAACATCACCCCGAAAACCGCAACAAAAATAACCAGACAGATGACCAACAACAGAGTGTGCAAGTCATAAATTTGACGTGCGATTTCTGTAACGGGTTCTTTCAGGTTCCAAATCAGCTCTTTCTGAGCGGCTTCTTGAGCATGTGCTGCCCCACCTGCCACGGTCATCGCAAATGCGGCTGCCAAGGCAGAGGCTTTGCGAACTCCGAAGGACGACTTCAACATGGCGTTCCTCAATTTTCCAAAAAAATATTAAAACCGTCAGGATTGTGGCACTACAACCGGCTACTAACCAAGTTATAAAGTGCCGCAAGCCGCTTTGACCAGGGCTGCACGGAATTCTTTGTGCATCGATGGTTTGTCTCGCTCGGCGATGTACCTGCCGAATTTTATTTTCTCGCCTTGATGACTTAACACCAGCGGCGCTTTGTATTTTCCATCGTAATCAAGCCTAACCCACTGGGGGCTAAGTATTATTTCTGTCAACTTTGACCCGTTTGCGCTGGTGATCTTCAGTTGATACCGGCTTAATTGGACCATTTCGTAGTCGGCTGCATGGCGTGCGTAAACGACAAACGCCAACGCCACGAGCGACAACTCAAGCCCTGCAAAAGGCAGCACTATCCAGTAACCCGCCAACCAAAAGCCCCCGGCAATCACCAAGGTAATCGCGCAGAGGCTTAAGTACCATGCCAACAGCTGCTGGGGAGTGAGAGAGCAATTTTTGCGAAATACCCATTGCATCTCGACCGATTCGGAGTCAGGCGTAACAACTTGGGTGGCTTTTTCAGCCCCAGACCCAGAATTGACTTCGACTGACCCAAAATTAGTCAGCTCACTTGAATTTTCGGCGATCATCTCCAATTACCCCTTACTGCTGGAATTGACTGGGCTACAAATCGCGCCTTTACAGCGAAACCCACAAATTATAGGGCTTGGGAATGGCCTAATCAATAAGGTTGAGCATACAAAGGCTAACTTTGTCACTAAATTATTAGTAACAATAGGCTACATTAAGGACGGGTCGGTGTTTATTTGCCTTTGCGCCCGCCAATATCCGACAACTGCACAGTCGCAATTTGAGGTCCTTTGGGTTTTTGCACCTTCCACGCATGCCCATAAACCAACTCCAATGTTAAATGGTGACGGCTTGCTTCATGCGGCAATTCCTCCGCTAACTTTGTATAAGCTTTTGCCAATGCAGTAGCCCCCTTCAGCCCCAATGCCCTGTCCAGCAACAGATTGGCATTCAACTCCCGCCATTCGGCGATCATTTTGCGTGGGTCTGCGTAGGTGAGGGTTAATTTTTCCATTTCCATGACCGGGTCTGAAAACCCTTGGCGACTCAACGCGTCTCCCAAATCATGCATGTCTGAAAAATCGGGCATGCGCTGCCCCAAAGCCGAGGCAAAGCCATGTAGCTCCTTGGCGGTGTCGGGGCCGAAGCAACTGAAGAAGATTCCGCCGTCGGGTTTTAGCACCCGGTGCCATTGGGCCATCAAGTGGCGGGGGTCGTTGATTTGATGCAGCCACAAGGGGGACCACACCAGCGCCTGACTGGCATCGGGCACGGGTAAATCCGCACCGGGTGCAGCCACAGCGTGTTGAACTGCTGCAATGCCCCTGGGCGACTCAGTCACGCCAGCATTCGACACGATTTTCGACAAGAAGCTTTTGAATTTGCTGGACATTCCCTGTGCATCCGCCACGGGCGGGCTGAGGGGTTGCGCTGCCATGGGCCAAGGGGCCGGGTGTACCAAATGAAGCACCCTGTCGCTAAATTGCCCCTGCAAGGCTTGGAATGTTTGGGCATGCATCCACCCTTGAACCAACACGGCACCTTCAACTGGACGCATTATTTCTGCCCGCGTCAGCATCCGCTGATGAACTTCTTCCAGCAAAAAGGGCACTGAACTCCAGCGGGAGACTTTTCGCTCCCATTGACGTACCAAGGCCTCGCTCGATCGAGGATGCTTCCAGAATGCTTCCGACATGACAACTACTCCGCGCAAGTTCCTGCCCACACAAGTAGGCGAGCCCACATTGTACAGATTCGCACGGTCAGTCCGATCGGTGATGGGGTACTTCAAACTGAGCCTGCTACCCCCTCAGTGTGTGTGCTGCGGCAAAACCTTCCTTGCGCACAGGTCACCCGGCTTAAAACCCAAGTTGAAATGCGATGAGGCCAAGCTGCAAGAATCGCTTTGTGTGTATTGCTTACAAGGCTTACAGAGATACCGCCGAGTGGCATGTAAAACTTGCGGACTGGGCTTGGGCCCCCGCCTTCAACAATTTGGCTGGACACATTGCCGCCATTGTAGGCAGGCTGAGGATTTACAGCTTAAAACCTGGGTGTGCGCTGATTACGAGCCGCCGTTTGATCAGTGGATTAGCAGCCTGAAGTATGGTGGTGCTTATGAAATTGCGCCTTTCTTGGCCGCGTGGATGAGCCTACGGATGCGTGGGCCGAATGGCATACAAGCCCACGGCCTGCCTTGGCCTGATGTGTGGATGGCAGTCCCCTCCCACGCCTCAAAAGTGAAACAACGGGGTTATAATCAGGCCGCTTTGATTGCAAAATCGCTGTCGGGCTTGACTGGGATACCCTACGTGAAAGGCGTGCTGATTAAGACCAGCGAGACATTCTCTCAAGCGGAATTAAGCAGGGAGCAGCGCATGCTGAACTTGGCCAGCGCTTTTGTTTGCCGAAAACAGGTCAACCAGAATTGGGTGGTGGGTTTGGTGGATGATGTAATGACCACGGGCAGCACCTTGGACCTTTGTACTGAAGCCCTTTTGAAAGCAGGAGCCAAAGACGTGATTCGATTTGCCGTGTGCAGGACACCTGAATGATCCACATTGTATTGGTAGAGCCAGAAATACCGCCGAACACAGGAAACATAATTCGCCTGTGCGCCAACACGGGCGTGACTTTGCATTTGGTTGAGCCTTTGGGCTTCCCATTGGACAGCGCGCGCATGAAGCGGGCGGGCTTGGACTACCATGAGTTTGCAGATTTGAAGGTGCACAGCAGCTGGGATCAGTTTCTAGTCACTGAAGCCCCGAGCAAAGAGCGGTGTTTTGCGATGACCACCAAGGGTTCTCGCAATGCTTTTGATGTGAAGTATAAGGCGGGTGATTTTTTGTGTTTTGGCAGTGAAACCAAAGGATTGGCTGAACCAGTACGCAATTGGTTTGCACAAGACAACAAAGTCCGCCTTCCGATGCAGGCCAACAGCAGGTCCATGAATTTGTCCAATGCGGTGGCGGTGATGGTGTATGAGGCCTGGCGGCAGCTGGGGTTTGTGGGTGGGGCTTAGTTTAGCCACCCAGCTCAGCAACTTAATCTGCCGACTCGGCCTTGGCCTCGCGCGCAAGCAGCCTGCCCACCCCTTCTTGAACGGGTAAGCCTTCAAACAACACGGCATTCATGGTGGCGGTGATGGGCATGTCCACACCCAGCGTGAGTGCCAGCTGATGCACCACAGGCGCGCATTTAACGCCTTCGGCAACTTGCCCCAAATTTTTGAGAATGTCGTCCAAACTCAAGCCTTGGGCCAGCATGAGGCCTACCTTTCGGTTACGGGACAAGTCCCCAGTGCAGGTCAAAATGAGGTCGCCCATACCAGACAGGCCATTCAGTGTTTCTGAATCCGCATTCAAAGCGGCTGCCAAGCGGCGTATTTCGGCCATGCCACGGGTAATCAATGCTGCGCGGGCATTCAGGCCCAGCTGCAAACCGTCGCAAATGCCTGTAGCCACGGCCATGATGTTTTTGACAGCCCCACCCACTTCTGCACCCACGACATCTTCAACTTCGTAAACACGCATGGAGCCATGATGGGCCGCTTTGATCATGGCCTGACGTGTTGCAGGGTCGTGTGAAGCAGCAGTGAGGGCACAAGGCAAACGTTTGGCCACTTCGGCTGCGAAGGAAGGGCCAGTGAGCGCCCCACCAAACTCTGTACCCAACACATGTTCAACGACTTGATGGGGCATGAGGCCGGTACCGACTTCAAACCCTTTGCACAACCAAATGAGCGGGGGCCACTCTTCAAGCGGGTAAAGGGACAGCAACTGCTCCAAGGTGGAACGCAATGCCGCCATGGGTGTGCCTAGCACCCAAAGCCGGTCATCTTGGGCGACATCAAATACATGCGCAGCAGCCTTAGCAAAATCGGGCTCGCCTTTCAAACCTTCAGCCAGGGGTATGCCAGCCAGATACCGGGGGTTTTGGTGATGGGTGTTGATTGCATCCATGACTTGGGCATCGCGGCCCCACAACACTACCTCATGTGAGCAAGCCATGTGTGCGGCCACTGCCGTACCCCAAGCCCCTGCGCCAAATACTGTAATTTTCATGCGGCTTTGCCCCCGGCTTGTTGGATCAGGCGCTGGCTGCTGCCTCTTGAGCGGCGGCCAAACGTTGTTGGTAAAACTGCTCAAAATTGATGTCGGACAAATGCACAGGTGGGAAACCCGTGCGGGTAATCAAGTCAGCCACGTTGGCACGTAGGTAGGGGTAAATCATATTGGGGCAAAGTATGCCCACAACAGGCTCCAACTGCTCTTCAGGCATGCCAGAAATTTCAAAAATGCCGGCCTGTTTGACTTCTACCAAAAATGCCACTGTCTCTTCAAGACGGGCTGTCACGGTGACGGTTACTTCCGATTCGAACACGGTTTCGCTGAGGCGCTGGCCACCCACATCCACCTGGACTTCAATTTTGGGCTGATTGCGGTCAAGAAATACCTGAGGGGCGTTGGGAAGCTCCATGGACGCGTCCTTCAGATAAACGCGTTGCATTTGAAATACTTGTTCGACGGCTTGCTGTTCTGACATGTAACTGACCTACTTGGTGAATTTTGAATTTAAAAATGAATGACCATCAGGAAATGAAAACTTAAGCCTGGCCTTCCAGCAAAGGCTTGAGGCCACCCGCACGATCTAAGGCTGCAAGGTCGTCAAAACCACCCACATGATGGCTGCCGATGTAAATTTGCGGAACGGTGCGGCGACCGGTTTCCTCCATCATGCGGACTTTGACCTCTGGGTCGGTGTCTACAAATATTTTGTGGATGGCTGTGACACCGCGCTCGGTCAACAGTTTTTCTGCTCGTACACAAAAGGGGCAAACCTTGCTGGTGTACATGCGGATTTCGGGTTGATTTTTAGTTGTTGCTGTGCTGCTCATTCAGTACTCCTTGAAATCAAGCGGCTTGTGTTTTCTTAATGGGCATGCCAGCGGCCTGCCAAGCATTGAACCCACCTTCCAGGGAAAACACATCGGTATAACCCAAGCCGCGCAGTTTGGCTGCTGCACCTTGGGATTTTTGCCCCATGTTGCACATGACAACAACTGGGACTTCTTTGTTTTTGATGAGGGTGGGCACTTTGGCCTCGACATCGCTGAGTAAAACCCGCTTGGCCAAGGTAACGGTGCCGTGGGTGCGGACTGTTTCGTCGTCACGAATGTCGATCAGCACGGCTTTTCGATGGTTAAGCAATGCGGTGGCTTCGGCCACGGTGCATTCTTTTCCGCCCCGTTTGAGGAAGTAAGGCAGCACCAACATCGCGCCAGAACCCACGGCCAAGGCGATTAGCCAACTGTTTTGAAGTAGAAATTCCTGAGTCATACAACCTGCGTTTGTTAAAGTCTAGATCTGTTACTCATTATATAGGCAGGAATCAAGGCTAAAATGGCGGTTTGCCTGTTTACTCTTTCTGAAGACAATCACCATGTACAAACTTGTTTTGATGCGCCACGGGGAAAGCCAGTGGAACCTGGAAAACCGATTCACAGGTTGGGCTGATGTTGACCTGACTGACAAAGGCCGCGAAGAGGCCCGCAAAGCAGGAGAACTGCTCAAAGCGGAAGGTTATTCTTTCGATGTGGCTTACACCTCCGTGCTTAAGCGTGCCATACGCACATTGGACATTGCGCTGGATGCGATGGATCAAATGTGGCTGCCTGTGGTTAAAACATGGCGCTTGAACGAGCGGCACTACGGCGACCTGCAAGGCTTGAATAAGGCAGAAACCGCTGCCAAGTTTGGTGAAGAGCAAGTGTTGATTTGGCGCCGCGCCTACGCCATTGCCCCCAATCCAATGACGGTGAACGACCCTCGTTTTGCTGGCAAAGACGCCCGCTACGCCAAGTTGACTCCCGAGCAAGTGCCTTTGACCGAGTGTTTGAAAGACACCGTTGCACGCGTTATTCCAGTGTGGAATGAAGGCATTGCACCGGCGATTAAGGCTGGCAAAAATGTGCTTGTGGCTGCACACGGCAATTCACTGCGTGCGGTGATCAAGCATTTGGACAGCATCAGCGAAGAAGACATTGTGAATGTCAATGTACCCACGGCACGCCCATTGGTGTATGAACTGGATGCTGATTTGAAGCCCATCAAGAGTTATTACTTGGGCGATCAAGCAGAAATCGCAGCTGCAATGGCTGCCGTAGCCAGTCAAGGCAAGGCCAAATAAGTCCTGATGAAATTGCACTTGCTGGGTGGGCTGCTGCTGTCCTCCATGTTACTCCTTCCCGTTTCCGAGGCTTATGCCCAGCAGGACCCTGCTGGCGTGGCCAAAGAGCGGGAGGCTGTGCGTAAGAAGTTGGATCAACTGAAGAAAAACATCAGCGAAACCACCAGCGAGCGCAAAAAGGTAATCCAAGCGATTGAGCAATTGGAAGAAAGGCTCAATGAGTCCAAAGGCAAATTAATATTGCTGGACAAAGAGCGTGCCGAATTTGAAACCGACATTCGCGACTTGATTCAACAAGAATTGGAAGTAGAGCGCGACCTTGCCGCCACTGAAAGGCGCTTGGCAGGCGTGCTGCGCAACCAATACCAGCGCAATGAAGTGAACCCCACTCAAGCATGGCTTTCAGGCAAATCAGCCAGTGAGGCTGCCCGTGAAAGTTATTGGTTTGAGCGGGTGTCGCAAGCTGAGAAGGAATTGGCTGACCAGCAAGAGCAACAATCTGATAAGTTGCACCGCATTCGTACTGGTTTAGAAACCAAACAAGACAAACTTGAAAAAACGATTGACCGCCAAAAGCAGCGGGAGCGGGAGCTTGCGGGCCAAAGGGAAGAGCGTAAGCAACTCGAACAAGATTTGAACTCCAAGTTGAAAGATCAGGAATTGCAACAAGCCCGACTTGAGCGGGATGAAAAACGCATGACCAATGTGATTAATCAACTGACAGCAGCCATTGAGGCGGCCAAACGCAGGGCTGCGGAAGAAAGAGCGAAAGCCCAGAAAACGGTCAAGGACATTACTGCATCCACCGCTGAAAAGAAAAAGGCGGAGAAGACTTTAAGCCGCCCTGCCCCGGTTGTACCCGACACGGGTGACTTTGCACAAAACAAGGGCAGGTTAAGATTGCCGATTCAGGGAACCATTACAGGCCGATTTGGATCTACCCGAGCAGGGGATGGTACAGGCCCCTCCTGGAAGGGCATTTTCATAACCAGCGGCGCAGGTGAAAAAGTACAGGCGGCGGGAAGTGGTCGAGTGGTTTTTGCCGAGTGGTTGCGCGGGTTTGGTGAGCTTGTCATTATTGACCATGGCGATCAATTCCTGAGTGTTTATGGCAACAACGGCAAGCTTCTTAAATCGGCAGGCGAGGCCGTGAAGTCAGGAGAAGTGATCGCAGAGGTGGGGAATAGCAGTGGAAACCTAGAAACAGGTCTATACTTTGAACTCAGGTATCGTGGTCAGCCTTTTGACCCGCTTTCATGGACCAAATAACGGGTTACTTAAGGTCGGTTAATATGCATCAGAAGTTTAAGCAAGTCAGTTTGGTCTCCGTCGGTGTTGTTGCCGGGGTTTGTATCAGCTTGGGTGTAAGCGCACTGGCTAATAAAGAAAAGCCAGAGGCCTTGCCGCTGACCGAGCTCAGGCAATTTACTGAGGTGTTTGGGGCGATTAAATCCTTCTATGTGGAGCCAGTGCAGGACGACAAGTTGTTCTCTGGCGCAATCAGCGGCATGGTGGCCAATTTGGACCCACACTCCACGTATTTGGATCAAGCGGCATTCAAAGAACTGCGCGTGGGTACTCAAGGCCAATTTGGGGGTTTGGGTATTGAGGTGGGGATGGAAGACGGCTTTGTGAAAGTCATTTCCCCGATTGAAGACACGCCAGCCGCGCGCGCTGGGGTGAAGGCAGGTGATTTGATTGTCAAAATTGACGACAAATCCACCAAAGGCCTGAACCTGACAGATGCCGTGAGCATGATGCGTGGCAAGCCCAAAACGACTATCAGCCTGACCATTTTGCGTAAAAACGAGAGCAAACCGCTTGAACTGAAAATTATGCGGGATGTGATTCAAGTCCAAAGCGTAAAATCGAAAATGCTGGAAGACGGTTACGGCTACATCCGCATTACACAATTTCAAGAACGTACAGGCGAATATTTGGTGAAGGCGTTTAACAAACTAAAAGCCGACAAACCCAACATGAAGGGCTTGGTGCTGGATTTGCGCAATGACCCGGGTGGCCTGTTGAATGCTGCTGTGGGCGTGAGCGCTGCCTTTTTGCCGCAAAACGCCCTGGTGGTGTCCACGGATGGACGCACTGAGGACTCACAGCGCAAGCTGATGGCATCTCCTGAAGACTACCTGCGCGGCAAGGAAGCCGATTATCTGCGTGAGTTGGACGCTTCTGCCAAAAAGCTGCCCATGATTGTGGTGGTGAACGGTGGGTCCGCCTCTGCATCGGAAATTGTGGCGGGTGCTTTGCAAGACCACAAGCGCGCGAAGGTTTTGGGTACACAAACTTTCGGCAAGGGCTCTGTACAAACCATTTTGCCTTTGAAGAACAACACAGCGATTAAGCTGACCACGGCCCGTTACTACACACCGTCTGGCAAAAGCATTCAAGCCACGGGCATCAAGCCTGACTTCATTGTGGCTGAAACACCTGAAGGCGATGTGATTGAACGCATGCGCGAAGCTGACTTAACCCGCCATTTGGGCAATGACCAAAAAGCGGAAGAAGTGAAGAAGGCGGCCACGGATGCAAAAGACAGCGCTGACAAAGAACGCAAGCCAGTGGTGTTTGGTGCAGACGATGACTACCAACTGAAGCAAGCTTTGAACTTCTTGAAAGGCAAGCCTGTGGTTGAGGCGAAGGTTCAGCAAACAGCACAGGCCGGAAAAACTGACAAGGCAGATGGCAAGACTGAAGCCAAATAGGCTGAAGTCATTTGACCCGGAGCCTGCAATTACTGTGACAAGAGCCGAGCTCAAAGACCTGAATGACGAGGAGTTACTTCGGTACTCCCGTCATATTTTGCTAGACGAGATTGGCATTGAAGGCCAGTCCCGCATCGCCAATTCAAGCGTTTTAATAGTGGGTGCGGGTGGCTTGGGCTGCCCCACTGCCTTGTACCTTGCCAGTGCGGGGGTGGGGCAAATTTACCTTGCCGATGACGATGAGGTGGACCTCACCAACCTGCAGCGGCAAATTTTGCATGTGACTGAACGCGTGGGCATGGCCAAGGTGGAATCCGCTAGGATTCAGCTCAACGCCATTAACCCATGCGTGCAGGTGATTCCCCTCCAACAACGTCTAGAACAAGACGCCCTTCACCGCTTGGTGAGCCAGGTGGATTTGGTGCTGGATTGTTGCGACAACTTTAAAACCCGACATGCGGTCAACCGGGCTTGCGTCAAGCATGGCAAGCCTTTGGTGTCGGGCGCGGCCATCCGGATGGATGGGCAATTGGCCTGTTTTGAAGCGGGCCAAGCAGACAAACCCGAAGCACCTTGTTACCACTGCCTATTCCCCGAGGGGGATGACGTGGGTGAAGTGCGCTGCGCAACCATGGGGGTGTTTGCCCCACTGACGGGAATTATTGGTGCTTTGCAAGCGGCTGAAGCACTTAAAATTTTGGCGGGCTTTGGTCAACCCCTGTTTGGTGCCTTGCAAATTTTTGATGCGCGCAGCTGTGAATTTACCCGCATGCGTTTTAAGAAAGATCCCCAGTGCGCGGTGTGCGGAACATTGGGGCCAGTTTACGCATCTGCTCAAAATCCTTGATTCGATGCTTGACCCGGCCTTTGGGCAGCACGGGTTTAAAGCCCACATCGGGAAAAGTCACCCACACCGTTTGAATGCCATGCCCACTGGCTTTGTGCAAATGGCCCACGGTGTCGTCCACCAAAACCAGACGCCCCCTGCTGGATTTGCCCACCATCAATTGCCTGCGCAAGTGTTGCCACAACCAAATGGATGGCTTGGGCCTCCATCGCTGATGAATTACCATGTCTTCAATACTGATGACTGCATGCAAATGGCGGTAAAGCCCCAGTGTTTTGAGGACGTCAACAGCATACTTTCGTGGCGCGTTAGTCAATAAGATGCGTGTGCCTTTGAGCTGCGAAAGCCGGTGGGGTACATGCCCATGGCGGTAGCTGACTTCCTGTAAATTGGCAAACTGATGGGTGTTGTTCAGGAAATGGTGGGGGTCGGTTTGGTGCTTTTCCATCATGCCCAGCAAGGTGGCGCCGTACCTTTTCCAGTAGGAATCACGGATGTGACCCGCCTGCTCCAGGTTGATCTGTAGGGAATCCATCAGATAATCGGTCATCTGCCGGTGAATCTCGGGCAGAATGTGGCGAGATGCATGGTGTAAGGTATTGTCCAAGTCCAGCAAATAAACTGGACCTGTGATGTGAGGAGCTGGCCTTTGAATGAATTTGATGCGCACGGGCATGTCCTGATGAACGACTTTCATCCCGATTTTACGCATGATCGCCTCTGCCATTCTGACACGGCCCAAAAATGCGGCATTACAAACTGCTGCCCGGCTGATTTGCTGGCCAACTTGGCGAGCCTGTCTTGCTTGATGGGGGCAGTACAAGCCCTTTTTGCACCCCATCCGATTGACATTACAAGTGGATACCGTTGTCCCGAGTTAAATGCCCGTGTGGGTGGGGTAGACACTTCGCAGCACACGCTGGGCCTGGCTGCGGACTGGGTTTGCCCTGAAGCGGGTACGCCTTGGCGGTTGGCCCAAACCGTTGCACAGTCCGGGATTGAGTTTGACCAGTTGATATTGGAATTTAACCGCTGGGTGCATATTTCTGCGGCACCGCAGGACCGACCCGCGCGGCGAGAAATTCTAAGTATTTTCAGCAGTGCCGAGGGTTATTTGAGCGGCCTGCACAAAAGGGAGTGAAGTAGATGAATGGGATTGTTCGGAATTTTGCAGTTTTGTTTGCGCATTTGTCTGCCCTATTGATTTCAAGCTCGGTGTTAGCGCCCCCGGCTTTGGCCCAAAGCAAAGACTCTAGGGAACTGAAAAGCTGCACCGCTATTTCCAGTTTGATGAAAAGCCAAACCTTGACCTTTGCGCTGTTTCACAGCCAAGTGCCGGGCAGGCTTGCGGTTACAACCCATGAAATGCGAGTGACGGGCAATCACTACAAGCTGGATGCGGTGTCTGAAGCCAAGGGCTTGTTGGCTTTGATGCATTCGGGCCAATTGACCCAACACAGCGAGGGCTTGGTGGTTGATCGCCGGGGCTTGGAGCCTGTGTTGTATGTGGAAAAGCGGGGTAAAAAACCCACACGCGAAGTGGAAATGGATGCGCAAACCAAGCAGGTTTTGTTTAAAAAGAATGGGGAGAAGGCGGCTTACCTACCCGGCCTTCAGGACCGTTTGAGTTTGGTGTACCAGTTGGCCGGCATTTGGGCCTGTGGGAATTCAGAGACGGTGGGAAACTTTACCCGATTGCCAGTGACCAGTACCGGAAAAATTGAAACTGAAACCTTTACCGTGGAAGCTGTAGAGGAATTGGAGCTGGAGCTAAACGGCAAGGAATCCGTGGTGAAAGCGCTGCGCTTAAGCAACAAGCCCAAAGACAAAGAAGACGACGTCATACGCGTGTGGCTGGCCCCGTCCATGAATTGGACACCGGTGCAAATTCAGGTGGAGGAGCCCAAGGGCACAAAAATGACGCAAAGCCTGCTAAGGCTGGGTGGTGCGGAGTAGGTGTAGAAAAGGAGTTGAAACCTAAAGTTGAGACTTAGTTCACTTTCATCAGGCCACCGTCATCACGCACAATCGGCAACTCGACTTTGTGACGCTGCCCGCTGCGGGTAATGATGACATGCGAGGGGCCCACTTCGGCCAAGTCCCAACCGTTGGCCACTGGGTCGCCCACCCGGATGGATTCTTCAGGCTTACCATCCACAGCCATGACTGCAGCACCGCCCTGTTTGTTTTCAGAGGCAAAGGTACCCAAAAGTTGAATGGCGGGTGGAGTAAGGCCACCTTGAGTTTCAACGCCCAACAGGCGGGCTTCAGCACTTTGGTCCATGCGGAATTGTGCAGAAGGCGCTGTTTGCATCAAAGGGGCCACTTGGGGCGCAGGCTTGAAAATTTGCAAACCAAACCAAACTGCCAAAGCCACAGCACCCAAATACAGGGCAACGCGGGCCAAGGGAATGAGCCTGTCGGTTTGAAACTGAAACTTGGCTGCAAAGGACATGGTGGGTTTGAATGCTATGTCGGTGTGATGTCTGAAGTATAACCTAGCAAACAGCAACTTTTGCCCACACTTAAGGTGAGGTAGTTGACAGCCCACTGACTTGAATCAAAGGTTTTTCATTAAAATAAGTGTACCCTCATGGCTCGTAACCATTTCTTTGACAGGCATTGCATGAAATCCCCAGCATATAAATCCTCCGCTTTGAATAACCGCCTTGTTGCCCCACGTTTTTTGGCTGCATTACAGATTGCCAAGAAAAGCCGGAACACCGGTTTTACGCTGATCGAGATTATGGTGGTGGTGATTATTTTGGGTATTTTGGGTACCTTGGTGGTGCCTAAAATTATGGGCCGCCCGGATGAAGCGCGGGTGGTCGCGGCCAAGCAGGATATTTCATCCATCATGCAGGCTTTGAATTTGTACAGGTTGGACAACAGCCGCTACCCATCGACCGAGCAAGGCTTGCAAGCCTTGGTGACTCGCCCCACGCAAGAGCCCGTACCCTCCAACTACAAGGAAGGCGGTTACCTGTCCAAATTGCCCACCGACCCATGGGGCTCGGCTTACCAATTTTTGAGCCCTGGCCTGAAAGGCGAAGTGGATGTGATGAGCTTAGGCGCTGACCGCAAACCGGGTGGCGAGGGTGTGAATACAGACATTGGATCATGGACGCTTTGATGCAAGCTGATCCAGTTCTAGCTTATTCAAGCGGGGAATAAATTGAAAAAGCAGGGCTTTACCTTGCTTGAATTGCTGGTGGTGATTGTCGTGCTGTCAATCGCCACTGGGCTGATTGTGGTGCGGGGCACCCCCGGTAAAAACAACTACCTTCAGGCTGAAGCGCAAAAATTGACTCAAATTTTGCGAATTGCTCAACAGCATGCCATTTTAAAATCCCAAGAAATCCGCTTTATACCCGTACCCAAGGGCTACACCTTTGAGGCGCTGACGGGCACGCGTTGGCTGCCGGTTGAAGGTGAAAGTATGCTGCGCCCTCGTTTTTGGGACAATGCCGGCGTACAGGTCAACATGGTTGTGGATGGCCAAGCCGTCAGTTTTGTGACGATTGAGCCCACTGCGGGCCTTAATATTAAAACCTTGACCTTGGGACTTGGAAAAAGCCGCATTAACCTGAGCAGCGGCACGGGCGGCATTTTTAAATCGGGCAAACCGTTTGAGGCCACCAGTGAAATGGCAGTGAATAACAACCTCTACAACCCGCAGGGGCTATGAAAAAGTCATCCCGCGGATTTACGCTGATTGAAGCCCTGGTTGCGATGACAATTGTTTCTGTCGCGCTAATTGCCTGCCTGAAAGCCGCGGGAAATTTGAACCTTCAACAAGATGAAATGTTGCGCCGGCAATATGCGTTGTGGAGCGCGGAAGGCATGGCCAAATACATGCGGCATTCGGGCGTTTTTCCGGATGCGCAGAATCTAAAATCCCGATGTGATCAAGGTAATTTTCAGTTTGAATGTCAGGTGGACATCAGCAACACACCGAACCCGAATTTTAGACGGGTGGAGATTTTGGTGCTGAATGCGGTGAATGCTGAGAACAGCAACCAACTGGCGCGGCTGGTGATCTTTTTAAGCAGTTCGCCATGAAACTGAGCCATGACTACGCAAGGAAACACCGCACTGCTGCAAGGGGCTTTACCCTGCTTGAAGTGCTCATTGCCTTGGGCATTGTGGCAGTGATTTCGCTGCTGTCTTGGCGCGGGCTGGAAGAGGTGCTGCGCATGAGCAGCCGCCTGCAAGGGGTGGATGAGCAGCTACAAAACACGATTGCCATGTTCAACCAACTGGAAAAAGACCTGCAGACTGTAGAGTTGGGCGCAAATGACCCACAAAAACCCAAGGATGAAATCAGATTAACCGAAGATGGCCTTTTTTTGCTGGGCACCCAGCGATCAAGCAACGCTGTAAGCACAGCAAGCCCGGGCGATATGGGTCAGCAACTCAGGCTGTTTTGGACTTGGAAGGCGGGGCAAATTCAACGGTCGAGCCAATTGGTAGCGCCTGAAGGAGAAGTGCCAGTTGTATTCTCAGACCCTTTGCCATTGCCCGGACTTGCTTTGAGGTTGTGGATCGAAGGCGTGGGCTGGACTCAGGCCCAACAGCAGGGTGAGCTTCGCATGGGGTTTTCAACGCCACCCATTTTAGCAGGGCGCCCCAACCCACTGAACCCCGCACTGATACCCAAGCAAGCAGGGGCAGGTGGTGAAGCTGGAGCTGGGGGCGGTGGGTCTGAAACAACCGGGACTGAAGAGGCCCCCGCAGGCCAAACACGGATGCTTCAAGTGTTGGCGACGCTGCCCAACGGCCAAACCGTAAGCCGGATTTTTGAGGTGGGGGGGCTTTATTGATGACTTCATTGATGACTTCATCGAGGTCGAATCAAAAGCACCAACGCGGCGCAGCAGTGGTAATGGCCATGTTTGTGGTTGTTTTGTGCACCCTGGCTATTAGCCCTTTGATTTGGAGTTTGTTTTCCAGCGCAAAAACCGTGCAGGTGGCAGCATCACGGGCCCAAACCCGTGAGGTGGCTTTGAGCGGCTTGGATTGGGCGCGGGTTATTCTTCGTGAAGATGAGCGGGTGTCCCAAGTGGACAATCTGAACGAACCATGGGCGGTGCCTTTGGCCGAAAGCCGGGTGAGTGAAGGTTTGCTGCGTAAAAATGAAACCGAAAGCAATTTGGTGGACCGGGAGGCCGTTTTGACCGGGGTGATTGAGGACGCAGCATCCAAGCTGAATTTACGGAATTTAGGCCCAGACACTGCGGGGCAAGAGGTTTGGGACCGGGTGTTTGTTCGTTTGTGTGAATTGCTGAACATTCCGCAGGACCAACAAGCCCGCGTACTGGCTGCAATAGGCCAGATGTACCCCAAATCCAGACCAGAAGACGATGAGGATGCGGCCACTCGCTTGGGCGGTACTGTGACTCGCCCCCCCATTCCGGCGCGCCGCTGGGAGGAGTTTCAAGGTAAATTTGGAATTGGCGAAGAAACTTGGAATCAACTCAAACCTTATGTGACGATTCTGCCCGAGGTAAGCCCGGTGAATGCCAACACCGCCAGCGCAGAGGTGTTGTATGCCGTGATTGATGGCATTCAGTATTCAGATGCGCAGGCCCTGCTGAACAGCCGGGAAAGAGTGACATTTCGAGAGATTGGCGACATTCAAGCTGCCTTGAACGGAAGTGCAAGCTTAAACAATGCTCTAATTACAACAAAGAGTAATTATTTTTTGGTACAAGGTACCGCGCAAGTGGACGAAGCGGTTGTGAGAACCCAAGCCCTGCTTCAACGCAAGGACAACCGGGTTTATGTAGTGTGGAGACGCTAGTTTGGATGCAATAAGTTTGGAAACATCTCGGTGGCAAATAAGTTGACGAATAAGGTAAGCAAATCGGTGCTGGTCGTCTGGTGGCCTTTGCAGCAGGAGCAAATGGCTCTTGAGGATGCTGGGCGCGTTCCGCAAGTGCGCTACGAGCTGTGCGGCCCACTGGGGCACCGTCTAAGTGCCGGCACTGAAAACCTGAACCGTTTGCCCAAAGACACGCCCTGCTTGGTGCTTTTACCCAGCAGCGAGGTGTCCTTGCTGGCCGTGGTGCCGCCCAAACTTTCTGGCAAAAAACTCAAAGATGCACTGCCTTTTTTGGTCGAACCCCTGCTGTTGAATGAACCCGAGGAAAATTTCGTCAGCCTGTGGCCTGCCCTGCCCAGTGGCGCTGAGGGTGAGCAATTGGCTGCGGTGGTGAGTAAAATCAGAATTCGATCCGTAGTGGCCTTGTGCCGCCAACACGGTTTAACTGTTGCAGGCATCAGCACCGAAGCATTGATTCAACCTGCAGACAGCGCCACTTGGATGTGGTTAAGCGGCCGGCATTTGATGCTGGTAGACGGCAAAAAGCCCCCTTTGGCCTTGGATTTGGACCAGCCCTCACTGGTGTCAGCCTTACTGCAAAAGCGGCTGGCACTGGCCACCTTTGGCGTATGGATGCCCGAGGAATGCAAACGGAAACTGGACAGCTTGAAGGATGAACTGGGCGCCGCTGCCGTGCGGCTGGACGAGCTGAATAGCCCAGGCAGAAGCTTGAAACTCGAGCAACTGAACTACACCAGCCTGTTAAAACGCCCCTTGGTGGGGCAGGATGACTTGCGCAAAATGGGTCTGAAGGCCAATGCCAATGGTGCATCCAGCCTAGGCACCCTAATAGCGCCGGCTTTGATTTTTTCAGCCATTGGTTTGATTGGCTTGAATGTGTGGGCACTGAAAGTGTCCAGCCAAGAGCAAGCACTGGAAGAAGGCATGGCCAAAACCTACAGCCAAAGCCTGCCCAACACCCCCATGGTGGCCGACCCTTTGCTGTTGATCGAACGAGAAATGAAGTCCATCAGCAGTGGCTCCCAAAACACGAATTCAGATGGAGTTTCCTACGTGCTGCATGAAGTGGGGTTGGCCTTGGAGTCCGCCCCATTCAACAGCATGCAAGACATTCAATACGAACCGGGTAAGCTGGTTTTGAAATTTGGCGCCAACATTGAAGAGCGCAACCGCAGTGAATCCATTCAACGCCTGAAGGCCAAAAACATTGTGGCCCGATGGAACAAGGCAGAGGGCGGGCAAGCAACCGCGTTGGAAGTGGATTGGGGGATAAAGAAATGAAAAAGCCCCTACTGGCTAAAAATGCGAACAGCAAATTCAGCGTGAATGCGTTGTGGAATCAACTACAAGGCAAGCTTGACGAGCTAAACCCCCGAGAGCGCAAGCTGGTTACTTATGGCGGCGGGCTTTCAGTATTGGTGATTGTGTGGTTTGTGCTGGTAGACCCAGCGGTGACCACGCTGAAAGGGTCGGACCAACGCATTCAAGCCTTGGTACAAAAAGCGGGCGCGGTTGAACGTGCCGCCCAGAATTTGGAAGCCCTGCGCGGCGCACGGTCCAGGGTGCAAGTTCAATCCAGTGAGTTGGATACACGCCTGAAACGCATTTTGACTGATGAGGGTATTACCAGCGGCGCAACTGTTGACCGCACCGAGGAAGGCATGATCCGCGTGAGTCTGCAGCAAGTACCTGCCGGGGCTTTTCTGAAATGGCTGGCACAAGCCGAAACACTGTCAGGCTTAAAAACCTCGGAATTGAAGTTGCAAAAAACGGATGCAGGCGTGGTTAGCGGTGAGTTGATGTTTGGTACACAAGCCAGTGGCTTGAATGCAGGCAAATGACTAAGCCTTGGCATTGGCTGGTGGCGGGCCTGTTGGTTGCGGGCTTGGTTGTGCTGTCTAATTACCCGGTCTACTGGGTGCAGGGCAAACTGGCTGAAGCAACGGGTGGCAGGCTGCGCGTGTTGCACAGTGACGGCACTGTTTGGGGCGGCCAAGCGGTTTTAGGGCTTTCAGACGGCGGCCGCGTTTACACCCTGCCCGATGCGTTGGAATGGCGGCTTAGCCTGTTTGAACAAGACAAGCCATTTGGAATTGTGGCTAGCCACCCACGATTGAGTGCGCCTTTGCATCTGGGATTGAATTCTGAGGGTATTAGCTTAGGCAATGGTGAATTGCGCGTGCCTGCTGCTTGGTTGAGTGCATTGGGCGCGCCATTTAACACCATACGACCGGAAGGCTTGCTGAAAGTAACCTGGAAGGAAATGGGCCTGATGGACCCGGATGTGAATGTGCAGGTGCTGTGGCAAGATGCACAATCGGCATTGGCAAGCATTCGGCCATTGGGCGAGTATCGAATTGAATTGACGGGAAAACCCAGCCAGCGCTTGGATTTGGCACTGAGTACCTTAAATGGGGCTTTGAAAATGCAGGGTAAGGGCAGTATGGTTCCGGGAAGTAGAATGAATTTCACGGGCGAAGCGTGGTCGGACGCCAACAACAAAGCCGCATTGACGGGCTTGTTGAGCCAAATGGGCCGGCTAGAGGGCGAACGCTACAAGCTAGGCGTATTTTGATGACGAAGAATAAATTTGGAAACGGAATTGTGACAACACGTAGCACACAGGCGAAACTCAAACACATCGGGACGTTGGCCTTGTTGGTCAGCCTGATTGCGGGTGCCATGGCCCCTATCGGGTCGGTTGCACAAGTTTCGGGCAAAGCAGAGGGCGATTTGAGAGCAGTACCGCGCAATGACCGGTATGCACTCAATTTTGTAAATGCAGACATTGGCGCAGTGGTGCGGGCAATTGGCTCATTTACCAACCAAACTTATGTGGTGGACCCACGGGTGCGGGGCACGATTTCACTGGTATCGCCCGAACCGTTAAGCAAAGAAGACTCCCGCAACGCGCTGCTGGCAGCCCTGCGCTTACAAGGTTTTACGATTGTAGAGTCTGGCGGTGTGGCCAAGGTGGTGCCAGAAAACGATGCAAAAATTCAAGCCAGCCCAGCCGACCCACGACGCGCCATGAGCCGGGGTGACAACACCATCGTCACCCAGGTTTTTCAACTGAATTATGAATCCGCCACCGCACTGGTGCCTGTGTTGCGCCCGTTGATTGCGCCCAACAACACCATCGCCGCCTACCCCAACAACAACACGCTGGTGATTACCGATTACGCGGACAACTTGCAACGCATTGCCCGCATTATTTCCAGCATAGATGGCCCATCCTCTGGCGATTTGGAAATTATTCCGGTTGAGCATGCCTTGGCAATTGACTTGGTTAACATCCTGAACAAAATGTTGGACGAAGGGGCCCGCGGCACCGGGGCTGCCGTGGATGCTGGCCAGCGTTTGACCGTCATGGCCGACCAACGCACCAACAGTTTGATGCTGCGTACCTCCAGCAATGCGCGTGCCGCACTGGCCCGCAACCTCATCAGAAAGTTGGACCAGCCCACACGCACACCAGGCAATGTGTGGGTGGTGTACCTGAAAAATGCGGAAGCGGCCAAATTGGCCAAAACCCTGCAAGCCATATTAAGCAACAACCCCAACATGACGCAAAACACCACCAGCGGCTTAAGCACTGGTGGCAACAACAGCAACAGTAATTTGAGTGCGGCCAATAACAGCACAAGCAGCACCAGCACTGCCACGGGTACAGGTACATCCACGGGCACGAGCTCTGGCAGCACAGGCCAGTTGAGCGCAGCCTCAGGCACCACCGACACCCAAAACAACGGCATTGTGCAGGCGGACACGTCCACCAACTCGCTCATCATCACTGCACCCGAGCCGATTTACAGAAACTTGCGCTCCATCATTGAAAAACTGGATGTACGACGTGCCCAAGTGTTTGTTGAGTCCTTGATTGTGGAAGTGTCATCCGACAAAGCGGCAGAGTTTGGTATTCAATTCCAAGGTTTGTCGGGCGCCAACGGCACAAGCCCCAAAGTGATTGGCGGCACCAATTTCAATGACTCGGGCTCGGGTAGAAACATTCTGGGTGCAGCAGCCAACTTGGGGTCCATCGGCCGGGGTTTGAACATCGGTATTATTGATGGGCAGGTCAACATACCCGGCGTGGGCACCATTTCCAACCTTGGGTTTTTGGCCCGGGCGCTGGAAAGCAAAGCCAATGCAAACATTCTGTCCACACCCAATATACTGACGCTGGACAATGAAGAAGCCAAAATCGTAATCGGCCAAAACGTGCCCTTCATTACAGGCCAGTTCACCAACGCGGGCAGCGGCGGTGCATCCGTCAACCCGTTCCAAACCATTGAGCGTCGGGACGTGGGCTTAACCCTGCGCGTCAAACCTCAGGTTTCCGAAGGTGGCGTGGTTAAGCTGGGTATTTTTCAAGAAGTGTCTTCCGTGGCAGACTCCACCAACGTATCAGGTGTAGTTACCAACAAACGCTCCATTGAATCGAATGTGCTGGTTGAAAACGGCAACATCATTGTGCTGGGCGGCTTGGTTGAAGACCGTGTCACAGGCAATGAAGAAAAAGTACCCGGACTGGGCGACGTGCCTGTGCTGGGGCAGTTTTTCCGATACGACAACCGCCGCCGCATGAAAACCAACTTGATGGTGTTTTTGCGCCCAGTGGTGGTACGTGATGAAAGCCAAGCCCAAAGCATTGTGGCGGACCGTTACGACTACATGCAAGGCGTGCAGCGCAACAGTCAGCCTGAATCCCAATTTGGCCTGCCCGACATGACCGCCCCGGTGTTGCCTAACCGCCCCACATCGCCCACCGAAAGTACTTTGATTCCACCCAAACCCAAGGCAAAACTGGGTGGGCGGGTAGAACAACAAACCCAGCCCAAGACCTTGGTGGTGCCGCGCCCATCCTCATCGGGCATTTCGGGCAGTGCTGGCAATGTAAGCTCAAGCACACGGTCGCCGGCCGCCAAGCCCGGCCCAACTTTCAATGAATTGGAGTCCAACGGGCCATGAGTACCTTGGGCACTGAGTTGAGTTTTAATTCCGCCACGGTGGGGCGGATTGCCTATGGGTTTGCAAGGCAGTTTCAGGTGTTGTGCCTTGAAGCACTGCCCGACCGCTGGAAAGTGGCGTTCAGCGACAAAACCCCAGAACATGCATTGACCGAAGCCCAACGCGTAGCCCCCGCCCCCATTGATTGGGTGTATTGCGACAACGCCGACCTGCTGGAAAAGACAATCAATCAGGCTTACTCCAACCAAGAAACCAATGCCGCCGCCGTGGCGGACGAGGTAGCAGGCGACTTGGATTTGGACCAAATGATGCAGGAAATCCCCGATGTGGAAGACCTGCTGGAAGCCGAGGATGATGCGCCGATCATCCGCATGATCAACGCCTTGTTGACCCAAGCGTCGCGGGATGGAGCGTCTGACATTCACATCGAGCCGTTTGAAACGCACTCTGCAGTGCGCTTCAGGGTGGATGGCACTTTGCGGGACATTTTGCAGCCCCGGCGTGAGTTGCACTCCGCCCTGGTGTCCCGTATTAAAATCATGGCGAGTTTGGACATTGCTGAAAAGCGTTTGCCGCAGGATGGCCGCATCACCTTGCGCATTGGCGGCAAGCCAATGGATGTGCGCGTGTCCACCTTGCCCACCGGCCACGGCGAGCGAGCGGTTTTGCGCTTGTTGGACAAACAGGCAGGTAGGCTTGAATTGGCCAATTTGGGCATGCCACCACACACCCTGCAGCAAATGGACACCCTGTGTAACATGCCACACGGCATTATCTTGGTCACAGGGCCCACAGGCTCGGGTAAAACCACCACCCTGTATGCAGCCTTGTCGCGTGTGGACTCCGCCGCCACCAATGTGATGACGGTTGAAGACCCGGTTGAATATGATTTGCCTGGCATTAGCCAAACCCCGGTGAATGCCAAAATTGACATGACTTTTGCCAAGGCCTTGCGCGCCATTTTGCGTCAAGACCCTGATGTCATCATGATCGGTGAAATCCGCGACCTTGAAACCGCGCAGATTGCCGTGCAAGCCTCGCTCACTGGCCACTTGGTGCTGGCCACCTTGCACACCAACGATTCAGTCAGTGCTGTCACCCGACTGGTGGACATGGGCATTGAGCCCTTCTTGCTATCATCCAGCCTATTGGGCGTGTTGGCCCAGCGCTTGGTGCGCAGGCTGTGCCCCCATTGCAAAACCAGCAAATTGGATGAAAACGGGCATACCCACTGGCACCCAGTAGGCTGCGAAAAATGCGGCAACACGGGCTATTCGGGCCGCACCGGCGTGTACGAATTGTTTGTCATGGACGACGACGCCCGTACTCTGATTCACAACCAAGCGCCAGAATCAGAGATTCGACAGGCTGCTGTGGCCAAGGGTATGCGTAACATGCGCGAAGACGGGCAGCGCTGGGTTGAGTCAGGCCACACCACGATTGAAGAACTACTGCGCGTCACCAAAGACTAACTGCCTGAATCATTGAGGACTAAACAGCAATGGCTGTGTTTCGTTACGAAGCCTTGGACAACCGAGGAAAAACAGTCAAGGGCTCTGTAGAAGCAGACTCGGCGCGCGTGGCCCGTGCGCAACTTCGCATCAAAGGGCTGACCCCGATTCAACTGGAATCGGCGGAACAAGCCACCGCCAAAACAGCCAGCAAAGGCGTGTTTGTTAAAGACCTTGGCTCCAAAGACGTGGTGCTGATTACCCGCCAACTTGCCAGCTTGCTGATGGCCCGAATGACCCTCGCCAGCGCCTTGGGCGCCTTGGTGGAGCAGGCTGAAAAACCGTTGATCCGAGAAAAACTGGCCAGCATTCGTGGCGAGGTGGTTGCTGGTGGCAGCTTGTCCAAAGCGCTGGCGCAACACCCCAAAGCCTTCAATGAAACCTATGTGGCCACCGTCGCGGCGGGCGAAAGCACTGGCGATTTGGGCGGCGTGTTGTCCCGCTTGGCCGACAATTTGGAGGCCAGTGCCGCGCTTCAACAAAAAGTAACTGCCGCGTTTATATACCCCGCCATCGTGACCATCGTCGCTTTGATGGTGGTTACAGGCTTGTTAACCTATGTGGTGCCGCAGGTGGTGTCGGTGTTTCAAAACACCAACCAAAAGCTGCCCGGACTCACATTGGCCATGATTGCAATGTCCGACCTGCTTCGCAACTGGGGATGGTTGATAATCCTCGTCATTGCAGCAGGCGTGTTTGTGTTTAAAAACGCACTCAAGTCCAAATCATTCCGGCTGCAGGTGGACGAATTTTTGCTGACCACGCCTATTCTGGGCCCGTTTATTCGCGCAGTGAATACCTCACGTTTGGCCTCCACTTTAGCAATTTTGGTGGGCAGCGGTGTGCCTATTCTCAAAGCCCTGGCGGCAGCAAACCGCACGCTCAGCAACTCAGCATTGCAAATTGCCATGGTCGAGGTGGAAGAACGGGTGAAAGAAGGCAGCGGTTTAAGCAAAGCCTTGGGCCGAAGTGGCTTGTTTCCACCGGTGTTGACCCACCTGGTGGCCAGTGGCGAGGCAACCGGCCAGTTGGCTGAAATGTTGGACCGTGCATCCAACGGGCAACGGGCAGAAGTAGAAAGGAAAGCACTCTGGCTAACCAGCTTGCTGGAACCCATTTTGATTTTGGTGATGGGCATGGTGGTGCTGATGATCGTACTGGCAGTCATGATGCCGATTATTGAAGTGAACCAACTGATCCAATAGCAAAGACAAACCAGATGGCTGCCGTACCTGAAGTCACACACACGCCGATTCGCGTCTGCATTATTGATGATGATGAGAAAATTCGAAGCGCTTTAAAAGAAGCATTCGAAAACTGCCCCGAGCTCAGTTTGGTGGGTTGCGCCACCACCGTTGCAGAAGGTTTCGAATTATTGGAACGCACGCAACCTGACATCGCCCTGATCGACTTGGGTTTGGGCCCAGAAAGCGGGCTGACTCTGATTGCCCACATCCACCAACACATGCCCCACTGCGAAAGCTTGGTGTTCACCGTGTTTGGGGACGAAGCCCATGTCATTACCAGCATCGAGGCTGGTGCCACTGGTTACATCACCAAAGACACCCACATTTCTGAAATCATCAAGCGACTTGAATTGATGCGCCAAGGCGGCTCCCCGATTAGCCCCATTATTGCGCGCCAGTTATTGAACCGCTTCCGGCAAAACCCCATGCCCGGTCCACAAACTGGCGCAGACAAAACCCAGGACTCAGGGCTGCTGTCCGACCGCGAAAAAGAGGTGCTTGAAATGGTGTCGCGCGGTTTTATGCAATCAGAAATTGCTGAAATGATGGGCGTCAGCACCAACACCATCAGCACTTACGTCAAACGCATGTACAAAAAACTGGCGGTGAACTCCCGCATTGGAGCCATCAACAAAGCCCGGGAACTGGGGCTCATCTCCCAACAAAACAAGCCGCAATGATGGGATGGAAAGGGCGCCTAATCAGCTTCCACTGTGGCATGGCCACACTAATACTGGCCTTTATATGGCTGTTTTTTCAAACCATCAAGAATGACACCCCACACTCAGCAGAAGCCCGGGCCATTGCGCAGGTTCGCCACCACTTCATGCCCAACTACCTCAACGCCCCTCCCCCTGCCGACCTACCCGGCTGGCGCCCCCTTACCTTGCCGCATCGGGCAGACAACATGGGGCATAGTCAGGGGGGCTACTATTGGTATGTGTTTGAAGTGGATGTGCCCCCCAACTCACGCATCGACTCCATTTATCTACCCCGCGTTGCAGCCAATGCCGAAGTGTTCGTGAACGGCCAATTGGCGGGGCTCACAGGTCCTTTAGAAGGCAAAGGCACTGCACGCAATTGGAACCGCCCCATCGCCATTCTGGGTATGCCCGAGTTGCGAAAGCCAGGCACCCACACGGTGGCCATCCAAGTCCGAATTTACGAAAACTTCTTGTCGGGTATTTCAACCATCTGGGTTGGCCCCTCACAAGACATCCGTGCAGCATGGGTTTCCCGCATGTTCAACCAAATCGGCCTGCTGATTGCCAGTATTGCACTGATGATTGGGGCTGCCGTGGTTTTACTGATACTGAGCCTGCTGCCACCCACGCGCCGCCCCTATTTGGTGTGGTTGATTTTGGCCTGCGTGTTTTGGGTTGTTCGCAGTTCTTCCTTCATGATCAACGACCCACCCTTGGGCTACGAAAACTGGGTACGGCTTGCGCAGCTGTGCCTTATCGCATTCTTCATGGTTGTGTTTTACCTCACCATCCGTTTTTGCGAATACCCAAAACGACACCTCGAAAAAAAGGTACTGATCCTATTTTTGGTAGGTACCCCAATGCTTGTGATTGCACCAAGCACCCAATTGTTTACCTTGGTGGGCTGGTTTGGCGGGGTGGGAATGATTGCTTGCTTGTGGGGCGCAGGCCTATTGATCAAAAAAGGGAATCAACTACAGGACTTGACCATTCACGGTTTTGCATGGGGCATGGTCAGTCTGTTTTTGCTGAGCCTGAATGATTTGCTGATGCTGGCAGGCACCCTGAGCTTTAACTGGTACTTCCTCAACCAGTATTTGGGCTTTATGCTGTTTTTGGCCTTGGCCTACTTTATGGCTTATGAATATGCCCGAATGCTCAGGGAAGCGCGGCACTTCAATACCAATCTGCAAATAAAACTGAGTGAGCAAGCGCTGCATTTACAGGCCAAACACGAAACCCTTCAGCAGACAGAAATGCAAAAGGTAAAGCTGGCCGAACGCCAAAGGCTGATGGCCGACATGCATGACGGGCTAGGCGCGCACCTAGTTTCGGCCATCCATCAACTGCGCAATGACGCAATCCCCAGGCAGGTCATCCTTGAAATGCTACAAGATGGGTTACGCGATTTGCAACTCACCATTGACTCGCTGGAGCCAATCGAGAATGATCTAAGCGTGCTGGTTGGCGCTTTTCGCTACCGGGTCAGCCCCAGTTTAAACGCCTGCAACATCATACTAAACTGGAGGGTAGCGCCCGCCATACCCCCACTGCGGCAGCTTAATCCACAAATGGGGCTGATGATATTGCGTATTCTGCAAGAAGTATTTACCAATATATTGAAACACTCGAAGGCAAGCGAAGTGACATTTCAACTCCGGCAAATCGATCAAAATGTGGAGCTTGTAATCACTGACAATGGCATAGGGTTTGATGTCGAATCCACCGAAGATGGCAAAGGCGAAGGCAAGGGTATTGGAAACATGAAACACAGAGCCCATCAGATTGGAGCCACATTGGAGTTTACCTCCGGCCCAAATCAAGGCACCCGCCTGCGCCTGACATTGCCAGTGGAGGGCTAAACGCATGAGCCCCAGCAGTGCCAAACACAGCCCGCCCGTCCAGGTTATTTTGATTGAAGACGACCCGGCCACCCAAGATCGCTTGGCCAATTTAATTCGCTCCTCCAGCGCGCTTCAATTGATGGGCACAGCGTCCAACGCACAAGAGGGTTACGCCCTGCTTTTTATGTCCAACCCCCATGTGGTGCTGGTGGATTTGGGTCTGCCAGACTCCTCCGGGATAGACATTATCCGCTGGGTCAGCCAAAACAAACCGCAAGTGGAAACGCTGGTTATTACCGCCTTTGGGGACGAATACCATGTCATCCGCAGCTTAGAGGCGGGTGCATCCGGGTACTTACTCAAAGACTATTCAGCCGAGGAAATTGCCGAGCATATTGTTGAATTGCATGCGGGCGGGTCTCCCATCAGCCCCATGATTGCCCGGCAATTGCTTACCCGCATTCAAACCGAAAAACAGAACGCCACGCCACCTCCACAGCTGGCCATACAGCCTACAACTCAGTCCACCACACCTCAAGCCAATCAGCCCACCCACAAAAGCGAAGTCACCTTAACCGACCGCGAGCTCATGGTGATCCGCCAAGTTGCCAAAGGCTTCAACACTCAAGAAATTGGTGTCCAACTGGGCATATCGAGCCACACCGTGGCCACCCATGTCAAAAGGATTTACCGCAAGCTGCAGGTTTCCAATCGGGCAGAAGCAGTTTTTGAAGCCTCGGCCTCAGGCTTATTGGGTGAAGACTGATGGTTGAACTCTATGTGTAAAGTGTAATGGCCTGGTCTGACTCAGCAACACCATTTCGCCTCAACTTTTTTCTGTGCCTCACCGTCACAGTGTTCCTGACATGGCTGGGCATGTTTCATGCCCCCAATTTTGTGCAACCCCAGGCTGAATTGTTGCAAACCGCTTACCGACTGACCCAGGCCACCGTTCACTTTACCCAAAGCGTCAACAGCAGCCACGACGAAGTCAAACTGCTGGGCAAACCCATCCGCGCCACCCTGCCCGATGTGTGGGACAAAAGCCAGCCCAACTTTCGAGGTTATGGCTGGTACGAAATGGAGCTCGCACTGGACTTGGGCAAGCCCCTGCCAGACTCCGTCTTCATCCCCCGCAGCATCATGAACATCGAAGTGTTTTTGAACGGCGAGCGCATTGGCGGGCAAGGCCAAATGCAAGACGAATTGTCCAGAAACTGGAATCGACCCTTCCTGTATTACTTCCCCACCAGTCTGCTGAAAGAGCGAGGCAACACCCTCACAGTCAAAGTGGCCGGTTACGAAAACTACCGCAGCGGCTTAGGCCGCATATGGGTCGGGCCACAAGGCAAGCTAGAGCCTCTGTTTGAAAAAGCACAGTTTTGGCAGGTCACAGCCAGCATGGTTGCCTCCATGATTGCACTGGCCACCGCGATTGTTATTTTGCTTACAGCCGCATTCATACCTGGTCAAAAAATTGGATTGACTTACCTTGGCTTGGCCATCCTAATCTGGGTCATACGTAACATTGGCTACTATCAAGACTGGGCCCCCTTTCCACACGCCATCTGGGGTCAAACCGTACACACCCTGCACGCTTGGTTTGGCTGCCTGTATGGGCAATTCATGCTGCAATACATGAATGTGCAAAACAGCTGGGCCAAAAAAGCACTCTGGCTGTACGCACTTGGGGTCACCGCCCTTATTTTTGGCATTGGCAGCGATTCCATACTTCAATTCACCGCCTTCCTCCTCGCCCCGATTATTCCAACCTTGCTGGTACTGGACATCATGCTGCTGGGGCAAAGTTGGCGGACCCACAATTCCGAAGGCCTGCTGCTGGGTTTCACCTCCATGATGTTTCTCATCCTGTCCATCCGGGACTTGCTGAGCATCATCGGTTGGTTGGAGTATGAGGCCGTCCTTCTCTCGCAATTCACCGGCGCATTGTTCTTTTTCAGCGGCAGCGCTGTGGTGCTTCACCGCTACCGTGAAGCCCTGTTTGGTCTACTGCAGTCGAACACCCACCTCAACAACGCACTTCAAGCACGCGAACAACAACTCGTCGCCCAATTCGACATGCTACGTGATGTTGAGAAGCAAAGGACCCAAGACGCCGAGCGCCGCCGCATCATGCAAGACATTCACGACGGCGTGGGCTCCAGCTTGGTCTCGGCACTTAACGCGGCAGAAACACGGCCACTGACCGGCGGGGAAATGAAAGAAGTGCTACAAGAGTGCTTGGACGATCTGCGTTTTGCAATCGACTCCTTAGACCCCCAAAGCGACGACCTACTGGCATTGCTGGGCAACTTTCGCTGGCGCTTTGACCGACGTTTGCGCTCAGCCGGAATTGAACTGCTTTGGGATGTGGAAGAAGTACCCAAGCTGGAGAACTACACCTCCAGGGAAATATTCGAGCTGCTACGCATTCTGCAAGAGGCCCTAGGCAATGTGTTGAAACATGCCAAAGCCTGCCGAATTAAGCTGTCCATTCGGTGGAAATTAGACACGCGGCAAATCCTTATCACCCTTGAAGACGATGGCTGCGGATTTGACCCAAACAGCACCCACCCGGGCCGAGGTTTGAGCCACATGAAAATGCGGGCCAAATCCATCCCGGCTGAACTGTTTTTCACACCCGGTTTGGATGGGCAAGGCACAGGGGTGCATTTGATAGTCCAACAGACCAGAGGCAAACCACCCAACACTTGAACCCCTAAGCCAATTTATCGACCTTTCTTCACCCTATGCCGGGCTTACCCCGCGGGTGCAAAACCTAGTTACGGGATGCCTCAGTTTGCAAAAAAGGGGCTTAAGCGCAGGGAAAAGACGAGTTAGGCAAGCACCACCGACACAAACATTTGGTTAAGCCTACCAACCGTGTCGGTGAAATACTTTTCTAAAGCCCAAACCGGCAAATCCGCAAGGGTGGTGCGCTGTATAAACTGCAAACGCCCACCCGCGGCATCCAATGCAAAGTAGCCCACCAAGGGCGACGTGGCGGCCAGCTCATGATTCATCACCAACAAGCGCGCCAAAGTGGCCGCATCAGCCACCTCAAAATCCAGCATGGTGAAATCAATTTGTAGCCAATTTAACCCCGAGTGATGGATATGTCGCACCCCAATCAGCACACCATCCAACTGGAAAGTGGGCTCATCCGGCGTTAACACACAGCGGTTAGCAACCTGCCGCACCGCAATCCGCACCTGGCTAAGCAAATGCAGGTAATCGCGTTCAGCTTCATGATTGGATTGGTTTTGAGTCATCAGTGGCTTCCTTCGTGCAGTATTTGGTTTAATTCAAGATTGAACCTTGGTTTTAAACAGCCGCAGACTCTGCACTTTGCAGGCTCATCTCACGCGCCTTGTCCACCACAGCCTGACCCATTCGCTCGCTGGCTTGAATGGTTTGCCCACCCACATGCGGCGTAGCAATCATATTGGGGTGTTTGGCCAACTGGTCACTCAAACTGCCCTCAGGCGCGGGGTCTTGCACAAACACATCAAACCCAGCTGCAGACAACCTGCCATCGTTCAAGGCATTCAACACAGCTTGCTCATCCGCAATACCGCCACGGGCCGTGTTAATCAGAATGCCTGGGCCTTTTTCAGCCATTTTGGTCAGTTGTGCTTCGCCAATCATGCCGCGGGTTTCGTCATCCAACTGCACATGCAGGGTGATTACATCCGACTGCTCGCACAGTTGGTCCAGCTCAACATAGTCACTTAGAAACGCAGGCTTTTCACCGCCACGGAACTGTGGAGGTGGCAACAAACCAATCACCTTCATGCCGATGGACTTGGCTGCATTGCCCACAATGCCACCAATACGGCCAACACCTACAATACCCAAGGTTTTGCCGCTTAAGTCGCTGCCAGTGAGGGCCTGACGGTCCCACACCCCCGCTTTAACCTGCGCGTTGGCGGTGGTAATTTTTCGGGAAGCAGACAACATCAACGCCAAAGCATGCTCACCCGCGCTTTGCGTGTTCACCGAGGCCGTGTTTTGCACACCAATTTTTTGTGCTTTCAGGTAAGCAGAATCAATATTGTCCATACCCGTACCTGCGCGCAATACAAAAGCGGGGCGCTCCTGCTGGCTCAAGCTTTCCACAAACGCTTGGTTGACTTGGCAATTGCCACGCACCACCAACAAATCAGTGGTTTTGCCTTTCATCGCATTCAATACAGAGGCAGTCAGGTCCGCGGGGGATTGTTTTAAATCGGGCACTATAGACAAATTCACCTCACCCGGCTTGAATTGACCCAGCTTGGCACTGGCGGCTGCCCCCATGGGCTCAGCAATCAACACACTCAGAGGTGCGCTGGTGGGCCGGGCACCCGCGTTAAGAAGTGCGGCACCACCCAAAGTATGGGCTGGTGTGCTTGAACTTTGGCGGGTTTGCGTGTTACTGCTCAATGACGCCGAGCTGGCAGCAGCCTGGGCTGCTGAATTGACCATTGAACTGCTTGCTGAATTGAATGCGGCTCTCATTACTGTCCTTATTGCGGGGTGGTTTGCATGGTTATTGGCGAAACTGATCATTGCAATTTTTGCTTTTAGTTTTGATCCGGATAATTGAGTAACCGGCTAGACAGCCAGAGTTCTATATTTCTGGGGATCATTCGCCAGCCGACTCCGCTCTGCAGATCCAAGCCGTTAGGGCTTCTACGCATACCCGCAACCTTGCTGAAGATGCTAGGCGCGACGGAAACGCCGCATACACATGGGCCGCTTGCTCATACTCGGGCAACACCCGCACCAAACCACCGCAATCCAACAGGCTTTGTACATCCCACTGCGACCTCAGCGCCACGCCGTGGCCATCCAAAGCCCACTCCCGCACCACCTCCCCGTTGCTGCAAGACAAAGCGCCATCCACCTTCACGCTTTCCTCCCCCTGCGGCCCAGTCAGTATCCAACGCCCCACCTGCTGGTCACGCTCGCGAATCACCAAACAATTGTGGCGGGACAAATCTGACAACTTTTGGATGGGCGTGTGGGCCTTTAAATAGCTGGGGGATGCACACAAAATACGCACGTTGTGTTTGATTTTTCGGGCAATCAGGCCCGGCTCATTCACCTCGCCCAAGCGGATGTCCAAATGGAAGCCCTCGCCCACCAAATCCACCCGGCGGTCCAAAAGCTCCAGCTGAATTTCCAGCTCGGGGTAGCGTCGCGCCAAATCCGACAATGCCGGGGCCACTTGGTTGCGCCCAAACCCCGAGCTGGAACACACACGCAGCAGCCCACGCGGTATGGACTGCTCCTCCGACACGGCATCCACCAACTCCTGTGCTTGGTCCAACACCCGCTGCCCCCATTCGGCCACCGTCTCGCCCACCTCGGTCAGCGACACACGCCGGGTGGTGCGGTGCATCAGCTTCACGCCCAAACGCTCCTCCAGCATTTTTAGCCTTTTGCTGACGTAGGCAGGCGAAACACCCAAGTGCGCCGCACAGGCCGCAAAGGATTGGTGCCGTATCACTTGGCTAAATAGCTCCAAGTCTTCCAGCGACGGGGTTTTGTTGATATGGGCCATATGAACTGCTCACGCTCATTATTTACGTTTAGTTAACAATAGAATAACTTCTTCAGCCATTATCAACCAAACGGGTTAGAGTTAGTCTACGTGTTAGCACAAATTCAAACACCATCAAGGAGCACTCCATGAGCACCAAAAAAATCGCCGTTATCGCTGGTGACGGCATCGGCAACGAAGTCACCCCCGAAGGCATGCGCGTTGTAGAAGCCGCAGCCCGCCGCTTTGACCTCGACCTGAGCTTCACCACATTCGACTGGGCGCATTGCGACTACTACCTCAAGCACGGCAAAATGATGCCCGACGACTGGTTTGAACAGCTCAAAGGCTTCGACGCCATTTACTTTGGCGCAGTGGGCTGGCCCGACAAAGTGCCTGACCACATTTCCCTGTGGGGCTCACTCATCAAATTCCGCCGGGAATTTGACCAATACGTTAACCTGCGCCCCGTGCGTTTGATGCCCGGTATTCCTTGTCCATTGGCCGGTAAAAAAGTGGGCGACATCGACTTTTACGTGGTCCGCGAAAACACCGAAGGCGAATACTCCGCCGTGGGTGGCCGCCTGTTTGAAGGCACAGACCGCGAAGTCGTGCTGCAAGAATCTGTGTTTACCCGCAAAGGTACAGACCGTATTTTGAAATACGCGTTTGAACTGGCCCAAAGCCGCCCTAAAAAGCACGTCACTTCCGCTACAAAGTCCAACGGCATCGCCATCAGCATGCCTTATTGGGACGAGCGCGTCGAAAGCATGGGGCTGCAGTACCCGGACGTCAAATGGGACAAATACCATGTGGACATTTTGGCCGCACGCTTTGTGCTTAGCCCCGAGCGTTTTGACGTGGTGGTTGCATCCAACCTGTTTGGCGATATTTTGTCTGACCTAGGCCCAGCCTGCACCGGCACCATCGGCATTGCACCCTCAGCCAACTTAAACCCAGACCGTACACTGCCCTCCCTGTTTGAACCTGTGCACGGCTCAGCACCTGACATTTATGGAAAAAACATTGCAAACCCCATCGCCATGATTTGGTCTGGCGCCATGATGCTGGACTTCCTGGGCAACGGCGACGCCAACTACAAAGCCGCGCACGACGCGATTGTAAAGTCCATTGAAACCGTACTGGTTGAAGGCCCACGCACACCCGACATGGGCGGCAAAGCCACCACCAGCGACCTGGGCAAAGCCATTGCCGAAGCGCTGTAAGTTCAGCGGGTATTCAGGTTCTGATATTAAATTTGATTTATTGAGTCTGCTTTATTGAGTCAGCTTTAAAAACAGATAACCCAACCTCTATTTACGGGGGGTTGGGTTGTTTTTATTCCCGCAAAGGAGAGCAGCTTGCCCACCACCTTTTCGACGCCACGTTTGATCACGGCATGGATATTCGCCTTGATGTTAACGCCAGTGATTGCAATGCTAAGCGGCTGCCAAAACCCGCCACCGCCCTTGAACGGCACATGGCGTGTGGCCCAAGAAATAGGAGCCTCGCCCATTTCTGCCCTCAGCAAGCACGAAATCAAAGCCATGCTGGGCAAATCCATGCAAGTGACTGATCAGCAGGTCGAATTTGGTAAGCTCAAATGCGTCAACCCCCGAATTCAAGAATCTCGAACAACACCACAGCAGTTCTTTGATGACCACCGCATTGAACTCGTCCAAGACTGGACCGAATCCACCCGCACTTTGGAAATTAGCTGCGAACAAGGGGAATCACTTTCGCCCTTATTAATCCGCGACCAACAGTTTGTATTTGTGCAGGATGGGGTGTTGTTTGAAGCAAGGAAGGTGGAGTAGCTGCTCGATGCTGCGACTGCAATTTGTAATACCCACAGAACGGAACCAACACCCCAACTAAACTGAACTTGGTTGAAATCTGCGCAACTAAGGTCTTTGCACACAGTTAAGACGCATGATCAATTCCATCGCTACAGGCCCCCACACTGCTGATGAAGTCCACGGCACCTCTCAAACCAGCGCATCAGTGCAGCAAGCAACACCGTACGCACGGCGGCAAATCGGAGGGCCAGAGAATATAGTCGATGCCCACTACATTGTGTTTGAAACGACTGAACCCGAACAGAAGCTTTTTATCGTAGTGGGTTCTTCAGTGTGCGATCTAGGCACTGACTCCCACATTCAAAACATTGCGCCCCGGCTGCAAGTATTAGGTGTTATTAGTGCGTGGGTCAATTGTGAGTTCGCCAGCATGGCACGGTATCGGCTCGAGGGTGTTACTTTGGACCACACAATGTTGAAATTAGTGAGTTTTGGCAGCCCCCAAAGCCGTCAGCGTTTGGCAAAAGCGCACCAAACTTCCAACTTTACAGCCAAGTCTTTCATGCCAGCTACAAGGAGTATGGTTGAGCAGATGTACGCCGCACTGGCCTCGGTACCTGAGGGGCAAGCCTTCAACTTGACGTTCGATCTTCGACTTAGCAGGCTGCAGCTTGAATCCAACCCGGTATTGACGGACACGCTGAGTGGGCAAATCCATTTGGAGCACCTAGATGACGGGCAGTGGAAACCCTTCGCGGTGAAGTTTCAGGAATTCAGTCCCTCATTCAAAACTAAATGTTTAAATGCAGAAGTACTGCTTGAAATTCTTGATCAACTGGATCCAGCGGGGCGCATAACAAAGGGGAGCTCAAACGCAGAACTCATACACATGGGGCCTCATTTTTACAGCGGCCGAGGTATTGGGCAAAGCCCAACGTTGGCCGTACTTTGGGCTTTCCAAAAAATCTGTGCGAAGAAAGGTGGCTTTCATGGTGCAGACTTGGACACACAAGTGCTTGACCTTGTGGAGCAGGGCCGCAGACAAAGATCGGATGACTTTGTCAGCACGCCTGAACAGCTTCAAGAGTTGCTTAAAGCCTGCCAAGAAGTCAACCGGCGCGTGATTTCCCCTGGTCCCACAGGTTCGATTGATGCAAACATCATCAAACTATGCAGAGACATTCCCGAAGGGGTTATTCAAGGGGACCCAAGGTTGCCGTACATGCCCATCCGCGTGGAGGGTATTTTGGATATTGCAAACCGGCCTGATGAATTTCCTTTTCCAGCGCTAACAACCGATCAAGCCAAGCAATACTCAAGTGACGTGGTACGTGCCGGCTTTTACGGCGACGCATTGGGGGCCGAACTGGATGGCAGGCCGTTCGAAGCTCGATTGGAGATGTTAAAGAGTTGCGTAACATTCAATTTGAACCAAAAAAGTGCAGCTGAAAAGACTCAATTTGCTCAGGCATTTAAAGCCTTAGGCGATGAGCCCGTACTCATCCGGCAAATGCAACAGCAGAACATTTACCCCAAAAAGCACCGCGCCACTGAAAATACGCAACTGGGTGTACTGAGCGCCTTGGCAAAAATGGGCTGGCTACTTGACAACGCTAGCGACCTTAACCAGCTGCCCGCAAGCATATCTGACGCATTTGGTAGCCCACAACTTCCACTCCAAAGCTTCGAGAATGGGCAGGGACAAAAGGGCGATTTCGCCATTCGTGGCGGGGCGGGCACGCATGATAAGTGTCAACTTCGAGCTGACAAAGAATGGCGCGACCGTAGCATAACCAAGTTGTCCTTAGACCGGATAGGCTCCAACAAAAACCGCTCTGACGCTACGAGCAACGAAAGTATGATGCGGATCGGGTACGACTTGCTGCCACTCTTGGCATCCAAAGCCAGCATGCAAAACCTGGTTGAACAAGCCTTGCTAAGTAACCAAGTGACGCACTCCAGCAGCCTGTCTGCGGTGGCGTCAGTAGGGCAAGTGGTGCTGATGGCCAAGTGCATGCACCTGAGGGCACAGGCAGAATTGATGGGCCAACCGGTCAATATTCCTGAACACATTTTTATAAACACATTTTATGAAGTGGCCAAAGCGTTGGAAGGACCGCGGCGGTATACCTTGGAATTGGACAGCCCATATTACCCTCGATTGAACAAAGCTTTTGCTGCAATGGAGCCGCTGCCAGATGAGAAAACCCAGCAAGCATGGGCCACCGAGCGCCTACCCAGTGAAATACTGAATGGGCCAAGCGAACAGCATATTTACACCGATGCGCAGGCCAAAGCCATCACGCGCAGCTCCGTCAAACAGGCGCTACTGGATTGCAAAACCCAACCCGAGGCGTACATACACAAGGAAGCAATATTGCAGCGTTGGAACAGCCGCTACTACTTGGGTGCAACACTGCCCAGCGTCGTGTTTTTAATGGAAACTTACGGTTACACCAACCCCGCCCGCGCGGTGGAAATGACGGCCTTACTAACCCACGACAGCAACACCTGTGCAACCATTGTGGCGCAAGTCATGGGTGCACTTCACGGCCCCAAATGGATACCCGATACCAAAGAATTGGGCTTTGATGACATGCTGGGCAATGGGTTTTATTCAGTTCAGCAATTTGTGGGGGACTTGCATGCGTTTCATGACACAAGGGGCCAGAAGTAAAGGGGACTTTCTGGCCGGTGGTGTTGTTAGGTATCAGCCTTCTTCATCCAGACAAACCACCTGAGCCAAAAGCTTTTTAGAAGCCAACTCAAAACGTGAAGTTTGGAGGTTGATGGCCCACGCCTGAACAATGCCGCCGTTTTTGTGGGTGTACTTGCCTTTCACCTTGGTGTTGAACACTGCCACCCAATGCACTCGTTGCTCTGTTTTGGCCAACACGCAAATCGGTGAAAACGTAACCGCGTATTCTGAGTTTGCATCGAATGTACCAATCCGCAAATGATCAACAATCGTCCACCCACGATTGGCTGCCGTATCTGACCACCGACTAAGCCATACTTCCGTGCGGCCGTCACAAGTGGCAATGTCCAAGTTCAAGTCTGGGTTTTTACCAATCGAATGGCCTTGAAAGTTTTCGCACTTTGGGTTGGGTTGTTGGTCGGATTGATAGATGCGACCAAGGTCTTCACTATTTGATTTGGTGGGAATCAAAACCACTGCAAGAATCAGGGATAGAAGGCCAGATTGGAAGAGATTGCCGGGTAGGTTAGTCATTTCATTGCCCATTCATAGGTTTCAAAAATAGTTTGATTCAAAGGACAAGTTTCGAACACTGTAATCGGATCAATCCTTTTCGGCACTCCTCCTGGCAACGGCCTCACGGAGGTCCTAATTTCAAAATGAAGGTGCTCGTCATCACCCTTCATCGTATGGGCATTTCCAGAATTACCAGTAAAGCCGATCATCTGCCCCCCATCAACAGGGTCACCCTTTTTCACTGAAGCACCCATAAGATGACAATACGCAGCATAAGTAATGCAACCATGCAACTTAAACTCCAGCACCACAGTCAATCCAAAATTGGACTTATCGGCAGGTGTGCCGTACACATCCACTATCTTTCCTTGGGCTATGGAATAACATGGGGTACCTTCTTTGGCATAAAAATCCCACCCCCAATGCCCTTTCGCCCCTCCATCACGGACGTAACCAAACGTATGGTTTTTCATACCGCGGCGAATTTTGTTTTGGGTTAAAGGCCAATAGATGTGTAGAAGTTCGCTCATGGGTTCATTCAAAAATAAAAGATTTATAAGTTCGATCTAAGCGGAATCAAATGTTAGATCAAATCAATTCACTTTCAAAAATGACCCCAGGAGGGTGACCTGGGTGGGGGAGCTGTTTGCGTTTTTCACAAGAGTCGAATTAGAGGAAAACCGACAATGATTCTGTTCTTGCTAGGTCGAACCTTGGTGTCATTATTTGTTTGGGAGTAACCGGGGTTTATCATTCATTGTGTTCATGCCATCCTTAGACGATTAAAGGACCTAAGGTAGCGAAGTAATTTGCTATGTTTGAACAACCGCACAGCACCTTTATTGGTTAAAAAACCAGTCAACCCTCTGCCCGCACCAAGATGAATCCATATTACATATATGCACTTAAAGACCCGCGCACCTCCCCGGCTCAATCTTTCTACATTGGAAAGGGCACAGGGAACCGCGCATGGGAACATACGATTCGAGTAGACCAAACGCAGAAGGGTCAGCGAATCGCAGACATACAAGCGACCGGCCAAAAGGTTGTTACTACTATTTTGGCGGACGATCTAACCGAGACCCAAGCACTAAAGTTGGAAGCGGAGTTAATCGCTGCATTCGGGATCATTGCCAATGGTGGAATACTCACTAATGCAGTAGCTCCATCGGGCCAAATGTCAAAGATTCGTAAAGGCCTAATCGTGCCTTCGGGTTGTGTTGAAAAGGCGCAGATCGCTTTAGAGCTATTGAAGGCGACAGTTCTCGAACTTGCTCAGGCCAACCCTGAGGGAATCACAAATTCCGACGCAGCAAAGACTTTGGGGCTGCAAAGTAATTACTTGGGCGGGTCGAAGGACTATCTTTCTTGGAGTCTTCTCGGCTTACTTATGCAGGACGGAAAGATGGTACGCGTGGAACAAAGGAAACACAAAGCAACTATCAAGTGAGTCAATAGTCGCCCAATCACCAAGGCTTGACCGGTGGATCAAGCGGTCAGCCAAACACTCCCCCATTGTTTTTGCCTGCTGACTGAGCGCAAAACTCACTGCCTAACGACCCAAAATCTGCATGAGGTATGGAGTTAGGTTGAATAAATGAATTTCAAAACACTTATCCACGCACTGACCGCAGGCTTGATTGGCTTTAAAGCCGCGTATGTCTAATTGATCTTTTGCCTTCCCACCATCCCTTATGAAGAAGCGCTCCAAGTGTGCTTGTGCACTGGTACCGCTTCCCTCCATTTGTCGACTCTCATCGCATTCAAATCACCTTCCGATTGCAACTTGCATCTGTCAACCCATCGCCAGGCGTATCGAGTCCCCCCAAACCTGCAACTTTTCAGCAAAGCGCAAAGACGCGTGCGCAGGGCTTGTTGAGGGAAGCCGCTTGCAGGGAATTGAAAAGTTTTCCAGTGTTGGCAGCACCTGTTTGCGGAAACACTCCTCAGCCTTTGCTCCATTGAAAAACACGGCGCGAATGTGCGGGTGGCTGGCAAAAAATGCGGTGAAATTGTTGGGCACCACGATGCTGCTTTCAATGTCGGAATCCAAGCTGCCCGGCCGCACACACGATTGAAGAACGTCCCAAACTGCAATGCCCGCCTCCAGCAAAATACGGGTGCGCTCGGCATATGGTATATGTGGCTTTGCCCCAGCAAGTTCACCCATGATGGGCCAAAATGCATTACGCGGGTGGGCATAATATTGCGCGGCGCGCAGCGATTCAACCCCCGGCATGCTGCCCAAAATAAGCACGGTTGCGTTGGGGCTTGTAATCGGTTTAAAGCTATAAATGGGGCTGGTGCTAGAGGTGGAAAGCATCGCTAAAGGTTACTACAAGGCGGCGTGTGTTTGATGGCCAAGCTTTACGAACTTGGAACTTTGACCGCCCAATCCGCCACAACATTATTCCAATACCCTTCTGATCCAACCCACACATGACAAAAAACGAAATGAAGGCGAAGGTGCGCGAGCTTCTGGCCGCTGGAAAGCCCAAGTCGCAAGTATTCGCACAGCTTACAGGCCAGGGCGTACAAGACTGGCATTTGGACTACGCCATTGCATCCTATGCAGACCCTATTCGCTGCAGCCAGCACGAGCGCTAGGTGAACATCCTCATCACCATCATGTTTATTCAAGCGCTGTTTGGCTACTTTTTAGGCTTCACGGCAGATCCGGTTGCAACAACCATTGCGATTGCGATTAACCTGGGGGTGCTGTTCTATGTGTGTTACGTCCAGGCAAGCTGTTCCCAGACTTTGCTTTTATCACGCCAAAAAAGCTCGAAGGTGCGCACAAGTTTTCGAGCTATGTCATTTATTCGCAATGCGTCCACATACGAAGTACCTTGACCATTTTTTGCGTGCTTACATTACAGAATGCCCCAACTCGCCAATCAAGCTCCTTCGAGCATCTATCTGGTGCCTCGGCCATACCTTGTTTGATTGATTCGCGCATTCCCGGGCTGAAAGTATTTTCATCAATAACTTCCAAATTTTTTAAGAGATACTCACCCTACGCCCTCGTCCGCAACCCTTTAACCAAGCCCTGCAATGCCTCGGGCGTGTTGTAGCCGCTGGGCACCCGCTGAAACTCCACATCAATGGTTTTGGACTGCAAACTGCCCGCCAGCAACTGTCCAAGGCTGCGTTTTTTGCGGGAAAAGGCGGTTTCCCACAAGCCGCTCATTGCAAAAGCATACAAGTCGACGGGGTTGCGTTCCAAAATTTTGAACACCCCGGATTTAAATTCGGCAATTTCGCCATCACGCGTCAAAGCCCCTTCCGGGAAAATGCAGACCACGCTGCCATCCTGCAGGGCGGCGGAAACGCGGTCAAAGGCTTGGGCATACACGGCTGCGTCTTCATTTTTGCCTGCAATTGGTATGGCTTTGGCAATGTTGCTGAAAAACCAGCCCACCACCGGCAGGTTGAAGATTTTGTAATACATGACATACACCATGGGCCTGCGGCAGGAGGCGGACAGTACCAAAGCATCAATCCAACTGACATGGTTGCCGACCAGCAGCGCGGGGCCGTCATGCGGCACCACATCAAAGTGACGGGAGTTGATGCGATACACCAAACGCACACCCAGAAGTACAATCAGGCGGAAGCCAAATTCAGGGATTTTCTTGAAAATAACCCAACACGCAATCAAGTTGACTGCAAAAGCAATCAGTAAGGTGTGTTCAATGCGCGCACCCAACGTCAGCGCCATCATGCACACCAGCGCCCCACCCACCATAAACAGTGCGTTTTGAAAATTGTTGAAGCTGATAACCAAACCCGCTTGCCCAACCGGCGCACGCATCTGTATCAAGGTGTACAAAGGCACGCCGAATATGCCGCCAAACATGCCCACCGCTGCCAACCAAGCACCAAAATGCATGGCGGGTACAGAATCCAAAAAGTATGGGCTCAAAGTTTGCGCTTGATTGGCCAGTTCAATTGAAGCCGAGGCTGACAATGCTGGTGCGGAATTGCTGTACAAGCCCAACAAGCTAACAGCCAAACCCAACGAGGCCAGCGGCACCAAGCCCATTTCAAGCCGCTTGCCAGAAAACAGATCGGCCAACATAGCCCCCACTGCCACACCCACTGAAAACAGGGCCAGTAACCAAGTCAGCCCGGCGGCATTCAACATCAGGTTGTCCTTGGCAATCACGGGCAGGTTGCCCAGCACAATGCTACCAATGCACCAAAAGCTGGACACACCCAACACTGACAAATACACCGAGTTGACTTGCTTGGCGGCGTGTATGCAGTTTACGGTTGAGCGATAAATTAGTCTTACCCCAAGGCTCAAGTATTGAGCTTTATTTTGCTCTTGGGTAGCGGAACGACCCCTTGCAGGAATGCGCATCGCCATCAGCAAGCCAGCCACTGAGGTCATTAACATCAACCCCAGCCAGACCAACTGGTTAGGCACTTGGCTGACCAACACACCAGCCAACAAGGTACCAGCCAAAATCGCCAGAAAGGTGGATGCCTCCACATAGCTATTGGCTTTGGTCAGCAATTGTTCGTCAATACGCTCAGGCAAATACGAGTACTTGACTGGGCCAAACAGCGTGGCTTGTAGCCCCAACAGAAACACACAGAACAAAATCAACGAGGTGCTTTGTAGCCAAAAGCCGAGGCAGGTCAGCACCACAATCAGCAATTCAAACCACTTAAGCCCCACCATCAAGCGAGACTTTTCAACACGCTCGGCCAACTCGCCCGCCAAACCAGAAAAAAGCACAAACGGCAGAATAAACAATGCGCCTATCAGGTTGGTCAGCAAGGAAGGGGATAGCCCGCCCTCTTGCTTGACCGCCCCATAAACCAGCACCAAGGTGACTAGGTTTTTGACGACATTGTCGAGAAATGCGCCCAAGGTTTGAGCGCCAAAATAGGGAAGAAATTCACGGGATGCAAGTAGACGATTGGTCATGAAAAAAGGATGTACACAATTGGAAGTGCACACAATAACGCGTTTTGAGCGAGAGGTATAAGGAGTAATGAGGGCGCCTTGCGCAGCCCTTCCATTGCCGGAATGGCATCACTCCATCCACTTCGGCTTTCGTTTTTGCATAAACGCAGTCATGCCTTCTGCAGCCTCTGGCCCACCACGTACTTTGGCCAAGCGGCCCGCGACGTCGATGTGGGTTTCATCGGCGGTGATGTCCATGCGGCTTACATCGCGCACCAACTTTTTGCATTCGGCCATGGCATCGGGCGCGCAGCTTTCAAGCTCGGTTAACAGTTTGCCAAGGGTGGCATCCAGGTCGGCAGGCTCGCACAACTCATGCACCATTCCCATGGCATGGGCTTGCGCAGCGGTAAAAGTTTCACCAGTGACAAAGTAGCGGCGGGCGGCTTGCACGCCCATGGCCTGAACCACGTAGGGGCTGATGGTGGCAGGGATCAAGCCGCGTTTGACCTCAGGCAGGCTGAATTTGACGTTGGACGAGGCAACCACAATGTCGCTGGCGCTGACCAGGCCAGTTGCACCGGCAAAGCACAAACCGTGCACGCGGGCTATGACGGGGCGCGGGCATTCTGCGATGGAGCGGAACAAGGTGGTCAGCGTCATACCGCCCTGCTGGTTGCTAGCGGCCTGCTGCGCCACTTGCAGCATGTAGCCCAAGTCTGCGCCTGAACAAAATGCATCGCCGCTTGCGGCCAGCACGATTGCGCGGGTTTCAGGGTCTTGGCCAAGCCGCTGAAATGCTTCCACCAGCATGGCAATCATTTCGCCATTCATGGCGTTTTTGATTTGAGGCCGGTTGAGTGTTAACCAAGTAATTTTGCCCTTGCGCTGCTCTAACACTGGCTTTTCTGAAGCGGCCGCTTGATTTTCACTCATTTTCTCACCCACGTTCTCACTCACCCTTTTGCCCTCATTTAATTTAAAACAAACGTTTGATTGAATTATTCCATGCGTGGATTGTATTTTGCAAGGTTTGATCAAACGTTGTGCATCAACATGCCCATTTGGCTTCAATAAGGCCCGTCGACTACCCAGCGCTTGAGTTGTTCCATGCGGTCTTGGCCCCAAAATGCTTCGCCATCGACTACAAAGTAAGGTGCGCCAAACATGCCCGCATCAATGGATTGCTGCACCACTTGGCGAGATTTTTCTTTGTACACCTCGTCCTGATTGGCTTTGACCAGCTCGGCACCGTTCAAGCCGATGGAGTTGGCCACGGCAGCCACGCCTTCTTCGGTCAAAATTTCATGGCCATCCACAAAAAATGCTTTGTACAGCGCGCGGGTCAATGGGCCAATGCGGTCGGGATTTAAATCCTTTACTTTCAACAAGGTGCGGGTTGCACAGGTTGAATTGATGGGGAATTGTTTGGGGAATTTCATCTCTAGCCCATGAAAACGGGCTGTACGCAAAAAGTCTTTCAGGGCGTATTGGCCTTTGGTGGGGTTCATCATGGGTGCAGAATTGCCGGTGGCTTTGAACACAAAACCTAGCAAAGTGGGCAGGTAATTCACCGTGCGGCCGCCTGCGCGGGCAATGTCTTCAATCAATTCGGCAGCCACATAGCTGTAGGGGCTGGTTAAATCGTAATAAAAATCAATGGGGGTTTTGTTGTTGTTCATAGAGTCTCCTTTAAGCGTGGGTGGCTGTTCTTGGGTGAACGTACATACCCCTTTAGAGTGAGGAATATGCCTGATAGACACCCGGTACAATCTACTCTATAAATGTTCCATGAATGCAGCGTTTGTTGGCACTTCTGAAGGATTGAGTATGAAGAATTTGAATTTGAAACATCAGTCCAGCGTATTGACGGGCAACTCCAAGGCTAAAACACGCCGTGTTGTAATGCTGTACATGCCCCTGACCATCGCCTTGTGTGCACTTTTACTGCTGGCCCCTTCGGCCTTTGCTGCAGGCTACCCAGAGGTGCCTAGGCCTATCGATACTTCGGTGCAAGACATAGATGCTGACAGTTACGATGCAAATTTCTCAGACCTTTCCGTAGCCCCCCTAAGCCGCGCTAAAGGCAGAGGCAACCGCCACTTGGGTAAAGCCCTGCGGGAAATTGGCCGGGTTGACTTAACGGGCACTGCATGGTCGGGCGCAGCATTGGCCAGCAGTGGGATGCCAAGCGGCAGACTTGACACGGCCACACTTGAAGAGCCCTTGGGCGGTCAGTTCGAGTCGGGTGTTTTAGAACAGCGCGGCCTGGAAAACGGCGGAAAGTTTGAGACCAACGGGTTTGAAACCCCGTTGAAAGGCTGGTTTAGCTCCAACCCAGAGGTGCCAGTGGCATTTAAGTACCGGCACCCCGTGAGAAGGTAATTGAAACTGCACCTTTAAGTTACTGCCTTTGAGCGGCTAAGCTTTGAGCCACCGCTTTGACGCAGGCAAGCATACTTTGGCTCCTTAAAAAACTTGGTCCTCGGTCACGCTGGCCATGAGCCATCAATTCATCAATTTGCCGCGACACGTTGCCACCACGATGTGTCGCACTGGTCCAGGCTGCCAACACAGACAAGGCGCCGGCTCTTAGCCGTCCGGTTGTGCTCAGAATAATCGGTGTCGCCCCCTCACCGAGGTTGGCCTGCATGGCCTGATGTGAGTAAAGCAAGTCTTCCTGACTAAGCGCACGGCCATCAAATGCAGGAGACAATTCTAGGATTTTGATTTCTCGGGTTTCGCCAAACGGTGTTGCAAGCGTGACCACAAAATGCCTTTCCCATGGTTTGGAATTTGGCCCTGGGGCTTGAGGTCGAATTTGGGTTAGATGCCAATCCCCGTCTTGAGTCAGGGGTATTGGCCCGTTACTGTGGCTTAACATACAACTTAGTGCATAGCGTAACCCGGGGTGGAGTGAGCGCTCAGGTTGTATCCCTGCCCGTGCTGACACAAACTCAACCACCAGCGGTTGATCTCCACTTTGTTGACGGGTAAATTCTAGCAGAGCTCTAACAGACTGTTCCGTTTGCAGATTGGCACTGACCAAATGTTGGCTAGGGCGTTGCCCATTTTGCGGGTAGGTTACCAAGGCCGCCTCATGCAGCGGGTAATCTGCCCCCGAACTCACGATTGAGCTTGCTGACAGTGCTGGAGAAAGTTGCGTTACTGGCTCTGGTGGCATGGGTACCGTCTGGCTGTATTGCTGACTTATCTGTTGCCCCAGTTTGCCGGTTTTGGGTATATGAACCGTGTAATGGTCCCCCTGTAGCTGGATGACGGGTAGTTCATTCATCAAAGCCTTGAGCAAGTCCCATTGATGGGGCCTTAAGACAATATCTGTGCAATCTGACGGAATTTCAAGCGCTTTCAATGTATGACTGTTTGGCCCGGCGATTCGTATTTGGGCGGGCCCATCGGAGTACCTGCTTTTTTCCAGGACTATTACCGGTAGATTCAGTGCGCGATGCATAGCCAGAGGTACATCGGTCGTGGCCATGGTTCCTGGTAGCGTCAAGCCCTGAACATCACGTATGACCGAGCCACGCACCCCCGCAGCCAAATGCAAAAGTGCCGTCTTCAGGCTAGATTCCACGGTTTTTTTCCTGAAGGGATCCCCCCCCGCCCGTGTCACCTCATCGATCAACATTTGGCTAGGCGGTGGGTACAATTTAGGGTTAATTTGCTGGGGTGTTTCGATGCCCCAGCTGGTCAAAAAGTCCTCTAACGCTTCACCCGTTCTGAAGTGCGCAGGGGCGGTGAGTGCACGGTCCTCCTCCCCTGAATGCAAAAAGCTCAATGGGTTTTGCTGATAGGCCTTGAAAATTTGCTTTGATTCCAACCATTCTTTGATGTTTTCTGGCTTGTATATCTCTCTCATGTACTGCTCGGGGAGCGAGTTGCCATCGAGCCGAAGCTGCGCATGTTCAAAACCTTGGTCCAGCGTTGAAAGCGGCTGCTGGCTGCTGGCAATTTGCTCAAAAGCAGATACCCAGCAGGCGCGTAGCCAACACAGGTGGTCGCGGTAAAAGCCACCCTCGTTTGGCCTTTCTGCCACTCGGGCTAGATTGGCCTTGCCGCGAGCGCTTGCAGCCATGTCGATGAGTTCATGTGAGTGATTAAGACTCGTGCTTAGTTGCTCAACACAATGAGTTACATCGTAAGTGCTTTCAAAAGTGTCATTGGTTATTGAATGTGAACTACCACTGTTTGCAAGCATGACGTAGTATTCACTGGGTGGTATTTTGAGCTGCTGAGCTTGCGTTTCCAGTGTTGTCTGTCTTTGTGCATCTCTCTGGGCGCGTGCTTGATCACGTATTGCCTGGGATTCTGCTTTGGCTGCCAACTCAGCCTGGTGCTTCAGGGTAAGTTCTTGCTCCACGCCCCGTGCGCATTTGTTGCGCTGCTCATAGGACTCCAATATAAACTCGGGTACTTGGATGCCCTCCAGCTCGGCAAGGGCATAGTAAACAGGTAGGGGCAAAAGCCCTCCAACATCCAACGCAGTGGCAATATCCCGGCATTGCAGTTGTCGCGACGCTAAATCTGCCACAAACAAAACCAACTCGGCTTTGTTGTCCACGGGCCGCCATTGACCGCCCTGCTGAACAGACCAAGCTTGGGTCGTGCCTTGAACCTGTTGTAGGTTATCAAACACGCTAGCCGACCTATGAATGGAGTCGCAAAAGGTGGGCAACATTTGGCGGCGAGGAACATTTTCGCCATCCACGGCAAACAAAGGGTAAGTGTCCCCTTGCGCATCCGGGCTTTGAGTATTGGCCAATATCAAAGCCGCATCAATTTGAGAGACCAAGTGCGCCAATGGGATGGAAAGCTTCAACACCGCATGGCGTTGCTGGTCGGATAACTCAAAGTGTTTGACATCGGGGTCGCTGCTATCGGGGACCGAAAAAAGCGCTGAGCGCAAACTGTCGTACCAATTGACGGGTCTGATATTGAGCGTTTGGCCAAAAGAGCAGGCTGCGCTGATTAATTGACTGACGGCTAGGTCCGACAAATCCATTTCCCCATTGCCAAGCTCAACAATTGCGCCCGATGAAGACACTACATCTGGGCGCATCAACAATGCCTGAACGATATTTCGAATACTTTCCAATCTGTCCGATGACATGAATTGCCGGTTACCCCCTTCGCCCTTAAACAGGCTTGCGGTAGGGAGACGAAAAGAAACAGGGTGATTGGAGCAGACGGTTAGGTCTAAAATTTTGAAGGTTGCTTCAGTGCCAGAGCGAGGAAGGAGCATGTCCAGCGTTGAAACAACCTTGGCCATATTGGGCTGCCTTTGAATTAACCCATGCATGGTTTGCAGGGGGTTGGGCAGCCGATCAAACTCAACTTCACCCCGATTGCCAATGGCTTTTTCTGTAAAAGGATAAATGCCTGAAGTCAGGCTCTGAATATGTTGATGGTTGAACGAAGACGGGCTGCACCGTCCTTGAGCTACATTGGCGGCTTGCTCGGGTGGGGTTTTTGAAAACAACTGCAGGAGGGTTGAAAGGGGGCGCATGGCGTAGCTCTTTTAATAGTTTTAAGTGAAGAGTGGGCTTAGTCTTATGAATAAAACGCACTGGGCATTCGGCCGCTGTCCATCAGCATATTGGCCCGCTCAGTGGCCCGATATTGCCAACTTTGTTGCCCTGCCAACTCTCGCTGCCAGTTATTAAGCTGATTGCCCAATAAAGCGAGCTTATGTTGATACTCTTCGTCACTCAGGCCGTTGGCGACCGTACCGGTTGTTGCCCTTTCACTCTCAAAATTGTCGCGACTATTCTGGAAAGCTTCGGTGAGCTCGTTTTTTTGTTCCACATTTCGGGGTTGCGCAACAAGGTAATCCACCCACGGCTGCCAACCGGACATAAATTCGGTCACAGCTCGGCCCTCATCCTTTAAAAGCTCGAACTTGACGTTGTGCTCCAGCTGCTTAATTATTTCTTCGTTGAATCCGCTTGAACTCAAATGCGCTGGCCGGCCCTGAGAAATCGGTAGGCTGAGCCTGTCTTGGAGTGCAAATTCGGCATGTAAGGCCGCTTCAACTGACTCAAAATCATGTTGTCTGATCAGGGCGGATACCTCATTGCGCAGCAGGTTTAACCGACAGTTGGCTACGCCCAGGTTGTATAAATCAACTGGATTAAGTCGAGCGCTACCTCCAAGAGCATGCAGGGCTGCTTGCGACCACATTGCATTCAGGTAGTAATCGGAGCGATCCGAACAATTGGACTGCGCCTCTGTAGCAAGTAACTCCACGGAATTTGACACTTGGGTACTTTGCCGGCAAGCGTTTGTCACCAATTGAACCTTGCGGGTCAAATTTTCCAGGACTTCGTCAGACATTAAAGTTCTGCCAAGAACATGCCTACCTTTAAGCCACTGCCGGAACATGAAACCCAGTGAAGCATCGCTTCCGATCCGCTCTAAATAATCGCGGCCGGCCAAATCATCAGTCTCTGGGTGTGAAAGGTTGAGTTGCCTAATGAGCTGCGGAATAGTACGACCACGGGGAATGGTCACTAGGTCGAAATCTGGCTCATCACCCACGCGCAGGTCCGCCATCGAAAGGTGCGCCACCTCCTTGTAATCCACCCTACGCATGGGTTCAGGTGCTTGGCTGCTGGGCTGTGCTTGTTGCGCGGAGGTTGCATTGATGTTTGCGTCTACACGCCGTGAAGACTGAGCGCTTGCCGCCAGCCCTTGCGTACCCGCCTGCACAGACCTTGCACCGGATTCGGCCAAAACGCCAGAAACAGCAACTGGCCTGACAGCTGGGTGTTGGGGCGATGGGTTACGGACCGGCTCTGACCGAGAGGGACCAAATCCGAAAAATTGACTGATACGGTTGGGCATAAAGGCACTCGATGATGCGATAAAGAACTAGGTATCTCACACCGAGTGGTAGTTCCCAACCGAAGTTGGGTCTGCCTTCAATCTGCCTAATATGCCTTGGGTCTGGGACCAGCGGGTTAACCCATCACTGCCCGGATTGGCGCTGTAATGCGGCTGACCAAACCTTTCTTCACTTTCTGTTTGGGCTGAGAAAACTCCATAATTCCGTCGTCCAGCTTAGAGAACCTCAAACGCGGCAAATCGACGTAGTAGTTGTTGACCACGTTCCAAGGGTCTTTTGAACCTTGTTTGGGCAACTCGTGGGCCACGCGTTTGACGTACCCGGATTCCAATCCGAGGAAGTCTCTGTCGGTCATCACACCTTCGCTGTCGCGTGGGGTGCATTGCTTCCAGCCGTTTTCGTCCATGAAGTTAATCAGACGGCAGTAGTACTCGTTGGCCAAGTCGGCCTTCAAAGTCCAAGACGAGTTGGTGTACCCAAACACCATGCCCATATTGGGTAGGCCTTGCAACATGATGCCTTTGTAGCTCATGGTGTCGTAGGCTTCGGTCTTTTTACCGTCGATGTGCACGCTCATGCCACCCAGCATTTGAAGCTTCAAACCTGTGGCGGTAATCACAATGTCCGCTTCCAGAATTTCGCCCGAACTCAGTTTGATGCCTTTGTCCACGAAGGTGTCAATGGTGTCGGTGGCAATGGAGGCCTGCCCTTTTTTAATGGCTTTAAACAAGTCAGAATCAGGCACGACGCACAAGCGCTGGTCCCATGGGTTGTACTTGGGGGTGAAGTGCTTCATGTCAAAGCCTGCGCCCATGCGGCGTTTGATTGCCGTCAGCAGCAGGCGCTTCATGGTGTCGGGGCGCTGGCGGCAAATTTTGTAAATCATGCGCTGCAGGCCCACGTTGCGGGCACGGCCCAAGGTGTAAACCAACTTCTCTGGCATCACTTTGCGCATGGCCAAAAGCATAGGGTCCACTGAAGGAATGGATGCAATGTAGGTGGGCGAGCGCTGCAGCATGGTGATGTGCGCGGCTTTGTCTGCCATGGAAGGGATCAACGTAATGGCTGTGGCGCCACTGCCGATGACCACCACTTTTTTACCTTCATAGTCCAAATTTTCTGGCCAATGCTGGGGGTGAATCACCTGCCCTTTGAATTTGTCCAAACCGGGGAAGTCAGGCGTAAAGCCTTCATCGTAGTTGTAATAGCCTGTGCAACCAATCACAAAGTTGGCAGTGAATATTTCTTTCTTGCCAGTTTCTTCGTTCAGGGTGGTGAGGGTCCAAGTGGCGGTTTCGGTGTCCCAGCTTGCATCCAATGCTTTTAGGCCGTAGTGGATGTTGCGGTTAACTTTGTATTCTTCAGCGGCTTCTTCAATGTACTTTTTGATGGACGGGCCGTCAGCCAATACGCGAGGCTCGGTCCATGGCTTGAAGCTGTAGCCCAGGGTAAACATGTCGGAATCTGAACGGATGCCGGGGTAACGGAACAAGTCCCAAGTACCGCCCATGGCTTGACGACGTTCGATAATGGCGTATGACTTGCTGGGGCAATTGCGGGTCAAGTGGCAAGCAGCGCCAATGCCTGAAAGGCCTGCGCCAACAATCAATACGTCCACATGATGGTTTGACATGGTAAGTCTCCTTTGTCTTTTGACTTTATGTGTTGTCAGATTAAATCAAAATTTCCGCATGTGCCACAGAAGTTGCCAGAGCACTCATTCTAAAATGGGCAATAACACGACTTACCCTCATGGAGACTGGCATGGAATTTCAGGAAGTAATCAAAGCACGGCACAGCACCCGGGCGTTTTTGCCAAAGCCCGTTCCACCCGAGGTGCTTGACCGTGTTTTGCAACATGCCGCTTTGTCTCCCAGCTGGTCCAACACCCACCCCTACCGCATTGCAATTGCAGAGGGCGAGGTGATTGAGGACCTGCGTAAATCCCTGTCAACACGTTACCAAAGGGCTAGCAAATTGCAAAGGGCTACTTTGCCAAGCCAGCTAAAAGCCTGGATTACCCGTGACCCGGGCCTGCCCGATGGTGATTTTAAGCCGATGCTGAAGTACCCAGACGATTTGCAAAAACGTCGGTTTGAGTGCGGTATGGGCCTTTACGAAACCTTGGGCATTGACCGCAAAGACTTTGTGGGGCGTGACCGCCAAATGGCAGAAAACTTCCGTTTTTTTGGTGCACCCGTGGCTATTTTTGTATTCGTTCATGGCGAAACCGGCCCTTACGGCCCTTTGGATGCTGGCATTTTTTTACAAAGCTTGATGCTGGCTGCCACCAACGAAGGTTTGGGCAATTGCGCGCAGGGTGCTTTGGGTTTGTACCGCAGCCCTTTGGACAAACACTTTAAGATTCCAAGCCAATACAAATTGCTGTGCGGCGTGGCTTTGGGCTACGAGGCGGAGCATGTGGTCAACACCTTCCAACCTGAAAAAATAAAGCATCAAGAGCTGACGCTGCCAACAACCAAGTAGGGCCTTGATTTCAAAGAATTGATAGGGTTTTGGGCGTGTTCTTTCAGCATAACATCCCTCCCGGAGTTGGTACTTTGTTTTTACATCAACAGAGTACCGCTTCATCATGGCCACAGAAACCAGCAAAACAGCCGTCCAGAAACTTTACCTAGCCTATTATGGCAGACCGGCAGATCCATCTGGCCTAGAGTTTTGGGCAACTAGGCTCGATTCGCAAGGTGGTGCGCTCAATGGTATTTTGGATTCCTTCGCAATCAGCGCTGAAGCAACCAAAAATTTCGCTGGAAAGTCCAATCAAGAACTCATTCAATCCGTTTATCAAGTTTTGTTCAACAGAACAGTCACTACAACGGACCCTGGTTTGAAGTTTTATTCCGACAGCCTAAACAAAGGCGAGCGCACGCTGCAATCCATTGCATTGGATATTCTAAATGGCGCCAGTGGAAGCGACCTTACGCTGATACAAAACAAAACAGAGGTCGCCAAACAATTCACCGATGCGCTGGACACTGCACTCGAGCAGGGAAGCTATGCCGGGGATACTGCCGTGCTACGTGCTCGCACGTTGATTTCAAAAGTAACAACGGACCTTGCAGTGAGCAAGAGTGTCATTCCTGGTATTGGAGACTTAGCCAGCCTGCTGAAAGGTGACACTAACACTGCCAATCAGGTTCTGACTTTTGTAGACACACTTCTAAAAAGTTTGCCCACTGGCGGCTCAATTTCAACATCATTTCCACCTACAAATACTGTTACTAAGCCGGTTCCACTGCCAGAGGTCACAGCGGCTCCGACTGCTGCACCGACTGCCGCCCCAACTTCAGCGCCAACTTCAGCGCCAACTTTAGCGCCAACTTTAGCGCCAACTTCAGCACCAACTTTAGCACCAACTTTAGCGCCAACTGAAGCTCCCACGGCGGCACCAACGGCGGCACCAACGGCGGCACCAACAGCACCTCCAACACCGGCCCCCACCAAGGCACCCGTTCCAGAAACGGTGAGCACAAGCACATTGGTAGGTGAAGCTCAGGGTAGCGATTTGCCCGGCAGTACGTCCACCACTGGTGTTATTAAAACAGACGGTACAGACGTCACCGGTTTTTTTGATCGGACATCTCGTCAAGACTGGTACAGCATGAGGGTCGAGGCCGGAAAGATTTACAAACTGGCCTTGGATGCGGCAGGCACGGGTCGGGATTCCATTCAAATTATTCAAGACAATTACATACAGAACTTGGTAAAACTGAGTGAGGACGGTCAATCAATTTACTTCAATTCCGACAGTACTGGCACGGTTCACTTTGCTGTCAAGGGTAATACCGCCTTAGAGGGGCAGAGCTACACCATTTCATCTGAAGTGGTTAGCAACCTCGACGACCCAGGCTACCAAATTGAGTTTGATTTGCCCACCCAGCTTCTGGCCTTTAAATCGTATTTTGACACTGCGGCGCGAACCATTTCCGACATTGTGGTTGGGGATTTGCCAGCCGTGGCATCCGCTTACAAAGACGGCTTTGTGGACGATTTGTACGTCAAAGTGATGGTGGACTCGTCCATCACAGGCTCATTGTTGGGTTATGCCGGGCCAGAAGATTTGCGCGACGGGTCTAAACTGCCCAGTGCTGCTGACATGTACACCACCGCCACAGTGCTTAACAGGCTAAGCCAAACCCAAGCGGTGGATTTTATTATTCATGAAACGCTGCATGCCATGGGCTTAGGCACCTTGTGGACCAACCTCAAACTGCTGAACAGCTCGGGCAATTACATTGGCGCCAATGCACTGGATGCATACCGTCAACTGACGGGAAAGCCAAGCCTGACTTCCGTGCCAGTGGACTCTGGCAGTGGGCATTTTTCTGAGGCGGCTTTGGGCAACGAAATACTTACACCCACCATTGGCCGCAACACCTTTATTAGCGTGGTTTCTATCGGCGCTTTGGAAGATTTAGGCTATGTGGTGGATTACACCGAGGCGGAAAACTTTGTGTTACCTGCGGGAGTATTTACCGGCTAAGCGCGCACCGTTTACAACCCACTGCCCCTGATCTAAAAGCCTTAATCGTTTCTGCAGAAGTTCTTTCTGCAGAACGCACCCCACTTTGAACCTTCACTGCCAAGTTCACCACGAAGGTGTCCCAATACGAACGTGGACCACCGTTGTCAATGACTTCCCATATTTTTCGTGGGCTGACTTCGCCAACCCGCCGCACAGTGCCAGAACCCACAAGCCCAGCTACCCCACGCAAGGGTGCGCTGGCCCGCGCTGTACACGTATTGATGGGTAGTCCGCCTCATCTGAATTTGAACAAAATGCTATCAGCTTGATTATTCGTTGAAACACTTAACTTTGATGAACCCAGTTTAAGGAGATCATCCGCCATGACCCTAGTTGTATCACTTCCAGCCCGCATACTGCTTCAATGCATTACTCTCGGCAGCATGGAGAGAATTGAAGAGAATCGTGACATGTATAGGATAACCCGTAGCGCCTACAACCGTGCAATGTTACGTCTGCATGACAGATTGCACGAAAGCCACCTCAGGTCTAAAAACGGAGGATCGAGTTTTGTGAGCAGGCCAAATTTGCGCCGCATGCCAAAAATACCCAACCCATTTGCATCAAGGACCCAAGCAAGGACCCAACCCACAACAACAGGGCAGGCTGCACAGACTCATACCCGCCGCCGTGCAGACCAGTTTGTGCCGTACACGGACAGCTTGAGTGATGATCAACTCATTCAGTATGCAGTGAATCGCAAATACCTTGAAGAAGACAAATTGGTTTTGTTGCACTGCCTAAGCGGGATCGTTGAAAACACAAATCGAACAAAATACAACCGATACACCGCCGCCATACAGATCGCGAAGCTACTGGGTTCAGACGAAACCATTTACATGCATGGTGCGGATCGTCAGGCCAATTATTTTGCAGGCTATGCGATTGATTTAATGCTGCAGGAAATGGACAACAGCTTTTCCAAAGACATAGAAAAATCTTTTCGGGAAACTTTAAAGCTGTGGATTCATGATTTGGCACCCGAGCAAGAGAAGTTCAATCTGGATGGGATAATCCGCATGCGGGATGAGTTGAACACCATCCTATTCGACGAGCACTTTTTTGATGGGGCCAACACCAGTGCGGCATGGCGCAATACCTTGAAAATGGAAGACACGTTAGTAAACCAATTAACGGAAAGCGTCTCAACCGAAGCAGTGAGAGACCGTGGAGCGCAAGTGCTAGCCAAAATGGAAGCCAAAATTCCCGTGAGGCAAAAGCTGCACTTGGCACCCTGCATTTTGGACATCAAAAAACAATGCCGAGCACTTATCACAGACACAAGACGGCTTGAAAATGCATTTGCGGGTTTGGAAAAACTCTCCGAAAACGATAACGTGGATAACAACTGGAGTGTTAAACGCAGCCCTGCCTCCATTCTGCCGGTGGTTTGGGCTTACGTTCAAACCACCACAGACGACACTTTGCGGGGCAACCTGATGGAAGCCTTTTTCAACAAGCTGGTAGAGGTCAAAGTGGAGTCACCTTGCGTGGTGGGGCAACTTCAACGTTTGCTGGATGTGCCCACCGGGCTGGACCCCGACATGGACCAGTTTGGCGCTGCGGCACAAATGGGCGATGAGCTTTCCACCATTGCCAGCAAAGTCTACGAGCGGTTTGACAAACTGATTGAAGAGGACGCTACTGTTTCCCGCTCACGCAACGAGGAACAACTCGCCAGCCCAGTTGGCCGGATGGGCAAATTGTTGTTTAGGCAAAGGGTTGAACAAGACGTGGGCCGATTCCGCGGCATCAACGTCCGTCAATTGGAAGCCGACATCCAACGCCTAGAAGCCGGTTTTGAACTTTTGGATGACGCCCCCCAGAATGCAAATGTTTCGAATGAGGATTGGCTTTACCTTTGGAGCGATCTGGGCATTCCCCCAAGTTTACAGCCTTCATCCCCACGCGAGATGAGCGCTGAAGAAGCCAAAGCGATCATCAACCTGTTGCTAACCAAAAACAGTGACGGGTTGAGCCATTTGGCCGACCAAGACTCATCACAAATTTTTGGCAGGGTTGGCATGCCCAAGTAACGTACCGATTATTGAGCCCTAGCTCGCTTGAAGCGGTTGGTAAACCTGACCGCTTCCGAGTAAGGGAATATGTCTTCAATGTGCCCTTGCTGGATGCGGTCTTTTCGCTCCTGCCAAAACTCGTATTCCAGCAAATCCTTGTGCTTGGCCAAAAAGGCTTTCCGTACGCGGCGGTCGCCCAGCAAAAACTGACCAAACTCCTCGGGGAATACATCCTTGGCCTCCACCCGGTACCAAGGCTCATGGGACATCTCAGCCTCGGGGTTGGGTGCCTCCGGAATTTTGCGGAAGTTGCAATCCGTCATGTATTCAATTTCGTCGTAGTCATAAAACACCACGCGGCCCAAGCGGGTTACGCCAAAGTTTTTAAACAGCATGTCACCGGGGAAAATATTGGCCGCTGCCAACTGCTTGATGGCGTTGCCGTATTCAATAATGCCGTGCTCCACCTCGGCATCTGTGCCGGTGTGCAGGTAAATGTTCAAAGGCGTCATGCGGCGCTCAATGTACACATGCTTGATGGTAATCATGTCGCCTTCAAAGGTCAGCGAAGACTCGCAGGTGTCCACCAAATGGTCGATCAACTCCTGACAAAAGCGGCTGCGCGGCAGGCTCACGTGGGAGTACTCCCAAGTGTCTGCCATACGGCCCACGCGGTCATGCTCTTTCACCAGCTGGTACTTTTTCATCACGCCTGCGCAATCAATCTCTTTGGACGGCGCAATTTTGTCTTTAATCAGCTTGAACACATACGGGTAAGACGGCAAGGTGAACACCGCCATCACCAAACCTTTGATGCCCGGTGCCACAATAAAATTGTCGTGCGAGTGTTTCAGGTGGTGCAAAAAGTCTCGGTAAAACAAAGTCTTACCTTGTTTGTGCAAACCCAGCATGGTGTACATCTCAGCTTTGGGTTTGTTGGGCAAAAGGGTTCTCAAAAATTGAACATAGGCACCCGGTGTTTCCATGTCCACCAAAAAGTAAGCGCGGGTAAATGAGAACAGCGTCGCAATTTGCTGCACATTGAACAACATGGTGTCAATGTACAAACGGCCAGTGGAATCCCTCAAAATCGGAATGGCAAAAGGCAGAGGCAAATTGCCGTTCATGAACTTGCCAATGATGTAAGCGCCCTTGTTCCGGAAAAACAGGCTACCCAACACTTGTATTTGGCAATCTTGGTCAATTTTGATCGGGCGGGGAATCACCTGCCGCGCGGCAAACGCCATGTAGCGGATGTCTCGGTCCAAATCCACAAACTCTGCATTTAAACCAAAGTCACTGATCATGCGTTTCAGCGTTTTGCGCAAACCACCGCTTTCTGGGTTGGCCGGGTAATAGCAACGGTAAGAGGGTGGGTCGCTTTCCACATACTCAGTGCTCACCGCAGGGCGCACAAATAAAAACCGGTTGTGGTAGTAGTCCCGGTGCAAAATCTTGGTAATCACTGAATTGAAAAACGTTTCAGCCAGCTCCGGTTGCTTGTGGTCCACCAAATAAGTCACGAAGCGGGTTTTGACCTTTTGCCACACAGATTCCGCCATCAACGGCGCACCGTAATTGCGGCGTAAAAGGTCAACGGCCTCTTTCACCCGTTCGTCATAGAAATCAATACGATCCCTTGCCAACTGCTGGATTAAATGCCAATCCCCGTCCTCGAACAGCTTTTTGGCCTGCTGGGCACAGTACCTGAACAAGCGGTAATGTTTGTCAAAGCCCGCCAAAATGTCAGAAGCCACATTCTTGGAAAGTACTCTCTCCTCCTCATCTGACATTCCGCTGACCTCGGTCAGCTCGCCCGAATCATCATCAAAATCAATGGGTTCAATTGAGTTATCTCGGGCGTTGTCACTCACTGAGTCACTGAGTGAGTCACTGAGTTCTCTGGGCAGGCTGCTCATAAGTACGTCATCCAATAGGGTGAATAAAGACAATACAAAACCATTCTACTGAATTATTGGGTGAACTACCTTGGCCTGTTTGCCCACTCAAGTCTTTATGAATGGTTGACAATCATGCCCATCCAAAATACAGCCGCTCAAATCGAACTTTCACTTTCATCAGAAAGCTCAGAAAACGCCTTCTCCAATACCTCAGCCAACACACTCATGAGCAGGGTCCAACTGGAAGCCCAGCTCACCGAATGGTGTCGAGACGGGCACCCCACTGAAAACCGCATCGAGGCTAAAAACCGCATCCTGCAGTACATCACTCACTCATCAAGCACATCAAGCCGGGCAGCCGACACGCTCGACCTTTCAAACCTGGGCCTACGCGCGGTGGTGAGCCAACATGGCACCTCCGGATTGCCTCTTTGCTTGGCAAACTTACACCATTTGGCACCTAAGCTTCGCAGGCTCGACCTGAGCAACAACGCCTACCGTTTTGTGCCGGATGCCGTGATTCAAATGCCCCGGCGTATGCAGGTGGACCTCAACAACAACCCCTTCGAAGTAGGGGCGCTGGACTTGGCCAGGCGCGAAATTGCGTACAATGTTGCCCAAAGTCAACGCAGCACAATCGTCAGCCAACCCACCAGCCAAGCTCCCGACCCAGACTTGCAGATGGCTCGTCTTGCACAGCAACTGGCCACAGTGGGTTTGGCCCGTGCGGAAACATTGCCCGTCCAAATTGATGGCATTGAAGACACTCACTACGACAGGGTTCAGGTCATGCGCATGGCACGAGCCCAGTACCTCAAAAACCGAGTGCCCGACGACAACAAGGGTGTGGTCATGAATCGCATAGAAACCTGTTTTGAGGCACAAACCACCTCCCCTGGTAGCGCAGAGGCCACTCAACTGGACTTGTCGTGGCTTGACTTATCCGAACTGCCCGACTGCTTTCACCTGCTGAAACCCCTGCTTACGCTTAATCTCAGTGGTAACGATTTCAGTCAAAAAAGGTCGCTGCCGGTCGGCATCGCTGAACTTCAAAACCTAGAATATTTGCAGGTACAGCACTGCGACATTCGGGATGTGCCTTCCACCCTAGGGGCGTTGCCGAGCGGTTGCGTGGTCGACCTGCGGAACAACCCCCTCAACAGCACAGCCCAAATGTCCTTCAACGTGGCCAAAGCGCTTAGCATGAGCCTGCCGCTTGAGGCTGGCCCCAGCTATGTGTTCGACAACGCCCAAATCGCCGAAAATTGTCCAGCCCCCGCAGCACTTCAAGCCATAGACAATTGGAAAGCACGAGCCAAAGAATCACTGGATGCCAACAACATCAAAGACCTCAACGCCTTGATTGAAGTTTTAGGCCCCGAGGGCACACAGGCGCTGAACACATTCTTGCTGGACTTGGAACAAATACCCAACGGTGAATACCCCACAGAGGATTTGGTTGATCAAGTGAACCACTTGATCGACTTTTTGATGACCGAGGACGGGCGCAGTCACAACCGGATAGTCGAGCTGATCCAACACCTACCCAACACCCCGACTGGTTTGCTGATTGGCCTGAGCGACTGCTTGGCCGTGGCCAATTCGCTCGAACACTTTTCGGGCGATGAACTCACAATCCAAGAATTCATCCACAATTCACGCGGCATGTACGCGTATTTGAATTTAAGAGCCCTTTGCAAATCGGTCGTCAGATCATTCAACATACCCAATGAGCCTGAATTCACCATCAACTGCATACGTCGGCTTAACCAGCAACACCCACTGGACTTGATAGCCACTGGCTCGTCTGTACCCAGTTCAGCGCCCCATCAACAGCTGCTTGAACAAACAGTACAACAGGTGCTAAACCCAGTTGCAGGTGAAAAAATAGCCATGAAACTGGTGATGCAAGGCAATTGGGGGCATATTGTTCAAACCCGCCTGCCCGAGCTTTTTGCCGTTTACAAAGCCAATGTGCAAGAACGACTGCTTGCATTGGTGGAACGTGGTGGGGTTAGATCCATCAATGACGGCGAAACCAACCGCATTCGCCGAAATGGTCTGTACGAAATCACCGACCAGTACTTGAGGGAAACAGGCTATTAAGTTTTTACATTCCACCGCACCACAGCACACCGCGCCATGCCAAGCCCAGTCACGTCCAATCCACCTGAATATGGCTGGGTGCTGCCCAGTCAGCAAGAGTTTTGTGTTCAACTCACCGCTTGGCAAAACCAAGGCCGAGCCAGTGAATACCGGCGCTTGGCCTGCGCCCGAATTGAAGCCTGCTTTCTGGCGCAGACGCGTGGTCAACAGAGCCGACAAGACAGCGGCCACACGCTGGACTTGGGCGCCCTCCAGCTGCATGACCTACCCGACTGCATTGGCCTGCTAAGCACACTGACACACCTGCGGCTTTGTGACAACTACTTGCGCGGGCTACCAGAATCGTTCAATGCACTCACACAACTGCACAGCCTGAACCTCAGCAACAACAGGCTGGGCGTTTTCCCACCAGCTATTGGTGGAATGACCCAACTTAAAACCCTGAATTTGGAAAAATGTGGCCTCGAACACATTCCAGACAGCATTCAACGCTGCAGCCAACTTCAACACATCAACTTGGACCACAACCAACTTCGCACACTGCCGCACAACATCATTTTGCTTCGCTCGCTGAGCAAACTGGAAATCAGGCGCAACCAATTGGTTGAGCTGCCGCACAGGCTTGGGGAATTGCATCAGCTTGAGGAGCTGAACGTTGCGCAAAATGAACTTCGCCACCTGCCTTTAACCTTGGGCAACCTGTCACGGCTGCGAAAACTGGACATCAGCTTCAACCCCATCGCCCAGCTTCCGCCCCATTTCAACCCACACACCCAACTGCAGGAATTCAGGGCCATTCAAAGCTTAATGAGTGCGCCCGCAGCCGCCAACCCACGGCAAAACACAGCCCTGCAGTGCCAACTGCTGGACCACATTCAGCATTTCAAGCACCATGCCGGGCATCCCATCAGCGCAAGCCAAGCCCTAAGCTGGCAGCGGCTTTTGGCCACCATACCCAGTATTGAACAAAACAATCTTCGGGATTTTTTTCGTCATATCAGGGCCAGCCAAAGCTACAACACCCAACCCAGCAACCTCCTTAAACCCATCAACACCGTGCTGGACCGCATTCAGCAAGACCCGGGGTTCATACAAACCATTGCAGCCATCGCCAAAGAAAGCCTAGAGCATTGCGAAGACCGAACCACCCTCAGCCTTATACAAATGGTGGACGCAGCCCTTCACCATGAAGCACTGGCCATCGCAGGGAACATTGAACCCGACAACCCAACCCTGCAAAGGCTTGAACGCATCGGCATGCAACTGTTTAAGTCCAAAACGCTTCAAACCATTGCAAAGGCCAAAATTACCAGCGAAGAAACAGAAGGCACCGAAATTATTCTCAAATACTGGGTCGCCCTCTCCACCCGGCTCAACCTGCCTTGCCCAATCACATGGATGCGCTGGCCCAACCTTGCCCAAGGCGTTAGCCCTGACGATTTGCAACACGCCTTCAATACCGTCAACCAACAGGCTTCGGGAATTGAGTTTGCCAACTACCTGTGCACCTGGCCTGCTTGGCAGGCGGGTTTGCAACACTGCATGCCAGCGGAATTTCAAGCCCTTCAAAACCGGGTTGATGCACTCAAAGAGCAACTGCGCGACGAGTTGGACCAATTATTGGATCAACCACTGGATCAACCCAGCAGTCAAAACCTGATTGAACACACCCAACGTCTTCAGCACGCGTATTTTCAGGTCGAACCACAAGTCTTTATGCCACTCACCCAAGCAGCATTGGCCTCAAACCGCATACAATCAGACGCTTGAACTTGGCACATTGTAGGCATTAAAGAATGGGTATTGAACGTTTGTACGAAGCCCCCGCAGTGGGCAGCCTCACCCCTGTTGCACCCGGCGTGCAATGGTTGCGCCTGCCACTGCCTTTCCAGCTGGACCACATCAACGTCTGGCTGCTGGAAGAAGAAGCCCACTACACCCTCGTAGACTGCGGCGCCAACCTGCCCGAAGTGGCCGCCATTTGGGACCAACTGGCCAAAACCCTTTTCGCCACCAAGCCCCTCAAGCGCATTATCGTGACTCACGCCCACCCCGACCACATCGGCATGGCCGCCCCCCTCATGCGCATCCACGGCACCAGCCTGCAAATGTCCATGTCCGAATACCTGTTTACCCGCGCCATGTGTGGGCATTTGGACGGGTTTGATGGCGTGACCGCTGGCCGCTTTATGGCCAGCCACGGCTTGGTGGATGAGGCCGCCGAGGAAACCCTGCGCGCACGTGGCAAATTGTTCAGCAATTTGGTGCCCGAGCCCCCTTTGAGTTTTTTACGCATGCAACATGGCGACGAAATACTGATCGCAGGCCGCATATGGCGTTGCCACGAAGGTTACGGCCACAGCACCGAGCACATCAGCCTAATTTGCGACGAACTCAAACTCATGATCAGCGGCGACATGCTGCTGCCCACCATCTCCACCAACGTCAGCGTGTACGGGCTAGAACCAGAGGCCAACCCCCTTCAACTTTTCCTTAAATCCGTCGAAAGCATGGCCACGCTGTCCGACGAACTGACCGTCCTGCCCTCCCACGGCGTACCCTTCAAAGGCGTACATGAACGTTGTGCCCAACTGCTTCGCCACCATGAGCACCGGCTCAAGGAATTACTCGCAGCGTTGAAAGACGCCCCCATGTCTGCCGCACAAGCAGTGGGCGTGCTATTTCGCCGCAAAATGGACGGTCACCAAATGAGCTTCGCCTTGGGCGAGGCAGTGGCCCACCTTCACTACCTGTGGCGCAAAGGTTTGGTGGTGCGGACTCAAGAAAATGGCGTCTGGAAATTTCAGACCCCCCTTTAAAACCAGCCCACCATCCCCATCTGGGGGTGTTAGATGTTGAATCGCAAATACAGAATCGATTAAGGAATACTTCGTTATCATGAGCAAGGCCCCCCACGAACTAATACCAGCTACCATACTGACCGGCTTTCTGGGCAGCGGCAAAACCACCCTGCTCAACCGCATTCTCAAAGAAAACCACGGCATGAAAATCGCCGTTATTGAGAACGAATTCGGCGAAGAAGGCGTTGATAACGACCTGTTGATGCAAAACGAGCAAGAAAGCATTGTTGAAATGAACAACGGCTGCCTGTGCTGCACCGTGCGTGGCGACTTGGTCCGCATTTTGGGCGACATGGCTGAACGCCGCGCCAAAGGCGAAATCAAATTCGACCGCTTGGTGATTGAAACCACCGGCATGGCAGACCCAGGCCCAGTGGCCCAAACCTTTTTTGTAGACGACGTGGTTGCTGAAAACTACATTCTGGATGCAGTCATTACCGTGGTTGACGCCAAACACGGCATGCAGCAACTGGACGAACACCGCGAAATTCAGCAACAAGTGGGTTTTGCAGACAAAATTTTGCTGTCCAAAACCGATTTGTGCACCGAGGACGAAATAACCGCCCTGCGCCACCGGCTTGTACGCATGAATGCGCGGGCAGAAATGATGCTCAGCAAGCACGGCGAAGCCCCCATTGATAAACTGCTTGACGTGCGTGGGTTTAATTTGAACTCCATCCTGGACATCGCCCCCGATTTTCTGGATGAAGACAAACACACCCACAACGACGAAATCCAGAGTTTTGTATTCAAAAGCACCAAGCCCTTTGACGGAGCCAAGTTTGAAGAATTCATGAGCTCCGTCACCCAAGTGTACGGGCCCGACATGCTGCGCTACAAAGGCATCTTGCTTGTTAAAGGCAACGACCGCAAAGCCTTGTTTCAAGGCGTGCACATGCTGATGGGCTTGGATTGGGGTCGCAAATGGGACGCCAATGACAAAAAGGAAAGCAAGGTGGTATTCATCGGACGTAAACTGCCCAAGGACTTCATCATCAAAGGCTTGGAGCTTTGCTTGGCACGCTGATTTATGATTTCACGAAATACTGGTATATAGTGAGGCAAATAAGTTAGGCCAACGCATTTATACCTAATATTTACACACAAAATACAGAAACCAAAAGAGGCTCTGAACATGACTACAGCAAAGACGCCCATCATCACAGAAGCAGAATTGTTGGCGATGCCCGAAGACGACTACATGAACGCAGTTCAGTTGGCTTTTTTCCGGGTTCGCCTTCAAGAGTTGGAAAAGGAAATCCTAGCCAATGCTGGCGAGACGACCGAACACCTGCGTGAAACTGTGGTGGTGCCAGACCCAGCCGACCGGGCCACGATTGAAGAGGAACACGCACTCGAACTGCGTACCCGCGACCGTGAGCGCAAGCTACTCAAGAAAGTGCAGCAATCACTCCAGAAAATCGACAACGGCGAATACGGCTGGTGCGAAGAGACAGGCGACCCGATTGGATTGGCTCGCCTGCTTGCCCGCCCCACTGCATTCCTCTCGCTTGAAGCCCAGCAGCGGCGCGAACTCAAGCAGAAGATGTTTGGTGACTAATTTGTTAGTAACTAACTGCCTAGCAACTAAATAACACACTGTAAAGTTGTTACGTAGATCCTTCGAATCCCGGCCACACTTCTGCTAAGTCATCAGCGGAGTATGGTCGGGATTTTTGCATTTGTATCGCGCAAACCCTTCACAATTCCTTATTGTCACAAAAAAATAATCCTTATATTTCTCATAGCTTTGCAATCTCGCGCACATTCTATTTTATGTATTCCAACCATGTCGTAATCACTTTGCTGATTGCGCTGGCCTCTCCATGTCTGTTTTTATTACGAACGCAGCAAAGATTGCGTTCAGTAAAAAGCGTAGTAAATACCTAAACGACGGAGAAAAAAATGATTCCACAAGAAGTAAAGAACGGTCTGAATCAAATCCCAGTATTGGGCGATGTGTTAACAGCGTTGCTGGCGCAAATCCCCACGGACCTTCCAGCAAACCCCATCACCACACAAGAAGTACCCTCACTGCCCACCTCCCCCGAAGCTGCACAAGCCGCTATTCAGTCCGCGATTGAAGACGGCATTGCCCAGCTGACAGGCGCAGCAGGTGGCAACGGCCTGCCCACATCACCCGAAGCCGCTCAAGAAGCCATTCAGGCAGCAATTGAAGACGGGATTGCCCAACTGACAGGTGCAGCAGGCGGTAACGGCCTGCCAACTTCACCAGAAGCCGCGCAAGAAGCCATTCAATCTGCGATTGAAGACGGCATTGCTCAACTGACAGGCGCAGCAGGTGGTAGCGGCTTGCCCACATCACCAGAAGCCATTCAAGCAGCCATCGAAGGCGGTATTGCACAACTGACAGGCGCAGCCGGTGGCAGTGGCTTGCCCACATCACCCGAAGCCATTCAGGCGGCAATTGAAGACGGTATTGGCCAATTGACTGACGCTTTGGGTAGCTTGGGCGGCTTGGGTGGTGGCTTAGGCGGCGGTGCGCCAGAACTGCCAGCATCACCCGTCTCTTTCGAAGACGGCACACTCAGCATCACACTGGCTGACCCCACAGGCACAATCCCATTGTCAGCCTCAGCCTCTGTGTCCGGTTTGGCAGCCCCTGAAGGTTTGCCAATTCCATTCCCAGTGTAAACAACCTCGCAATGGCGGTTTAAGCCAAGCGAAGTAGAAATGAAAAAGCCCTCAAAAATGGAGGGCTTTTTTATACAAGGTCTTGTGGCGGACATCAGCTCTTAGGAATATCCACCTCGCTGTCATCCAACACCCCCTTGTCCTTCAACTCCAACACCCGCGCATACACCTGATTCTTAGGCAAACCGGTTACCTGCGTCACCATTTTCACCACCGACTTCGAAGGCAATTCCTCCAGCAAAGCCACAATCCACGCGTCCAGCGAGGTATTCGCTTGCATCTCGCCCTCGGTCTGCACCACAACTGGCTTGCCTTCAATCACCAAAGCCCACTCGCCCCGGTCCGCATTTGCATCGCCTGCCACCTGTTCAGCCACCTGGGCAGTGCTTCCCCGGTAAAAAGTTTCAAACTGCTTGGTCAATTCACGGCCAGCACAAATCGCCCTTTCGCCCAAATTCAGGGTCAGCAGCTCATCCATCAACTGCCTTATTCTGTGGGGGGCTTCAAACAACACCTGAGGCTCGGCACAGTCCAAAAACCGCTTCAAGCCGTCAAGGCGGTCACGCCCCTTGGCAGGCAAAAAGCCCCTAAAAGTAAAAGCCCCATCCACCAACCCACTGGCAGCCACCACCGCCAACACACTGCTTGCACCGGGCAACGGCACCACTGTAAATCCCGCCGCCGCCACGCGTCGCACCACCACTGCGCCTGGGTCAGACACTGCTGGGGTGCCTGCATCGCTGACCAAAGCAATCGACTCCCCGCGCTCCAAACACGCCAAAATACCTTCGGCACTTTGCTTTTCGTTGTGCGCATGGTGGGCCATCAAAGGCTTTCGAATACCCAGCTTTTCCAATAAGCGCCCCGTGTTGCGCGTGTCCTCTGCTGCAATCCGGTCGACCGACATCAAAACTTGCCGTGCGCGGGGGGTCATATCACCCAAATTGCCTATGGGGGTTGCCACTACATAGAGTGAAGGCACAGCACTTACTTGAAAATCTCCAGAATCAGAATCCTGCATGGCGTACATCACAATGAGTTCAATGCCTGAATTGTCGGCCATTCCGTGGGCCGTGCGCAAACAACGCAACAAAAGGCCCCATTTACCTTGGGCTAAGTCGGGTAAGGAGTCGGGAAGTGAGTCTGCGAATAACGCCTCAGGCAATACAGACTCCGGCAATACCAAGCCACAATCGCCCGGCAATGCTCAACCCGAAGCCAACGCAGAAGCCGTAGCCACCCGCAAAGCACTGGGGCAATCGGCAGAGCGTGCCGCAAGGCTAAAACTTGAAAGCCACGGGCTGGTGTGGGTCTGCAGCAATTTCCGCTGCAAAGTCGGCGAGATCGACCTCATCATGCGTGACGGCGACCAAGCCGTGGTGGTGGAAGTGCGCACACGCACCAATGCCCGCCATGGCACTGCGCTAGAAAGCATTGGCCATCACAAACAGCGCAAAATCAGCAAAGCCGCCTTGTATTGGTGGACCACTCTGGGTCAACGGCATTTCACCGGTATGCGTTTTGATGCAGTGGGGATGGATCCGTTAAGCACGGACAATTCACCCAATGAAAACACCAGCGCCAGTCACATGACCTGGGTGAAGAATGCGTGGATGTTGGACTAAACTCGCATCACTCTCCCTGAGGCGAATACCTCACCTATAATGGGGGTGTCAATTTCCTAGACCAACAGTCGACTAACAGCCGAGAACACCGCCATGGACCTGATCACACGCGTCACTCAACAATTTGATGAAAGCGTGGCCGCCAAACAGGCAGCCACTGAAGAACTGTCTGGCGTCATCGCCGAAGGCATTGAGCACATGGTGGCAGCATTGACCAATGGCGGAAAAATCCTGGCCTGCGGCAATGGTGGCTCAGCGGGCGACTGCCAACACTTCGCCGCCGAGCTGGTAGGCCGTTTTGAGCGTGAGCGCCCAGGCCTTGCAGCCATTGCCCTGACCACCGACACCTCGGCCATTACCGCCATCGGCAATGACTACAGTTACAACGAAATTTTCTCGAAGCAAGTGTCCGCGATTGGTCAACCTGGCGACATACTTCTGGCCATTTCCACCAGCGGCAACTCCAAAAACGTCATCATGGCGATTGAAGCGGCCCATCAACGTGAAATGACGGTCATTGCCCTCACAGGCAAAGGCGGCGGCCAAATGGGGCAAATTTTGGGTGACTCTGACATTCACATCTGCGTGCCCCACAAACGCACAGCCCGTATTCAGGAAATCCACCTGCTGACCATTCACTGCCTGTGCGACGGCATTGACGTCATGCTGCTGGGCGAGGAAGACGAGAACTGATCCAGAACCCCTCGAGAACTTATACCTGCAAACGTAATCCAACAACATGTTCTACTTTTACATAGCGTTTAATCAATGAACTTCATTTCAAGCAAAACTTTATTCAGCAAAACCCTTTTGGTCGCAGCACTGTCAGCCAGTGTTGCAACGCCATTGCTCAGCGGCTGCATCGTGGCGGGCGCAGCAGCACTCACCACAGGCACCATGGCAGCAGCAGACCGCCGCACCTTGGGCACTCAAGTTGAAGACCGCAGCATCCAGCTTAAAGCCACATCCGGTATTCGTGAAAAAGTGGGCAGCGCAGTCAACATCAACGCCACCGTGTACAGCCGCCAAGTGTTGCTGACCGGTCAAGCCCCCGATGCAGAAACCCGCCGCGCCGCTGAACTGGTTGTAGCCAACATTACCAATGTACGCACCATCATCAACGAAGTGGAAGTTGCCGACGGCGCCACCTTGTCAGTCAAGTCCAATGACGCGCTGATTACCACCAAAGTCAAAGCCAGCCTCCTGGACGCACGCGACGTGTATGCAAACTCGGTCAAAGTCACCACCGAAAACGGCGTGGTGTATTTGATGGGCATCCTGACTGAGCGGGAAGCGAACCGGGTTGCGGACATTGCGTCCTACGTCAACGGTGTGACCAAGGTGGTTAAAGTCTTGGACATCATCACTGAGGACGAATTGGCCAAAATGAAAATGACGCCATCCAACGGCGTTGAAAACCAAATTGGCACGCCCAGCCAGTCCAAATAATCACAGCAAATTCATTCATACAGGTCAGGTGCGTTATGTTGCTGAGTAAGCCCATCAAAACTTGGACATCAAGCCCCCTGCGTCTTGTCCAATTGCTTGCGCTGGTCGGGCTTGTGCAGGGCTGCTTTGGGGACAAAGCGCCTGCCGTGTCCTTCCAAACCATCAAAGGCCAAGTGATTCAGCCCGCTGATTATCAAGGCCAAGTGATGTTGGTGAATTTTTGGGCCACCAGCTGCACCACCTGTGTGAAGGAAATGCCTGCCATTGTTGAGACTTACAACAAGTACAAAGACAAAGGCTTTCGAACCGTGGCAGTGGCCATGAGTTACGACCGGCCTGATTACGTGCTGAGTTTTGCCGAAAGCCGCCAACTCCCATTTGATGTGGCCTTAGACCTTCAAGGCGATGTGGCCAAAGCCTACAAGCAGGTGAAAGTGACTCCAACCACTTATTTGGTGGACAAGAAAGGGAACATCATCAAAACCTACGTGGGCGAGCCCGACTTCACAGCCATGCACGCACTGATTGAAAAAAATCTGTGAATAAACTTTTAGGCTTAGTCTGACCTAAAGTCATCCAATGCACGACGGTCCCTTTTGGTGGGCCTGGCCTTGATGTCGCGGGCCGGGTCTTTGATTGCAGCCCTGTTTTCGGCACGCTGCTCACGCTTGGCCAAGCTTTCCTTGGTTTCCTCGTACATGCCCTGTGCAAGGGTTGCGCTGCCGCGTTTCTCAGCCAAGCCGGTCACAATCACTTCCATGTCATCCCAGCCGCGTGGCACAGTCAGCTTGTCGCCCACCTGTACACCATAAGCAGGCTTTACACGCTCCCCGTTGCATTTCACCTTGCCGCCATCCACCTCGTCTGTGGCCAATGTACGGGTTTTATAAAAACGGGCAGACCAAAGCCATTTGTCCAAGCGCACCTTGGCACCATCGGCTTGAAGGTCGGGTTTGTCTGATTTTTTGCCAGACCCCGATTGCACGGGCACTTGGGGTTTGTTTTTGTGGCGACTCATGGCGTGGCTCCTAACCCACTTGCCCCTTTGGCCAAATACCAACCGGTTTGGGTAGGGCGAAGGGACATTTCCAGACTAAAGCGGGGGCTTAGGGTTTCAGCATAGGCTGTGCCGGTGGACAGGGTAAATGTGTTGGGGTCAAACGGCTCCACCAACAAGCCCCGGAAATACTTCAACATTTCAGCATCTTTCAGTGAAGCTTCAAATCGGGCGCTTACAGCATCATCCACACCCAAGGCTTTGTTCTCAGTAAAATCAATTGTCCGCTCAATCCAAAGGCGACCAAAACACAGGGCATCATTTTCACCGGATGGGCCTTTGCGGAAGTGAATACCTTTGAGCTTCTTCAGGCCTTCGGATGGCAACACAATCCATCGGCCATCCTGCGCGCGCACAATGTCCAGCAAGCCCGACAAATCCCAAGTTTTAACAGTGCGGCCCACCGCGCTGGTGTCCGGAATGGCGTTGCGCGCATACAGATCAATCGCATCAAGGGTGGGCAGGCGGGCGCACAAAGCACCGTGACTTAAAATATGAGTTTCCGCACGGGCACCGCGCAACAGGTTTTCGGCATTGAGCGAATTCCGGGGGGAGCATCCCATCACCAGAAAAGTCAGCACGACAAGTATCCAACTCCAGGGAGCAGCCCACATACTTACTTACGCATCAGAAAGTTCTATCCGGGCTCAGGATACCATGTCATCCGCTGCCGTCCGGTACAGCTCGAACTTCTCATGACGCTGTTTCAGCTTGTCCCAGTCCAAACCCAGCTTGCGGCAAAGCTCTGTGTCCACATCCAAGCCCCAATTGGTGTGGGGAACATGGTCTTCCAAAGCAATCGCCAACGCGACGGAACAATGCACCACCCCGGCCAAATGGGGCGCAGCCAAGCGTTTGGGGTAGGGGTAAAAACGGATCGCCTGCACAATCGAGTCTGGCAGCTTCCACCGGCTTGCAATTTCAGAACCCACGTCCCCATGATGAAAGCCTAGGAGTCCCATTTCACACTCTGCACGGTCCACCGGGGAAAGGTCCACACATGCTGAATCAATCGACCGCGCTTCCTCGGGAAATGCACCATGAATCGCCAAAACGCCCAAGCCATGCATCAATGCAGCGGTGTAGGCCTCCTCAGTTGGCAAGTGGAGTATCGACGCAACATCACGCGCCAAAAACCCGGACAACAGCGACAGCCGCCAAAACCGTTTCATATCAAACCCGGGAATTGCATCAAAGCTGCCCATTAGGCCAGATGAAATGACCATGGTGCGAATTGCATTCATTCCCACCAAATAAGCCGCTTCCTCCACTGAAGCCACTTGCTTGGGCAAACCATAGTGGGCCGCGTTGGACATGCGCAAAACCTTCGCACTCAAGGCGGGGTCGCTTTCCAAAGGGCGAGTTATTTCCGCAACGGTCACATTCTCTTTGTTCAGGCTTTCCAACACCTCCCGCAAAGCCTTGGGTATGGACGGCAGTACACGCACGCTCTCCAGCAGTCGGTCCATTGGGCTAGGCATATGTTGTTCAACCTTTATGTGAAATTTTAAACTTTGCTAAGCTTAATCATTTTCCAAGCTTCTCATTGTCCTCGCCTTCAGGTCAACTCGATCAAGCAATCAAAGCGGTGAATCCCAATCTTATTTCCGGAAGTGATCTAAACCCACAGGCGGGCTAAAGCCCAACTCCACAGCCTTGGACTCAGCAGCGGCAGCCAACGCCGGTTGGTTTTGATTGCGATAGAACAAAGCCAACTCATAGCAGGCAATGCCATTGCCCAAAGCCGTGGCGTACATCATCCACGCCTCATAGCGAAACTGGGCATGCAAGGTACTCGACTCCCGATGCAAGCGCCCAACCCGGGCGGCCGCATCTTTATCGCCTCGGGAGGCTCGCAGCAAATCCTCTTGGGCAAAATCTGAACTGACGCCGTCTGGCAATACAAAGCCGGTGCGGTGAAGCTTTAAATCCCTTCGGTTCAAAGCACGGGATGCCAAAATAACCCCTCTTCGATTCAGTTCAACCAATACACGGGCCTCGCTGTTGGGGTATTTCGCCAAAAAGCGGTCGCTTAGGGTGAGCACGTCAGGCGGCCAGCGGGTTTGGCGCAACTGGCTCCACATGTAAAGCTCTTCGCCCTTCAGGCGCAGGCTCATCATGTCCACCGTGTTGAGGGTGTTGCCGACGGTGACGGGCACTCTGGAGTTGTCAGCAATAAATGGGTCTTGCGCCAGCTTTCGAATCACTGCAAAAGGGTGCCTCAGCATGGACTCGCGTACATCGTGCCTTACCATTTTGAACAGATCCGAAAAGGTCCAGTCTGCCGAGGCCATGTTCAAGTGCTTCACCATGGACTCTGTGAAAAAGGTGTTTTTGTCCGCTGAATCAGGCGCAATCGCTGGCCGCCCTGCCTGCGTGGAAAACACTATCAAACCCCCCTCGGGTGCTTCAAGCTGAGTCAAACCTTCCGCATGCAAAACAGCTTCGGATGCGTTGGGCTTCATCAAGTCAGTGCGGCAAGCGTCAATCACCGTCATGGTCAAACCACGGGCATTTTTAGGCAAGCTTTGCAGCAACTGCTGCTGCAGTTGCAGGGACTCCGTCAAAATTTGATCCCCCCGGGACTTGGGTGTGACATTGGGCCCCAACAGCAGGTTGTCTGACTTTAGCTGCAAGCCATGCCCAGTGAAGTAAAACAGGCAAACCGGGGGCTCATCACTTAAGCTTAAGCGGGCCACGAATTCCATCAGTATGCGGTTCATGCTGGATGCATTTTGGTCCAAAGCCTGAAAAACCCTGAAACCCCTCTGCTGCAAGGCTTTACCCAAATCATTCACATTTTTGTGAGTGGGCGGTAAATCATAGGGCTTGGGGTAGTGGCGATTGCCCACCAACAGGGCAAACCTGTTTTGGGGGGCCTTGTTGCTGGCTGAAGCTTCAAGCACGGGGTTTGCTGCGGCTGAGTTTGCCGCCACAGCACTCCCCGTCACAGCACTCCCCGTCACTGAGCCCAAGCCAACGGCACCTGCCCACTTCAGCAGCTTTCTGCGGCCATGCTTAGGGCTGTCTGAGTTCATCTTTGACTTCATCCTTTAGTGCGTCTTGAGCTTCATAGGTGAATGCAGACTGTCCAGCCTCTCTCACGGACGGGATACCCAAGTGAATGTGGCGAAGTTCCCTTCCGTCCAAGCGGCTTTCCAACAGCAGTCGGCTTAAGTCGGGCAACAGGGAGTTGCTTAAAATCGATCCCACCACACGCCCGCCTGAATCGGACTCTTGGCAACGGGACAAAATCTCTTCCAGCACCTCGGCATCCCAAGTCAGCTCGATTTGATGCTGGGTGTGAATCCTTTTGTGCAAACGGTCCATCTGCAGGGTAATAATGCGCATCAGCAAATCATCGCCCAAAGGGTAATAGGGTATGGAAGTTAAACGGCCCAACAGCGCGGGCGGGAAAACCTTCAACAAAGCGGGGCGTATGACTTTGTTCACATGCTCTGGGTCGGGCCTGAGCTGCCCACGTTGGCACACTTGCATCAGTTCATCGGTGCCCACATTGGTGGTCAGCAAAATCAGCGTGTTTTTAAAATCAATCCGGCGGCCTTCGCCGTCTTCCATCCAACCTTTGTCAAACACCTGAAAAAACAACTCATGCACATCAGGGTGGGCCTTCTCCACTTCGTCCAGCAACACCACGCTGTAAGGCCTTCTACGGACGGCTTCAGTTAGCACACCCCCTTCGCCATAGCCCACATAACCGGGTGGGGACCCTTTCAGGGACGACACAGTGTGTGGCTCTTGGTACTCGCTCATGTTGATGGTGATTAGGTTTTGCTCGCCGCCATACAAAGTTTCGGCCAATGCCAAGGCAGTCTCGGTTTTACCCACCCCACTGGTGCCAGCCAGTAAAAACACACCAATGGGTTTGTTGGGGTCTTCCAGCTGTGCACGCGAGGTTTGCACCCGCTTGGCGATGAGGCTCAAAGCATGGTCCTGCCCCACAATGCGGTCACTTAAAACCTGCGCAAGGCTTAGCACGGATTGCAGTTCATTTTTTACCATACGCCCCAAGGGGATTCCCGTCCAATCCGATACCACAGCCGCAATGGCCTGCTCGTCCACCTGCGGGTACATCAAGGGCTTCTCGCCTTGCAGGGCTTTTAGCTGCCCCTCCAAAGCTTGCAAGTCTGAACGCCGATTCATGGCGGGTACGTCTGGATTTTGAGAGCTATCTGTTTCCAACAACTCCCTTCGAATTTTAAGAATGGCAGCAATCAATTCCCGCTCTTGGGTCCATTGCTGCTCCAACAGGTTCCATTCTGTTTGCAGCGCATTCAAGCTGGATTGCAGCTCCAACAACCGAGGCTTGTGGGCAGGGCCCCAAGTCGCTTCCGATTGCAGTGTCGTCTGCTCAGCCTTCAGGGCCTCCATGTCGGCCTTCAAGGCCTCTAACTGGGCGGGCTGGGCATGGTGGCTGATGGCCACCCGCGCACAGGCCGTGTCCAGCAGGCTGATGGCTTTGTCTGGCAGCTGCCTTGCGGGTATGTAACGTGAAGAAAGCTTCACTGCCGCCTTCACTGATTCATCCAAAACATGCACGCCGTGGTGTTTCTCCAAGGCCGGCACCAACCCGCGTAGCATGGCAATGCCCAAAGCCTCTTCGGGCTCATGCACTTGAATGACTTGGAAGCGACGCGTCAAGGCGGGGTCTTTCTCAATGTGCTTTTTGTATTCGGCCCAAGTGGTGGCACCGATGGTGCGCAAGCTGCCACGCGCCAAGGCGGGCTTCAGCAAGTTGGCTGCATCGCCTGTACCGGCAGCCCCACCTGCACCAATCAGGGTGTGAATTTCATCGATGAACAGCACCACAGGCTGTGGGCTGTTTTGCACCTCGTCAATGACTTGGCGCAGCCTTTGCTCAAACTCGCCCTTCATGCTGGCACCGGCTTGCAGCAGCCCCAAGTCCAAACTCAGCAAACGCACATTCCGCAGGGCGGGTGGCACCACACCTTCTACGATGAGCCGCGCAAACCCTTCAACCACTGCGGTTTTACCCACACCAGCCTCACCCGTAATCAAGGGGTTGTTTTGCCTGCGCCGTTGAAGAATGTCCATCAGTTGGCGAATTTCAACTTCACGCCCCGTGACTGGGTCTATCTTGCCCTGACGCGCTTGCTCGGTTAAGTCTTGCGTGTACTTGGACAAAGCACTTTCACCGCACATTGCAGCACTTGCGGACGCTGTTGCGCCACTGGCCTCACCGGGCAGAGCATGGTCACTGCGTGGGTTAGATCCGCATTCGGGTGACTGTGGCAAACCGCTTGCAACCATCTCCATCATGGTGGCGGGGTCAAGCTTCCCAAACTGGCTGGAAATGCGAATCAAGTTTTGCCGGAGTGCATGGGTTTTAATCAAGCCCAACAGAATATCGGCAGAGCGTATTTGGTTTCGCTCAAACTGGACGGATGCAAACATCCACGCCCGCTCCACTGCATGCAGAATGTCATCTGACAAATCGCGGATTTGATTGGCCCCCAAAGGCAGTCGGTTTAAATGGTTGTTCACTTCAGCAATCAATACCGCAGGCTCAACGCCAGAGCTTCTTAAAAGATGATGCCAATCGGAATCATTCTGTTGAAGAATATGGGACACCCAGTGCACCAGTTCAACAAATGGGTTACCGCGCAGCTTGCACAGCACAGTTGCGCCTTCCAGCGTTTGAAAACTCAAACTGTTGAGCTTGGCAAAAAGCGCCTTGCGGCTGATTTCAGTCATTTGTACTCTCCAACTTATTGGCTAACTTATTCATATTTTTAGGCTGGCAACCTTTCCATTTCACGCGTGCGGGCTGGGGCTTGGTGTCCTCATTGAGTACCTTATTGAGTGCCTTATTTCTCCATTTGTTGGTCCACCTACCTAACCAAGCAGTCCGCCCTAACGCTGCACCCTGCTTCGTTTGCTGACATGGCTTGGTCAATCGACAAGGTGGCACTTCTTCGGCTTTCAGCAACAGGCAGTGCTGCCATTCAAACTCCAAGCCCAAATGGCAGGCCACAGCCTCATCCAACATCAGGCGCTGCCGCTTACCCGGCATCAGTTCCAAGTACCGTGCAAAACCCATCGGGCCATATTCAATTTGCACGGTGCTTTGCACATCCAAACACCTGCGGCCCAACAAGGTGGAGGCACCCAATTGCTGCTGCCCTTCGCCCAAGCGCCACGAGTCGCCTGCACTTAAACCCAGCCAGCGGCCTACAAAGTCCAAGGCTTTAACCTCAAGCCCAGTTACGCCCGCCAACCAACGTTCCAAACCCTCTCGGGAACGGCTTAACCGGGTGAGGTGCGCGGCCCCGCCAATTCGGCGAGAGTCCAGCATTTCCATTTGCCCAGCAAACACCTCTGCCCCGTGGCCCGCCAAATTGGCTGCACTGCGGGAATACGGATTCAAATCCGATTCGCGCCAACCAATGTGCGGCTGGGCGTTGGCCCAAGCCCTGTAAAACAACAGGTACATACGGTGGTGGAATACATTCAAAAACTCAGTGAATGTGTGGTCCTTGGAATGCTGAATCCTGTTGAGGGCGTACTCGGTCAAATGCAAGGGCAATGCGCCCTGTGGCCCCAACAGGCCAAAGTTTTGAAAATACATACGAGGCAAATCGCCCGAATTTTCCACTTGGGCCAACTCACGTACGGCAAAGTTCATGAATGGCCACTGCCCCACACGCACAGGCTCATGCTGCGGCCGAAGGGCCTCGCCCAAGCGTGGCAAACTGGGGTTTTGGCTTTCAAGAAGGGTCAGGCTGGCGTAAAAGCCGCGCCGTAGCGGGTTGTCTTTGTCCAACCGGGCAGCATCAGCACTATTTACCTTGGATTCAAGTCCACTCATGCTCAGCCTTTACAGCAAGGGCCGGCTGCCAGCCATCGGCACGGAATGAAGCGTCACCCCACCAGGCCTTGCGGTCATCGAGCATTTCACGAATGAATTGACAGACACATGCCTTGCAAACACTTGAGTCAAAACCTGCATGTACAAACCAGTGCTAATGCCTTGCAGTTGCAGGCTGTCCACTTCCAGTTGAATATGCAACCCCCTTGCGGCACAACGCCTGCCCATGCGAGTGACGGCGTGAATACATGGCTCAGCTTGAACAGACTTGACAGCATCGGCCCACTGCAACTGTGCGGAATCTTCAGGATCGGCATACAGCTTAAGTAGCTGGCGCAAGGCGGGCGCACCTTCGGATTGAATCAAGCCCAAAAAATTCAGCGAGAAGTGCTGAATGAGCTGCCAAGACGACCGCCCATTGCCCACCGGGGAATGCGGCGTGGTGGGGCCTGCCAAAAACCGAACTGACTTCAGTGGCAAAACCTCGGTGGTGCTTAAGTCTGTCACACCCTGCCCAACCGGCAGCAGCAGGGGCAAGTCCCGATTGCTGCACAAGGTGCGAACACCCAACTGCCTCAAACCCCGCTCGGCGCGTAGCCTGTAATCGGGCCAACTCAGGGCCACATAGGTGTCCGACCCCAAGTAACGGCTGCGCCCACCATTCAACACCCGCCGCTCTGATGGCAAGGTGGCTTGGCGGCGTAGCACGTAGCCGGGCTCATCTTCTGCGCCTTCTAGCTGGGGCTTGTACAAAGCGGGAATGGGCATCGACCCCTCTACTTGTGGGCCGTAAGCCTGAATACTCAATACGCTGTGAATTTCGTAATCCAGCGGATGCACCCGGTCTGGCAACACCTGAAACTCATGCAGGGCAGAATCCATGTCCAAGCGGTCACAGCGGTGTTCGAACAAATTAACCACTGGGGTGCAGTGCAAAGCCAAACTGTCTGTGCTCACCGAGCGCGCCAAATCTGGATCCAGTGCGTTCAGCCCAATTAGAATTTGTAGCTTCTGCCCTTCCGCCTTGTGGACGGCCGACTGAAGGCCTTGGATGCGGAAGAATAAAAAACGCTGAGGCAAACCATAGAATTCTTGCAGCAAGCGAAACGCGCTGAAATTTTCTGCCACCTCGGGCAGCAAGGCCTGCGAATCGTCAAAACCCAACATCTCGGGGAGGATGGCACCTTTCTCATTTTTTAAAGCAGTCCAGCCTTTGCCGGTCGAGACTTGAACGCGGGCAGCATGGAAGGCGATGGCCTGCGCGAGCCGCAGCGCGGTCTCATCCTGTGCAGAAACATAGAAGTCAAGATGATCCAGATTCAGGCTGCGCAATGGTATTTCAGTGTTGGCTTCAAGCTCAATCAACAAACCTGCGCGTTGCTTGTTCGAGTCCAGCACGTTTGAGTCCCGCTTGCTTGCTTCCTGCCGATGCTGTTGTTGGTGACTGGCTCGCTGGGATTGTGCCGAGTAAGTCACGCTATCAATCTTCAGCGGCCACATCGTCACCTCATGCGCAGTGCGAAATTTGCAGGGTGCAAAATCGGGTGAAATTTGCTGGCTAAAAATGGAATGTCGTGGAACGGAGATGCCCTGCTTCAAGCTTCCATCCATCCATTCGGGATTCAGCTGAATCACGCCCATGGAAGGCCGGCTTGCACGCAAACCGGGGTACAGCAGCTCGATCAAATGCTCGGTAAACTGCGGAAACTCTTCCTGCAAACGCAGCTGCACGCGGGCTGCTAAAAATGCAAACCCTTCCAGCAATCGCTCCACATACGGATCATCCACCTCGGTGCTGCCCATGCCCAAGCGGCGCGCAATTTTGGGGAACCTTCGACCAAACTCCGCACCCATGTCTTTCACATGGTGCAGCTCTTGTGTGTACAGTTGCAGAAGGCGCGGGTCCATGAAAGCGCTACGCAGCCAATGTGCGAATGGACATTTGGCCTGTTTCCAAATCCAGCTCTGTGCGCAGCAACAGCTCCATTGGATAGGGAAGCGACCACAGTTGGCCGGATATGCGCAGCCCAATCACGTTGTTCTTGTGCATCAATGCACTCTCTTGTTCAGCAACCACCAACAAAGAATCGGATTGAATTCTGGGCTCGAACCGACGAATCATTTCAGCCACCGTTCGCTCCAAACCACGAATATCCAGGTTGGACACCGTTTGCCCCGCCAGTGGCGGCATGCCATAGGCCAATACAGACTTGGCAAGCTTGAGGTTGGATTGTGTATGCCGCGAGTCCACCAGAGACTGGCAATTCAGCAAACTTTCTAAATCGCGAAGCACAGCGGCTTTAAGCTGGTCTCGGCTGATAAACAAATCATTGACATGGTCATTCAAAGCCTCGGGGTTGTCGTCCCTCAGGCGATCCAGTAGCGAAGGTTGCAGCGCATCCTTGGCACGTACAGGATTTGATCTCATTATTGATACTGATCAACAAAGGTGCATGCCCCACCTGCCGCGTTTGCGGACAAATGGCCGGAATATTGCACTTCAATTTCCTTGAATGCCAAAGAGAATGTCTCTTGCACTTCGCGCACGCCATCGGCATTGCTGTGAATGTCGTAGGAACAAATTCGTGCTTTTTTCAGTTTAATTTTGAGGTATTCAATCGGTCTGGGCCCACCCGCGTCTACACAGGTCAGCGTGGCCTCTCCAATTTCCTCGGCGCTTTTCATGGCGCTCATGATTGCTGTGCTGGCGGTGTCGATCCGCTTTTCAAAGGTAATGGCCCTGGCTGATGCTTTGGAGCCAGAATGACTTAAGGCATTGACTTCCTGCACCATACCCCAAGACCAACTTATAATGTCGATCGTTTTTTCATGGCCTTGTACAACGCTCTCACCCTTAATACCCCCTTGACGGGAGCCATTAAGGGCCAAAAACATGTGATGATCTGACATGGAATGGCCCTTTGGAGATTACTTCTCGGTGTTGGTGGCAATATTGAACGAGTGTTCAATGCGGCCATCTGCACCGCCATCACGGTTCTGAGGAACGTAGATGTAGTTAAACTGCGCGAAGTTCAATGTCACGGTTTCTGACACCAGGTCGTCGCCGCCTGATCCGCCTTGGGACACGTTGCTCACAATCACGTCGGTGAATTTAACGACTACGTATTCCAATGGCTTGTCGCCCGCTTTGCGCACAGTCAGGGTGACTTCATTGAAGTGCTTGCCTGTACAGCAATGCTTAAGCAATGTGGGGGTAGCTCTGTCCACACGCTTGGTGATGGTCAAATCTTGTACATTGACTTTGCCTGCACCGCCACCACGTGCAACGTGTGTGGTACCAGATTGGGACATGCCCCAGCTCCAAGACAAAATATCAATTTCTCCAGCGTGTGCGTGGTCAACCGACTCACCTTCCACGCCAGCGATTTTCATGAACATGTCTACTGCCATGCTTAATATCCTTTATAAAAAAGTTGAACAACAAACAACACAGTTTTAAGACGCTTTGGCTGATGGCAATTTGCTCACCAATCGCAACGACACGGTTAAGCCCTCCAACTGGTAATGAGGGCGTAAATAGAATTTCGAGGTGTACATGCCGGGGTTGTCTTCAACCTCTTCCACCACCACTTCTGCGGCTGCAAGTGGGCGAGTGGCTTTCACTGTTTCAGAGGAGTTGGCAGGGTCTCCGTCCACGTATTGCATAATCCAGTCCTGCAACCAGCGCTGCATGTCGTCCCTTTCTTTGAAAGAGCCGATTTTGTCGCGCACGATGCATTTCAGGTAATGGGCAAACCGGCAGGTGGCAAACAGGTAGGGCAAACGCGCACCCAATCGGGCATTGGCGGTTGCATCCGGGTCTTCGTACTCAGCGGGTTTGTGCAGGGATTGCGCACCAATGAAGGCAGCCAAATCGCTGTTCTTTTTGTGGATCAGGGGCAAGAAGCCGCTTTTGCTCAGTTCTGCTTCGCGCCGATCAGAGATCGCAATTTCCGTTGGGCACTTCATGTCCACACCACCGTCATCGGTCGGGAATGTGTGGGTGGGCAAATTGGACACCGCACCGCCGGACTCAATGCCGCGAATGCGGGAGCACCAGCCGTACTCTTTGAACGAGCGGTTGATGTTGGTGGCCATGGCATAGGCCGAATTGGCCCATGTGTAACGGGAGTGGTCAGCAAAACCCGTGTCTTCTTCAAATGCGAATTCTTCCACTGGGTTGGTGTTGGCGCCGTAGGGGTAGCGCGCCAAAAAGCGCGGCATGGCCAAACCGATGTAGCGGGAGTCATCGCTTTGCCTGAGGCTGCGCCAAGGGGCGTAGTCGGGAGTGGAGAAAATTTTGGTCAAATCGCGCGGATTGGTCAGCTCTTGCCAAGAATCCATTTGCAAAGTGGATGGCGATGCAGCGGCAATAAACGGCACATGGGCAGCAGCGGAAATTTTGGCAATTTCGGCCAACATTTCCACGTCTTTGGGGCTGTGGTCGAAGTAATAATCGCCCACGATGCAACCGTAAGGCTCGCCACCAAACTGTCCATATTCGGCTTCATACACTTTCTTAAACACGGGGCTTTGGTCCCAGCCCACGCCTTTGTAGCGCTTCAAGTTTTTTGCCAGTTCAGTCTTGGTGATGTTCAACACACGGACTTTGAGGTACTCATCCGTTTCGGTGTTGTTGATCATGTAATGCAGACCACGCCAAGCCGATTCAACCTGCTGAAATTCACTGTGGTGAAGAATCAAATTGATTTGCTCAGACAGCTTTTGATCAATGCCAGCAATCATTTGCTCGATCGAGGAAATGGCGTCTTCACTCATCAAGCTGGCGTCTTTGACTGCTTGCTCAGCCAAGGTCAGAACCGCCGCTTCCACTGCGGATTTGGCTTCTTCAGTTTTGGGTTTGAACTCACGTTCCAACAGGCTGGACAACTCGCTTCCCTCAACCTCTACACTGGCCAACAGCTTGCTTGTGTCATTGGCCACTTGGCTGGACGAAGCGCCCATATTCAATAAATCTGCGCTCATGGTTTAAATCTCCGCGTCTTGGTCAGGAATGGCAGGCTGAGCTTTTGGTGCATCCGCTTGGCTTTTTTGGCTCAAAGTTTTCAGCAACGCAGGGTCGGCAATCAGCTTGTTCAGCAACTCTTCCGCGCCGTTTTTTCCATCCATGTAGGTCAGCAAATTGGACAGTTGTTGGCGGGCCTCCAGCAGCTTGCGCAGGGGCTCGACTTTGCGGGCAATCGCAGCGGGGCTGAAGTCGTCCAAGGATTCGAATGTCAAATCCACTACCAAGCGGCCTTCACCAGTGAGTTGGTTATCAACCTGAAACGCGGCACGGGGCTGAACGCTTTTCATCCGGCTGTCGAAGTTATCAATGTCAATTTCCAGAAAATCACGTTCATCCACGGGTGGCAAAGCCTCCACGGGTTTTCCGGACAGGTCTGCCATCACGCCCATGACGAATGGCAGCTGCACTTTTTTCTGGGAACCATACACTTCCACGTCATATTCAATTTGCACACGTGGCGCACGATTACGCGCAATAAATTTTTGTCCGCTCATGGTTTAACTCACTCCGATTAAGGTTTTGAATGGGGCTGGAAGGCGAATCAATAGTCGCTCCCCAGAATTTCCTTGGGGTCCACCCCCATAATTCGGGCAACATCGTTCAACGCGCCGGGCGCGAGGTCTTTCATGAGTGCCAGAAAATTTTTGTCAATCAGCCTGGCTGCCCTTTTGAGCAGCAATTGGGCTGGATTGGTCGGCTCTGCTTTTTCCAAATACAGGCAGACCGCCTCGATGGCACGCAGCGCATCTTGACGGGAGCGAACCACGCCGCTTGAATACCCAGCAAAGCCGGCCTCTTGCGGCAGGGTGCCAACATCGTCAGTGCTTTGCGCGCCCAAGCCATCGGTTGGTGCACCGTTTTGAGCTTGCCCAACCGTGTGGTCGCGGGGAAACAGGGCCAACACGTTGTTCAATAACTCAATGGCGCAGTGAAAATCGGGCAGCACCTGATCGCTCAACTGGGCGCTTAACTGGGCGCTTAATGCACCCGCCAAGGCTTTAAAACCTGCTTGAATGTTTTGGACTGTGGCCCTAATCGGTATTGTTTTGGCCAACTGCATTTGAAATGCATGCTCAAGCTGAGACCGCTGCATCAAATCGGAGGGGTTCAATGGGCTGGCTTTGTCCAGCGCATAGGCAAAATGCCTGACCTGCACAGCGCCAATCATGGGTAGGCTAACCACTTCAGTGCGCTTGAGTACCGATAAAAAGGACTCGCCTTGGGCCAGCACTTCGATTGCGTTTAGCCGTTCAAATGGGTCGTCCCCATCCAGTGGCGGGTTGAGGCTGCCCCAATGCTGGTTGCACCAGTGGGTCATTAGGCCCAAAGCAGGCAGCAGCCCACCCAGGCCTTTCAAATGCAATTGCGCGGTAAGCCAAAGCACAAGCAGGCGTAAATCACGGCTGCGAAGCAATAGGCTTTCGCTTAGCCTTTGCACCTGCTTCCAGTCCGGCTCTTGGGCCACTTGGAACTGGTTTTCAGCCCGACCCAAGGATTCAGATTGCAGCTCTAGAAACTCGTTGCTGTATTCCAAGTTGGGGCCACAGGTCCCATCTGGCAAGGGCTCAACCCATTCCAAACATTGCTCATAGCCGTCAAACCACGCAAGCGGAATCGACAGCGATGAATCGATGTGCAAGGGTTTGACCGGAGTCAGGGAATGATTGGCCACTGAAATGACACCAAACAGATATCGGGACGCCGACTCTAGCAATAGATTTCAGTATTGGCGAAGGGTCTAACTGACTAGGTATAGTCATTGGGAGGTAGGCCATCCCTCTCAGCACTTTGGTCGTGCTTTTATTGCCGGTGCTTGGGCATGATGTGAATCTGGCTTTGTTTGACGCGCACCCTGTAGAGTTGGTTGGGCTGCAATGAAAAACGTTCGGTTCCAGTCAAAGTAAGCCGGAAGCTGCGCTGGGGGGGCTGCTCACAGCGCAAATCAAGCAGGGTCATGTCCCCCAGATCTTTCAGGAAGGTGAGGCGACAGGGAAAGTCCACCTCATCGTGCTGAATTTGGGGCTTGGATTGAAGTGGGTTCGAGGGCTCGTCCCATGAGCCTATAAGGCGCAATCCGTCGCTGTGAATGATCCAATTGAGCAAGTAGCCTTCGGGGATTTTGCCTTTGCTAGGCACTGTAAACTGCGTACCTTGCTTCTGCTCGAGGTCGTGTGGTTTCAACGTCCTTAGCCATTCGAATTGACCAAAACCTGGTTGATTTGGACACTCGCCCAACCATCTGCCGGAAAAGCGGTTTTGAATACCGACCAAATCCGCCACTTTGCGGTTTCGGGGTTTGCGGTGAATGTCCGCAGGGCTGCCTTGCTGCAAAATTTCGCCGCCTTCCATCACCACCAGCGTGTCGCACAGCAGGCGGGCTTCATTCATGTCGTGGGTGACCAAAACAATTGGAATTTCCAAATCGCGGCGCAGTTCCGCCAACAAAGCGTACAAGCTTTGCCGGGTCATTTGATCCACTGCGGAAAATGGCTCGTCCAGCAGCAGCAAGTCGGGCTGACGGGCCAATGCGCGGGCCAATGCCACCCTTTGGCGCTGCCCGCCGGACAAAGCTGCGGGTTTGCGCTGAATTTGGTCGCCATCCAAATGGACTCGGTTGAGCCAATGAAGGGCTTGATTGCGGGCCTCTGCAGTGGGCTTGTCGAGCATGGAAAGCATTACATTACCCAACGCTGACAAATGGGGCATCAAGGCATAATCCTGAAACACCAAACCCACACGGCGCTTTTGCGGGGGCAGGAAAATGCTTTTCTCGGTGTCCAGCCACACTTGGCCGTTGACAGCAATTAAGCCTTTTTCAGGTTTCATCAACCCAGCAAGAATACGCAGAATGGAGGTTTTACCAGCGCCAGAGCGCCCAACAAGGCCCAGCATGTCTTGAGGGCGTGCGGTGAAGGCCCCCTGCAAAGGCATGGGTGTGGTCTGTTCGATGTGAACCTGCAAGCCGGGTGGTTCGCTGATGTGCGGATTGAATGTATTCATTGAAACCTTCGCCTTGAGGCGCGCCCGCCCAGCATGAAGGTGAATGCAACAGCCAACATGGACACCAGCAACAAAAACAGGGACATGACATGGGCCCCTTGCAAATCAAAGCCCTGAACCTTGTCATAGATTGAAATGGCCAAGGTGCGAGTTTCACCGGGTATGTTGCCGCCCATCATCAACACCACACCAAACTCGCCAAGGGTGTGCACGAAAGTAAGCACCACGGCAGAAAGCAGACCGGGCCAAACCAAAGGCAATTCCACTTTGGTGAAAGTTTGCCAACGAGACAATCCGCAAACCTGTGCGGCTTCGCTGAGGTTGTAGGGAATGTTTTCAAACGCCCTTTGAATGGGCTGCACCATGAAGGGAATGTTGAACAACACGGAGGCCAACAAAAGGCCGGAAAAATTAAAAGTGAATGTGAGGCCCAATGTGTTTTGAAGCCATGAACCGAGTGGTGCGCCAGTGCCCAGTAGCGTTAGCAAATAGTAACCCATGACTGTGGGGGGCAGTACGAGAGGTAGAACCACTGCGGCTTCCAGCCAAACCCGGCCTTTAAATGAAGTGTTGGCCAACCAGCGGCCCAAGCACAGCGCAAGCGGAAGCAACACCGCAATGGTGCCCAAGGCCAGTTGAATTGACAGTGAGAAAGCGTTCCAGTCCATGTCGCAGTATACCTAAGGCGAGCGATTCAACTGGCCAGAACAGACCCAATCCAAGCAACAAAAAAACCCCTCTGCTAGGTTTCATCGGCTGTACCTATATTCAATCCATTCTCATAAAATAGGAGAGGTTTTATCATGGCTTCACACGGTAATGTTTATCGCTCTGGCGATTCACCACCCAGTTCAAAATTCTACGATCAAGGTAAATTCGGTCGTCTTTTCCCATCCCTAGGCGCTTTTGCGGTGGACTCCCCCAGCCTGCGCGCTTCGTTGCTGAAGATTGGCGAGCTGGGCGGCATCATGGATGCCAAGGACGATTTAACCAAAGACCCCACCGCTTTGATCCTTCAGGAATCGTTGTTCAAGGACAATCCGGACAATTCAGACATGACCGCCGGGATGACATTCCTTGGACAGTTTCTGGATCACGACATGACTTTGGACATCACCTCCAGCCTGGAGCAGCAGGTGGACCCGGAGATGATCGAGAACTTCCGCATCCCCTCCTTTGGGCTGGACAGCGTGTATGGCCAAGGGCCAAATGCCTCCCGCTATTTGTACGACCAAACGGTGGACCATGGTTTGACCACTTTGTTGCTGGAGCCCATTACTGGTTCAGAAAACCTATGCCGTGATGGTTCTAAAAAGTTTGATTTGCCGCGCAACAGCCAGGCCACTCCACTGATTGGCGACCCGCGCAATGATGAAAACCTGGTGTTGTCGCAAATGCAGGTTGCCTTCATTCGGTTCCACAATATGGTGGTTCAGGAAATCAAAACCAAATGGGGAATGACCAACCCAGTTGAGATTTTTCTGGAGGCTCAACGCCTGACCCGCTGGCATTATCAGTGGATTATTTTGCACGAGTTTTTGCCCAAAACCATTGGTGGCGAGCGGGTGAAGGACATCCTGAAAAACGGGCGTAAGTTTTACAAATGGCGCAACGCACCTTTCATTCCTGTTGAGTTTTCTGTTGCAGCATACCGCTTTGGGCATTCGCAAGTACGCCCCAGCTACAGGGTGAATTTTGGCAAAGTGGGCAACCCCGATTTTTTCGCTCTGTTTTTCAATGACAACCTGGCCAATAACCCGGTGGCGATGGACATGCGAGGTGGCAGTCGTGAGGCACCCCGCTTTATTGATTGGCAAACCTTCTTTGATTTTGGGGATGGCAAGTCACGCAACAACAAAAAAATCGACACCAAGCTGTCATCGGTGCTGTTTGATTTGCCTGGACTGCCTCCCGGTGGCCCCCAGTCGCTGGCCCAACTGAACCTGCTGCGTCACCTGACGTTTAAAATTCCATCAGGCCAGAAAGTGGCTGCCGCAATGGGCCTAGAAGCTTTGCCCGCCAGTGCTTTCAAGGACTTAGAGCCGATGAACCTGCAAAACCGCACGCCGCTGTGGTTCTATTGCTTGCGCGAAGCAGAAGTGCTTGAGAACGGCAAACGTTTGGGCCCTGTGGCCGGGCGTATTGTGGGTGAAGTGATGATTGGCCTGCTGCAAGGCGACAGTAGCTCTTACCTGTGCCAAGACCCCGACTGGAAGCCTAGCTTGGGTGCGAAACCGGGTGAATTCAGCATGGTGGATTTGTTGAAGTTTGGTCAGGTGGTGACTAGCCTGTAAGTGAATCTATAAGTCAATCTGTAAGTCAATCTGTAGGCCCACCGGTAAGGTGGGCTTACTTTTACTTTTATTTTTTCTGAATGTCGGTGACCACGTAATTGCCGTTTTCTGACACCACATTGAACATGATTTTGTCGCCCACTTTGACGTCATTAATCAACGCTGGGTTTTTAACAGTAAACACCATGGTCATTGGGGGCATGTCTAGGCTTTTGATGGGGCCGTGCTTCAGCATAATTTTACCGGTGTCGGTATTGATTTTCCGCACCTCGGCTTCAGCCATTTCTTGTGCAGCAATGCCGTGGGTTCCGGTCACGAGTGCGGCCAGTCCGATCAAACTTTGAGCGATGGATTTTTTCCACATGGTGATCTCCTTTGTTTATTGTTTGGACGCGGGTTGTACAAGAATGGTTCCCTTCATACCCGCTTGGTAATGGCCGCCAATTAAGCAAGCAAATTCAAACTGCCCATCCTTGTTAAACGTCCAAATGATCTCTCCGGTTGACCCAGCCTTCACATGGGCCATGTAGGGCTCATCATGTTTCATATTCGGAAATTTCAACATCAACTCAGCATGTTTGGCATTTTCGGCAGGGGTGCCAATCACCATTTCATGAAGCATTTTTCCGTTGTTTTTAATGACAAAGCGAATGGTTTCGTTCTGCTTAATATCCACACTGCCCGGCAGGAACCGAAAGTCGTCACCCATGCCAATTTCAATGGTGCGGCTTATTTTTTTTGCATCTCCTGCAATGCCCCACGGCAATTGCTCCGCCTTGGCGGGTTTTGAATGATGCTCGTTGCTGTGGGCCAGCGCATTGCCGGCACTCAAGGTAGACAACGCGATCAAAACGGATGCAAGCAATTTGCTTGATGATGATTTCTTTAATTTCATAATTTGAACCGTCATGGTTGTTTGGCTTTGGAATGATTCAATAAACAGTTCAATGCCCAGAATGGCTCGAAGGTTTGCGCACCTTCATTTCAATCGACGCCGCAGGGCCTTTTTCCACCGCTTTTGCAGCAGGAATTTCGGGCCCTTTGTATTCAAAAGCTTGTGTGTTGGGCGGCTGCTTGAACCAGCCGGGGTCGGAATAATCGCTGGGTTTTTGATCCTTGCGAACTTTAAACACCGAGAACATGCCACCCATTTCCACAGAGCCATAGGGCCCCGCCCCTGTCATCATCGGGATTGTGTTGTCGGGCAGCGGCATTTCCATTTCAGCCATGTCGGCCATGCCTCGCTCGCTCATGGCCATGTAGTCGGGTATGAGTTTGATTACCTTTTTGGTGATTCCACTGTGGTCCACGCCAATCATGGTGGGTACGTTGTGGCCCATGGCATTCATGGTGTGGTGGCTTTTGTGACAATGAAAGGCCCAGTCGCCTTCTTCATCCGCAATCAATTCAATTTGACGCATTTGGCCCACCGCCACATCGGTGGTGACTTCGGGCCAACGTGCAGATTTGGGCACAGGGCCACCGTCGGTGCCGGTGACTTCAAACTCGTGACCATGAATGTGAATGGGGTGGTTGGTCATGGTCAGGTTACCAAAGCGGATGCGCACGCGGTCATTTTTACGCACGCACAAGGGGCTGATGCCGGGGAAAATTCGACTGTTCCATGTCCACAAATTGAAGTCCAGCATGGTCATGATTTTGGGCGTGTAGCTGCCGGGGTCAATGTCGTACGCGTTGAGCAGGAAGCAAAAGTCCCTGTCCACCTCGCTAATCAATGGGTTTTTGGTGCGGGGGTGGGTTACCCAAAAACCCATCATACCCATGGCCATTTGCGTCATTTCATCGGCATGCGGGTGGTACATGAAGGTGCCGGGCCTGCGGGCTTCAAACTCGTAAACAAAGGTTTTGCCGGCGGGAATGGAGGGCTGATTCAAGCCCGATACACCATCCATGCCATTGGGCAAGCGCTGGCCGTGCCAATGCACACTGGTGTGTTCAGGCAGCTTATTGGTCACAAATATGCGCACTTTGTCGCCTTCCACCACTTCGATGGTGGGGCCGGGGCTTTGGCCGTTGTAACCCCACAGGTGGGCTTTCATGCCGGGGGCCATTTCACGAACCACGGGTTCGGCCACCAGGTGGAATTCTTTGACGCCTTGGTTCATGCGCCAAGGCAAAGTCCACCCGTTGAGGGTGACCACTGGGTTGTAAGGCCTGCCGGTTGCGGGCATCAAAGGCGAGGCGGTGTCCGGCGTGGTTTGTATCACTGGCTCGGGAAGGGCTGCCATGGCCACTTTACTGACGGCTGCCGTGGCCACAGCGCCGCCTGCGATGCTGCTCCATTTCATAAAATCACGTCTACTTAGCTTGTTCATGCTGAATCCTTGTTGGTCATTACGCTGGGGCTTTGGCTGTAACACATCACTGCTCACCCTTAATGGCCACCACTGGCACCACCCGCGCTTGATCCAATTTCTATCGAAGATGCACCGCCATTCGAGCCCATCAGATGCTGGGGCAAGCCCCATTGAGCGGCCTGCAAATCGGCATGCGCCATCCAGAACTGCTCTTGGGCGGTCAAGGCCTGAATGACCGTAGCGACTTGGTCGCGAGAGTCGGCCAACAGCTCAAACACCCCAATCAACATGCCGTTGTAGCGCAGCAGGTTTTCATCAGAAATGGCTTTGCGCAGGGGAATCACTTCATCCTGATAGTGGCGGGCAATGTCATAACGGCTGCGATACTGGGCGTAGTTTTGCCTTAAATGCGAGGAGGCTGAGCGCACCGTGTAGTCAAACTGATTGGCCGCGGCCAAGGTTTGGGCATTCAAGCTTTCGCGTTTTAAATTGCCCCAATCAAAAATCGGCAAGCGCACTTCCAACTCAAAACCTCGGGGCCGTGCCACATCCCCATCGGCTTTGTCATAGGCGGTGTCGCGCTTCAAACCCAGCTCGATGTCGGTCAAGCTGGCGATCTTGCCCAAGCCCTGCTCGCGGCCCGCTGCGTTAAGCCGGGCTTTGGCAAGCTGGACATCCAAACGCTTTTCAAGCAGTGTGGGGGTCAGCTGTGAGGGGGCAGCAGGCTCTTTGGGTAAATCAGGCAGTCGGTCCGGCAAATGAAGGCGCGTGGCTTGCTCATCAGTCAAACCCAGTAGTCGAATCAATTCTTCCCGACTGGCCGTTGCATCCAGCTCTGCTACGGCCAAACGTGTGGTGGCGTCGGCATAGAAAAGTTGTTGCCGCGCCCGGTCCAGTTTATTGAAATTGCCCACGGTTTGCATGCGGCGGGCAAGCTCGGCACTGGCCTCTGCGCTTTCACGCACTTGTTGCGCGTAAGCAAGGTGCTGTTTGGCAGCCACGGCTTTGACCCATGCCTTGCGCACTTTGCCCAAATGGCCAAGCACCTCGGCATGCAGGTTAAGCTGAGCGTCTTGAAGCCTTTGCTTGGCAATGCCTTGACGCATGGGCAGGCTGACCAAGTCCAGCAAACCGAAGGTCAGCATTCTGCCAATTTCAAGCTCATTGTTGGACCCATTTTGTACGGTGACCCGCTCAAATGTGAACACCGGGTTGGCTATTCGGCCAATCTGCGCAGCGTCATTGCCTTTGCGCAAATGCTCAGCCAGAAGGGCTTGAAACTGGGGGCTGTTCAGCACTGCAAGGCTTAGGGCTTGGTCTTGGCTTAATGGCTTTGCCAGTAATTCTTCAGCGGTCTTTTGGCGTTCAGCCCGGTGTTCGGCACTGTATGCCAAATTGATTTTTGCAATTGGCCCTGTTGCATTCAAATCAGCCTGAACCGGCTTCAAACTTTGGTCCAGATTGACTGTGGTACAGGCGGCCAGGGGCAGCACGGCAAGTGCCCATGCCAAAGCACGCAGCTTCATTTTCCACCTCCATGATGGTGATGGGAATGGTTGGGCGAAGTCGCAGTGGATGGTGCTGACGAGCTTCCGGCTGAAGATTTGTCAGGCACGGTTGCCGGTGTGGCTGGTGTGGTCGATATTCCAGGTTTGGCGGGTGCGGAAGCGGATGCGCCTGTTTCATCTGGGGCTTCGTAAGCCTCTTTCAAGTAAGTACGCCAGCCGCCCAGGGTGCGCACTTTGTCATTACTGGCCCGCCAGTCTGTTACACCCGGGTCATCAAACTTCTTGTAATCGCTGAATGCGGATATTTCAGATGACTTTGCGACCGGGACAGGCGGTACGGATTGCGCACTGCCGGGGTTAAGCCATGCGCTTAGCACCATTGCACACGCAATGGGTTTGAATGAAAAGGTGAACATGAGAACCTCGATCGATCAATTGATATCACCCAGCCCTGCCTGCGCATGATGCGCAAAACAGGCCTTGGGCGGGAATGGATCAAGCGGGGCTGTGACGTGGGGGCCGATCGAGGCGTTTAATAGGCGCCTGCAAAACTGATTTTGAATGAATCTGCGCGTAGATTGGCCGCTCTTGCTGAAATTCGACCAAGGGGTATTCCGACATCAACCCGGTTCCGATGCAGGAGGCAGAACACTGGCAGGACGAATCTGTAGAACCATGGACGCCGTGAGGGTTCATCGCCCCACTGCCCGCTTCGACCGCATGAGACTCATCCATCACATGCTCATGATGACTGTGCGAATTGATTGGGGCATGGCTCATTGTGCACGCATGCGCGCCCACCAACGCGTAAGCCTGAAAAGGCAAAGCGAAAGATAAAACAATCAAAAGGATCGTTCGGAACAGGTGCATGTGTTAAGAATAACCGGAGCGTACTGGCTTTGCCAAGTGTGTTTGCATTGCCCAATATCATTCAGACCCGCTTGAGCAGCTGAAGTTCCATTCGCTGACAAGCCACGGGGGCACGCATCAAAAATGCAACAAATCCAAGGGCTTATTGCTGACAGGCAGCCATTGCGGTTACACATCCGTCATCAAAATACTTTACACTCAATTGCAAGCGTTCACGAAATCCTAACTTTTCAATTTTGCGAAGGATGTGTTGTATGAGTGATATCAGGCTTAATGAGGACAAGTTAAAAGCATTTCTCGCCAGTTGCGGCCCCGGCACCAAAGTCTACTTGGGCTGCGATTCAGAACGGATCATCATCAACAACACCTGGTATGCGGATTACACCTTGTGTATCGTCATCCACATCAATGGCCGGCACGGCTGCAAAATTTTCGGTGAAGTACACAGGCAAAGGGATTTTGACCAGCGGGCAGACCGGCCGTCCATGCGGCTGATGAACGAGGTGTACAAAGTGGCTGAGTTGTACGAGCGGATCAAAGATGTGGTTGCGCCTTTTCATCCTGAAGTGCACCTGGATATTTCAGCCGATGAGATGAACGGCTCCAGCTGCGTGGTGAATCAAGCAATTGGCTACATCATTGGCGTGTGCCAGTTGACCCCCATGATTAAGCCCCGCGCTTTTGCTGCCAGTGCCGCCGCAGACCGCTTCAAGAGTTTGAAAGTGGCCTGAAACGGCTAGAGGCTTATTGCTCGACCTATTGCGCAACCGCCCTAAACACTTCTTGCTGCACGACTGGGCTTAAGTCTGCCATGTAGAAACGCATTTTCGACAAGGCGGACTTGCCTTCGGGCTTTTCAACAAATGCCAAAAAGGCAGACAGCTCAGACACAGTCATGTGCCGGGCCAAACTTTCCTTGGCTGCGGTTTCAATACTGTCCCAACGGACTTTGTTGGACATGGTGTCCAAAAATTGGGCCTGATGCTCTGGCGGAATGCTGCTGGACATTTGCTCGACCATTTCCCGCTGAAAATCCCCAAAAGACACCGCTTTGAAGTAACGCTCAACCAGCGCTTGACGCTGCTGGGGCGTGTCAGGCACAAACCCGGACATTTCAGCAAGCGCTTCGGCAGAAGGTTCATTGCCAGCGCCCTGGATTGAACCATTGGGCATGTTAGGACTTTGAGCCTCAGCCAAGGCGGGCGGAGCGAAATCTGGATCGCTGCAAGCCTGTACAAGAAACAAAGGTGTAACAAGCATCAGCAAACATAGGTTTTTGGTCATTTCTCAGGCAACTATCAAGCAACAAAACAGGGAATGGACATGTGCTGCGCTTAAACATGGCAGCACCCCTATTGAGTAACCCGATTTTCTGTTTGGTTCCCTGCTATGCGCTGTAAAGTGACTTGGCAAACACGCCAATCCGGCGGACTGCGTCTGTTGCCTCCGGTACTGTGCCTGCATTCAGTTGGTAATCGTGCCAAAGCCCTTGATCTTCTTGCCACTGCACATCCACGCCCGCCTTTGTCATCGCCTCGACCAAACGGGCCGCATCATTGGCCAACAACTCCACACTGGCAGACTGAACCAAGGTGGGTGGAAAACCTGCAAAGTCAGCCAAGGCCGGGGACACTTTGGGATCTGTTAGTTGCGCATCGCTTGCAAATCGGGGTCGACTGTCCTCAGCCCAGTCCAGCGGCAACAAGGCGTCGTTGTTGGGGTTTGGAACCTGTGTGAACGTGGCATCCGTCCAAGGGGAAATCAAAATCAAGCCTGCTGGCATTCCCACCCCTGTTTCGCGCAGGTGCAAGGCCAATGCCAAGGTGAGGTTTCCGCCCGCGGAATCCCCGCCAATCAAAATATGATCGGGCTTGTAACCTTGGCCCATCAAGGCGAGAAAAGCGCGCTCGGCGTCCTCCAGTTGGGAAGGGTAACTGTGCTCTGGCGCCAAACGGTAACTGGCCATGTAAACCGGCAATTGGGCGGCTGCTGCAATGCGCGCACCCAAATTGCGATGGCTTGCCGGTGAGCCCATGACGTAACCGCCACCATGAAAGTACAAAATGGCGTATTGGCTATTGGCCAAGCTGTCAGGCGTGTGCTTTTCGCCCACCAAACCGGGCACCGCATAGGGCTCAAGGTTGACGTTGCCGGGGCGGGGGCTGAAACGCAACAAACTGGTGGCAAATCGCTGAACACCCAAGGGCACTTTGGGCGACATCAGGGGGCGCATGGTGAGGCGCAATGTGCGCTCCATGATGCGGGCTTGGATTGAGTTTTTGCTTTTTTTCATGGTGCCAACTTCGGCAGGTTGGGCATTTGCAGCAAATTGATTACTCATATCTCACGTTCCTGATTAAATTGGTAACTAGAATCCAGCTCCATATTATCTGACTCAAGATAAAAATGGAGCATTCCGGTTAAAACCTCTCTGTGATGCCGACTCCAAAAAAGTGGGTATCCAACTGAACCGTCCCATTGAACGCTCCGCCCGATACTTCTGTAGGCGTTACACTTTGATTCAAACCCACTTTTGCGGGCTTGGTGTCCATGAATTGGTAGGCAAAGTGCATGGCGGTATTCGAGCTGAAGTCCAAGGTTCCACCCAAACTGTAAAACTTTCGATCACTGTCAGGCAGAATGGTGATGCGAGTGGCATCGTCTATCACGCCATTCTCTTTGGCAAATCCGGCCCGCACGGTCAAGCGTTTGTAAAGCTTGTAGTTCATCCCCATTCGATAGCTTTGCGCTGCTTTGAAATTTTGCGGGATGTTTTCCAACGTGGGGTCTAAACCACCTCGGTCAGCTTCTCGCTCAAATAACAAATTGGTGACAGAAAAGTCTTGCCGCGTGTAACTGGCCATCAAGTCCAGCTTGGGCGTTGGATGGTGGAAAATGGTCAACCGAAATTCATCCGGCAAGGTAATTGACTGTTTGATCCGCTGATAGGGCTCCAGATCACTGGCTGCTTTTCGCCCGTTGACGTCAAGTAAGGGGCCGGCAGTGCTAATGAGCCCACCTCGCAGAAATGCGCGGAAAGCAGCTTGCTCTGGAGTGTCTTCCAAGCTGAAAACACCACGATTGCCATCAAAATCGGTTTTAGGTCGATAGGAAATACCGATTCGGGTGTTTGCAGAAGGCTCCCACAATGCACCCACCTGAGTATTCAAAGCCCAGCCAAACATGCGTAACTTGGCATTGGTTTCATCCGGAATGGGGGGTGCGGCATTCAAGGTGTCCAGCAAATCGAGCAAAGTGGTTGTGCCAGGTGGAGTGAGTTTGCCCACTGCATCCCGATAATTGACTCGCAATTTGATGGACTGGAAATAACGCTCATAAGAGCCATTGATACCCAATGAAAGCGTTGGAGACACCTTGTAGCCCAAGCCCAGGTTAAGTCGTGTCACCTTGAAATCAATGTCGCGGCCTTGGTTTCTACCCGGAAAATTCTGATCGTAATGAAGCACCAAGCCATGAGAGGCTGCTGCGCTAAAACCCATGGTGGCCTTGCTGCTTAAAGGGATCGCAATGTACAAATTGGGAGCCAGTGCCGCGGCGTCAAAGCCGTCGTTTCGACTAAATAGTTGACCATTTGAACCTCGGGTGCCCTCATTGGTGGGCGCGCCATCTCCGTCCTGGTTGGAGGTGTAGTTGGATCCGATGGTAATGATTGCTGCGCCTTGAGTTAACTCTGCGCGTTTGAAGCGAGTCAATGCGGCGGGGTTGGCAAACATAACCGATGCATCACCTGCCTCGGCGGCTTGGCCCGCGTTTGCGCTTCCCAGGCCGCTAATGCTCACCGGGTCAAATGCAGTGCCCCCCGCCATCACTTCCGGACTATTGAGGAATGAACCTACGCCCACTAAAAACAGCGCAAGGTGGGCGATTTGCCCCGAACGGGCTTTCGCCTTCAATCTAAACTTCATGGTGTTCTGTCCCCGGTATGTTGGAGCGTGTCGCTCTCTGGATCTCGGATTTCAAGCCAATGGTGTTGGCAACTCGGCGTATCTTGATTACGCCAAGCAATTGTAGAAATGCTTTCATGTAATGTCAGTATTTTATCACCAGCACTTTACGGATTGCAGATGAATACCCGAACAAAATTATTTAAATGAAGGAATTGGCAGCTTTGATTGACTTGATTTGAAGCGAAGTACCGCTTCACGGCCGGAAGGTACGCGATGTAGAAGTAGACCCCTTACTCATCGGTTTGAATTTGGGCTGACGTTTCTAAATCGGGCATAATGCGGGTAATCTTTATACCAATGGACCCCCGTATGAAAGGTATTATTTTAGCGGGCGGGTCTGGCACTCGCCTGTACCCAGCAACTGTCGCGGTCAGCAAGCAGTTGATGCCCGTGTATGACAAGCCCATGATTTATTACCCGCTGAGCACGTTGATGCTGGCTGGCATTCGGGACATTCTGATTATTTCAACCCCGCAAGACACGCCACGCTTTGAGCAATTGCTTGGCAACGGCAAGTCTTGGGGCATTAACTTACAATATGCAGTGCAGCCCAGCCCTGACGGTTTGGCCCAAGCCTTTTTGATTGGTGAAGAATTCATCAACGGCGAGCCTTGCGCTTTGATACTGGGCGACAACCTGTTTTACGGCAACGACTTGGTGGACCAATTGCGTGCTGCAGCCCGCAAAGAAAGCGGGGCCACCGTGTTTGCCTACCCGGTGAAAGACCCTGAGCGCTATGGCGTGGTGGAGTTTGACACCAACGGGCATGCCATTTCGATTGAAGAAAAGCCAGCCAAACCCAAAAGCCGTTACGCAGTGACCGGTTTGTATTTTTATGATCGAACGGTTGTTCAAGCCGCCAAAACCATCAAACCCTCCGTGCGTGGCGAGCTTGAAATCACCGATTTGAATCATTTGTACTTGGACAACGGCACGCTGGACGTACAAGTGATGAGCCGCGGCCATGCTTGGTTGGACACAGGCACACACGACAGCTTGCTTGAAGCCGCTTTATTCATCCAAACCCTTGAAAAGCGCCAAGGCCTGAAAGTGGCTTGCCCGGAAGAAATTTCATGGCGCTGCGGTTGGATTAACGACGCTGAGTTTGAAGCCTTGGCCAAGCCTTTGGCAAAAAGCGGCTACGGCCAATACATGCTGGACATACTGACCCAAAGGGTCTACTAAAGACGGGTTGATTGAACATGAAAGCCAATGAAACCAAACTGGCAGGTGTATACCTGCTGGAGCCTTCTGTGTTTGGCGATGCGCGGGGGTATTTTTTCGAAAGTTTCAACAACAAAAAGTTTGAATCTTTGACCGGGTTTTTGCCCCACTTTGTGCAAGACAATCAAAGCAAATCCAGCAAAGGTGTGCTGCGCGGCCTGCACTACCAAGTCACCCCCAAAGCGCAAGGCAAACTGGTGCGGGTTGTGAAAGGCGCGGTGTTTGATGTGGCGGTGGATATACGCCCCGACTCGCCCACCTTTGGGCAATGGGAAGGTGTGGAACTGTCGGAAGACAACCACGCGCAACTGTGGATACCACCGGGCCTGGCCCATGGCTTTGTGACCCTGACTGATGAAGCAATTTTCCAGTACAAAGTGACGGACTACTGGAGCAAAGACCATGAAAAATGCCTGAAATGGAACGACCCGGAGTTAAAAATTGATTGGGGCTTTGAGGGCGAGCCTTTGGTCAGCCCCAAGGACGCAGAGGGCCAAAGCTTTGCAGACTTCAAACATGAATTGCTGAACACCATCAGCCAAAACATTCAAGTGAAATAAAATGACAATCATCGTGACCGGCTCAGCCGGATTTATTGGCAGTTGCTATGTACGCCAACATGTAGGCTCAAGCGATGAGCCTGTTATTAGCCTTGATGCACTGACCTACGCAGGGCACCTCAGCACCTTGCTGCCAGTGATGGACAAACCCAGCCACACCTTTGTACACGGCAACATTGGCGACAAAGGTTTGGTCAGCAAACTGTTGGCAGAGCACAAGCCCCGCGCGATTTTGAACTTTGCGGCTGAAAGCCATGTGGACCGCTCAATCCTTGGACCCGAAGAATTTATACAAACCAATGTGCTGGGCACATTCAGGCTGCTGGAATGCGCCCGTGAATACTGGCAAGGCTTGGAAGGCGAGGCAAAAGCCAACTTCCGCTTTTTGCATGTCAGCACCGATGAGGTGTACGGCACTTTGGGCAAAGACGACGCACCTTTTGCCGAGGACAACAAGTACGAACCCAACAGCCCTTACTCAGCCAGCAAAGCAGCATCTGACCATTTGGTGCGGGCGTGGCACCACACCTATGGCTTGCCTGTGTTAACCACCAATTGCAGCAACAACTACGGGCCTTACCACTTCCCGGAAAAGTTGATTCCGCTGGTGATTATGAACGCCCTGAACGGCAAGCCATTGCCCATCTACGGCGATGGACAGCAAATACGCGACTGGCTTTATGTTGAAGACCACACCCGCGCCATACGCCGTGTGCTGGAGGGCGGCCGCTTGGGTGAAACTTACAACATTGGCGGCTGGAACGAGAAAGCCAACCTGGATATAGTCAACACCATTTGCAGTATTTTGGATGACCTTCAACCCAAGGCCGATGGCAGCAGCTATGCCTCACAAATTACCTTTGTGAAAGACCGCCCAGGCCACGACCGCCGCTACGCAATTGATGCCCGCAAAATTGAACGCGAGCTGGGCTGGAAGCCGGAGGAAACTTTTGAAACCGGCATCCGCAAAACCGTGGAATGGTACTTGACCAACCAGCAATGGGCCACCCAAGTGACCGAGAAAGGTTACAGGGAGTGGTTGGAGAAGCAGTACGGGTGAGGTAGTACGGTTTAAGTTGAGCGGCGCTCTCCAAGCAATGGCGAGCGACCAACGACGGCTCGTTTTGTTTTCTTCACTGGGGCCGTCTCTGAAAATTGAGCCTGTTCGATTTGGGAACTTAGATTCGGTAGGCTCCAAGTTTTCTTAAGTCTTAAGCTGTTCATGCCCTCATTCCAAGTACGGAGCATTCGTTTACCAATTTCTTGAAAATGAGGGTATTCCTGCGCTGTACGAATGAGCTCTGGGCTCACCTTGACCACGGCCTCACACAGACTTTCAATGCGCTGCTGAAGCTCAGACGGCTTAATATTGCAGCGCTTTTGCATAAACAGCACAAACTCATTTCCGGGCATCCAGGTTTTGCGACCGGCCAAGGATAGTCCCGGGGGGCTCAAGTGATAATCATCATAGACCGTGATAGTCAACATGTCATAGATCGGGGCAAGCCATATTTGAGATTTACTTGAGTACAACAATGCGATGTTCTTGCTGTGGCAATCTGCATTTCGCAAAAGGTAGGTCAGAATCAGTAAATCCGCCAGCTCAGATAAAGCTTGGTTGCGCTGGGGAATGTCTAGGATTATGTCACCTATTCGATTGACCACTTTCTCCCAAGTTGTTTCATACTTCTGCTCAGGATTTAAGGCCAGCAAGCTGCATAAATCCTCCATACCTAATCGGTTCCCTGTTACTGCGTCGGTATCAAATCTACTTACAATCAGTGCTTGGCCGTCGTCGGAGACCTGCGTTTGGGCCGTTCGCAGACCAGCGGTTCGAGCCACCTGCATGCAAAGATGTTCATTAAGTGCGACCCCCGGAAGTCTGGCCGTCGTGCCCTTGATAATGTAGTGTTCTGTGGCCAAAGTGCCCTTACTGAGTTCGACAATTGAATTGTTCAAAAATTTGGGAACAACGCCAGATACGCCTGATACCGCATGGCGCCTAACAAGCCTCACAAACGCCTCTTCAGAGTTATCACCTTTTAAGATTTCAGCCAATTCGAAAGGAACGGGCGCTGTCGTGGGGTCTGCACCGATTGGGGCTACTTTGACCCGCCCGATGGCGTTTCTGCCTACAACCGACAGTAGACTCAAAGGAGATGCACCAACATGCGGCCCGAGCTCTTCTTTCAAAATGGAAAGCAAGAACCCTTCGGGCAGATTCATTTTGAATATGGGGTGTAATTCTGGATAGGTGTACGATTCGGTTTGAACGGGCATCAGCAATGACACAAACTGATCGGGTTTCACCTGATCGTGATAAGTCATCACATGCTTGAAGCTGTCCGGTGAATCCAGTGTGGCCACCGGCACATCATTCACAAATACGTGCAGTTTTAAGCTCACAGTAGCCTCATATGCTACTGCCCTGACATGCGTTCGTTTAACGCATCTTGCAAGGTGAAGCTGTTATCGGTTTTGGTAAAGGCCAATTCACAACCTAAGACATTCAGAAGTCTTAGCAGTTTGGCAGAACCAAACTCTGCCACCCCACCCGTTTCAAATCTGGCCAAGGTGGACTGGCCTAGGCCGGCCAACTGAGCCAACTCTTTTTGCGTCAGCCCCTTGGCCTGCCTTAACTTGGCCAACTCGTAACCCAACTCGTCAAACGTTTTCACATTTATGCCGTATTTGTTATTATATTAAGCACTAGATTACAGGCGAAAACAAGCTAAATCAATTTAAATCATTGCTTTACAACGATAGTCAATAAATTTTTGTTTTCTTAATTATATCAAATACAGCATAAGTATGACACGTTGGCAGTTGGGTGCCTGCACTGTATAAGAGGTATGCGCATTCCGTACTGTGATGTTAAAGAGTTCTTTAATACCATTCACAAAAAATAAAACGCCACCGCTGCAACCCCAGTCGGCAGCAATGCCGCGCCCAGCAGCCCTAGGGCAGACACAGCACCATCCGGAAACTGGCTTCGCAGCAAACTGAGGCCAGCCGGGTTGGGTGCGTTGGCAATGACGGTCAAACCGCCGCCAGTCACAGCGCCTGCCACCAAGGCGTAGCGGAATGCATCTGAAGTGCCTTCAATCAAAGACCCCAAGTAAGTCAAAGCCGCATTGTCGGTAATTGCAGTCAATGCAATGGCCGCTACAAACAGGACACCGGGCTCCAAATCACTCACTGCAGGCTGCAACCACCACTGCTGCATGCCACCCAATACCACCAAACCTGCCAAGAAAAACGCCACCAGCAAACCTTCTTTGAGCAGCAAGGGCGACTGAAAACTAGAATAAGCCGCTGTATAACCCAAGAAGAACAAAAATAGCCCCAAGAAAACTGCGGGATGGTGGGCAAACACCACCACACCAGCCAAAAACGCCAGATGGATCACCATAGCAATAATGGGCACTGGTGGTAAGTTGGCGTCAGCGCGATCAGCTGGATTTTCAGATCCAATTTTCTTCAAATGCGGGGCAGTCAATACTGCAAACACACTGGCGTTGATCAACACGGCAATCACCGCTTTCCAACCAAACTGGCTCAGCATGAAGGCGGAATCCCAACCCCATGTGCCCGCCACAATCAAAACCGGCGGGGCGGCATAAGCAGTCAGCACCCCACCAATCGATATATTGACGAACAACACACCAATGCCGCCGTAGCGTACCCACACGGGCAACTTGGTATTGAACAACACTTCCTTCAGCAACAAGGCGGCCAGCGTCATTGCTGCGGGCTCAGTGATTAAACTACCCAACAAGGGAACTACCGCCAAGCCCAACCAGGTAATGGCAACAGGTTGCTGCAAGGGTATGAACTTGGCCATGGCATACACCAAAATTCGCGCAGCCTCCAACACGGGCCTACTGGCGGCCACCACCATAATCACAAATACAAACAGCGGTTCCACATACTTGCGGGTGTCCACATACTCCACGGCCTGCGTCATTCCCGATGTAAAGGCCATGGCCACCACCAAGAAAAACGCCCAAATACCAAATACGGCCTCCACCTCGCCCAACAAGTGAAATAGGCCGCTGTGGCGTGGTGAGCGGTGGGAAAGCTTCTCGAATACGCTGGCTGAGAATGTGTGTAAAAGTGCACCGGCAAAAAGCAAGGCCGCTATCCACTGAATGGTGGTTGGATTCATTCTTTCATCCCTATATTTATTGTTTTACATTTAAAGGGACTCTGCTTCTCGCACTTAAGTTCCCAAGCTGAATATGGGTATAAGAAATAGTTCGTTCACATCAGGTGGATGCATCAGTACATTGGGCCCTGTTCGATTATTAATGTTCAGGAATTCCATCATGAAAAAAAATCCAATTCGCCAACTTTTGGCCGTCGGCTCTGTGGCTGCAGCAGCCCTGGGCTTTGCATCCAGCGCTTGGGCCGACATTTCCCTGCTGAATGTGTCTTATGACCCCACGCGCGAGTTTTATCAAGAATTTAACCCTGAGTTTGCCAAGCACTGGAAAGCCAAAACTGGCGAAACAGTCACGGTCAAGCAATCCCACGGTGGCTCTGGCAAGCAAGCACGGTCTGTAATCGACGGCTTGGAAGCCGATGTGGTCACCTTGGCATTGGGCTACGACATCACTGAAATTTCCGAGCGCAGCAAAAAACTACCTGCCAACTGGCAATCGCTTCTGCCCAACAACAGCTCACCTTACACCTCCACCATTGTGTTTTTGGTGCGCAAAGGCAACCCCAAGGGTTTGAAAGACTGGGACGATTTGGTCAAACCCGGCGTGCAAGTGATTACGCCAAACCCAAAAACATCTGGCGGTGCCCGTTGGAACTACCTGGCAGCCTGGGGCTTTGCGCTGGATAAAAACAAAGGTAGCGAAGCAGCGGCCAAAGACTTCGTCAGCAAACTGCTGAAAAACGTGCCCGTGCTGGACTCGGGTGCCCGTGGATCTACAAACACATTTGTACAACGCGGCATTGGTGATGTGCTGCTGGCTTGGGAAAACGAAGCCTTTTTGGCTGTGAATGAGCTGGGCCCGGACAAGTTCGAAATTATTGTGCCCTCAGTGTCCATCCTGGCTGAACCCCCAGTCGCAGTGGTAACTGGCAACACCGACAAGCGTGGCACCACTGCCGCCGCCAAAGCTTATTTGGAGTATTTGTACTCGCCTGTGGGGCAAAAACTTGCAGCATCCAATTACTACCGCCCCAGCAAGCCTGAACTGGCTGACCCGAAGGATGTTGCACGCTTCCCGAAGGTAAAAACTTTCACCATCGACGGCAAATTTGGCGGATGGGAAAAGGCCCAGAAGACGCACTTCTCAGACGGCGGAACGTTTGATCAGTTGTTTCAAAGATAAATAGGGAAGGGTTGACAGGTCAATGATTTGGCTCTGCAGAACTTGGTTCTGCAGAGCCAAATTGCATTTGAACCTGTATGTCATCAGATGCTACTCAGTTGTCCTAAGGATAAATTGCAGACTGAGAGCATGACAAAGACCTATGGACTTCCCAACCCACCAAGTGTTCATATTGAAACCCACACACGTACCAGTGAGAGTGCTTGGGATTCAGTGGCGTCGCCGCAAAGAAAGGGAATCCTAGCTAGAACCATCAATCGTATTTTCCAAAGCGGCGGCGACCTTGGAAAAAGTCCGATCAATTTGTCACGACCCACGTTTCTGTCAAAAGTTACCCCATTTGCAAGTTCACAGGATTTGGTCGCCTGCTTTCGCAAGGTGTTTATTTCTGTTCAAACCAAAGCGCAACAACCGAGTGATGCTTCACTGAGTGCGTCAAACCAATTCCCCCATGCAATGGAGTACACCGTCCAATCCAGCGCAAAAGGTTTCACTGAGAAAAAATGGGATTTGCTGAGGGCTTTGCCTTCACTCGAAAACTTGCTCGAGCACAAACAGGGTTTTGCTTTGGTCCGCAGTGCGGGGTCAACATCTCAAATTGCTCCACTTCAAGAATATTTGGAAATTCATGAAGGGTATGAGTTATCAAGCTATTCTAAAATTGTGGGTCTGAGGGCTACAAATCAAGGGCACCCCGACAAACCCGCATGGCTGATGGAAATTTACGACCGTGGATTGGGGCAAATCATCGAGGTTCCCATCACCGAAATCGAGATGGCTGACACCGACTCAGATGCAGACCTGCCTTCAAAGTTAACTCGCATCAAAGCATCAATGGACCAGCATTTGCAAGCAATCCATCCTGCTTTTCAAGACAGCCCGGTGCAACCCGCAATACTGTGCCCCAGCAATCCTCGTCTAGCAATATTGGCCACCACGCAAGAGGAGCTTATTTCCCGTCAACAAAGGGGGGAAATTTGCATGCCCAGGGGCGACTCACCCGCTGTTTGGCTGGATTATGCTGAAGAAGTGCTGGGTCAACTGACCGGTACAACCCAAGGGTTTATCAATGAAGAAAGTACGGATTTTGCAAACTTCTATCATTTCCACCTGAGTCGTCAAAACAAAGAAAATACCCAGCTGGGCCGATCGATTGGAGCCAGTTTGGTGACTGAAAAATCGTCACCCTTCAAAGCCGATCAAATCCGTGGGTACAAACGGCACCCAATTTGGGTTGAAAGCAGCACGGAGCAAAGCGCCACTGTGGCTCCAGCTAGCGCAACAGTGGCACAACCCACGCCAGCAGTTCCTGGGTATGTACGACCACTTCAGCTAGACGACATCAGGCCTGCCTTTAGGCCCTCAAAATCGGATGACACCACGGCTTATAAGTACGTAGGTGAGCAAATGCAATGCGGACTTCAGGCCTTGAATTCTTATTTTCAAGGTCCGGTCTTGGACGTTAATCAAACGGTTTTTTTATACGCAGACCGGGCTGAACAAGTATGTACCGATGCATTCAATGCACGGCCAGAGGAAATGCGCGGCCTTCTTCACCCCAAACTTCTTCAGGCGTTTAAAGCCGGGCAAAGCTGCACCATAAGCAGAGCTGACTTCTTTCCAGCGGATATCAACAATTTTCCAAACGTCAATGACGTAGAAATTCCGGATGGCATTGAAGACGAGTGGAAAAAGTTGTTCAACATGACGCACTCCCACTTGAACTACATGGATGACCGCGATTTTTATAACGCAACAACGCAGCTTGTGGTGTCACCCAGCCAGTGGATTTCCTGCTTCAAGGGCATGGAGATGGAAACCTTGCTGAGCACGATCAACACACTACTGGCAAGTAGAACGGTGGGTTCGGGATGGGACCATTTGCCAAACCGGGTAGAGCATCACCAAATTGCCACCCATTTGCCATCTGCAGATGAGGATAGGTCCGTTCTGGCAGAGCGGATACTTCAATCACAGGCCTTTTACAAGGCTTTGGGCAAAGACTTCCCCATGCTTTTGTTAAGGGGCCAAGGGGGCGCGGGTGGTTCGAACCACTACTTTGCAGTCACTCAAAACCAACAGGGGCGTTGGTTGAATTTGAATGCCGAAGGGGCCAAAAGCAACGGGATTCAACCTTGCAGTGTGTTTTCAGAGGAAAACGCGCTTGCAGAGGCTCTGAAAGAGCACTCCGTTACCCACATCGTCTGCCCAAAACTGATCTAGGATAAATGATGCATTCAATTCCAAATACTTTATAGAGCAATTGCTTTGACATGCCCCATGTTGCCGTATTGAATCAGATTCATGTCTGCAGTAATCAAAGGCACACCCAAGTGCCTGGCTGTGGACACGATGATGCGGTCGGCGGGGTCAGGGTTGATCCCATCTGGCAAACGGGTGCTGGCGACAGAAATTTCCGCAGTCAATGGCTCAAGCCGAATACCCGGCAGAGCCAACGCAATCTGAATCCACTCCCCCACATCTTTGTCCAAACGCAGGCGGCCTTTGCTGACCAACATGGCAATTTCCCAAGGCGTAATGGCAGAAACAAACACCGCGTTGAGTGCCGCTGCCTGATTGATGAGCGCCAACGGCTGACGACCAAGCCTAGAGTTCCCAGTCAGCAACCAGATCAGAACGTGTGTGTCTAGCAAAACCCCGCTCACTGAGTTGCGTCCCAGTCGTTGTCCAGTGGCGCGATGATGTCCCCCTCATACAAAACACTGCCTTGAAGCGCTCCAAACAAAGGGGTCTCATCCGCAATGGGAACCAGCCTAGCAACAGGCTTGCCGTGTTTGGTGATGGTCAATGGTTCTTTGCTTGCAGCCACTTCATCCAAAAGCTTCAAGCATTTCGCCTTGAAATCCCCAGCCCCGATGGAATGTATTGCCATAACTGCCCCTTTATAAAACCACTATGGTCATTTACCATGGTTATATTTTATATGTATTGCATACTCTTTTCAAATCCCAGTATCTATATGCATAATCTGAATATAGAAAGAATATTTTGTTCGTTCTATATATAAGCATTACTGCCTTACACTCGCAATCTTTGAATAATGAAAGATTGTCATGGCGTACAGCTCAAAAACAGGAAACAAGCGGGTGCTACCGGGGTTTAAGTTTACCCTGGGCTACACCTTGGTGTATTTGGGCCTGATCGTGCTCATCCCCTTGTCTGCCGTGTTCCTCAAAACCCTAAGCCTTACTTGGGCGCAGTTTTGGAGCACAGTCACCGACCCCCGCGTGGTTGCTTCCTACGAATTGTCGTTTGGTTTGTCGCTGGTGGCTGCCACCATCAATGCGGTGTTTGGCCTCATGTTGGCGTGGATTTTGGTGCGCTACCAGTTTCCCGGCAAACGGTTTGTAGACGCCTTGGTGGACTTACCTTTCGCGCTGCCCACTGCCGTGGCTGGCATTGCGCTCACTTCTCTTTACGCAGGCAACGGCTGGATTGGTCAATACCTGGAGCCACTTGGCATTCAAGTGGCCTTCAAGCCATTGGGTATTTTGGTGGCACTGGTGTTTATTGGCGTGCCTTTCGTGGTGCGCACCGTGCAGCCCGTGTTAGAAGATTTGGAAAAGGAGCTTGAAGAAGCCTCCGCAAGCCTAGGCGCCAACCGCTTGCAAACCTTCACCTACGTCACGTTCCCCATCTTGCTGCCTGCCTTGCTGACTGGCTTTGCCTTGGCCTTCGCACGCGCAGTGGGTGAATACGGTTCCGTCATTTTTATTGCTGGCAATATTCCCATGGTGTCTGAAATTACCCCGCTGATGATTATCAGCAAACTGGAGCAATTTGATTACGCCGGGGCAACAGCCATTGCCTTGGTGATGCTGATCGCCTCTTTCACCTTGCTGTTACTGATCAATGGCTTGCAAGCTTGGACTGCCCAGCGCACAGGGAGGACGGTGTAATGACTCAAGCCGTATTGAATACGCCCCTCGGCCCAGTACGCGGGGAATTGCCCGGCCTAAGCCAACGCGCCACCACGGAATCCCCCTGGGTGCGCAGGCTTTTTATTACCCTAGCCCTTGGCTTTTTTGGACTGTTTTTGTTGATGCCGCTGTTGGCGGTGTTTGCCGAAGCATTCCGCAAAGGGTTTGAGGTTTACTTCTCCGCTTTGGTGGAACCGGAAGCAATCTTGGCCTTGCAATTGACATTGCTTGCTGCGGTCATCGCAGTCCCTTTGAATTTGGTGTTTGGCGTAGCCGCTGCGTGGTGCATCACCAAGTTTGAATTCCGAGGCAAGCACATTTTAATCACCCTGATTGACCTGCCATTCTCAGTGTCGCCCGTGATTGCAGGTTTGATTTACGTGTTGGTGTTTGGCGCCCAAGGCTGGTTTGGTCCCGCATTGGCTGATGCAGGGTACAAGGTAATTTTTGCAGTACCCGGTATTGTGTTGGCCACAGTGTTTGTCACCTTCCCTTTTGTGGCACGTGAGCTGATCCCCTTGATGGAAGCCCAAGGAAAGGAAGAGGAAGAAGCCGCAGTGGTGCTCGGCGCCAAGGGTTGGCAAGTGTTTTGGCATGTCACTTTGCCCAATATCAAATGGGGTTTGATGTACGGGGTTATTTTGTGTAACGCCCGTGCAATGGGAGAGTTTGGCGCGGTGTCTGTGGTGTCGGGCCACATCCGGGGCGAAACAAATACCCTGCCCCTTCATGTTGAAATTTTGTACAACGAGTATCAGTTTGCGGCTGCTTTTGCGGTGGCCTCCCTGCTGGCCTTTTTGGCCCTGATCACACTCGTTCTTAAAACCTGGGTGGAAAGCCGCATGGACAACCCATCCAAAGGAGGCCATTGAAATGAGCATTCAAGTCAAAAACATTCAAAAAGATTTCGGTGACTTCAAAGCACTGAACAATGTGTCGCTGGACTTTAACAGCGGCGAGTTGATTGCACTACTGGGCCCATCCGGATGCGGTAAAACCACCCTTCTACGCATTATTGCGGGTTTGGAATATGCCGATTCCGGTCAAGTGTTTTTGGATGGTGAAGATGCCTCCGCCCGCCACGTCCGTGAGCGGCAAGTCGGCTTTGTGTTTCAGCACTACGCTTTGTTCAAACACATGACCGTGTTTGACAACGTGGCTTTTGGCATGCGCATGAAACCCCGCAAGGAGCGTCCTACTGAGTCACAAATCAAGGCCAAAGTGCATGAATTGTTGAATTTGGTGCAGCTGGACTGGTTGGCAGACCGCTTCCCGTCCCAACTTTCTGGCGGGCAGCGCCAGCGTATTGCCTTGGCCCGTGCCTTGGCCGTTGAGCCCAAAGTGCTATTGCTGGACGAGCCCTTCGGTGCGCTGGATGCCAAGGTGCGTAAAGAACTGCGCCGCTGGCTGCGCCGCCTGCATGACGAGCTGCACATCACCTCTATCTTTGTAACCCATGACCAAGAAGAAGCATTGGAAGTGGCAGACCGAGTGGTGCTGATGAATCAAGGCCAAGTGGAACAAGTGGGCACACCAGAAGAAGTGTATGCCCACCCCGCCAGCGCTTTTGTATATGGCTTTTTGGGATCAGTGAACTTGTTCCATGGCCGCAAAGAGGACAGTGGCATTCGCACAGGCAGTGGCATTATTACAGGCTCAGCCGATGAGCTTCATGGCACCAAATCGGTTTCCGATGGCAGCAATGTATTGGCATTTGCACGCCCGCACGACATTGAAATTCTACCCATCCCACCCAAAGGCTGGATAGGCGCACAAGAAGGCGTGCCCGCCAAAGTAGTCCGTGTACTGACGTTTGGCATGGTTGCCCGCATTGAGCTGGATTCGCTGGAAAATGCCGAAGGCACCAACCTACCCCACCATTACGAGGTGGAAGTGCATGCCGATGAGGTCAGCGAGCTTCAATTGAAAGAGGGCCAAGAGGTGATACTTGTGCCCAGAAAAGTGCGGGTGTTTGAAGCGCCGCACAAAGAGGTCATCACGATATGAATTTGCAGCAGCTAAAAATTGTGCGCGAGACCGTGCGTCAGGACTTTAACCTGACCGCTGTGGCGGAGGCTTTGTACACTTCGCAACCCGGCGTGTCGCGGCACATACGTGACCTGGAGGACGAGCTTGGAGTCGAGCTTTTTCTGCGCCGTGGCAAACGCCTGCTGGGCTTGAGCGAGCCGGGTAAGGAGCTGCTAGTACTTGTCGAGCGCATGCTGATCGATGCCAACAACATCAAACGCTTGGCCGACCAATACAGCCAAGTGGATGTGGGCCAACTCACCATTGTGACCACCCACACGCAGGCCCGCTACAGCTTGCCGCCTATTGTTAACCAATTTCGCAGCTTGTACCCCAAAGTGCATTTGCATTTGCACCAAGGCAGCCCGTCTGAAATTAATCAGATGCTGCTGGATGGCCAAGCCGACATTGGCATTGCCACCGAAGTATTGGGCAACGAGCACGACTTGATTGCCCTGCCTTTTTACAGCTGGCGGCATTGCGTGGTGGTGAATCGCGACCACCCTTTGGCAGCATTGACGCACCCCACTTTGAAAGACGTGGCGGATTACCCAGTCATCACCTATCACGAAGGTTTCACAGGCCGGGTTAAGGTGGACCAGGCTTTTGAAAATGCAGGCCTTAGCCCCGAAATTGCTATTAGCGCACTGGATGCCGATGTAATTAAAACCTATGTGGAAATGGGCCTAGGCGTAGGCGTTATTGCCAGCATGGCTTTCAACCAAGCCACAGACCGCAGTTTAAAAGTATTGGAACTTCAAGAAGAATTCCCCCTGAACACCACCTGCATCGCAGTGCGCAAAGGCAATTACCTGCGCAGTTTTGCGATTAAATTCATTGAGCTTTGCAATGCGGAATTGGGTGAGGGTAGCTTAAAAGAGTTGCTGCAAAACTCGGAATAGTTGGGTCCAAAGCCTTGTTAGAGTGATGTCTATGGAGTGGTTTTTGACCTAGGGTTTGGACTTGACTAGCATGCGCTTTTTGGTCCTGAAACCCCTCCATGAACGAAGCAATCAACACCATCAATTGGCCGGAAATGCTGACCTTGAACTTCACGGTGAGTGACCTGACCAAAACGAATCAGAAAGCCAGCAATACCCCTCACTCTCCCGTGGTTTATGCCAATCTTAGGCAGGTGGCGCTGAACATTCTTGAACCTGCCTACGCTTATTTCAAAATTAGACCCAAAATCAACAGCGGTTACCGCAGCCCAGCAGTCAATAAACTGGTGGGTGGGTCGGCTACCTCCCAACATTGCAAAGGCGAGGCTGTGGATTTTGAAATTCCCGGAGTCAGGAACTACGATTTGGCTTGTTGGGTGAGAGACACCCTGAACTTTGATCAGCTAATTCTTGAAGACTATGTGCCTAGTCTGCCCAACTCGGGGTGGGTGCATTGTTCGTACAAGTCGGACCTGCGATTTAAAGCCAACACTAAGTTTAAAGGTTCCAGCATTTATCACAACGACATTATTTTATGTGTTGAAAGGAAAAACTAAGATGCGCGCTTTTCATAGTTCTTTTCTAGCAAAGATAGGTTTTGTTGTAACAGTTGCACTTCTGATGCATTTCGGCTTAATAACAAATCTATATGCTTCGAGCACTTCTACCAATAACACCAATTGGCTGATTGGCTCTTGGATTGACACTGATGCAGACTGCAAAAGACCAGTCTATAATTTTTATAAAAGTAAATTCATCAATAAAACCGATGTGGACGGTGACCCTGCAGTTTTTACAAGTGGCGTTCTGGAATACGTCCAAGAGCCCGATTCCGTTTTAGTTCGCTTTGAAGACCCGCACACAATGAGACCTTGGCGAGACGCCAACCAATTGGTTCGTTTTCACCAAACAGGATTTGGCAAAGCTGAGATTGTTCACCCTCGACCTGGCGCGCCAAGACTAAAGATTAGCAAGTGCCCAATTAAAACTTCGCGTAGTAAATCCAAAAAGTGACGACCATACCACCCGCCCACTCAATGACTGTCTTTTCACTTGCCACGGCTGAAAGCAGGTGCCATGCACAGTCCATCCATCCGTGCCCCCAGCGGAACCAACAGCAATTCTCAAGTTGACCCGGCCCACACCGGGGCCAGCCTACTTTGTGATAAGCGCCGCATTGCAAATCATGGTGACGGGTGGCAGAGTGGGCGTCTCTTGGAATCTTAGGCCATCTCAGAAAGCAAAGCCCCTCTATGCCACCCACCGCCTCAGCAGGTTGTGATAAACCCCTGTCAACCGCAAGCACTCTTCTTGAGGCACGGTAGGCAGGCTTCTAAGTACTTGTATGGTTTGGTCCAAGTCGTACAGCGATGCGCGAACGGATTCGTCTTGCACCCTACTTTGTATCCAAAAAAAGCTAGCCAGCCTTTGGCCCTGGGTGACCGGGGTAACCTGATGCAAGCTACTTGAGGGGTACAGCACCAAACTACCCGCCTCCAGCTTGATGCTTTGCGCACCAAATGGGGTTTCAATTTGAAGCTCGCCCCCCTCGTAACTTTCAGGGTTGCACAAAAACAAGGTCGCGGAAATATCGCACCGCATGGACTCATTCAACACAGGATGGTGCATCAAGGCACTGTCCACATGCAGGCCGTAATGCTCCCCACCGGTGTAAGCATTAAACTTGGGGGGCAGTATGGTTTTGGGTAGCGTGGCGGAAATGAATTCAGGGTTGTTTTGAACCTTGTTCAGCACAAAATCGCTTAGGCCCGTCTGAACGCCATCCATCCACTGCCGATTGTGTTTAACCTGCGCCGCTACAGCACCCGCGGTTCGCCTGCCCTCTTCCCAACAATCTGCACTTTGGAGTTGTTCGACGAGTTTAGCCACCTCGTTGGCGGTCAACACATTGGGAATGCACAGCAACATATTCGCTTACCTTTCAAGTATGTGCACAGATTGCAGGCAATCCGCATTGATTTCTGCCAAGGTATTGCATCCGCACAGGCTCATGGCGGCTGTCAGTTCTTGATTCAATATCTTTAATAAATAGCCCACACCCAATGCCCCTGCAGCCGCCAGCGCATAGGCCTGCAAGCGCCCTATCAACACTGCATTTGCACCCAAGGCAATTGCTTTGAAAACGTCGTAACCACTACGAACACCGCTGTCAAAAAGTATGGGGTAGTCAGGACCCACTGCGTGGCGAATGGCCGGCAGTTGTTTCAATGCGGCGGGCACGCCGTCCACAGTTCGGCCGCCGTGGTTGGACACCACCACGCCCTGCACGCCAATCTGCTTCAACAGTATTGCATCCTTGGCGCTGAGCACCCCTTTTGCCATCACAGGCAGGTGGGTGTTTTTCAAAAGCCATTCAATGTCGGCAATACCCACTGCGCCTGCCATCGAGTGGGTGTTAGACCAGTTTTTGGGCATCACAAAACCCGCACGCATGGCGTCCATGCTGGGTTGCTGAATGGCAGCATCCAGTGTCAGAACAATCGCCTGGCTGCCTGAGGAGTGAAACGATTCAATCAGGCTCAAGTTATGAGCCTGATTGTTCAAAAAATACATTTGAGTGAGCAATGGACTTTGTGCTGCGGATTGATTGTTTAAAATCGACGCCACATCTGCCAAACCGGTACTTGACCATTGGCTTAACACCATGCCCGTTGAGCTGGCCGCCGCGGCCTTGGCCACAGCAAGCTCTGCCTCCGGATGGTACAGGGCTTGATGGGCCAAGGGGGCCAGAAGGATGGGGCTGCTAAACCCAACACCGCAAAGGTTCATGCCCACATTGCCTTTGCTTGTCGAATCCAATAACAAGCCAGGCAATAACTTGGGCAGTAAATCCCACGCCAAAAATGCATCTTGATTGGCCAAAGCAGTTCGCCCTCTACCGCTGCCCCCTTTCAGGTACGCAAACACCTCAGGGGGCAAAACCTTTTCTGCGAGCTCTTCAAAATCGTCCGGGCATTGCACGGACGAGAGTTCCTTAAAAGTCATAGGCCAAAGTTACCTTCACATTGCTTGCATCACCCTTGTACAGGAATGAACCTGACTGGTACCCAGCCAAATAGTAGTCCTTGTCAAAAATGTTTGCCCAGTTCACTCGTACATTGGCGTTGGAATTGATGCGGTAGGTGGCAAACAAGTCAGTCACCGTGTAAGACGGCAGTGGCTGTGTGTATTGGCCATTGGCATTGAATGCGGGCGCCGTGTCTGGCTGGCCGGCAAAGCGCTCGCTTTCATACTTGGTAGCAAAGCCCAAACCCAGCTTGGGCGTGGCCATGTACTTCATTTGTACCGAGGCGGATTGGTCAGCAAAGTTGCTTAAGGTTTTGCCCAAACGGCTTGCCACATTGGACTCTTTGATTTCCGCATTCATCAACGCAATGCCTGCACTGGCAGACAGCTTGGGCGTCAGGTTACCTGCCAATCCAAACTCAACACCCTGAGTTTCGCTTTTGCCGGTGTTCAAGGTGCCCAAGTTGTCGTAGCGGTTGGGGTCGCCGGGGTTGGTAATTGCCGCTTCAAACACATCTGATTTTTCAATCTGGAACAATGCCGCAGTGGCCAACAATTTGTTGTTCATCAAATTCCATTTGGTGCCCACTTCCAAGCTGCGTGTTTGTTCAGGGCGTCCGTTGTATTGGCCATCGGGTGTAATCGCTAAGCCGCCATAGGCGCTGCTGGCACCCACATCCGACTCGCCACCGTTGATGTCAGAGGCGGTTGAATAGCTGGCGTACACATTCGCATTGGGCAAAAACTTATAAGTCACACCTGCGTGGTAGTTGTTGATGGACTCATTCAAGGTGTAAGGCGTCAGCTGCAAGGCGGCGTTTTGCACAATCAAAGTGTAGTCATACATGTCATGACGCGCACCACCAAACACGGTCCACTTATCGGTCAAATCCACAGTGTCCATCACGGACAGAGACACCGTTTTGATTGCCCAATCCTGATCATAACGGCCCTGTGAATTCTGGCGGTTTAACAGTGTATTCAGGCCGTTGACCGCTTGCCCATTTCCATCAATCGCACAAAACGCATTGTTGGTGGTGCTGGTGCCTGTACGGCAGTTTTGGCCTGATGTACCCACGTTGTTGATTCCGTTCAACACCTTGTGGTCGGTGTACTCCAGCCCCAAGTTGAACTCATGCTTCAAGCCCGCAATTTCTTGATCAATAAACAGGTTGGTCTGGTTGGCAAAGTACTCCACCTCTTGCCAGCTTTGGTGCGTGCTTAAGGTGATGGTGTTTCTACCCGCATTGGGGTCATTCACACCAAACACGGCGGAACGTGCGCCTGTGGCCACATAATCATTCTCAGCCGTACCATAGCGGGTGGAATTGCTGATGCGTACATTCGGTGAAAACTGGTACTTCACGCGGGCTGTGAAGGTGTCAATGTCGGAGGTGAGGTAGTCCTGATTTTGCAAATAAACAGGCACGTTCTCGGCAGGCCTGCGGTTGCCAGCGGCCACATCACCCACCAAAAAGCTACCCAAGTCGGGCTTGTCAGCGGCCTTCAGGTGGTAGTAATCAGCCAGAATACTTATCTTGTCGGTGGGCTTGAACAAGGCAGACAATGCCACCCCTTGGCGGTCGCGGTCTGCAGGTCCACGGTCTGGCACTTCCTCATACCCCTGCAACACGTTGGCACGCACAGCCACTTTGTCGGTGATCACTTTGTTGGCATCCAAGGTTACTCGGGTGTATTTGTCAGTACCAAAGCCCACATTCAGCTTGGTGAAGTCGTAGTCTGTGCTGGCTTGCTTGGTGATGGAGTTGACCGCGCCACCTGTGGTGCCACGTCCGCCAAAACTAGAGTCTGGGCCCTTTGAAATTTCCACCTGCTCGGTTGCAAAGCTTTCGCGGATGCTCATGCCGGGGTCACGCAGGCCATCCACAAACACATCGCTACGGGCTTCTTGGCCGCGAATGATATAGCGGTCACCAAATGCATTGCCGTTCTCGCCGGTGCCCAAAGTAATACCGGGCTGTGTATCCAGAATTTCCCGCAGGTCGGTCACACCCGCATCTTCAATTTGAGTTTTGGTCAACACAGAAATATTTTTGGGTGTTTCAGCGATGTCGCGCTTGTAGCGCTCATCTCCAGATTTCTTTGCTTTGTAGGGCGCGCCCGGCTCTGCGTAGGGATTGGAGTCCAAGGTTCGGTCTTCAATCTGCAGTTTATCCAGGGTCAGCACTTCCTCAGCTTGTACGGCCAGCGGGGCACTGATGGCTGTGGCCACCCCGAGTGCCAAGGCTGAATGCTTACCCCGTGCTCGAAGGCTCAGGGGTTGTTTGGTTTTGCTGGATTTCAACTCTGGTTTCATCACAAATTTTCCTTCAGTTTTTCGTATGTTTCAAAAAATAGGCAAAAGCGTTCTCGGCTTGAGGCTCATTTGGTGAGCCCAAGTCATTCAATTCAATTGTTTTGGGTAAAGTGCTTTCTGCGGGTTAGCGACCCATTTGCTAGCTCATAAGAAGTTTATTTAGCGGTCCGTCAGCAGGGAGTACTCCACGGGTACGGCCAATGTCATTTCTGACCGGTTCATATACGACGGAATTGCGGGCAAAGGGCTTGCTTTGTTTAGCATTTGTAAGGCTGCATCATCCAAACTGTCGCTGCCTGAGGATTGTTGAATGCTGGAGCTCATGACCCTGCCATCGGCAGCCAAGGTAAATTTCACAACCACCCTGCCCTCAATCTTGTTTTTCTTCAATTCAGACGGGTAAACCTTGTGACGCGCAAGCTTGCGGAACAACTCCGCCAAGTAATCAGGGTTCATCGAACTCATGGGTGCAGGCCTACCGCCCGCCGCCGTGGCATCGGCTTTGCCGGCGCGGTTGGTCGGTGGCGTGTAAGCCGCTTGCATGGGCTTGACCTCATCCCGGCCGGTATCAAGGCTGTTCTCGGGCCGCGTCTCCACCTTACGGTCTGATGTGGCTTCTGATGGATCAGACCGGTCAGCGGTCAACACACTGGCTTGCGGTGGCATCACATTGGTTTTTGGCACTGGGGCAGGCGCAGGCTTGATGTCAGCAGTGGATTTGCTGGGCATGGTTTGAGCAGGTTGATTCATTGGCTTCTCAACCATCGGCTTCTCAACCATCCGCTTGATTTCTTGCGGTGCTTGAACAGAAGTAGCATCCTCTGCCGGTGCTTCAGCCGATATCCACTGCGCCATCAGCACATGGCCTTCGGCACGCGGTTGCACTTTGGGTTGTAAGCCAAACGCACAAAACAGGACAACTGCGTGCAGCCCGAGCGCACACATCAAATCTGTACCCTGAATAGGCAAACCCAACAAACCGTCTTTTGCCTTGGAGGCCTTGTTGAAAGGGATATTCAATGTGCAGACCCCTCAGCGTTGGCTTGGGGCTGACTCACAAACCCAATTTTGTTCAGCCCTGCTTTGGCACTGCTGGACATGACCCAAGCAACCCGCTTGTAGGCCACCGCCTCATCCGCGCGTATGTGCAACTCAGGCACTGGCTCCACTGTGGCGGCAGTCCGCATTTTGGTCTCCAGGGCCTCATCATCAATCGCTTCCTTGTTCCAGTGCAAAGCGCCGTCGGCTTGAATGCTGATGGTGACCGTTTCCGGTTTGATCTCGTTCTTGGTGGAAGACACCTGCGGCAACTGAACCTTCACCGCATGCGTCAACAAAGGCGCAGTCACCATGAAAATAATCAGCAGGACCAACATCACATCAATCAGCGGCACCATATTAATTTCAGCTTGAGCCTGCTGCCGCTCTCGGCTAGACACATTGAAAGCCATGGCCCTACTCCCCCTGAAACCGATGCTTTGCGGTGAATTGCACATAGAAGTCATGCGCAAACCGCTCAAGCTGAGCCAAGGTCACTCGCGATTGCCTTTGGAACAGGTTAAAAGCCATTGCTGCAGGTATAGCAACCGCCAAACCCAAGGCCGTCATGATCAAAGCCTCACCAACAGGGCCAGCCACTTGGTCCAAAGTGCTCTGACCACTGGCACCCAAGCTTAACAAGGCATGGTAAATACCCCAGACCGTACCAAACAAACCCACAAAGGGCGCACATGAGGCAATCGAAGCCAATGCAGTCTGACCCGACTCCAAGCGGCTGGACTCCAAATCCAATGACTGCTGGATAGTCCGTGACAGGGCCTCTTGAACCTGAGTAGATTCAGGATGGGCAGCCTGTTCGCCAGCTTTGAATAGATCCAGGGTGTGATGTGCATCGCCCAGCAGCCTTCCAAAATCGGACTCTGTCAGGCCAGGCACCGCATCCAGCGCCTCAGGTTTTGCTGCCCACCAAGCTTCGAAATCTTGGCGACGCTTTTTGATACGAATGCGCGCACGCAACTTGGTCAGCACAATCGCCCAGGTGCAAATTGACATCAGCAACAAAACCACAAACAGGAAGATGCTGACTCCATCAGCTTGAGCGAGGAAATGGGAGAAGCCCAATTGGGAGACTTCGGCGGATTCGGTGGGTGACATTTCAACTCTCAACAGGTTAAAGATGTCTAAATATAAATGATAATGATTCGCATTACAATTAGTATCGAGTAATAAGTTCAATTAAACGACTAGATTTATTGTGAATTCCCGCCAAATTGCATAAAAACCACCCGTTTGTGTCGTGTGTTTTACCTAGGAAGACCTTGAAACCCGAAAAAGTTTGCTTTAATCAAACCTACAAATATAAAAGCAACGTTTGTTAGTGGACTACAGGGTGAAAAGATGTGATCTAGATCACACAAGTGCATGAATCAGACAATTTGCGACTGATTTAGTGCTCATCCTCTACTACCAAAACTTGGACAATCCAAAAGTGTTTGATACAGAACGCAGAGGGGAATCAGGGTGGGACCATCATTTTTTGCCAGAGCCATTTTTTGCTCGGGCCTTGCGATGTGCGCAGCGCAAGCCAGCGCGGAAGTTACAGAATCTTTTGATGTGGCGCTTTTTGAGCAGTATCTGACCGAAAACCCGTCAGCCAGTTTTTCAAATACTCAGCCATCGTTGAACACAAACCTCGCCGCTGGGATTATGGAGTCCACACGGCAAACTGGTAAAAACTTGGTCAGCACCCTACACGACCAATTCGCAGAGTGGCGGGGCACCCCCCATCGAATGGGAGGGACTGACCGCCAAGGTATAGATTGCTCTGCGTTCGTTCGGCACATATTCGCAAACTACTTTGGCGTCAAATTGCCCCGTGCCTCAAGGGAGCAATCCAAAGAAGGGGTTTCAGTTTCACGCCAAGAATTAAAACCCGGTGACCTCGTATTTTTCAAATCAGGCCCGAGCGGCCGCCACGTGGGCATTTATGTGGCCGACGGCAAATTCCTGCATACATCCAGCATGATTGGCGTAACCATTAGCTCCATGGACGAAAAATACTGGAGCAAGCGCTTCGTCTCTGCTCGCAGAATGCCAGGATTGGAATCATTTAGATGATGTGAAGCACACCTTAGCCTTCCACATAAAACCAGCTTAAACGCTGGTTTTTTTACGCCTGTACACAATTAAGCGCTCGGCAATAATCGAATAACCCTATATAAATCAACAGCCTTATTCAAATAGAATCCATTCTCTAAGAATTTAATATCTCAATCAGTTGACTTTGAGTGCACAGTTGTACACAATACAAATCATGCAGAGCAGACAAAAATTGAAAGCCCTGCAAAAACAACATCAAGTACTTTTAACTGAGATAGAAAGGGATTTAAAAATGAAAAACTTCTTCGACTCCATCGTTCGCACTCCTGGCGTTTTGTTGATGAGCATCCTGATGATTGGCTTTGCCATCAACGCAGGCGTAGGCTACATCCACTCAAGTGATTCCGCAGGCCCAAGCTTGTTGGCCGCAGCCAGTTTGGTAGTCGGTCAGTTCATTTTGATTGTGATTCACCAGTTGCGCAAAATTGGTCAGGGTTCACCCGCCGCGATCAAGTGCTCCAGCACACGCTAATTGGCCACAAGCATGTTGACCAAACTAGTCGATTATTTGTTGGATTTTGGTGTGGTTTGGCAGATTTCAATCTGATCAAACCACCCGGTCCACTGTTCCTCTGCAAACAGTTCACGCACCTTCTCCACATGACTGGTTGAATCCAGCTCAAGTATCAACAAATCTGGTCGGTTTAACCGCAGTGTGCGGCCCACTTGGGTACTCAAAATCAATTTCGATGAGCAGCACAAGCAACCGGGCGCCAAGCGCAACAGGTGAATTCCGCTTTGTTTGCGGGTCTGGTCCAGCTCAAACATTACATTTTGCTCAGCCACTGACAGCAGGCTGAATATTTCGCTGTTGGCCAGCACCGTGGTTTTCAGCCCCGCCGCACGTTCTTCAAGCAAAGCTTGTAAAGCGTCAGCCCTTAAACGTGGTTGGCCCCCGCTGACTAGAATAAGGCGGGTTGAACTTGGCTGGCTTTTCATTTGCGCCAGAAGGTGGGCGTGAACAGCAGCAAAATCGGAAACAACTCCAAACGCCCCAACAGCATGGCAAACGTCATCACCCACGTTTGAAAATCAGTCAGCACCGAGTAGTTGCTGGCTGGCCCCACCACGCCCAAGCCCGGGCCTGTGCAGTTGATGGAGGCGATAACCCCGGTTAGGGATGACACAGGGTCCAACCCTGAAAATATAAGCAACATGGTCAACACAATAATGCTGAACCCATACATCAGCATGAAGGCCAACACGCCAAAAATGACTTGGTTTTCAATCGGCGTGTTGCTGACCATCACCGGGTTAACAGCCCTGGGGTGCAAAGTGCGAGACAACTCCCTGGAAGCCTGCTTCAGCAATATAACGAAGCGCATCATTTTAATGCCACCGCCAGTGGACCCTGCCGCAGTGGCAAACATGCACAGCGACAGCATTAGCAAAGGGGCAAACAGGGGCCAACGGGCATAGTCTGTATTTGCAAAACCGGAAGTGGTGGCAACCGAAACGGTGTTGAACAAGGCATGCCGAAAGGATTCAGCAAAGGTGGCATATTGCCCATAGGCCAGCAAATAAGCCGCAACCAGCACCGACGCACCCAACATCACCATCAGCGACCAACGGGTCTCGGGGCAAGTGCTGTAGGGTTTGAAGGTTTTGCTGCGCCAAACGGTGAAGTGAATTGCAAAATTGATGGAAGCCACCAACATAAACACCACGGCCACACTTTCAATCAGCTGGGAGTCCCAGTACGCAAAACTGGCATCGTGGGATGAAAACCCCGACAAAGCCATGGTGGACATGGCATGCAGCACCGCATCCAACCCATTCATACCGGCCACTTTATAGGCCACTGCACACAAAACGGTCAAAACGAAATAAATTAGGTACAGCGCCTTGGCTGTTTCCGTGATGCGCGGGGTTAGCTTGTTGTCTTTCATCGGCCCTGGTGTTTCAGCCTTAAACACCTGCGAGCCACCCACGCCCAACAAAGGAAGAATAGCCACCGCCAACACCAAAATGCCCATGCCGCCCAACCAAGTCAGGAACATGCGCCATATGTTGATGCTGTGGGGCAATTGATCCAAGCCGGCGAGGGCGGTTCCACCCGTGGTGGTCAGTGCGGACACCATTTCGTAATACGAATCGGTGAAGCTTAAATCCGTTAAAAAATACATCATCGGAATGCAAGCCACCGCCGGAATACCCGCCCACACGGTGGACACGAGCAAAAAGCCGTCCCGCACCCGTAGCTCCCTTCTATACCTTTTGGTCAGCAGGTGCATCAGCAATCCAATTACAAACGTGCCGACAAAGCCAACAGAGAAAGCCTCGACCGTGGGCTCGTCCGTTGCCAATGCATAACCCAGCGGAATGAGAAATGCGAGCGAAAACAGGGTGAGCACAAAACCCAATACGGTCAATACAGGAAAGAGTGCTTGTGCCATAAGGTGCTAGATGAAGCCCACGCCCACTTGGAACAGCTTTTCCACAGCAGGCACCAGTTTGCGGTTTTCGACAAAGGTAATGACATGGTCCTCCGCTTGAATCACCGTGTCGTGGTGGGCCATGATGACCTGCTCGCCCCGCACAATCCCACCAATAACAGCCCCCTTGGGCATTGCAATTTTTTCTATGGATTTGCCAATGACTTTGGAGGACTGTGTGTCACCGTGTGCAATGGTTTCAATGGCCTCTGCCACACCCCGGCGAAGGCGGTGCACCGCCACCACATCACCCCGGCGAATGTGCCGAAGCAGATCGCTCAAAGTGGCAGTGGAGGGCGCCAATGCAATATCAATTTGCCCACCTTGCACCAAGTCCGCATACACCTTGCGCTGAATCAGCGCGATGACGCGCCTTGCGCCCATGCGCTTGGCCAGCAGGGAGCTCATGATGTTGTTTTCATCGTCGTTGGTGACGGCAATGAAGGCGTCCACATCCTCCACGTTTTCGTCGTAAAGCAAGTCTTCGTCTGTTACGTCGCCGTACAGCACCAAAGTATCTGCACGCAGTTGGCGCGCCAAATCGTCACAACGCTTGCGGTCCGCTTCAATCAGCTTGACCTGATAGTCATTTTCAAGGCATTTGGCCAGCCGTAAGCCAATGTTTCCGCCCCCGGCAATCATGACTTTGGTGACGGGCTTGATCATTCGGCGTAGCTCACTCATCACCACGCGCATGTGCTGGGTGGCGCACAGGAAAAACACCTCGTCCCCAGGCTGGATCATGGTGTGGCCATCCACCGCCACATGGCGATTGTCACGAATAATCGCCACAATGCGCATGTCCACATTCGGCAAGTGTTTGCGAAAATCCTCAATGGGGCGAGACACCAAGGGCCCGCCCGCAAACGCGCGCACAGATACCAATGTGACCAAACCCCCAGCAAACTGGATGACCTGCAAGGCCTCGGGTACTTCAATCAGTTTTTGGATGCTGTCGGTGACGCTTTGCTCGGGGCAAATGACGTGGTCAACATTGAAGCCTTCTTCGCCCAAAAGTGCTGCTTCTTCAACCAACTCCGACGAACGCACCCGCGCAATGCGGCGGGGTACATTGAACATTTTGGCTGCAATACGGCAGGCCACGAGGTTGGTTTCGTCACTGCGGGTGACGGCAACAATCATGTCGGCGTCCTCAGCCCCAGCGCGCTTTAATACGCTGGGTAGGATGCCGTTGCCCACCACGGTGCGCAGGTCATAGCGGTCCTGAAGTTCAGCCAAAATGGCGGGGTTGGGGTCAATCAGCGTGATGTCATTGCTTTCAGACACCAAACTTTCAGCCAGACTGGCGCCCACACGGCCCGCGCCAACAATCAGGATTTTCATGGTTGCAACTTGTTGGGATCAAAGACCCAGCTTGTTGCGGGCGGTACGCCCGACCTCCACACCCAGCTGCTTCAACTTGCGGTACAAATGCGTGCGCTCAATGCCTGTGCGCTCTGCAAGGCGGGTCATGCTGCCATTTTCAAGCCGCAGGTGGTATTCAAAATAAATGCGCTCAAACACATCACGCACATCGCGCAACGGTTGGTCCAAAGCCATGCGTGACAACTCAGCCAAGGCTTGGCCCAAGGGGGTGGAATCTTCAATGGCTGCGGAATTGCCTTGACCAGTATGGGCATCCACACCAGAGGAGGGCGCATTGTCAGACAACTTTTGCTGGGCCTGTACCAAGGCCTTGGCAGACTGCACCATTTGCCCACGGGCCAGGCCTTTTTGCACCGCGCCCAGTAGCTTTTGCATGGTGATTGGCTTTTCAAGAAAGTCCAAAGCGCCGATGCGGGTGGCTTCAACCGCCGTGTCGATGGTGGCGTGGCCTGACATCATAATCACCGGCATGATCAGCTGCCCTTTGACCGCCCATTCCTTGAGCAAGGTCACGCCGTCTGTGTCGGGCATCCAAATGTCCAAAAGCACCAAGTCCGGCTTGCATTGCTCGATCAGTCCACGCGCAGCACTGGCGTTTTCAGCCAATTCCACTGCATGCCCTTCATCCCCGAGAATTTCGGAGAGCAGTTCCCGAATTCCGATTTCGTCGTCTACAACGAGAATGGTTGCCATGTGTTACAAATCCCTTCTTATGCAATCGGGTTGGGGTGTTCAGCCTTGTCTTCATCTCCCGAATACACTGGGAAAGTGATTTCAACTGCCGCACCTCTGACTTTTCCTTCCGCACTCAGCCGGTTGCGTATGGCAATCCGTGCTTTGTGCTCATCCACTATCTTTCTCACAATCGCCAAGCCCAGCCCCGTGCCTTTTGTTTTGGTGGTCACATACGGCTCAAAAGCCCTGGCCAACAAATCATCTTTGAAGCCTTGGCCGTTGTCGGCCACCGTCAACTTAACGGCAACCACTTTGGCTTCGTCTTCTTGGGGCGACCAAATGGCCTCGGTGCGCAGCTCAACGGTTGGATTGTCGCTTTCTGCACACGCATCGTTAGCATTCTGCAACAAATTGTGAATGACTTGGCGCAATTGTGCGGAATCTCCTTGCACAGGCGGCAAATTTTCTCCGAGCTTGGGCTTTATTCTGGATTCCTCAGGCTCTGAATACCCCACATGCACGTCATACAGGGCCAAAACATCAATGACGACCTCGTTCAGGTCAATGACTTTGATGTCTGCCGGTGGCAAACGCGCGTAGTCCCTGAAATCATTGACCAAGCGTTTTAGGCTGTCCACTTGGTTGATGATGGTGTTGGTGGCCCGTTGAAGAATGCCGGACTCGGGCTCCTCCAGCTTGGGGGACAACTTCATCTGCAAACGTTCGGCAGAAAGTTGGATGGGGGTCAGCGGGTTTTTAATTTCATGCGCCAATCGGCGGGCCACCTCGCCCCAAGCCACAGACCGTTGTGCAGAAATCAAAGCGGTGATGTCATCACACACCAACACATAACCGGATTTTTCACCGGGCAGGCGCGAACCCCTCACCAGGATGGATTTGGGTGTTTGGGAGTCAAATGCCCGTGGTATTTCCAACTGGCGCTGCCACAGGCCGTCACTGGCTTCTACACCCGTGCCCACTTGATGGTCTGCCACGCTGGCCCGCACGGCCATGGCAAAGCCTTCCAGGCCCGGCTCCTCGTCCAAGGTTTTACCCACCAGGTCAGACAAACTGCGGTCAAATATTCGGCTTGCGCCTTGGTTGAACATTTTTAGGCGCAGTTTGTGATCCATCACCAGCACCCCCGCAGACAAATTACCCAACAAACTATTCAAAAAATCATTGTTGCTGGCCAGCTCGGTTTGATTGGCCTGCAAACGCCTTTGCGCTTCGGACAGCTGGCGGGTCATGGTGTTGAAGGATTCGGTCAGCTCGCCCAACTCATCATCGGCATGCACCGGCTTCATGGTTTTGAAGTCACCCTTGGCCAAGGCCTTGGTGCCTTCAGCCAACCAAAGCAGGGGGGCAGACAAACGCGAACTCAACCAAAATGCGGCAGCAACCGACACAAACACCGTCAAAAACAAGGCCAGCGTGAGGGTAATACCGTAAATTTTTCGCAATCCTGAACGTGAAAGCGAGAGCTCTTGATAATCCCTGTACACGGTTTGAACCGCGTTGGCACGACGGGCCAAACTTTCCTGCACGGGGTGAACAATTTGGATGTACCGCTGGCCGATGTCAAAACTGGTCAGCGGCGGGGCAACCGGCACCACAACCCGCATGCGCAACAGCATTTCAGGCTCGTCAGGGTCGGGCTCCACCTGTTTGAAAGGCCGGGTCATCAAGGACTGGCGAATCATGGTGGTGGTGGGCAAACTGGGCAGCAAGCTATCGAGTTGGGCACCGGAGTGGCCAATCACCTGCCCGGTTTCTGTCAGCAATGTAATTTCACGCACATTGGCCGCTTCGCGCAGGCGCGGTAGCTCAAGCAATTGCTGACTGGGGGATGATCGGGACAGTTCTGCGGAAATGGATTGGGCCTTCAAACTTAAGTCGTCCAGCAAGCTGTCCAATGCAGTTTGACCCAAGTTCAGGCCCGACTCCAATGCGCCGTCTACCCGTACGTCAAACCAACTGTCCATGCTTTTGGCCAAAAACTGAACCGACACCAAATAAAGCACAAAACCGGGTATAAGCCCCATCAACGCGAATGACAGGGACATGCGCAGCATCAACCTCGAGCCAAACACCCCTTGCCGGTAGCGTTTGACCATGCGCACCACCAGCACCATCAACACCATGAACAAGCCAGTGGTGATAATGCCGTTGAGGGTGATCAGCAGCGGGTAGTTGGATTCGAAAAAGTCAGTGTTGGATGAGGCCGAGGCCAGCAAAAAAATGAATACCCCACCCAACCCGGCCAAGATCAGCAGTGTGTAGCGGATCCAGCGCGTGTTTTCCAACCAGGGATTCACTTGAGGGCCTCTTGGCGGGGGGTGAACTGAAACTCAACCCAGTCGGAGCTTAAATCCCATTGGCTGCTAACCAAGGCGCTGATTTGGAAGGGCTTTGGAAGTTCATTCACATCCAGCCGGAAGCGCACTTGTGCCCGATAACTTTGGCCCCAGCGTATTCGGTCTGACGGTATAACAGTCCAGTTTTTAATGTGCGACATGGCATCCAACGCATCTTTGAGGCTGGATGTGGTCAAGGTGTTGTTGGGGGTGACCAAACGGTAAGTGCGGGTGAGGGCATGGTAGGACAGGGTGAGGGGGTAGCTGACTTCAATCGACTCCTCGTCCGTCCAATACCAGCGGGGCTTGAGTAAGCGAAAATCCACTGCAAATTTGAGGGGCAGGCCCCGGTCCAATGCTTCTTGAAGCTTGCGGCTTAGCACCACATCAAAGTCTGCGGACAAAGCCCAGCCTTTTGCGGCAGCCACTTGAAGTGTGGCTGGCGAAGTGGCTTGGGGGGTAAGCTGAGACAAAGGCTCTAGCTTGACTGCAGCCAGTTTGGTGGTGGATTTTTCTTGCGCAAAAAGCGGTAAGTGCTGAACACCCAACGCCATCAGCAGGACAAAGCTCAGCAACACGCCCAGCGCAGCACGGTGTATTAAACCTGCTGTGCGCACGCGGGGGGTGGGGCTGAACTTATCCAACAAGGCACCTCAAAGGGGAAGCTTCTTGCTGAAATGTGCGTAGAAAAATCCGTCTGGTGAGTGGGAGTAACGCAATTCGGGGTGCTGCGGGTGTGGCAAAACCACGCCGGGGGCCGCCAAGGGCTCGGCATCAGAATGTCGGTCAGCAAAAGACTGTGCCAGCAAAGGACCCTCTTCCAGAAAGATTGAACATGTCACGACCAAAAGTGTACCGCCCGGCTTGAGGGTAGACCAAAGTGAATCCAGTATTTTCTGCTGGGTTTGAGACAACTTTGCAACATCTTCCTGACGGCGTAGCCACCGAATGTCGGGGTGACGGCGTACGACGCCCGAGCCTGAGCAGGGCAAATCGGCCAGAATGTGGTCAAACGGCGTGCCGTCCCACCAGCCTGTGGTGCTTTCGGCGGAGGCTGCTTGCAGCTCCAGCGACACCTTAGAGCCCAAGGTGGGCTGGAGTCGCTCAAAGTTTTCACGCACGCGGGCCAAGCGGCGGGGGTTGTCGTCCAGCGCAACCACATCCACATCCGCCAATTCAAGCAAGTGGCCAGTTTTGCCACCGGGGGCAGCACAGGCATCCAGAATCAATTGGCCGCTTTGTGGGTTCAGCAAGCGAGCAGCCATTTGGGCGGCCGAATCTTGGACTGACACTTCACCTTGGGCAAAACCGGGCAGGTCAAACACGGGGCAGGGTTTGTCCAACAATACGGTTTGAGGGCCTAGCAACTGGGCGGCGCGGCCTTCGGCTGTCAATAAGTCCAAGTAAGCCTGACCCGTCATGCAGCGTTGATTCACGCGCAACACCATGGGTGGGTGCTCGTTGCCTTGGCGGAGTAAATCCTGCCAATGGTCGGGGTGCTGCTTGCGCAGGGTTTGAACCCACCAGTTGGGGAAATTCCAAGCGGCCAAATTGTTTTGCAAGGCTTGTTTGACGAAGTTGTCTTGATCGCGCAAAAAGTTGCGCAAGCAGGCATTGACCAAACCTTTGCCCGGCATCATGGCCGCATCGGATGCGCAGGCCTGCACGGCTTGATCCACCACTGCATGCTGGGTGTATTTGGCTTCTTTGGGGTCCCAAAGCAAGGCAAAACACAGGGCCAGAAGGTCTTCCAGTTCGGCAGGGCGAAGGTTTTTCTTGCCCGTCAATAACTCAGTCAAAACCCGGCCACGGCCCAGCCAGCGCATGCCAAAGTAGGACAAATCGGCTACTGCACCACGGGCTTGAGGCAAATCCACACCTTCCAGCACCATGGAAATGGCTTGGTCCAGTGACTTGCCCTCGCGGGAGACCAGCCCGATTGCCCAACTGGCATGCAGCAGCGCAAAACCCAAGTCGGTGTCTGCCAACTTGACGGTTTGGGCTGAGGTGGGTTTGCCCATTGACCCCTTGTTGGCAACATTAGGCGCTGCTTTGTGGGGCGGGCGCGGGCCTTGGCTTGCACGTTCAGGTGCGGTGTATGGTTTTTTGGGTAATGTTAATTTTTTATCGGTGTTTTTTTCAGAATTGCTCACGCAGAATGTCCTTGGCCGATGGATTCGAAAATATCACCGACCTGAATGCCTATGGATTGTGCTATTTGTGCGGCTGGCCCACGCTTAGAGCCCGCCTTTTGTAATGAGGTCAGAAGCAGGGCACCTTGCCCAGTCTGTATGGTGATGCCCTCGGGGGCGACGTTTAACACGGTACCCGCGGCTTTGCCCAGGCCATCAACAGTGACGCAGCGGGGGTCAAAGCACTTCAAAGGCTCGCCTTTGTAAAGCGTGCTACAACCCGGAAAGGGGTCAAATGCGCGCAAGGTGCGCTGCAACTCAAGCGCGGGCAAAGTCCATTGAATGTACCCTTCGTCTTTGGTGATTTTTTCGGCATAAGTGAGGCCCACGGTGGACTGGGGTTCTGCCATGGACTGGCCCGCCTCCATTTCCTTCAAGGCCTCAACCAATGCGGTACTGCCCAAGGCAGCCAGCTTGTCGTGCAGGGTGGCTGCGGTGTCAGTCAAGCTGATGGGCAAAAGGCGGGTTAAACGGACAGCGCCTGTGTCTAAACCTGCATCCATTTGCATGATGCACACCCCAGTTTCTGAATCGCCTGCTTGAATGGCACGCTGTATGGGTGCTGCGCCACGCCAGCGGGGCAACAAGCTTCCGTGGATGTTGAGGCAACCCAAACGCGGCGCGTCCAAAACAGCTTGGGGCAGAATTAAACCATAGGCAGCCACCACCAACACATCAAGGGGCTGGCCGTCAGCAGCCGTATTCAGGGCTTCTAGTGCATGTGCTGCATCCTCACCTTTACGCAGGCTAAGGGGTTGAAGCACAGGTATTTGATACTGAAGGGCAAGCTCTTTGACCGGTGAGGCTTTGAGCTTCATACCGCGCCCAGCAGGGCGGTCAGGCTGGGTCAGCACCACATCCACCATGTACCCAGCATCCAGCAAGCCTTGCAGGGCCACCTTTGCAAATTCAGGCGTACCTGCAAAACCTATCCGTAACTTGTGAGTCATCCGTTGTTAAGCCTGTTCTTCTTTTTCGCGCTTTTTCAGCTTGGTTTTGATGCGGGTTTGCTTAAGCTGTGAAAGGTATTCCACAAACACCTTGCCATTGAGGTGGTCCATTTCGTGTTGAATGCACACGGCCAGCAGCTCGTCGCACTCCATCTCGAAAAACTCACCTTTCACGTCCTGGGCACGCACTTTAACAGTAGCGGGCCTTTCAACCGCCTCATAAAAACCGGGTACAGACAGGCAGCCCTCGTCGTAAGACTTGCATTCTGCGCTGGTTTGAATGATTTCCGGGTTGATGAACACCATCAGCTTGTTCGATTCTTCAGACACATCAATCACGATGACGCGTTTGTGTACATCCACCTGCGTGGCAGCCAACCCCACGCCGGGGGCAGCGTACATGGTCTCTGCCATATCTTGGGTGAGCTTGGCAAGCTTGTCATCAAACTGGGTGACCGGGGTGGCAACCTTTTTCAGTCGCGGGTCGGGATAACGCAAAATAGGAAGCAAAGCCATTGATTCAACTCAAAAACAAAGATTTACAAAGTTTAAACAACACCATGAATCAAGTCGACACCTTATTGGATACCTCAGTGGATACCTTATTGGACCGAGTCAATTTGGCCTACAACACGGCACTGTCTCCCATGCAAAGGCTAAACACCGCCAAGGCCTTCCGTTTGGCCCCAGCGTTGCCTAGGCCTTGCGAAAAGGTGCAGGCGTGGGCAGAGGCCGCAGGCTGTTGGCTTGAGGAAGCTGGCGAGTTTCCGCGTTGGATGTTAAGCATCCGCGACCCTCATTATCCCACCAGCCTGCATGCACTGAAAGACCCACCTTTGATTATTTTCGGTGAAGGTGAAGTAGGAACCCTCCATTTGCCTTCCATTGCAATGGTAGGTAGCCGAAATTCCTCCAAGCACGGCCTTCAAATTTCACGCGATTTTGCCAAAGCCTTGGGCGAGCAGGGCTGGGCGATTGTCAGCGGCCTTGCTGAGGGCATTGACGGCGCGGCCCACGCCGGGGCCTTGGATGCCAATGCACCCACTGTTGCGGTGTTGGGCGGTGCAGTTGACCGTTTGTACCCCAAAACCCACACTCAGTTGGCTAGAGGCATTTTGAAACAGGGTGGCGCAATCATTTCGGAGTACCCACCGGGCACAGACCCTCAGCCTGCGTTTTTCCCCAGACGCAACCGGATCATCGCCGCGTTAAGCGATGGAGTGCTGGTGGTGGAGGCGGCTTTGAAATCGGGCTCACTGATAACCGCACGGGTGGGTAGCGAAATTGGCAGGCCAGTGATGGCCATACCCGGGTCGATCCACAACACGCACAGCAAGGGCTGCCATGAGATGATTAAGAAAGGCGCCCTACTGATAGAAACGGCTCAGGAAGTCATTGGCGAAGCTTTGGCCGTGCTAAGCCCGTCCAAGCGTTTGATTTTAAAATCAGAAGGGGCGAAATCTGAAAAGGCTTCGGACCTGGCTCCAAAAAAGGTACGGAAATCTTTGGGCCGCAAAGCTGCAGTGCATTCCAGCGAATTGCCTTTGGGTATAGGCGCGCCCGCCGATCAGCAAATTGTCATACCCGGCATGGACAATGATTTGGTTGATTTGTTGATGCAGATTCCTTTCCACCCCACCTTGATTGATGACCTCATTCAACAAACCAAGAAAGAGCCTGACGAGTTATTGGGCGCGTTGACTGAATTGGAGTTGGACGATTGGGTGGTGTCTGAAGCGGGAAATCGCTGGCAGCGCCTGAAATAGGCAGCCTGATCGCATTGATTTTGGGTATTTTTGATGCATTTCCGCACGCAAAGCCCCTCTTTTTGATGGAGTCACCTATTCTGTGCTGGGTAAAAGACTTGATTTGTACAAAGCAAGGCACTTAAACTGCACCGCACAAGGCATCTTTGAAATTCAACCACATTTTATGCAAGAGTTCATGAATTGAGCAGCACAATGAAAAAACTAATCATCGCTGAAAAACCGTCTGTGGCAGCTGATATTGCACGCTCTTTGGGCGGCTTTGCCAAACACGACGAGTACTTTGAGAGCGATGAGTACGTGCTGTCCTCTGCCGTGGGCCATTTGTTGGAAATCAAAGCCCCTGAGGAATTTGAAGTCAAACGCGGCAAATGGAGCTTTGCGAATTTGCCCGTGCTGCCACCGCATTTTGACCTGAACCCAATCAAGAAAACCGAATCGCGCTTGAAAGTGCTGACCAAGCTGATCAAGCGCAAAGACGTGGGCGGCCTGATTAACGCATGTGACGCGGGCCGTGAAGGTGAGCTGATTTTCCGCCTGATTGTGGACTTTGCCAAAAGTAAGTTGCCTGTGGAGCGTTTGTGGCTGCAATCCATGACGCCAGCGTCTATTCGCCAAGCGTTTACTGAATTGCGCACCGACCAAGACATGATGCCGCTGGCCGATGCCGCGCGTTGCCGTTCAGAAGCGGACTGGATGGTGGGCATCAACGGCACACGTGCCATGACTGCATTCAACAGCAAAGAAGGCGGCTTTTACCTGACCACGGTAGGCCGCGTGCAAACCCCCACCTTGACCATTGTGGTTGAGCGGGAAGAGAAAATCCGCAAATTCAAACCCCGCACTTACTTTGAAGTGAAGGCCAGCTTTGGTGCCAAAGCAGGTGCGTATGAAGGCAAGTGGTTTGACCCTGCTTTCAAGAAAAACGACGACCCCGACCAACGCGCGGACCGATTGTGGGACGAGGCCAAGGCCAAATCCATTGTGGCCGCCTGCGAAGGCAAACAAGGCGATGTGGAGGAAGAATCTAAACCCTCCAGCCAAATGTCACCCCAGCTGTTTGACTTGACCAGTTTGCAACGTGAGGCGAACAGCCGCTTTGGCTTTTCGGCCAAAAACACATTGGGCTTGGCCCAAGCGCTGTATGAAAAACACAAGGTTTTGACATACCCGCGTACCGACTCCAAGGCATTGCCTGAGGATTACATGGGCACGGTGGTGCAAACCCTTCAGGCCTTTGGTGCGCTGAGAAAGTCGGATTTGGGTGGCGAATATGCCGGCTTGTGCGGAAAAATCCTGAAAAACGAGTGGGTCAAGCCCAACAAGCGGATTTTTGACAACACCAAAGTAAGCGACCACTTTGCGATCATCCCGACGCTGCAAACGCCTAAAAGTTTGTCTGAACCTGAACAAAAACTGTATGACATGGTGGTGCGCCGCTTTTTGGCGGTGTTTTTCCCCGCTGCGGAATACAACAACACCACCCGCATCACCACGGTAGAAAGGCATCAGTTTAAAACCGAAGGCAAAGTGCTGATAAACCCCGGCTGGCTCGAGGTGTATGGCAAAAAAGCCGCCGTTGGGGATGAGGACAGCTTGGTTGCAGTCGAGAAGGGCGAGAAAGTGTCCACCGACGAAATTGAAATGGCCACACTGCAAACACGCCCCCCCGCACGCTATTCCGAGGCAACCTTGCTGTCTGCCATGGAAGGTGCGGGCAAGCTGGTGGATGACGACGAATTGCGCATTGCCATGGGCACGAAAGGCTTGGGCACACCGGCCACCCGCGCAGCCATTATTGAAGGTTTGTTGGCTGAAAAATACCTGCTGCGTGAAGAACGTGCGCTGATGCCCACCGCCAAGGCATTCCAATTGCTGACCCTGTTACGCGGCTTGGGCGTGCAAGAATTGACCATGCCGGAGTTGACTGGCGAGTGGGAGCACAAGCTGTCACAAATGGAGAAGGGCGAGCTGTCACGCAAAGCCTTTATGGAAGAGATCAAAACGATCACCCAAACCATTGTTGACCGGGCCAAAAACTACACCGAAGAAACCATTCCCGGCGACTATGCCACGCTGGAAACGCCTTGCCCGAACTGCGCAAGCGTGGTGAAAGAGAATTACCGCCGCTTTGCCTGCACGAAGTGTGAGTTTTCCATCACCAAAGTGCCGGGTGGGCGTGCGTTTGAAGTGGAAGAAGTTGAAAAACTGCTGAAAGACCGTGAGCTGCCCCTGTTGGATGGCTTCCGCAGCAAAATGGGACGGCCTTTTGCCGCCGCCTTGCGTTTGACGACCGACCACAAGCTGGAGTTTGACTTTGGCCAAGGCAAGGACGATGACGATGGCGAAGAGGTGGACTTCTCGGGTGAAGAACGCGTTGGGCCCTGCCCAAAATGCGCATCCGATGTGTTTGAGACCACCACATCCTTTATTTGCGAAAAAACCACCGGGCCTAACAAAAGCTGTGACTTCCGTTCTGGCAAAGTGATTCTGCAACAGCCCATTGAGCGCGAGCAAATGGAAAAGCTGCTGCTGGACGGCAAAACGGATTTGATGACCCGGTTTGTTTCATCCCGCACCCGCAGGGCTTTCAAAGCCTTTTTGGTGAAAAAAGAAGACGGGACGATTGGCTTTGAGTTTGAGCCGAGGGCCGAGAAAAAGCCCGCCGCTGGGAAAGCCGGCGTGAAGAAAGCGGACGAAGCGGGGGACGCTGCGGCAGCCGATTCCAAGAAGAAGACTGCGGTTAAAGCTGTAGCTAAACCTGCTGCTAAAAAACCAGCCGCGAAAAAACCAGCAGCCAAGGCTACGGCGAAAGAGTAAGTCGGAGCAATTACGGGCTTGTTTTACGGCGCCGAAGCTGGCAGTTTTGTTCGCGGGTTTAACCTGCGAGTCAGCTGCATTTCCCAAGTGTCATTGCACAAGCCAGCCTGTTTTCGAATGCTGCTGGCCACTTGGTGCGCTGCCAAGGCGGCCCAAGTCAGTCCGCGCGAGGCGTAAGCCGTATTCAGGTAAACCGTTGGCTTACCCTGCATCACACCCAACTCAGCACCCACCACAGAGCTTACAACGGGGCCCACCACAGGCAAACGGTCAGGCCACACAAAGCGCACCGCACAGCGGCTGTCTACATGTTGGCCCAAGCGCAGGGTCGGAAATGCAGCCTGAAATCGGGCAATATTCAGTGCGTCTGAAGCTTCGGTAGGCATCAATTCACCCACAGGCCGCTCGTAGGTGGCACCCAGCAGCACCCAAGTCTCTGCAGGTGGGGCAATGGCATAACTTTCACCGGAGGCCACATGGGGAATATTGTTCGCCGCTTGTTCGCTCTTCTGCATCCGGGTAATTTGCCCTTTCACACTGTTGGAATTACCGGGGTTTAACATGGCCACTGCAAATGACTCTTGAGCGCAAGCCACCACCACAGCGTCCACATGCTGCCCAAGCTGAACATGCAGCGTGGACAAGTCTTTGACTTTGCAACCGTAATGCACCTTCAAGCGTGGCCCGCAGGCCTTTATATTGGCTTGCACCCACCGGGCAGGTTTGGCCCATGCGCCTTGCGGAAAAAACAGCCCGTGGAGCGGTGTTTCCATCTTGCTAAAGGGTTCGGCCCACTGCACCACATTGTCCGGGAATTGCAGTTGTGCCAAAGTGCCCTGCGTGCGCTGCACCTCATCCGGCGGTATGGTTTGCAAATGGCCGGGGGTGTCCCAATCCATCCCTTTGACCAGCAGGCCTTGCCGAGTCAAACTTTCCAAGGCTTGTAAGCTGAACTCGCAGCCCAAGCGGGTAAGCTGGGACAAAGGCGTGTCGTCCCGCGTAATATGGGGGTGAAACGCACCCACCCAATTGCCCGAAGCACCTGCTGCGGGGCCGTCTGCAGCATCCAACAGGTGCACCTCAAACCCTTGGTCACACAGCGCCTTGGCGGTGCAGGTGCCTGCAATGCCCGCGCCAACCACGGCAATGCTAAAAGCCACAGCCCGAGGCGTGTGCAAGGGCTTGGCTTGCAACAAACAATCCAAATGCCGCTGGGGTTTCGGGGTTAATTTCAGCTTAAGCTGGGCTGCATCCAAATGCCCTGTAAGCTGCATCAAACCACGCTCTTGGTCGCCAAACCACAACCACAGGGTGCAACGCCAAGGCTGGAACTGAATGCAGTGCAAACCGGGTGTGGCGGCAGGCCAGTGGCGCAACATCCAATCCAACGCGTCAGAGCCATCACTGCCATTCAACCAAAAGCAACGTAGGCTCTCTAAACTCCAAGGATTCAAATCCAAGGCATACACATTCAACTGGGGCTGAGGGCTGGCACTATTTTGTGAGCGGGAGTCGGCCTGAGTTTCATGCCACAATTGCAGCAGGCTTAAAAATTGAACGCCATTGCCCATGGCATCAATCAGAACGAATTGATCGGCGCAGGCCGAGTTTTGCTGCCATGGCAATCGCTTAGACCAAGTATCATAGGCTTGAGTAAGCGCCAGCGCGGGTGTCAATTCTTCCGGTTGTTGCACGGAGGGTTGAAACGCAGGGGCGTTGGAAATGGCTTGGTAGCGATTCATACCCGTTTTGTGAAGGCAAAGGTGTAACTCAAGGGGGTAACTTTAAACCCCTTTGTAGCGAAGTCAGAACTATCCCCGTCAATTGGAAAGATAACAATGAAAATAATCAAACTGCTGGTGCTGCTGGTTTTTGTGGGCCTGATTGTGGCGTTTTTTGCCACCGGGTTGAATGAGCAGTTAACCCTGGCTTCGTTCAAAGCCCAACAGGCTGAGCTGGCCCAATTGAATTCGGACAACCCTTGGTTGGTGGGCGGTGTGTATTTCGGCTTGTATGTGCTGGTTACAGCGCTTTCCCTGCCAGGTGCGGCCATTATGACCTTGGCGGGCGGTGCGCTGTTTGGCTTGGCAACGGGTTTGATTCTGGTCAGCTTTGCATCCAGCATCGGCGCTACATTGGCTTTTCTGGCTAGTCGCTTTTTACTCAAAGACTGGGTGCAGTCCAAGTTTGGTGACCGCTTGAAAGCCATTAACCAAGGGGTTGAAAAGGAGGGCGGTTTTTACCTGTTCACCTTGCGTTTGGTGCCTGCATTTCCGTTTTTTGTAATCAACTTGGTGATGGGCCTTACACCCATCAAGCCATTTACGTTTTACTGGGTAAGCCAGCTTGGGATGCTGGCGGGCACCGCGGTGTACGTGAATGCGGGCACGCAATTGGGCCAGCTGGATTCACTGAGCGGCATTTTGTCGCCGGGCTTGCTGGGCAGTTTTGTGTTGCTGGGTATTTTCCCGATTGTTGCCAAAAAAATTCTCGACAAAATCAAATCGGCACGCGTGTACAGCGGGTTTAAAAAACCCAAATCATTTGACCGCAACATCGTGGTCATTGGCGCGGGCTCTGCCGGCTTGGTCACCAGTTACATTGCCGCTGCAGTCAAAGCCAAAGTCACCTTGGTCGAACGCCACAAAATGGGCGGGGACTGCCTCAACACCGGTTGTGTGCCATCCAAAGCCCTCATTCGCTCTGCCAAATTTCTGCGCCAAGTGGAAAAAGCCAAAACCTTGGGTATTCGTGAAGCCTCCGCCACATTTGATTTTGCTGAGGTGATGGAACGCGTTCAACGCGTTATCAAAACCGTTGAGCCGCATGACTCGATTGAGCGCTACACCGGCTTGGGTGTGGAAGTGAAAGAGGGCTCCGCAAAAATCCTCAGCCCTTGGGAAGTACAAATCCAGCTGAATGACGGAAAAACCGAAACACTCAGCACCAAAAATATTGTGATTGCAACAGGTGCAAGGCCTTTTGTGCCCTCCATTCCGGGCTTGGAAGAGGTGGGTTATTACACCTCCGACGATGTGTGGAATTTGCGGGTGCAGCCAGACCGCTTGATGGTACTGGGTGGCGGCCCCATTGGTTGTGAATTGACTCAAACCTTTGCACGCCTGGAAACCTTGGTGACCCAAGTGGAGTTTGCGCCCCGCTTGATGATTCGCGAAGACATAGAGGTGTCTGAATACGTGCAACAGCAGTTTGAGAAAGAGCGGATTGATGTGCGTTTGAACACCCGCCCTGTGAAGTTTGCAGTGGAAGACGGGCAAAAAGTGGCTTATTTGGAAACCACCAACCCCGTAGACAAGTCCACCCACACATCACGTGTGGAGTTTGATGCGCTGCTATTGGCTGTGGGTCGAACGGCCAATTTGACTGGTTTTGGTTTGGAAGATTTGGGTATTGAAACCAGCAAAACAGTGGTTACCAACGAGTATTTGCAAACCAAATACCCCAACATTTACGCCGCAGGCGATGTAGCGGGGCCTTACCAATTTACCCACACAGCAGCGCATCAGGCTTGGTATGCGGCGGTTAACAGTTTGTTTGGGCGGTTCAAAAAATTCAAGGCCGATTACACCGTCATTCCTTGGACCACATTCACCGACCCCGAAGTGGCACGTGTCGGTTTGAATGAGCAAGAAGCCCAAGCCCAAGGAATTGCCTACGAGATAAGCCACTACGGGCTGGACGACTTAGACCGAGCCATTGCCGACGAAGCGGCCCATGGCTGGGTGAAAGTACTGACTGTGCCCGGCAAAGACACAATTTTGGGCGCCACCATTGTGGGCGAACATGCTGGCGACCTGCTGTGTGAATATGTATTGGCCATGCGCCATGGCCTGGGTATGAACAAAATTTTGGGCACCATCCACACCTACCCCACTTGGGCGGAGGCCAACAAGTACACGGCGGGCGTGTGGAAAAAAGCGCATGCCCCTGAAAAATTGCTCAAATGGGTGGAGCGCTTCCACGCGTGGGAACGAGGCTAAGCTGCTGAAAATTCTGAAGCAAAAAAAGGTTCACCCCGCCTTGTTGAGCCAAACGCTTCAACACGGCGGCGGACTTCTCAAAGTTATCCATCGCCTTGGGCATGGGTTGCAGAGGGGTTGGGCTTGCACCTTGCAGTAGGGGTTGAGTAAAGTCATCCCAGTGAATCAAGTAAACCTGCTTGGCTTTGGGCTGAATAACCAGCTCCTGCCAATACGCCTCGATTTGCGATTCTTTGAGTTTGCCCAGCCCACCCACGCCCAAAAAAACCGTGTCGGTTTGAATACCCTTGGTTTGCCCCGGAATAAAGCCTGCACTGGGTTGAATAATGGCCAAAACGCCATCGGGTTGCGACTTGTGTTTAACCACGAACATGTAGCTAACACCCTCTTTAAACGCCAGTGCATGGGCGGGTAAGGTCAGCGGTTTGGTGTTAAACCCGCCAGTGAAACCTGTTGGGGCGTGGGCCGAGCGAATGGCCTGTATTTCGAAGTCTCCAAGTTGTTCTGGTGTGCCTTCAGTCAACAGGTGCGTGCGGCTTTTGTCCAGCCCTTGCCCCAAAGCAATTTGCTGGGTAGAGCCAGATCCCATCACCTGCCCACCATACTGCTTGGCCAGGTAGGGCGCATCCATGCTGTGATCGTAATGGGAATGGGCCACAAACACGGCGGCCAAAACGGGGGGCACTTTCAAGATTTCAAATGCCTTCTGTGCAGTTTCATCCACACGTGGGCGAAGTACATCGATTTGGGTCAGCATCACGTCCAACACAGGTTGCCGGGAAAAAAATCCATCCAGCATCCAATTGGTTTTGCCGTCCGTCCACAACATGGATGAGGTGCCCAAAAACAGCATCCTGACCTGGCCCTTGCTGTTGTTGGTAAGGGCAGGAAAATCTGGCAACGTGGAGCGATTGGTAACCAAGAACCCAACCATGCCAACCAGCACGCACAAACTGGCCAGCACTACCAGCAATCCCCAACGTAAAATTTTCATTGCGTCTCCCTAATGCCTAATGCCTCAGGCATGACTTGCTGTTCTTGTGTTGAATCGCTGGACTCAATCTTAACCTCACAAAACAAAAAACCCCGACACATCTTAAGACGCTCGGGGTTTCCAACTCACAGAAATTTAATCACTTCAACACTTGGCTGGCCTGCTTCACGTCTTGCGTGGTCATGGCAACCATACCGGCGTGGCTTTCCAGCATTTGTGCATAGCTGGGGCCATCTACGCTGGCACGCTTTTCAAAGTACTTGGCATAGTGAAATACATAGTCGTCTTTGGCCAGTGGGATGTGGCAACCACGGCATGTGCCGTAATCCACTTTTTTGGGTTGGCCAGCGGGGTCAAATGCGCTGTAAACCCAGTCACCTGTTTTCATGCCTTCCGGTGCTGTGGAACCCCAGCCGCTGCCTTTGTACATCACAAACACTTGGTCCAAATCACCCTTGACCATTTTGCCGCCATCGGCCTTGGTGGCTTTGTAAATCTCCATCACGAATTGTGTCCCGTTGGGGAATGCTTCGCCATTCTTGGCTTCAGTGCCTTTGGTGTTGATGTAAATATCACGCACGTGGCCGGTGGGTTTCTCGATACCTGCCAAGAAAACAGGCCATGTTTTATACGCGTTGGGCATTGCCAACTCGCCGTCTTTGGGTGCTGGCCCAAACATGCCCCCAGCGGCACAACCCGCCAAAACAGTTGCAGCGCCGGCTGCCAGTAAAAATTTCTTCATTCTTTCCCCCGACTAGAATTGATGAATAAGGTCAGTCCAATTTCTAAACAAACTTTATTCAAGAGTGACAAAGTTAAACCGCGACATTCTTTTTTGCAATCCCTGCTTTACTTATCAGGGTAAGCACCAGTAAGGCAAGCGCATTCCCTTCCCCACAAACCATGTGACAAATCAATGAACTGTCACATGGAATAGCCACCTAAAACCAAAATCCAAACTAAGAAGTATTAGCTGAATTGATATCACGCTTGATGTCTCAATTGATTTGCAAGGCAATCCAATCATGAAGCAGTCCACACATTCAGCGCCCACCGCAGTACAAGCCCATTTTCAAACTCAGCGTCGAACCCTTTTACAAGCCTTTTTGACCGGGGCGGCGGCCAGCTCATTGCCTTGGTTGGCCGGTTGCGGCACGGATTCAAACTCGACCAGCACCACTCAACCCCAAAACTCCCCTGCTGTCGTACCCAATCGATTCAATGCATCTGGGGCGGTGGATGGCAAGTACCGATTCCGCAACATAGGCCCACTCGGTGAGCCTGACGCGAATGGCGTGCGGGTGGCAAAAGGCTTTTCCACTCGCGTGGTGGCAATCAGCAACTTGCCCCCAGCACCCGGTGCAGACCCCTGGCACATATTCAATGACGGGGGTGGCGTGGTGCCGCGCGACAATGGCGGCTGGATTTATTGCTCCAACAGTGAGGTGCCGGGCGTGGGTACCCTTGGTTTTCAAGTACCGCAACTGGCCCCATTGACCAACCCCATCGAGAATTTTGTGCCCGGCTTGGGCGGCGCAAGCGCTTTGGTGTTTGACGCGGACGGCACAGTGGTGGACAGCTATCGAATCCTGTCAGGCACCACATTCAATTGTGCAGGCGTCATCACACCCTGGAAAACTTGGCTAAGTTGCGAAGAAGTACCCACTGGCCTTGTGTGGGAATGCGACCCCCTGGGTTTGAAAGCAGCCCGCCCGCTGCCCGCACTGGGCTTGTTCAGCCACGAAGCAGTTGCGATTGACTCCGTACGCCGTGTGTTCTACATGACTGAAGACACGCCCGATGGACGGTTTTACCGCTGGGTACCTGCAGCCTCGGATTGGTCTGACAGCAGCAAACCCGCCAAAATGGAAAATGGCCTGTTGCAGGTTTTAAAGGTCAAGTTGCCCGTAAACGATGCGCTCAAAGCACCCATCGCCTATGAATGGGTGAATGCCCTCAACCCCACCGCCCCACAAACAGAAAACCGGATTGCAGACACTGCGGTTTTTGACGGCGGCGAGGGCGTTTGGTACCAAAACGACCGCGTGTTTTTTGCCACCAAAGGTGACAACCGCATTTGGATGTTGAACACCACCGCCCAAACGCTGGAGGTGGTTTATGACTTCAACACCGCCAAAGCCCCCAACAACATCCTCAGCGGCGTAGACAACATCACCATGACCCCGTTTGGTGAAGTGCTGGTGGCCGAAGACGGCGGCGACATGCAAGTGGTAGTGGTGTATCCGGATGGTGTGACCGTGCCCCTGTTGCAAATTGTCGGCCAAGACCAATCGGAAATTGCCGGCATTGCATTCAGCCCGGACGGCAAACGCATGTACTTCACCAGCGACCGTGGAGGCCCCGCCTTGCAAGGTGGGTACGGCTTGGGCTTGGGCATGCTGTATGAGCTGATTATTCCAGAATAAACCCAGCCTTAGTCACCCCGGCTCTTGTCCCCACCCAACAATTAGAAAGCAAGGATTAAAACCATGTCAGCCCCTCGCAGAAAACGCACCCGTGCCCAAAAACGCCCAGGCCTTAGCCGCAGGGGCTTTCTGAGAGGCTTTGGCCTTGTTGGGGCCACCTTGGTTGGCTCTGCCACACTTCAAGGTTGCGGCAGCGATGGCAGCAGCCCAAGCGGCTCAGGATCTGGCTCGGGCACCCCGACCACCCCCGCAGGTGACGGAGCCCCGGCCCAAAGCGTCAGCTTTGTGCACAGCGTGGCCAGTGGCGACCCCTTGTTTGATCGGGTAATTTTGTGGACCCGCATTACTCCCACCCAAGCAGCACAAGCAGTTGCCGGGCGGGTTGAGGTGTTTGAGGACGAGGCATTGACCAAACCGGTCAAATCGATCAACTTCACCACCGATTCCAGCCGCGACTTCACAGTCAAAATCGACTGCACAGGCTTGCAGGCCGACAAATTTTATTTCTACCGCTTTACCAGCAATGGCAGCAACAGCCCAGTGGGGCGCACGCGCACCATGCCAGCCACGGGCACAGACCGGGCTTTGAACTTGGGTTTGGTCAGTTGCTCTAGCATTGCCCACGGCTTTTTTAATGCCTACAACTTTCTGGCCAAACGGAATGACCTGGACGCTATAGTCCACCTGGGCGACTACATTTACGAGTATGGCAACGGCGAATACGGTAGCCTGCGCGAGTACCAACCTCCAGGCGAAATCAAAACCCTGTCCGACTACCGCACCCGCCACTCCCAATACAAGCAGGAGGAAGACCTGCGCGCCCTGCACCTGCGCTACCCGTTTATTACCATTTGGGATGACCACGAGTCCGCCGACAACTCCTACACCGATGGGGCCAACAACCACAACGAAGGCGAGGGTGAATGGCCAGTCCGCAAAGCAGCAGCGCAAAAAGCCTATGACGAATGGATGCCCATACGCCTGCCAGAACCCGGTAATGCCAATAAAATTTTCCGCAAAATTCAATTGGGCGACATGGCCGAGCTTATTTTATTGGACACGCGCCTTTTTGACCGCGATCAAGACTTGGGTATACCCATCAACCCCGTCACCGGCAATGCCTCTGACCCCAACCGCACCATGATTGGCCAAGAGCAAATGGATTTCCTGATTGGTGGACTGCGCAACAGCAAAGCCCGCTGGAAGTTGATTGGCAACCAAGTGGTTTTCCATCAATGGATCATCAAACCCGGAGTCAACAACCCGGCGCCTGCGCCTGCGCCGGTGCAAGATGTATTGGCCCCTTCAGGCCTGAACGGCGATTCTTGGGATGCTTACAGCGCCGAGCGCCAAAAAATCATCCATGCCCTGCGGGGCAGCGATGGCGGCGAGGCCGTGAATGACGTGGTTATTTTGACAGGCGATGTACACAGCGCGTGGGTGGCGGACATCACCGACAATCCCAACCTGCCAATTAGCCAGGTAGGCGGTTACAACCCACTGACTGGCGACGGCAGCGTGGCCACCGAGTTTGTAGTCAGCTCGATTACCTCACCCGGCCTGCCCATTCCAGACGAAGTGGTGCAAGCCATCCGAGTGTCCAGCCCCCACATCAAACACGTCAAAATGAGCGAACGCGGCTACAGCATTTTGCGTTTAAGCAAAGAAAAGGCAGTGTGTGAGTATTGGGCCGTCAGCACCATTTTACAAAAAGGCGGCACAGAAGCCATGTCGGCCCGGTTTGAAGTGCTCCAAGGCACCAACCGCATCAATGCTGGTTTACTGGGCGGCTTGCCTTTACCCATCGCCCTACCCACACCATAAACCAACAAAAAGCCTACAAAATACCGTTGGCCCTCACCACCAGCGTGCCCGAAAACCAATCGTGTACGCAGGTGCGCTTGCGAGTGAACATGATCACCAAAAACCCCAGGCCCAGCGTCATCCAACACGCCATCCACATCAAGGTACGCCACAAAGACCTTACACCTGAGATGCGCTTGCCTTGACGGTCCGTGACCTTGATTCTGGCCACACGTTTACCCAAGGTGGCCTGCCAGCAAGAGGCATGCATCAAACCCGTGTAAAGCCACCACAAGGTGATGTACAAAATAACAGCCATCATCACGATGTCTGCACGAGCAGGCCTAGCCGCAGAATCGATCGATTCCAAATAAATCACACCAGCAATCAGGGGGCCAGCAATCAGAATAAAGTCCAGAAGCCAGGCGATAAACCGAATTGAAACCCGCGCGTAATCACGGTCCAACCCAAAATCCCAACTTGAGTAACGAGAAGTCATAGGATCCAGAAGAGTTAAAGCCACCCTACATTGTTCATGAGCTTCATTAATCTCCAAACAGAGGGATGGCACAGTAACTCTTTATGGTTAACCACTTGACGGAAGCCAAGATTAAAAATCGGGAAGCAAGTGTGCACTGAGTGCTTACTCCATCGCTTGTCATCAATGTCATGTAATATCCGCATCAACCTTAATTTGCTCGATTATTGACAGGATTATCTGTGCCACTTTCTCGATTTTTACCCCCAGGACTTACCGGCACCCTCACCGTCGTACTGATGTCTTCTTGCATCACGATGTGGTTCATCATCATGCTGCCCTTCATTCTGTTGCGCCTTGTACCCGTTTATCGTGTGCAACGCTTTGCATCGGCTTGCTGCGTAAAAATCGCAACTTGGTGGGTGGGGTCAAACAAAAAACTTTACGCCCTGATGCACGGGCAGCAAGGCAGCGTTGAAATACGGGGGCAATTTAAACCCGACAGCAGCTACTTGGTACTGTCTAACCACACAGCCTGGGCCGACATTGTGGTGTTGTTTGATGTGCTACACGGCCACAGCCCGTTTGGGCGTTTTTTCCTGAAACAAGAATTAATTTGGGTGCCGATTGTGGGCGTTGTTTGCTGGGCGATGGATTTCCCCTTCATGAAACGCCACAGCCGTGAAAAACTGGCCCGCAACCCCGAGCTTGCCAATCAAGACCTTGAAACCACCCGCAAAGCCTGCGAGGTTTACAAAGAAGCCCCTGTCACCGTCATCAATTTTCTGGAAGGCAGTCGGTTTTCTGAAGCCAAACGGATTAAGAAAAAATCCCTTTACCGCAACCTGCTCAACCCCAAGTTTGGCGGCCTTAGCGCCACATTGAATGCCATGGGTGAGCAATTCGCTGGTTTGGTGAATGTCACCATTGTTTACCAACCGGTTAAAGGCAATCTGACCTGGTCTTGGTTGTGCGGCAAACAGCCCAATATGAAGGTGGTGGTTGAGATTGTAGACATACCGGCAGACATGGTGGCCGGCAACTTCAGCAGCGACCCCACATTCAAGCAGAATTTTAAAGTGTGGGTCAACGAAGTTTGGCGCGACAAAGACACCTTAATTGATGTGATGAAAACCGAAATCAACACCTCTCAATGCAACTCAATGTAACTGAAGGTCAAACAAAAACCCAGCCGCCCAACTAAGCCCCAGCGCCAAACCGCCCCACAAAGTAATGCGCAGCACTGAACGCAGAACCGGCGATTTGCCCGCACGGGCCACAACATAACCCGTCAGCACCAAGGCCAGCAACGCTGAAATGGAAATGGCCAGCACCTGCGTGTTGGTGCCCCATTCCCTCAGTGTGCCCAAATAGGCCATCAACAAGGGCAGGGCACCGCCTGCGCAAAATGACAAAGCGGATGACCACGCGGCCTGCAAAGGCTTGGCGCTCATGCTTTCGGTAATTCCCAATTCGTCACGGGCGTGCGCACCCAAAGGGTCATGGCGCATCAAATCCGACGCCACTTGGCGGGCCAAGGCCTCGTCCAAGCCACGGTCTACGTAAATACGAGTCAGCTCATTCAATTCAAATTCAGGGTGCGAGGCCAAGTGCGCAGCCTCCATGTCCAATTCCGCCTTCTCAGCATCTGCTTGGCTGCTAACCGACACATACTCGCCAGCCGCCATGGACAAGCTGCCCGCCACCACACCTGCCACACCGCTCAAAAGTAGAGTTTCGGCGCCCACCTGACCTGCCGCCATACCCACCAACAGGCTGGCGATTGAAATAATGCCGTCATTTGCACCCAAAGTGGCGGCGCGCAGCCAACCAATGCGGTGAACAATGTGGTCCAAATTGTGGTGGTGTGGCGCAGGTTTAACAGAGGTATTCATTATGAATGGAATGGTGCAGCACTGAGGCACAACGAAATGACAAGCCCCATGCTGAAGGCTCAGCTTCGCACTGTCAACTCATTGATCCTTAAATCGCGATTAGGTAATCTGGCGCTTGGCTACCCAAAGGCAAAGTGCGATCAAAATCCTGATTGGACCGAATCACCGCCACCGCGCGGTCGCCTTGGGTGGTCGCATCTTGCAAAGTAATCACACCATCTTCCAACACCCAATGTTGCAGCGCTGCGGGCTTGTAGCCGTAACCGTCCCACAACTTCAGCTCGCCTTGCATTGCAGGTTCGCCATAGGCGTGGTTTAAAATCGATTTAACCAGTCCCACTGTTTGGGTTGGAAACACCACCTGCACTTGCGCAATGCCTTGCTGGGTTTCAACCAAGTACACCGCTTGAGGGGAGCCACCCAAAATATTCCGCTCATGGCGCAAACGGTATGTTTTGCCGTAGGCATCTTCTTCTTGCGGCTCCACGCACATGGTCGCTGCGTCGGCGTTGGAACATTCAGGCAATTGGTCTGCCACGGGTTTACCGATCTGAAAACCAAACGGAGTGTCCGCCGCAAAAGCCGGTAAGGTGCTGCAGTACATGGGCATAGCCGCTGTGGTACTTAGCAAAATTTGGGCACCCCAATGTCGTGGGTTTGTGTGTTTGGGCATGATGGCAACCTCCGAGTTTCTTTCCCCTGTACTCCTATTCTCGGCATTTTTTGAAAAAGGTTAAGCCCCAACTTGGATCCCCTCCAATGGAGGACCCGTTCATGGCTGGTGTCACTTCATGAATTACTTCATGCATTACTTCATAATTGCGCCACCAATCACCTTGGCGTAAACACTGTCTGGCATTCCGCGGCGCATCAGCAACAAACCCGTTGCGTCGGGGCCAACTGGGTAACGCAATTTGCCGGAATCATCGGTTGCCGCCTTGAAAATGACCTCAGCCACCTTCACCGGTGCAATACCCTTGTTACCCGCCTTTTTCATGCGTGCCATCGCCTTGCCTTGAAAGGCGTTGTACTCATCCGGGGCTGTGGCCGAAGTGTTGTCGTTTGACCGTTCATAAAAATCAGTCTTGATCGCCCCCGGTTCAATAATCTTGACCCGAATGCCCAACGGCTCCAGCTCAAACCTCAAAGACTCACTGAAGCCCTCCACAGCCCATTTGGTGCTGTGGTACACGCTGTACAAGGGGAATGTGAGCCTACCCCCCATGGACGCCACGTTGACCACCACACCAGCCTTGCGGTTGCGGAAGTGGGGCAGCATTTCACGGGTCACTGCCATCAGTCCAAACACATTGGTTTCAAACTGACGGCGTATTTGCTCATCCGAGGCCCCTTCAAACGGCCCATTCAAACCGTACCCTGCATTGTTCACCACCACATCAATCGACCCAAACGCTTTGATGGTTTCAGCCATTGCGACTTGAATCGACTCCGTGCTGGTTACATCCAAAGCGGGGCAAATCACATTGTTCAAGGTGTTCAATGTTGTTTCTTTAGAGGGCGTGCGCATGGTAGCAGCCACATTCCAACCCTGCTTTTGAAAAAACTCAGCCGCTACACGGCCAATGCCTGTCGAACTGCCTGTGATCAATACTGTTTTTGCCATCTCTGTCTCTCATTGTTTTGTTGTTCGATTTTTTGGGCTAACCGCAATCACTTCCCGGCAGCAGCGACTGCATTGGCCTGTTCTTCGCCCGTTTTGTAATGCGGTACTCTTAAAACCAAGCGCTTTGCACGCTGTATAAAGCTATTCGAACCTTGAATCTCATTCTTCCAGTATTGCTCAGACAGAGCAATATTTTTGTCCAGCTCCAAAGCAAAGGCTTTTTGCGAGACCTCTCCCCCAAAAATATAAACCTTCCCGTCTTTCATCAAAAAATTGTCGGCGTTGCCACCCCAAGGAATGCCAAACATGATGCCATTGGCACAGTAGCCACCAAATTGGGGCAGGTATTTCTCGGGTGTTTGGTCAAAAAGGGTTTTGTGTTCAACGCTTGAGAAGTAGAAATCCACGCCTTTGTACGTCGATTGAATGGACTTGGTGCCCTGCACATACTTGTTCATCGATTGGTAAGCCACCACATCCGCACCGAACAACATCACACTGCCGGAACCCTCCATCTTGATCGCGTTCACAGGTGAATAGCCTTCCGATGGGTTTTGCGCAGTCATTGCACTACAACCCGATAACGCCACAAGCAAGAGCCCGGCATAAAACATAATTTTCAAATTCATTTCATTTTCCTTTCAACTGAGGATTTTTAACAAAAAAGCCCAGGTTTAATCCTGGGCTTTGGAGGTTTTGTTTTGACCTAGAGAAGGCTCAATATGGATAGGTTCAAAAAACAATCACACATCAATATTGCTGGCCTTCATCGCATTCGCTTCAATAAATTGACGACGCGGTTCCACTTCATCACCCATCAAAGTCGTGAAAATTTGGTCTGCAGCAATCGCATCTTCAATCTGCACACGTAACAAACGGCGCACCGTGGGGTCCATGGTTGTTTCCCACAACTGCTGGGGGTTCATTTCACCCAGGCCTTTGTAGCGTTGCTTGCTGATTGATTTTTCTGCTTGCTCTTTCAGCCATGCCATTGCTTCGCGGAAGCTAACCACAGCCTGCACCTTCTGCTTTTCGCCTTCACCGCGCTGCACTTCTGCACCGTCGCTCAGCAAGCCTTTGAAGGTTTCAGCAGCCTTGTACAAAATGGCATAGTCGCCACCGTGTACAAAATCGCGGTCAATGATGGACACTTTCACGTTACCGTGGTGGCGTCTGTGAATCATCAAACGGTGCTTGTCCGTTTGCTCATCAAATTGCGGGAACACTTGGAAAATTTCTTGGTCCAGCACACTCACCAAATCATCGGCTGATTTTTGCGAATTAATCGCATCGTCCAAATTCAGTGTTACGCCTTCAACAATCGCATTCAGCACATCGCCATCAATCACACGTGATAAACGGTTCACCACAGCGCCAACAGTCACGAACTGGCGCGCCAATTCTTCAAGTGCCTCGCCGCCAATTGCTGGGCGGCCCTCGCCGGGAATCAAGCTGGCCTTTTGCAAAGCCACGCCCATCATGTAGGTTGCTTCTTCCGCATCGTCTTTGAGGTAACGCTCGTCTTTGCCGTTTTTCACCTTGTACAAAGGGGGCTGGGCAATGTAAATGTGGCCGTGCTCAACCAATTCAGGCATCTGACGGTAAAGCAAAGTCAGCAGAAGGGTGCGAATGTGTGCACCGTCCACGTCCGCATCGGTCATGATGATGATGCGGTGGTAACGCAACTTTTCAAGGTTAAAGTCATCCTTGCCAATGCTGGTGCCCAAAGCGGTAATCAAAGTTGTGATTTGTTCAGACTGCAAAAGCTTATCGAACCGCGCTTTTTCAACGTTCAGCACCTTACCGCGCAAAGGCAAGATGGCTTGGAATTTACGATCGCGGCCCTGCTTGGCCGAACCACCCGCAGAGTCGCCCTCCACAATGTACAGTTCGCATTTGGCTGGGTCACGTTCTTGGCAATCGGCCAGCTTGCCTGGCAGGCCCACGCCGTCCAGCACACCTTTGCGGCGTGTCATTTCGCGGGCACGTCGTGCAGCTTCACGCGCACGGGCTGCGTCTACAATTTTTCCGCAAATAATTTTTGCATCGGCAGGACGTTCCTGCAAAAACGCTTCCAACTTGCTGGCTACAACCTCTTCAACCGCTGGGCGTACTTCAGAGCTCACCAATTTGTCTTTGGTCTGAGAGCTGAATTTCGGCTCAGGCACTTTCACTGACAACACGCAAGTCAATCCCTCACGCATGTCATCGCCACTGGTGGCCACCTTGGCTTTTTTAGCAATTTCGGTGTCTTCAATGTACTTGTTGATCACACGCGTCATGGCTGCGCGCAAGCCAGTCAGGTGGCTACCACCATCCCGTTGGGGAATGTTGTTGGTGAAGCACAGCACCGATTCATTGAATGAATCATTCCACTGCATCGACACTTCAACCGTGATCGTTGCTGCACCCACCATGGCGTCGCCCGATGCGTAAAACACATTCGGGTGCAACACGGTTTTGGATTTGTTGATGTATTCCACAAAACCAGCAACACCGCCTGCAAACGCGAAGTCTTCTTCCTTGTTTTGGCGTTGGTCTACCAGCTTAATTTTGACGCCATTGTTCAGGAATGAAAGTTCGCGCAGGCGTTTGGCCAGAATCTCGTAATGAAACTCCACCACACCAAAAATTTCGGGATCTGCCAAAAACTGCACTTCAGTGCCACGTTTTTCGGTGTCGCCAACCACTTTCAGCACATCCACACGGTCACCCTTGCGGAATTCCATTTGGTGAACTTTGCCACCACGGCGGATGGTCAAGCGCAACCATTCTGACAAGGCATTCACGCACGACACGCCCACGCCATGCAAACCACCGGACACTTTGTAGCTGTTCTGGTCAAACTTGCCACCGGCATGCAGCTCAGTCATCACGATTTCAGCCGCACTGCGACCAAATTCATCTTCCTTGTGGATATCGGTGGGAATGCCTCGCCCGTTGTCCACCACTGAAATTGAATTGTCGGTGTGAATGGTGACTAAAATTTCATCACAATGACCCGCCAAAGCCTCGTCAATTGCGTTGTCCACCACCTCGAAAACCATGTGGTGCAGGCCGGTACCATCGCTGGTGTCACCGATGTACATGCCTGGGCGTTTTCTAACCGCCTCCAGGCCTTTCAGCATTTTGATGGAGCCAGCACCGTAATCCGGCTGAGAATCCTCGCCGGGTAATACTTGGTTTTCAGACGTCATAGCAAATCTTCTAGTTTTTAGTTTCTGTTTCTAAATCTTTAAATGCGCATGGGCATGACGACGTATTTGAAGTCATCTTTGCCCGGATTGGTCACCAACGCACTGCTGTTACCGTCTTGCAGGGTGAACTGCACATTGTCAGATTTTAGATTGTTTAACACATCCAGCAGGTAGTTTACGTTAAAACCCACATCAATCTCGGGGCCGGAATAGTCCACCTCGATTTCATCTCGCGCTTCTTCCTGATCCGAATTGCTGGCAACGATGGTCAGGCCCGTCGGGGCGATGATCCAGCGGATTCCGCGAAATTTATCGCTGGTCAAAATAGATGCACGCTGCAAAGACTTCAACAGTGTTTCACGTGCCAAAACCACTTGATGTTGGTGGTTTTTTGGAATAACCCGTTGGTAGTCTGGGAATTTCCCTTCGACCAGCTTTGTAATCAAAGTGATGTCCGCAAACGAAAATTTGGCCTGATTGCTAGCCAAATCAATGGTTACCGGGTCGTCCGTCTCGTTTAACAATCGCGACAATTCCAACACGGTTTTGCGCGGAATAATCACTTCATGCTTGGTTTCACCACCTTGGCCAGGTGCATCTGCATAAGCCAAGCGGTGTCCATCTGTGGCCACAGCACGAATAACCGCTCCATCCACCACCAGCAGTACGCCGTTCAAGTAGTAGCGCAAATCCTGTTGAGCCATTGAAAAGTTCACCAAAGTCAGCAACTGCTTCAGTGTTTTCTGGGCCAAAGTAATTTGGCTTACCCATTCTTTGGGCTCTTGCACCAGCGGGAAATCTTCAGCAGGCAAGGTTTGCAATGCAAAACGGCTTTTACCGCCTTTGACTGCCATTTTTCTGGCATCCAAAGTGACCTGTACATCCGTGTTGTCAGGCAAAGATCTCAAAATATCCAAGAACTTACGTGCAGCCACTGTGGTTGATACATCTTCACCTGCTGGCACTTCAACCTGTGTTTGAATTTGCATCTCAATGTCTGAAGACAAAATCGTCAATACATTCCCTGCTTTCTTCAAAAGAATGTTTGCCAACACTGGCAAGGTATTTCTACGCTCAACAATATTGCTCACAATCTGCAGTTTTCGAACCAATGCATCGCGTGAGCTATGTATTAATTCCATCTTGTAATTCCTTTTAGGATTGGTTAATAGAGTTGACCATTTACTGTGGATAACCCTATTTACTTATTTAAAAACATTGCCTTAGGTTCTTTTATAACTGGTGTACAACTGATCGAAGTCATTCTGGACACTGTGGATAACTTTTTCTAGCCTTCCGAGGTTCTTTTTTTTCTGTGGATAACTACTTGCTTTACGCACATTGTTTTCAGACTTATCCACAATTCTAAATCAACCTTTTAGGGTCTGGTCCAGCACATGCAAGGCATGGTTCAGCTCACTGGATTGATTCCTCAAATCCGATATTTTGTTCACAGCATGCAAAACCGTTGTGTGGTCCCTGCCACCAAACAGCTCTCCAATCTCAACATAGCTCTTCTCAGTCAATTCTTTTGCCAAATACATGGCCACCTGCCTAGGCAACACAATATTGGCTTGTCTGCGTTTTGAGAACATGTCAGCCACTTTCATTTTGTAATAGTCAGATACGGTCTTTTGGATCGTTTCCACTGACACTTGCCCATGGTGGACTGAAATCATGTCTCGCAATGCATCCCTCACCAGATCCATGGTGATTGGTTTATTGTGGAAAGACGCATAGGCCATGATTCTGCGCAGTGCGCCTTCCAATTCCCGAATGTTTGAGCGCATGTGTTTGGCCACAAAAAAAGCCACATCTTCGCCAAACTTCACTTTCTGTTGCTCTGCCTTTTTCAGCAGAATGGCAACCCGCATTTCCAGCTCGGGTGGTTCAATGGCCACGGTCAAACCGCTGTTGAACCTTGAAATCAAACGGTCTTCTATGCCTTGAATGTCTTTTGGATACGTATCACTGGTGATGATGATTTGCTTCTTTGCCGCAATCAATTGCTCAAACGCATAGAAAAATTCTTCTTGCGTCCTGCTTTTGCCCGCAAAAAACTGAATATCGTCGATGAGCAGCAAGTCCAAGGAGTAATACGACCGCTTGAACTCTTCAAAAGCTTTGCGCTGGTAGGCCTTCACTACATCGCTGACGTATTGCTCAGCATGGATGTAGCGTATCGACGCCTTCGGATTCATTTCCAGTAATTTATTACCAATTGAATGAATCAAGTGGGTTTTACCCAAGCCCACGCCACCGTACAAAAACAATGGGTTATACGAAACGCCAGGGTTCGCAGCCACCTGTTCTGCTGCTGCCCTGGCCAGCTGGTTGGCACGGCCGGAAACAAAGTTCGAAAAGCAAAGGTCTTTGTTCAACTTTGAGCGTTCATACACGCTGGCTGCAATTTCTTCCCTGCGGGTTTCCTCAGCCTCTGCGCGTTGTTCTGGAGTGCGTCCAGAAGGGGAGGGGCTGTTGGCGTAACTGCTGGGGTAAGCACCACTGCCGTTGCTTGAAGCTGATTTGGGCGGTGCGCTTACCGCAGCCCGAGGGGCTACCTGCCAATCCACCGCGATGTCGCAACCAAAAAACCCGGTGGCCAGCTCATTGAAGCGCCCACCAAAATTATTGATAACCCAATCCAGTTTGAATCGGTTGGGCGCGGCCATGGTCAGTCTGGCGGTGTCCTCGTCGAAATTCACGATACTCAACGGTTCAATCCAAAGCTTCATTTGTTGGCTCGGGATTTCCTTGCTCAGTGATTCAACACAGTGGTTCCAGAATTGATCAATCACAATACAGTATGGCCTTTGAGACAAATTATCTAACCCTTCATTGTATCCAATTCGCCACGTGACTCTCTGCTTTATAAGTCACTTGCATCAATTACATCATTCAATCTGTTCAATTCACAATATTCAGCATATAATCTTGGGTTCCCCATGAATCGCCCCACTGGGCTCGAGGCTCATTATGAAACGTACTTACCAACCCTCTAAAACACGTCGTCAACGCACTCACGGTTTCTTGGTTCGCTCCAAAACACGTGGTGGCCGCGCTGTTCTGCGTGCTCGCCGCGCCAAGGGTCGTGCTCGTCTGGCTGTGTAATTTAGGAATGTTTGCGCAAATTCAGCACCGTTCGGCCCTTGATCTTTGGGCTCGCTGTGCCAGTTCTTGCGCTTCTTCCTTGATTCCCAACAGGTTTTAAGCAACTGGATTCCAGTCGCATCGGCCCAAAGGTCGAGAAAATCAGCATCTCTGAGGGCTTTGGGCCACTGCTTAAAACCAAGCCAGTGGGTCGAAGCGCCAGGTTGTTACTCCATTATTTACCCAGCACTGATTCTTTTCAGTTCGGAATTTTGGTACCCAAGCGTTTTGCCAAGCGTGCAGTGTGCCGTAACGCACTCAAACGCATATTTCGCGAAGCGTGCAGGGAAAAAGCCAAATCATTCCCCAATGGTCGAATTTTGGTACGGTTAACTCGGCCTGCGCCGCTTGTGCGCCCTGCAGACAAGGCCATTTGGTGGAAAGAAATCCGTCAATTATTGAACGCGTTGTCACCGGATTAATTCGCGGCTACCAGCTCGCGGTGAGCCCTCTTTTTCCCGCGAGTTGCCGTTTTTACCCATCTTGCTCCCAGTACGCCCTCGAAGCGGTTAAAATCCACGGCACCTTGAAGGGTAGCGCATTGTCCATCAGGCGCATTTGCCGATGCAATCCTTGGAATGACGGCGGAATCGATTTGGTTCCTCCAGCCAAACCAAGGTCCAGGTCTAAGGCAGACCCAACCAACCAACGACCACAGTCATAAGGATCACCATGGAAACGCGCAAGCTAATCCTGCTGATGATTTTCAGTTTGTCCCTCATCATGCTTTGGGACAACTATCAAAAGTCCATTGGTAACCCCACTTTATTTGGCATGCCAACCGCTTCCTCACCAGCCAACGCGCCCGCTGGAAGTGTTGATGCCGCCAAAGCGGCTGCCAGCAATGAGTTACCCACCGGCATTGAAGTCAAATCACCGGATGCGCCTCAGCTTGATGGCACGGCGACACCTGCAGTACCTGTCGCGACTGTGGCCCCTGTCAAAATCGTACGAGTTAAAAACGATGTCATGGAGCTTGATTTCTCCACGCAAGGTGCTCAAATTGTAGGTTCTCGCTTGTTGGCCCATCCCGCATCGGCCAAGATGTTAGACACACCCGTAAGCCTGTTTGAGCAATCGCCTAACCGTACCTATGTCAATCAAATGGGTTTGGTGGGTACTGCCGGTTTGCCCAATCACCGCAGCGCATTTGAGTTCGTGGAAGGCCCTACCACTTTGGCTGCTGGCCAAGACAAACTGAATTTGGTGTTCAAGTCCGTGGGTGATGGTGTTGAACTGACCCACACATTCACTGTGTACAAAGGCCAGTACACGATTGATGTCAAAACAGACGTTAAGAATTTAAACGCAGGCCCAGTTGCGCCCAATTTGTATGCACAGATTACCCGCGACGCCAATCCCATGCCGGATGAGTCCGCTTTTTACTCCACTTTCACTGGGCCCGCGTTTTACACCAACGAAGGCAAGTACCAGAAGGTGCAGTTCAAGGACATTGAGAACAACAAAGCTGACTTTGTGAAGTCCAGTGACACGGGTTGGGTTGCCTTGGTGCAGCATTATTTTGTGTCCGCAATTGTTCCGCAAGCCGGGCCCCGCACCAATTTCACCCGTAAAGTGGACAACAACCTATACTCCGCAGGCATTGTGGCTTCACTGGGTACGATTGCCCCTGCACAACAGCTGACTTACACCTCAAAAATCTACACCGGTCCTCAGGATCAACATGTTCTGGAGCAATTGTCCCCCGGCCTTGAGCTGGTGGTTGATTATGGTTGGTTGACTGTCATCGCCAAACCTATTTTTTGGCTGCTAGAGCAAATTCACGCTTATGTGGGCAACTGGGGTTGGGCAATTATCCTGTTGACCGTCTTAATTAAAGCCGCTTTCTATCCGCTTTCTGCAGCCAGCTACAAGTCCATGGCCAAAATGCGTAAAGTGGGTCCTCGCATGCAGAAGCTCAAGGAGCAATACGGCGACGACAAAATGGGTTTCCAACGCGCCATGATGGACATGTACAAGCGCGAGAAAATTAACCCCTTGGGCGGTTGCATGCCCATTTTGGTTCAAATTCCAGTGTTCATTTCCTTGTACTGGGTGTTGTTGGCCAGCGTTGAAATGCGCAATGCACCTTGGTTGGGTTGGATTACCGATTTGGCTACGCCGGATCCTTTCTACATTCTGCCGGTTGTCATGGCCATCACCATGTTCATCCAGACCAAGCTCAACCCCACGCCACCTGATCCGATGCAGGCCAAGTTGATGATGATCATGCCTTTGATCTTCTCATTCATGTTCTTGTTCTTCCCGTCCGGTTTGGTGTTGTATTGGGTAGTTAACAACATTTTGTCGATTGCACAGCAGTGGGCAATCACCCGCAAAATTGATTCAGGTGCAGCCAGCTGATGCCATAGTCGCCATTGCCACCGCACCCGGAAAGGGTGGGGTGGGAGTGTTGCGGTTTTCATTTCCATCACGCTCCGGGGCTGGGTCTGCCCTTGAGTCTTTGCCTGAGTGTCTGCCTGAGTTCTTGCAGTTTTGCCAAGCCTTCTGCTTTGGCCATGCGGCGCCTCCCGCTGATGCTGAATCCACCCTTGCCGATTCAGTTTCCTCCGAATTGATTTCCGCAGAATCCAGTAAGTCTCCCTTTCTTAAGCCACGCCACGCCACTTTGATTCGTGTCAAAGACAGTCAACAGCATTTGATTGACGAAGGTATCGCGCTGGTGTTCCCTGCGCCCCATTCCTTCACTGGTGAACACGTGCTTGAATTTCAAGGTCACGGTGGTTCGGGCGTGCTTCAAGCGGTACTTGGCCGTGCTTTGGAAGTGGCTCGGGAATTGGATATCCCTTTGCGTCATGCCCAAGCGGGCGAGTTTACTCAACGGGCTTTTTTGAACGGCAAGTTGGATTTGGCTCAAGCCGAAGCGGTGGCTGATTTAATTGACGCCAGTTCAGCATCCGCAGTAAAGGCGGCGGCCGCTTCGCTGAGCGGCGTGTTTTCAGAGCGAGTTACTCGGCTTGCCGATCAAATTACCCACCTGCGTTTGCTGCTTGAAGCCACCTTGGATTTCCCTGAAGAGGAAATTGATTTTCTCGAAAAAGCAGATGCCAAGGGTCAGTTGAAATCCATTTTGGACACCTTCAGCTTGCTCCTTCAAGCGGCCCAAGAAGGCGTTAAATTCAGGGACGGTTTGCAAGTGGTTTTGGTCGGGCAGCCCAATGTAGGCAAATCCAGTTTGCTCAACGCATTGGCAGGGGAGGACATTGCCATCGTCACGCCAGTTGCGGGCACCACCCGTGATCGCATCAAGCAAGACCTTAACATCCGCGGTATTCCCATGGTGTTGGTGGACACAGCTGGCCTGCGCCAAACTCAAGATGAGGTCGAACAAATTGGCATTGAGCGCACCCAGAAATCCATTCTGGAGGCAGACCTTGTTATCCATTTGATTGATTCCAGCCAGCCCCCTTGCCCGGTGGATGACGGCATCAGGAAGTCCATGCCCAATGGGCTGCCCATACTGACTGTGTTCAACAAGGCAGATTTGGTGTCGGAATTTTCAGAGACTTCGAATGCGGTTTTAAGTTTGGATGCCCACGTATCCGTTTCTGCAAAAACTGGCTTGGGATTGGAAAAACTCAAGGATGAAATCCTCAGGTTGGCCCACATCACCCACACGCCAGACCACGGTTTCATGGCCCGCCAAAGGCATGTGGATGCCTTAAAGCGTTGTGGCCAGCATCTTGACATGGCTTCAGAATATGCCCAGCAAGATGACCGCATTCTAGATTTATTCGCCGAAGAGCTTCGGCTTGCTCATGACAGCTTGGGCGAAATTACCGGCCGCATGCTTCCCGATGACTTACTGGGGCTAATTTTCAGCCGTTTCTGTATCGGGAAATGAGTTTTTCAATTATTTGGTTTGAGTAAGCTTCGCCCGCAAAGCCTCAACCCGTTTTCTGTTGACATTGAAATCGCTGTACCCCACTCTCGAAGCGGAGCGTACGTGTATCAAACCGCTGCCGCTGTCGATTTGCATCTCCAAATCATCCACAAAGCCAAACAGGCCGCTGGTAAACGTGGCTGCCAGGTAATTGTCGCTCGTAAAATTCACCTGACCGCCCAGTTCGGTAATGGACTTTTGAGCCGATTCAAGTGGATCTTTTCCCACGGTTGATCCAATTTGTATGCCGGGGATGGAATGGCTGTCGCTCGGTGCGCTTTCACTGCTCACGCAATTTGGTTTGCTCGGGCATGCTGCAAGTTGCCCATTTTGTATACCCGGAGGCCCGCCAGTTTTTGAATACATGCCCAAACCAGCGAACACCACCACAATTGCAGCGGGCAATCCAATCAAGAAACCTCCCAGTCTTTTCACTTATAGACTCCTTCTGTCATACTAGGAATTCGAATTTCCCTATCGTATCGCAGTTATGTCCAAAGTCCGTGTCAGGAATTTCACAGAAGAAGAACTTTCCCGAATTGTCGAGATGGCATGGGAAGATCGCACCCCTTTTGAAGCCATTCAGACCCAATTCGGACTGAATGAGTCTGCAACCATCCAATTGATGCGCAAGCAAATGAAGCTTAGCAGTTTCAAAATGTGGCGGGAAAGGGTCACTGGCCGAACCAGCAAACATGCCAAAATTCGAAGCTTCACAGAAGGGCGAGCCTATGCCCCCGCGCAATACAAGGTAGGGCGGGCTTAGGAAGCATTCCATGCAGTTCCCCTCCCTTCAATCGCGGAAAGGTTCTGATTGGTTGTCGTGGCTAGGTGCTGCGTCACAACACATTCCCGAGCTTTCTCGCGCGTTTCAGTGTTTGGAGGTGATTTGCTTTGTCCAAGATCAACTACAAGTGGCATCACAAGCCCAGCGTCCGCCTGATCTTGGCCTAGACACCAAGCCCATACGAAAAGCCATTTCAAAGTATTTGGGTCAAACCAAGTGCCCATCGGCACAGGCTAGCGAGAAGCTCACCGTACGAGCCCAGATTTTGCAGGGTTGGGCACATTCTGTTTTGGATCGGCCTACGCCCAATCCCTCCCATCAGGTATTTGCTCTGCAAGTGATCGCAATTGCGCTAGAGCGATTTATACCCACGTGCGAAGGGGCGGATGACCGCTCGGGTGCTTTGCTCCATTCGGTTCGAGGCCTATCCCGCTACTGGCTTAGCCAAGTGTCACAGCACATCCCAGATGCGGTCGAAAGGGCTTATTGGATTTACCCTCTGGCTATTCTCGACCAAGCTGCGGTTATTCAGCCCGATTGGTGGTGGAAGTCACTTGCTGCTTGTGATCTTCAAACCGTGTTCGCCTTGGTCGAAGAGGAAGTCAATCACCTGTCCACCTTGCAACCCAGCACCTTAGTCACTTGGAAAACCTACGACCAACGGTGGCGAAGGCTTCGTCTGAAGTCACTACTTAGTTATTTGGGCGAAAAACGGATTCGTTCAGAGTTGTTGAGAAAATCAGTGGTGGATGACTTTGAGGCTGCAGAGGCAATCAACGCCCTCACAGAAGCCAACAGGCACCGGGAAGCCATGGTTCAAGGCGAAGAGTGGATGCGCAGGTTGCCACGCAGCTCAGTGCTTGCTGAGGCCCTTTTTGGGCTTTATCTCAAAGACGGCTGGGACGAAGAGGGCAAGGCATTGTTGCAAAGTCAGTTTGAGATGGACCCCAACCCAAAGTGGAAAATGTTGTTGAAAGCGCACTACGGTCTTGAGAACTTTTCGGATTGAATCTCGAACAAAGTCAGTCCAATAAATCCAATTGACCCTTCCGAGTCAAAAACCTGAATTGGTCTAGCACTGTTTTGCCTTCGCCCGTGCTCACTTTTTGAATCGGACTTCCGGCCTGAATCATGCCCGGTTTAACAACCCTGAGGTACCAGCCCGAGCAGCCGTTTTGCACCATGTGTTTGGGCGCTTTTGAATAGCCCATCCGCACCGCAAATTTGTAGCAAGGCTCGCGCGGTTGAGTAACCCGTAAAATCACATCGCCGATGTGCAGCTCATCGCCCAGCAACAGGTTTTCTTCGCTCAAGCCTTCGCACACCAAGTTTTCGCCCAGCATTCCCCAAGGTAGCTCGCTCGATAATCCGTTCAAACGGCGCTGCTCAGACCAAAAGGGATAGTGCTCACAAGGCATCATGTACACCGCTTTGTCCAAACCGCCGTGCACCGTGTGGTCGTACTGTTCGTCGCCCACTACACCCAGCGGTTTAACTTCGATTTGCAACGGCTTTTCCAAGGTGCTTACTGCCTGTTTGACGATCCCTGATGGTGTAGTTCTGGCCTGCCCATCACCCCCTTTGAGTACCAAAGGGGTCACCAAACCAGTGCATATTGCTATCAAACGCATGCCTAGTCCCCACACGACTATAAGATTGATTAAAAAAGATTATTTCTCTTTGATGTCAGCATGTTAAACTGGAAAGCTGTTTCACGTCGATGTCTCATTTTTCTGAAAATAGCCGCAGAAAAAACACATCGCCAGACAGACCGCGCGAGGCGGGTTCCGGAATACCCTAGAAACTCCAAAAGAGTCATATTCCGTAGAGCCCCTTCAGAGCCCAATCAGGCATCAATGCGGAAAAGAATTCAATTCATCTACCTTGGAGGTTTTTATTATGAGCGCAGTGCCGTCAATGGTCACTCAGACTGTGCCAGCTTTTGTTAAACACAAAAAGCTGATTGCCTGGGTGCAAGAGATTGCGTCCCTCACACAACCAAAGAACATCGTTTGGTGCGATGGTTCAGAAGCCGAGTACGATCGCCTGTCCGCCGAAATGGTGGCAGCAGGTACCTTGCGCAAGCTGAATCCAGAAAAGCGCCCAAATTCATACCTGGCATGGTCTGATCCTTCAGACGTGGCTCGTGTTGAAGATCGCACTTACATCTGTTCTGAAAAAGAAGAAGATGCCGGCCCCACCAACAATTGGAAAGCACCCGCAGAAATGCGTGAAACGCTGAACGGTTTGTTTGCGGGCAGCATGAAGGGTCGTACCCTGTATGTGGTTCCCTTCTCGATGGGCCCTCTGGGTAGCCCCATTGCTCACATTGGTGTGGAGTTGTCCGACTCACCTTACGTGGTCACCAACATGCGCATGATGACCCGTATGGGCAAAGCAGTGTATGACGTGCTCGGCGAAAACGGCGAGTTTGTGCCTTGTGTACACACCGTAGGTGCCCCGTTGGAAGCAGGCCAGAAAGACGTGGCTTGGCCTTGCAACCCCACCACCAAGTACATTGTTCATTACCCAGAAACACGCGAAATTTGGTCTTACGGTTCCGGCTACGGTGGCAATGCGCTATTGGGCAAGAAGTGTTTGGCACTGCGTATTGCTTCCACCATGGGCCGTGATCAAGGCTGGTTGGCCGAGCACATGCTGATTTTGGGCGTCACATCTCCAGAAGGCAAGAAGTACCATGTTGCAGCGGCATTCCCATCTGCGTGCGGCAAAACAAACTTCGCCATGTTGATTCCACCGGCCTCTATGGACGGTTGGAAAGTCACCACCATTGGTGACGACATTGCTTGGATCAAGCCTGATGCCCAAGGCAAATTGCGCGCCATTAACCCCGAAGCGGGTTACTTCGGCGTGGCTCCAGGCACCAACACCAAAACCAATTCCAACTGCATGGCTTCATTGAATGCCAATGTAATTTTCACCAACGTGGCACTGACTGATGACGGCGACGTGTGGTGGGAAGGCTTGACCAAAGAAGCGCCTGCGCATTTGGTGGATTGGACTGGCCAGGACTGGACACCTGACTGTGGTCGTAAGGCTTCACACCCCAATGCCCGTTTCACGGTTGCTGCTGAGCAAAACCCCGTAATCGACGCCAACTGGGACAACCCAGAAGGTGTGGCCATTGACGCGTTCATCTTCGGTGGCCGCCGTTCAACGACTGTGCCGTTGGTGACTGAAGCCAAGAACTGGGTTGAAGGCGTGTACATGGCTGCAACCATGGGTTCTGAAACAACAGCTGCTGCGTTCGGTCAGCAAGGTGTTGTACGTCGCGATCCGTTTGCGATGTTGCCATTCTGTGGCTACAACATGTCTGATTACTTTGCACACTGGTTGGAACTGGGTAACAAGCTGGAAAGTTCTGGTGCCAAGTTGCCTAGTATTTTCTGCGTGAACTGGTTCCGTACGGACGAGAATGGCAAGTTCATTTGGCCCGGCTTCGGCGACAACATGCGAGTGTTGAAGTGGATGCTTGAGCGCGTGGAAGGGAAGGGCAAAGGCGTTGAGCACGTGTTTGGTACATCCCCAAGTTATGAAGACTTGACTTGGGACGGATTGGATTTCACAGCCGATCAGTTCAAGGCCATTACCTCCATCGACAAAGCTGCTTGGGAAAAAGAGTTGGAGTTGCATGCTGAGTTGTTTGAAAAGCTAAAGCACAATCTGCCTAAAGCATTGGAAGACACCCGCGCTGCGATTTCTAAGCGTTTGGCTGCTTAAGCTACTCGTTAGTTGAGTCTCCCGGACGGGCGCTGAACAGGCGCCCGTTTTCTTTTGTACCCCTGCGCGTTTGGTTTAACTGCTATGTTGTTCGAATTGGATTGGTCTATTTTACTCGGCTTGTTTCTTGCCGCTTTCAGTGCAGGTCTCATTGACTCAATGGTGGGTGGGGGTGGTCTAATTCAAGTGCCAGCCTTGTTCGGTCTTATGCCCGGTGTGAACCACGCCACCCTGTTGGGCACTAATAAAATCGCCAGTGTGGTGGGCACTTCTTTTGCAGCAAGTCGTTATGCCCGTGTAGCAACCATGCCTTGGAATTCAGTGTTGCCCGCCGCAGCCATGGCATTGATTGGGGCCTTCATTGGCGCTTACATCGTGACTCAGGTTTCCTCTCAAACCTTGCGTTTATTTTTGCCGGTACTCCTGCTGCTTGTCGCAATTTATACCTTTTACAAGAAAGATTTAGGTTCTGTTCACGCGCCCAAATGGGGAGTAGAGCATGAACGGTGGATGGGGGCCGGCATTGGTTTGTTGATCGGTTTGTACGATGGCTTTTTTGGGCCGGGTACCGGGTCCTTTCTCATGGTGGCATTTGTAGTGCTTTGCGGGTATGACTTTCTTCGCGCCACGGCGGGTGCCAAGGTTGTTAACATTGCCTGCAATATCGCCTCTTTGGCCTGGTTTGCACCTGCTGGCCATGTACTGGTTTCATTGGGCTTGGGTATGGCATTCTTCAATTTGCTTGGTGCACAAGTGGGCACTGCGTTGGCCATACGCAAGGGTGCTGGTTTTATTCGTAAGTTTTTACTGGTGGTGGTTTTTGTTTTGATTTGCAAAACCAGCTATGACAGCTATTGGCCTCTGGTTCAACATCATTTTTGATCCCATTGTTTCACGTGGAACATGGGGTCTTTGCCTTGGTGTTTCTTTCTGACTCCGCTATCTGGGTGTTCCACGTGAAACATCCCTCCACATGAGTTCTTTAGCTTTCAATCAAAACCGCCTATAATTCAGGCGTTCAGCCAGGAGAATTCATGTATTACCCAGTCGAGTTCGATGTCATTGTTGTTGGTGGCGGTCATGCCGGGACAGAAGCTGCGCTAGCCTCCGCACGGTCAGGGGCAAAGACTTTGCTTCTTACTCACAGCATTGAGACTTTGGGTCAAATGTCCTGCAACCCTTCGATCGGTGGTATTGGCAAAGGGCACTTGGTTAAAGAGGTGGATGCATTGGGTGGTGCGATGGCCTTGGCAACGGACAAGGCTGGCATTCAGTTTCGCATTCTCAATAGCTCGAAAGGCCCAGCGGTGCGGGCAACCCGTGCCCAAGCAGACCGGGTACTTTACCGCGCAGCCGTTCGTCACATGTTGGAAAACGAACCAAATTTGAGTTTGTTTCAACAAGCCGTGGACGATCTGCTGCTAGAAGGTGATCGAGTATGCGGAGCCGTTACGCAGGTGGGTGTGAAGTTCAAAGCAAAAGCTGTGGTGCTTACGGCGGGTACCTTCCTGAACGGAAAAATTCATGTCGGTTTACAAAATTACTCGGGAGGAAGGGCGGGCGATCCCCCCGCGATTTCCTTAGGCAACCGCCTTCAAGAAATGAAGCTGCCACAGGGGCGTTTGAAAACCGGTACGCCGCCGCGCATTGACGGACGGTCTATCAACTTTTCTGTGATGACAGAGCAACCGGGCGATTTGGATCCAGTGCCCGTGTTTTCATACATGGGCAACACAGCAATGCACCCGCAACAGTTGCCTTGCTGGATTACCCACACCAATGAAAAGACTCACGATGTGATTCGATCGGGCCTCGATCGAAGCCCCATGTACACAGGTGTGATTGAAGGGGTGGGGCCTAGGTATTGCCCGTCCATTGAAGACAAAATTCACAGATTTGCTGACAAAGCTTCACACCAAATTTTTTTGGAACCCGAAGGCTTGACCACGCATGAGTATTATCCAAATGGTGTGTCTACTTCACTGCCATTCGATGTTCAGTTGGATTTACTGCACAGCATTCGGGGTTTGGAGAATGCTTACATTCTTCGCCCCGGTTACGCCATCGAATACGATTACTTTGATCCACGCGGACTGAAAACCACTTTGGAAACCAAAACCATTGAAGGCCTGTTCTTTGCAGGCCAAATCAATGGCACCACAGGCTATGAAGAGGCAGCTGCACAAGGTTTGCTAGCTGGGGTGAATGCATCCCTCAAGGTGCAGGGCAAAGACCAGTGGACGCCCCGCCGGGATGAGTCCTATCTTGGTGTGTTGGTCGATGACCTGACCACCAAGGGCGTGACAGAACCTTATCGCATGTTCACCAGTCGGGCTGAGTACCGTTTGAGTTTGCGTGAGGACAATGCGGATCAGCGCCTCACGCCCGTGGGCCGACAGATGGGATTGGTGGATGACACACGCTGGGCTGCATTCTGTGAGAAGCGGGAGACAGTGGAGCGCGAGAAAGAGCGTCTCAAGTCCACTTGGGTTAATCCGCGTGTGGTCAACGCAGCAGAGTCAGAACGGGTGCTCAACAAGGTGATGGACCATGAGTACAATTTGTATGACTTGTTGAAGCGTCCCAATGTGGACTACAACAGCCTAATGGGTATGAAGAAGGACGACGGTCAGCCCGTGCTGAGTGGCAGATTGGAGTCAGAACAGCTCATCAGTCAGTTGGAAATTGAGGTGAAGTACGCTGGGTATGTCACCCGGCAGCAGCAAGAAATTGAGCGCAGTGCAGGCAATGAAGCACTGCGTCTACCGGCAGACTTGGACTACACATCGGTGACAGGGCTTAGTAAAGAGGTTCAGCAAAAGCTGAACACCTGGAAGCCTGAGACGATTGGGCAAGCAGGGCGCATTCAAGGCATTACGCCCGCTGCAATTTCCTTGTTGATGGTACACCTCAAGAAACGAGATTTGCTCAATGCGGCTACTCGAAGTGCGATGCCCAGCGATGAAGGCTCAGGCGTTACTGATCAAGAGGTGGCTTGATTGTCATTGCAGAAACACCGCGCGATGCTGGAAGATGGCATCGCGCAGATTGACTCCCAATTACCAAGCTTAAAACTCAACACCGACCAGATTGCACAACTTCTAAGCTATGGTGAGCTGATCCTGAAGTGGAACAAGGTTTACAACCTGACTGCCATTCGGTCAGAACAAGAGGTGATTACTCACCATTTGCTGGATTCTCTCGCTGTTGTTCCGTTATTGGACAAGGTGCTTGAAAACCAAACAAACCCACGTGTGTTGGATGTGGGTAGCGGTGCTGGGTTACCCGGTTTGGTCATTGCCATTTGCCGACCCCACTGGACAGTTCACACCCTGGACACTGTGCAGAAAAAAGCCGCCTTCATGCAACAAGCATGCGGTAGTCTTAAATTGCAAAATGCGCAGTCTATACACCAAAGGGTGGAGCAGTATTTACCTGAACATGCTTACGATTTAATCTGCTCGAGGGCTTTCTCCAGCATGGAGAATTTCATTGAATTGAGCCATCACCTGTTGGCTGAAAATGGCGTGTTTGCTGCACTGAAAGGCAAATTGGATGTAGACAAAAACATCCCCGAAGCTTGGCAGCTCCAACAACTCATTCAAGTGAATGTTCCATTCTTACCGGGGGAAAGGCATCTCTTCCTGATTAAGCGATAAAATTGCCAATCTGAAAGGGAGAGCGTAATGGCCAAGGTGTTTTGTATTGCAAACCAGAAGGGCGGCGTGGGTAAAACCACCACGGCGGTGAATCTGGCTGCGGGCATGGCCATGGTCGGCCAACGTGTGTTGTTGATCGATCTGGACCCCCAAGGCAATGCCACCATGGGTTGCGGCATAGACAAACGCACCATCCAAAACAACGTGTATCAAGTGTTGGTCGGTTTGGCCAGCGCCAAAGAATCTATTGTGCGGGCAGAAGAGTCGGGTTTTGATGTGCTCCCAGCCAACCGCGATTTGGCAGGTGCCGAAGTTGAAATGGTTGAATTTGAGTCGCGCGAGTTAAAACTGCGTGAGGCGATTGCCGAAGTCAAAGATCAATATGATTTCATACTCATTGATTGTCCGCCTGCCTTGTCGCTTCTTACTTTGAACGCACTGTGCTGCGCAAATGGCGTGGTTATTCCCATGCAGTGCGAGTATTACGCTTTGGAAGGTTTAAGTGATTTGGTCAACACCATCAAGCAGGTGTGCAAAAATCTCAATCCAAACCTCACCATTATCGGTTTGTTGCGCGTGATGTTTGACCCCCGCATGACCTTGTCCCAGCAAGTCTCTGAGCAACTGGAAAAACACTTTGGAAACAAAGTGTTCCAGACGATTATCCCTAGAAATATCCGGTTGGCAGAAGCCCCAAGCTACGGCATTCCTGGTGTGCTGTTTGACACCAAAAGCAAAGGCGCCAAAGCCTACATCGATTTTGCCACTGAAATGGTTGAGCGGGTTGGTCTTCCAGCAACAGCTTAAAACCCAAGTGACGGCAATGCTCTGAAAATTCAAGGATATGCAATGAATGCAATCAAAAAAGCCAAAGGTCTTGGGCGTGGTCTAGAGGCTTTGCTTGGCCCCAGCGGAGACACCAGCACACCAGAGCAGCCCCAGGGCGAGCAGGTCAACAGCGTCGCTCTAGACAGGCTGAGGCCGGGTAAGTACCAGCCCCGTACCCGGATGGATGAAACCGCTTTGCTGGAACTGGCGGAGTCCATCAAATCCCAAGGCATCATGCAGCCAATTTTGGTCAGGCCTGTGGGGTCGGGCCAGTACGAAATTATTGCCGGTGAGCGTCGTTCACGCGCCGCCCGCATGGCTGGGCTAACGGAAGTACCCGTGCTGATACGCTCCGTCCCTGACGAAGCCGCGCTCGCCATGGCCTTGATTGAAAACATTCAGCGCGAGGACCTCAATCCACTTGAAGAAGCGCAAGGGGTGCAGCGCCTCATTCGTGAGTTCAATTTGACGCATGAAGATGCCTCACGGGCAATCGGCCGTTCTCGCAGTGCAACCAGTAATCTTTTGCGCTTATTGAATTTGGCAGAGCCCGTTCAAGTCATGTTGTTGGCCGGTGACATTGAAATGGGTCATGCCCGAGCTTTGTTGGCATTGAACAGCGGTGAGCAAATTGCGTGTGCCAATGAAGTGGTTAACCGTAGGTTGTCTGTGCGTGAAACCGAAAAGTTGGTGAACGACTGGAGTAAAAACGAAGACCGCAGTATCACCAAGCAGGCACAAAGCAGGGATGTTATTCGCTTGCAAGATGGCCTTTCAGACTGGATTGCTTGTGCAGTGCAACTGAAAACCAATTCAAAGGGTGCTGGAAGTGTTACCATCCGTTTCAACTCGCTGGACGAGTTGGATGGAGTGCTGGAGCGTATTGGTTTTCCCAAAGAAGATTAGTCAATCCAAGGTCACCAATCATTCCGCAACATGGCCTAAAAAAAACGGCCAATTCGTTTGACGACCTTACGTACTAACCCCTATAATCTGGCGGTTTGTCAAAAACACCTGCGCTAAATGGGTGGTACAACTAAATACATTTAGTGGATGGTGCGGTGCAATATCTATGTGGAAAATAGTCGGGCTTCAATGGATCGTAGGCACCCTAGTGTGCCTCTCAATGCTCACCATTTCCACTCAGCATGCAACATCAGCGCTGTGGGGTTTGGCTTCGGTGGCCATTCCAAGCACAGTGTTCGCAGCGCGTCTTGCTTTGGGCAGTAAAACCCCAATAGGCGGCACGTTTGTGTTTTTGGCCGGTGAATTTCTAAAGGTTGCAGCAACTGTCGCAATTATGTTTGTAGCAAGTCAAGTCGATCCCAACCTGGTGTGGTGGTCCTTGGTGCTCACAGCAGTGGCTGCCCTTAAAAGCTATTTTTTGGCATTTTTCTTGAGATAAGTATGGCATCTGCAGAACATGGCCCAACGGCCTCGGAATACATCGTCCATCACTTGCAACACTTTGCTACCGACAAGCAAAAGTTCATCGTGGACTTCTCCATCATTAACATTGACACGATGTTTTATTCCATCCTGTCAGGTTTGATTGTTATCTTCTTCTTGCGTAAAGCAGCAGCCACGGCCACTTCTGGCGTGCCCGGTCGTTTCCAAGGATTTGTGGAAATGCTAGTGGAAATGGTTGAAAACCAATCCAAGTCTATTGTCCATGGCAATCGCGAATTCATCGCCCCGTTGGCACTGACTGTGTTCTGCTGGATTATCGTAATGAACACATTCGACTTGCTGCCAGTGGACTTGCTGCCCCGAATCTGGGAAGTGGTTGGTCCCGCAACAGGTGTGGTTGCTGACCCCCACGAAGCATACATGCGTGTAGTACCCACGGCCGACTTGAACGGTGCCTTAGGTATGTCCATGGGCGTGCTGTGTTTGATGCTGTACTACTCTGTAAAAATTAAAGGTGCGGGTGGATTTGTGCACGAGTTGTTCTGTGCGCCATTTGGTTCAAATCCACTCCTGTGGATCCCCAACTTCATGCTGAACCTGATTGAATTTGCTGCGAAAACCGTGTCTTTGGGCATGCGACTTTTCGGCAATATGTACGCCGGGGAACTGGTGTTCATGCTGATCGCTTTGCTGGGTAGTGCTGCTGCATTGTCCATGGGCGGTGCTTTTGCCTTCCTTGGTCACATCATTGCGGGTTCGATTTGGGCAATTTTCCACATTCTGATCGTGCTGCTTCAGGGCTTCATTTTCATGATGTTGACGCTGATTTACATCGGTCAGGCGCACCAAGCGCACTAAGCGCTGTTGGTGTTCAGGAACAAGTTTTAGTGGTTTTTAGGTTTTTCAATTTTTCATTTTTTTAAATCAAAGGAGTTGTCATGACTAACGTAGCTTTCGTAGCGCTCGCTTGCGGCATTATCATCGGTTTGGGTGCTATCGGCGCTTGTATCGGTATCGCGATCATGGGTGGTAAGTACCTGGAAGCCTCTGCCCGTCAACCAGAACTGATGAACGAACTGCAAACAAAAATGTTCGTTTTGGCCGGTCTGATCGACGCTGCGTTCCTGATTGGTGTTGGTATCGCCATGATGTTCGCGTTTGCTAACCCGTTTGTTGGTTAATTTCCAGCCACTTCCTTCGAATAAACCCGCGCGGGTATTCACGATTTGGCCTGCGCGCATTAGAGGAAATTTGCCGTGAACTTAAACGCAACGCTGTTTGCACAGCTTATCGTTTTCTTCATCTTGGCGTTGTTCACAATGAAATTTGTGTGGCCACCCCTGATTAAGGCAATCGATGAGCGTGCCAAGAAAATCGCAGACGGCCTAGCCGCTGCTGAAAGAGGCAAGCAAGCCTTGGCGGAAGCCAGCCGTAAAGCTGAACAAGAATTGGCAGTTAGCCGTTCTGAAAATCAGCAACGTTTGGCAGAAGCTGAGAAGCGAGCTCAACAAATCATCGAAGAAGCGAAACATCAAGCTGAAACTGAAAGAAAGCGTATTTTGGCCCAAGCGGAAGCTGAGGCTGCTCAAGAAGCACAACGTGCTCGCGAGCAATTGCGTGATCAAGTGGCAACTCTGGTTGTAGCCGGCGCGGAACAAATCCTGAAAAAGGAAATTTCCAAAGACGCACATCTGGACTTGCTCAATCAGTTGAAAGCTCAACTGTAAGCCTCAAGATTCAAGGAAACGTAACATGGTCGAACTATCCACCATCGCCCGTCCTTACGCTGAAGCAGCATACGAAGTGGCCAAGGCCACCCATGTTGAGCAGTGGAGTGGCTGGCTAGAGTCGTGGTCGGCGGTTGCAGAAAGTGCAGACATCAAACTGTTGGTCAACAATCCCAAGTTGACAGACAAGCAGATTCTGGACATTTTTGTAGAACTGTCGAAGACACCGGCGCAAGCGCAAGCAGGTAATTTCCTGCAAGCGTTAGTGGAAAATGGCCGTTTGCTGGCCCTGCCAGAAATCGCTCGACAGTTCGCTGAACTGAAGAACGCCGATGCGGGATCTGCTGAAGCTGTAATTACTTCAGCATTCCCACTCGACGCATCTGAAGTTCAGAACATTGCGGGCGCATTGGAAAAGAAGTTTGGTCGTTCATTGAATGTGACTGTGCAAGTAGACCCCAGCCTGATTGGTGGGGTGGTTGTGACGGTTGGCGATCAGGTTTTGGATAGTTCGGTGCGCGCAAAACTCGACGCGATGAAAGTGGCTTTAACAGCCTAACTTGGCCTCAAACGTAATTGGAGCAATATTATGCAGATTAATCCCTCTGAGATCAGTGAACTGATCAAGAGCCGGATTGAAGGCCTCGGATCATCGGCCGACATCCGGACACAAGGTACTGTGGTATCCGTGACTGACGGTATTTGTCGAGTTCACGGCTTGTCAGACGCCATGCAAGGTGAAATGCTGGAATTTCCCGGCAATACATTTGGCTTGGCTTTGAACCTAGAGCGCGACTCTGTTGGCGCGGTTATTTTGGGCCCATACGAGCACATTTCTGAAGGCGATACTGTCAAGTGTACAGGTCGTATTTTGGAAGTGCCAGTTGGACCAGAATTGCGTGGTCGTGTAGTGAACGCACTGGGTCAGCCTATCGACGGCAAAGGCCCAATCAACGCAAAAATGACTGACGTGATTGAGAAAGTGGCTCCTGGCGTGATTGAACGTCAGTCCGTTTCCCAGCCACTTCAAACGGGTGTAAAAGCGATTGACTCCATGGTTCCAGTGGGCCGTGGTCAGCGCGAATTGATTATTGGTGACCGTCAGACTGGTAAAACAGCCGTGGCGCTAGACACCATCATCAACCAGAAAGGTACAGGCGTAACTTGCGTATACGTGGCTGTGGGCCAAAAAGCCTCTTCCATCCAAAACGTGGTTCGCAAGCTGGAAGAGTTCGGCGCAATGGAATACACCATTGTTGTTGCAGCTGCCGCTTCTGAGTCTGCTGCATTGCAGTACTTGGCACCCTACTCCGGTTGCACAATGGGCGAGTATTTCCGCGATCGCGGTGAAGACGCGCTGATTATTTATGATGATTTGTCCAAGCAAGCCGTGGCTTACCGTCAGATTTCCCTGTTGCTGCGTCGCCCACCCGGCCGCGAAGCTTACCCAGGCGACGTGTTCTATCTACACAGCCGTTTGTTGGAGCGTGCAGCTCGCGTAAACGTTGAGTATGTAGAGAAGTTCACCAAGGGTGCTGTGAAAGGCAAAACAGGTTCTTTGACCGCTCTGCCAATTATTGAAACACAAGCTGGCGACGTAACAGCGTTCGTTCCAACCAACGTGATTTCAATTACCGACGGTCAGATCTTCTTGGAAACTGACTTGTTCAACTCAGGTATTCGTCCAGCGATTAACGCGGGTATTTCCGTGTCTCGCGTGGGTGGTGCTGCTCAGACCAAAGTGGTTAAGAAGCTGTCAGGCGGTATTCGTACCGACTTGGCGCAGTATCGTGAATTGGCTGCTTTTGCGCAGTTCGCTTCCGATCTGGACGAAGCCACTCGCCGTCAGTTGGAGCGCGGTCGTCGCGTGGTTGAGCTGCTCAAGCAGCCTCAATACCAGCCTTTGAAGACTTGGGAAATGGCGCTTGCGCTGTTTGCCATCAACAACGGCTACATCGATGACGTGGAAGTTAAAAATGTGTTGGCCTTCGAATCCGGTCTGCGTCAGTTCATGCTGACCAGCCACAAGGATTTGGTTGACAGAATTGAGCAGACTTATGAATTGTCGAAAGACGACGAACCAAAGCTGCACGATGCTGTGAAGGCTTTCAAGAAAACTGGCGCGTATTAATTAGCTGAAAAGCTGATTGTACCCACAGCAAACCGTGGGAGAGCTTAACCACTCTCCCATCTGCTAGGAGGAAATACGATGTCAGGAATGAAGGAAATTCGCACGAAGATCAAGAGCGTTCAGAACACGCGCAAGATCACCAAGGCGATGGAAATGGTGGCCGCATCCAAGATGCGCAAGGCACAAGACCGCATGCGTGCGGCTCGTCCTTACGCAGACAAAGTGCGTAATATTTGTGCCAACTTGTCCAAAGCCAATCCTGAGTACCGCCATGACTACATGGTGGCGCGCAGTGAAGTCAAAAATGTAGGTGTCATTGTTGTGACCACCGACAAAGGGCTTTGCGGCGGCTTGAACACCAACGTGTTGCGCGTGGTGACCACCAAGCTTCAGGAGTTGAGTGGAAAGAACGTGAAGGCGAAAGCCACTGCGATTGGTTCCAAAGGTTTGGGTTTCTTGAACCGGATTAACGTTCCCATTTCGTCCAAAGTGACGCAGATGGGCGATATTCCACACATGGAAACACTGATTGGCGCAATCAAAGTGCAGTTGGATGCTTACGTGGCTGGCGAAGTGGATGCGGTTTATCTTGCATACACAAAGTTCGTCAACACCATGAAGCAAGAGCCAGTTCTGGAACAGTTGCTGCCCTTGGGTGGAGACAAGATGCAAGCCGATGAAGGTTCAACTTCATGGGACTACATCTATGAACCCGATCCAAAGGCTGTGATCGATTATTTGCTGACCCGCTACATCGAAGCGTTGGTGTATCAAGCTGTGACCGAAAACATGGCCTCCGAGCAGTCAGCTCGAATGGTTGCCATGAAGGCCGCATCTGACAACGCCAAAAACGTGATCGGTGAATTGCAGCTGACGTACAACAAAGCACGTCAAGCCGCGATTACCAAAGAGTTGGCTGAGATTGTGGGCGGCGCCGCTGCTGTTTAAGCAGGGTTCTGAATGATTTTGAATTAAGGGAAAAACGATGAGTACTGCGACTAACGAAGGAAAAATCGTACAGTGTATCGGCGCCGTGATTGACGTGGAGTTTCCACGTAACGCGATGCCTAAAGTGTACGACGCACTGGTTATGGACGGTTCCGAATTGACACTGGAAGTTCAGCAGCAGCTGGGTGACGGTGTGGTTCGTACCATCTGTTTGGGTGCATCAGACGGCTTGCGCCGTGGCATGGCTGTGAAAAACACGGGCGCTCAAATCTCTGTGCCAGTAGGCCAGGGTACATTGGGCCGCATCATGGACGTTCTCGGACGTCCAATTGATGAAGCGGGTCCAGTGGTGACTGACTCCAAGCGTGGAATTCACCAGGCTGCTCCAGCATTTGACGAGCTGTCACCTTCTCAAGAATTGCTTGAGACAGGTATTAAGGTGATTGACTTGATCTGCCCGTTCGCCAAAGGCGGTAAGGTAGGCTTGTTCGGTGGTGCCGGCGTGGGCAAGACCGTGAACATGATGGAATTGATCAACAACATCGCCAAGCAGCACGGTGGTTACTCCGTGTTTGCCGGTGTGGGTGAGCGTACTCGTGAGGGTAACGACTTCTACCACGAGATGAAAGACTCCAACGTTCTGGACAAAGTGGCGCTGGTGTATGGTCAGATGAACGAGCCTCCCGGTAACCGTCTGCGTGTTGCGCTGACAGGCTTGACCATGGCTGAGTACTTCCGTGATGAAGGCCGTGACGTTCTGCTGTTCGTGGACAACATCTACCGTTTCACATTGGCCGGTACTGAAGTGTCAGCGTTGTTGGGTCGTATGCCATCAGCCGTGGGTTATCAGCCTACATTGGCTGAAGAAATGGGTCGCTTGCAAGAGCGTATTACTTCTACCAAGAAGGGCTCCATTACTTCAGTTCAAGCTGTGTACGTTCCAGCGGATGACCTGACCGACCCGTCTCCAGCCACAACATTCGCCCACTTGGACGCTACCGTTGTGTTGTCACGTGACATCGCTGCTTTGGGTATTTACCCAGCGGTTGATCCACTGGACTCCACATCACGTCAAGTTGACCCCAACATCATTGGTGAAGAGCACTACGGCGTAGCCCGTGCTGTTCAGTCAACTTTGCAGCGTTACAAAGAATTGCGTGACATTATCGCGATTCTGGGTATGGACGAATTGTCTCCAGAAGACAAGATGCTGGTTGCACGTGCACGTAAGATTCAGCGTTTCTTGTCACAGCCTTTCACAGTGGCTGAGGTGTTTACTGGTTCACCCGGTAAGTACGTCACATTGAAAGAAACCATCCGTGGTTTCAAGATGATTGTGAACGGTGAATGCGACGCGTTGCCAGAGCAGGCTTTCTACATGGTGGGTACCATTGATGAAGCCTTCGAAAAAGCCAAGAAGATTCAGTAATTCAATTTATTGAACCCATTGGTGAGTAAAGAGCGATCGCAGGTTGCTCTGCTTCTTTGTTGAAGTTCAAGTGGCCTGCGGTGTTCTGTCACAAAGGAAACGAGTATGTCTACCATTCAAGTGGATGTTGTTAGTGCGGAAGAGTTGATCTACTCTGGCGAAGTTGAGTTTGTGGCTTTGCCTGGTGAACAAGGTGAATTGGGTATTTACCCCAAGCACACCCCTCTGATCACACGCATCAAGCCCGGTACCGTACGCATGAAGATTGCTGGTCAATCCGAAGACGAGGTTGTATTCGTTAACGGTGGCATTTTGGAGGTTCAGCCAAACCGTGTAACCGTGTTGGCTGACACAGCGGTGCGAGCTGCTGATCTGGATGAAGCCAAAGCTGCAGAGGCCAAACGTTTGGCTGAAGAAGCAATGGCCAACCACGACAGTGATGTGGACTATGCACAAGCGCAGGCCGAGTTGGCTTCTGCAATTGCACAGTTGTCTGCAATCAAGCGTCTGAGAAAGGTTCGCTAATCCTTTAATCAGGATTGGATGATGAAAAGCCACGGCCTAAGCCGTGGCTTTTTTTATGGTGGCAAAGCATGCGTGAACCGCACTTCAGCACAAGTCTGCGGAACCTATCTGTGTAAGTAGCTCGGTTCTGGGTGGAACTATCCTGTGGCCGATGGGACTCAATGTTAGTCAACACGGAGCCCACCCCATGAAAAAAACATTCGATAGTCTATTGGCCGAGGTCTCAGCCCGCCGACCCAGTGAAAACCGACCTACAGGCAGAGTTTTCTTTTACAAAGAACACCCGGTGCAGTTGATTGCGGGTGAGATGGAAGGGATCCATTGGGTAGACATTCAAATTGAGTTGAAACGCTTCCAACTTACCAATTTGAATGCAGCCCTGAAGGTGTTGAAGGCCAATTTGGAGATGGGTGCTGCAACGCCAATTCCAACCTGGTTTGCTGCCAATGCTCAGGGTACTTTGATTTTTATCAATCGTTTGGATTGGCAGCATTTGTCTGTCGATGTGCTGGATGACCACATCATGCGTTGTATTGAGCAAATGGGGCAAGCACTGGCTTCTGAGGGCGTTTAAAGCCTTGCAGGCGGTTTAGAATGAGTGCATGAAAATTGCACTTTATTCCGATCTACATCTTGAAACCCTGCAGCGATACCCTGGCATAAACAGAGTGCCAGAGCCCAAAGATGCAGTCGACTTGGTGGTGCTTGCCGGGGACATCAACCAAGGCACAGCCGGGTTGGACGACCTTGCGCGCTTGGGCAAAAGCCACATCTATGTGTCAGGCAATCACGAGTATTACAACCACGACATTGAAATTCTTGACCAGCAACTGGCCGAAAAAGCGGACAAGCTGAACTTGCATTTTTTGCAACGTTCCGCTGTGGTCATACAGGGCGTGCGGTTTTTGGGTTGCACCTTGTGGACCGATTTTGACATTCAATCCGGTTGGCGCTTTGGTGCGGAGTTGGTGGCCAAAGCGTTTCTACCGGATTACAAGCTGATTCGCCACCGTGGCAAAAAACTATCGCCCATGGTCAGCGTTGACTTGCATCATCAAAATGTGGATTGGTTGCAAGCCATGTTGGATACACCCTTTGCCGGTAAAACGGTGGTGATTACCCACCACGCGCCTCACCCCCAAAGTATTCACCCCCGTTTTGCAATGAGCCCCATCAACGCAGCTTTTGTGTCGGATTTAACACGGCTGATGGGCAAGGCCGATGTGTGGATGCACGGGCATATGCATGACTCGTTTGACTATCAGGTTCACCAAGCAGGAAAGCCCACACGTGTGGTAGTAAACCCGCGAGGTTACGTCAGGAAGAAGGGGAAGGTGCGCCAATTGGAGCGTCGTGTGAGCGAGCATGCCAGCAATACGCTTGGCGAGGCTGAAATTTCGCAAGCCATGCATTCCATGCCCCAGGTGTTTGAGAATCCATTTTTCAATTCGTCATTGGTGATTGAAATTTGAATGCCGCCAACACAAGTCTGCGTTTTGCAGCGAATTTGGGTTTGATGTACAACGAATGGCCCTTCCTTGAGCGGTTCAAAGCCTGCGCGGAAGATGGTTTTGAATGGGCTGAATGTCTATTTCCCTACGATGTACCCCCCGACCATTTGGCGGCTGTTGTTGCTGAGTCGGGCGTGAAATTACTTCAAATCAACGCACCTGCTGGGGATTGGGCGAAGGGCGACCGAGGTTTGGCTGTGGATCCGGCACGCGAATCGGAGTTTAAGCTGTCCATCGAATTGGCATTGAAGTATGCAGAGCACCTGAAGATAAACCAGATGCATGTGTTGGCTGGGGTGGGTGCAGATTGGAATCAGTACCGAAAGAACCTGAGTTGGTTGAGTGAGCAAACCCAAGGCATGGCTATGACCTGGTTGATTGAGCCGATTAACCGCAGGGATGTGCCAGGCTACCTGCTTGCCTACCAAGCGGATGCACACCGGCTGATTCAAGAGTTAAGCCTTAATAATGTGAAGGTGCAGATGGACCTTTACCATTGCCAGATCATGGAAGGCGATATCATCAGTCGCCTAAGGCAGTATTTACCAGGTGGGAACGTGGCCCACATCCAAATTGCAGGTGTGCCTGAAAGGCATGAGCCGAGCCGCAGTGAATTGAGTTATTCAAGGGTGTTTGAGGAATTGATTGCTCTTGACTATCGCGGGCTGATTGGATGCGAGTATCGCCCACTCTCTGGAACCCGTGCGGGTTTGGATTGGATAAAGTCGGTTTGATTTAAGGCACAATACGATACGCGGCGGAGTCTACGACGTGTAGCCACGATGCTGAGCGAAATGAAGGAATGACATATGCAAGACGCGGATCTGAAGAAATTGCTGCAAGAGGCCAAAACAATTGCAGTGGTTGGATTCTCTCCCCAAGCCCACAAGCCCAGTTTTTTTGTGGCCAAGTACCTGCAGAGCCAAGGTTACCGAATTTTGCCGATTAACCCCGCATTGAACGGATTACCCAGTGGTTTAATGGGTGAGGTGGGGTATGCCGATTTGGCCACTGCCGTTGAAAAAACTGGATTAACCATTGATATTGTGGATGTATTCAGACGTGCAGAACACACGCCCGGTGTACTGAAAGAGGCAATGGGCGTCAAAGCCAAAGCGATCTGGTTGCAGCAAGGTATTTCAAACGATGATGTGGGTTTGCGGGGCAAAGCCGCGGGAATGCAGGTGGTGATGGACCGATGCATCAAGACCGACCATCAACGGTTGATGCACCTGTAATCGCTGGCCATAGCGCAAGAGGCAACCTGCGTTACAAGAAGTAAATTTATACATTTCAAACACGAGAACCCATGACCCAATTTGTACTCCCCAAGAATGACACTTTCCTGCGTGCTTTGAGGCGTGAGGAAACTGAATACACGCCAGTGTGGCTGATGCGTCAGGCCGGGCGCTATTTGCCCGAATACCGCGCCACGCGTGCGAAGGCGGGCAATTTTATGGGACTGTGTACCAATCCAGAGTTGGCTTGCGAAGTGACTCTGCAGCCTTTGGAGCGCTACCCACTGGATGCTGCTATTTTGTTTTCTGACATTTTGACAGTGCCCGATGCAATGGGTTTGGGCTTGTATTTTGAGGAAGGCGAGGGCCCCAAATTCAAGCACCCGATTGTGACGGAAGAAGACGTGGCTAAGCTGGCAGTGCCAGATATTGAAGAAAAGCTGGGCTATGTGACCCAAGCGGTTTCAACCATCCGTGGTGCACTCAATGGGCGGGTGCCTTTGATCGGCTTTACCGGAAGCCCTTGGACCTTGGCCTGTTACATGGTAGAGGGTGGGGGCAGCAGTGACTTTCGCAAAGTGAAAACCATGCTGTACAAGCGCCCTGACCTGATGCACCAAATTTTGAGTGTGACCACCGAGGCGGTGATTCAGTATTTGAAGGCCCAAATTGCAGCGGGCGCGCAAGCGGTCATGATTTTTGACAGTTGGGGCGGTGCATTGGCTGATGATGCATTCAAGAAATTCAGCTTGGCCTATATTCGCCAGATTGTGAAGGCCCTGCCCTTGCAAGCCAACCGTGGAACGTTCACCGAGGACATTCCGTCCATCGTGTTTACGAAAGGTGGCGGACTTTGGTTGGAGGACATTGCTTCGACTGGGGCCAGTGCTGTGGGTGTGGATTGGACCGTGAACTTGGGGCAGGCCCGTGCGCGCGTGGGTGACCGATGTGCAATTCAAGGCAATTTAGACCCCAATGTGCTTTTTGCATCGCCAGCTCAAATTCAGGCCGAAGTAGCCAAATCGTTGGAAAGTTTTGGGGTACCCCAAGCGGGGTGTGGACATGTTTTCAATTTGGGTCACGGCATTTCCCAGTTTACCGATCCGGAGTCTGTGACTGCGATGGTGGAGGCTGTACATAGCTACAGTAGACGCCAAAGACAAAAAAATTCTTGACTTATTCACATTTTAACGATGAACCAGGATTTGTAACAAATTTTGCGCTGCAGCAGCCTAAAGAACAAATCAAATAGAATAAGTAATTGATTTAAAAGAATTAAATAAATTTATAGAAAAGCCCCGCTTTACATGCTGATGGATTTGTTCTATGGGTTATTGCTAGTTTTGTACAACTGTCCACAAAGTTATCCACATTTTGAAACCCATCTCTTTGAATGCTTGGTGGATAGGCCAACTAGGAACATAACTTAAAGTAAGCTCTCAACATGAACTCGGATAATCATAAGGTATTAGCATGACTGGGTGCCCCCCAAAAAGGGTGAGAGTCTTGATTGCTGCGCCGCTTCCTAGGGTTTTCACTTACGAATGGTGCTTAGGTGAATCTCCTGTATTTGGGCAGCGGGTGATCGTACCTTGGGGTAATCGCTTGCGGGTTGCCATGGTTCACTCAGTGGTGGATGAGTTTGAATCTCCGGAAGAATTCGAGCTTAAATCGGTGCAAGCCTGCTTGGATGATGGGGTTTTGTTGCGTGGCGATTGGCAGCAGCTGATTGAATTCGCAGCGGATTACTACCATTACCCTTTGGGCCTGATTGCGCTGGAGTGTTTGCCCAAAGCCCTGCGTGTGTTGAATGCCAAGGGCGCAGAACCCGTGATGGTGGCAAAGTCGCGGGAGTATGCGCTTGCAGCACGCGCCAAGCGAGATGAGCTTACAGAATCTAACAATCCGAAGGTGTCCAAACCAGTTGCCCCGCCAGAATTTCGCTTGAACAGTGAGCAAAAAAGCGCGTTGGAGACCTTGGCTGAATCCAAAGGGTTTTGCTGCTTTTTATTGTATGGCGTAACCGGCAGTGGCAAGACCGAGGTGTATTTACACGCGATTGCGGAAAAAGTGGCGGCTGGGCACCAAGTGCTGGTGCTGCTGCCCGAAATCAACCTAACCCCCGCAGCCCAAAAATTGTATGAAGAGCGTTTAAAGCCCTTCAAAGTGGTGGTGTTGCACAGCAATCTTGCCGAGTTGACTCGCACCAAGGCGTGGTATTTGGCCGCGCTGGGGGTTGCCGATGTGGTGATTGCAACGCGCCTAGGCGTTTTAACGCCATTACCCCGTTTGGGTTTTGTGGTGGTGGATGAGGAGCACGACCCCTCCTACAAACAACAAGAAGGCATGAAGTACAACGCGCGGGATTTGGCTGTGGTGTTGGCCAAGCAACGCAATGTACCCGTGGTTTTGGGGTCGGCTACGCCGTCGCTGGAGACTTGGCAAAAAGCAGAGCTTGGGCAATACAAACGCCTGAGTTTGACCACACGTGCAGTAACAGGCGCCAGCCTACCTCAGGTTGATTTAATCAATACGGCCAATTTCAAACCCAAAGAAGGTTTGTCTGAACCCGTCATGCAGGCCTTGAAGTCTACTTTTGAGGCGGGCAAACAAAGCATCGTATTTTTGAACCGTCGGGGTTACGCACCCCAAATGATGTGCGAAGCCTGCGGTTGGGTGGCCGGTTGCAAGCATTGCAGCACCCACATGGTGTGGCACAAACGTGAAAAGGCTTTGCGCTGCCACCATTGTGGCGCAGGCCAGCGGGTGCCCGCCCATTGCCCGGATTGCGGCAATCAAGATTTGACGGGGTTTGGCCGTGGCACCCAGCGATTGGAAGAAGTGCTGGCGCTGCTGATGCCGGATACCCGCGTGCTACGCATTGATGCGGACAGCACCCGCAACAAAGGGCAGGTGGAGGCCTTGCTGGAGCAAGCCCATTCGGGCGAGGCGGATGTGTTGGTGGGCACCCAGATGATTGCCAAAGGCCATGATTTTGCAAACGTGGAATTGGTGGTGGCGTTGAATGTGGATGCCTCTTTGTTCTCGCACTCCTACAAGGCCCCAGAGCGATTGTTTGCCCAGTTGATGCAGGTGGCTGGACGTGCAGGGCGCAGGGCGTCTGAGGGCGGTCATCATGCCAGGATGATGGTTCAAACCCGCTACCCGGATCACCCGTTGTTCGCATCCCTGAAGGCACATGATTACCCCAGTTTTGCCGCCCATGAATTGCAAGGTAGGCTTGAGGCGCGGATGCCCCCGTTCTCCTACCAAGCCATGATTCGGGCAGACCACAAAAACCTAGGCAATTGCTTGGAGTTTTTGAAAATGGCCAAAAATTTGGGTGAAGATTTGGCCCGTGAGGAAGGGGTGGTTTTTATCTGTGACCCCGTGCCTTTGACCATTGTGCGGGTGGCTGAGGTGGAGCGCGCCCAAATGTTGGTGGAATCGGAGTCCCGCCCCGCATTGCATCGGTTTTTGAATGCCTGGCTTTTGGCGTTGTGGGAGGTAAAAACTTCGACCCGTTGGTTTGTTGAAATTGATCCGGCCGAGCTCTAATGAAGGGCTTCTGTTAAAGTAGCGGCCTGAATGGAAGTCTCTCAATGTCTGGTCTAAACGCAGCCCAAAGTGAAGCAGTGCATTACGTGGATGGCCCCTGCCTTGTGCTGGCCGGCGCAGGGTCGGGTAAAACGCGGGTGATTACGCAAAAAATAGCGCACCTGATTACCCAAATTGGCGTGCAGGCCAGAAACATTGCCGCTGTCACATTCACCAACAAAGCCGCCAAGGAGATGGAAGAGCGCGCCCATGGCCTGCTGGATGCTTCCCAAACCAAAGGCCTGCTGGTGTGTACATTTCACAGTTTGGGCATGCGTATTTTGCGTGAGGAGCACAAGGCTGCCGGCTTGAAGCAACGGTTTTCCATTCTGGATGCCACAGATACCTTTGGCTTGGTGCAGCAGTTGTTGGGCACCACGGACAAAAACTTAATTCGCAAATCCCAGAGCGTGATGTCGCTGTGGAAAAATGGATTGATTGACCCAGATGCTGCGTTGGCACAGGCCCAAACAGAAGATGAAGCCCAGATTGCGCGTTTGTACCAAAGCTATCAGGCCACGTTGAAGTCGTATCAGGCAGTGGATTTTGATGATTTGATTTTGATCCCCGCCCAAATGCTGAAAACCAATGCCGAAGTGCGTGAGAAATGGCAAAACCGTTTGCGCTATTTGTTGGTGGATGAGGTTCAAGACACCAACGCTTGCCAATACGATTTGCTGAAATCGATTGCCGGCCCGCGCGCCATGTTCACAGCGGTTGGCGATGATGACCAAGCCATTTACGCTTGGCGAGGCGCTACCTTGGAGAATTTGCGCCAGTTGACGGATGATTACCCTCAGCTAAAAGTGATCAAACTTGAGCAAAACTACCGGTCCACCATCCGGATTTTGCAAGCCGCCAACCGTTTGATTGCCAACAACCCCAAGTTATTCGAAAAAACCCTGTGGTCCAACCATGGCATGGGCGAAATGATTGCAATCACGCCCATGAATGACGACGAGCACGAGGCCGAGCAATTGGCCATGATGATGAGCTCGCACCGGTTTGAACGCCGCGCCAAATACAGCGACTACGCGATTTTGTACCGGAACAACTTTCAGACTCGCATTTTAGAACAGGCCTTGCGCAGGCAGAAAATACCCTACATTTTAAGTGGCGGGCAAAGCTTTTTTGAGCGGGCGGAAATCAAGGACATTCTTGCTTACTTGCGCTTGCTGCACAATTCGGACGACGACCCGGCGTTTATACGTGCGGTGACCACACCCAAGCGCGGCATTGGCCAAAAAACACTGGAAGTGCTGGGCACTTATGCCGGTGAGCGGGGCAACAGCCTGTTTGAAGCCATGTTTGAAAAGGCATTTGAAGCACGCATCAATGTGGGAATGCTGCACGCCCTGAGGACATTTGGCACCTTCATCAACAATTTGGAATACAGGGCGCAGCGCGAACCTGCGGGGGAGCTGCTGACGGAATTGCTGAAAGCGATCAACTATGAAGAATGGCTGTATGAGCAGAATGACGAGCGGGGTGCGCAAAGCCGTTGGCAAAACGTGCTTGATTTCACAAGTTGGATGGGTGAAAAGGGCAAAGAAGATGGCCTGAACCTGATTGAGTTGACTCAACGCGTGGCTTTGATCACCATGTTGGACCGCAAAAATGAGGAAGCCAAACCCGATGCGGTGCAGCTAAGCACCTTGCACGCAGCCAAAGGGCTGGAATTTCCCCATGTGTTTTTAATTGGTTGTGAAGAGTCCATTTTGCCGAGTTTTGGCGACGGTGAGGGCCGAGAGCTGACCCCAGAGCGACTGGAAGAAGAGCGTCGCCTGATGTATGTGGGCGTAACCCGCGCACAGCGCAGCTTGAATATCACTTACTGCAAAAAGCGCAGCAAAGGCCGCGAATTGGTGACTTGTTTCCCTTCACGCTTTATTAAAGAGCTGAAGCTGGAAGATGACGACCATTTGCCCGACGATACCCCTAAGATGAGCCCCAAAGACAGATTGAGTGCGTTAAAGAGTATGTTGGGTAAGTAAACTGGGGTCTTACAAAAGGAAAAGGGCCTGATCCCAAGGAGGCGGGCAGGCCCTGTAAATGCAGCTATACGGCTTTCTTTTTGTTGTCAGGTGCAGCTCAAATTACAAGTTTAAGCCGCCAATTTTTCTGCAGCTTTGCGCTTTTTGCGTGCAATTTGCTTGTCGCGGATCTTCTTGATTTGACTCACGATAATGGCCTGATATTTTTCTGGTAGCGCACGAACCATTGCGTCCAAAGCGATGGCGTCTGGGCCAACCAAAATACGGCGTTTGTCTTTCTTGACTGCAGTCAGAATGATGTCGGCTGCCTTTTCTGCGCTGGTGATGAAAAACTTCTCAAAGAAGTCCTTGCCATCTTCGTGGGTGGTGCCCATGAATTCTTCAAGCGCAGGCTCACCTTTGCTCTTGCGGGCGATGGCTGTTTTGATGCCGCCTGGGTGCACGCTGGTGGCAGACACGCCGCAATCCATCATGTCCAATTCCTGACGCAAGCTTTCTGTAAAGCCACGCACCGCAAATTTGGTGGCGTTGTAGCAGCTTTGCGTGGGTTGTGCGCAAAGCCCAAACAGGCTGGATGTGTTGATGATGTGGCCTTCGCCAGATTTAATCAGGTAGGGCAAGAATGCCTTGGAGCCATAGACCACGCCCCAAAAGTTGATGCCTACAATCCACTCAAACTTTTCGTAATCAATGGCTGTAACTGGGGTTGCGTAAGCCACGCCTGCGTTGTTGAAAATCAGGTTGACTTTGCCGTGGTCGGCTGCTGTTTTGTCGGCCCAAGCGTAAACTCCATCCTTGTCAGACACGTCCAGTTTTTGGCTGGTAATCTTGATGGATTTCTTGGCTTTGTCTGCGGCTGCTTGAGCAAGGCTGACTGTTTCTGCCAAGCCTGTGGTGTCTACATCGGACAGGGAAAGGCTTGCACCTTCGCGTGCCAATTGAAGGGCCAAGGTGCGACCCATGCCTGATGCTGCACCAGTAATTGCTGCAACTTTGCCGTTGAATGATTTCATTGTCTGGTCTCCGTTATTGTGACAATTTGTATTGTCAATTTATAGATTCCCCGCCATACTGTCAATCACCAGTTTTTGAGTATGCATTCCAAAATGAACGCAAAAGTACCTGATTTGCTTGTAGAACCTGAAGCCACAAAGAGCCGTGGCCGTCGTTACCGAGGCGTTTCCAACGAGACACGCATGGCCGAGCGACGTTTGAAATTGATTGAAGCGGGGATTCGAGTTTTTGGGTCGAGCGGTTACCATGCCGCCACGGTGAAAGGCCTGTGCCAAGAAGCAGGGCTGACTGAGCGGTACTTTTATGAGTCTTTCACCAATGCGGAAGCTTTGTTTACCGCTTGTTACCTGCACATTACTGAGGGTTTGCGCACACGCCTGCAGGGCGTTTTGCTTAGCATGGATGATGACGACATGGAGCAAACCACGCGGACTGGTTTGACTGTGTTTTTCAATCAGTTCAAGGAAAGCCCCGAGGCGGCGCGAATTTTATTGGTAGAGGTGTTGACGGTCAATAAATCGCTGGAAGAGTTGTCGCTGAAAACCTTGTACAGCTTTGTTGAAATGCTGGAAATGTTGGCACGCCCTTTGATTGAAGAGCGGGACAAACAGGGCCGGATTGATTCGACTTTATTGGCTTCTGGCTTGGTGGGGTCTGTACTTTACATGGCTGCACGGTGGTCGATGGATGGGTGCAAAAAGCCAGTTGAAAATGTGGTCGACAATGCCATGATGATTTTCAAGGGCGTGGGTGTGAGCCTTTTTCAGATGAGCAATAAGCCTGCTTGACCGAGAGATCCGCAAAAGATGTGAATAAAAAAGCCGTGAGAGGAATTCCACTCACGGCTTTTTTATTGAACTTCGCTAAAAGAATTTGGCAGAATTAAAATTCACCAAATTACTTTGCTGCAGGCGCGTCCGCTGGTGCTGCGGCGGGTGCCTTTGGCTCGGGTGCTGTGTCGTTCGACCCTACTTCTTTTGTCATATGTGCAACGGCGCGAGCCACTTCGATGTCGTCCAAGTCGGGGTTGCCACCTTTGGCTGGCATGGCGTTAATGCCTTTGACTGCGTTTTGCCACAAGGTGTCGTAGCCTTTGCCCAAACGGGCCGCCCACTGGCCTTTGTCGCCAAACTTGGGTGCGCCCGCAGCGCCAGTTGTGTGGCAAGCCGCGCAAGCCAAGTTGTACACTTCAGCGCCTGTTTTAAGTACTTTGGGCGCATTGGAGTCTACAAAGTCCAGCTTTGCGATGGGCTTTAGGCGTTCTGCAATGGCTTCTTCAGTCATGGCGGAACTGCCCGCTGCAGGTTTGTCACCCGTAGCCACGTATTTGGCCAGCAAAATAATGATGACAATAGGTACTATGAAAGCAGCGATTACGACGTAAATCAGTTGCTTAGGCGTTTTGATAAACATTTCGTGTTCGTTTGAATCGCTCATACGACGTCCCTGAATAATAATGACTGTTTGGTTTAAATGTTTGGATTGAATTCTACCGCGCAAAGCTTAAACCGCACCTGTGGTGTGTTTGAAGCCGCAAAACAACTGTAAATTGTACTTTGAAAATAGGCCTAAACCCAAGTAATTTTGAGACAAACGACTGATTTCAGGCGCGTTTGGGCTAGATAAGTGAGGACTGGGCGCATAACTCAGCGGATAACTCGGCTGATGACTCAAATTCAGGGGTAAAGAAATTGGCGAGTGGATTGGACGCACAAAACAAATACAGCGGCTTGATGATGGCTGTGCATTGGTTAATGGCCTTGGGAATTTTGACGGCTTTTGGGGTTGGTTTGTACATGGTGGACATTCCGGGCATTACCCCATTGAAGTTGCGCTTGTACAACTGGCACAAGTGGCTGGGTGTTGCTTTGTTTACGCTGGTTGCTGCGCGCATGCTAATCAAGCTTTTAAGCAAGCAGCCTGCTTACCCGCGCCATTGGGGGCGGCACACCATACGCATGGCCAAGGCTGGGCATTGGGCTTTGTACCTTTTGATGTTTGCAGTGCCTACTTTTGGCTATTTGTTTAGCTTGGCTGCGGGTTTTCCGGTGGTGTGGTTTGGGGTGATTGAGCTGCCTGTCATTATTGAAAAAAACGCCGAGATGAAGGACTTGTACAAACTGCTGCATGAACTTTCAGCCAAGTTGCTGGTCCTTCTTGTTGTGGGTCATGTGGCCATGGTGATCAAACACCAAATCAAAGATCGGGAAAATATCCTGAACAGAATGATTCCGGGTCGATGATCATATTGATGCATGCGAAAGTGGGACCGAAGGTGAGGTTGATGTTGAATCAGTTTTTGAGATGTGCTTTTTTGGCAATGGCTTTGGGCCCCGTGTCAGCCTATGTGACGGCGGCCCCGATTGATGTCAAAAACAGTACGGTGAAAGCCACGTTTTCGCAGTTCAACGTGCCTGTCACTGGCGACTTTAAACAGTTTTCAGGCGATATTCAGTTTGACCCTGCTAAGCCGGATGCCACCAAGGCTCAGCTCAGTGTGCTCACTTCCAGTTACGATTTGGGTGATGCGCTATACAACAAGGAGGTGGCAGGCAAGGATTGGTTTGATTCCAAAAACCATCCCAATGGTGTGTTTAAGCTAAGCTCGGTTAAGCCTGCTGCGGGTGGGGGTTCAGGTGCCTTTACTGCAACAGGTGAATTGACCTTGCGGGGTAAAACCAAGGCATTGCAGTTTCCGGTTAAGCTGACTTCTGGACCCAAATCGCATGTGTTTAGCGGCGACGTGACCATCAAGCGCTTGGAATTTGGCATTGGTCAAGGCGACTGGGCTGATACAGCGCTGGTTGCCGACAATGTGAAAATTGAGTTCAAAATGAGCTTGCCGAAGTAAATCGTATTAACAAGGAAAAGAGGCATGCGCAGTTTGAGTATGACGGTGTTAAACAAAGCGGTAATGGTTACAGTCATGGGCTTTGCTGTGTTGGGGGCGGCCCACGCAGCACCTGTGCAATATGTGATTGACCCTGGCCACACCTATCCTTCTTTTGAGGCGGACCATGGTGGCGGTTTGTCGTTGTGGCGGGGCAAGTTCAATAAGTCCAAAGGGATGGTGACGCTGGACCGCGAGGCAAAAACAGGCACTGTGGATTTACAAATTGAAACAGCATCCATGGACTTTGGGCACGACAAAATGAATGCTGAGGCGCTCAGTGACAAAATGCTGAATGCCGAGAAATTCCCTGTGATTACTTACAAAGGCAAGAGCATGCGCTTTGAGGGCGAGACTCCCGTGGAGGTGATGGGCGAGTTGACCATGAAGGGCGTGACCAAGCCAGTCAATTTGAAGTTAACGGCGTTTAAATGCAAACCCCACCCCTTCGTCAAGCGTGAGGTGTGCGGTGCCAACGGCGAGGCAAGTTTTAACCGGGGCGATTTTGGGGTTGACTACGCCTTGGACAAAGGGTTTTTCCCGGATGTGAAAATTTTGATCTCTGTTGAGGCGATCAAACAGGAGTAAGCCAAGCCCCGTTTAGCCGAAGAATTAACTACCCGCCACCGCGGCTTCAATTTGAGCAAATGTAATCGCGCGAACTGGGTCCACCACCGCAATGCCCATTTGCCGGGCAATTTGTGTGGAAGAGAATAGCCCCACCACTTGCATGTCGCCGCGCCTTTGGTCAACCACCAAAGCATGCTGGCGGCCATGGGCTTTGAGCGTTGCCACAATGTGCCCAATTTCTGCCCGTGCTACATCGGAAAACTCAAGAAACTCCAAGTCGGGCAGGCTAGTCATGACGTCAGACACGGACAGTTCAGGTACGTTACGGTTGCTGGACCCCGCTTCCACGATTGCGCGTTCACCAGCCAAATCAGTTGCTGTCAGAAGCCCAAGCAATTCACCTTTTGAATTACGTACAAACAGCAGACGCACGCCGCATACAATCATGGTGGTGCGCGCTTGCTCGAGGGATTCATATTGAGAAATGCTGACCGGGTGTACCTTCCGGAGGTCAGTCATGGCGTCGAAGGCTGGGGAGTCGATCATTAATTTCAAGGGTCGACTGGGGTCGCTCACATAAATAACCGATGTGGCTTGTGCGCTGATGTGTTCCATGGGTTGGTAGTGCTGACGAATCATGATTTGTCCTCTTCTGTTAGGTAAACAACAGCTGGCCGGGATTGCGAACTCAATTCAGTGTCATCTTGATTCATTAAGGGAACATTAATGAATTATTCAGATCATGAAAATAAGCATACGCCCGTGGCCGAGGACTTCCAAGTTTTCTAAGATGAAAATTGGATGGGGATATTCCCTTATTTGTGACCTTTGAATGTGACTCGCATTTAACGAAGTGGCGTGCCCATTGCGTAAGGCAATAGCTCTATGACTTCTTTGGAAATGCCCATCGACAAGTGTGTGGATTTGATCTCAATGTGTTCCACGTTGGGCGAGAAGCGGTCGATACACGCTTGCCAGCTAACGATGGAATCCTTTTTACTGTAAAGCGCAACAATTGGACACACGATTGGGTTTTCGAAGCGCTTGAGTGTGCTGTTTTCAACGGAATCCACATCCGTGCCGCGCATGTCGTACAGCGGTTTGACTGCGGTGTATTTGGGGCCGCCAATCACTGGGCTACCCAAGGTGACGATGCGACTGACCGATTGTTGCACTTCACGCGCTGCCTCGCGTGCCAAGTAGCCGCCCAAACTCCAGCCAAGTAGTTTGATGGGACCCTCTGTTTCAGAGGACAGGCGTTTGATGTCGTCCAGTACTTGGGGTAACAGTTTACCGACATCACCCGAGTTGAAACCCGCGCTCCAGTGGTGGGTTTTGTAACCAATGGAGTCCAAGTAGCGTTTGAGCACGCCCATGCTGGATGGGTAGGTGCCAAAGCCGGGTAACAGCAGCACAGTTTGGCCTTGGCCTACGTCTTTCCGATTCAAAAATGACCAGCTGGCCGCCAACTTCATGGCTTCCAATGGGGCTGCGACTTCACCAAGCAACAAGCTGAGCTTGGGCTTGCGGATTTGACTGCCGTAGCGTTTTTGGAATTCTGCCTTGTTCATTCTGGTGTGGGTGCCCGAGGTTACAACACCCGAGAACATAAGGCATTCTGTGTAATCCCACAAAGAGTAAACACTCTAGTATTAACTGTTGTTGCTTAACAAAAGCGTTTGGTTGGACTGGCGAAGACGGGCCACCATGCTAACCGCAATGTGTTGTAAGAGGGACTGGCTTGCTGCTGGGCAATGTTCACTCAAGGATTCGAAGGCCGACTGGCTCAGGTGCAAAAGCCGACTGGGCGAGTCCGCGCGAATGCTGGCTGACCGGCTTTGCCCGTCCAGAAGGGCCATCTCGCCCACCAAGCTGCCAGGTTTGAAGCGCATCAGCCGCTCGGTGTGGCCGGGAGTTTCCAGCCAGGCACTGAGTTGTCCTTGGACCAACAGGTAAAGCCCATCTGCTTCTTGGCCTTTTTCGAACAAGGTTTGATGGGCATCCAAACTGACGGCATCCCATTCTTTGGCAAAGTAGCCCAATTGGTCGCCCGGCAATTGAGACCAAGCGGGATGGCTGCCTAGAATGTCCTCAATGTTCAAATCTACTGTGGCGTCCAAGGTGCCCATGCCTTCTTGGCTATGCAAGTCACCTTCTTTTTGCTGTTGCAAAAGCCGATTTTCGATGGCCCAAAAAGCCTCTTCAGGTTGTGGGTAGCAAGCCACTCGGGACTGTTTGATCACTTGCTGAAAGGGTGCAAACCCGCCAGTTTCAGACGGTTTGGCGGGCAGTACCACCATGGATTGAATGCCGTGTTGCTTAAACCAGCGCAGCAGGCGGGCCAGGTTGTCTACCCCGGTGTCGTCAATGTAGCGCAGGCGTGTAAAGTCCAGCAGCACGAGCTGTTTTTGGATTAACTCGTCTTGCAAGCGCATATTAATTTGGGGCGAGTTGGCAAAAAACAGATTGCCTTCAAACCGAATCCAACTGAAATATTGGAATTCCTGATTGAGAATGGCCAAGTCACCCGTGGGCCTTTGGGTGCGAGAACGCACGCTGGGGTTGTGAATGATTTCGCTTAAGCCACTGCCGGTTTGCTGGCGCAAAAAATAAACCGCCACAAAGATAACGCCTGTAAGTACGCCACCCAGCAAGTTAAACGCCCCTGCGGCAGTCAGCATGGCCACGATGACCCAAAAGGTAAAAGATTCGCTAGGCGCCAGTTGATCGTTTGGCCGAAACAAGCCTGTGATTTGCCGCAAAAACAGGCGATAAGTGCTGCCTTGAATGCTAACCAGTGAGGAAATGCCGGAGATGGCCGCCACTAACAAAATAGGAATGTGGCCCCAAAACTGCCACAGAGCAGCTGTGGTTAAAACGATGGCCAGAGCATAGGTGCCGTCACTCCAACGGCTGCGGCTGCCCATGGCCAAACCGGCTGAGGTGCGGTTACTGAAATTGGAAATGGGCAGCACCAGCAGCAGCCCGGCCAGCATGTTGGACAGAGCCAAAACATTGAGCTCCCGCGCGGTGTCATGGCGGTATTCCAGTTGTTGGTCTGCCAGTAGGTGGGCGCACATGCTTTCAATTAAAACGATGGAGGCGGCGATGACGCTGGCCAAGCCAATTTGAATCAAAAGCTCAGGGTTTTTTATCAGAAGGTTTTTGAGCAAGCTGCCCACTGCAAGCCAATGTTGGTCGGTGCTGCTGAATAAACTGGTCAGCGGGTACATGGGCGTTGCGGAGGCTTTTGGGCCCAGGCTATCGCCCAAGCCCATGCTGCTTAGCATGATGTACACCGAGCCGCCCACCAGCAGGCCATACAAAGTGCTAAGTGGGCTTGGCTTGACCAGCCTGAAATACAACATGCCAGCGCCCACACACAGGCTTACTACCAAGGCGGGTAGGGAAATTTGATTGAAATGCCCCAGCAATTCCACCGGCTTGTTGTACACCGCCATGCCCAGCAGGGCTGGGATTAAAGAATAGAAGGTAAAAAAGCCGACCATGGTGTTCAGGCCAATCAGCACGGGCGCGGGTATAAATTGCATGGCGCGCCCCAAGCCTTGAGTTTGGGCCAAGTAAATGAGTAGCCCTGTGAGGCTAAGCTGGCCGGCCATGAGCAGCATCAGCGCATGGAATTGCACTGGGTCTGACATGTCAGAAAGGCCAGCGGTGCTAAGCAACAGCGCCACCGAGCCTGCAGTGATAAACGAAGTGCTGCCCCGTGGCCCACCAAACTGGGCGGGTGCCTTGCCCAATAAAACCCCAACCACACCGCCCAACACTGCGCTGCCCAAACCCGCGTAAATGGCATAGGAAATTCCCTCTGCACCCAAGGGTGAGAAGGCCAGAAGCCCATAAATAAATGCTTGGCAAAAGCCCGCGATGGCAACCACCGCGCCAGCTTTGAGTTCGGTTAATAGCACGTTGTGAGTAACAAGATAGATAAGTATTGGGGGGAGGGATAAAGCATAGCGCAAGTTGGCGGGTTTCAGTGCTCAACATCGGAGCTTCACATCGGTGCAAACCCCTGCATCCAAAAGTTTACATACTGAGTAATAACAGAATAATCAAGATGGTCACAAACGCAGGCTATCCGAAACAATGCGTGGGAGAGAGACATGTTAAAGCAGGTTGTGTTGCTGGGTGCCGCGTGCGTGGCGCTGGCGGGTTGTTTGGGTGGCAGTGACAGCGGCATTGCAGATGGCGGTGGAGGACAACCCACCAGCCCTTCTGAAGTGGGGGGTGGCAGTACCCCGGGCTACAACGTAACAATCACCCGCACTACCTATGGCGTGCCCCACATCAAAGCCAAAGATTACAAAAGCTTGGGCTATGGAGAGGGCTATGCTTTTGCGCAAGACAATTTGTGTGTTTTCTTGGAAGACTTGCTGACCATTCGTGGCGAAAGGGCTCGCTTTTTCGGCCCCCAAGGCACTTATACGATTGAACCCAACGGGTCGACTGCCAACAACGTGGACAGCGACTTTTTCTGGAAAAGCCTTTTTGCTCACAAAGAGGCAGATGCCAAAGGCATTAAGCGCACCGCTTGGGAAAAAACCCGAGAGAACACGCTACCGGAATTCAAAGAAGTGGTAACCGGATACACCGCAGGTGTTAACCGGTACATTGCCGAGCTGAAAGCGGGTGAGCAGGTTTACACCAAAGCAGATGGCAGCAAAGTCACTGCCCATGCGGCCTGCGCCAACGCAGAATGGCTAAAACCGATTGAAGAGGCGGATTTGTATCGCCGGTTTGTGCGGCTGTCCGTGTTGGCCAGTACATCTGTGTTTGTGGGGGAAATTGGCAGTACGCAGCCGCCGTCAGGCTTGCCTGTTGTGGGAGGAGCCTTGAGTGGTGCTGCAGGTGGTGCTGTTGCGTTGCCGGCCGCTAGGTCTGCTGCAAACGCAACTCCAACTCCTGCCTCAATACCAGCCGCATTGAAAAACAGCAAAGAGGGCCAATTGGCTTTGGCTGCCTTGCAGAACAATCCCAACCCTTTTACTGCCATGCAGGACAAGGACAAATTCGGCAGCAATATGTACGCCTTTGGTCGGGATGGTACGCAAAACGGTCAATCTTTGGTTTACGGCAACCCCCACTTTCCGTGGAAGGGTACCGAGCGTCTTTACCTCAGCCACAACACATTGGAAATTGACGGCAAAAAGAAAATGGACATCATGGGCGTGGGCCTGTATGGCGTGCCCGCAGTGTTGATTGGTTTCAACGAGAAGTTAGCTTGGAGTCATACGGTATCAACCGCATTCCGCTTCACCATGTACCAGTTGCAGGTGAACCCGCAGAACCCCCTGCAATACATGAAAGACGGCAAGGCAGTCGACTTTATCGCTTTGCCCACTGAAATTGAAGTCAAAGGCGCGGATGGCCAAGTCAGCAAAATGAGCCGCACCATGTACCGCAGCGAGTACGGCCCGATGCTGAAATTGACAGTGAGTGGCGTACCCGTGCTGGATTGGAACCAGTTGTATGCCTTTACAGTGCGTGATGCCAACTTGGAAAATGACAGGCTGATCAACCAGTTTGCCAAGTGGAACATGGCCGAATCGCTGGAAGAATTCATTGACCTACACAAAAGCGTGCTGGGTGTGCCTTGGGTAAACACCGTAGCCAGTGGGCCCAATAAGCCTGCTTACTATGGCGATGTCACCGTGGTGCCCAACGTGCCAGACTCGCTAACGGCCGCTTGCAAAATGGAGCCATTCCACACTGTATTGCAGCAGCTTTCCCCCGGTTTGCCTGTGTTGGACGGCAGCAAGAGTGCTTGTGCATGGAAGGACGACGCCGATGCCCCAGCCAAGGGCGTATTTGGTGGGTCCAACTTGCCGACTTTGCTGCGTGATGACTACGTGACCAATTGCAACGACAGCCATTGGCTGACCAACCCCCGCGCCCGGTTGAGCGGTTTTGCCCGCATTATTGGTGACGAAAATGCCGAGCGTACACTGCGTACCCGGCTGTGCATTTTGCAAGCAGAACGCCGCCTTGCGGGTACCGATGAGTTTGGTACCACCAAAAAAATGAGTCAGGAGCTGATGAAAACCATCGCTTTAAACAGCGAAATTTATTCAGCCACCATCACCAAAGAACAGGTTTTAGGCACGTTGTGCCAGTTGCCCGCCATTCCCGGTACCAGTTCACCTGCCCCAGTGCAAACCGCTGCAGCTTGCGCCGCTTTGCGCGGTTGGGATGGAAAAGACAACTTAGACAGCAAGGGTGCCCACCTGTGGCGTGAGTTCTGGGACAGGGCAATAGCGCCACCCGGTTTGATGGGCACCAACTTGCCCGTTGGCATACCCCAATTGCAGCCACCAGCCTTGGCCTTGCCGGTTGTGGGCACATTGCCCATTCCTGCGCTGCCGGTTTCCCTGCCGACCAATCGCTGGACTACCGGGTTTTCAGCGGCTGACCCTGTAAACACGCCACGTGGCTTGAACCCAGCCAACCCGTTTATTGCTGCTGCGTTTGCGGATGCAATTACGGCGGTCCAGAACTCGGGCTTTGCCTTGGATGCCCCGTTGAAAGACATTCAGTTTTCAGGGCAGCATTTGAATTCTAAAATCGCGGTGTTTGGTGGCTCTAGCCCGGCAGGCGCATTCACCATTGCGCGCACAGGCCCACTGAGTAAAGAGGGTTACAAAATTGATTACGGCAACAGCTACATTCAAGCTGTGACATGGGTGCCCGACAACAATGGCGGCTTTAAACCCAAGGCCGATGCGATGTTGACCTACTCCAACTCCACCGACCCAGCCAACCCGCATTACGATGATTACACCAAAGCGTATGCGGCCAAAGAGTGGCTAACCTTGCCATTTACCCCGGCTGAAATTGAGGCTCAGAAGGTGGGCCAGACCCAAGTTTTGACGGCACCTTTTAAATAATTGAGGTGTGACTGAATCCAATTGGGTAATTTTCAGGTAACAAGAAGCAATAAGAAGATTGCACTGCACCTCGTGTGCGGTGCCGATAAAAGAGGCAGCACGTACAAACCGACCTTGCATTCAATGCGGGTCGGTTTTTTATTGCCATTATTTGCTAAGTACTTATTTTTTGATCGGAATCTTCTGGCCTTCAAGCACTGGTACCGCAGTGATGCTGTTTTTGGGGCTGCCTTCCAGCACGCGGTCGGAATAAGTCAGGTAGACCAAAGCATTGCGGCGCTGGTCCACAAAGCGCACCACCTGCAGGGATTTAAAAATCAATGAACGCCTTTCATTGAACACCTCGTCACTGGGCAACAAAGGCTCTTTGACTTTGATGGGGCCCACTTGGCGGCAGGCAATTGAGGCATCGGCCGTGTCTTCAGCAATCCCCAAGGTGCCTGAAATTCCGCCTGTTTTTGCGCGTGACACATAGCAGGTGACGCCGTCTACTTTCGGGTCATCAAATGCGTCAATGACCACCTTGTCCGATCCAAACACTTTGAATTTGGTGTTGACCGAGCCAATCTCCTCCGCCTGGGCGGGCAAGTGCAGAATGGATGCGGCAGCCACCAATCCGAGCAGGATTCGGTTAAAACTGACCAATTTCAATGTGATTGCTTTGTTAAGTGGTGTTGATTGCATAGGCCTCCCCAGATTCGTCGTCACTGATTCATTACATATTGGATTTGGCATCACGGTAGCGCTGCTCGGCCTCGGCACGTAGCAACTTACGAAGCTCTGCAGATTTCCACCGTTGCTTTTCCTCATCCGTTTCGGGCACCAATTCGGGTACTTCAGCGGATTTGCCGTTTTCGTCCATTGCAACCATGGTGAAAAAGCAGCTGTTGGTGTGGGTTGCAATGCCTTGGTGAATGTCCTCGGACACCACTTTGATGCCCACTTCCATGGACGTGCGGCCGGTGTAATTCACGCTGGCAAAAAAGGTGACCAACTCGCCCACGCGCACGGGTTGGCGAAACTGCACCCGGTCCACTGAAAGGGTCACCACATACATGCCCGCATACCGGCTGGCGCAGGCATAGGCCACTTGATCCAACAACTTCAAAATATGACCGCCGTGTACCTTGCCACTAAAATTGGCCATATCGGGCGTCATTAATACGGTCATGCTAAGTTGATGTTTGGCAAATGGCATGTTGAAGGCCCTTCTTTGATTTGGAATCGGCTCAGTGTATCGCGATGTGAGGTGTTTTCGGCGCACACTTGAGGTGTTTTCGAATCATGTTTACCGGAGTGTTTGTTGTGGTTGCAGAGGCAATGAAGTATTTGATTTGGGCAGCAAGCCCTGTGGGTGTGTGGATATTTCTCAATGCTTTGGCTTGGATGGGCCTGTTTGGTCGCCGGGGTATTAAAGCGGCGGTGGTTGTGATTGCCCATGCCCAGCTGTTGCTGTTTTGCATGCCTTGGGTGTCTGATCGACTGATTGGCCATTTGGAAAGCGATGCCTTGGCCTTACAAAGTGCCCGCCCGCTTCAGGCCCCAGTCGATGCCATCGTGGTGTTGGGCGGTGGTTTAGAAACTGCTTACAGCGGCGTGAGGGACTTGCCCGATTTGAAGGATTCCGCCGACCGGGTTTGGGTGGGCGCACGCTTATACAAACAAGGCGTAGCGCCTTTGGTGGTGGTGAGTGGCGGCAGTTTTTCCCAAGACAGCAAAGTGGAGGTGGAGGCGGTTGGCATGGCCCGCTTTTTGATGGACCTTGGCGTGCCATCTGACGCAATTTTGAAAGAAATGAAAAGCCGAACCACCTTAGAAAACGCATGGCAAACCTTGGAACTGCTGGACACCCGTGCGCCCGAGGGCTCAGGGCTGGGGGCAGCCAGCAAGAAAACTTCCAACCGCCCCTTCAGAATTGCTTTGGTGACGTCCGCTTTCCACATGAGCCGCGCTGTTACATTGTTTGAAGGCGCCGGCTTCAAAGTATACCCAGTGCGTGCGGATGTGCGTGTTACCCCACAGACCAAACCCTTTTGGCAATGGCTACCTGATGGTGAAGCGCTTGACGACAGCACCACAGCAGTCAAGGAATATTTAGGGCGTTTGCAGTATGGGTTAACAAGGTATTTTAAGGAGGGTGCGCAGTGAGGCTTTTGAGGATGGGGCTTTGGAAGTTGGGATTCCCCGTGGCCGCCTTGGTGCTGGCCCTGTGTGTCGAGGGGGTGCAGGCTGGCCCTGTGCTGGATGCCATCAAATCGCGGGGCGAAGTGCGGTGCGGGGTTAGCAGTGGTGTGGCTGGGTTTTCTGCATTGGATGGGGCGGGCCGCTGGTCGGGTTTGGATGTGGACACTTGCCGTGCGGTGGCCGCTGCTGTATTGGGCGACGCCAACAAAGTCAGTTACACGCCGCTTAGCAGCCAGCAGCGCTTTGCAGCTTTGCAAGCCAACCAAATTGACATACTAAGCCGCAACACCACATGGACCTTAACCCGCGACGCAGGCTTGGGTTTGAGCTTTGCTGCCATTACTTACTTTGATGGGCAGGGCTTGTTGGTACCCAAAAAGTTTGGGGTTAAAAGCGCCAAAGAACTAAAGGGCGCCGAAATTTGCGTGCAAAGCGGCACCACCAATGAAAAAAACCTCAGCACATTTTTAGGCGTGAACGGCATCAAGGCCAAAGCCATTGTGTATGACAACTTTGAGGCCGCCTACAAAGCGTTTTTCAGTGGGCGTTGCCAAGCTTTTTCCACCGACGTGTCTGCTTTGATCGGCTTAAAAAACAAACAGGCTTTGAAGCCTGATGACTACGTGGTCTTGCCCGAGGTGTTTTCCAAAGAGCCCTTGGGGCCTGCTGTTCAGCGTGGCGACGAGGATTTTCTAGCCATTGTGCGTTGGACTGTTTTTGCGATGCTGGAAGCTGAGGAATTGGGCATTGGCAAGGCCAATTTGCAAGAAGCTTTGAAAAGTACCAACCCGGCGTGGAAAAGGCTACTTGGCCAGTCCGAGGATTTGGGCGCCCCCCTCGGCTTAAAAAAGGACTGGGTGGCTCAAATTTTGGCCCAAGTTGGCAACTATGGCGAGGTGTTTGACCGCAATTTGGGGGCGGGCTCGCCTTTGGAGCTGAAACGGGGGCCCAATGCGCTGTGGACTCAGGGTGGATTGATGTATGCGCCGCCACTCAGGTAGATGGGTTTTATAGAATTGGGCTCATAATGTGAGCCTGAAAAAATATAAACAAATGAAGCTCATCAAGTGAGCCTATACAGATAAAATAAATATAAAAGCTCATTCAATGAGCCCCATAAAAAGATTAAAAATAAGCGAAACAATAAGGCTCAACAACTGAGCCTAAATGGAATAATAAATAATGAATGATCTGAAATTTTCATTCTTGAATGATCCGGCAGGATTCTCCTTAAGTGAGAGTTTTTTCGCTTTGACTGCGCAATCCCAATACACGGAAGTCATAATTGCTGGCCTAATCAACACACTTAAAGTGGCCATCCCTTCGCTGGTTTTATGTAGCCTGCTTGGGTTGTTGATTGGATTGGGCCGCCTCAGCCATGCGGCATCTTGGCGGTGGTTGTGTAACGCCTATGTGGGTCTTGTACGCAACGTCCCCATGCTGCTGCAACTGCTGGCCATTTACTTTGCAATCACTCGGTTTTTACCCATCGCCAGTGAGGCATGGAGTTGGAATGGATGGGTGTTTCTCAGCAAAAGTGGTCTGGCATTACCGACCTGGGCAGCAGGTGAATGGGTGTTGCCGCAGCAAGGCCGATTTGCTGTGGAAGCTACTTGGGTGCTTAGTCCTGAGTACTTGGCGGTGTTGCTGGCCTTAAGTATTTACACCTCTGCTTTTGTGGCCGAAATTGTGCGGGCTGGGGTGCAGTCTGTGCCCCAAGGTTTGGTGCAGGCTAGCTGGGCTTTGGGTTTAAACAAACAGCAAACCCGTCGCGAAGTGGTGCTGCCCGTGGCGTTGCGCTTGATTGTTCCTGCCCTTAGTAACCAGTACTTGAATTTGCTAAAAAATGCGTCATTGGGTGTGGCGGTGGGCTACCCAGAGTTGGTGTCAGTCAGCAACACCGCAATGAATCAAAGTGGCCGGGTGATCGAGTGCGTGTTGATTGTCATGGTGCTGTATGCAGCTTTGAGTTTGTTGACTGCCTGGGTAATGAACCAGATGAACCAACGCGTGAATCGAGGTGCATTGTGAAGGGGCGCATGGTGAGGGGCGGCCTATTTAACTTTGTAGGCATTTTAATTGCAGCCATTTTTGCGATTTGGGCGTTGGATTGGGCCGTGTGGTCTGCCGTGTTTGAGCCCAGCTTGCAAGCATGCAAAGCGGCCGCAGGCGAAGGGGCTTGCTGGGGTGTTGTCGCTGAAAAATGGAGGCTGATTTTATTTGGTCGCTACCCCGCCGAGCAGATTTGGAGGCCTATTACACTGACTGTAATTTGGACTTTGCTGCTGTGGGCAACAGTAGCCGGCCACCTTAAACCCAAAGTGGCCCTGCCCGTATGGCTTGTGTGGGTGCCTGCTGCGTGGCTGATGATGAGCGCTGCACCCACCAACTTGTGGGGCGGTTTGCCTTTGACTTTAATGATCAGTTGTTTGGGCATTGCATTGGCATTTCCACTTGGGGTGTTGCTGGCTTTGGGCCGGCGTTCAGAAAGCCGGTGGATCAGCACCCCATGCGTCATTTACATCGAAACACTGAGGGCTTTGCCTTTGGTTTCTATCCTTTTCTTGGCTGCGTTTGTGCTGCCCTTGGTGTTACCCGCCGCCTTGGTTGGCGACAGTAAAGATTTGTTGGCGCGGGTGATTGTAACCATCGCATTTTTCTCGGCTGCGTATCAAGCCGAGGTGATTCGTGGGGGCTTGCAAACCCTGTCCAATGGGCAATCACAGGCAGCCAAGGCGTTGGGGCTGCGGTGGGATCAAACTCAATGGAATGTTGTATTGCCACAAGCCATCAAGGCTTGTTTGCCAGGTTTAACCAACAGCTTTATTACGCTTTTCAAAGAGTGCTCATTGGTGACTGTGGTCAGTTTGTTTGAGTTGACCGGGGCGCTTGGTTTGGCCCTCAGTGGCGACGTGCAGTGGCGGCAGTACTACCTTGAAGGTTACCTGTTTATTGCCGGGGTGTATTGGGTGTACTGTTATGGCTTAAGCCGATACGCAAAATGAAAAGCCAGTGTTTAGAAGCAGAATTCGAGAGATTGCACTTGCGATTTAAGTGCACAACTGTACACTAATGCGAATAAAGTAATGCATCAATCACACCCGGAGGGAATCATGGGTAAGTCGGGCGACAAATCAACTCCAAGCAAAGCAACTCCAAGCAGTTCAGCTCCAAAGAAGTCATTGGGCAAATATTCAGACGAAACCATTGGCAAAGTGGCGGGTAGTTTGCGCTTGGCGGGTGACACATTTGAGCAGGCTACAAGCCGTGTGCATGAGTTTCACCGCGCGGTCAGCGACATGCCATTCAAAGCAGTTGGGGTGGCCACAGTGTCTGCCAGTAAACCCATCGAAATGATTCACAACGAAGTCACCGACATCGTTTACGACGTGGTGAAAGACGCGGGTAAGGGCGTGTTTCGCGGTGCGGCATGGTTGTTGGAGCAAGCCACGCATTCCCTGGGTTCGGTCAACACCATGAACGAGGCCTTGGATGGTGAGTTGATGGAGCATGCCTTGCATGCTGAAGCCCCCTTGCCGGTGGAAATGGAAAACAAGGTGAACCGTGGTTTGTCCATGTTCAACAGCGCTGTGAATGGTTTGATTGGTGACCATTTGGCTGCAACCCGCAACCCCATTTCTGTCAAAGCGGGTTTCTACCAAAAAGGCAAATTAATTGAGCTGACTGAAGATGGGCTCAAAAAGCAATTCCCACAGGCGCAAGCCAATTTGGTGGTGTTTGTGCATGGCTTGTGCGGCAATGAAGATGCGTGGTGGTTTTACTACCGCAAAGAAGACCCCATGACTTTGCCCTACGGCCTGAAGCTGGCCACCGCATTTGATGTGACGCCGCTGTACCTGCGCTATAACACGGGTTTAAGCTTTGAGTCCAATGCCCGCAACTTCAAACGCATGTTGAAAAAGGTGGTTAAGAATTGGCCTGTTGAAGTTAAAAATGTAACTTTGATTGGCCACAGCATGGGCGGTTTGGTCAGCCGCCGCGCGGTTGAAATGTTGGGTGCTGAAGACCAGGATTTGATCAGCGTGATTCGCGATGTGGTGTCTCTGGGTACCCCGCATGAAGGTTCGCCTTTGGCTCGCATTGCCGGGGCGGGTGAGGATTTGCTCAGCAAGTTTGAGTTGACCAAGCCTTTGGGCAAAGTGTTGGGTGTGCGCTCCACGGGTATTCGTGGTTTGCAGAATGGTTTGGGTGCTTTGAAAACCACCGATGGCCACAATGTGGGCTTCCATCTGTTTGGAGCAACCATGGCTGACTCAACCGGCAGTTGGATTAACGAAACGCTGGGTGACGGGCTGGTGCAAATGTCCTCGGCCTTGGCTGATGAGTCTGGCAAGGCCCAGCGTTTGGCCTTTGCCGCCAAGCACCACATGAATTTGCTGAATGATTCTGACATTTATGTGCAGCTGGAAGCGGTGATTCGCCAGTACCTGAAGCCAAAGCTTCAAATTGAAGGAAAGGATCTGCGAAAATTAAGCTAATGCTTTGGGGGTTTGTGGACGATATTAAAGGTGTGAGCAAACACAATGCACACTGAGGAGCACACCATGAACCCGTCACAAAAAACCTTGCAAAGCTTGCGTCTTGAATTGGCACAAGTTACAGAGCAGATTAAACATGTGAAGCCGTTTACGCCCACATGGCGGGAGTTGGAGCACCATCATTTGGAATTGGTGGATGATTTGTACTTTCAGCAGCACTTGTGCCTAGAAACACAGCACAAGCGCGAGAGTATTTACCATTAAGGATTTACCACTGAAACGGTGTGGCTTTCTGGCCCCGTTCCACCACACAGGCCCGCTGGCTTGTAAGTAAAAACTCAGCCAGCAAAGCGGCGTAGGTGTTTTTGTGTTTTTGGCTATTCATGTCAGTTTCAACCAAATTCGTTCCATAGTATTTCAATGCGCGGTAGGCGGTTTCGCAATCCCGGCACCAAAAGTCACATTCCTCCAGTACTTGGCGTACGCCATCCTGAAAGCCCGAGCCAAAGTTCAGAAAGTCATTGATGTTCATGCCGTCCAGCAGCGCGTTGCAAGAGTCCTCCAGCAAGGCATGGGCTTGCATGGGGTGGCGGGGCCGGTGTTGGAACAGGTGAATCAGGGTGGACAGGAGTTCTTCGGAAAGCTTCTCTGTGGGGCAACCGTACAGCAGCTCCACGCCGCTGAGGTCGATCAACAGCTGGATTGAAAAATCTCCGGTCACGTTGCGTGCAGTCAAGGCCCAACAGCAACCCAAGGTTTCGTAAAACACTTCCCGCTCGTAAGAGTTGGTTTTGTAACCTGTGGTGTACAGTGTTTTAAATGGAGCGCGAATGGTCATGCTGCCTGCCTGTGCGATTGCCCGAAGCCTTATCTTGAGCGCGGGCATGCAAAATTGGCATCACTGGGCAGGGGGGCTACCCGATGGGGTTCCAACCCAATCGAGGTGACCCTCCTTTCTTGGCCCCAATCTACTTATTGGTCCGCATTTCCACCTTCAAAGCCACCCCTTCTTTGCCCACTTGGTCCGTTTCTACAGGTGCCCCCGCAACCGCGCGGTTTTCAGCCACCCCCGCAGCTTTCAGGCTGTTGAGCGTGAGGTTTTGCCGGGCCAGTGCTAGGCTTTTCAGTTGCTCCGCACTCACCACCTCGGCGTTTTGCAGCCTGTCTGCAAGCACTTTGTGTAGGCTTTGGCCCTTCAGTGCAGCCAATTCGGTACCCGACACTTCACGCGGCTTTCTTAACAATTTATTCAGCTCGGAGAAGGCTTGGCCTGCAATGCTTTCCTTGCTTTGCCCCGGGTTGGCTTTGCGCGTGCCTTCCTTGAGTGCAGCCAGTTCAGATGCACCTAGGCGCTTTTCAAACAGGGCTTCCAGCGCCTTTTGAGTGTTGGGTGATTGCAGGGCCAGTGGGCCGGGGTCTTCCCCAGCTTGAAGCTTTTCGCCCATTTGAATGGCGACCGCCCGGCGCAGTTGCTGGGCTTGAATGGCTTTTTTGTCCTCTGCAGCCCAAGTGCCGCTGATTTCCAACTGCAGGTTGGGGCGTTTGCCCAAGGCTTGGCCCAGTTTGCTGAGGTTTTCCCGTTGGGGTGGGCTTAGGATTTTGGAGCCTGCGTCAAATGCAATGGCTGCAAGGTCTTCACTCCCACTGCCAAACATGGAGCCCAAAGCACGGAAGGGGGATGTCACCACTTTGCTGACCAAGTTGCCCAAGGCTTTCCACACCAAGGCCCCGTAGCTAAACTGGGGGTCGTTCAGGCTGCCGGACACAGGCAGGCCAAGGTCGATGCGCCCGTCAGAATCTTCAAGCAGGGCAATCGCCAAATCCAGCGGCAGGCTGATTGCATCCGGGCTGTTGATGCGGTCGCCCAGTGACAATTTGTCGATGATGACTTGGTTGTTGCTGTTCAGCTGCTGGTTCTGAATGTTGTATTCCAAATTCAAGGACAGTTTGCCTGAATTGATTTTTCGCCCTGCAAAGGTGGCGGAATAAGGGGTCAGGGAAGTCATCTCCACATTGCGGAATTTGACCTTGAGATCCATGAAACCAGTGGGGTCGAGCAGGTTAAGTTGGCCATCGGCAAGCGCCTCGCCAAACTGATCCACCTCGCCTTTGATTTTGACCAAGCTGCGGCTACCCGGCTTGTTGGAAATGCCGGTGACCATGCCGTTGAGGGTGTGGATGCGGGTGCCGAACGGCAAAATCAGGGATTCGTCCGCAAAATCCATCTCGCTGCTGGTGATGTTGAAGCGGTCGATGGCGAAGGCAAATTCCGGTTTGGCGTTTTTGCTGTCCGTCGCGGTTTTCGCGTCTTTTTGGTTTTGCTTGTTGTCTTGCTTGACCAGCAGGCGGCTGATGTTGGTGGATTTGTCCTTGGCAATCAGCAATTGGGTATCCAGCCCTGTCAGGTCAAGGCGGGAAATGCGCACGCCCTCGGGGCTGGCAGTCAATTGTGGTGCGCTTAGGCTCTTCCAAACAAGGAAAGGTTTGTTGCTGCTTTTCTGGCCTTTTTGGTCTTGCTCATTGAGCCGCAAATTGGCCAGCGCAAAGTTGCCCTGGTACTGGGTTTGGCTGGGTGTAAATGTCAGCTTCCCTTGGGTGGATGCGGTACCGTCCACCAACTCCAGTTTTACAAAATCAGCCATGAATGGGTTGGCCAACTTCAGCCCCAAATCTTGCACATTCAATGTAAGTTGGGTGCTGGCATCTGCTGGGGTAATTAGGCCGCTGGCCTCAACCTTTCCGCCACTTTCGATGTTTAAGCTGGCCTGCAAAGGCAGGGCGCGTGTTAAGTCTTGGGTAATGCCGCTGCTGCTGATTTGGATGTTTTTAAGGCCCACTGCAAAGCCGGGCTTGATGCTGTCATCGGCATAATTGAGGCCCAAATTGTTCAGGTTGAACCTGGCCACTTCATAGGTCCATGGTTTGCTGGGTTTGGAGTCACTGGGCTTTGTGTCCACAGGCTTAGGCGATTCAGGCGGCACCCAGCCCTGCGCCAAAGCCTGCAAATTGATGGCCCCGCCAGCATCCCGCTTGACCATGATTTGGCCTGCATCTATATTCACTTCGCCCACTTTGGCATGTTGGCTTGGCAAATCCACTTCAATACTTTTGACTTGCAGCGATTGCAAAGCAAGCGGTTTGGATTGCTGCGCATCCATCAACTCAAGCCCACTGAGTTGAATGCTTTCAAGGCTTAACAGCAGCTGGGTTAAATCAAAATTGCCGCTGTTGACTGCCAACTTATTCAGTGTGATTTCAGGCGAGGGGCCACCCGCATCGGGTTTGCCTGAAGGCTTAGCAGACAGGCGAAAATCACTCAAACCCAGCTGGGCATTGCTAATTTGCACTGCGGGTTTTCCGTCGGGCATTTGCAACGCAAATTGGGTGGATAAATCCACTTTGCCTTTGGGTGTGCCGGTGGGGGTCAAGGGCGCAATCAAAGTGTCCAGCTTGGCCAAGTTCAAGTCTTTCAGGCTGAGGTCGCCCTTGATGTTCAGCTCTTTAAGCGCAATTTGCGCATTCAGTTTGAATTGCGCATCGAACGATGTTTTGGCGTCCAGCTCAAAAACCCCCGATTTGTCGGACCGGGTGGCCAAATCCTTCAGCTCAATGTTCAGGGGTTCAAAGGTGGTTTTAAAAACAGATTGTTGCCGCCTGTCTTCCACGCCCAGCTTGGCATTGCTGATTTGAAGGTGGTCAAGTATGAGGCTGGGCGGGTCGCTTTCGGGCTCGGGTTCTTTGGATTCAAAGGCTTTGATCAATGCGGTCCAATTCAACTCGTCATTGGGCAGTAGGGCCAAGTTCAAATCCAAACCATCCACGCGGATAGCGTCCAGCTCAATCACACCCTTGAATAGGGCGGTGCCTTTCAAATCCACATACAGCTCTTGGAATGACACCAGTTTTTCTTGCTCGGGGGTGCTGAGGCTGAGGTTGGGCAGCTTGACTTGCAGCTGGAAGTAATTGATCTCGGGTTTGCCCAGTGTGAGGGCATGCCCCGATTTTTCTCGAACAAGTTTTTGCGCCTGTGACTGAACAATGCTGGGCAAGGCCAGCAGCGCCAAGGTGAGCAAAAGTAGGACCACTCCCATGCTGATGAGTAGCTTTTTTGAACGCAACGCTTTCGTGATTGTGGAAGGCAGAGACATGGCAAATGGTTTTTTTAGAAAGTTTCACTGGCTCAGTGTCTAGTGTACATGGAGGGACACGCCAATGAGACCCAATGAAAGGTCAACTGAGGAAACAGGCCGAGGACAAGGCAAAGCGAAGGTTGAATGGGGAGGGGAAGAGTGGTCCGCCCGTCAGGAATCGAACCTGAACCGCAGCCTTCGGAGGGCTGCATGATATCCATTTCACTACGGGCAGAGGACTTGAATTGTAGCGTATCTGTGTGCTCCATATCAATGTGAGTGCCCCTTCCACCTGTAATAGTGATGTTGGCGGCAGTTGACAACAGACTGAATTCCTCGCTAATCTGGTATCCATATGGATACTTACATGCATTGGTTTCTAAGGCAATTCGCTGCGCTGGCATTGTTCAGCGGGCAGGCATTGCTTTGTGCAACATCCTCTTTTGCACAGGTTCACATCGATGTGCCCTCGCGCGCGGTTATTCAATCCACCATCTCTACGGTGGCCAATCAGCTGATGAAGGAAGTCCCGCCGCTGGAAAAGCCTTTCCACCTTAAGATTTGTATTTTTGACCTGCTCGGCCGGAGTGGGCCTGTGTTTTCGATTGCGCAGGATGTCGCCATCGAGGCCAAGAGATGGAATGTGCATGCGGAGTTGATTCCTTTTACCAATGAGTCGGTGGCGGCCAGTTCCTTTAAAATTGGGGCCTGTGATGCGGTGGGCATGTCCACCATGCGGGCCAAGCAGTTCAACTTTTTCATGGGCAGTTTTGATGCAGTGGGCGCCTTGATGACTTACGCCGAGGTAAAAACTGCGATCAGCGCCTTGATGGGCAGCGACAAAATGTATGACCGTTCCATCAATCACCCTTACCAAATTGTGGGCATGGCGCCCTTGGGGGCGGCGTATGTGATGGTCAATGACAGGGCAATCAACTCGATTGAAAAAGCTGCGGGAAAGAAGGTTGCCGTCATGGAGTGGGATGCCAGTCAAGCCAAAATGATTCAGCAAATTGGTGCGCAACCCGTGGCCAGTGACATCACCAACTTTGCGCAAAAATTCAACAACGGGGTGGTGGATATTATTGCTGCCCCGGCTTTGGCTTATGGCCCGTTTGAGTTGTACCGGGGTTTGGGCACCAAAGGCGCTGTGTTTGATTTGCCTTTGATTAACGTGACTGGGTCTGCGGTAATTAACCGGGGCAAGTTTGAAAAGGAAATTCCCGACTTGGATGACAAGATCAAGAAGTTACGCAAGTTTGGTTTGCGCTTTCTGGATCAAGGCATTGAGGTAATCAAAAAACTGGACACCGCTTTGCCAAAACGATACTGGCTGGAGTTGGCCCCAGATGAAAAAATCAAATACACCCGGATGATGGATTCAGCACGTGCGCAACTCACACAGGAGGGTATTTATCATCCCGACATGATTAAATTCCTGCTGAGGGTGAGATGCAAACACACCCCCACTTTGGCGGAATGCAGCGGCTTGGAGGCGCGCTGATTGATTGGCCTCAGTGAGAGACCGCAAACACCAGCGTAAAAAAGTCACTTTCGAATGTTTCATCCTTGGCAAGCTTAATCACGGTGCCCCTCAACATCCAGTCACCCCGCGCGTCAATCGGAACGGAAACCATTCCCTTCGAGTTGGTCTTTAACCAGCCCCTTTGCCCATTTGCACTGCCAACCCACTGCACCGGATGACCTGCCAGCGGTTTGCCGCGGTGGAGCAATACAAACTGGGCCGCTTTTCCCCGCTTTAACTGCTGCTCGGGCAGTGCAGACACAATTTCTGTGTGTTGTCCGATCTGCTTGCTGGGCTGGTTACTTAGGGTACCCCCCAGTTCTACCCGCGCAATTTTGGTGTAGTTTTCCTTCCAGATCATGCCCTTGGACTGCATGTAGGCCCACGCTTTGCGCACTTTGGCGTTGGCGGCAATGTCGTCCAAGTAAGGCGCCACTTTTTCCAGATCCAACTCAATGTACTCACGTTCCAGCTTGATGGTGCAAAATGTAGGGACTTTACTAGGTTGCGTTCTTGGGTTGGTCATCGGTTCAGGGTCAATTGCAATTTGAAACCCCAACACCGGGTTGTGTTGTAAGTCGTGAGCCACAGGTTGATTGACCTGCGCGCACTGAATTGTCTCGATTCGGTCTTTCGGGGTCAGAAAATCTGGGCGAGGAAAAAAGTCGCCAGTACCCGGCAACAGCACCATCGCATTGGGTAAACCCGTGTCGCCCGCACTCACGGTGTGGCGAGGCATCAACCAAGTGTCATGCGCAAAGCAGTGAATTGGCAGACCTAGAGTAACCACAACTATAAATATTAATCGCGATGAAACTTTGTGCGATAAATAATGTCTCATAAAGGTTATCGAAATAAGTAACAAAGATAACGAGTGTAATCCCATTCGGACAGTCAGGAGTGGGATCTTTCGATGTGAGGGCTTGCCGCAGTCAAGCAAGTTGAGGAGAAGTACAAAATGTTTAAACGCAATACAATAAAATCAGTTCTAAAGGTGGGTGTTTTGGCCACCGCCGTAATCGGTACTTTGGCCATGGCTTCCAGCCATCGCGAAGGTCCGGCTATCACTACATCCCCCAAAGTGGATGCCACAGACTTCTACATGTTTCGCAGCTATGAAACCGGTCGTGAAAACTTTGTTACCCTGATTGCAAATTACATCCCATTGCAGGACCCCTATGGCGGCCCCAACTATTTCAACATGGACGCCAATGCCCTGTATGAAATCCACTTGGACAACAACGGCGATGCCAAAGAGGACGTGACCTTTCAATTCCGATTTGCCAACACTTTGCTGAATGGCGGTGGTGCTACATTGCCAATTAATGGGACAGCAGTTGCCATCCCGCTGGTGCAGTTTGGCACAGGCGTGAGTAACGTCAGGGACGCGCGTCTGAACGTGGCCGAGACTTACAACATGACTGTTGTACGCAATGGCAGACGTGCCGGCGCCGCCACACCTGTGACAAAGACGGGCGGTGGCGCGACATTGGAAAAGCCAGTGGACTACATTGGTGAAAAAACACTGGGCAATGCCGCAGCCTATGAAAGCTACGCGCAAAAACACATTCACACAGTGACCATTCCTGGATGTGCTGCTGATGTTGCCCAGGCCAAGGTATTTGTGGGCCAAAGGCAAGATGGATTTGGCGTGAATCTAGGCCCAATCTTCGACTTGGTGAATGCACCTGCAGCGGTGATTACCAATCGTGACCAATTCAAGAATGCGGCGGCTGCCAATTCCATTCAAGACAAAAACATCACCACGATTGCGCTGGAAATTCACAAAGACTGTGTGGCCACTGCGGCTGACCCTGTCATTGGTGGATGGACTACCGCAAGCCTGCGTCAGTCACGAATCATGAACGGCAAGCCTCCAGCAGGCCTGCAAACCAACGAGAAGACCGGCGGTGCTTGGGTGCAGGTATCACGTTTGGGTCAACCTTTGGTCAATGAGGTGGTGATCGGTTTGAAAGACAAAGATGTATTCAACGCCTCCAAGCCCGAAAGCGACACCCAGTTTTTGAGCTACGTGGCTACGCCCACATTGCCTGCGCTGATTGATATTGCTTTAAATGGTGCACGCACCACCGCGATTGAGCCCACCAACTTCCCTCGTACCGATTTGGTGACCGTGTTTTTGACGGGTATCACGGGTGTGAACAAGCCACGCACTGTTACCCCATCTGAAATGCTGCGGTTGAACACCGCCATTGCGCCCAAGCCCTACGCAGCCCAAAGCGAGTTGGGTGTTTTGGGTGGCGATACAGCAGGCTTCCCCAATGGCCGCAGGCCCAAGGATGATGTGGTGGACGTGGCCTTGCAAGCCATGTTGGGTGCATTGTGTGTAGCCAACGGCACAGGCAATGCCTTGGGTTTGAACACAGTACCCGGTACAACCATCACTTCGGAATGCAACCCCAGCAAGGTGCCATTGGGCGCTACATCACTGAAAATTCATGATGCGGTGGATCAAGCGGCAGTGCCATTTTTGACACGCTTCCCTTATTTGAATACGCCGAATGCTGGCGCAAAAAACTAAAGGGGCCCTGTCATGATCAACAATCTAAAGCACACCCCGCGCTATCTTTTGGTTTTGGCGTTGACCGGGTTGATGGCTGCCTGCGGAAGCGACAACGCCCCGGATGGAACCAATTTGGGTGCACTGTCGCAGGATGGTATTATTGACCGTGCGGAGGCCACATCCTTGGTTCAGCAAAGGTCTGAACAAGGTGAGCCTGTCGAGGTGAATGATTTGAATCTAAGTAAATCTGAAACCGATGAGCCTTTTGACATTTAGTCGATTTGACATCAATGTGAGGTAAATGAAAAACCGCAACTTCTGCAAAGAACTTGCGGTTTTTTTATGTCATGATCCGATCAGATTCCCCACCGAGTACCTCATGAATTACGGCCCCCAACGCATTGTCTGCCTCACTGAAGAAACCACCGAATGGCTATACATGTTGGGCCAAGAGCATCGTATTGTGGGCATTTCAGGGTATACCGTGCGCCCCAAGCGTGCCCGCCAAGAAAAACCCAAAGTCAGCGCATTTTTGACTGCAAAGATTGGGCAAATTTTGGATTTGAAGCCCGATTGCGTGTTCGGATTTTCTGACTTACAAGCAGACATTGCTTCGGAATTGATTCGCAAAGGCGTGCAAGTCACGGTGTTCAATCAGCGCAGCATTGCCGAAATTTTCGACATGATGTTTCAAGTGGCTGCCATCGTGGGCGCATTGGACAAAGGCTTGGAATTGATCGCCAGCATTCAGGCCCACATGGAGCGCATGCGGCAATCTGCTGCCGAGTTACCAAAGCGCCCAACCGTGTATTTTGAAGAATGGGATGAGCCCCAAATCAGCGCGATACGCTGGGTGTCAGAGCTGGTTGGCGTTGCAGGTGGGGATGATTGTTTCCCCGAATTGTCAGTGGAAAGCTTGGGCAAAAACCGAATTATTGCGGATCCGCTGGAAGTGGTGCGGCGTAACCCAGACCTTATTATTGGGTCTTGGTGTGGTAAAAAATTCAGGCCTGAACATGTGGCCGCTAGGCCCGGTTGGGAGGGCGTGAACGCGGTTAAAAACAAGCAGCTGTATGAAGTGAAATCACCCATAATTTTGCAGCCTGGGCCAGCTGCTTTGACTGATGGTTTGACTGAGTTGCATCGGATTGTGCAAATTTCCCACTCAGATAGGCTCATTGGCCAAGCCAATAAAATCACAATACCTGTGGCTTAAATGAGGGGTAGACTATCTTCATTAATCAGCAAATCAAAACATCAGTAGATGCAGTGCGTCACTAATGAGCGAGGAGAGACTTTGAAAACTTTCATCAAAGGTAGTGCATGTCGTGGTTTTCTCATTCTTTTAGCCTTATGTTTTGATGAAACTTGGGCTGGTGAATCGCCGATAGGAATGGCAATCTCTTTAAAAGGAGCCGTTACATCTGATGTTGGTAGAGATAAAAAATCTATAGTCCCGATGGCTTATCTCTATGAAAACGATGAAATTCTGGTCGAATCTACTTCAGAATTGGTCTTCACGCATTACGGGAAGCAATTATTGATCAAAGTGGTAGGACCCTCCGGTATATCCCTGACTAAAGATGGGTTCAAATTAATCAGTGGCGAATACCCAAAAAGTCAGCCTATGACCGAAAAAATGGTTCTTTTGAAAAATCAGTCCGGGTTGGTAGCGGGCGCTACGAGAATGAGAGTTATCAACACCTCCTATGATTCCAGTTTGGTTTATCCTCCACCAGAGTCTTTACTTTTAAGCCATGCTTTTGAATTCAAGTGGCCTGGTGAAATTACGAGTGAATACCTAGTCGAGTGGCGCATTGAAGGGGCTGATCAAACCCTTCATAGGGCTAAAGTTCGTGGTAACACTTACCAAATGCCTCCGGAGATAAAGCTGCCAAATGATATTAAAATAATATGGAAAATTTCTCTGCTTAGTGATGATGCCTCGTCAGTTATTAGACCAATGGTGAGTTCCTTCCAAGTTGCAGGTGATGACATAATTCATCATGTGAGATCTTTAAAACCTACACCTGAATCAGATTTTGCTGAAAAGATTTTATTTCTGCATTTTCTTCAAAGTAGAAAAGCCTTTATTGAGGCCGATCAATATTTAAAATCAATAAGTCCTGTGTCGCCTTAATTAAACCTGATCCTTGAACGGCGCGGAAGCATATACATTTATGCCTGAGCGCCCCTTCAATTGCTGAAGTCCTATAGGTACGATATCTTTTTGATGTCCAAGCGCGTCGGCTACTGATTCAGACAACACTATTGAATAGCCCAGTGATTTGCTTAGCCCTTCTAATCTGGAGGAAATATTTACAGCATCACCGATTGCAGTGTATTCATGTCGATCAGATGATCCAACTCGTCCAACAATCACCTCACCTACGTGTAATCCTATCCCGATTTGAATGGGTATCTTGCCCAGCCTTAAACGCTCCTCATTAAAAGCATCTAACTCGGAAAGCATTGCAGTTGCGGCATTGAAGGCATCAACTTCTTTGGTCATAGATGCTTTGGGGGCCCCAAAAAAGGCCATCATGCCATCTCCAATAAATTTGTCTACGGTACCGTCAAACTGATGAACAACACGGGTCATTCTAGAAAAATACTCGTTCAATAAGTTCACTATTTCTGAAGGTGGACTTTTTTCACAAATACTCGTAAATCCTCTTATGTCTGAGAATAATATACAAACATGTTCCAGACGACCTTGAGAGGTGTTTGAAACCCTCCCTGTCATGATTTCATTCATCACTGAAGGGCTTACGGAGCCTAAAAACGCATTTTTCAGTAATCTGCGTTCTAAAGCCTGAGTCCATGCATCCACTGTCCCCCTAACTGTGGTAATCCAAGTCAACACTAGAATAATTGATCCCGCATGAAACCAAAATTGATTTTTCAAACTAATAGTTTGAAAAATGAATAACGCTATGACAAATAGTGATACGTACAGAATTTTCGCGGGTCTACTCTGTATGAAGTAGGTAAGATTTAAGATGAGGACGATAAACATAAGCCAGGTTGATGAAAGAGTCTGAATCAAACCATCCCCTTCCAAATTACTCAAGATTTGAGCATGCAGTAGAACACCGGGCATATCATTGGAGTCTTTTTTCCATGCTGCAATTGAAACTGGGGTTCTGAGCAAGTCTTCGTCGTCCAAAACATTACCTAGAAGGACTATCTTCCCATCAAACCAAACTTTAAGATTTTCGCTATCACCTTGTTCATGGGCCTTAAGTACATCGCTAATGGGTAGATAGTTAAAGCTCGGTCCTTTTTGAAAGTCAATAAGCCCCTGATTGTCTGAGCGAGAATGCCCGGAGGCAACCAAGATTTCCGAGCTAAATGTTTGATCTTTCTCACTGGGTTGAATGCTCGCCCCTGGGTAGGTTCTTATCACACCGTCGAGATCTTTTTTGAATAATGCAGATGCTTCAGGCTCAAACTCACCAAATTGACTCATCAGCGCAGCTTTGTAATCTATGTGGATATTTGCGAATGCCTCGCGTTGTTTATCCCATGCTTTTGCAACTACTAAGGGAGTTGATGAGACTGTGCTGAGGATCCCGGCTATTAAAGTTTGATGGTAATCGTTATCGATTGATGATTTGGAGTAAATATTTTCATAGCGCTTTGTAGGTAAAACCAAATCTATTCCTACTGATTTTGCTTGGCCGATTTGTGTTGCCTGCAAAAATTCGCTTATATATCTGTGGCTCAGCGCTAGAGGTTCGTCAATTTGATCTAAGAATTTTTGGTCTATTCCGACAACTACCGGAGGATTTAGATGTTGCGTGGGAAATTTTAGACGATTGAATTTTTGTATTGAGTCTAGAAGCTTCCCATCGAGCAACCAAGCACTTGATGTGCATATGTATATGAAACTAGAGACCAAGCAAATCGTAAATCCAGCAAAATGATATTTTTTTTGTTTTATCAAATTGATCTGTGGCCTCCTACCTAGATTTATTTGGGGTATTACCCTTTTTGCTGATTCTACTCAAACTACCACAAGCCTACTGATGTGAAAGGAGCCCAGCTGTTGATGTTTGCGGATTTGGGATCCGTGAGCAATTCAAGGTAGGCTGATCTCATTGCCTGAGTTGCGCCTTTGGCGCGGAAATTCTTGTAGAAGATCTTCATGAATTTTGACGTTGCCAAATCCTCAACCTGCCATAGCGAAAGGACTAGTGTGTCGGTGCCGGAAATTAAGATTGATCTTTTGAAGCCCCAGAATTCGTCTCCTTTTGAGATCTTTCCCAATCCGCTTGAGCATGAGGAAAGGACCACTAAATTGCTACGTTGAAGATTTAGTTCGTAAAACTCCCTCGCTTCAATGTCTCCTTCACTCAGTTTCAACTTGGAAAACATGGGGTCAATTTCGTCCACCACGCTGTGCGCTGCAACATGGATGATGCCTGTGTTCTGCGCATTGTTCAAAAAGTTCTGACGGTTAGCTTCCTTGCGGAAGTAAGCAAGTGGCGTTGGGATTAATTCAACAATTGCTCGAACTTCATCTTCTGCTCCGGGCAAATCCATGACTGGGTCGTTTAAATCTGGATTTCCCAAGGCAAGGAGCCCTGCCTCTGATTTTCGAGGCTTTCTCAATGTTTCCTGTACAGCCCCTAAAGAAAGTGCTACACCAACAGCGTGATCCTCAACCAAAAACTTGTCGTTCAGCCTTAGCGCATGAGGCGGGACTCTGTGGAGCATCTTGTGCGGGATGAAAACTACAGTTTCCTGGGGCTTAAAGGTGATTTCTCCCAAAAGGAGTTTGCCGAGATCGTTCGCTCCTATCAACGCATCCTTTTGTTGGGCCTCAATGGTGGAACGCCATTTCGACACCTTGCTGGAAAGCTCGTTTTCATTAACTGAGATAGTGTGAGACTTAATCGCATTAGTCCGTAGTTCCCAAAGATAAACTTCCCTTTTGGTTACATAGAAGTTTAAAACCACAATATTGGGGGGAATCAGATTAAGAAGATTTTCTGGGCTTAGCTTTGCTTGGTCTAGCGCTTTGTCTTTGTTTACAACTTTCACTCGATCTCGCAATAAATCCAGTGCCGTACGTGCTCTACCGCGCTCAGAAACTGCAAGTGCCAAATCGGATTTACCGTTTCCGATGTAAAGAGCGACTCCCCAATCAAAAATATCTTGCGCTTGTGCAAAAAACGCAGTTTTGAATTCTTCTACTTGAAAGTTAGCTCGTAAACCTTCTGCTTCGAATAAGGCTTGCTCTAAAAATAGCTCAGCTTCTGTTGATTTTCCCTGAGCATGTAATGCTTTGGCCATTCCAAAAGCCGACCACATGGCTGCTCTAGACTTTTTATTGGATTTACGAGCAATTTCAAGACTAGATTGAAAGCCTTTATAGGCGTCGTCGTAACGTTTTTCTAGTAGGTTTAGCTCTGAAAGAGTCCGTTGTACCAGTGAAGCAGTATTAGAGTTAGTATTTCCCGTATGTTCTTGTAAAATCTTTCTCGCTTGCTCGTAGTCACCTTTTTGAATAAGAACGGAAGCTATTGAGATTTGTAAGTAATCTCGACGTGGCGTAAAGAAACTAGCGCGTTCTAAGCCCATATTGTAATTCTTCAAAGCAAGGTCAAGTTGACCCTCTTTAAGATCTAAATCTCCTAAAAGCTTGTATGCAGCGGCCTCTAGTTGATGAGCTACATTGAAGTTTGGGTTGTTAAGGCGCTTAGAGTTTTCAAGGCTTTGTAATACCCAGACCCTGCTCTTTTCTAAGTCGCCTGCGTATCCGTACGCGTAAGCCAGGTCGCGCATAGCAAACACTTGAGCCTTTTGATTCTTGTCTCTTACACCCAAGTACAAGGCTTTGGTAGCTTCGCGAACAGCCTCTCTAAACCGACCTGCTTCAGCTAAGGTAATTGAGTTTCCGCAGTAATCTCCCCAGCTCTTTTTTGTTGAATCGGCGTCATAAAGGCGCTCACCTTCTATGGCTAGTGCTGTAGCGTTTTCCACGTCACCAAGCATTGCTTGTTCTATTTTAATGTTTTGCTGCTGGGCATACACACCCTTGCCGCAAATCATCAGCCCCCAAAATGTGAATATGATTCCAGTAGTCCAGTACTGATATTTGCGCATAAGGGCACTCTACTTAAGTAGGTTCAATATCGCTTGAATACTGTATTCATATCCCAAATTTGTCAATTAGAGTGTAATTTTTGTGCGTCGGAAATTCTTGAAATATCACCATTAAATTATTGAGAATGCTTTTCACGCACGCTCATTTTCAATATAGTGCTTAATCAAACGCCCAAACCCATGGCCAATTTGCTCCAAGGTAATCGCCCCGCTGTCACCTGCAATTTGGCGAATCACCACAAAAATTCCTGAATTGATCATGATGTAAGACATCACATCCAGATTGGGCACCCTCAGGTATTTGGGGTGCCGCATCAGGTAGGTCATGACAAACCGGCCCAGTATGTCTTGCACCGGGGCAATGTAACGCTCGGTGTTGGTGTGTAGAAGTTGCTCGGCCAAGTGGAAATAGGCTTGGTTGTTCTGCTGCAGCAAATCGCCAAAATTCTTCAGAACGGCTTGAATCAAAGCTTCCACCTCGTTTTCCAGCAGCCTGGGTGTTTCGCGTTGAATCATCTTGACGATGTCATCCACAAACCGCTGGTACAACGCATCAACAATTGCCTCCTTGTTGTCGAAGTACTCATAAATCGAACCCACGCTGACGCCACCTTTGTCGGCAATTTGCTTGGTGGTTAGTCCTGCCATGCCTGAAGTACCGATACACCTGAGTGCGCCTTCAATGATTGCGTCTACAGTTGCGCGGGACCGGCTCTGTTGGGGCGTTCTGGGCATGTTGCTGCTTCCTGAATTATCCGAATTGAATCTGAACTCATATTCAGATTACGATAGTTTTAGCAATTTGAGAATGAGTTTTAAACAATTTTCGGGAGCTGACCATCATGCAATCCCCTCGGGACATGGGCCACGACACCATTGAACACCGCGATGTGAAGTTTGATTTCGATCTGAGTCAGTTAAAAAAACACTGGTTCAACAATGACCCTTGGATGACCCATTTATTCAATGGACTTTTTTGTGCTGTACCCGATGGGGAGCGCTGGGTGATGCAATCCGCGCGCAAGCAGATGGGCAAACTTAAGGATGAAAAGTCGATAGAGACCGTGAAGCGCTTTATCAAACAAGAGGCCTCGCACTCCCGTGAGCATGATTTGGTGAACGCAATCATGTTGAACTTCGGCGTACCTGCTGACAAAGCAGAAAAGTTTTTTAAACAGGTGCGGCAAAAGGTGCAGGCAGTCAGCAGTGACGACATGCAAGCTTCCATAGCCGCAGCAATCGAGCATTTCACTGCTGTGTTGTCTGAAGTGTTGCTGGAATCCCCCGACTTGTTTGATGACATGGACCCGAAAATCCGATCCTTGGTGTACTGGCACATGGTTGAGGAAACCGAGCACAAAGCCGTTAGCCACGAGCTGTTTGAGCAAACTGTGGGCAAGGGCCCCAAGCAGTATTTAATGCGGGTGACGGGCCTGGTGGGTACTTTTGGTTTTGGGTTTTATGCGGTGTTTTTCAATATGTTTTACTTGCTGTATGCAGACAAGCAATTGGGCAATGTGGCTTCAGCAGTGCGCATGCTGAAAATTATTGGCTACCAACCCGGCTTTGTTCGCAAAATACTGATGGCCTGTGTACCTTACCTCAAGCCCGGCTTTCACCCTTGGGAGCGCGATAACCGTGCTTTGATTGCGGTTTGGAAAGAAACCTATCAACGCACAGGTGATGTGTTGCAGGCCACAGAAGAGTTTCGAGCGACCCAAGGCAAGCCGATGGCTTTGCACAAGCGAAGTGCCGGCAAGCGTCAAGTCAAATCATCCAATCCGGGAGCTCAAGCCGCATGATGCCTTATCAAAAAAGGGGTAAACCCAGTCAGAAGGCGATCGCGGTAGTCACAGGGGCTGGAAGCGGCATAGGCCGTGCCTTTGCCATCGAAATTGCCCAGCGTGGGGGACTTGTTCTTTGCGCGGACATCAACCTTGAAAGCGCACAAAGCACAGTTGAATTACTGAAGGCCCAAGGTGCGCACGCAGTGGCTTATGCCTGTGATGTAAGCCAGCCGGAACAGATGCAAAAGATGGCATCAGAGGCGTCTACACTGTTGGCACACCCAGTGCTTAATCCGGATGCTCGCCCGGTGAGTCTTTTAATCAACAATGCAGGTGTGGGTATCGGCGGGCGTGTGGATGAACTCAAACTGGAAGATTGGGAGTGGTGTCTGGGTATCAACCTGTGGGGTGTGATTCACGGATGCCATTACTTCACGCCCTTGTTCAAACAAGAGGGTCAAGGCGCCATTGTGAATGTGGCGTCAGCCGCAGGCTTTGGTGCATTGCCAGAAATGGCTGCCTACAACGTCAGCAAGGCTGGGGTGATGTCTTTGTCTGAAACATTGTATGCAGAGTTGAAAAAATTTGGCATAGCAGTCAATGTACTCTGCCCCACCATTGTGCCGACCAACATCATGCACAACGGGCGCATACCCGAGCACATGACTGGCTTGGCACACAAAGCGATGAGCAAATTGGCCTTTACCACCGCAAAGAAAGTCGTCATTCAAACTTTGGATGCCTTGGATGCGGGGCAACTTTATACCGTGCCGCAGCCCGATGCCCGGTTGGTGTGGGCCATCAAGCGGTGGATGCCTTCCACCTACGCTTTCGGTCTTGGGCAGGCCTACAAACTGACGAAATGATGGGTGAACCGAAAGTGTTTCACGGGTGGTTTGTTCTTGCGATGCAGCATGAGGGCGCGCCCTAAACGTGACTTGGATGCATTCAAGGGCTTGATTTTTGTCACATAATGAAAACACATAAAATCAGAACAACAATTCTGGAGACAAGCCGAATGCCACGTACCAAACATTCACAGTCCGGGGAAGTTAGCACCGATTCCATCAAGAAGTCCCTATCCAAAGCGTTTAATCCGCCTGTTGCCCACCATGAAGTGATTATTATTGGTGCTGGTTTTTCGGGTTTGGGTGCAGCCATTAAGCTGGACCAAGCTGGGTTTAATGACTTTTTGATTATTGAGCAAGGCAGCGGTGTGGGTGGTGCATGGCACTTCAACACCTACCCCGGTGTGGCGGTGGATATTCCGTCATTAAGCTACTCCTTCTCGTTTGAGCGTAACCCCAATTGGTCGCGGCTTTTTGCGCCGGGTGAAGAGCTCAAAGGCTATGCCGAGCATTGTGTAGAAAAATACAAGCTGGGCGACCGCATCCGCTATAACACCACTGTGATGGGTTGCGAGTTTGACGAGGACACCAACTGCTGGCACATCCGCACGCAGGATGGCAAGGTACTTTCTGCCCGCTTCATGATTGGTGCAACCGGTGTGCTGACTCAGCCCAAAAAGCCGGACATTGCTGGGGTGGACAATTTTAAAGGCACCACGATGCACACCGCGCGTTGGGATCACAGCGTGAGCCTGCGTAACAAACGAGTTGCTGTGATTGGCACAGGTGCGTCTGCCCTGCAAGTAATCCCCGAAATTGCACCTGATGTGAAACACCTCACTGTGTTTCAGCGCACGCCGATTTGGGTGATCCCCAAGCCCGATGCCAGCATACCGAGCGTGTTGCAAAAAGTGCTTGAAAAATCCAATGCGGTGCAATGGGCCTCACGCATGGTGAGCCAAGCTGTGGTGGAAGTGGGTTTTGTATTGACTGCCCATTATCACAAGTACTTGAAGCTGGCCAAAGCGTACGAAGCCATTGCACTGAACCACTTGGAAAAGCAAGTCAAAGACCCGGTAACCCGCGCCAAACTCACACCCAAATACGGCTTTGGTTGCAAGCGCCCCAGCGCATCCAACACCTACTGGGCCACCTTTAACCGCGACAACGTGGCTTTGGTCACAGACCCTATTGCAAGCATTGACGAGAAGGGCGTGATCACGAAGGACGGTAAACATCACGAGATTGATGTATTAATTTGCGCCACCGGGTTCAAGGTGTTTGAGAACGGCAACATGCCCCCCTTCCCGATGAAAGGCCTGGGCGGCAAGGATTTGGAAGGCTGGTGGGACAACAACCGCTATCAGGCCTATGAAGGCGTGACTGTGCCCGGCTTCCCGAATGCGTTCTTGATTTTGGGCCCCAATGGCTACAACGGCGCGTCGTATTTCCAGTTGATTGAAATGCAAGCCCGGCACATTGTGCGTTGCTTAAAGCAAGCACGAAAGTTGAAAGCAGAACGGGTGGAAGTCAAACAGCTGGCCAATCAAAAGTATTTTGATGACATGAAGGCCCGCACAGGCAGTCAGGTGTTTTTCCTCAATGGCTGCACCTCGGCCAACAGTTATTATTTTGACAAGCATGGGGATGTGCCATTCCGCCCAGCCACCAGCATTGAGGCCCACTGGCGCAGCATGACATTCCCGATGAAAGACTACAGTTTTTCTACAGTCGCCAAGCAGGCAGGCTGATATTTCGGTTGATGGCAAGGGCCCTGAGTGCAATCGTGCTGAGGGCTCCAATTAAAATTGACAAATTGTTGGGCAAGCCCAATTCAATGGCCAGCACCATGGCCCACCCCCCAATAAATGCACACAAGGCATAGGGGCGGTGGTCTTTAAAGGCGTTGGGTATTTCATTGCAAACAATGTCGCGCAGCACGCCGCCAAACACACCGGTGATCACACCCATCAGCACCACCACCAAATAAGGCAGGTCAGTGTTGATGGCTTGAAACGCCCCGGTGGCTGTAAACAGGCCCAAGCCAATGGTGTCGGGCCACAGGATGATTTTCTCGGTTTTAGGAATGTGCTTTTGCCGAATAAACATCATACACACAGCGGTTAAAAGCAATACCAACCACAATATGTCCACATGCGTTACCCAAAAGAATGGGCGTTTGTCCAGCAGCAAGTCCCGCAGGGTACCGCCACCAAACGCGGCCAAAAAGGCCACAACCACCACACCCACGGCATCCAAGCGCTTTTGCGCACCCACAATCACACCCGACAAAGCAAAGGCCAAAGTGGCCATGACTTCAATGGCCGTTAGTATTTTTGGGGTGAATAATTCTGGACTGATCATAGCTGCCGCTTCTTCAGGAAAGACAGCCATAGTAGCCCGAACTACCTGTTTTTGGACAATACCTCGATAACCGTGGGCTCTTGGGCCTCATGGAACTCCAGTTCTGCATTCCATGCCTTGATGTAGCGGTTAAAAGGAATGGTGGGGTACAAGTGGTGTACCAAATGATAGTTTTGGTACATCAAAATCGAATTCAGTAACCATTCGTGTCCCTTGCGAATGACTGTTGCTTTGTAAGGATCCTCACTGGCTTTGATGCGGGCAGGGTAATGGGGTAGCACCATAAACACCACGCACATCAAGAAAAACCCAATGTAAATGGGCAATAGCCACAGCCAAAGCATCAACCAAGGAGAAACGAAGAACAAAGCGATGATGATGCCAAACCCAACCACCACTTCTCGCAAAGTGCCCCAAGGGCTGATACCTGGGTACTTGGACGGATTGGCAATGTATTGAAACAAATAGATAAAAGGCCAGAAGCCCCATAGCGGCATGGTCCAGAAGTGACTGCTCAAAAAGTGATCGGGGTCATTGGACTCGTTGGTAAACCGATGGTGTTGCATGTGCATGATGCGCATAAACTGCCCGGTACCGAACGGAATGGCGATAAATGTTGCAATGTACATGACCCATTCATTGAGCAGTTTGTGGCGCGACACATTTCTATGCATGGACTCATGTGCGGGAGTAAACAGGACATAAATACTGACCGCATTGACCACAGTGCCTACCCACAAAGGCAGCAATCCGACAACGCAAAGCGCTGTGGTAGTGGCGATTGCGGCATAGGCTCCTATTAATAAACAAATAGCTGGCCAAGACACCGCCGGTGTTTGCCGAAGTTGCCGAATAGCATGGGATGTAGTGTGCGGCTGCTTGATTTTTCGGCTCCCACATGAAAGGCCTACCGGAAATGCCCGTCTAATGTGCACTCAATCGCAATGCAGCAAACAGGATATTCAGCGACATGAGGGAGACAAAAACAGACAAATTGGCTTAAAGGTCAACCTTTCATACGAAACTCTGACGGGGCGACGCCAAACCAGCGTTTAAAGGCTCTGCGAAAACTCACTGGCTCGGCATACCCCAATTGCTCTGCAACAGCAGCGACACTTTGGCCAGCTTTCAGCAATTCAGAGGCACGGCGGCTGCATTCCAAATCTTGAAGTTCTTGAAAACTGACCCCTTCCAGTTTTAAACGCCTCAGCAGGGTGCGACTACTAATTTTCATCATCTCTGCCAGCTGCTCCAGTGTGAGCAAGTGCCCCCGCTGCATGGAAAGCTGACTCAAAACCCATTGAGCGGTACTGCCTTTGACGTACATGGATTGAACTTGGGATTCACACTGCTGCACTGCAATCGCATGAAGCGTTTTGTCGCTGGAAATAATGGTTTTGCTGCCCGTTGTCAGTGGAATATGTATGGCGTAAGCCGGCGCGTCAAACACCACTTTGTTCCCGTCGAAGGCGGTTTCGTAATCCTTCCAATTGTCTGGTTTGGGCCATTTGAAGTGGATTTCAGCATCCTGCAAAATTCCACCTGCCAAAAATTTCACGCTGCAGTATGCACCGGCGAGTATGGCCTGAATATTGAATCGAAGGCCTGTATCTTCCGGCGGCAGAAAGCTAAACATCATCGAATTGCAGGCATTGCCGTCAAGTACAGTCGCTTTGATATAACGCATCTCAAAAACTTGGGAGCGAGTGTTTATGAACTGCTCGAACATGTGTAAAGCGTTGTCTACATCCTCGCTGGTCATGGCGGCCATGCCTACTGCGCCATGGATATTGGGGCTGGCCAAAAGGCCTGTGCGCAAAGGCAAATCACTGGGCGGGTTCAAGGCAAGTACATTGCTTGTGAACAGGCGCACATGTTTCCAGGTCATCAAGGCTTGGCCGTAGTCCCAATCATCCCGGGAAATTCCAGTGCCCTCTAGCAGCCGCTCCACATTTTGCAAATGAGGGGGTAAGCATTGAAAGGTAAGGCGCATTCCGTTGACTGGAAGGCCGATCAGCGAATCCAGTTCAGTTTTCGAGTGGTTACTCATGTATACCCTGTTTAATTGGCCTATTTAATAAATATTCGGATTAGGCGCATATGCTTCAATAGCTTATATCGTGAATTACAAAATTAAAAATAAACAGTAATTCAATGAATAATAAATAAAAAATACAAAACAGGGAGACAAAATGAGTAGTAAGCACTTTAAAAAAGTGGGTGTGTCAGCCATGGTTGGTGCATCGTTGCTGGTTTCACTATTTGGCTTTACGCCGACAAACGCCAGTGCACAAGGCGCCAAACAAAAGCTGTGTGTGTACGACTTGTTGGGCGCCACTGGCGACGTGTACAACATGTCCAAAGACTACATCGTAGCAGCCAGAAGTTGGGGGGCGGACATTGACCTGAGGGCATACACCGACGAGCGGATTGCCACCCAAGACTTTATTGCTGGTGAATGTGACGCCTTGTTTGCAACAGGACTGCGCACACGCCAATTCAACGCCACCACCGCTGCAATCGACAGTTTGGGCGTTTCATCCATTGTTAAAAACAACACAGTGGACATGAAGGCCAGCTACGAAGTGGTGCGCCGTACCGTTCAATTGTTTGCCTCAACAAATGCCAACAAACTGAATGTGAATGGCAAATACGAAATTTCCGGAATCATCCCTTTTGGCACCGCTTACCCGGTGCTGAACGACCGCAACATCAAAACAGTGGAAGATTTGGCGGGTAAAAAAATCGCGTCTTTTGACTATGACAAGGCGCAAGCCGTGATGATCCAGAAAATCGGTGCCCAGCCCGTGTCTGCAGACATCACCAACTTTGCCAGCAAATTCAACAACGGGGCAGTGGACATGATTGCCGCACCCGCAGCCGCTTACAAGCCATTGGAGTTGTACCGGGGTATTGGTACCAAGGGCGCTATCAACCGCTTCCCGATTTTGATTTTGACTTACCAAATGGTGGTCAACACCACCAAGTTTCCAGAAGGTTTTGGAGCAAAATCCCGCCAGTTTTGGCTGGGGCAGTATGACCGTGCATTGAACTTGATTTTGCGTGCTGAAAAAACCATTCCCGAAAAAACCTGGGGTGACCTGACGCCAGAAAACATGATCAAGTACACCGTGATGCTGCGTGAGTCACGCGTCACCATTGCCGAACAAGGCTTGTACGACAAAGCGGGACTGAGGATTATTAAGAAAATTCGTTGTGGAATTAACCCAGCCGATTCGGAGTGTTCAACCAACAGTGAAAACTGGAATTGAGCTGACCTGAAGCCTTATTCAATAGTTGCGTTGTGCCTTGCGGCTCCATCGAGGGAAACTCCTTCACTCGATGGGGCCGTTTTTTAGTACATTGCTTACTTTTGGCCCAACAATGACAAATCTTAAACTTATTGTGTATGCCCGTTACTTCGTTATCCTCTGGTTTTTGGGGGGCGGTTTGGGGCATTTTGTAGCCACTGATTTTTTTGTAGGCATTACCCCAGCATGGGTACCGAATGCCCGGGAAGTGGTTTGGATCAGCGGCGTGTTTGAGCTGGCTGGTGCAGTCGGCTTGATGCTGCCTCGTTTCCGTGTAGCCGCGGGCTGGGGCTTGTTGCTGCTGACTTTGGCGGTGTCACCTGCCAACATTCAGATGGCGATGAATCCAGAAATGTTTCCTGATTTTCCGCCCATCTTGCTTTACTTGCGTTTGCTGGTTCAATTGTTTTTGTTGGCCTGTATTGTGTGGGGTGCGGGCTTGTTCAATAGAGGAGAAGCCAAGTGAGTAGTCTGTTCCGCGCAAAATGCCGTTGTGGCCAACTTGTGCTCACCTTTACCCAGCCGCCCGCTGCGCAGTTGGTTTGCCATTGTCAAGATTGTCGAAGCGTAGGCGGCAAACCTTTTGCATCAGTTGCTTTTTTTAAAGCCGAGGAAGGGTGCGAGAAGGGCGATTTTAGTACCCAAGACTTGACGGGTGGCTCTGGAAAACCCAAGCAATATCGAAGTTGCAAAAACTGCGGTGAATTTGTTTACGCCACGGTGGATGTACTTCAAGGACTGCTCGGTGTGGAGGCTGAACGGGTTGAGCAACCCTTTGAATTCAAGCCCATGGCCCATGTATGGACCTGTGAGAAAGTCGATGGCATCAACATTCCTGAAGGAACGGTGCAATTCCCCAAGGGCCCGCCGTTCAGACCGGGCAGGTGAGAGACCATGCTGCGTATATCGGTATTCGGGGCAGGCAGTGTGGGTTGCTACATTGGGGGTTGTCTCGCTGCAACTGGCACATCCGTCACCTTGATCGGGCGTGAGCGAATCCTATCTGGCATCGCCAAGCACGGGCTGACAGTGACTGATTATTTGGGGCGCAATCAACACGCCGCTGCAGGCAGCTTGCGCCTTTCCACCGACCCCCAAGCCATGGCCGATGCAGACTTGGTGTTGGTAACCGTCAAATCCGCAGCCACGCCACAAGCCGCTCAAGCCTTGAAATCCGTTTTGCGCCCGAGGGTGCCGGTCATCAGTTTTCAGAATGGCATTTACAACGCAGAAAGTTTGAGCGAAGTGCTGGCCCACAATCCAGTGCTGGCGGGTATGGTTCCTTTCAATGTGATTGACCGGGGTGATGGCGTGTTCCATCAAGGCTCGGAAGGCGTGCTGGAGGTGCAAAACGACCAGTTACTTGGCGGTGTAGACAAGCAGTTTGCCCGCGCTGGCCTGCCCTTGATTCACCATGCAAACATGAAAGAAGTGCAATGGGGCAAATTGCTGCTGAACCTCAACAACCCCATCAATGCACTCAGCGGTTTGCCCATACGCGACCAACTCTCGCAGCGTGATTACCGCCGTTGTATTGCCTTGGCAATCGCTGAAGCGCTGTCAGTGTTGAAAGCCGCAGGCATACGCCCTGCGCGGGTTACGCCTTTGCCCCCCTCCTGGTTGCCCACCATGATGGACATACCCGACTGGATGTTTGCCCGTTTGGCGCGTGGTTTGCTGGCGATTGATCCCCTTGCCCGCTCTTCCATGTCGCAAGACCTGCAAGCCGGGCGGCGTACCGAGATTGACTGGATTAACGGCGAAGTGGTGCGCTTGGCCCAGAAAGTAGGGGCAGACCAATCAAGTTGTGGCACCCCCGTGAACTCCGCACTGATCAACTTAATACGACAAGCTGAAGCGGGTGGTCGGCAAGACTGGACAGGGTCAGAGTTGTTGCTTCAATTGCGAGCTGCAAAAAATAATCGCTGAGACTCAGTGCTATCGCCATTCCCCTCGATCAGGCATGCCCCGTTTGTACCCCGGTGTGTGGCACCATACGGCATGGTCAATTACTTCCCCGCCTTATTCGTATTTCTGTGGAGCACCGGTTTTATCGGGGCCAAATACGGTTTGCCCTATGCCGAGCCGCTTACATTCTTGTTGTGGAGGTATGCCGCTGTCATCGTGCTGATGGGGCTGATCGCATGGGGCGCGCGTGCGCATTGGGAAACCAATCCGCGCAAACTGCTCCATCTGGCAGTGGCGGGCATGCTGATTCACGGCACTTACCTGGGCGGTGTGTTTGAAGCCATCAGTCAAGGCCTTCCCGCAGGCGTCGTCAGTTTAGTGGTGAGTATGCAACCGGTGATTACAGCCATACTCGCCCCGTTTTTACTGGGTGAGCGGGTGCTTAAGCTGCAATGGCTGGGTATTGTGTTGGGCTTGGTGGGTATTGGGCTGGTGCTTTCTGGGCGAATTCAAACGGGCTTTGGGCTCGACGGTTTGGAATGGGCCATCGTGGCCTTGCTCGGCATTACCTTGGGTACTTTGTACCAAAAGCGGTATTGCTCGAATTTTGATTGGCGCACAGGCTCCGTGGTGCAATTTATTGGGGCCACAGCATTGACGATACCGTTTGCTTTGCTGACCGAGCATTTTCAGGTGGAATGGACTGGGCATTTTGTGTTTGCACTGTCTTGGCAAGTGATGGTGTTGTCCGTGGGGGCAGTCACTTTGCTCAACCTCCTTATACGTTCAGGCACGGCAGTCAATGTGGCCAGCTTGTTTTATTTGGTGCCACCCGCTACTGCCTTGATTGCTTGGCTGATGTTTGATGAAACATTCACCTTGATTCAGTCCGTGGGGTTGGCTGTTGCAATTACAGGCGTGGTGCTGGCCAGGCGGCAGGAGCAGCGCTAGCCTTTCGTATTTGCAGAGCGCTGTTTGTTGTATCATTTCAGTCAACTCCCCTCACCACAGGTAAATCCATGTCCACTGCTTCTACCCACGGCCATCCACTGGTGATTGAACGCACGCTCAAAGCCCCTCGCATGAATATCTGGCGCTGCTGGACTGAGCCCGAGTTGCTTAAGCAATGGTTTTGTCCCAAACCTTGGGGCGTGTCTCATGCCGAAATGGATGTGCGTGCAGGTGGCAGCAGCAACATTGTGATGCAAGGGCCAGACGGGCAGCAGATTCCCAATCTTGGTTTGTATCTGGAAGTTATACCCGGTCGAAAGTTGGTGTTTACCGATGCCTTCACCAGCGCATGGGTACCCTCTGGCAAACCCTTCATGGTGGGCGAGGTTGTGCTGGAAGACACGCCCGATGGCCACACCCATTACATTGCCAAAGCCCTGCATTGGAACGCCGAAGACAGCAAAACCCACGAGGACATGGGCTTCCATGCGGGCTGGAACATCGCAGCAGACCAACTCGAGGCCTTGGCTCGCACGCTTTAAAACTGGATTGCATTTGCGGGGTGGCAAGGCCCCTTACAATTATTTTGTGACAGCCATGCCTCAGGTTGAGTACACTCGGGTTTCTGTCAGGAACGCGGATGTTTATCCAGACTCCAAAGCAGTTAGAATTCAGTTGACTTGGAACAAATCATTATTTCCTCCCGTTAAGATCGGCACCTAACCCCTATGCTCTCCCTCGCAATCGACTTCGGTACTTCCAACTGCGCAGCCTTTCTGGCTGATGGCAAAGGCACTATCGTGCCCATTCCTTTGGAAGGCGAGGGGCTTTTGCTGCCCTCCGTCATTTTTAGTGAAGGCAATGAGCATGATGGCGTGGTCACCCAGCAGAAGAATCAAGGGCCTATCCTGTTTGGCAAGGCTGCATTGCAGGCCTATTATCAGGACCCGCTCAGCGGCACATTGATTCGCTCCCCGAAGTCATTCCTGGGCAGCACGATTGACGACCGCGCCCAAGCCTACTTTCAGGTGGCGATAGAAAACATTCTGCGGCATATCAAAACTTTGGCTGAGGCTCACCCCATGAGCCTCAGTTTAAAAGACTCCAGTGGAAAAGGCATTGAATCTGTTATTCTTGGTCGCCCAGTGAATTTCCAAGGCGCAGCCGTGCACGATGGCAATTCGCAAGCTGTAAGCATTATGAGCAATGCTGCCAAAGCAGTGGGGTTTACCGACATTCAGTTTTTAATGGAGCCCATGGCGGCCGCGCTGGAGTTTGAGCGCACCCTTACCGCCGAATCCACCGTGTTGATTGTGGACATTGGCGGGGGTACAACTGACTGCGTGGTTTTGCAGTCCAGCCCTGAACGCTATGGCCAGTTTGACCGGGCGGGCGATGTGCTTGCACAATCCGGCGACCGCGTGGGCGGTACTGATTTTGATCAAAGCTTGGCTTGGCATTCGCTGATGCCTTTGCTGGGCCGTGACGAGGTTTTGCCCACAGGCATGCCCATTCCCAATTCCATGCACATGGATGCGATTTGCACCCGTGACGTACCCGCGCAATACCGGTTCAGCCGTTCACAACGCAAAATTGAATTGTTGATCAAAGAGGTGGGCGATTCCGAGTTGCTGGAACGCTTCTTGTGGGTACAGGAAAACAACCTTCAACACCGTTTAATCAGCAGCGCAGAGAACGCAAAAATTGAGTTGTCTTCGGCGTCCGATGTGGTGGCTAATCTGGATTTTGTAGAGGAAGGTTTGGCGCAAGCGATTAACCGCGATGATTTTGAAGTTGCCAACACTTATTCCACCCGTAAAGTACTGGCTGTTGTGCAAGAGGCGCTGGACCAAGCTTCAAAAAAACCTAATTTGGTTTTCGTCACCGGCGGCATGGGAAATTCCCCGATGCTACGTGCCCACATTGCCAATTTGATTGGCGATCAGGCCCAAGTCAAGGCCGGTGACATGCTGTGTTCCGTCGGGCGCGGGTTGGGTATTTATGCCAACCAGTACAGCGCCATGAGGCTCGCTTAATTAAAACTCCAGCTGACGCCTGTGTAAAAACCCCGTCCATCACCCGGCAAAAATTGCGCCCCAGCTGCAGGGCTGAATGCCCGTACAACACCAGTTGTGGCCACATAGGTTTTGTTGCCCAAGTTGCGCCCGTCCACAAACCATTCCACATTGCGCTGTAGTTTGCCGCTAACTCGGGCATTCACAATACCGTAACCGGGCGCTTGCGTGGTGTTTTTGTGGTCCACCCCTGTGCGGCCTGCGGCTTCCACAGATGCACCCACTTTGATGGAAGGGTTGATCTGGCGATCCACTGAAAGCCTTGTGGCCACAGACGGAATGCCTGCAATTCGGTTGTCACCAAAGTCGCTGTCATTGTTAAAGCGGAAGTGGTTGAGCAAAGTGCTGTTACGCACTGTCCAAGGCCCATTTGCATAAGCCCAACCAATTTCCATACCCAAGCGCTGGGTCTCATTCACATTAAATGTGCTTGAAATTTGCGTACCAGGTACCACGGTTGCCATCAGCTCGTTGTCAATTTGCGCAGCGTAGGCCGACACATCCCACGACCAGTTTTGCAGCGCACCCCGGTAGCCAACTTCGGCACTGATTGCATCTTGCGCTTGATTGTTCACCGTGAATTGAGCCGATGCCCCAGCCACACCCAACTCGCCGAAAGAGGGGGGCTCAAAGCTGCCAGACACATTGCCGTACACCTGTGAATTGTCTGCCAGCGTTTTAATCAATCCTAACCTAGGGCTGGTTTGTTGGTAATCTTTGTCAAAGAAGAACTGCTGCGGGTTTGCACCCGAGTTAAAACCGCTGTACTTTCGTTCGGCTTGCTGGTGCTGCAAGGCAGTCACCAAAATCAAATCGGGACGCACATAAGTTTTATTTTCGATAAACACATCTTGATTTTGCGCCACTTGTTGGCTTTGATCCAGCAATGCGCCAACAGGCTGCCCAGCCTGATTGGCCCGATTGGTGTTGTCTGTCATTCCTTTACTCAGCCCCACACCCACTGTGGTTTCTGAGGCTTTGCCCGCCAGCATGTGCGGCATGCTGTATTTGATTTGCCCGCCCCAGTCTTTGTTTTGTTGCTCAATCACCTGAAAAATAGGGTGGAACAATTCTTTCATGCTGACAAAGGCATTCAAATCAATCATCCCATTGGCAGTGCGAATCACCGTGCGGTTGGACAAGCGGTCGATGTCCAAATCACGTCGGTTTTTGCCGGTCACATTGCCGGTGTTGGCTTGGCTGGCGTTTTGCTGAATCTGCGCCAAAGTTAAATTACCGGGCAATTCCGAATCGCTGCGTACACTGGCCAAGAAAAACCGTGTCTCTATGTCTGAGTTCAGGCGCATCCCGAAGTTGGAAATCAGTTTCACCCCTTCCTGTTTGGAGAAGTCCCGAAACCCATCCTGTCTGAACTGGGTCAACATGGCATAGGCATCCCAGTCACCTTCGCGCGCAGCACCTTGTACCGCACTGCGCAAATAGCCGAACGACCCCATCTCAACTCGAGCGCTGGCCTTGGGGGCTGTTAAGCCCGTTTCGCTGACGTAATTGATGGACCCGCCCAAGTTTGCCGCACCCAAGCCAAAGGCATTCACCCCGCGAAACACTTCAATGTGTTGGGTACTCAGTGCCTCAATCGCCTGGAAGTCGAAACTGCCATCCGCCAGATTCACCGGAATGCCATCTTGCGTCAACCTGATTCCGCGACCGTGAAAGGTACGTTGTAAACCGGATCCACGAATGGAGAGTCGTGCCTCTTCTGCACCAAATCGCGGTTGAATAAACACACCTGTGGCGTAACCCAATGCATCAGCCAAAGTGGATACACGTCCATCGGTGAATGATTCACTGTCCACCACACCTGCCCCGCCAGGTGTTTGCCGCACCGTCTCTTGAGCCTTCTCTAGACCTGGCTGGGTTGTGCCCACCACCGTGTCGCGCTGAGCTTGCACTCGAACTTCTGGTAGCTCATTGCCGTATGCAGATGCCATGCTTAGGCTCAAAACGCTACAAACAAGAAGTGGTTTGCCTGATACGCTGTGTCTGACAGATTGATTGGATGCTTTCATGATCGGTACTTGTATTTTCTAAAGTGACTATTGCTGTAGTAAGGCGTTGAAAAGCGGATTTACAAGCGGGCTTACAATCGGGTTGACAAGCGGCTTGCGTGCCCATTATCCGCAATCTGTGCTGCTACAAAAATGTGGCAATTTGTCGCACCTTTTGTCGCGTGTACTGAGTCAAAATCTCATCCTCGCTCCCATGTCATTCCCACGACCCCATGTTCAACCTTGCAAGCCAAACTACTACTCAAAGCGCAAAGAGTTTCAAAGCCATTTGGGTTCCGCGTTTCAGGTCATTCCACAAAATCTTGGCATGGCTCAGTGCAATCGCATTGGTGCTATGGGGTTTGTCTGGCGTTTTGCATCCGTTGATTACAACATTTGGCGTGCAACAGGCGGTGTTTATGCCTCCCCAAGTGGCAATGAATCTTCAAGGCGCAAAGCCCATTGAGCAAATTCTCCAGGCGGCCAATGTTCAACAGGCCCGATCCATCCGAGTGATCGCAGGCAAGCTGCCTGAACACATCCAGCCCCTGCTGCAAGTCACTGAGGCGTCTTTCAAGCCACGCCGCTACTTTGATTTGCAAACTGGCCTTGAACTGCCTGATCATGATTCAAAGCATGCCGTGTACTTGGCTCGTCATTATTTAAAGATGCAAGATACTGAACCTGCCCGTGTGGAATGGATTGACCAGTTTTCCAACGCATACCCTTCTGTCAATCGCCTGCTGCCTGTGTACAAGGTCAGCTTCGAAGGGCGTCACGGTTTGCATGCCTATATTTACACCGAAACCAATGCAATCGCCGGGGTTAGTAACACCGCCAAGCAGTGGGCACAGAATGCATTTCAGTGGTTCCACACTTGGAGTTGGTTATCTGCTGGGCAATCCCAGAGTGGTGCGCAGGCGGGTGTGGAAACTGCACGAATTCTGTTGATGTCATGCATGCTGCTTGGGCTCATTGGTATGGGCTTGAGCGGCTTGTCCATGCTGGTTTTGGTTCGGCGAAAGAAGTATCGCCCTACCGTGCAACCCAGCGCAAAGTCAACAAGACCAACAACCTCAATCCACTCGACTCAGCGAATTCATCGATTCGCTGCCTATCTTTTGGTTTTGCCTGTTTTGGGTTTTGCGGGCAGTGGAATTTATCACCTGTGGGTGATGGGTTGGCCTGTACCCGATTCAGTCATTCGCCTGCCCGAGCCACTGAGTGCCAAGCAACTCCAAACCGGTTTGCAAGCGCCCCTTACCCAAAATTGGCAAGAATGGACCAAGGGCTTGCAGGTCACCGGTTTGTCTGTAGTTGCAAACCCTCAAATCTCCGAAACCGTTCACGAAAAAGATTCAATCTCAGGCTCAAACCCTGAGCTTTATTACAGGCTTGCACTCAAGCTGAACACCACCTCGCAAGGCATACCCATTCTGCCCGAGGAAATTCGGCACGCGCGCTTCACAGGCACACCAGTGAGTGGGCCTGCCTTGTACATCAGCGCAAACACTGGGCAACCTGCAGCAATGGATGACCAAAAACTGGCCTTGTTGTGGGGCCAAAAATACACAGGGTTGGGTGGGGATGCTGTGCAGCAGGTCAAGCTCATCAGCCGCTTTGGGGCTGACTACGACTTTCGCAACAAGCGCCTGCCAGTCTGGCAAATTGATTACAGCGCACCTTTCAACGGCAGCATTTTTATTGACACCGCCACAGGCGTGCTGGTGGACATCACTCCCGATGATCAAAAACCGGAGCGCTGGAGTTTCAATACCCTGCACAAATGGAATTTCCTCACCCCATTGGGCCGAAACACTCAAAATATTGCAATGGGGTTGACTGCACTCCTTGCTGTCATTTTTCTCGCTGGGCTTGGTTTAAGATTGAAGCTAAAGCCAAGGAGCTGATCATGAGCCACCCCCCATTCACCTTTCTTTTCAGGGTCCGCTACCCTGAATGCGATGCCCAGCAAGTTGTATTCAATGCCCGTTATGGGGATTACACCGATTTAAGCATCAAAGAGTTTAAGCGTGCCTTGATTGGTGGCTACCAAACGTTGGTTGATATTGGGGTTGAAATCCAAGTCGTCCGCCTGTTGACTGAATGGCAGGGCCCCGCCCGTTATGACGACGTCATCTGTGCACGGGTTCAGGCTGAGCATTTGGGCAACACCAGCTACACCTTGAAGGTTACTTTTACCCATTACGAAACGGATAAGGCGATTGCAATCTCACAAGCCACCTACGTGACGGTTGATGCCAAAACATTCAAGAAAACCCCCATTCCCGAGGCCTTTAGGGCCAAATTGCAGGCGGGTGTACCGGGGGTTGTTATCAATCAAGCAGGCGTGATTTCCGGAATAACTTCCACTGAAGCTTAGCTTGTCGGATAATTGCGGCATGCAACAATCCAATTTTCGCGTGCTGTCCCTCATCCCGCCGATGACACAGCTCAACACGCCATACCCGTCCACAGCCTACCTCACTGGCTTCATGCGCTCGCGCGGCATTGATGCCGTGCAGGCCGACATTGCTTTGCAACTGGTGCTTCGCCTTTTCTCGCCAGAAGGGTTGGACGCCATCGCTGACGAGATAGAGCAGCAGGAGGAAGTCACCGAGCGGGTGGCGCTGTTCATGGAGCAGTTTGACCGTTACCGCAGCACTGTCACGCCCACCCTGCGTTTTCTTCAAGGCAAAGACCCCACATTGGCCCACCGCATCAACCTGCGGAATTTCCTGCCCGAAGGGTCGCGATTTGAAGCGCTGGATGTGTATGTGGACGAGGACGGCGGCGACCCTTTGTCATGGGCCTTTGGCGCACTGGGCGCACAAGACCGGGCGAGGCACCTTGCTACTTTGTACCTGAATGATTTGTCGGATGTGATTCGCGATTCCATCGATTCACGTTTTGAATTTGTGCGGTATGCCGAGTCCTTGGCGGGCAGCCAAGCCTCATTCGACCCCTTGGCTCATGCGCTTGCACAAGATTTCACTTTGGTGGACAGCCTGTTGGTCGATCTGGCCCTACAGTCCGTGAATCAGCACCAGCCCCAAGTGGTTTTGCTGTCTGTGCCTTTTCCCGGCGCGGTGTATGCAGCGCTTAGAATTGGGCAAGCCATCAAAAAACACCATCCGGATTGCAAAATCCTGCTGGGCGGGGGTTATGTCAACACCGAATTGCGGGAGTTGTCTGAACCCCGCATTTTTGATTTTGTGGACTTCATCACCCTCGACTCGGGCGAGCGCCCCGTGCTGTGCCTGCTTGAACATTTACAAGGCAAGCGTGGCCCTCAGCGGCTGGTGCGCACTTTCACACGCAATGCTGAAGGGCAAGTGCAATACACCAATTGGGCTGAGCCCGAAGTACCCTTCGCTGAAGTAGGCACCCCCACTTGGGACGGCCTGCCGCTGAATGACTACTTGTCTTTGCTGGACATGCTCAACCCCATGCACCGTTTGTGGAGCGATGGTCGGTGGAACAAACTCACCGTTGCCCACGGCTGCTACTGGAAAAAATGCAGTTTTTGCGATGTGTCGCTGGACTACATTTCCCGATATGAAACCACCACAGCCAAAGAGTTGGTGGACCGCATTGAAGCCATCGTGGCCGAAACCGGGCAAACAGGTTTCCATTTTGTGGATGAAGCTGCACCCCCCAAGGCACTCAAAGCCTTGGCAATCGAGCTGATCGAGCGCGGTGTGTCCATTTCCTGGTGGGGCAATATCCGGTTTGAAAAATCCTTCACGCCCGAGCTGTGTCAACTGCTGGCTCAAAGTGGCTGCATCGCCATCAGTGGCGGGCTGGAAGTGGCGTCTGACCGCCTACTCACCCTGATGAAAAAGGGCGTTTCTGTTGAGCAAGTGGCCCGCGTCACCAAGGGCTTTACCGATGCCGGGGTACTGGTGCATGCCTACCTCATGTATGGCTTTCCCACCCAAACTGTGCAAGATACTGTGGACGCGCTGGAATATGTGCGCCAATTGTTTGCCGCCGGCTGCATACAGTCTGGGTATTTCCACCGCTTTGTGTGCACCGTGCATTCGCCTGTGGGCAAAAACCCGTCCGAATACGGCGTCACCTTGCTGCCCTTGCCCGAAGGCGCGTTTGCTAAAAACGATGTCGGTTTTATCGACCCTGTGGGCGTCGACCACGATGCCTTGGGTGTGGCGCTTAACAAGGCTTTGTACAACTACATGCACGGCATTGGGCTAGACCAAAACGTGCGCGGCTGGTTTGACATGAATGTGCCCCGCCCCTCGGTCAAGCGGGATTTCATCGACAAAGCGCTGGCTTGATCGCATCCTAGTTGCCGATCCCTTGGCGATCTCGAATGCACTAGACTGTTAAATTTACTTCACCATTCGATTTAGATTTGGGGTTAACTCACCCCTGTTCTTACTAGATACAAAGGTAAACAGCGGATCGATAATCAAAGGGTCGAGCCAACTTTTACCGGGGTACAAGTGAGCAAAAAGCGCGTTTTATTGGTTGACGATGCACGATCCATTCGCACCGTATTCAGTCAGATTATCCAAAGCATTGGTCATGAAGTGACATGCACCGAAAATGCCATCGAAGGCCTCAAGCACATTGTTGAAGTAGGCAAGCCAGACCTCATCATCACTGACATGAACATGCCGGGGATGAACGGCATCGAGTTTGCGCGCAGAATTCGACAAGTGCTGAAAGGCACTCCGATTTTGATGATGAGCACCGAGTCTGACAAGCGACTGATTCAAGAAGCCCGCGAAGCCGGTGTAACCGGTTGGATGCTCAAGCCCATCGAGCACAATGCGCTGGTCAACAAGCTGAACAAGTTTTTGGAAGAATCATCGGTTGCTTCAAGCTCTTAATTTTTAGTTTTCAACGAGCTCATCCAAGGTCCACACTCGGCACTGAGTCAATTCCCGAGCAAGTGTAGACAAACTGTGCGCCAAATCGTGAAACGGTTTGCGCATTTTCGGCGATGGCCAAAACAAACAACCCTCAAGCTCAGGCTTGGTTTTTAAAACCGCTTCAATTGCAGGTATGCAATCGTTCCACACCAAGGCGTTTGGCATCACATCCAATGCCCAGCGTATGCATTCTTTTTCCGCCTCCACAGAGCTGACTGCATGGCAAGGTGAACTGAATAACTGCACAACTTGCCCATCCACCACGCACACTGCGGCCATTACATAACGCCCCTGCCCAGCGCCTGATGCATCCACCAACACGTGCCGCCCCCGCTCAAAAAAAGCAGGTGTTTTATGTTCAAGGGAAACGCGGTAAGCCATGGTTAGAGTTTTCTGAAGTGGTTCGATTGCTGATTGACTGCTTATTGTTAGCTTACTGTCTGCTCAATGTCTGTTCACCGCCAAAGCGCCCAACATCATAATGCCACGGCACCAATAATGACCAGTAATTCCATAGCGCATCATTTTGGTGATTGCAATAGCTAATCGCACTTTGCTAGGGCGTAGGCTTTGGCGTGGCCAATTTGAGTAATCTCAAGTTTCTAGTCAGTATTCTTCTGACTGAATCCGATCAATTGTGTACGTTGAATTACACCAGTTTTTCAATTCGCATGCAGCAAGCACTTCGACTGGTCTGTGAATTGCGTCATGAAGCTCACGCACACTGCATCAACCAACCCATGAGGCTTCATCATGCACAGTCGACTATCCCGTCCAGTCAGTTCAGTGAGTATTCTCCTCGCAAGCGTTATTCTGGCGGCTTGTGGTAGTGATTCCACAACTTCCTCAGTGGCTGCAGACCCAGTTACCGCGGCCCGTGCCCTTCAAACTTCCCCCAGTTCAACTCCTCCACCTTTGGAAACACCTGTGGAAAAGCTGGAAGCGGCTTTGAAGTGCAGCGAATCATTCGGCCCTGACTCCGGCCGTTCAGTGCTGTTTGTACCTGGCGCCACTCAAACTGTGGAAAGTAACTTCAGCTGGAACTACCTGCCCGCCATGGACAAAGAGGGCATCAGCTGGTGCGCAATCGACCTACCATTCAGCAACACCGGCGAACTTCAACTTTCCTCTGAATACATTACCCATGCCATTCGCAAAATGTTTGCAACCACCGGCACCAAAATCGCGATTGTGGGTTTCAGCCAAGGTGGGGTCATGCCTCGCTGGTCGCTCAAGTATTTCCCAGACACACGCGGCATGGTTGAAGACATGATTGGCATTGCAGCCGCCAACCACGGCTTGATTGAAACCAACGTTCTGTGCGCACCACCCGTCATCGGTTGCATCACCTCATTCACACAAATTGCTGTGGGCGCAAAATGGATGGATGCACTCAATATTGGCGGAGAAACCTTCAAAGGCATCGACTACACGCAGGTGTATACACGCACCGATGATGTGGCAGTGCCCAACTTTGATGAAGCCAATGGCGTGTCAAGCCTGAGAACAGGCGACGGCAACAAGGTCAACATTGCCACCCAAGATGTGTGCCTCACCAATGTGGCAGATCACTTTGTGGTTGGCTCCTTTGACCCAGTCAGTTACGCCATCGTCAAAGATGCTTTGGACCACGAGGGCACCGCCAGTTTGGATCGGGTCTCTAAGCAAACCCCCGGCCTGTGCCTGGAAACCGCAATGCCTGGGGCCAATCCACTGACATTCCCAATCGATTTTGCGACCAAAATGATGTCGACCTTCGCGCAGTCCGTCACCCTGCAACCCAAAAGCACCAGCGAACCTGCTTTGAAATGCTACGCAGGCGGTGAATGTAAATAATTCGGACCTAATACGCATCCTATGCGCATCTAACGCAAGCCCAGCACTTCAGAGATAATCTGAAGTGCCGTTTGCATGCGCAAATCGTCGGCTGGGCCACCCAAACACAAGCGCACGCAGTGGGTGGACAGCAGGGTTGCAGGCTCTTTCGCATCCAGTACCTTACTCACGCAAAACATATCTGCACCAGCCACTGCCACACCTCGGGACAAAAGCTCCGCACAAAATGTGGGCCTCAACCAATACTCAGGCAAATGCAACCACAAGTGAAACCCATCCGGGTGTGCATCAAACGCATACCCTTCCAAGTACTGGCCTGCCAACCGCTGCCTAGCTTGCCCGATTGATCGAATTTGGGCCAAAGCCAAATGTGCTGTTCCATCCATTATCCAGTGACTGGCCAAGGCCACATTCAGTGGTGCAGCCATAATGGTGGTGGCCCGCAGGGCAGAGGCTAATCTCCTCGATTCAGCCACAGTGGGGCTTACGCAATAAGCCACCCTCAGGCCTGCACTGACTGTTTTGGACAATCCACTGACGTAAAAAACAATATCGGGTGCCAGGCTCGCAAATGGTGCAATGGGTTTGACGGGCAGCATGCCATAGGCATCGTCCTCAATGATTTTTACCCCAAACTTTCGGGCCACTTGAATCAACTCCAATCGCCGGCTGACTGGTACAGTCAACGTACTGGGGTTTTGGATGGTGGGGTTTAAATAAAGCGCCTTAACTTCACGGGCTCGACAGGCCGCCTCAAGCGCATCGGGTTGTACGCCGTCCTTGTCCATAGGCAAGCCACACAGTTGAATACCCAGTTGGGCGCTAATTGCTTTTACTCCCGGGTATGTAATTTCTTCACAGCACATCACATGGCCCGACCCAACCAGCGATGCAAACAAACCGCTGAGTGTGGGTTGAATGCCGGGTGTCACCAAAATTTGCTCACAATTGATATGGGGCAAAAGGGGTGAAAGCCAAGTGGCCGCAGCCTTTCTGTCCTCTTCTGCACCACCAAAGTCCTTATACCGCATCAGGCTGTGAAAATCCCCCTGCTCACTCACCGTTTTTATTCCGCGCCTGAACTGGCCCAGCAGGTGCTCCAGCCGGGGTTCTGGTGGCATGTTCATCGTCATTTCGATGAGTGAGGGCACACTCACCGCATCCTGAATGCTGCGTGTGCGAATAAAGCTACCCGACCCCGCTTTGGAAAAAATCAGCCCCCGGTGCTGCGCCTCGCTGTAGGCGCGTGCCACGGTGGTGTAGTCCAAGTTCAACGCCTTTGAAAGTTCGCGGATGGGCGGCAGCCTGTCATCCAAGTTCAAGTGCCCATCCTGTATGTCACGAGCAATTGCATCCGCAAGTGCCAAGTAGGCAGGTTTATCCCGCACGCTGAGCACGTGGCTCCAGCGTTGGGCAATCTGGGATGCGGGCATAGTGACCTTCCTTGAACAACATCATCCTCAAATGAAGCAACAACCAAGCCAGCCAAAATATTGCATCTGTTGTAACCATTTCAGTCTCAAGGCGAATTGAGAGTGACGAGGCCCATGTAGCGAACCGCCTTGAGTACACACGGAGGCCATATGAGGCAATTTACACATCCAATACAATTCCCACCTTGTGGCCCAGCCCTCGGTCGGATTGTCTTGTCGATTGCGATGGTTGGTCTTTTTCAACTCAGTCTCGGTTCCAGCCCTGCCATGGCCCAAAATGCGCAATGCACCTTCAAAAGCCCAGCCCACCGCATGGTGGTGGCTGAGTTGTACACCTCCGAAGGTTGTAGCAGCTGCCCACCCGCCGACCGGTGGCTCAGCAAGGAGTTGAAAAACCCACTGCGCACTCAGCAAGTCCTTCCCTTGTCCTTTCATGTGGACTATTGGGATTACATCGGCTGGAAAGACCCCTATGCCAAGCCCCAATACACTGCAAGGCAATACAGCCACAAAACAGCGGGTAACACCAAAATCATTTACACCCCGCAGTACTTATTTTCTGGCAAAGAAGCTCGTGAATGGCGTGATTTGGAGTCTTTCCGTCAACTGCTGGCCTCTAAAACCAAAGAGGCCCCACCATTGAACATACAACTCAGTTTCAAGGCGGCCTCGTCTCATTTGGGCTCATCCAATTTGGGCTCATCCAATTTGGGCTCAATAGGTGAGCTCCAATTAACCGTGCAAACTGAATGGTTTAATAAAGCAAACACCGCCGGTCGAGTGTATGTGGCCGTGTATGAGGATGGCTTAAGCCAAAAAGTCACCGCAGGTGAAAATCGGGGAGAGGCACTCAAGCACGATGGCGTAGTCCGGTCCCTCATCGGGCCCTACAAAGTCACACCCAATGCCCCTGTTGTGGTGCTGAAAGCTAGCTTGGAAACTGGATGGAATCGAAGTAATCTGGGTGTTGGCGTGTTTGTTGAGAATGAAGACGGTACCCAAGTTTTGCAGGCCTTGAACGCCCCCAACGCCCTGAAAAACACTTCGCAGTGCATTTAAACCGTCGTATTTAAACCTTTTATCGAAACAACTGTCTATTCCAAGCACAGGCAATCAGGAGACTCCATCAGGAGGATGATAATGAAACACTTACCAGTCAAAACCAACAAATCAACTACTCTCAACGCAGGTCGACGAACTGTACTTCGAGTTGCGCTTGCCCAAATGGCCTTCGCTGGAGCAGCATTGGCATTTGGCAAAACAGTAGTCGCAGGAGAAAGCATGAAGAAGTTTACAAAATCCAAAGTCGAGTGGCTTAAAATAATCACCCCCGCACAGTACGATGTGCTGTTTGAAGAGGCCACTGAGCGCTCATTCTCCAGCCCACTGAATGAAGAAAAGCGCAAAGGCACATTCGTATGCGCCGCCTGCAACCAACCCCTGTTTAAGTCCGACACCAAGTACGACAGCGGCACAGGCTGGCCCAGCTTTTTTCAGCATTTGCCAGACGCAATTGGTACAAAAACAGACTTCAAACTGCTTTACCCTCGCACTGAATACCACTGCAGCAACTGCGGCGGGCACCAAGGCCACGTGTTTGGCGATGGTCCAGCCCCAACCCGCAAACGCTATTGCAACAATGGCCTTGCGTTGAGTTTTATTCCTGATGGTCAGCCCCTACCTGCCATCCGAAAGTCTTAAATCCGGCAGTCAAAAGCGAGTTCAAAATGAAGACAAAACTTTTAGCCAGCAGTGCCATCATGTTGGCCTGTACAGCACTTAGCTTGCAAGCCCAAGCCGCAACGCAAACAGCAGTGTTTGGCGGTGGGTGTTTTTGGTGCGTGGAATCTGATTTTGACAAAGTACCTGGCGTCCTTAAAACCATTTCCGGCTTCGCCGGGGGGCCAGAAAAAGCACCCACCTATGAATCCGTCAGTGCTGGAAAAACGGGGCACACTGAAGTGGTGGAAGTGACCTACGACGACACCAAAGTCACCTACGCCCAGTTGGTTCAGTTCTTTTGGAAAACCATTGACCCTACGGTGAAAGACCGACAATTTTGCGACAGTGGCAAGCATTACCGCACAGGTTTTTACTACAAAACCCCGGAAGAAAAAGCCATTGCTGAGAAAAGCAAAGCGGCCTTAGAGGCCACCAAAAAATTCCCGGTGATTCACACCGAAGTGGCACCGGTTATTGGCTTTTACCCGGCTGAGGAATATCATCAAGATTACTACAAGAAAAACCCGATTCGCTACAACTACTACCGCACAGGTTGTGGGCGAGACAAACGCCTTGAAGAGCTGTGGGGTAAGAAATAGTTCGCTCTACACAATTGAAGTACACAAATCCAAAGTATATACCTTGAAAAAGACTGAGGCGGTGACGGCTCAATTGTAGCCCCACCGCCTCAGTTTGTTTACAGTAATCCAATTGATCCGTTGTTGATTACTTATCGGCTGCTTATTGCCTACTTATCGCCTACTTATTGCCTAATCAAATGGTCAAATGCACCCAGCGCTGCATTGGCACCTTCACCCATGGCAATGATAATTTGCTTGTAAGGCGCAGTGGTGCAGTCGCCCGCAGCAAACACGCCTTCCATGGAAGTTTCGCCATGCGAGCCCACTACCACTTCACCGTGCTTGCTCAGTTCCAGCGTGCCTTTCAACCAATCTGTGTTGGGCAGTAAACCGATCTGCACAAAAATACCTTCTAGCTCAACGGTTTTGATTTCATCCGTAGCGCGGTCTTTGTATTTCAATCCATTCACCTTGCTGCCGTCGCCTGTGACTTCAGTGGTCAATGCATTCATAATCACCGTCACATTGGGCAAGCTATAAAGCTTCTTTTGCAATACAGCATCGGCCTTCAGCTTGGTGTCAAATTCAAACAATGTGACATGCTTCACAATGCCAGCCAAATCAATCGCTGCTTCCACGCCACTGTTGCCACCACCGATTACAGCAGTGCGTTTGCCTTTAAATAGAGGGCCATCACAATGCGGGCAGTAAGCCACGCCTTTGTTTCGGTATTCCTGCTCGCCCGGCACGTTCATTTCTCTCCAACGCGCACCTGTACTCAAAATGACTGTTTTGGAAGTCAGCTTCGCGCCATTCTCCAAGTCGAGCTCAATCAGTGAGCCTGATTTATTCATGGCTTTGACGCGTTGTAGGTTCATCACATCAATGTCATATTCTTTGACGTGTTGTTCCAATGCAGCCACAAGTTTAGGCCCTTCAGTTTCTTTGACAGAAATGAAGTTTTCAATGCCCAATGTGTCCAATACCTGACCGCCAAAGCGCTCGGTCACTACACCTGTCTTGACGCCTTTTCGTGCTGCATAAATTGCAGCGGCCGCACCGGCTGGGCCTCCACCCACGATCAACACATCAAACTCGCCTTTTGCATTCAACTTGGCAGCGTCTTTTTCCTTGGCGCCCGTGTCCAGCTTGGACAGAATTTCTTCCATCAACATGCGGCCATTGCCAAAGCTTGCCCCGTCCCGGAAAGTGGTGGGTACAGCCATAATCTTGCGCTCTTCAACCAGCTGCTGAAACAGGGCCCCATCAACCATCGTGTGGGAGAAGCCAGGATTCAATGCCGAAATGGTATTCAAGGCTTGAACAACATCCGGACAATTGTGGCAGCTCAAAGAGATGAATGTCTCAAAGTGTGCACCACCTTCTGGTGCTTGCAAATTCTTGATTTGCTCAATCACTTCTGCATCTAATTTGGGTGGGTGTCCGCCCACGTGCAACAGCCCCAGCAACAAAGACGTAAATTCATGACCCATCGGCAAGCCAGCAAAACGTACCCGGCCTTCTTCACCCGCTTTCGCTACTGAGAAAGATGGGCGCATGGCATGAGCCCCATCCAGACGAATGTTCACTTTGTCAGAACAGTCTTTAATTTCATTCAGTAACTGCTCAATCTGACCCGCGGCTTCACTGTTGTCCAGCGATGCGACCAACTCAATGGGGTGGCGCAACATTTGCAGATAGGTTTTCAGTTGTTGTTTGATGTTAGCGTCAAGCATAGGTACTCCAGTGCAATGCCCATATGGGGGTTGCTTGAATCAATATTCAAGGGAATTGTTATTTCTCGGATTCGAACGCCGCCCCCTTGTGAGGGGCGGGTTCATTTTCACGGCGTGTGCGCCGATCTTCAAACTTGCAATCTTTACATCAAATTTGAACCATTGTTGGTTCAAGCAGTATTTAGATCTTACCGACCAAGTCAAGTGATGGAGTCAGAGCAGCTTCGCCTGCTTTCCACTTGGCTGGACATGCCTGGTTGGGGTTTGCAGCTACATACTGAGCAGCTTGAATCTTGCGCTTCAGTTCAGATGCGTCACGGCCGATACCCAGGTCATGTACTTCGCACACTTTGATGATGCCCTGTGGGTCCATCACGAATGTACCGCGCAGTGCCAAGCCTTCTTCCTCAATCATCACGCCGAAATTGCGTGTGATTTGGCCTGTGGGGTCACCAATCATGGGGTAACGAATCTTTGCGATGGTTTCAGAGGCATCGGCCCAGGCTTTGTGTACAAAGTGGGTGTCTGTGGATACAGAGAACACTTCCACGCCCATGGCTTGCAGTTCTTCGTACTGGTCAGCCAAATCGCCCAATTCTGTGGGGCATACAAATGTAAAGTCGGCTGGGTAGAAAAAGAACACAGACCATTTGCCTTTTACGTTGGCTTCAGTCAGTTGAACTTCCTTACCATTGACATAAGCAGTTGCTTTGAATGGCTTAATTTCGGTATTGATCAAGGACATGGTTAAAACCTCTCAAGTTAAAACAGGGTTAAGGCGGAGAGCAGAGCTCAGTAATTTGTCTTTCTGGACTGAATATTAATCAAAAATGTGCGATTGAACAATTCAATTGGTCAAATAGTTTAATAGTGTTTTTCTATCGAATGATGATGTAACTCTTAACTCACTGATTTAAAAGAACTAAGCTGGCATTGGGTTTGAGAAATAATGAATTAGAGTAATCCTACTAGAGCTTGTGTAATGATTGTTTGTTGCTATGGAAAGATGTTGGGACCAGGGTGATTTTTGCTGAGAGGCCGGCTGCGTTTGCTGCGGCGCAATGCCTTGCCATTTGTGCTTTGCCGCTTGCCTCCGGGTTCCACGGCATGCTTGGATGGATCGGTGCAGATGTGTTTTGTCGCTTCTTGCTGCGATTTCAATGTCAATCGACAGACCTCGTTCGCTCTTGCCGCCGCGTTTCTGTCACTCGCGGCTGCCTTTTCAATCGTAATCGACATACCGGAACGCTTGGTGCCGCGTTCCTGCCAACCGTCGCTGCCTTTCTCAAGCGCAATCGACAGACCGGAACGCTTGGTGCCGCTTGTTTCCGGGCTCCACAGCGTTATTAGATTGATCGATGCAGATGTGTTTTGTCGCCCGGCGCGTCCCCTGAATCGCTTATCCAGTTCTGTCCGATTGCGCTTGCGTGGCAGCTTGGGGCGGTGATAATGCTGGCGGCATCGGCATCGGCATCGGCATCGGCATCGGCATCGGCATCGGCATCGGCATCGGCATCGGCATCGGCATCGGCATCGGCATCGGCATCGGCATCGGCATCGGCATCGGCAT
>JARWZZ010000018.1 GCA_029866125.1 Limnobacter sp.
CCCAGATGAACAAGCCAACACAGACACAGCAATGAGTTCCATGTTTGATGCAAATGGAGCATTTACAAACAAGGCCGATGGCACTCCCAATAGCCCAGCGGATGTGAAGGCACTGTTTGACAGTACGATGGGGTTGATGGGTGATGGCGAGCCGATTCAGCACGACCTTGCGGGTCAAGCAGACCCAGCCACCATGACAGCGATGAATGCGCTGACAGGCAAGCCTGCGGGCAACACAGTGTTTACGGATCAAGAGATTAACGCAGCGCTGGCCATGGGCCTAATTACGATGGGCCCCAACGGGCAATATGTACTGACCCCAGCGGGTCAGACTTACGCCACTGCTGTGGCCGCTGCCCCACCGGGCACCACACCTACAACCCCCACCACGCCGCCTGCCGGGCCTGCTTACACTGCTGAGCAACAGGCTGAAATTGATGCAGCCAAGGAAGCAGGTGCAGCTTCGGATTCTAAAGCCACTTACAGCAGAGAAGATTTAGAGGCAATGGGTATACCGCCAGTTGTCATTGACTGGATGATGAGGACTTTTGGGGTTGATGGAGTTATTCCGTTCGGCACCATGCAATACCTGGAGGAAAACGGATTCTTTGCCGAAGTGGATGATGTGGGTGGGCACGACGACGCAGGAAGTGGCTTCTTAATTATTACTGACAAGCTGATAGGTTTTGTGACTTCTGACCCCGCTTTGGGTGCTGACCCTGCAGCCGTGAAAGCAGGCTTGGAGGCTGTCAAGCGTAAGTGTGAGGGCTGGGCTAGGGATCAAGGAAATTGGTATTCCTACCATGAGGAATGGGGAACTGATTGGTTCTTCAAAAAAGACGATTACGACGACATGGTTAGAGAATTCGATTATGGATTTTAATCACCCTTCTTTTGGGTGAGTTAACTCTTCTCCCGCATTCTCTACAATACCAATGTAGTAAATGTGGGAGAAAACATGAAAAACAAGAACAAATCTGGACTGGCCGGGGCTGTGGTACTTATTGGTGCCGCAGCCTTTTGCTTGCCTGTACACGCTGCAGAAACCAAACTCTTGCTGACTACTTCGTTTGACAGCCTGAAGGGTAAGTTTGGTCAAACCCAAGAAACCACAGCAACATCGATTACGGTGGGCGCCACTTTGGTTGGCGAGTCATTCCGGTTTGGTGTGTTTGTGCCCTATGTCAGCTTAGAGGGCCCGGGTGTGTTGGTAGGCGGTACGGTAACCCGCGCAAGCTCCAACTCAGTGAATAAAACCAGCGGTATAGGTGATGCGCTTGCCACTGTTTCCTTGGATTTGTTGGGCAACCCCGCCAAAGTGGGCGCATCAGTTGGCTCAACCTTGTTGCTAAAGCTTCCCACTGGGGATGAGAAAAAAGGCCTAGGCACTGGCAAGGCTGATTATGGTTTTCAGTTTGATTTGGGTTACAGGCCCGCTGCCACTTTGGGTTTTACCGCAGTGGTGGGCCGCCAGTTTTATGGCGAAAGCGATGTGGTTAGCCTGCTGGACGGCAATTACAACAGCTTGGGTGTGAATTTTGCCGCCGGGCAATCGGTGTTGTTCAATGTAAGCACCACGCAGCGTGATGCTTTAACCCGTACCTCGGCCAAGCGGAAGGAAAGCGCGGTCAGCATGGTGGTGGCGGTCAATCCAAAGCTGGCTTTGCAGTTTGCGTTGACCCAGGGCAACAGCGTCAGCAGCCCCGATTCTGTGGTGTCGGCCAGTTTGCTGTATCAGCCATAGCCAAAGGTGAAGGGGTTCAAATAAAGGTTAAAATGTAGGCTCATCAAAACATTCAGTGCAATGAACCTACGAGGAACACTTGTGAACAACGCACTTCAACATCTTTTGGAAGCCAACACTGCTTGGGCTTCTGCACAGCTGGAACGCGACCCAGAGTTTTTTAAGCGTCTAGAAAATCAACAATCACCCGAGTATTTCTGGATTGGTTGTTCCGACAGTCGCGTGCCAGCCAACACCATTGTTGACTTGCCACCTGGCGAGGTGTTTGTACACCGCAACGTGGCCAATCAGGTGTTCCACGGGGATTTAAATGGCCAGTCCGCCACACAATTTGCAGTCGAAGTACTGCAGGTAAAGCACATTATTGTGTGTGGCCATTATGGATGTTCAGGCGTGCGCATGGCCCTGCGCGGCGACCGTTTGGGGCTGGCTGATGCTTGGGTGCGCCCAATTCACCAGTTGGCGCGACGTCATTCTTTGACTGGTTTCCCCAGCACTGGCGATCAGGCCTATCAGGACCAATTGTGTGAGCTCAATGTGATTGAGCAGGTTAAGCATTTGTGTGAAAGCACTTTGATTGAAGATGCTTGGTTGCGCGGGCAGGACTTGACGGTACACAGTTGGATTTACAGCCTGAAAGACGGCCTGATTCGCAATTTGGGCTTAAACGTGAATGCGCCCAACCAGATTGATCAGGAATATTCCAACGCGGTGAAGGCTGTGAAGCTTCGCCATCAATCCACTAAGTAGTAATCACCAAGCGCGGAATGTCGGAATAGTTTCATTTCTTGCGCTTGGCAGCTTACAAACTCCATTTGCTTCGTCTAGAATGGGTTTATTCGAACAAACGTTTGAATATTTACCATCATGATTCATGATAATTGGAGACGACAAATGAGCTTTTCTACACAATCCAAGTTGGGCGACCTTTTAGACAATCCAGACACCAAAGCGGTGCTGGAAAAACACATGCCCGGTATTGCTGACCATCCGCAAATCGCCATGGGCCGTGGTTTCCCATTGGCTGTGGTTGCTAACTTCTCTGGTGGCGCAATTACGCCTGCCATGTTGGAAGCTGTGGACGCAGACTTGGCCAAAATGTAATGACAGCTTCTTCCGGGGATGATCTACCCAATCGGGCAGCTGTCCGGGTTGAGGTTTTACCTTGGAAGAAGGCCCTGAATGGGGCCAAACCACTACGTTTGGCGGTTTTTGTGCAGGAGCAGGGCATTGATGAGTCCGAAGAATGGGATGAGTCAGACCCCGTAAGCTGGCATGCTTTGGCCTTTGTAGGTGCGCAGTGTGTGGGCACGGGGCGTTTGTTGCCCGAAGGAAAAATAGGTCGTATGGCTGTGCTAAAAGCTTTTCGAAGAAAGGGCGTTGGCGCAGCAATTTTGAAGGCTTTGATGGATGAGGCACGCAAATTGGGTTTGCCCGAGTTGCGTTTAAGTGCCCAGCATCAGGCCATCGAGTTTTATCGTCAATTCGGCTTTGAGACCGAAGGCGAGCCGCACATTGAAGTGGGAATACCCCACCAGTGGATGAAGAGAAGGGATGTGAACCGTGGCTAGAACCAAAAAAGAAATAAGCAACGAAGATGGGCGGCGCGGGGAAATTGTACGCGCGGCGGCCAAGCTTTTCCGTGACAAAGGGTACGACGGTGCCAGTATGCGTGCCATTGCCAATTCGGTGGGTATGCAGTGCGGAAGCCCTTTCTACCACTTTGCCAGCAAGCAGGATATTTTGGTTGCGGTGGTGGAAGAAGGTTTGCGGCAAGGCTTGGAAAAAACCCGTGCTGTGGTTGACCCCAACCTAGATGGCATTGAGCAGTTTCGCCGATTGGTGCAGGTGCATTTGAGCATCATTTTGGAAGATGGGAATGATTTTATTCCGGTGATGCTCTACAACTGGCGTTGCTTGGATGATGCGCATCAACGCCGTTTAATTGCGACTAAGGATGAATACGACCGCATTTGGCAGGCTGCAATTGATAAGCTTTATGCAGATGGAGTGCTGACCAAAGCGCCAAAATTTGCCCGTTTGATGATTTTGGGTGCCATGAATTTCATGGTCACTTGGTACAAACCTCGATTGGGTGGCGATTTGCATGCCATGTCCAATGAGGTGGTGGGCTTCTTTTTAGGGCAAGCCCAAGAAGTAGCTTAGCCTTGTTATGAACACATAAAAAAACCGGCCTAGGCCGGTTTTTTTGTGCTTCCAATTTTGAAGCGATGGCTTTCAAAGCCACGCACTCCAATCAACGCAGCAAGCCAGTCAATGTCGTTGGGCGTGAGGCCAACACATTGCTCATCAAGCTGGAGGTCAGTGTCGCTACTGTAGCCAACTGGCTTACACCGGCCAACTGGGCGGTTACTGCTGTGCTTGCAGTCAATGAGCCTGTCACCATGTCGGCGACATTCAAATTGCTAGCCAGGTTGCCTTCGTGGCTCACGGATAGGCCTTGTGAGCCCATGTCGCCTACTTCACCCAACAAGCCGCTGACTTTGCCTGTGACTTGTTCGGCTGCATCGCCTACCTTGGTGTAAGTTTGGTCAACCTTGTCAAAAGCATTGTTCTTTTGTTCGGTTGAAAACTTAATACCTGCCTCTGCAGTGGCTTTGGCCGTGGCTTCTGCTTTGGCTTGACCGCTTGTCATGGACTCCTTGGCATTGTCGATTGCTTCGGGTGACTTGGGTGTTGATGGCTGTGTCATCGGTGCTTTGGCAACTGGCTTTTGTACGCTAACCATGCCAGCAGCTTGACCTTGGCCTTCCCCTTTAAAGCTTGTACCTTGGGCTTCGCCATAGGCCTTTGCAAATGCGGAGCCCCAACCACTCAGTGTGGATTCGGCAGCATGGGAAATGCTTGGGCTCATAAATGCTGTCATCAGGCCAGTGGCAATTGCTAGTTTCTTGAAGTTCATATTAACGCTCCTCGTGAATGGGATGTACGGCTGATTCGCCTTACATTCCATTTAACGGAAGCGCTATGTAGGAAAAAGATAACTGCTAAGGGTGAGCGCCCAAAAGTGTGAGGGGCACCCGTTTGAGGCTTAGCCAAATTACTTCAATGATTTAGCGCATGGATGGCGTTGATGGAGAACTTAGAAATCCAAGGGCATGGTGAGTAAAATTTGAGCCATTCCCTTGCCTAGGGGGTCGTTGCGCATGGAGCTCATTCCACCACCGTCTAACGCACTTTGCATCACGACATTAAAGGCGTGGACTTGAGGTAGCTCGAAAGTATGAACCTCACCTTTCACCAAGTGGGAAAGGTATTTCTTGACGCGTTCTGGTGTCAAAATGCTTTGCAGAAGTGGCCAGTATTCAGGGTTGCGGGCGACAATTCCCACGTTGCTGGTGTTGCCTTTGTCGCCGCTGCGGCCATGCGCAATATCAATCAGCTGTTTGCCTTTGAGGGCAGCTGGTAGGGGGGTTGGTAGGGGCTCATTGATTGAGCCTAATTTTGTGCTTGAGCTTGTTTGATCGGTGGAGCCTGGATGTTGAGGCTCTGCATACTCAAGCGCTTGACTGTTGATTGTGACTTTGGGTTTGATGTCATTCTTTGAAACAAAACAACTAAACAGCTTGACCAAGGGCGTTACATTGGGCCTGCCCATGCCAAAGTTGCCGCTGGTCCCCGGTGCAAAGCTGGTGCCGGCAGGTGCAATTTCTTTTGAAAAAATAGCAGCAGCTTTTTTATCGCTGTGTGTGATGGCAATTCGAACAATCGCTTCATGGCCCAGCTGGACTTTGCGATGTGGGCCAAGCTCAGTCTCTGAGCCTATTACCTCGTAGTAAGCGCGGCTGTAGTCTGGTAGGTTCATGGATTTGAACATGGCGCGCGTGCGGTCCAAAATAGCCTCTGCTGTACGGCGTGCCTTTGCTTCGGCATTAAATCCGACCACCGACAGCAAGCCGATGCATCGGAACCCTTCTGGGTAGGTGGCGCATACTTTGTACAATTCAGAAGGGGCTTTTCCAGTGGCCCCTTCAATCCGCACGCGGTTGGTGCCTGTTTCACGGATGCTGACGGTGGTGAAGTCGCACACCACGTCGGGTAGCGCGTAATTGGCGGGGTCGCTGATTTCATACAACATTTGCTCTGTGGCTACGGCTTTGTTGATCAAGCCTCCTGTGCCTTCAGGCTTGCTGACTTCAAAGCTGCCGTCTACCTCCACGCTGACCACTGGGTAGCCGATGTTGGCCCAGTCGGGCACCAGCTCCCAGTCTGTAAACAAGCCGCCGGTGGCTTGCGCGCCGCATTCAATAATGTGCCCAGCCAAGCTGCCTTGGGCCATTTCATTGAGGTGGGATGGGGTCCATTTGTACTCGTGAATGAGGGCGCCCAAAGTCATGGCGCTGTCCACAACCCGGCCTGTGATTACAATGTCCGCCCCCGCATCCAGTGCGGCAGCAATGGGAAAGGCACCCAAGTAGGCGTTGGCGGTGAGAAAGAAGGGTGGTGCAGCCATGTGGGTGTGTTGGTCTTTTAACTCCACACCTTCTTTACGTAATTTGGCCAGGGTGCTGCTTGCGTCGTCACCTGCGACTACGCCAATTTTCACATCGGGAAGTGTTTCAGCCAGTGCCTCTTTCAACGCTTTGGCGCAGCCGTCTGGGTTTAATCCACCCGCATTGGCGATGATGCGGATGCCTTTGGCCTTGGCGACGGGTAGGGCGCGCTTCATCAATTCCACAAAATCCAGTGCGTAGCCATGTTCTGGATTCTTCATGCGCATGCCTGCCATGATAGCCATGGTCAATTCGGCCAGGTAATCATAGGTGATGTAGTTGAGGCCCGGCACGTTCAGCAACTGGAATGTGCCAATGGAGCTGTCGCCCCAAAAGCCGCTTGCGCCGCCAATGTGAATGGCTTTTGTCGTTGTGGATTGAGTCGTCATGGTGCTTGTGTTGTAATCGATTGAAGGTTGTTTGGCGGTTATTTTGCGGCTGAGCCAAGTTGCATCTTACTCAATCATAATGTAAATTCAAACGCTCGTTTGAATAAATTACTACAGAGGCTATTTTGGATCAATTTGAATCGGTGTTCCGCCCCGGCTTGTTTGCTGGAAAAACAGTGATGGTGACCGGTGGTGGTAGCGGTATTGGTCGGTGCACAGCCCATGAGTTGGCCAGTTTGGGGGCAGATTTGGCCTTGATCGGCCGAAAAATTGAGAAGCTGGAGGCTGTGAAGGAGGAAATTCTTCGCACATGTGATGTCAAAATTTCGCTGCACAGCTGCGACATTCGGGAAGAAGACCGTGTGGTGGAAATGGTCAGAGACGTTTTGGCCCAGCACGGCAAAATAGACCATTTGATTAACAACGCAGGTGGGCAATTTCCGTCGCCCTTGTGTGTAATCAGCGCCAAGGGCTGGGAAGCGGTGGTGCGCAACAATTTGACGGGTGGGTTTTTGGTGGCCCGAGAGGTGTACAACCAGCACATGGTGCACCACATGGGTAAAACCGATTTGTCGATCACCAACATCATTGCTGACATGTGGAACGGCATGCCAGGCATGGGCCACAGCGGTGCTGCGCGGGCGGGTATGCTGAATTTTTCCGAGACTGCGTCCATGGAATGGGCGCCGGTGCGTGTCAATGCGGTTGCGCCGGGCTTTATTGCGTCCAGCGGCATGGACACCTACCCAGAGCCGATGAAGCAAACCATCATGGGTTTGGACAAAACCATCCCGCTGCAGCGTTTGGGATTGGAAGCTGAAGTGTCTGGCATGTTGGTTTTCCTAGCCAGCCCGGCTGCCAGCTTTATTTCAGGCAGTTGCTTCCGAGTGGATGGTGCAGCACCCAATGCACGCCGAATTTTCCCCAACCCCGGCAGTGGAAAGCCCAACCCGCCATTCAATAGCTTCCATTTGGGCGGCGTGCCGGAGGTTATTCAAAGGCGCGACAGGGACCGTGCTGAAAAACTAAAGGGTGGGTAAAACTTGACCTAAACAATGTGTTCCGCGGGCTGCACGTTTGGCCGATTTGCTGGCTGAGGGGTTTGGGAAAACATGTGTTCAACAGTCAGGTTGTTAAGCGCAGCACTCAGCACCCTGAATGATTGACGATTCAAGGTGTCTGGGTCGCCCGCATGAGCCGGGGTACTGGCAGATGTTTCGGGCGCATCGCCGTCGTCAACTTGCATTTGCGGAATGGCTTGTGGGTTGTGCCGTTCATGTAGGTAAGTAGTCAGAAAGGCAGTGCCGAAGCTTGTGGATAGGACTGTGCCCAATATGAGTCCAACCGTAATTCCGCCTCCCGAAGGACTTTGGGCGGTAACGATTGCACCGGCAAGGCTGCCAACAGCGGTAATAAATCCAACACTCGCGCACCAAATCTGGTTTTCAGCACGTGTTAGCTGTTGTGGTTCTTGAACATTTTCTGCCTGTCCGTTCGCTATGCCTTGCGCAATCATTGGGTACTACTCCGGGTGAGTCATTACAAAAATTATTTGTAGTTGGTGGTGCAGGACGTTGAATAGTTCGATTTAAAAGTACTGCTTGAGGATGGATTGGCATTGACTTGAAACCTTCTTCATTGCAAAATCAAACAAACGTTTGATTTAATTGTTCGGTATTAAAACCATTTTTAAAGATTGATATGCCTATTCTTGAATCCGCCATCTCCCAAGGTGCGCCTGCTTTTGAAGTGAATGCGCAAGCCATGCAAACCGCTTTGACGGAACTGCGGCAATTGGAGGCGCGGACCCGCGCTGCGTCCTCGAAAGCCGCCCCTTCGTTTGCCAAACGGGGCCAATTGCTGCCGCGTGACCGGGTGGCGTTGCTGCTGGATGCGGGCAGCCCCTTTTTGGAATTAAGTACCTTGGCTGGGTACATGCAGGATGGACAAAAACCAGAGAAAAGCATACCGGGCGGCGGAATTATCGCGGGCTTGGGTTTCATCGAAAACACCTTGTGCATGGTGGTCGCAAGTGACAGTGGAATTGAGGCGGGTGCTTTGCAGCCTATGGGCATTGAAAAAATGCAGCGGGCACAAGACATTGCTTTGGAAAACCGCCTGCCCTTCGTCAATTTGGGTGAATCTGCGGGTGCCAACTTGCTGAAATACAAGGTGGAGCATTTTATTTTGGGGGGGGGCAATTTTTATCGCCTCGCCAAATTAAGCGCTGCGGGTTTACCGGTGGTGAATGTGCTGCATGGTTCGTCTACTGCGGGTGGTGCTTACATTCCAGGCTTGAGTGATTATGTGATTATGGTACGCGAGCGTGCCCGTGCCTTTTTGGCGGGCCCCCCGCTGCTAAAAGCCGCAACTGGCGAGATTGCGACGGATGAAGAACTGGGCGGCGCGGAAATGCATTGTGGTGTGTCTGGCCTGGGCGAGTATTTGGCTGAGGATGACCGCCATGCGATTGCATTTGCCCGCGAGTTGATGCGCAAAATTGACTGGAATGCATCCAACCGGAATGTGATGGCCGCATTTGATTTTGATGCACCCGCGCCCCGCTATTCGGCGGAGGAATTGATGGGGGTGATGCCACCAGACACGAAAACCCCAGTGGACATGCGTGAGGTGATTGCACGGATTGTGGATGACTCGGATTTTTTGGAATTTAAGGCCAGCTATGGCAGCGCCACCTTGTGTGGGCATGCCAAATTGATGGGTGTATCGATTGGAATTATTTCCAACCTAGGGCCGATTGACACTGCAGGTGCAACCAAGGCCACCCACTTTATTCAAAGTTGCTGCCAAACCCAAACCCCAATTATTTACTTGCAAAACACCACCGGCTACATGGTGGGCAAAGATGCGGAGCAGGGCGGCATTATCAAACATGGCTCTAAGATGATCCAAGCCGTAAGCAATGCCACCGTGCCCCAAATTACATTGTTGTGTGGTGCCAGTTTTGGTGCGGGCAACTATGGCATGTGTGGTCGCTCATTTGGGCCGAGGTTTGTATTCTCGTGGCCCAACAGCAAAACTGCGGTGATGGGTGCTGAACAAGCGGCAGGCACCATGGCAACGGTGATGCAGGCCAGCGCGGCGCGCAAAGGGCTTGAAGTGCCGGAGTTTATGCTGGACAACATGCGCAAACAAATTATTGACACCTTTGAATCACAAACCAGCGCGTTTTATACCAGTGGTTTATTGCTGGACGACGGGGTGATTGACCCCCGCGACACGCGCAGAGTATTGGCATTGGCATTGATGGCTTGCCTGCAACAACAACGCAGTGTGCAGACCATGCAATTTGGTGTGGCACGGCCTTAAAAATTCTGGAGAGAGACGAAATGAAAATTACCCAAGAACACAAAGAACTGCAGCGCACGATTGAGCGTTTTATTGACAAAGAAATCAACCCGTTTGTGCCGGAGTGGGAAAGGGAGCAAATGTTCCCGGCCCATGAGGTGTTTAAAAAAATGGGCGATTTGGGTTTGCTGGGTTTGTCCAAACCCGAAGCGTTTGGTGGCATGGGGCTGGACTACAGCTATTCCGTAATTGCTGCTGAAGCCTTGGGCCGTATTCACTGCGGTGGTGTGCCCATGGCCATTGGTGTGCAAACCGACATGGCCACACCAGCTTTGGCGCGCTTCGGGTCGGATGAACTGCGCAAGGAGTTTTTGGCCCCCGCAATTGCTGGCGACATGGTGGCGTGTATTGGTGTGTCAGAGCCCGCAGCTGGGTCGGACGTGGCACAAATTAAAACCACAGCCCGCAAAGATGGTAGTGATTACATCATCAACGGCAGCAAAATGTGGATTACAAACAGCTTGCAAGCCGACTGGATTTGCCTGTTAGCCAACACCAGCGATGGCAAGCCGCACCAAAACAAAAGCCTGATTATTGTGCCGATGAAAACCCCGGGCATTAGCATCGAGAAGAAGATTCACAAGATTGGCATGTGGTCGTCAGACACGGGCCTCATTCACTTTGACAATGTGCGCGTGCCCCAGCGTAACTTAATTGGTATGGAAGGCGCAGGCTTCATGTACCAGATGATTCAATTCCAGGAAGAGCGTTTGTACGGCGCTGCCAACAGCCTGATGGGCATGACCCATGTGCTGGACGAAACCATCAATTACACACGTCAGCGCCAGTTGTTTGGCAGCACTGTGTTGGACCAGCAGGTGGTGCATTTCACTTTGGCTGAGCTGAAAACTGAAATTGAATCCCTTCGTAGTTTGGTGTACCGCGCAACCCAGCTGTATGTGGATGGTGGCGAGGTGACTGAGTTGGCCAGTATGTGCAAATTGAAGTCTGGCCGCCTGATGCGTGAAGTGGCTGACAAATGCCTGCAGTTTTGGGGTGGCATGGGCTTTACTTGGGAAAACCCAGCCTCGCAGTTGTACCGCGATGGCCGCCTGATCTCGATTGGTGGTGGTGCGGATGAGGTGATGTTGAGCATCATTTGTAAACTGATGGGTATTTTGCCCGGCAAGAAAAAGCCTGCGTGAGTGCGTGCATCAATTGACTAATCACTTTGAGGCTCAAAGCGTGAGCTTGGAAAAAGAAATGCAGGCTACTAAGTTGGGGCTCGAAATTAAGCCCATCCGTAAGTTATTGATTGCCAACCGCAATGAAATTGCTGTGCGAATTATTAAGGCTGCACAAGCCTTGGGCATTCGCACGGTCGCAGTTTATTCGGAAGCCGACCGGCAAGCCATGCATGTGGGAATGGCAGATGAATCATATTGCATTGGGGGTGCAGCGTCGCTGGATTCCTACTTGCGAATTGATGCGCTGATCGATGCCGCCAAGCGAAGCGGTGCCGATGCAATACACCCCGGTTATGGTTTTGTATCTGAAAACCCTTTACTGCCCCGCGCCTGCGCACAGGCGGGAATTATTTTGGTAGGGCCAGATGAGCAAGCCATGGCCGATATGGCCGACAAGGCACAAGCCAAGGCCATCGCTGAAAAGGCGGGGTTGCCTTGTATTCCCGGCTATAACCAGCCGGGTGCTGATTTGAATGCACTGATGAAAGCTGCCGAGAACATCGGCTACCCGGTGATGATTAAGGCATTGGCGGGTGGTGGTGGCCGGGGCATGCGTTTGGTGCAGCACGCCGGGGATTTTGCATCCCAGCTGTTGTCTGCCCAAAATGAGGCGCGCAATGCATTCAATGACGACAGGGTGATGCTTGAAAAGGCCATTTTGAATCCACGTCATGTGGAAATTCAAGTGTTGGCCGACCGTTATGGGCATGGCATTCACTTGGGTGAACGTGATTGCACAGTGCAGCGCCGCCACCAAAAAATTGTGGAAGAAGCACCCAGCCCTGCTGTGAATACAGAGCTGCGCGCCCAAATGGGTGCCGCAGCATTGAAACTGGTTAGCGCCACAGGCTACATAGGTGCGGGTACTGTCGAGTTTTTGCTGGACGAGCGGGGCGAGTTTTATTTCATAGAAATGAACACCCGCCTGCAAGTGGAGCATGGCGTCACCGAGTTGATTACAGGCTTAGACCTTGTGCAATGGCAACTGCGGATTGCAGGCGGTGAGCCGCTCAGTTTGCAGCAAACGGATGTGCAATTTAACGGCCATGCAATACAAGGCCGCTTGTGCGCCGAAGACCCAGCCAAGGATTTTATGCCGCAAACTGGCCCAGTGCTGGACTGGCAAGTGCCACAAGGCAAGCACATTCGGGTGGATCACGCCTTGAGCCCCGGTGGTGAGGTGAGCCCTTGGTATGACAGCATGTTGGCCAAGGTGATGGTGCATGCGCCTACTCGGCAGCAAGCCTGCATGGCTTTGGCCGATGCATTTTCTCGCACTGTATTGGTGGGCTTTGAACACAACGCACAGTATTTACAGCGGATTGCTGAGCATGAAGTATTCCAGAGTGGGAAATTCAGCACCGGATTTTTGGGCGAGTATGGCCCCACTTTGCTTGCGGGCGATCGTCTTGAAAACTCGCTGATTGACGGCTCTACCCATGAAGAGTTGCTGGCGGTTTCTGTGTTCTTGACTCAAGAGCCAAGGGCTTGTGAGGCCCTGGCCCAATCAAGCAATAAACCCGCTTGGCCTTCTGCTATGACGGGCTTTTCCAGTACGCAGGCCTTGATGCGCCCAGTCCGGCTGTTGATCGCAGGCCAAGCCAAGCCAATTGAGCTGAATGTAAGCTCGATCAATGCAGACCGGGCACTTGGCCAAACAGGCAAGTGCTTTGCAGTTCAAGCCCCAATCAACCTGAGTAAGCCCAAAGCTGAAGTGACTGCTGATGCGCCTGCAGTTACAACACCACCCGTGCATCACATTACGGATTGGCAGGCTCAGCGCCACAGCAAGGCAGGGTTGGACGTGGTTAAAGTGCGGTGTTTCATCGATGGTGTTTCCCGCCAAATGACTTTGTATATGGACAACAAAGGCGTGTGGGTGAAATCACACCTGAATGCCCGAGCCATTTGGGTTGAAGACCACAGCCATCAATCAGACGCTGCAGCAGGTGAAGGCCAGTTCCAGCCGAATGTAAAAAGCCCGATGAATGGCAAGCTGACACGCATTGATGTGCAAGTGGGCCAAACCGTGAAAGCAGGCGATGTACTGGCATGCCTAGAAGCCATGAAAATGGAGCATCGCATTACCGCAAAAAGTGATGCGGTTGTGGATGTGATTCAGGCAGTTGCAGGCGCGCAAATGGGTGTGGGTCAAATTATTTTGACGCTTAGGAAGCTCGGTGATTGAGCTTAATAAGTGAGCTTAATAAGCAAGCTTAATAGATAAGCTCAAGCAGTGAGCCCAACTAATAAACCAAAAAAATGAGAGTGCCAGTATGGAAGACTTTTTCCGCAGTGTAGAGCGTTTTGTCAACGACAAGATCAAGCCTCACATCAATGAATGGGACGAAGCGGGCGCATTCCCGATCGAGCTATACAGGCAGGCTGGTGAACTGGGTTTGCTGGGGCTGGGCTACCCGGAAGAATATGGCGGCTTTGAATGCACACTTGCTGAACGCCTGCGATTGTCCAACCTGATTTGCGAAGCCGGGTCTGGCGGATTGTTGGCGGGTTTGTTCTCGCACAACATTGGCTTGCCACCACTTTTGAATCACGGAAGCGAAGAGTTGGTGGGCAAACTTGCCCCTGGAATATTAAAGGGGGAGTTGATCAGCGCCTTGGCCATTACCGAGCCAACCGGTGGGTCTGACGTGGCCAACTTGAAAACAACAGCCGACTTGGTGATGGTGGACGGCAAGCCGCATTACAAAGTCAATGGCGAGAAGGTGTTCATTACCAGCGGTGTGCGCGCCGATTGGTTGACCACTGCTGTGCGCACTGCATCACACTCAGAGGCGCCGGGTGCCAAAGGCATATCCGTGTTGATGATTCCCGGCAACGCCAAAGGCGTGCAACGCACCCACCTGAAAAAAACAGGTTGGTGGATGAGTGACACCGCGTCCATTTACTTTGAGGATGTGCTGGTGCCCGCTGAAAACTTAGTGGGTAAAGAAGGCAAAGGTTTTCGCATCATCATGGAAAATTTCAACACCGAGCGTTTGATGCTGGCCGGAGGCTCCGTCTGTTTTGCCAAGGTATGCCTGAAGGAGGCTTTGGACTGGGCGCAAAATCGCCAAACCTTTGGCAAGCGTTTGCTGGACCATCAAGTGATTGCCCACAAATTGGCTGACATGCGTATGAAAATACGCGCCACCGAAGCTTGGTTTGACGAAACCGTGGCCAAGATTGACCGGGGCGAGATTAGCCAAGAATTGGTGGCAGACATTTGCTTACTGAAAAACCAAGCCACCACCACGCTGCAACATTGTGCGAATGAGGCAGTGCAAATACTTGGTGGTATGGGCTTTATGCGTGGCTCAAGCGCAGAGAGAATTTACCGGGAGGTCAAAGTGATGTGCATCGGTGGCGGGGCCGAGGAAATCATGAAGGATTTGGCCGTTCGACAGCTGTCTTGGTAGAGACTAGAGCATTTTCTCTTTTGATTTGATATCGACCGTACCTCTAAATGGGTATAATCCATGCCCGTAGACCTATCGCTGTAAAAGAGTTGGCCATCTGAGTCGCAATCATACAAAGCCAGCCTGCCAAGCGGTTTAAGCAATCGACCTGAATCTGTATGGGTAATGCTTACAAGAACCGTAAACAATTGTTAAATAATGCATTTTCTTTGCATCCAATTCCAGTTGCTTGTCAGTAAAACTCTCACACAACGCAAATACGCGTCTGCAAATATCAATCATTGTCGGAGAATGAATCGTGTCAAACGTAACTGGAACAGTACGCAGCGTGCTGGGAGATGTAAAAATCCTGCGCGCCAACGGAGAAGAAGCCATCCTGAAAGAGGGTGACATCATCGCAGCAGGCGACACCGTGAAAACGGGCGCAGATGCCTCTGCTTACCTAGAATTTCCACCCTCAGCCGAAGGTCAAACCGCTGCTGAAGGTGTTTTGCAACCCGGCTCGTCCGCCACGCTAGTCGCCACTGCCAACGGTGCAGAATTGAACGTGACTGAAGGCGAGTTTGAGCTTGTGTCTGAAGGCGAAAACCAATCCGTAGCAGTTGCCGGTGCATCTGGCGGCATGTTCGGCCTGTTTGGTGCCAGCTTGTTGGGTGGCGGCGGTGCCATGTTGGCTGGTGCAGCAGCAGGCGCTGGTTTGTTGCTGGCCGCCAATAACGACGACGATGATGCTCCAAGCGATGGCCCAACAGCCGCCGCTGGTGTACCAGGCCCAATCCAAACAGTTGCAGACACGGTAGGCCCAGCAGGCCCAACCGTATCCAACGCCTACACCGAACTGGATTCCGTAACCAACGTGGTTAGCAAGCCCGTGGATGCACTGAGCCCCGCCACAGATGCGGCAGAGCCAATAACAGAAGAGTTGGCCCCAGTGGTTGACGCTGCAGCCCCAATTCTTGACCCTGTGAATACGGCAGCGAACGACGCATTGGTTGGCTTGGCCCCAGTGACAGAATCTTTAGACGCAAACTTGACTCCTGTCACTTCTGGTTTGGCAGCAGCACTGAGCCCAGTGACTGATGTGCTGGCCGGTACAGAAGGCGGAATGGTTACCGCAGCTGCAGACACACTGCCAGTGAACTTGCGCGTGATTGCAGAAAACTTGGCGATGGGCCTTGATCAAGCGGCCCCACCTTTGGCCGATGCTGTGGCACAAATTGTTGCTGCGCTGGAACCCGCCCTTGGACCCTTGGAAGATGGCTTGACCCAACTTGCAGATGCCTTGGCACCTTTGTTTGATGGTTTGAAGCAGGGCACGGACGCGTTGCCCATGCTGAGCCAGCCTTTGGCCGATGGTTTGAACCAGCTGTTTGATGCAGCACAACCCCTGCTTGGCCCATTGGCCGATGCTTTGAATGGTGGACTTCCGGTAGGTGGCGACACAGGCGGCGGTGCGGGCGGTGGTGAAACTGCTGGCCCAACAGGTACGCCTTTGGACATGGTACTGGCCCCAGTGTTGGATGCCACAGCCGGTACACCGCTGGAAATGGTAACAGACCCAATTGTTAGCGCATTGTCAGGCGGATTGCCCACAGGTGGTGATTCGGGCGGCGGTGCTGCCGAAGGCCCCACAGGTACGCCTTTGGACATGGTACTGGCCCCAGTGTTGGATGCCACAGCAGGTACACCGTTGGAAATGGTAACTGACCCAATCGTTAGCGCATTGTCAGGCGGATTGCCCACAGGTGGTGGTGCTGCTACTGATGGCCCCACAGGTACGCCTTTGGATATGGTGCTGGCCCCAGTATTGGATGCCACAGCAGGTACACCGTTGGAAATGGTAACTGACCCAATCGTTAGTGCATTGTCAGGTGGATTGCCCACAGGCGGCGGTGCTGCTACTGATGGCCCCACAGGTACGCCTTTGGACATGGTACTGGCCCCAGTATTAGATGCCACAGCTGGTACACCGCTGGAGATGGTCACTGAGCCTTTGATCGCAGCAATTTCTGGTGACTCCACCGGCGGTGCTTCAGAAGGCCCCACAGGTACACCGTTGGACAGCCTGCTTGCCATGCTGGACCCATCCACTTTGCCAATCAGCTCAGGTGCTTTGCCACCGGAGTTGGCTGGCCCTCTGGAACCTCTGCTGAGCCAGTTGCCTGTTTAATGCAAGTTTAACGAGTACTGAACGGGTGTTGTTCTACCCACAAGTAATCGCAAGGTAAGTCTTCAGGGGGACTCCGACCCCTCCTGATGTACCCAAAGCGCTCCCCTCAAAAGGAGCGCTTTTTTCATTCTTTCACTGTTTACCTCGAATTTTGCGCCACAAATTCTTTAATACTTTCAGGCGCAAACAATGCGCTGATTTCCCGCACTTTCTCGACAGTAAGCAACGCCGAGCTGTCATGCAGTTTGTCGCGTGAGGAAAAGTCCTTCCTAACCTGCCTTAAGCGCGACAGCACTTCCCCCGCCAACTCGGGGTGCGTGTTTTGCACATGGCTAATGCCCAACACATCGGCCAAGGCTTCTTCAAACTGAACGTTGTCTTGAAACTTGGTGCCCAAGTGCTCTTCCAACTTTTTGCGATACACCCAACGGTTGCTTGCTTGGCCCAGTAGGCAATGGGTTAACTCATGCCCCATGGAAAAGGATGTGAACGCATCTTTGTAAGCACTGTTGCTGTGATTAACCAAATAGGACCACAGCACCTTGGCATTGGAATCTTGATTGATGTGCACAAAGCAATACTTGCCATTGGCGCGGGTTAGGAAGGGCGATGGGTGCTCTTGGTCAATTTTTGAAATTCTCACCCGCTCTTGCTGCAGCCCATACTGCTCAGCAAACACGGGCACTTGGGCCTGTAGCTGGTCAGCCTCGGGCAGCTCAGCCCCGGTACCTGTCAAACTCAACATGCCAAACATCAACGCATTCCACATTGCCAAATTCCCGTCGTTTCTTGATAAGGGAATGACGGTGCAAACAGGGCGCAAGCAGATGCGTAATTCAGGTGAATGACCCAATCGGGGTCGCTCGCCTCGTGTCACAATCCAAAGCAAATATTCAAGGCAAACCAATACGAAAGGAAAAGTGCGATGGAATTCGAAGAGGAAGGTCAGCCCCAAGGCCAAGTGGTTATTGTTTCAGGCGCCGCCGGGTTTTTAGGCCAAGCCGTTGCTGAGTATTTGGGCAACCTAGGCTGCCGCTTGATGTTGATTGACTTGCACCAACCGCCTTGGGATGGGGAGGCCGACGCAGTGTCCATCGGCAATGTGGACTTAACCCAGCCAGAGCATGCGCAAGAAGTGGTGGCGCAAACCATGCAGTATTTTGGGCAGGTGGACGCGGTGGTTAACATTGCTGGGGGCTTTGCGTTTGAAGAGCAAGCAGAGTCCAGCCTAGAAACTTGGGACTCCATGTATGCCATCAACGTACAAACCACGGTGAACATGTGCCAAGCGGTGTTGCCCGTGTTTCAGGAACAGCAGGGCGGCATAATAGTCAACATTGGCGCAGCCGCTGCAGCCAAGGCCAATGCGGGAATGGGCGCTTATGCCGCCAGCAAGTCTGCCGTGTTGCGTTTAACCGAGGCCATTGCCGAAGAAAACAAGCACTTGGGTATCCGTGCCAATGCCTTATTGCCCAGCATATTAGACACCCCCACCAACCGCGATGCGATGCCAGACACTGACCCCTCCTTGTGGGTAAGCCCGCAGTCTTTGGCTGGGGTGATTGCATTTTTACTGTCAGATGCGGCTGCCGACATTACCGGTTCGGCTATACCCGTAACCGGAAGGGTTTAGGAGTAAAACGATCGATGTAGCCTAGCTATTGAGTGACCGAACCCCTTGGGAACTACCTACCATTGCCTGACCACCTAACTGAAATTGGCCTTAAAAAATATAAGCTTAAACAAGGTGGTGGGGAAAATGACGGGAAGTCTTAAGGTTGGTGGTTCGGGATTGGGGAAGGATTTTGACGGCTGGCGTTCAGGTACTCCCGACACTGTTCCGCCAAGCTCAGAAGGTTCTCGAAGTAACAGTCCAGCCGTTTCGAGTTCGCAACTTAAAAACCCAGCGCCTCGGGATAAGGTAATGGGCAACCCCCGTGTGGGTTTGAGCAGTGACCGTGCGGTGGCACTCGTTGGTAAAGGCGCAGGTTCCGAAGGGTTTACCTATATCCATGCCAACCTAATTGAGGCTTGTACAGCCACCCAAAGCGGGCATGAGTCGTCCAAAATGCGATGCTTGGGCCAAACGCCGGCGAAACTAAACTTGACGGATCTTGGCCCGCAAGCCAGTGATCGTGATTTGCACCACATCGCAACCCTGCTAAATCAAGCGCATAAGTTGAAGGGGGACTCAAGTGAAAAATCCGCGCATATTACGCAGTTTTTATCCCCACTTGCATTCAATAACCCACTCCAGTCTAAAGACCGGGCCATGTCGAACCTGATTGGCCACTTTATTACAACTCATGGCGGTAAATTGGGCGAGTATGAAATCATCAAAAAAGAGTTGGTTGATGGCTCTCACACAGATCTGTTGAGTGACTCTGGGCTAACCCGCAAGTTTCAAATTCAATACCGCAAAGGAAGTGGAAGTGTTCAAACCGTGATTTTGACTGAACACGCTCCTGATTACAGAAATGGCCAAATGAGTACCGATGCAATTACCAAAGCTTTGAATGCCATTGGGGATGCAGACCCGGATGTGATGCTGAGCTACTTGGGCGTGGGGCGGGTTGCCATTATGCAGGTGGTGTTGGATGTACAAGCCCGAATCAAGATGCGTGGCCCTGAGCGATCAAGCGGTGACCGCACCATTGAGCAAATGTTGGATGAAGCCATCGAGAAAGTAGAGGCTGTAAGGGGCAGCTATATCAGCAGAAAACCTGCTCAGAAGGACGCCATACTTGAGGTTTTACGGAACTATGTGCCGAAGTGGGATAAGGATATAGCAGCGGCGGCGAAGGCGGCCGTGCCAGCAGCGGAGATTAAAGCACCAATTGCTGTACCAGCAGTCGCACGTGGGGTTGGGTTTGCCGACCCTGTTGATTCAAGTGCTGACGTATCGAGAAGTAATACTCCCGACCCAAGCCCTACCGCCGCGAAGTCTGCCGCTGCTGTTGATCCACAGTCAGTAACCCCTTCCCCCGGACAGACTGTTCCAGCACCTGATACTACTACGAGCAACGTCACCGCTGATGCCGCACCACCTCCTGCTGTTCCTGCCGCTGGTCCTGCCACTGTCGATACCGCTACTCCAGCCGCTGGTCCCGCTGCTCCTGCCTCTGTTCCTGCTACTGTCGATACCGCTCCACCTCCTGCTGGCCCAATTGCAGCTCAAGTCTCTGCTCCTTCCGCTACTGAGTCACCCGCACAGTCAGGCCAAATCATTCCGGCCTTGCATGTTCCCCTAGCACCTGTCCCTTTAACGAATTTAGGTAACACGTGTTACGCCAATTCAGCTTTCAAGTTTATGCACTGCTGGCTGGGCGATCACTTTAAAGTTCATCCCGATATTTCGAAGGGCAAGGACGGAAAGGAAGCTGAATCCTTCAGCGATCTACGGAAGGAGTTACAAAAGATTGTGGATAAACTAAAGGCGCCAACCGTGGAGCCTCCAGAGGAGTCATTGCTTGAATTCACTGAGGCGTTGACCAGCGGTAAACTTCCAATACTTCAATCCGACTTACCTAGATTTAAACCAGGTAGACCGGAAGATGCGTCAGAGTTTGTCACTGCGGTTAAAGAAGCGATAGGGGTCAACAATATTAACGAGGACTTCAATTCGCCATACTTTAAAGTTAAAAAGAGTGTGAGTCATGGTATTAAAATGACCAACGGCATTGAAACGAAAGCACCCAAATTACAATCGGATGGTGAGACTACTTATGTCTGGACGGAGTGGAAGGGTACGCCAATAGAATGGGATGACTCCGTCCCAAAGCTGGGACCCCAATTGCAACAAGTAAAGGGTGATGTGGTTTCAGGCGTACCAGTCTTCAAAGAGATGAATGCTTGGGTGCAAGACAGCTTGAAGAGCAGCGATAGTCCGATAGAGGAGTTCAAACTGGGGGCCTCTCTAGTCGATGACTCCGCTAAGGGGGGCGGGCTCCAAGTTACCGATGAAGTACGTGAGCGTATATTGAAAGACGCAGGCACCTTCGAGACTGGTTTAAGACTAACTAAGCTAACTGAGCATAAAACTCTCTGCATAGCCGATGCAAAAAAGCCATCAAAACTCGCTCTCAACTTGGTCACTTACTATAACGAAAATGGTGATCCGAACAGGCGAGCAGACCGCAAGGTTTTTGACCTAGATCCAATCAACCTGAATCAAGAGATTGAACTGACGGTTTATTGTGAGGACAAGGGATGTGACAAAACAATCAAGTACAAGCCAACAGCCTTTGTTTTTCATTACGGAAATATTATGGAAGATGGCCATTATTTTATGGTGGCCAAAGAGCCCCCTGCCAAAGGTGGAAAATGGGTTAAACACAGTGACCACACCATTACTACCCTAACCGACACGCAAGCCGCAGCATTTACGAGCAACGCGGCAAGAACAGGTGCACGTCCAACCTTGGTGTTGTTGCAGTCAACTGATTCGCTGGGTAAAGATGCCCCGCAGCCTACGGGTCGCGCTGCGCCTCCCAAAGCCCCCGCATTTTTTGAACGGCTGCCAGGGCAGCGGCCCAGAAATGCACACTCCAACCCTTCACGGGCAAATGCCAATAAAACGGATGATGCTGCTGCCCCGCAGCAGCGGCCAGTAGTCCAGCCGCCAACCCGAAAAGGTCGCCTTAACCGGATGTTTAAACGGAACCCCTAAGCCCCTCAACAAAACTCGCAATCGCAAACTCGGCCTGTGGAATCAGCTCAAACGATTCGGGCGCTAGCACGTAATTCACAATCATTCCGTCAATCATGGAATGAAGGCCAATGGCGGCCATGCGGGGGTTTAGGTTTTGGGGCAGTTGGCCTTTGCGTATGGCGTTTGCAAAACCGGCTTCAATGTTGCTAATGCAGCCCTGGCGGCTTTGCAGGCGGCGTTCCCGCAGGGGTTGCAAGTCGCCCACCAGTTCAAGCTTCAGCATGGTGATTTCAAACACGCGTTGGGTGCGGGCTTCCAGCGCCAAGCTGCGCATCACGCGCATCGCGGACTCACACACATGGGCCAAGGGGTCGTTGAGTGAGGCATCTTCCGACTTCTGGACGAACTCTTCCATCGGTAATGTGACGCGTTTCATCATTGCGTCAAACAAATCTGCTTTATTCTTGAAGTGCCAATAAATTGCGCCACGGGTTAGGCCCGCTGCTTTGGCTATGTCGTTGAGGGTGGAGCCAGACACACCTTTTTCAAGGAACACCAGCTCGGCTGTGTCCAAGATCAAGTTGCGAGTCTCGAGTGCCTCTTCTTTTGATTTGCGAACCACAATTTATTTCCTGATTGCAAAAAACAATTTACATACATTCGTGTATGTATGTAGTATATGACTTATCGTTCAGTAAATCAATACAGCCATCCAGGGTTAAAAATGCACAACACAGCGTCCGGGGTTTTGCCCGCAGAATCCATAGAATCACCCACAAAGCCCAACCCAAGCTACAGCCAGTCATTCGCCCGCGCGTCTGTGGTGCCTGCTTTTGTTGTCACCCTCATCGCTTGTTTGGCTTTGGCCGGCTGTGGCAAGCAGGTGGATGCCCAAGGCCCAGGTGGCCCCGGCGGTGCACCGCAGGCTGCGCCTGTGCCGGTGGTGGAAATCAAGCCGCAGGATTTGGCTTTGACTTTTGAGTACCCCGCGCAGGTGTCGGGCTTTAAAGAGGTTGAAATCCGCGCCCGTGTGGCTGGTATTTTGGAGCGGCGTCAGTTTGAAGAGGGTGGCCGCGTGAAGCAGGGCCAGTCTATGTACGCGCTGGACAACGCCCCCTATGCAACCGCATTGACCAAAGCGTTGGCAGACGAAAAAGCCGCCGCTGTGCGTGTGGAACAAGCTGAACGTGACTTCAAACGCATAGAGCCTTTGCAAGCGAGCAAAGCGGTGTCGCAGGCTGAAATTGACAACGCAAAATCTGCGCTGGATGTGTCCAAGGCCAATTTGGCGGTGGCGCAGGCCCAGGTGAAGGAAGCGCGTTTGAATTTGACTTACGCGCGTGTGGAGTCGCCCGTGACGGGTGTTGCAAGCCGTTCTTTGAAGTCAGAGGGCAGCTTGATTTCTGGCCCGCAAGATTTGCTGACCACGGTCACCCAGGTGGACAAGGTGTATGTGAATTTTGGAATTCCTGAAACCGACCACAACCGATTAAAGGCTGGCCAAGCGGATGGCAGTTTGCAAATACAACAAGGCGGTTTGTTGAAAGTGGAAGTGTTGGGCAGTGATGGAAAGCCCAAAGGTTTGGAGTCGCAACTGGCCTTTCAGGACGTGCGTGTAAACCCTGCCACCGGCACTGTGGATGCACGTGCTTTGTTGGGCAACCCCAAGGAAGTGCTTAGCCCCGGTCAGTTTGTACGGGTGCGTTTAAGTGGTGCGGTACAAAAAGCAGCAGTGCTGTTGCCCCAGCGTGCGGTGTTGCAAAGCCCCATGGGTGGAAAAATTGTGATGACGGTGGGTGCCGACAACAAAGTGGCCCCACGCCCGGTGGAAGTGGCGCAGTGGGCGGGTGACCAGTGGGTGGTCACCAAAGGTTTGCAGGTGGGCGACAAGGTCATGACGGATGGCTTTATGAAAGCACCACCCGGCACGCCAGTGCAGCCAGTTTTGGAGGGTGCTGAGCCTAAAGCCGAACTTAAAGCCGAACCCAAAGCCGAGCCGCCCAAGGCTGCTGAGCCAAAGCCTGCTGATGCCCAACCTGCTTCAGCCAAATAATAAGGGAGTGACCTGATGTTTTCTCGCTTCTTTATTGACCGCCCTGTGTTTGCGGCGGTGCTGTCGATTTTTATCATGATTGCAGGCTTGGCCGCGATGACCGGCCTTCCTATTTCACGCTACCCTGAAATTGCGCCACCTCAAGTGCAAGTGCGTGCGGTGTACCCCGGTGCATCTGCATCGGTGTTGGAAAAAACCGTGGCCTCGCCCATCGAGAATGCCATCAACGGCGTGGAAGGCATGATGTACATGGAGTCCACCAGCTCGTCTGCAGGTGTGACTGAAATCAATGTGACTTTTGAAATTGGAACCGACCCGGACCAGGCCGCCTTGAACGTGAACAACCGCGTCAAGCAGGTTGAAAACATTTTGCCGCAGGAAGTACGCAGGCAAGGCGTGACGGTCATTAAAGGCTCATCCAACTTTTTGCAGGTGTTGGCCTTTTATTCACCTGACGGCACCTATGACGATTTTTACACCTCCAACTATGTGACTTTGAACGTGCTGGATGCGATGAAGCGCATACCCGGCACCACCAACGTTCAAATTTTTGGTGCGAAGGATTACTCCATGCGCGTCTGGATTAAACCAGACCGTATGGCCCAGCTGAAGCTGACGGCTGGCGACATTGCACAAGCCATCAATGAGCAAAATGCGCAGTTTGCGGCGGGTAAAGTGGGGCAGGCCCCATTCCCAGCGGGGCAGGAATTGGTTTACACCATCACTGCGCAAGGCCGTTTGAGTACCGCAGAAGAGTTTGAAAATATTTTGGTGCGGGTGAATCCAGACGGCTCATCCCTGCGTTTGAAAGATGTGGCCCGGGTGGAGTTGGGCTCTCGCGATTACGACTTTATTGGCCGTATGAATGGCAAGCCCGCCACGCTGTTGGGTATTTTCCTGCAGCCGGGTGCCAACGCGCTGGATGTGGCTGAGGAAGTACAGGCCACCTTGGACAAACTGTCGCCCAACTTCCCCAAGGGGCTGACTTACGCAATACCTTACGACACCACACAGTTTGTGAAAGTGTCCATCCGCGAGGTGATTAAAACCTTGGTGGAAGCGATGATTTTGGTGTTCATCGTGGTGTTTGTGTTCTTGCAAAACTGGCGTGCCACCTTGATTCCCACTTTGGCGGTGCCTGTGTCGTTGATTGGTACTTTTGCGGGCATGTACTTGCTGGGTTATTCCATCAACATGTTGACCTTGTTTGGCATGGTGCTGTCCATCGGTATTGTGGTGGATGATGCGATTGTGGTGCTTGAAAACGTTGAGCGAATTATGCACGAGGAGGGTCTCAAAGCCCGCCAAGCCGCCATCAAAGCCATGAAGGAAGTGACTGGCCCGGTGATTGCAATTGTGCTGGTGCTGTCTGCCGTGTTTGTGCCAATTGCCTTCTTGGGTGGTTTGACCGGTGAGTTGTACCGACAGTTTGCCGTCACGATTGCAATTGCGGTGATTATTTCTGGCGTGGTGGCTTTGACTTTAACGCCCGCTTTGTGCGTGTTGATTTTGAAGGCAGAACACAAAAAACCAAACCGCTTTTTTGATGCATTCAACCGGGGTTTTGGCAAGCTTACTGCCAAGTACGTAGGCGGTGTGCGGTTTATGGCCATGCGCCCTGCATTGGGTATTACTTTGTTTTTGGTGATGGTGGCGTTGACTGCCGGTTTGTGGAAAGCCACGCCTGGGTCACTGGTGCCATCAGAAGACCAAGGTTATTACATTGCAGCAGTGTTTCTACCCGATGGCGCAACGCTTGAGCGGACTGACAAAGTCGTCAGCGGCGTGGTGGATCAAATCAAAGCCAACCCAGCCAATGAGTTTGCGATTGCATTCACCGGCTTGGACTTTTTGGGCGGCAGCTTTAAAAACAGCGCAGCCACCATGTTTATTACCCAAAAACATTGGGATGAACGAAAGGACAATGTTGAGGCTTTGGTGGGCGAATTGTATGGCCGCACTGCAGGCGTGAAAGAAGGCTTGGTGTTGGCATTCCCACCCCCGCCGATTGACGGTTTGGGCCAAGCCGGTGGCTTTGAGTTTTGGATCCAAAGTAAAACTGATGCAAGCCCTGCAGAGTTGTCAGACGTGGTGCAAAAGTTTATGGAAGAGGCGAAAAAAGAGCCTCGCTTGGCCGGTGTTCAAACCTTGTGGCGTGCCAACACTCCTCAATTGTTTGTGGATGTAGACCGGGAAAAAGCCCGCGCGATGGGCGTGAATTTGAACACGGTGTTTGACACATTGGCTGCCAGTTTGGGCACCTACTATGTGAATGACTTCAACAAGTTTGGCCGCACATGGCAGGTGTTGATGTCGGCTGACCAGCAGTACCGTAAAAGCCCTGAAGACATTGGTAACCTGTACGTGCGCTCCAACAAGGGCGAGATGATTCCCATCTCTGCTTTGGCCAAAGTCAGTTACTCTGCAGGCCCAGAAACCATGACCCGTTTCAACAACTTGCCTGCTGTGAAGTTGCTGGGCAATGGCGCGCCGGGCATTAGTTCGGGCGACGCATTAAAGGCGGTGGAAGATGTGGCTGCCAAGGTGCTTCCAGAAGGTTATGTGTATGACTTTTCTGGCGCGTCTTACCAAGAAAAGCGTGCCAGTGGCTCGTCCACCTACGCTTTGTTGTTGGGCGCGTTGATGGTGTTTTTGATTCTGGCTGCACAATATGAGCGCTGGGCGCTGCCATTGTCCGTATTGCTGGCCATGCCGTTTGGTATTTTTGGTGCGCTGCTGGCGGTGTGGATGAGGGACATGACCAACGATGTGTACTTCCAAATTGGCTTGGTGACTTTGTTGGGCTTGGCCGCTAAAAACGCGATTTTGATTGTGGAGTTTGCAGTGCTGAAACGCGAAGAAGGCATGAGCGCTTTTGATGCCGCAATTGAAGCCGCCCGTTTGCGCTTCCGCCCCATTTTGATGACCTCGCTTGCGTTTATTCTGGGCGTGGTGCCACTCGCATTTTCCAGCGGAGCGGGCGCGGGTGCGCGCACGGCGGTGGGTACGGGTGTGATGGGCGGTATGACTGCCGCCACCATTCTGGCCATATTCTTTGTGCCTTTGTTTTACCGATTGATTGATCGTGCCCCGCGGGTGAATCGCCACCACGATCAAACAAAAGAAGGTGATGTATGAGAAATTTGAAAAATCAATCTGCAATGACCCATGCTGTTAAGCGCCATACTTCTAAGCCCGTGGTTTTGGCGTGTGTGTTGGCATCGTTTACGCTGTTGAGTGCGTGTGCTTCGTCAGTTAAATCGCTGGACAAGGCGGTACCCCAGCCTGATCAGCCCTTGAAAACTGAAGTGCCAGCAGGCGCCAAGCCCCTGCGCCTTGCAGAAGTTGGTAGTGAGAAATGGTGGGAAATAAACCAAATACCCGAGTTGAATGCGGTCATTGAAAAAGCCTTGGCCCACAACACCGATGTGCGTTTGGCCGAGCAACGTTTGAATGAAGCAGGCGCCTTGTTGGGCCTTGCAAAAACTGACAAATGGCCTGCAATTTTTGGGCAGTTTAGCAACACGCGCAACCGCCCCACACAAGCGGGTAATGTGCCTGTGTTTGGTAACCAAAATGTGTATGAAACCACCAACTTGACCATTGCAGCCAGTTGGGAAATTGATTTGTGGGGCCGCATTCGTGATTTGGAAAGCGCAGCCGCAGCACAGTTTATGCAGCAGGGCTACAACCTCAAAGGTGTGCGGCTGACCGTGTCCGCAATGACAGCCACTTTGTACACCCGCCAGCGGGTTTTGGACTTGGTTGTGCGTTTGACTGAAGACACTTTGAAAAGCCGTGAAGACGCACTCAAACTGGAAAAGCAGCGCTATGACGCGGGCTTGAGCAATGAGTTGGCCTTGCGGCAAGTGGAGTCGGAGTATTTGTCTGTGAAGGCCCTGCTACCCGATTACCGCGAGCAACTGGCACAAAACACCACGGCCTTGAGCGTGATTGTGGGTGGCAACACACCGCCCATCCCCAAGCTAAGCACAAGCGGTTTGTACATCAACCCCATCATGATTGTGCCGGATGAAGCACCCTCTGAACTGCTGTTGCGCCGTCCCGATTTGATGGCAGCCGAGCAACAATTGTTGGCCGGCGATGCCAATTTAAGTGCGGCACGCAAAGCGTTTTTCCCCAGCCTGAGTTTGACTGCTGCGGGCGGTCGGGAAAGCGCGATGTTTGACAACCTGTTTACCGGCCCAGCCAAGGTGTGGAACTTCAGCGCATCCATTACCCAGCCCATTTTTCAAGCGGGCCGTTTGAATGATTTGCAAGATGCCGCGGTGGCACGCCGCAACCAAGCGGTGCTGAGTTACGAAGCTGCGATACGCAATGCATTCCGCGAGGTGTATGACGGCATTGCTTTGCAACGCGAAGCCCGCGAGCGCCTGCAAACCCGCGAGGCGCAGGTGGCCACGCTGAAACAAGTTGTGGCCTTGGCTGAAAAACGGGTTGCCGCGGGTGTAAGTAGCCAGTTGGAATTGCTGGATGCGCAGCGCAATTTGTTGAATGCTGAATTGGCTTGGGCCACAGCATGGGGTAACCAGCAGCGCGCCTTGCTGGCCATGGTGACTGCGCTGGGCGGTGGTTTTGATTCGCGGGTGCCTGAAACGCGGCCCGCGCAATAGAACTTCGCTTCAAATTTGAAATCGGCCGGGGTGCTAAGATAGGTTTTGCTACCTTCACCCCGCCGGTGCTTCATGCCAAAGTCTTTTTTTCGAACCTCTGCCAAGCCCGATGAAGCTGCACGTGTGCGTGCCAGCAAGCCTTTTGCACAGGCCCGCAGCAAGGCGGACGGCTACATCAACAACAAAGAAAAACTGGCTGAGTTGGTGCAAGATGCGGCCGACAAAGCCGTGGCAAGCGGCAGTAAACCCCTGAGTGAAATGTGGGAACAACTGACTGCTGCATTCCGCCTTGTAAAGGCCTATGCCAATGGCAGTTACCGGCAAGTGCCTTGGTCGTCGATTGTGATGATTGTGGCGTCTTTGTTGTATTTCGTAATGCCTGCAGATTTGGTGCCCGACTTTTTGTTTGCAATTGGTTTGATGGACGATGCGGCCCTGCTGGCCTACACCCTGAAAACGCTGAGTGACGATATCGGCAAGTTTAAATCTTGGGAAAGTGCAGCAGAAAGTACAGTCGAAAGTACAACCGAAAACACACCCGAAAACACACCATTAAGCACCACCAAACCCGAGTAAGTACCGCCTAAAAGTAGCCTTTTACTTTCAGCCGCAAGTTCACCCGCAAGTTCACCCGCAATAGGGGTGAACCATCCTGTTTTTTGCCTTCGCCACAGCCCCCTGCTAATTGTGTTGAGTCTTTTTGATTTATTTATCACTTTGAGTCACACGGGGAAAATATGGGCACAACTCTCAACGTAGCAGCACTCCGATCAATCAATAGCGCAGGCAATTTGGCGGGTGTATTCAAGGCCATGCAGGACAATCAGGTCAATCGTTCACACCTGACTCAGCTGTTGAATGACAGTGAAAAGGTGGGCCCTGCTCAGCTGGATTTGAGTACTCAAGCGATTATTTTGCGCAGCTCCCGTGGTGATTTTGAAGAGAGTGCAGCCTTGGTGAATTGGGCCGCGGCCAAGGGTGGCGTGTCGCGTAAAACGGTGGTGTCCAGCTTCATCAAGGGAAAGCAATCGGTGCTGTTTGTGCACCAAGTCGCCCGCTTGAAGCGCAAAGAAGCGGGGGAGTCGATGAAGGATTATTTTTCAGAAGGCGGCACCTTGGACGACGTGGCCGAGTGGCTGGCCAAGGCGGGTGCAATTCTGAAAACCGGCTTGGTACCTGATGGCAACGACGGGCTGTGGGGCTGGATCAAAGATACTGCGGGCGCGGTGGTGGATGCCGTTACTGGAGCCATCAACACGATTGCAGATGCAATTGCGGCAGCGGGTAAAAGTTTGGCGGATGCAGTGTCAGCCGTTGTGGGTTGGGCGCAAAATAAAATCAATGATTTTGTGGAAGCGGTGCTGGCTGCGGGTAAAAAGGTGTCGGAAATGTTGGCAGAGGCTTTGAAAAAAGGGCTCGCTGCGGTAAAAAAGTTTGTCACTGCAATTATTCAAGCAGGCCGTCAGGGCTTAGAGGTTTTGAACTGGGCGGTGGGGCAAGCGCTGGATGTGTTGAAGGCGGCATTGCAAGAGCTTGAGCGGCTATATGGGTCATTCACCACTTTGTTGTTGGAAATTGGCAAGATGGCGGTTGCGCAACTGAAGACGGCCATACGTGCAGTGATGGCACTTGGGCACACGGTGTTGGAGGTTGTGCAGCGGCTTGAACGCTTGGCTTACGAAACCGCCAAAATTATAGTGGGCGAGTTGATTGCCATGGGTAAAAGCCTGAAAGAAATTATGACTGCGGTTATTAATTTAAGCCGCTACACCGCGCGAATTGTGTTGGATGGCTTGTTGAGTGCAGGCAAGTTGCTGAAAGACATTCTGACCGAGGTGGTCAGTAAAACTGCGCAGGCCATTTCTGTGATTCTAGGCGCACTGAAAGACATGGGTAAAACCTTGGCTTACATTTTAGACTCGATGGCTGCATTTGTATCCACGCAGGCCAACCGCTTGATGGAGGCGCTTCGCATCATTTGGACTCAAACCAGTGAAATTTTGGAAGCGATTGCAGGCAAGGCTTTGCATGCAGTTAAAACCTTGCTGACTGCTTTATTGGGCACTGGCATGCATTTGCTGGATGTGGTGAAAAACATCATTGTGGATGTGCGTGCAGCCTTCCGCGAAGGTTTGATCAAAGGCTTGATTGAGCTGGGTAAATCAGCCCTGATTTTGATGAAAGAGGCCGTAAAAATTAGCGCCGGTGTGGCGGCCACTTTGTTTGCCGTGTTGATGAATGTGCTGGGCTCGCACCGCAAATTGACAGCAGTGGAGCGAGCAGAGGCTGAGAAAGTTTTTGGTGTGTCGATTGACTTGGACATGGTGCGGTTGACCGATGCAAGCTTTGCCGCAGACTTCATTATGTGGATGAACAAAAACCGCCCATTTACAACCATGTATGTGATTAACCATGGCTCAGGCGTCACGCTGCCCACCTCCACCTTGATTCATGAATTGACCCATGTGTGGCAAGCCGTTACATCTGGTGGGGTGTACATGATTGAGGCCTTGCATTCCCAGTTTTTTGGGCAGGGCTACAACCTTACGGTGCAAGACATTCAAAACGCGGCGGGCAACATCAAAAACCTAGAGCGCGAGCAACAAGCAGTGCTGGTGGAAGAGTATTGGAAAGCCAAATTCAACGGCCAGTCGATCGCCTTCCCTTTGGATTTGATTGCGCCCTTGGCCACGCAAGTTTATAAAACCAAATACAAGCCGATTTCGGGTTGGTTTGAGCGGATTGATCTGGGTGATTTCACCCTAAACCCCAGCGTGGTGGTGCCCGCTCCAAAACCCGGCAGGGGCAGGCCTGGTCGGGGCCCTGGTCGATAAGATTGATGCGTGATCGGCGTGCAGTCATCTGCCCTTTGGATTGGGCGGATGCAATCCGTGGCTTTTCAATGGGTGGAATTTCAAAAAGCGCGTCATCAATGAAAGTGATTCCAAGGCCTGAGTTGCATACCCTTGAATATGTGCTGCATTCTGCAGACAAGGTGTTGTGCGATTCTGGCGCTTTGGATGATGTGGATTCCGCTGTGTTGGTTTTACCGCTGGAGTATGCAGAGCCGATTTACTCGTCGATGTGGCCCCAGCCTGTGTTGCAGGTGGGTGAGGGAAATACCGCAAGGACGGTGGTGCTAAGCACGGTGTTTGCCGACAGCCCTGACGCTTGTTTGAAAGCCTTGGAATATCAGCCTAAACCATTCCAGCCTAAACCATCGCTGCCTAAACTCACAGGCAATGCAGGTTTGATGCGCTGGAATGTGACTGCGCAATATGGGCCCATGTACGTCGACACTTTGAATGCTTGGGAAGCCGCGGGTGCCAATGTGTTTCACCCGGGCGATTATTTCAAGCCTGACCTTTTGGAGGCCTTGGCCAATATGACAGGCCACTGGGTTTATGTGGGGCATGCCGAAGTGGACCGATTGCGGGGTTATCAGCACATCGTTGCGTCCGACTTAACGCGCATTTTGAAGCGTGGTCCGCTGGACTCCACCTTGTGGTTAACCTGTAATACTTTGGCACACCGGGCTGATGTACTTTCACTGGGCATGGTGTGGTACTTGAGTGGCGCAGTCCGCTTGTTTTTAGGTGCTGTGGGCCCCACGGATACCCTAGAAAACCAGCATTTTTGTAAGCTTTGGTTGCATGCGCTTTTGGCATTCAAAGCCAACAAGGCAGCCCACACCCTTGCAGATGTGGTGAGGCAGGTGTTTTCAAGCGTGGGTTGGGTCGGCGTAAACGGTGCGGGCCGCGCACCGCTTAAACTGGGTCAGCATTACCGGATGTTGGGCAACCCTTGGGTTGGCTTGTAACCTTAGGTTTAGCCATAAGTTTAGTTATAAGGCAAGGCCTACGTTTTTAAACCACTCGAAGTTTTAGCTTTGCCACGCCTTCCACTTCACCTTCCAAAAAATCACCCCGACTCACTGGCCCCACGCCCGAGGGTGTGCCGGTAAAAATAACATCACCTGCTTTCAGTTCAAACAAGCGGGAAAGGTGTGCAATCGTTTCGGGGATGGACCAAATCATGGAAGACAAATCCCCTGTTTGCTTGCGGACGCCATTGATGTCCAAGTGGATTTGGCCCTTTTGTGGATGGCCTATTTTGGATGCGGGTACCAGCGCGGTACAGGGCGCTGCATGATCAAATGCCTTGGCGGTACTCCAAGGGTGGCCTTTGGATTTGGCGATGGCCTGAATGTCGCGCCGGGTCATGTCTAACCCCACTGCATAGCCAAAAACATGTTGCATGGCTTCATCAACCGGTATGTTTGTGCCGCCAGATTTCAAAGCCACCACGAGTTCAATTTCATGATGCACATCGCTTGTGGCGGTGGGGTAGGGGAAGTCTTGTCCACCGCTGATCAAACTGTCTGGGTGCTTGTTGAAAAAGAAAGGGGGTTCGCGGTCTGGGTCGTGACCCATTTCCCTTGCGTGGTCTGCATAGTTTCTACCCACGCAGTACACCCTGTGGATTGGGAATTGCTGTTGGCTGCCTTCAATTGGGAGTGAGGGAACGGCTGGGGTAAATAAGTAGTTGGACATGGCGCGGCGGGGTGGTTTAGGTCGTGATTTGGGTGTAGTTAGCGGTCAAGCAGTGCACTGCAAATAAACTAACACGAAAAAAGGGCCGGGGAGAAATTCCGCGGCCCAAGGGGTGACATCAGGGTAAAGAGGAGACTGCTTAACTGATTGACTTATTAAGGTGACTTATTAATGTGACTTAATAAGCTGGCTTAATAAGTTGGCTTAATAAGTTGGCCAATTTAGCTAACCCACTCATTTGGCTTCCTTACGGTCGCGGTACTTCTGCTTCATGGCGTTGGCTTTTTCACGCTGTTCGGGGGTCAGAATCGTGTCCATTTCCTTCATCATGGCTACGCGTTCAGCTTTCATTTTTTCATGGTGCTGGTCCATGATGGCACGGGCTTTGGTGCGCTGCTCTGGGGTCATTTCCAGTTTGTCGAACATACGTTCTGCGCGCTTGCCGTGCTGATAACCCACCTTTCCATGATGGCCGCCCTTGCCATTCATGTGGTGATGACCACCTTGTTTCATGCCTTCGCACTGACGGGTGTCTTCCGTGGTGGACACCACGGAAGGGTCACCACCGGAGTTGGCTTGTGTGGTGAATGGGATGGCCAAGGCCAAAGCGCTGATTGCTAAAAACGATTTGATTTTGTGTGACATGTTGAACTCCTTGTTCAGTGTTTTTGTTTCGACAGTTGCATTCTGCCGAGGTTCTCAGTAAACAAGGGTGTGCTTTGGGTAAAGAAAGGTAAAGCTGGTCTGACGCTGGAATTGCACTGGTTTACACTTCATACACGGTTAACAACAGCGGTTGATTCAGTTTCATTTTTTGCTTTTACAGCGTAGGCCCCATGCCCAGAGTTTTACACATTGATGATGACCCCGAGTTGGGCGACCTTTTGCAGCAGTATTTGCAAGGCGAGGGCTTTGAGGCCCACTACTGCTCGGACCCTTTGAAGGGCTTGGAGCTGATTGGCCAACTACCCTTTGATTTGCTGATTTTGGATGTCATGATGCCCGAGCAAAACGGGCTGGACACGCTAAAGGCTTTGCGCCAAACGCACCGTTTGCCTGTGTTGATGTTGACCGCCAAAGGCGATGACATTGACCGGATTGTGGGCCTGGAATTGGGGGCTGATGACTATGTGGCCAAGCCCTGTTTGCCGCGTGAAATTGTGGCCCGCATACGTGCCATATTGCGCAGAACCTCGGGCGCAGCGGGTAATGAGGCGGTGTCGACCCTGCCGAATGCCACCCTTCAACTGGGGGGTTTGGTGTTGCAAGCAGACAAGCGCAAGGCCACCATGAACTCGGTGATGTTGGAGTTGACCAGCGCTGAATTTAATATCCTGGAAGTGTTGATGCGCAATGCAGGCCAAATGGTCAGCAAATCCATATTGTGTGAGCAGGGTTTGGGGCGCCCATTAACCCGATATGACCGGGCGATTGATGTGCACCTCAGTAGCCTAAGAAGCAAGCTGGGTTTGAACGCCAGCACTGACACAAAGGCCGATGGCCGAGCGCCCAAGCCTTCTGGACTGCAACTTCACACCATCCGTGGGCAAGGGGTGCAGCTCAGTGAAAGCTAATCTGCTGAAAGCCAATTTTGAAAAAATAAGTTTGTTTTGGCGCTTTTTCTTGGGCTTTTGGGTCTGTTTGATTGGCGCTGCATTGGCCACCACTGCGGTTCATCGCTTGCTTCAGGAAGAGCCGACCGATTTGGAGTTGAACCAAGGCCCAAGGGCCCAATTGGTGATGGATGCTGCAGCCGTGGTTTTGCAAACGCAGGGCGCGGATGCACTGGCCACTATGTTGGAGCGCCGCGTGGACCGGGGTGGGAAAGTGTTTCCCCTGTATGTGGTCAACGTCAACAACAAAGAGCTTTTGGGGCGTGTTGTACCGGAAGAGCTTAAAGCTGGAGTGCAGGCCGCATTTTCTGCGAGTGTACCTGGGACTGTTGTTGGGGCTGGTGTTGGAGCCATATCAGCGGATCGCCCAAGGCCCGCTGGTGTGCAAAAGGTGCTGGACCCCAGCGGTAAACCTTGGGTGCTTTTTGTGGCGCGGGGGCCAAGGCCTGCGGGCGGGCCGGGCGCAGAGTCCAAGGCGGGAATGAAACCCGGTGGGCTGGGTGCCCCGCCCCCGTTTGGGCCTGCTTGGATGCTGATCGGCTTTTTGTTTGCCAGCTTTGTGTTCGCTTGGTTTTTGGCAAGGCGATTCAGCAGCCCATTTGCCAGTTTGCGTGCCGGTTTTCAGCAGGTGGCGGATGGCAAGTTGGACACCCGTATTGCACAGGGCAGCGAACGGCATGATGAAGTGGGCCAGCTGCTCAGTGGCTTTGACAAAATGGCGGCGCAGCTACAATCCCAAATGAACCAGCAAAAGGCTTTGCTGCATGATGTGTCGCATGAATTGAGGTCGCCCTTGGCCCGCTTGAACATGGCCACTGGTTTGGCCCGGCAAAACCCGCAGAACACTCAAAAGCTTGAAGAGTGCTTAAACCGGGTGGAAACTGAGGCTGAGCGGCTGGACCATTTGATTGGGCAACTTTTGCGTTTGTCGCGTTTGCAGTCGGATGTGAAGCCCGAGTTTTCCCGCCACAACGTGATTGAGTTGTTGGGCAATTTGATTGAAGACGCGCAGTTTGAGGCCGAGCAATCCGGCAAACGTGTGCGATTTGATTGCGATGTACGCGATTGGACAATGATGTGCAACCCAGATGCTTTGCACAGCGCATTTGAAAATGGGGTGCGCAATGCAATTCGCCACACGCCACAGGGCACAGAGGTTCGGGTCAGTTGCCTAATAAGTAGCTCAATCAGTAGTTTAACAACTACTGCGGTGAAAGACCCATCGAAGGAGGCGCCGAAAGAGCATTTGCTCATCAGAATCGAGGATGAAGGCGGTGGCTTGCCCGAGCCTATTTTAGAGAAGTTGTTTGCGCCCTTTTTTAAAATGGGATCACACCGCGGGCATGGTTTGGGTTTGGCGATTCTCAAAAAAGCAATTGAGTTGCACCAAGGCAAAGTGAGCGCATTCAACTCCAAGCCCCATAATGGCGGGCAGGGTTTGGTGCTTGAGTTTGTTTTACCCAGAGGATGAAATTAGAGGATGACATGGGCAAAAAATTAATACTGGTGGGTGCATCGGGTTTGGTGGGTAGCACGGTGATGCGGCTTGCGCTTGCCGATGCGCGGGTTGTGCAAGTGGTGGCGCTGACCCGCAAGCCTTTGCCGAGCGAATTGAAGGCGGTCAGTTTCAATGCCCAGCATGAGGACGCTGAAAGTCAGTCCCGCAATGAAGCCCGCTTGCTGAACCCTGTGGTGGATTTTGACAACCTGCCAGAGGATGCTTTTTGGTGGAAGGCTGATTCCGTGGTTTGTACCTTGGGCACCACCATCAAAATTGCTAAAACGGATGAAGCATTTCGCAGGGTGGATTTGCACATACCCAGTCGGGTTGCCAGCATTGCAGCCCAAAATGGCGTGAAGTGCTATGTGCTTAACTCGTCCATGATGGCCAACCCCAAAGCGGGCGGTTTGTACCTGCGGACCAAGGGTCAAGCCGAGCAGGCGGTCAAAAACTCAGGTATTCCCAGCGTGGTGCTGGCCCGGCCGGGTTTGTTGGATGGCGGTAAGGTGGGTGGGCGTGAGGAATTCCGGCTGGGGGAAGAAATCGGAATCATTGCAAGCCGAGTTTTCAACCCCTTGCTGCCCAAAAGGCTGCGCAGCGTGAAGGTGGAAAACCTAGCGCGGGTGATGCTGGAGAACGCCATCCGGCCCCAGCTGGGTTGTACCGTGCTGGAGTCGGAGTGCTTTCAATAAGTTTTCAATGAGCTTTCAACAAGCTTAAGCTGCGGCCTGTTTGATGTCGGCTGCAGCGGCTTCTTCAGCCACGGCTTTGGGCTTGACCACCGCTTCCTCAAGCTCAACCAAAGCGTTTTCGAGCAGGTCCAAAATGCGCTGCACTTTGGGCGCTGACTCGCGGCAGGCAATCACGCCGAAGTCCAAGCTGTCACGGTAGCTTTGCACAGTGATGTTCATCGCATAGCCATGCCAAATCAATGATGCCGGGTAGTTGGCCAACAGTTCCGCTCCGTTCAGGTAGCGGGTTTCGCGTGGGCCGGGCACGTTGGACACCACCACGTTGAACATCACGGGCACGCGACCATCCAGCCCACTGACTTGGCCAGCTAACAAAGGCAGGTTGGTCATGATGGTGTGGGCATCAATTTCGAAGCGGCTCATGTCTGCCAAGCGTTCTTTGGCGGAATTCATACTTTCTTGAATGGCACGCAAGCGCGACGGTGCACTGCGGATGCGTGTACCCAAAGTCACCTGCACGGCTGAAATGGCGTTGCCGCCTTCGTCCGCTTGGTCGGCCGATCGAATGGACACAGGCACGTTGGCCACCAGTGAATGTTCGGGCAACGTGGCATAGCCCAGCAGGTATTCACGCAAAGCGCCGCCGCACATCGCCAACACCACATCGTTCAGCGTGGCATCGTACTTTTTGGCCACTGCTTTAAGGCGGCTAAGCGACCAGCTTTGTGCCGCAAAACGGCGTGCGGGCTGCACGCGCTTGTTCAGTACCGTGGGAGGGGCTTTGTAAATACTTTTGATGTTGCTGTCTTTGGGGGTGGCTGCCAATTTGGCCAAGTTAACGGCCACATTGCTCAGCGCCTTCATGGATTCCACCAAGCCGGGGCGGGGCAACTTCACAGATTTGATCTTGCCTGATTTTTCACGTTCAATTTCTTCCCACTCAGCAGACCAAGGGGGTGGAAATTTGTCGCTCGCACTCATGCCCAAGCGGCTTTGCAGGATGCGCATTGCAGCCACGCCATCCACCAAGCTGTGGTGGATTTTGATGTAAAGGCCAAAGCGGTTACCTTCAATGCCTTCGATTAAATAACATTCCCACAGTGGGTGCTGGCGGTCCATGCGCTGGGCATGTAGGCGGCTTACCAAGGCCAGCAACTCACGGATGCGGCCCGGGCGGGGCAGTGCGGCATGGCGAATGTGGTAATCCATGTCGATGTCGCGGTCGGTGACCCAACCGGCATCCAAATTCATGGGCAAATTGGTTTTGAGCTTTTTGTTGAATGGGCGTGCTACTTCTTTCACGTCCATCAGCCAGTTCAACATGTCCTGCATGAAGGTTTCTGGTGCATCTTCGGGCACCTTGTACAGCATCAACCCGCCCACATGCATGGGGGTTTCGGGGGTCTCCATGGTCAGCCAACCGGAGTCCAGTAGTGCCAGTTTTTTCTTCATGGGTATTGCGCCTCTGTCTAAAGGTTTATTTATATTGTTTTTCTATGTATTTAAAGTTTATACCCCTAAGGCTGGCTTTTGGATGACTGACCAATAACTACGCCGCAATGCTGTGCGCGGCCAACCAGCTGGAGGTTTTAAGCCAAAGGGTGCCTGGCGCTTCCTTGCCGCTTACAATGCCGATGTGGCCGCCGGGGCCAACGAAAAATTCTTTGTCTGCACTGCCAATCACATTCATTAGGCCCTTGCTGCATGGCACGTTGGACAGCGCATCGCTTTTGCCTGCAATACACAACACGGGGCATTTCACGTGGCTGAGCAACACCTGCTCGTGCCCAACCGTGAAGCGGCCGTGGGCGGTTTCATTTTCCATCCAAATGCTGCAAAACCAGTCGCGGATTGCGCCGCCGGGGTAGGCTTCCAAGTTTTCAATGAAGGCGGCTTGGTTGGCGTGCTGGGCCACATAGTCCCGGTCGTGGGCGTTTTTAATCAATTCTGAATAGCCTTTGATGGCGCTGACAGGGTCCAGCAATTTGAAGCCAATCACATTCATCCAGCCCGGTGTGTACATCAACTTGGCAGGTACCTTGCGCAGGTTAATTCGCGCTTTTTTAAGCCAGCCACTCAATCGTTTGTAGTTTTTGCCCGCAGCACCGTTGGCATGGCCATCAATCGGCGTGCCCAAAGTGATGATATTGCGGATGCCTTTGCATTCCACAATTGCTGCATGCACAACGCTCATGCCGCCGCCCATGCTCCAGCCGTGCAGGCTGACTTCATCGGACTTGGAGTGCGCGCGCACTGCGTCCAAGCACTTGGGCAGGAAGTCTTTGATGTAAGTTTCCAAGGTGTAACCTGCGTGTTTGCGGGTGGGTTTGCCCCAGTCAATTAGGTAAACAGGGAAGCCTTGCTCCATCATGTACTTGATAAAACTGCGCTCGGGCTGCAAGTCGTACACCAGCATGTTGACCGCCAACGGCGACACAATCACCAAGGGGGTTTTGTATTTGGCATTGGCCGGGGCGTAATAACGCACACTGCACACATCGTGAGTAAACACGGTATCAAAGGGGGTTTGACCCGCCACAACCATGCTGGACGAAGCCAGAACACGATCCTTCAGGTTGCGGGAAAGTACTGTCAATTGGTTGAGTGTGCTGCTTGCCATGGTTCGGTATTTTGGTGAATAAAATCAGGTCAAAGGATAACTCAGGCCTTGCGGAACACCTGCAAACTAATTTCGAGGGAGGGCTCGAAAGCGAGATCGCTAAGGGTAGGTAGGCCGGATCGTGAATTTGTACATCAATCCCTTCAATCAGTATGCTGTGGGTCTTGATTACAAACAGCTTTGATACACAGCTAATCCATGAAGCAATCCAACACACTCACAATTGGCACCGGGTCTGCCACCGGCACAGGTACTTTCTCTCGTTGCTACCCTGGGGATATTCTAGTGACTGCCTCGGATACTACAAATTCGGCGGTGATTCAGGTCGGTACATGTTCGAAGTTCAGTCACGCAGTGTTGATGTTGGATCATGAAAGGGCAATCGAAGCGGTGCCAGACGGTGTCAATAGGGCATTATTAAATGACGTATTAAATCAATCGAGTGAGGTGTTTGTGCTGCGCCACAAACAAATTGTGTTTGCTCAAGCCCTCAAGATTGCTGGATATGCGACCTCTCAACTTGGAAAGCCCTATGATTTTCTTGGCGCAGCAAGGGCTGGAACAAATTCTGGGTGCAGTGCTGCCTTTAAGTACGGTGCGCCCGGCATGGCCGTTTTAGTGGCCGACTCGCTCGCTAAATTTGGGGGTGGTCATGACACCAGTTTTTTCTGTAGTGAGTTGATTGCAAAGGCCTACCAGTCAGTGGGTTTATCCCTTTCTTCCAAGCAGCCTTGGTTGACCATACCCGGTGGTCTATTCAAATCTGACCAGCTGGTGGTCATGGCAAAACTGAAGTAGGCCCACTATGACCATACGTTACCAACTTATTGTTTGCTTACTTGCCTTGGGCACTTTGAGTGCAGTTGGGTTAGCCTTCGCTTTGTCTGATGAGGAAACCCGATACCAGCTGCAGTGCATGACGACGGGTTTGAAGCCCAGAGTTGAGTTGATAGATGCGCCTGTGGAAATTGGTACTGAGTGGAAGGTATTTCCCATTCCCGAGAATGTTAAGCGCTTACCAACACTTGAATACATTGAAATTACAGGTTCCAATCTGCACCATCAGTTGACTGAGGATTTGCCCGCTCTTTTGCCGAATGATTTATCACTTCGGCTAGGATTGCTGGACACCCGCACTAACAAGGTCAGCTTATTCTCTGTAAAAGTGATTGATGACAAAGGCAGGGAGGTAAGGTTGTCTCAGAACAGCTGGCTAAGCAGTAATCACACCAACCCACCCAGCCCATCCCCTGGTTTTGGCCTGACTCATTCAGGTTGGAACAAATCCTTTTTTTCACCTGAAGCCAAATTGCGCTATGTGGCGGTGCGTACAAGTTATCCCATCGTGATTGAACGTTTGGCATGGACGCTATCGGGCTATTGCAAGTGGCCCAATCGTACTTGGGACTCTATACCTGAAAGCGAGCGCTACAACTTCGAAACCCCCAGTCCTGCCACGGGTGAATTGGTCGAAGGTGATCCCTATGGGCTTAAGGAACGGGCTCGCCGCACTTTGCCCAAATAATGTCAAAAGAATTCAAACAAAAAATTCGAATGTTCAAAAACGGAAACTCTCAAGCCATTCGTATCCCTGCAAATCTGGCTTTTGAACGTCAAGACATCGAGTTGGAAATTGAGCGCATTGGTGATGAGTTGGGTATTCGACCCGTTCGCCGTCGGCTGGGTGATGTGATGCAGAAATTCGCTGCTTTTGGTGAAGACTTTATGGCTGATGGCCGGGATTTAGAGCAATAAAGGGATTTATTGCGTGGGGTCTTTGATTTGTAACAGTTGAGGTTTTGGATAGGTGCAGGTGTTAGTTCTGTGGATTTTGGTGTGTCTCAAGTTCGGCCATAGCGGACCAATCGAGAGGGTGGCCTTGACGCCAGCTATCAGCCAAAAGTCGTCATGGTGGACTAGCTGAAAAATCGTAGGCAAGCTGTACAAATACACACTTTGAAATATGAAGAGGAATCGAGAGCGGACTACAATGATTCAGAGAGGCGCTAGATTAAATCCGCTTCAAGTATGTAGCCAGCCAGCTTTACAAAGAGTCAACACACTCCCTTTCAAAATATGCCACTTGATCAATTAAGGGACACTCGTTCACGCTGGAGTATCCTTTCAAAAGTAGACCAGTTAGGTGCCTTTGACTTTTGGACACTGACGATCAGCCTCGATGCTTTAAGTCCAAGGGACACTATGGGGTTGAGCGTGGACGACCTCCAAATTCAAGAAGGCACAACCCTCAATTTCGCTGAATATGAACGCCGAAAGAAGGTGATGACGCTTGCAGCTCACGAATACACGCATTTTGTGGACGCCACGTCCTCCATTTGGGGTATGCGTCATTTAAGCCGCGTAAATGCGTGCCATAGCGTAGATAGTGCCTACGAAGCCGAATTTTTTGTTTTAAAAGACACCTACGACTACATGCGTTCTATACGGCTTCCGGATTACTAAACCACAATTGATAGGACTATTCCATCTCAACGCCCTTGGCGCAGCAATATTACAAGCGGAGTAATGTTCTCAAGTGACGGAAAAATTTCTAATAGGCCTATCATCTTTGTGAATTTTCTTAACACGGAAGAAAATCTGATCGTCCGATCCCCACTCTCCGAAGTATCGCTTCTGGAAGCATCTGCCATGGCCAAGGAGATTGAGGTTCGTGCGCAATTGCTTACGAACCTTAAAGGACCAGAAAAGACTGTGGAGGAAAGTCTTTTGAGCGATGAACTTCTAAGCTACATCTACAATCCGGAGCTCACCGAATATTCTGCATGTTTTCACCTTCTTGCAAATTTACAGAATGAAAAAGATGTCGGTATTACCTCTAGATCCGTCGGCATACTATCTCGTATTGTTCTCAATGCGCCAGAGATCGCATTCATAACCGCGAGCAAAAACATTAAAGGGTACGCTGAAAAAATGGGGTTATCTCAAGCCAGTTTGGAGGTGAAAAGACTGAAATCTGCACTAGAAAGGCATAACAGAGGTGCTCTTTTTTTTCTTATTGCAGTCTTGCTTCCAAAAAATGCACTTGAATCAAAGATGCAGTTCTTTTTATCTCTAGAGATTACATTGAAATCTATCGGCCTAAGTATTGAGAAACTAAAGCGAGGAGCGTACAAAGAAGCTGAGAATCTGCAAAGGGTTTTGTCAACGTCCAAATTACAATCAATTCGATCCCTCGCCGACTATGGGTATGAGAACTTCAAAAAAATATTTCCCGCAGCACTAGAGTATCCGTTGGAGCAGCTTTCCCTTCCACCGGCATTGCATGGCGATGACAACATGACTCAATACCTGTTTAACGCTAGTGAAAGAAACCCTTTAAGAGCCTTCGATCTTGAGAACGCGTATGACGAATTAGTCAAATGCCAGTTAAAGGCGGAAAATTTCGCAGAAGCGTGCTTATAGTGCTGTACCTCGCGGTTAAAAAAAACACGGAAGTCCGCTATGGGTCGAAAGCAGTCACCTTTCATGGATAATTCAAAGTTTGTTATGGTCGATTATCGGCCGAGGCTGACATCAGGACTGACGGTCGAAACATCTGAGGTATAAGCGAAAGCGGTCTTCGACACCAAAGCAGTAGTCGATAACTTTGGTAACACTAAGACCGGGATCTCGGCTCGGCATTTGGTGAGAAATAAACAGGGTTTATTTTTCACTCCGGTCATGCGATCGTCTCCAACCATTTGGAGTAATTAAGTTAATGAAATAATTCGCGATTTTCGGATAAATGGATATTGCCATTATTGTTCTATAAATCAAGTTAGACCGCTTGCAACGAGGTACGAGCAGCATGCAATACGAAACCTTTCTTAGCATCCTCGACCGGCTTCGCGCCGAAGCACCAGATGCCTTGGCAAAGAAATATCGTCCCGATCCTTTGGATGTAGAAAAGGTAAACCAAGCTCGCGCTCGCGCCTTCATTCATCTGTACTTGAAGGTTATGTTTGGGCTTGCCGAATTCGCGCATCGCGAACGCACGATCACAGATGCAAGCGGCGATGGTGGAATTGACGGCTACTTCATCGACACTGAGGCGCGGACGATTCATCTCATTCAATCGAAGTTCCGAACCACACAGAAGAACTTTGAGAACAAGGAGATCGCGATTGAAGAGCTCCTCGCAATGGACATCAATCGGATTCTTGACGGTGAGAAGACTTCCGAAGATGGTGCCCCCTACAACGGCAAGATTCTCCAGTTACAACGGGAAGTCTCCGCACTCCCTGATGTTGCACGGTACGTCTATCGCGTAGTGATACTGGCAAACCTGACAGGCATTTCTTCCTCAAAGCTTAGGCAGCTAACTGGCGGTTACCCGCCTGAAATATTTGACTTCGAGAAGACATACAAGCGCTTAGTCTTCCCAGTTCTCACTGGCATGTACTTCGCTGCAAGCGACATCGTGATCCCCGTTGATCTGTCGAACAAGAACGCGGGGAGCAAGATTAGCTACAATGTACGGACGAAATACAGCGACTGCGAGATAACGGTGCTTTTCGTACCTACGCTGGAAATCGCTAAGGTGATGGGCAAGTACAAGAACACCATCCTCAAGTACAACCCCCGCAGTTACCTTGATCTTGAGGGTCAAAGCGTAAACACCGCGATCAAGAATACGATCCTTGAAACAGAGACGAATGAGTTCGCCTTGTTCAACAACGGGATCACCATGCTTTCCGAAGAGACGAATATCAACGAAAAGATCGGTCAGAAGAACAAGGCCCAACTGCGTGTAAAGAACCCCCAGATCATTAACGGAGGGCAAACGTCATTCACACTGAGTCGGATCTACGCAGACAACTTGGACAAAGCCGAAGAAGTCTTCCGTGACAAGGAAGTTCTTCTGAAGATCATTACTCTACTGGACAACGATTCGGAAGCTGCAAAGCTTGAGTTGATCGATGAAATCTCGAACGCCACAAACAAGCAAACGCCGGTCATTACGGCCGACAGATTTGCGAACGAGGTCTTCCATGCGGAGTTGCAGCACCGCGTGTTTGAGCGGCACGGCCTACTGTACGAGCGCAAACGTGGCGAGTTCTCGGATGGGATTAAGGATGGATACATCAGCCTCACTGATGTCATCGAGAGAAATCATTTCTGGCGACTCTTCTACGCCGCAAACGGAAAGATCAATCGTGGCTTTCAGAAGAAGCTCTTCCAGAAGAATGACTTTAGCGACGTACAACCAATCGAAACGGCTGCGCTGGATCGAGTGTTCCTGGGAGTCCACGTCTTTAGGCGTCTGAGCAAGGATTTGCGCCCGAGCGTCAAGATACAAAAAGACACCTATGGAAGGGTATTCGCATACATCGAGCTGTTCCTTGGCGCAGGTCTGCTTGTAGACACAGCAACCATTGACAACAACTTGAGCCGTCTCGAGTCAGAGTGGACTGCCTTCGTCGAGCTACAGCGAAAGAAGAAGGGCCCAGGGCGCCGCGCATACATCGACAAAGCATCGGGTGAGGCAAAAGTTTCATTCAGTGAATGGAACTACTACAAGAGCTTCAACTTTGAGCGAGATCTCATTGAATTCTTTCGTAGTGCTGGGCGCCAGGCGGTTTAACCATTCCATCGAGAGGACGTCACCCGGCAAGCCGGGCGCCGCC
>JARWZZ010000002.1 GCA_029866125.1 Limnobacter sp.
TGTGGTTGTGTTCACCGATACCAACAACAACGGCATGCTGGACGCAGGTGAAAACGCAGTGGTGGTAACCGCCGTAGCGGCAGCAGGCCAAGTGGTGGACTTGAACGGCGCGGCAGAGGGCAACGGCTATGTGGCGGGTACTTACCCACCCAATGCGGCACCGGTGATCACCCAAGCAGCCACCTTCGCAGCCAGCCCAGCGCCCACAGTCAGTTTCACCGCAACTGACACGGACACACTCAGCGCCCGCATTGGCACCACGGCTGTAAGCCTTGGCACGGTTAACAACACTGGCGCAGCCAGCACCCTCACGTTGGCGGCACTCGCAGCACCCGCCACTGCTGTGCAGGGCGAACTGAATGTGTTCGACGGCACCAACGCCTCCAACCTGGGCTTTTATGTGGGCCTGGGCGATGCTAATGCCAACACCTTCACCCACAGCGGCAGCAACCCAGCGGTGTTCATCGGCGCTGGTGGCAACGACAACCTCACGGGTGGTGCAGCTGCGGACACGTTCATTGCCTCGGCGGGGGATATAGGCGGCGGGCAACAAAACATTTCCAACTACCTTGATACGCTCAACGGCGGCGGGGGTGTCGACACGCTGGTTTTCAATGATGCGGTGAATGTGTTTATCAATGGCACTCAGGACGCCAGTACCCTTTTCGGATTTGCCAACCTCAGCAGCGTGGAAGTAGTCAAGCTCAATGCTGGCACTGGCCAGTTTGGAATCTCCCTCGGTAGCAACAACGGCGTGCTGTCTACCGGTAGTCTGCGCACTTTTGACCTGTCGGGCAGCAGTGCAAGTGGCAGTGTAGTCTTGGGCTCAATCAACAGCCTTGTCACCGACACAGGCTTCACCCTCATCGGCGGCAGTGGTGACGACACCCTGAGCGGCAGTAATCTTGTTGCACTGGGCGACAACATTCGGGGGGGGGCAGGCAAAGACACCTTGTCTGGCAACGTGGGCAGCGACACCTTGGACGGCGGCGTAGGCAACGACACACTGAATTACAGCGATCTGACCAAGCTCCAATCCGGTATCAACACCCCAACCGGTACAACCTTGGCTGCGGTGGGTATTGACGTAGTCACACTGGGTGCAGGCGACAGTATCAGTTTGTTTAACCCACAAGGTATGACTATCTACACCCTGATCAACAACAGCATGCCCATCGCCATCACGGTGGGCAGTGCGAATGCCGTCACCACCGGCGACATGCTTCAAACTGCGATTGCCAATGCAGTCACTGAGGCCAGCAACACCGCTTTTGTACTTAGCATCACCGACAATGGCACGGGTAACACCTTCAGCGGCAGCTACCTGATGGTAAATGGACAAGACGACACTCTGTTTGATGGGAATAAGGACCTGCTGGTGCGCTTACAAGTCAGCCCCGGCTTCAGCTTTGCGGTGGTCGATGACAGCTTCCTGAATTTCACCTCTGGCCCCAACGCCGCGCCAATGGTGACCAACCTGGTGCTGGGTTCGCCCAACATCACCTACACCGCAACCGATGCTGAGATGGACACACTCAGCCTACGCCTTACTCCAGCCAACGCCCCCACCAACCACACCGTGCAAACCGCCGTGGCCGGGGCCAACAACGGCTTTACCTTTACCCCGACCGAGCAAACCACAGCGCTTGCTGGTGTGCTCAATGTGTTTGATGGCACCAGCCCTGTTAACCTGGCCAACCTGTTCATGGGTACCAGCGCCGACGACACCTTCACGACAGTCAGCAACGCCGCTTTCAACAGCACTCTGGCCACTGCCCTCTATGGCTTGGGCGGAAAAGACAGCCTCACCGGAGGCAGCACCGCCGACCTGTTGGATGGTGGTGAAGGCAACGATACCCTCACTGGCGGTGCGGGCAACGATACGATGGCTGGCGGGGCGGGTGATGACACCTTTGTGTTTGCCACTGGCGAATTTGTCAGCGGTACGACGGCACTGGCCGATAGCATCGTGGGCGGAAACGGCACCGACACGCTGCGAGCGAATGTGAGCGGCAACATCGTCGCCAATACCGTGTCTTTTGCTCGCGCCAGCGGGGTGGAAACGTTGGCTGTGTTTGGTAGTGTTAGGGGTGAACCGACATTCGACCTAAATGCCGATGCTTTCACAGCGGGCATACGCACCATCACAGCAGCGGAAGTAACCAATAATGTAATCATTAACGCGAGCCAGCAAACCGATACCAGCATCAGCCTCACACTGATTGGAACTTCAGATCAGAGCAGATCATCCGCTCTCACCGGCGGTGCGGGTGCGGACATCCTGATGGGCGGTGCCGGTACTAATGCCTTCAACTTCACCCCTCAAAGCCTGTTTGCCAGCACCAGCGGCACGCTGACCGACTCTATTGTCGGTGGAGCGTCAACTCAAGACGCCATTCAGGTGTCCTCCCCCACCACAGGCTTTGTGATCAGCGGCAACAACGATTGGAGTCGCGCAAGCAGTGTCGAAGTTCTGAGGCACTTTGGCGCAAGCACTGGAGATATTGAGATCACCCTTAACGCCAGCGCCTTTGCGACTGGCTTGCGGGATGTTGATCTGAGCAAGGACAATGTCGCCGCCGGGCTCAACCGGGTGGACGTGTCCGCCGCCGATTCGATGACTGCTTTCGCGCTGTCTGGCTCTGCTGGTTCTGATACCCTGCTGGGTGGTGCTGGCAACGACACTCTTACAGGTTTTGACGGTGTCGATGTGCTTAACGGTGCGGCGGGAAATGATCTCTTTTTCTTTGGCAACGCCAATGTGCTGGCCAGCGACGCCGGGCTGCTGGACTCAATTGTTGGCGGAGAGGGCACCGACACCCTCAACTACCTCATTGGCGCGACCCCGTCCGGGGTATTGGTGGGCGGCTTCATTCCCAACACAACCTCCTTCGCCCGTGCCAGCGGGGTCGAGGTGCTCGCGATAAGCGGTGGCGCCACAGGCACCGGAGAGAACGCGTCACGGTTCGGTATTGCGCTTGCAGCCGATGCCTTTAGCGTCGCGGGTATCCGCACGGTGTCACTGGCTGGTGTAACCGCAGCCAATGACGTCACCGGCCGGGGTGTGATTGATGCCAGCCTGCAAACCAATTCTGCCGTGGCCCTCACCCTCACAGGCTCGGTCACAATTGACAGCATCACCGGCGGTGCCGGTAACGACACCCTCTCGGGCGGCGCAGGTGGTGATAACCTGACCGGCGGAGTTGGCGCGGACACCTACAACCTGGGCCTGAACAGCAGCAGTAATCCCGACGGCCAGTCAGACCTGGTGGTGTACACTGGCGCCACCGACACGGCTGCCCACACCGCTGCGAATGCTTTTGCCAGTGGGGGCAGCACCGCAGGTATGGACGTGATTAACCAAGCCGATGGCAGTGACCGCATCCAGTTATTCAGCGCGAACGCTGCAACCACCATTGGTAGCGAATTGCTGACCACGGTGGCGGCCGGGCAGATTGCCTTGGTGCGCGGCAGTTTTGATGCTGCCAACGGCACCTTCAACACTGGTAACGGTGCAGGCGACAACGACCACATGCTGCAATGGACCGACGGCACCAACATCTACAGCAGCGTGATCCAAAACTACGGGGCGAGTGGTTTGACCGTGACCGTGGACAACAGCAATCCCAACACCCCCATCCTCTCGCTGTTAAACAGTATTGTGGGTACCTCTGGCGACGACAACCCGCTCAACGGAACTAAGAGCAGTGACCGCATTGTGGCCTTGGCTGGTAACGACAACATCATGGCGCTCGAAGGTAACGATTTAGTGTTTGCGGGCGATGGTGACGACACCTTGAACGGCGGGTCGGGCAACGACAGTTTGGATGGTGGTGCGGGTAACGACAGCTTTGTATTTGCCAGCGACGCTGTGTTGACCGACTCCGTCCCCGGCCGCACGGTTTTGCTGGACACCGTCGTGGGCGGCGACGGTACTGACACCCTTTTGATCAACAGCATCAGCAGCACCCAGACCTTGCAGGCCCTTGATTTTGCCAATTACAGCAGCTTGGAAGTGCTTGCAATCGGTGCCCCAAGCAGCACCAGCATCAACCTGACACCCAACGCCAGCCTTTACACGGCAGGCGTGCGCACCATCACCTTGGCGGCGGACACCAACACCGCAGGGGTCAATACGATCAATGTCCAAAACGCCACAGTACCGCTTACCCTTGTGGGCGGGAGTGGACAGGAACTTTTCCAAGTCAGAGACACGGGGGCGTTTTCAGGGCCGACCGCTGGTGGGCTGGTGCATGCGTTTGATGGCGGCGCGGGTCCAGCTGACACCATTGAGCTGATTGGCGCTTTGGCCACAAACGCAGGCCTCAACATCACAGCAGACCACACTTGGGAGCGTGCCCAAAACATCGAGGTCCTTTTACTCAACAGCGCTTACACGGGTGACGTCAACGTCGTGTTGTCAGCCACCGCGTTTGCAGCCGGACTGCGAACGTTTAACCTGCGCGACACCAATGCAGCGGGGAATAACCTCGTGGACGCCTCGCGTCAGACGGATGCAGGCATTACTTTGAACTATTTGGTCCTATCGGCCGGTTTCACCACTGTCAAAGGTGGGGCCGGTGTGGACGTCATCGAATCCATTGGCAACAATTCGACTGTGACCAGCATTTACGACAGCATGTTGGCTTTCATCGCCAATGGGGCTGTGGTCGATGATTTAAGAGGTGGCAACTTTACCGCGACCAACATCATCCAGGTCAACGCCCCCCTGAATGTGGCAAGCAACGACATCATGAACAGGGCCGTCTTCCAAAAGTTGGTTCAAAACCACACGGGCGCGGCGAATTTCATTAACCCATTGGGCTCCAACCCAACATTGAAAGAAATCGATATTTCGGCCAGCACCAGCGATTCGACGGTCAATGTCACTGGTTCAACAAACGCCAAGAAAATAATTGGTGGCTCGGGCAACGACACCCTAACGGGCGGCTCATTAGGCGACACCCTCATCGGTGGAGGAGGCAACGACCGCTTCGTGTTCAATTCTGGCGGCAGCGCCTACACCGCCGGCGACACCGTGCCCGGGGCGGGCGTGGATCTCATCAGCGATGCAACCGGCACTGCCGCTGGCTTTACCTCCGGGGATACCCTGAACTTCGGTGGCCCGGCGGGCACCAGCACCAACTACACCGAAACCAGCGCAGCAGTGGCCAACTACGCCGACGCCGTGGCCGAAGCCAACACTGCGTTTGCCAACACGGCGGTGCGTTATCACTTTGCCGCCGACGCCACCAACGGCTACCTGTTTTACAACCGCAATGGCAACAACGCTTTGGACAACGGCGACGATGTGGTAAAGCTCGTTGGCATCGCTGCGGGTAACATCAGCGAAGCCAATATTTTTGGCGCAGCACCGCCGGTGTGAGTACCGCTGATGAGTAAGCGCTGGCAAACTGAATCCATTTGCCTTTGCCACAGGCTATGCGTGCTTTGGAGGTACTCATGGGCACTCTGTCCGATATGCTAATGGGGAGTGGTGGCAGTTATGCGAAGTTGAGCTGACCTAGCAGGCTACGGATAGGTTTGGCGGCTTGCCCCAAACCATGGAACTACCGGCCAGAATTGTCGCCTCTTTTGACGAAGCGCACCAATCGACCGATTCTCTTGTGAATAACAATCAACCCCTGATCGGCCAACTCCTTACCGATACGAACCCTGCCGTAGGTTGAATCGCTCATATCACAAACACCCATGATCATTTGAGTTAGCTCAGCGTTAACAATCTCTCAGGGGCTGGGTATTCGGTTAACCCAGTCGAAACAACTGCTGTGTGAAATCTCAAGGGTTTCATACGGGGTGCGGGTTGGGCTTACAATTCACTACCGACAAGCTTCTAAAATGGCGTATAAAGACAGTCAGCCCACAACCCTAACCCGAGCCTCTTCAATTATGCGTCGTTTGAATCCCAAGAAGCTTTTACTCAGCAAGTGGACAGCAGTGAACCCCATCAACAAGGAATTGCATTTTATTGTGCGCTGTGTAGTCAAACCCGAAAATGAAACCCTGCCAGTTGAGCAATTTGAGCTTGAGGCGATTCACTCGGGTCGAGCTCAAATCATTCACTGGCGAGAATTGCTGAATGAAGAAAAGTGGCTGCAGGGCTGGAAATGAGCCACAGTCAATCTGAACATTTACTCTTCCAACAAACTACGCAACATCCACGCTGTTTTTTCGTGAACATCAATCCGCTGGGTGAGAACATCGGCAGTGGGTTGATCGTTGGCCTCGTCAACCACGGGGAAAAGACTGCGAGCAGTTTTGGCAGCAGACTCTTGAGCGCTCAACAAATGGCGAATCATTTCCGTGGCACTAGGAACTCCTTCCACTTCCGCGATTGAACTCAGCTTACTAAACTCTTTGTAGGTTCCTGGTGCCGGAAAACCCAATGCACGAATTCTTTCGGCAATCAAATCCAAGGCAGTCCATTGCTCGGTGTACTGCCCCATAAACATGGTGTGTAAGCTGTTGAACTGGGGGCCGGTGACGTTCCAGTGGAAGTTATGAGTCATCATATACAAGGTATAACTATCAGCCAAAAGCTTGGACAAGCCCAAACTGATTTTCTTTCGATCTGAGTTTGATATCCCGATGTCTATTGATTTCACTTTTGATTTGACCTGTTTCATCGCTTTTCCCTTAACAAAAATATCTACCCACTCTAACCCAATTTTCGATACAGCGTTCGTTCGCTGATCCCCAATTTCTCTGCAAGCTCTTTGCGTGAGCCTACAAATGTTTTGTCAATTTCTTTAAGTTCATCAATCGACAACTTTCTAGCTACTGCACCCCTACTCTGGGTTTCTTGAGGCGAGACTGCTTGTGCGGTCGTTTCCAATACACGCTCAGTGCGCTCAATCGCCTCTGGCTCAATCGCCTCTGGCCCATTCCACTCGGATGGTAAATGCTCCACTTCAATTCGACCATCGTCACAAAATACCCTAGCACGATCCAAAACATTTTTAAGCTGCCGTATATTGCCCGGCCAATGGTACTGAGTCAGCAACCTCATTGCAGGCTCGCTGACTACATAACGCATACCCAAAGGCCCAGCCCCACGACGCAACAACGAGTGTACTAACTTGGGAATATCTTCTCGACGATTCCGCAGAGCAGGCAGTTCGATCGGGAAAACACATATACGGTAAAATAAATCGGCCCGGAATGTACCGTCCTTCACCATTTGATGTAGAGGCTTGTGGGTCGCAGCCACTAGCCTGAAATTGGAGGTCTTTGTATCAAGCCCCCCTACGCGCCTAAAGGTGCCTGACTCCAAAAGTCGTAATAATTTAACTTGCATGGTCAGGGGTACATCTCCAATTTCGTCCAAAAAAACGGTACCCCCCTGCGCTGTTTCGATCAAACCTGCCTTGGCTTGAATGGCACCTGTGAATGCGCCCTTCTCATAACCAAACAACTCGCTTTCGAATAAGTTGTCAGACAAACCGGTGCAATCCACAACCACGAAGGGTGCTTTTTTTCGGGGGCTTCCATCGTGAACCGCGCGCGCAAACAATTCCTTACCAGTGCCACTTTCACCCTGCAACAAAACAGGTAAGTCTGTTTTGGCAACGCGAGACAGGTCCGACAATGCCTTATTGAATACAGGGGAGGAGCCCACAAGCCCATCACCCGTTGCCTGAACAGAGGCAGATTTGATTGTGTTTATCCGTTCTACGAAGGCAATAACCTGTTGATCACCATCCAGAATGGGCCGCAACTCCACATCCACATGCTCCTGCCCACGCGGTGTGTAGTGAATGTGCAAAAGCTTGGACGCAGCCTTTGTTTTTCTGGCCATACTCATCGGGCACAACTCACCCGATAAATCACAGGGTTTGTCGTAGTGATGTGACACTTCATAACACTTTCGGCCTACAGGCAACGCATCACTACTGTCCACTCCATAGGCAGCCAAATAGGCGTTATTGGCTCCCAAAATGGTGTAGTCCGTATCAAGTACTATAGACGGCTCAGTGTCTGATTCCAAAAAGGAAATAAGTGCTTGAACTTTCTCCTTCATGCATAACCCTCGATGTGATCTGTTCGACGTTCATATTCTAGAGTCCATTCAATGGGACTTTAAGGTACCGCTTACCATTCGTGTCAGGGTCAGGCAAGTGCCCCGCCTTCATATTGACCTGAATCGAAGGAATGATCAATTTGGGCATCGCCAATGTTGCATCTCGGGCCTGGCGCATTCGGATGTACTCCGCTTGACTGATTGAGTCTGCCACATGGATGTTTTGGCGCCGTTGCTCCCCCACAGTGCTGACGTGGCGTAACTCACGGCCATTGGGTGCATAGTCATGACAAATGTACAAAACAACTTCATCGGGCAAACTTAATAGGCGATGTATGGAGTGGTAAAGCGTCCCTGCATCTCCGCCGGGAAAATCAGCGCGTGCAGTCCCCGCATCAGGCATAAATATTGTGTCGCCAACAAAGGCTGAATTTCCAATCACATGAGTCATACACGCAGGAGTATGCCCAGGTGTGTACATGGCATGTCCAATCAAGCTACCAATTTGATAAGAGTCGCCGTCAGAAAAAAGTCGGTCAAATTGCGATCCATCGCGTAGAAAATCTGTCCCCTCATTGAATACCTTGCCAAAGGTTTCTTGAACAACATCAATTTTTTCCCCTATGCCGATTAGTCCCCCAACACGCTCTTTAATGTAAGGCGCGGCAGACAAATGATCTGCATGCACATGGGTTTCGATGATCCATTCCACGGTCAGGTCGTTTTGACGTACGAAAGCAATAATCTCATCAGCCCCTTTGTGTGAGAGCCGGCCCGCCGCATAATCAATATCCAGCACCGAGTCGATGATCGCGCACGATTGACTGTGAGGGTCTTTTACCACATAGCTGAATGTGTTGCTTTGTTCGTCGAAAAAATGGGTCACTTGAGGGACTTGGCTTAAGTCCAACTTAAATGGAATATCGTAATGTTGATTCATTTTTAGCTCCTTCAACTTAAGTTGAAAATACTGAATCGGATTATTGATGATTAGGAGGCATGTTCCGAAATATTTTTCTTCGCCAAATCAATGGCTTCCAAATGAGTCAATGCAATTCGAGGTTGAATTGAGGCATACCAATGACTCAAAGCCAATTGATCTTGTACTGGCCCCTTCACTTCAGACAAATACAAAGTCACCCCCATGGCGTGCAAGTTTTCGTCAATCTTTTCCAGTGACTCCAAAGCACTTGCATCGATGTGATTGATGGCATTGCATTGCAGAATCAGTGCATAGGTGCCTTGTTTGCTTGTAGACAATTCAAGAATGCTATCCTCTAGCCACCTAGCATTGGGAAAATACAAACTTTCATCCACACGCACCGAGACCACTCCCGGCACCATGTCTACTTTGTGTCTTTTCTCATTTCTAAAATGCTCAGTGCCAGGAACCTGCCCAACAATCGCCAAATGAGGTTGGCTAACCGCAGCGAGCAAAGCAAGAATAGAGAAAATCACCCCGGTTACAATTCCCACTTCAACTCCTACGGAAAGTACAACCATTACAGTAAGTAGGTAAGCAGCAAAATCGCGTTTGGAGTAACTCCACAGCATTTTGGGTAAATGCCAGTCTATCAATCCAAGCACAGCAATAATGATGGTTGCAGCCAATGTGGCATGGGGTAAATTGGTCAATAATGGGGTTAGAAACAATGTAGCCAGCAAGATGCCCCCTGCTGTAAATACACCCGCCATGGGAGTCTGGGCACCCGCATCAAAATTAACGACTGATCTAGAGAACCCACCCGTCACGCTGTACCCACCCAATACACCTGAAGCTAAATTAGCGGCGCCTAGACCAAGCAGCTCCTGATTGGGCTCAATTCGCTGTTTGCGTTTTGCAGCCAAGGCGTGACCTACCGACACTGTTTCTACAAAACCAACCAACGCGATTAACACACCGGGAACAATAAGGCTCACCCACTGAGCTCCAATTAGGGTAGGAAAGAAAAATCCGGGTAAGCCTGTTGGAATGACCCCTACAGTTCGCACTTGCGTCAAGCTCATAACCGATACAGCAACGATGCTACATACTATGGCCACAACGGGTGCCGCGCGAAATGTAATCTCCAATGCGAGTCCATTTAAACCCAGCGCTTTCAATACACCTTTGCCCCATTTGCGTACAAGCCATAGCCAGAGCAAAGACGCCACACCAATCAAGGTTGTATGCCACTCTAGTTGATCGAACTTGCTCAACAAAACGGCACCAGTTTGCAAGAATGTTTCACCCTTGGCTGAAATACCCAATAAGGCACCCAACTGGCCCAAGGCAATCAACAAGGCAGAAGCAGATACAAACCCACCCACGACCGGATGACTAAGCAAATTAGCCACAAAACCGGCCTTCAGCAAACCGAGGACAATCAGGACGGCCCCACCAATCAGTGCAAGAGCGACAGAGGCCTGATAGAACAATGCCGCATCACCTTGGGCAAACTGCCCAGCAGCCGCAGCTGACATAAGCGAAGCCACCGCCACTGGCCCCACTGCCATTGCCCTGCTGCTACCAAAAAAGGCATAAGCCAAGAGTGGAGCCATGCTGGCGTACAAGCCTACTTGCGCAGGCAAACCAGCCAGTAGTGCATAGGCCAAGCCTTGTGGAATCAACATGATAGTGACCACAACCGCAGCCACTATGTCTGAAGCCAACCACTGACGATTGTAATGGGGTAGCCATTGGGCACAACCCACGTAGTCGCTGATGACGTTACTCAGTTTCATGGATGATCCAATCCTTAAGCGTCCAGCTTTGCACAGCGAGTCAACCACTCTCGGCCTTTCAGCGCACCAAACCAGTAAAGCGCTGGGAACACATGCTTTTTCAGCATCCAGTTTAGGCGTCGTGGGACAGCGGGGTTCAGTGGGAAGGTCGGTGCCAACTTTCCGCCGTAGGAGAACTCGGCCAAGACCACTTTGCCTTTTTCTACGGTCAGCGGGCAAGCACCATAGCCGTCATAATCAGCCAAAGGCGCAAGCCCACTTCTAACGCGCAACAGGTTGTTGGCTACAATCGGGGCCTGTTTACGAATTGCGGCAGTGGTTTTTGCATTGGGCATTGAACCTGCGTCACCCAAACTAAATACATTGGAATAACGTACGTGTTGCATGGTGTGCTGATTGACATCCACCCAACCCGTGGCAGAAGCGAGAGGGCTGCTCGCCACAAATTCAGGAGCGACTTGAGGGGGCACAACATGAATCATGTCGAAGCCACGTTCGACTTTTGACTTGCTGCCATCTGGGGCGGTTACTTCAAATGTAGCAAGCTTCGCTGGGCCATCAATCTTGATCAAATTGTGCACAAAATTGACTTTTGCACGGTATCTTTTGATGTATTCCATAAGCGGCGGTACAAAGGTTGGTACACCGAACACCACTGCACCGGCGTTGTACATCTCTACTTCAATACCATTTAATACGCCCATTTCCTCCCAATTACTACAACTGAGGTACATGGCCTTTTGAGGAGCACCCGCACATTTGATTGGCATCGCGGGTTGCGTAAATAGCGCACGACCAGATCGCATGTTCCGCACCAGATTCCAAGTGTATGGAGCTAGATCATATCGATAATTGGAAGTCACTCCGTGCTTACCCAAAGACTCGGACAAGCCTTCAATCGCATCCCAGTTCAGTTTCAAGCCAGGGCAAACGACCAACTGCTGATAGCTCACTTCAACCCCATCAGCCAAAGTGACCTTGTTCTCATCTGGCTGAAAGCTGAGTACAGGCTTTTGAATCCAATCCACACCTTTTGGAATAACCTGAGCCATGGGCTTGCGGGTCTGGGTTTGCTGATACTCCCCTGCCCCGACCAAAGTCCAAGCCGCTTGGTAATCATGAGTACTCGAAGGGTCAACCAATGCAATATGCAAGCTGGAGTCGCGGTTCAGCAAGCTAGTTGCCACCGAAATTCCCGCCGTACCCGCCCCAATAATAACTACATCAAATGCTCGTGCTTGTAACAATCTATTTTCCATTTTCAATCCCTATTTTTCCTAATTTATTGCTTCACATTATGTGTAACTCAAACCTTTTGCCTTGCCCCAGAAAACGCGATAGGCGTAAACCGTATAAGCAAGAATGGCAGGTAGTACGATGACCACACCCCAGAAAATAAACAGCAGCGAATTGTGGTGGCTTGCGGCCTGCCAAACATCAATTTTGTCCAGAACTAGATAAGGGAAAAGGCTATAAGCCAAGCCGTAGAAGGACAGAAAAAATACGCCCACTGCACAACCGAATGGCACCCAAGCACCATATTCATTGCCACCTTCAAGCCTTGTTGGAAGCCTGCGTAGGGTGCGGTCTGCGATAAAAAACAAGCCGACAGTGGCCAAAGGAATGGGCATTAATAAGAAAAAGTTATTGAGTGCAAACCACTTCTCAAAGATTCTCTCGCTGATAAAAGGCGTGACCAATGAAATGGAGGCAATGCCCAGGCCAGCCAGCCACAAACTGCGTCTTGCCCATGACACGGCCTTGATTTGCAGATGCCCTTCGGCCTTCATCAACAACCAGCTCGACCCCATCAACACATAACCTGCCAATAGGCATAGCGCGGTCAACAAAGAGAATGCGATACCCAGCGGCGAGCTATGAAAGCCGGTGATGTAGCTACCCAGCATGTAACCCTGCGACAAAGCGGCACCCACTGAGCCGAAGACAAACAATTTATTCCAAAGATGCTTTTTGTCTGCGGGTACCTTGACCCTAAAATCAAATGCAACGCCTCGGATTATCAAGCTGAACAACATCAGTGTGACTGGCAAATAAAGTTCGCCCAAAATCACACCATGGGCCATTGGAAAGGCAACCAACAAAATACCAACGCCCAACACCAGCCATGTTTCATTCGCATCCCAAAATGGCCCGATGGAAGCAACCATGGTGTCTTTTTCATCGTTGCTTGCAAAGCCCATTAAGGTGCCAACACCTAGGTCATAACCATCCAGAATGACGTAAGCCAGCATGGCCACACCCATTAAAATCATAAAGATAACTGGCAGGGCTTGTTCAAAAGTCATGGTTTCAAACATGGGCATGTCGACCTCCAGCGGTGGGTGATGAACTTGAAAGCTCAATAGCTGAGCCTGACTTCTTTGCCAAATAGTAAAGTGTGCTGACATACGCCATCAGCAACAGTACATACAGAACCAGATAACCCACAAAAGTTGATGCAATCATGCTGGGGGGTACGGCTGATATGGCATCTTCAGTACGCAAAATGCCCTGAACCAAAAATGGCTGACGACCTATCTCAGTGACATACCAACCCGCCACAGTGGCAACCCAGCCAGAAAAAGTCATAGCCATAAGGGAATACTGCATGGGCTTGTTGATAGACTTATTTAGGCGCCATACACCGTACCAGCTGACCAATAACATGAGTACGCCTACCCCAACCATGACGCGGAACGCCCAAAAAACTTGGAATACGGGTGGATGTGCATCCTTGAACTCATTCAATCCTTTGATTTCACCATCTGCCTTGTGAGTCAGAATCAGGGAAGCGAGGTTCGGAATTCCGATCTCGTAATGATTGGTGCGCTCTTTGTTGTCAGGAATTGCGAACAGCAGCAAAGGTGCGCCCTTTTCAGTTTCCCACACGCCCTCCATGGCAGCTATCTTCTGCGGCTGGTGTTCTAGCGTGTTTAAGCCATGCAAGTCACCCACAAAAATTTGGATTGGAATAAGCAACGCTGCCACAGTCACTCCCGTTTGCAAAGCCGCTCGGACTGCTGCGGTGCGCATACCTTTGTGCCACTGCCAGGCCGACAAACCAGCCATCAGAAAGGCGCCAGTTAAACCGCATGCCAGCAGCATGTGTACCAAACGATAGGGGAAAGATGGGTTGAATATCACTTGCATCCAATCCGTCACCACGGCCTTGCCCTCAACCATTTCAAATCCAGCAGGCGTTTGCATCCATGAGTTCAGCGCCAATATCCAGAATGCGGAAAACGTGGTGCCTAGTGCCACCAAAAAGGTAGCCACAGTGTGCATACGCGGGCTGACGCGGTTGGTACCAAACAGCATCACCGCTAAGAAGGTGGCTTCCAGAAAGAAGGCTGTCAGCACTTCATAAGCCAACAAGGGCCCAGCCACATTGCCCACCGTTTCCATAAAGCCGGGCCAGTTGGTGCCGAACTGAAAACTCATGGTGACACCGGAGACCACACCCAAGGCAAAGGTTAGAGCAAACACTTTGACCCAGAAGGCATAAGCTTCCATCCAGTGTGACTGCCCCGTGGAGTTGTACTTCACCTTAAAAAACAAAAGCATCCAAGCCAATGCGATGGTGATGGTTGGAAACAAGATATGGAATGTGATGTTGGCGCCAAATTGAGCACGTGCCAAAAGTACTGGGTCCAGGTCCATACAGGCACCTCCTTTAAAAGTGAGTATCAGTTGAACTAGAGCAAGAACAATACCATCATATGCTCATATATTCGATTCACTCAACCCATTGATTTATATAGCACTTAACTGCAAGCAAATTGTTCAGCTCATGCAATGGCTGCCAAATAACGGCCAACAACTGCCATTAACTGCCAATTAGCGCTATTTGTCATGCAAATGTCAAAGATATGCCATGGATATGCCAAAAAGTTTCCGTTTTGGCACTTGCTGGGTAGCCTAGGTAAGCCTCAATTCGAGAGACTCACCACAACCCATTGATTAAATTGAATTATTAACAAATCAATTGATTAGGCATGTTTCTTGATAGTTATCCACTGTCGGCGCTTTAACTGGAGCGCTATCAAACGAACCAGAGGATTGAAGATGAAAAATGTATTGAAGAAAATTTCTTTAGCGGTTTTATCAACCGGTATTGGCTTTTCTGCGATGGCAGATTCCCCAACGAATAAAACAGAAAAAGCTTTGTTCGTTTTGACCAGTGACTCACTTCAAACACAAGGTATGAGCATGGTATTGGCCAACGCGATGGCCAAACAAGGCGTCCAGGTGAATGTCCTGTTGTGCGACAAAGCTGGCGACTTGGCATTGAAAACCACAGTGAGCCAACCGCTTAAGCCCATGGGTATAACGCCTGAAGGCCTAATGATGAACCTAATCAAAAGTGGAGCCCAAGTGAAAGTTTGCGCTTTGTATTTGCCCAATAAGGGGGCCAACAAAGATGAACTTCGTGAAGGTATCACCGTGGCATCGCCGCCAGAAATGGCGGCCATGATGGGTCAGCAAGAAACCAAAGTCATTTCGAACTGAATTGAGGGGAATTGGCCATGACTTATTCGATCAACACAAGAAGAATCATCCGCGACATTGCGACTCTTGCCCTGCTTGCCTTTGGACTGGTCATGGTTGGCGGTGCCAATGCACAGGAAATGAAAGCACGCTCACTGACACCACACAAAACATTTGAATTGCTATTAAACGATAAGAATGTGTTGTTTGTGGATGTCCGCGATCCAATTGAAATCATGTTCACTGGAAGCGCGAATGCAACCCATGTCAACATTCCCTACCTGTTTGCAGACAAGAATCAGTGGGATGAAAAATATAGCCGTTTTGTGATGAAGCGCAATCCAGAATTTATTGCGCAAATCAGTAAAGCATTGGAAGAACGAGGCTTGGATTTTACCTCCACGATCGTGACGATTTGCCGAAGTGGCAGTGAACGTGGCTTACCCAGTGCACAGTTTTTGATTGATTCTGGTTACACCAATGCATTCTATGTGGACCATGGTTTTCAAGGTGATGCAATCAAGGAAGGCGCCAACAAAGGCATGCGATTGGTTAATGGATGGCAAAACAGCGGTCTACCTTGGACCAGCAAACTCGACGGTGAAGTCATTTTTCGTAACAAGTAAACATAGCAAGAATGCGGCTTTGATCCGCATCACAATAGCCGGGTGTTAATTAAGCTCAACACCCGGCATACTCAAAACTACTTAGCTTGGCATCTTGGTCGTACGCAGGTAGGGTAACTTGATGTCAATACTACCGAATCGAGCCTTTGCAGCCTCGTCATTCAATGACAAACCAACAATTACATCCTGGCCCTGCACCCAATTTGCAGGTGTTGCAATCGGCACTCCATAGGTGGCTTGCAAGGCATCCAGCGCGCGCAGTACCTCGGCGAAATTACGACCAACTGACATGGGGTACGTCATGGACAATTGCAGCTTTTTGTCTGGACTAAAAATAAATATGACGCGAACACTTGCAGAGTCAGCGGCGGTGCGACCATCAGGAAGATACGCATTTGCGGGCAACATATCCAACGCTTTAGAAACTGCACAATCTTCATCTGCGATGATTGGAAAAGTTGCTGGTGCTCCAGAGAACTTTTCAATGTCGCACTTCCACTCTTTGTGTTCTTCAACCCCATCCACGGACAAGCCAATTACCTTGGTGCCGCGTTTTTCCCACTCCCCAGCCAGTTGAGCAACAGCACCGAATTCGGTGGTGCAAACGGGCGTGAAGTCCTTGGGGTGGCTAAACAAGATGGTCCAGCTGCTACCAATAAAATCATGAAACTTAAAGTTACCCTGATCAGTTACTAGATCGAGGTTAGGTACTACATCATTGATTCTCAGACCCATGTCATTCTCCTTGTTGCAATTCATTAAAAAAATAAAAGTAAATATTTATAAAAACTATCAAACATCTACTCTTAATTGATTTTTATTACAAGAATCATGCCATAGCTTTCATTCTAAATTTATCTTATATATTTCAATGGGTTAAGAAAAACTCTAGATTGAATTAAAATTTCTTATCTCAAATGCCACTGACAATTTGGCAGGGACTGGCAGTTCTGACAGTATTTTGGTCATGTGATGACGCTTAAGCACGAAAGCGAGCCCGCCCAACTTCTCGACGTCAAGCGAACTGATTCATTCTTTTTCCTGTCAATTAAATGTGTATCGAGCACCCACGGCCAAGCTCTGCGGCTCACCTGGAGCAAAGCCAGCCATATCCATTCCCTGCGCATTGACAGCGGCACCAATCACCGTAGAAACATAACGCTTATCCCCTAGGTTTCTGGCTTCGGCATAGAAGTCCCAAGCACCAAACTTAACCTGCCCGCGTAGGCCCACCGTAAGATAGTCGCCGGCTCGTACCGTGTTGGCATAATCTAGATAAGCCCCTCGTGGTACGGCCTGAGCAAAAACCTCAGTGCTCCAATCTTGTGATTTGCGCAGAGCCAAAGCACCGTATAAGGTGATTGGGGTTATCACGGGCAGCGTGTTGTCCTTAAACGTGGGGTCTTGGTCAAACTGAGCATCAACCCAGTTCAAATTGAATGTGCCGTTTAGTTGAGCCCCTGTCATCCCAACATTCTTTAGCAACACCCCTTGGAGATTAAGCTCTGCGCCCACCCGCTGGGTAGTGTCGGCATTGGCGACAGCAGTGATGACCTGAGTCACGGGATTCAGTGTGGAGATGATCTCGCCTTTTAATCGGGCATAGTACAAGGTGAAATCCACCTGCGCAGCTTCAGTCAGGTGACGCCAACCAGCCTCGAGGGTGTTTTGACGCTGATTTTGGATGTTTGCCAAAGTTGTACGGCGCGGATTGCTTCCATTGACCAATGCACTGCCCGTCATTCCCATACCTGCCGCATTTAACAAAAGAGTGTCATACGTGGGGGGCTCCCCCGCACTGTGCGCCCCCACAAATAAAGTGTCTGTATTGGACCATTTGTACCGCAACTCGGTCATACCTGTTATTTGACTATAGCTCTCGTCTAGCGTCGTTGCAGGTCGCAGATTGCTTACTCGAAAATGATCTTGAATTTCCCTGGTGTGATAGTTAGCCCCCAGTGCAGCAGTCATATCAAACTCTGAATTCAGCTCTTTCTCAACTCCCGTAGTCAAAGTAATACGGTTTGCGCTCAAACTGTTATCAGCCCACTGTAGACCACGAATACCCGTGAAGTTGGCTGGAACACCACCACCGTTTAGGTACTGCTGCAAATCCCTTTGATTGTGTTGGAACATCAACTCGTAATAAAGGGGACTCTGATTGGGCTCATATCGTGCACCTAAAGTGAAATCCTCATTGCTTTCATCTTGTTCATCACGACGCATGAACTGAACATCGGCCCACTGATAAGCGGTGTTGATACTTAAACGACCATCTGGCAAGTTACCTTCCAAGGCACCAGTAAGTCGAGTACGTTGGGTTTCGCGACGCCAATTACCTAAAATATTGCCGGGTTGTGCTGCATTAGACCCTGCTGCGATTTGAGCCAATGTCTGCGGCCCAGGCAACTGTAAATTACTTTGAAGATCAGACAAACTAGTACGCCAGGCCCACGATGATTCAGGCACGTTCCCCTGCAACCGCACAACACTGCGTGTTGCCTCCTGTTTGTTGTGTTGCCTGAAACCGTCTTTGCGATAATCCGTCAATGTCAATTCAGCTTGAGTAGTACCAATCAACTGTTGGGTTTGGACCTGGGTTGTACCCAATCCAAATGAACCCAATTCATATCTAATCGACGAGGAGTTCTGTTCTTGGCTGGTAGGGCTACGGATAAAATCCACCACGCCACCCAATGTAGAGGATCCAGCGGCCACCGCCCTACCCGACCTCAATACCCGAACCTCATCAAATGCCAAAGGGTCTATCGACTCCACAAAATCGTAACTCGTATCGGCATATCCAAGTGGTAGCCCTTGCTCTCGTATTTCAATGCCACGACCCGCGGGTTGGGTTCCGCGTTGAATGCCGGATCCTCGAATGGAAAGTCGAGGATGATCGATCCCCCCGAACACCCCCTCAGCGATCAAGCCAGGTTGACCTTCAAACACTTGAGGCAGTGTATTGACAGGCCTATCGTGATTGATGGTCTGAGTGTCGGTCATTTGTTTTGGGTAATCGGTGCTACCTACAGGTATATGCCTTGCCCGAACTTCGACGCCATTGAGCTGCCCCACCGAAGTATCGTTGGCGGCTTGCTGAGCACCTGCAACTGTGGGTAAAGTAAGAAATAAAAGTTGAATAGATTTGGAGAGAACTTTTGGTTTCATGAGTCATTACATCCATAAATGAGCATATGCGCAATATTTCAAATTATAGATAGGCGTTTTATTTGAATGACTCAGCGACCACCATCAACTCTAAAAACCCATCAAACGCGACAGTTTGTCGCACACGCAGGGAATCCTTAGTGCAGATACATTCCAATCGGTTACACCGCCAATAAAAACTTTCAGGCGTATGCAACCAAACATTCAACTTGAGCCTCATCCAACGAGGTACAAGGTGCAAGTGGCCTAAATTCTAAAGTTTTGTCCGTTTTGTGGCCTATCCTCATTCGTGAATCAAAACTAGAATGAGTTTTACTCCATATGAACGTATTCATAAATGACACAATACGATTTTGTTGTGGTAGGGGCGGGCTCGTCCGGCTGCGTTCTGGCAAACAGACTCACTGAGAATGGCAAATTCACCGTGCTGCTGCTGGAGGCTGGCCCAAGTGACAAAACCAACCCCCTGATTCACATGCCGGCAGGCATGGTCGGCCTGATGCACAGTCGCAAGTACAACTGGCGATACTGGACTACACCACAAACACATCTGAACAATCGGGTCTTATTTCAGCCTCGCGGAAAAACCTTGGGTGGCTCAAGCTCAATAAATGCCTGCGTCTACATTCGTGGCCATGCAAGCGACTACGACCAGTGGGCTGAACTGGGTTGCGCTGGATGGTCGTACGAGGAGGTTCTCCCTTACTTTAAAAAATCAGAAAACTTTCAACCCGAAGCAATTGGTAGTGGCGTCAAGCAAGAGGATCTTGATCAATATCACGGTTCCGCAGGCCCATTGAATGTGACTTCGCCCAACTACAAAAACCCAATTTCCAGCGCTTTTGTGGAGGCAGGCGTTCAGGCTGGTTATTCAAGAAACTCAGATTTCAACGGAGCCCAACAAGGCGGAGTTGGCCCCTACCGGGCCTACCAGAAGGATGGGCAACGCTGGAGCAACTCCAGAGCTTATCTGTGGTCTGCAATGGCGCGTTCCAACCTAACAGTCCTTACCCATGCGCAGGTGACCCGTGTCTGCCTTGAAAACGGTAGGGCTTCGGGTGTCGAGTACTTTCATCAGGGCAAGCTGTGCAAGGCCATTGCCACAAAGGAAGTGATTCTAAGCGGAGGTGCTTTTAACTCGCCACACTTGCTTATGCTGTCTGGAATTGGCCCAAAGCAGGAACTCGATCGCCACAGCATTCCCCTCACCCATGAGCTGCCGGGCGTTGGCCAAAACTTACAAGACCATTTGGATGTCTTTCTAGTCATGCGGACACGTAATCGTCTGCCCATCTCTTTGCATCCTTTCTCATGGTTCCGCACGGTAGTCCAACTGTTCAAATATGTGATGTTCAAACGCGGGGAGTTAAGCAGTAACTTGGCTGAGTCTGGCGGCTTTGTGAAGTCCTCTGCCCAAGAGCCCATTGAGGATTTGCAACTGCACTTCGTCCCACTTGCAGCCACCCGGCATGGTTTGAGCCTGTGGCCTTTGTTTAAAAGCTATGCCTATTCCATCATGGTTTATGACCTGCGCCCCCTTTCAAAAGGTTGGGTAAAACTAAGTAGCGCGAACCCACTGGACTTGCCTCTGATTGACCCCAATTATGGCGAACATTCAAGGGACATAGACCGGCTGGTGAAAGGGATCAGGATTGCGCGCAATATTGTCAAACAAGCTGCTTTGAAGGGCATGAATCGGGAAGAGATTTCACCTGGGCAACACCTCCAAACCGACAAGGAACTGGAGCAATGGGTCAGGGAAACAGCCGAAACTGCCTACCACCCGGTTGGTACTTGCAAAATGGGTGTGGATGAAATGGCTGTTGTGGACAACCGATTGCGAGTGCACGGTGTAACCGGCCTACGAATTGCAGACTGCTCCATTATGCCCACCCTGATTGGAGGCAATACCAATGCTGCAGCCACCATGATTGGAGAAAAGGCCGCCACCATGATTCTTGAGGACCACGACCAAGCGAAGGGCTGAGGTGCAACCCCGTTACAGCATTGACTTAGCCTGTGTGGATGACTAGTCTTCAAATGGCATGCCACGATCTGAGCCACACCAACATGAGTGTCAAAGGCATAGCCTTGTTGCTAAGCTGCGACGAAATAGCCAGCTGCCGTCAATCTTTTCGGCAGATGGCCGGCAAATCCCCCACAGATTGGCGAACATAATTTATTCAGGCCAAGTAAGCGTACTACAGGCGGATGAATCATATAATCAATAAAAAATACAAATTCGGGGACAAAAATGGCGAAGCTTCTTACACCAAGTACGGCTGCATGTTTGAGTCTATTGTTGGCAGCCTGCACCGGGGATAACGAAAGCTCATCCACAACACCAGCGCCAAGAAGCCAAGCACAAGTCTCACCCAACGAAGTACAACGTGCAAATGACGGCGTGAATCTAAGCGCCACACCCCGTGCAGTTTGTGGGCCAGGTTCGACCCCAGAGAGTGGTATGCAAGGCCGAGTGTCGCAGGCGGATTTCGATACAGGGCTGGCCTCAGCAGGGTTTACTTGCAACACGCAACTGGTAGGTTCCTACGACACAGGCGCCAAGTTTGGATTTGTGGGTGGTTATAAAGTTGAACGCTTTGTAGACACCAAAGGGCAAGAATGCGCTTACTACGACACCACCCTGATTGCTCCTTTGAATATTTTGGAGCAAACCAGTGGCGTGCATGTGATGGACATGAGCGACCCCACCAAGCCGAGATTGGCGCGTAGGCTTAATTCACCAGCTATGATTTCCCCTCATGAATCGCTGTTGGTCAACACCAAACGGGGAGTGCTGGCTGCTGTTGTCGGCAACCCAGTGCTGGGTCCCGGTATTGTTGACTTGTATGACATTAAAGACAATTGCCTGAATCCCATTCTCAAATCATCAACCCCCCTCGGGCTGTTGGGTCATGAAAGTGGAATGACTGCGGATGGCAATACCTTTTACGCGGCATCCCCAGCTTCCATGACCATTGTGGCGCTCGATATTTCAAATTTAAGCCTACCCAAATTGATATGGGCCGGCTTTGAGTCCTCTCATGGTTTGAGCCTTGACGCCACAGGCAACAGGGCCTACCTAGCCTCTTTGAGTGGCCCCGGCGGGCTGGTGGTTTTGGATACGTCTGAAATACAAAGCCGTAAACCCAATCCGACGGTGAAGCGAATCTCCGCATTCACTTGGGACACTTTGTCAATTCCTCAAAATACAATTCCTGTGACGTTTGATGGTAAACCGCACATCATCGAGTTTGATGAGTTTGCATCGGGAGGATCTGGCCTTGATGTCATCAAAACCGGTTTTCTTGGAGCGCCTCTGAAAGTTGCAGATTTGGTGTCCTCCCCCAATGGCCCACTTGTGGGCGCCGGGCGAATCATCGACATTTCTGACGAAACAAAACCTTCATTGGTTTCGAATCTTCGGTTGGAAGTACACAATATTGCCAATCGCGAAGCGCTTGCTTCAGACCCTGGTGCACAAAACTTCGGCGGCGGCTATGGTGCCCACTATTGCAATGTGCCTACCTTGGTTGACCCACCCATCGTGGCTTGCAGCATGATGCTGTCAGGTTTGCGCGTGTTTGACATTCGAGACCCAAAATACCCCAAAGAGATTGCCTACTTCGTGGCCCCAGCCAAACCCCGTAGTTTGAACATACTGGCACCACCCTCGAATTGGGCCATGGCCAGACCCACCTTTGTCCCCGAACGAAAAGAAATTTGGTACAGCGATGTGTACCAAGGCTTCTTTGTTGTGCGGCTAACCAACGAGGTTTGGTAAGAATAATCGAGAGCTACTGTTGGGGCGGGTATCGATCAAAACTGGGTAAGCCGTGCGCGCTTTCCATCCAATTAAGCCGCTCGGCAATTTGGATCTGAACGCGGGGTGGTATTTTTTCTGGGTCGTCATAGGTGGCGCTTTGAATGTCCACAATACCCGGCAACACCTCATCATTTGTATAAAACAACCCAGTGCCGCAGGTCGGGCAAAATTGACGCCGACCATGCTCAGATGACTCATACAGCTTGGGGCTACCCTTGGTCACCTTCAGTGCCTCTTGAGGGTACATGGTCCAGCTCACCATCGGCGCACCGGCGTGGCGCCTGCAATCGCTACAGTGGCAAATGGCGTGGGTTATAGGCTCCCCCGTTACTTCATACCGCACTGCCCCACAGTGGCATCCACCCGTTAAAGTTGTCATTGCAGTCGTCATCGCAGTCGTCATAGTTCTCTCCTAATTTGAAGCAATTGTAGTCGCATGTCGATTATTCACGGTGCTCAATCGATCATCCTAGTCTCCATTCAACAATAGGGTGGTTAATTGGCCAAATTGCATGAGTAAGGGCCTAGGCTAAGGGCGTAATACAGCCCGTATCAGCACATATCGCAGACCTGGTTGCGCGGAAAGCTTCGCGCACAGTTGGCCAGTCAACTCGATCTTCAACCATTCAGCAGACAAGCGCTGGCGTAGCGTCAATTCACCTGCACGGCGCTGCGTGTAAGCTGCAAACCCCCTAAGTACTCCCTCTCCTTCTGCATCCAAGTCAATCAACTCAACCGATTGTAAACCCACCTGCTCCAATTCGCCCTGTAATTCCGATGCGTCCACTTGGCTGCCACGAGGCAAGCCAGCGGCGCGTAGCAGTAGCCGAATACTTGCTTTGACATTTTGCGGCACCAGCAGAGTGCTAAACACCAGCACACCGCCAGGACGCAGCACTTGCGAGGCAAATCGCGCAAAGTGTAGCAAGCTGCGCGCGTGATAAGCAGCATCCAGGCATATCAAGGTGTCTTGAGAAGCAGATAGCAAACTTGGGGGCAAGGCAATGGTGTCAAAACGACCGTCAATGGCGGGCCACCCATCTTTATGCAGTTGTTTAAGACAGGCTGGCTGGCATTCCAAGGCGGTCAGCTTCAGCGTGGAGTCCAGCGACTGCCAATAATGCAAGCTTGCACCATAGCCACAGCCTGCATCCAGCAAACAGGTGCCAGTAGCTGGCGAGGCTAGCTGCCAATGCCAGTCGGCAAGTGCGGTGGCTGCACTGACATAATCCTGACCGGCACTTTGCCAAAGGCCGAGATTGGCCCATGCAGATGGGCCGTCATGAAGCAAGGTGGTGGAAATTCGGAAACGATCGGGATTGCTCATGCTGCCAGGTCAGCGGGCACAGGTACCTGTAGACGGGCGGCCACCGCCAAGGCGCTACGCACTGCCGACTCAAGAAGGGGTACACCAGGATAAGCCCAAGCTCCGCAGAAAAAAAGGCGGCGTTCTGGTTCATCATGCATCGCCCCCAAGGTATCTTGAACTGCGCGCGTTCCCCCGTGAACCACCGCGCGCTCAAATGGCACTCGAACAATCACCTTAGATGGATCGGGCTCGATCAGCGGATTCCAAGTTTGCAACACAGGTGTATCACCACGCAGGGTCGGTTCAACCGCATTGACCAGCACCGTGAATGTGGCATGGTTCAGGTTTCGATCCATTTGATAATTCAAAGCAGACCAATCCTGCCTTCGTGCGGGCAAGAAGCGGGTGTCTCGATGCACCCACAATTCCCCGCGGTCGAAGCGAATATTCGAGAGTAAGGCAATCTCGCGGGCATGCTCCACCGGGTCAAGGAAGCTCAGCTGATTGGCCTGAGTGGCAACGATGACATGATCGACAGTGACTGACTCGCCACGTGCGTTACGCACAGTCATTGTTTCGCCATCACGGCGCACCGACACCACTGGGCTACCCGCAATCAGAGTCAAGTCGCGAGCCAGACCGGCAACCAGCGCCGGAGTGCCGCCCTGCAAACGGCGCAAACGGTCGCCATGAATAATGGTCTCAACAAGCGCCATCAAATCGCGCGCGGGCCAAGCAAGTAGATGGTCTTCACTGCAAGTGCAGATGGTAATAAGGATAGGCAACAGCAAGCCACGCCAAAACAAAATATCAATTTGATTGCGTGCCAGAAAGTCGGCCAGAGTGAGCCCATCATCGCGCCCCGCTTGCAACTGCCGCAAAGCGCGACGTAACTGCAGAAAGCCGTGAGCCACACGTAAGCTGTCCCGATTCAGGTACCGCCACTCAGCAACCCAAGGCAAACCAAGCACGGGCAGCCGGCTACTTCGCAACCAAGTCTTGCCATCGTCCCAACTGCACGCGGTGTAGGTGTCGACAGCATACGTGTCAACACCCACGTGGGCCGCCAATTTGATCACGCTGCGCCAAGCGTGCGGATTCATCACACGCAAAGGAACGTCAACAAGGCCCCCATCAAGCTGTAGGCTGTGAGCATCCATGCCGTGGCATCGCTGCGCCTCAAACACAGTCACTCGATGACCAGCATCCTGACAAAAACGAGCGGCAGCCAAACCGGCAATGCCGCTACCGATGACCGCGATAGAAAGAGTTTGGCTCATGCTGGCCCTTGGTAACTTGAAGTATTTGTTCCGCCAAAAAATTGATCTATCAACTCCACTTGATCAAGTCTTGCTTTGCCCACATTGCTCACTCCAAACCCAACGGCGTGACTTTTCACTTCATCTGAGGACTGAATAAATTTTCTCAACCCTTCCACATCCTGATTTTTTGGGTCAAGCCATTCAGCCCAATGTTCGGGCGCAATCATTACCGGCATGCGGTCGTGAATATGCGCAAGTGGCGCGGAAGGCTCAGTGGTGATGATGGCAGTACTCATCACTAAATTACCCTCAGGGTCTTTCCAATGGTCACATACGCCAGCCATTGCAAAGTAAGGTTGTGTGGCGGGGTAAATATAAAAGGGCTGTTTGCGTGCTTTCTTGTCGGCTGTGCCCTCGGGCGGGGCCTGCCATTCGTAGTAGCCAGAGGCTGGAATGAGACAACGAAACTTTTTGAATCCTGTTCTGAACGAAGGTTTCTCGTGGACAGTCTCACCGCGGGCATTGTTCAACTTGGCGGAGCCACTGGCATCTTTAGCCCAATGCGGAATCAAGCCCCAAACATGGTTGAGAATTACGCGCTCGCCTTCCCGGTTAATTCGCACCACAGGCACCACGCTGGTTGGGGCTATGTTGTAAGTGCTCTTAAAAAGGGATTCACCTTCCGTGTACCGGGCATCGAAATACTCGGTCATCCGCGATATCGGCCCTTCCATAACATATCGACCACACATTAGTTTGTCTAGGCCATGGTAATAAAAGTTAAAGGCTGATTTGAGGGGGAATCAGGGTCATACATAAATGATTAACCTATGACATATCAGGACACCATTGTAAAACCAACTATTCGCTTACCACTTTATAAAAAGACGTTTAACGCCTTATAGGTAGACTAACCATGATCCGTCTTCTTTATTGCAGCAAAGCAAAGCACGAACCCAACCAAGAAACGGTTGATGCCATCTTGCTTGCTTCTCGAAAAAACAACAAGACTTTGGGTATTACGGGCGTATTAATCCATGGTGGCGGAATGTACATGCAGGTTTTGGAAGGACACGAGCATGCTGTTATTCGCACTTACGTCAAGATCCTTGAAGACAAAAGGCACACCGACAGCCGTATCATCTACATCACCCCGGTGAAAGATCGCCTTTTTAACAACTGGACGATGGGCGTCATTGAGGGCGACCCCCTTACATTCGAAGATGTTGCAGAATTAAGGGCAAACCGGATGGAATCGGTGCACTCCGACGCCTTCACACGGGTGATGCGAAAATTCAGTACGATACTGACTCACACCTAATTCACTTGTAGGCCTCGCAAAGAATTGGTTTCTTAAATTGAAAGGTGACATCTTTTGGTGGACAAATACGCTGCGGGTGAATACACCGATTACTGCAGAAGGCTCAGTAGTAACGGTGGCAGTGCTCTTCAGCAAATTACCCTCAAATTGGAAGAATCAAACATAAATCTACGGGTATAAATATTGCTGATCCAAGCATACAGACCGGAGGTATGCACCATGAAAAGGCAATATCAATCCCACGACTTCTATGAATCAAATGTTGGGGAACCGATCCGTTCGGTGGTTGTTGAAACCGTCGAATCGGTTGTTGTCGCCTGGCATCTGAACCCGGGTCAAGAAATTGCCCCGCATATTCACCCACATGGTCAAGACACCTGGTATGTGGTTTCAGGCAAAGGTGAGTACCTTACAGACATAGGAAGCGCAAAACTGAAATTGGACGCAGGCGACATCGTGATCGCCCCAAGCAACTGTATTCATTCCGTTGTGAATACAGGGAATGAGGCACTCAAGATCATTTCCGTTGTTTCACCCGCCGCCGCAGGTTACGAACAAATTGATGTTTAAAACTTAGGTCTATTA
>JARWZZ010000020.1 GCA_029866125.1 Limnobacter sp.
CCCACAGCAGCACCCACAGCAGCACCCACAGCAGCACCCACAGCAGCACCCACAGCAGCACCAACAGCAGCACCCACAGCAGCACCCACAGCAGCACCAACAGCAGCACCAACAGCAGCACCAACGGCAGCACCGACAGCAGCACCAACTCCTGCGCCTGGCGAAACCATTACCGGCACAGACAATGTCGACCTATTGAACGGCAAAGCCGGAGACACCCTGACAGGCGCGGGCGGCAACGACACCTTCAACGCCACCGCAGGTACAGTGACTGTGACTGACTTGAGCGCCAGCGACATATTGAATGTAAGTGCAGGCGCCACAGCCAACGCCACAGTCAGCGCTGCATTTATCGCCACCAACGCCACACAGAATAACGGTACAGCCACATTAACCACCAATGGATTTAATGTAAATCTAACCTCGGTGACCTCGGGCACCAACGGTTTTACCGTCAACAGCACGGGTACTACAGCAGTCACCATTACAGGCTCAGCCTTGGCAGACAGCCTAAACTCAGCTGTGGATAAAAACACCCTGACCGGTGGCGCAGCAAACGACAGTTTTAACATCACAGCTGGCACGGCCAGCGTTACAGACCTGTCCGAAAGCGATGTACTGAAGGTCAGCAGTGGCGCGACTGGCAATGCCACCGTCACAGCCAACTTCATCGCCACCAAAGACACCCAAAACGACGGTTCAGCCACATTGACCAGCAACGGCTTTAATGTGGACTTGTCTGCAGTGACCAATGGCGCCAACGGCTTTACAGTCAGCAACACAAGCACCACCCAAGGCGTCACAATCAAAGGCAGTGCTAAGGCAGATGTGCTAACCAGCAGCACAGCAGCAGACAACCTGACGGGTGGCTTGGGGGCAGACACTTTGAACTTGGGCGGAACAGGTACAGGTACAAGCACCGCGGGTGATAAATCAATCGACACCGTCACCTACACAGGCACGGGCGAAACCGGCACAGGCACTTTTACCGATGCAGGCAGCACCGCCAACATGGACGTGATTAACAACCTGGGTACCAACGACCTGATCAAACTGTACGCAGGTGTGCTGAATGCCAACGTGGACCCCACCATCAGCACCACCTACCTGACAGCAGCCACAGCCAACAACTTGGCCTTGATTCGGGGCAGCTACGATGAAGCCACAAAAACCTTCAAAGCAGCTACCGGTGCAAATGCAGGCGCCAACGACAACGACTACATGCTGCAGTGGGCCGATGGCACCAACATCAACAGCACCATCATCAACAACCTAGGTACCACCAGATTCAAGCTGAATGTGGACAAGGCCAACAGCACTGTATCGGTGGTCAGCGATGGCGAAGAAATTATAGGCGATGGCGCAGCCAACACCCTGAGCGGCAAAGCCGGAGACACCTTGACAGGCGCAGGCGGCAACGACACATTCAACGCCACAGCGGGTACAGTCACCATCACTGATTTAAGCGCGGGCGACATACTGAATGTCAGCGCTGGCGCCACAGCCAACGCCACAGTCAGCGCAGCATTTACAGCCAACAAAGCCACCCAAAACAACGGCACAGCCACATTAAGCACCAACGGATTCAATGTAGATCTAACCTCAGTGACCGCTGGCGCCAACGGTTTTACCATCACAAACACTGGGGCTGCAGCCAACCTAATCGGCTCATCCTTTGCAGACCTGATTAAAGGCGACATTGGCAATGACAGCCTTGTTGGTGGCGGGGGTAACGACAGCTTGGAAGGCGGTGCGGGTGCAGACAGTTTAACCGGCGGTATAGGTGTGGACACCTACACCTTGGGGTTGAATGACAATGCCGCAGACACCGTGGTTGAGAGCGGCAGTAGCATGACCGTCAACGGCACGTCTATAACTGGCTTTGATGTGGTCAACCAATATGCCAACAAACAAGATGCACTTTCATTTACCGCAGCACAAAGCGCAGTACGTACCGTAATTACCGGCACGTACAATGCCACAACTGGTGTGTTTACACCTGGCACTGCAGCTACAGACAATGATGCCATGGTGTTTGGCCAAACCACTGGCAATGTGCCCGTGACAAACAATTTAGGCGTGGTACTGGTGGGCGTGGGCGCAGCGGGCCTAGCCGCCAACGTTGATTTGAACGGACCAGCCACGGGCAATGGGCAGAATGCAGCGCCCATGATTGTTGCGCAACCTACAGTTGGTTTTGGCACCGGTGCTCCAACAATAACCCTACAAGCCAGCGATGCAGATGCAGGCGACACGCTCCAAGTCCGCATCGGCACCACCAGCGTCTCCACGGATACGCAAGCAAACGGCGGGCAAACACGCACACTGACTTTTACGCCTACCCAACAAACTCAGGTTTTAAGTGGTGCAATTGAAGTGTTTGATGGTGCTAGTGGCACAGCCACGAATACAGTTGCTGTATTGGGCTCCAAAGACGGTGATACCTTTACTGCAACAGCCAACAATCAGCACATCCTATTTGGTTTCGACGGAAACGACACGCTAAATGGTAGTACGCTGAATGACCATTTTGATGGTGGCAGTGGCAGTGACACATTAAGCGGCGGTGAAGGAGGCGACGTACTGATCGGTGGTGCTGGTGCTGATAGTTATATGTATGCTGGCCTTGCCGCGAAACTGTCGGGTGTGAACATCGAAACAGCAATCGACGCAAGCAGTGCGGGCATCGACACCGTTACCCTAGGTCATGGTGACCAGTTTCTGTTGCCCACCATCAATGGTGGATATTCCATTCCAAACGGCACCGCATTCACAGCCGCAAGTGTGGGTTCGCAAGGGCAGGCGACGACTGCATCTGCCCTTCAGGCTGCCATTCAAGGTGCTGTCACAGGGGCCTCCAAACAAGTTAGTTTGATTCGGGTCACTGACTCGGGCACCGGCAACAGTTTTTCTGGCAATTACCTGGCTGTCAACGGCGATGGCGATACTGTCTTGGATGGAGCCAATGACCTCCTGATTAAATTGATGGGTGTAGCCACCAGCGGCTTTACATTTTCCCCTTCAGGTAGCGATCTTGTTACCTACACGGTAGTGAGTAACATCACTGGCACCCCCAACAATGACAACCCACTGAATGGTACGGACGATGCCGATACAATCGACGCATTGGCTGGCGATGATTTGGTCAATGCCAAAGCCGGGAACGACACCATCACTGGGGGGTCTGGAGTCGACACGCTCAATGGTGAGGCTGGAGATGACACTTTTATTTACAACAGTTTTGCAGAGTTTGTAGATAACAATACTGCAGTGGATTCCATCAATGGTGGGGATGGAACAGACGTAGTAGTCATCAACGCAGACGGCTTTCAAATACAGTTCAACACCACATTGACCAACGTGGTCGGCATTGAAACGATTCGGGCGGGCCAAGCCACTGCCAACGCCATAGAGATTCGATTGAACATCAACTCATTTAACAACAATACATTAACCAGTGGCCTGAGAACCGTCGACTTGTCTGCAGATACAAACTCAAGCGGTGGCAATCTTATTAATGGTAGCCAGGCCTCTGCGACTCAGGTTCTTACCCTTGTTGGTTCGGCAGGTGTGGATTCAATTACCGGTGGTAGGGGGGCGGACTCGCTAACCGGCGGCATGGGCAGTGATGCTTTTAGCCACAATGGTGCGGCACTCACCTTTAATAGCACCAACAACAGCGTCACTGGGTATGCGCTTGTGACGGATTTTACAAACAAGTCGGATACATTCACGTTTTCGCCCGCAGCCAATACAGTTCGAACTTTGGTGGCAGGTACGGAGTCAGGTGGTGCATTTACGGCCAACGCCTCGGGAAACGATGTACTAATTTACAGCAGAACATCAGGAACGTTGGGTACAGTTACCAATAACGACTTGGGCGTGGTTTTAAAAGGTGCCAACATTGCCGGGGTACTGGACAATCTGGATTTGAATGGCTCAGCTATTGGAAATGGGCAATCCCTCGGCCCGTCTGTTATTCGGGGCCCCGCCGTCGACGTGAATGGCATGTTAACTGTGATTGCCGCCGATGCAAACTTGAGCGATACCCTCAGCTTGCTTAAGGAAGGTGTCACAGTGTTCACCGACACTCAGGCGAACGGTGGAGCGTTCCGCACACTTGGTTTTACTCCGGCGCCTGGGTTTCCTCCCCTTCCAGGGAGCCCCATCATTCCTGAAAATCTCTTTTTATCTGATGGAACAACAACTACAAACTTGTTTACCGGAGTTTACTTGGGTACGAATGGCAATGATGGAGTTTTAAGTCCCTTCGTCATATCAAACTCCGCGTCATCTTCCCTGTTTGCATTTGGTTTTGATGGAAATGACACACTGCGCCCGGGTAATACTTCGAGTATGCCTATGGTGTTTTTTGGCGGGAATGGCAATGACTCACTTTCTACCTCTTTGGGAATGGACTCACTTGAAGGGGGCGTCGGCAATGACACCCTGAGTGGTGGGGCTGGTAACGACACCCTCTTTGGGGGTGATGGTATGGACACCTTCCAGTTTTCATCCAATTCCGGCGCCCAAGGAATCAATGGAACCGACACCCTTACTGATTTTACGGCGGGTGCTAATCAAGATGTGTTGAGTTTCGCTTTGTTCGACCTGCAACAGGATAATATGTTCATCGGAGCGGCCCCCAGCGCACTTCGCGCTGTTGACAAAATCAACCCCACTGCTGCAGTGGATGTCAAAGGGCTGATAGTTCGCTTGGTGGATATTGTTGGCGGGCAAGAAATCATCACGAAAGCTGGTTTGGAGGCAGCATTGGCCGCAGGGGGCGAGTATGCCAACATAGACATGACCGCCGTTACCACCTCCAAGGCTGTATTCATCACTTCCGCTACGGATGGCGATGACCCCGATCAGGTGTTTTTTGCAACATCCGATGCGGCTGGGTTAATCACCGTATCCTTGGTGGGTCAAACAAACAATGTGGATATTGACAACTATGTGGTTGGAAACTTTTTGGTTTAAGCCACTGTAAGTGTGCCGTGCCCCCAGAACATTGCCCAACGGGAAGTGAGATGTTGAGGGGGCTTTATTTGCCCAACTGCACATCCACGGTCACGCCGTAGGTGCGAGGGTCGCCGGCAAAGCCGCCCAATTCACCCACACTGTAAAGGGTGGATACAGCCTGCAAATAATCTTCATTAAACAAGTTACGCACCCAAGCTTGCACGCCCCAGCCTTCTTGTTGGTTGCGGTAGCCCAAACGCAGATTGGTTATTTGGTAACCTTCAATGAAACTGCTTCGGCTTTGGTCAACCGATCCAAAAGTGCCTGAGCGGAATTGGTAGTCCAGCCCCCAGTAGGTGTAATTTTTATTTGGCATGGGGAGGCGGTGCTCCAGCCCCACAAAGCCGCTCCAGCGTGGTGCGTTGTAGAGTTGTTTGCCACTCAGGTTTTTGTTGTTTTGGCCGGTGTCCTCGTTGGGGGCATTGGTAAATTCGATGCTGGTGGCCTGGTTGTAGGCCAGCCCCGTGTAAAGGCTGAAAGTGGGGGTTAAGCGGCTGCTCAAGTCAAATTCAACGCCTCTTAGCCTCACCTTGGGTATGTTAATCACATTGTTAGGCCTTGGGTTGGCTATGAGTCCTTCGCCTTCATCATGGGTAAGGGCTTGAAAGTTTTTTATGCGGGTGTTGTACAAGGCCAGGTTGTAGGACAGTTTTCCGCTGGGGTGTACTTTGTTTAAACCCAACTCAAGGTTGCTTGCGGTTTCGGCTTCAAACTGCGGTTTAACTTGTCGGGTAATGCCCGCAAGGTTAAGGCCTCCACTCTTGTAGCCGGTGGCGGCGCTGGCGTATACCGATGTGTCCAAGTTCAATTGGTGTTTAATTGCCAGTTTGCCCGAACCTCCGTGGTCCTTACGCGTGTCTTGCCTTTCAAACGAGGGGCCAACCAAAGAGTCGATGATGCCGTCGTAGGTTACATCACGGGCATTTTGACCCAAAAGGCCCGCCAGCACAGCCAAGTTGTTGGTCAATGAAAGTGGGCTGGAATTGAGGTTACCACCGCTGCGGTCCCGCGAAATTTCTGCCCGTCTGTTGCTTGCTGTCCAGCGCAAGCCTGCAGTCATCACCGTATTTGGACTCAGTTTGAAATCAGTCGACGCAAATGTGGAATAGCTGTCAGACACTTGGCTGTATGGGGTATTCAAGGTCAGACCATTCAATGCCTGTGGCGGCAACACGGCATCAATGACAAAGCCGCTGTTTTGTTGAGTAAGGCCCGGTACTCTGGATCGTAAAACCCCACCCAAGGCCCAGCGTGCAATCTCATCCCCCAATACCGCGCGTTCCCTGCCTTGTAAGCGTTGGTGGATGTAAAACATACCGACCGTGGTTTCCGCACGCAAAAAACGAGAGTTCAGCCGCACTTCCTGCGTAAACTGAGAGGACTTTGAGGTGATGTTGCTGTTGACCAAGCGCATGGAGGTGCCGTCGTCAAACTGGGTTGGGCTAATGTCAAAGCCATTGAAACCCGTCAAGCTGGTGAGGGTGTGCCGGCCTGGCGGAGTCCACTCTGCAATTACAGACAAGGACCGGCGTAGCAAGCGGCTACGGGTGGTTCTGTCATTGTCTGTAACGCGGTCGTAAGGGTTGGTGCCCGGGCGCTTATAGCCCATGTAATCGTCTGACGATTGAATACTGGCACTCACAGGTGCCAGAAGTGCCACCGTGCAACATTTTTGATCGGACATGCCATATTCACCAATCACACGGACGAGTAACTCATCTGCCGGGGCCCACAGCAATTGCCCCCTTACACCCAAGCGGTCTTGGTCGTTGAGTTTGTTGCCATCAAAAAGATTGGTGATTAAGCCATCACGCACTTGCCCGTACACATTAAGCCGGCCGGCCAAATTGCTGCCCGTGCCATTTCCACTGTTGCCATTACCCAAGGGCCCAGTTGTGGTCAGCGCAAATTGTTTGTAGCCCAAGTTGCCGATAGAGCCCGATATTTCCGTGGATGGGGTGAAGGAGGGCAGCCGCGTGCGCAAATGCACTTCGCCTGTGGTGTTGCCAAAACCGTAGCTTGCGCCTTGCGGGCCTCGCAGCACGGTGATGTCTTCCAAGTCATACAAACTGTTCGCACCGTAGCTTTGCCTTGCAAGGTAAATGCCGTCGATGTACAGGCCAGTGCCACTGTCCAAGCCGTCATTGAACTGGCTGTTACCCACGCCTCGAATGTTAAAGCCAGAGTTGCGCGGGGTGCTGCCATAGGCAAAGAAGCCGGGCACGCGCAGGCTAGCCTCGGGTAGGGTGTTGGCGGTGGATGCAGACAAATCTGCACCACTCACCCGAGCTTTGGAGTTGGTGGGGTTGCCGGGGGCTGGGGCTATCAAGGGTTTTGCACTGACTTCCACTTCGCCCAATTCAGGCAGACCGACTGTCGATGAGTCCAATACCTGACCAGGTGCCAATTGGGCCCAGCCCAAGGCTATTAAGCCCAGTGAAACCGCAAGTACCTGATTTGGAGAAACTTTCGGCAAGTTAATCATGGTGGAGGTTAATGAATATTTTTATAAAAGCAAACGCAAACCACAGGCCTTTGCTGTAATAGCAGGATTGATAGCATGGATTGAGGAGCTTGGGTGAGGAGTTTTGCGTGCTGTAGGTAAATTGAGAGGTAAATTTAATTAAAAACAATTGCGCCAACTAATATGATAGTCTTAGTCAATTGGCGAATATAGCTGTCGCCAACTACTGAGCTTGGCTCACAAAGGTAGATTGACATGGTTTTAAGAATCAACGATGTAGCGCCAAACTTGGTGCTAAAAACAAATCAGGCAAATATTCATCTGCATGATTTTATTGGAGAAAGTTGGGCTGTATTGTTTAGCCACCCCAAAGACTTTACGCCTGTTTGCACCACTGAGTTTGGTGCTGTAGCCCAGTTGGCCGGTGAATGGGCAAAGCGGCGTACCAAGGTGATTGGTTTGTCGGTGGACGGCGTGGATGAGCACGATCAATGGATCAGTGACATCGAAATTTTTTCGGGTGCTGAGGTTACTTTCCCGATTGTTGCAGATGAGTCACTCGAGGTTTCAAAAGCGCTGGGTATGCTGCCTGCCGAGGCCTATTTGCCCGATGGGCGCACGGCGGATGATTCAGCCAGCGTGCGCACAGTATTCATTTTTAGCCCCGACAAAAAGCTGCAGTTAACTATGGCTTACCCCATGTCAGTAGGACGAAATTTTGCAGAAATTTTGCGTGTTTTGGATGCACTGCAGCTCACTTACGATCAACCGCTTGCAACCCCTGCCAACTGGATTAAAGGGCAAGATGTGATTGTTGCTTTAAGCCTCAGTGATGAGGCTGCTGTCGCAAAATTCGGCAAAATTGACATCAAACTTTCTTATTTACGCACCACCAAAATGCCGATTCAAAAATCAGCACTGCTTTAAATGCTGCGGCCAATCACAAGCCTTTGAATGTCGCTGGCGCCTTCGTAAATTTGGCAAACCCGTACATCACGGTAAATACGCTCCACCGGAAAATCGCTGGTGTAACCCACGCCACCGTGGACTTGGATTGCATCCGATGCAATTTTTTCAGCAGCCTCGGATGCAAACAACTTGGCCATTGAGGCTTCCTTGAGACAGGGCATGCCAGCGTCTTTCAACATGGCTGCTCGCCACACCATAAGCCGTGCTGCATCCAGCAGGGTGTTCATGTCAGCCAGCCGAAAATTCACCGCTTGATGGTCAAAAATGGGTTGCCCAAATGCAACCCGGTCTTTGGCATAGTGGACTGCAGCTTCAAATGCAGCACGTGCCATGCCAATACTTTGCGCCGCAATTCCAATGCGTCCAGCTTCCAAATTTGACAAGGCAATTTTGTAGCCTTCGCCTTCCTCACCCAACAAAGCGGAGGCAGGGATGCGGCAGTTCTCAAACAAAATTTGAACAGTGTCCGACGCATGCTGCCCCATCTTGTCTTCTGTACGGCCTACCAAAAAACCGGGTGTGGAGGTGGGTACCAAAAAACAGGAAATTCCTTTTTTTCCCGCGGCTTTGTCAGTCACCGCAAACACAATCGCAACATGCGCATGCTTACCCGTGGTGATAAATTGCTTCACGCCATTGAGGATGAAATAGTCTCCATCCTTTTCGGCACGAGTGGTGAGTGCCGCCGCATCCGAACCCGTGTGTGGTTCAGTCAGGCAGAAGCAGCCTAGCTTTTTGCCACTGGCTAGGGGTTTGAGCCACTCTTCCTTCTGCGCGTCGCTGCCGTATTTCAAAGTGATGCCGCAAGCCAGTGAGTTTTGAACAGACACGATGGTGGATGTTGCGCCGTCACCCGCTGCAATTTCTTCCAATGCCAGCACCAAGGACATGTAATCCATTCCTGCGCCACCCCACTCCTCGGGCACCACCATGCCCATTGCGCCCAGTTCGCCGAGTTCTTGGATTGCCTCGGCCGGGAAGGTGTGCTCTCTGTCCCATTTGGCAGCGAAGGGGGCAAGGCGTTCCTGCGCAAAAGTGCGCATGGAATCGCGGATCATTTCTTGTTCTTGATTCAGTAACATGGTTGAAGTCCGGGTATCGGTGAGTGTTTTTTTGATTCAAAGCCGTTTTTGCTTTAAGCCATTTCCACGGCTATTGCCGTGGCCTCGCCACCGCCAATGCACAATGCTGCAATGCCGCGCTTGCCGCCGGTTTTTTTCAAGGCGCCCAACAAAGTCACGACAATGCGCGCACCAGATGCACCGATGGGATGGCCCAATGCACATGCACCCCCATGGATGTTGACCTTCTCGATGTTCAACTCAAGCTCTTTGACTGCTGCCATGGTGACGACTGCAAAAGCTTCATTGATTTCCCACAGGTCAACGCTGTCCTTGGACCAACCTGTTTTGTCCAGTAGCTTTTGGATCGCACCAACTGGCGCAGTGGTAAACAGCGCGGGTACCCCAGCGTGGGTGGCATGGCCCACAATACGGGCGAGGGGTTTGACGTCAAGCTTCGCCGCTGTGGATGCACGCATCAGCACCATCGCTGCTGCGCCGTCAGAAATGGAAGATGAGTTGGCAGCCGTGACTGTGCCATCCTTTTTAAAGGCGGGTTTCAGGCTTGGAATTTTTTCCAAGTTCACTGCAAAAGGGCCTTCATCCTTGTCAACTTGCACCTCGCCCTTTCTGCCTTCCACTGTTACAGGTGCAATTTCCCAATCAAATGAGCCATTGCTGCTTGCTTCTTTTGCGCGGGTGGTGGAGCGGATCGCAAATTGGTCTTGATCCTCACGGCTGAAGGTGAATTGTGATGCACACTCCTCAGCAAAAGTACCCATCAAGCGGCCGCGAGTCTCTTTCGCGTAGGCGTCTTCCAAACCATCCATAAACATGTGGTCAATCACTTGGCTGTGGCCTAAGCGCATGCCGCTTCTGGCCTTGGGCAGCAGGTAGGGGGCGTTGCTCATGGACTCCATGCCGCCAACCACGGCAATTTGATTTGAACCTGCAAGTAATCCGTCATGGCCCATCATGGCCGCTTTCATGCCCGATCCACAAACCTTGCTCACCATGGCGCAACCCGCTGAAAGTGGCAAACCTGCGAGCAATGCAGCTTGCCTGACCGGGGCTTGACCCACGCCCGCAGGCAGTACGCAGCCCATCAACACTTCTTCCACTTGGCTTGGGTTTATGCCTGCACGTTCAACCGCAGCTTGGATGGCAACGGCGCCCAGCTGCGGGCCAGTAAGGCTAGAAAATGCACCTTGAAAACCACCCATGGGTGTGCGTGCTGCAGACACGATAACGATAGGATCATTGGACATGAAAAGCTCCGGAATTGGTTGGATATTGAGGTTATCATTTCAGCCACTATAGGCCCAAACGCTCCATTTTTCGATGCTGGATCCGATCAACTTGAGTGATAGAATTTGTCAACAGCCACCACAAGGTCAGCATGAACCTCAAGAAAATCGAGAAAGGCACCATTTCAGTCGCTTTTGTTCATGAAGCCATTCAATGCTTGCGAGATCGCGGCCTTGATGAGTGGCCCTTGCTGGCCAAGGCGGGAATTTCGCCAGAGTTGCTTGCTTCGCCACAAGCACGCGTGTCTTCCACCCATTATGGCGTGTTGTGGCACGGCATTGCCCAAACGCTGGATGATGAGTTTTTTGGTCTTGACAGCCACCGCATGAAGGCAGGCAGTTTCACGCTGTTGTGCCATTCTGTGATTCACAGCGATACCTTGGACAAAGCCTTACGGCGGGCGATTCGATTCCTCGGTTTGGTGTTAGATGACTTGCAGGGCAGCTTGCAGATCGAGGAGCCTGAAGAGGGAAGGGTGAAGGCTGAGGTGGCTTTTATTCAAGTCAAAGATGGAGGCCCTGACCTACCAATGCGGTCAAGCCTGACTCATTCTGCGCCACCGAAACCTGCATTTGCCTATGGCACTTACCTGCTAATTTTACATGGCCTTGCATGTTGGTTGATTGGTCGGCGCATACCAATTTTAAGTGCGGATTTTCGTTGTACAGAGCCACCTTTCAGTGGCGAATGGAGTGTCCTGTTTTCTCAAGATCTTCACTTCTCCAAGCCTTGTTCGGGCATTCGTTTTTCTGCCAGTTATTTGTCAATGAAGGTTGTTCAGAATGAAAAAACCATGAAGGAGTTTCTTCGTTCAGCACCCGCCAATTTCTTGGTGAAATACAACAACAGTTCCAACTTGTCAGCTCAAATCCGAAGGAAGTTAAGAAACACAGCACCGGCTGAATGGCCCAATTTTTCAGAACTGGTGCAGCAGTTTCACGTCTCCGAAGCCACCTTGCGTCGCCGGTTGGATGACGAAGGGGAGTCTTACCAAGGTATTCGTGACGGCTTGCGGCGGGACTTGGCCATCGGTTTACTGAGCAACAGTCAAAAAAGCCTAGCTGACATCGCGCAGGCGCTTGGATTTTCAGAAACCAGTGCGTTTCATCGTGCTTTTAAAAAGTGGACAGGCATAAGGGCAGGGGAATACAGAGTGATTGGTAAGGCTGAAGGAATTTAGCTGTTGGCTAAAAGATTAAATCTATCAATTTATTTTGTGTGATTGCTGCGGGCTATTGTCTGCATTGAAAAATCCAACTTGATGAATTAGAGCCCAATCTCTACACTGGCCTTTGCAATAATTTGCAAACCACAACAGGAGAGAGCTTTGTCTAACGATGCCAAATGTCCATTCACAGGTAACGGTCCCAAGACCGCGATTGCAGGGACTCCCACAAACGCTAGCTGGTGGCCCAACCAGCTCAATCTCAAAATTTTGAATCAAAATTCCCCATTGACAGACCCAATGGGTGACGACTTTGACTACACCGAAGAAGTAAAAACACTGGATGTTGATGCGCTGCTTAAAGACTTGGCAGCCTTGTTTACCGACTCTCAAGATTGGTGGCCTGCCGACTACGGACACTACGGCCCATTCTTTGTACGTATGACATGGCACGCCGCCGGTACCTATCGAATTGCAGACGGACGCGGTGGTGCAGGTACAGGTATGCAGCGTTTTGCCCCACTAAACAGCTGGCCAGACAACGGCAACCTGGACAAGGCCCGCCGTCTGTTGTGGCCCATCAAACAAAAGTATGGCAAAAAATTGTCATGGGCTGATTTGATTACATTGGCCGGTACCTATTGTATGGACACCATGGGCTTCAAAACCTTTGGTTTCGCATTTGGCCGCAAGGACGTGTACGAACCTGAAGAAGTGTACTGGGGCCCAGAATCAGAATGGCTGGGCAACAAGCGCTACACAGGCGACCGCGAGTTGGAGAACCCGCTGGGTGCGGTGCAAATGGGTTTGATTTATGTGAATCCTGAAGGCCCGGATGGCAACCCAGACCCAGTATTGTCTGGCCGCGATGTACGCGAAACTTTCGCCCGCATGGCAATGAATGATTATGAAACTGTTGCCTTGGTGGCTGGCGGGCACACCTTTGGTAAAGCTCACGGCGCAGGCAACCCTGCGCTTGTTGGGCCAGAGCCAGAGGGCGCCCCAATTGAAGAGCAAGGCTTGGGTTGGATTAACAAACATGGTACGGGTAAGGGTGGCGACACCACCACCAGTGGCATTGAAGGCGCATGGAAACCCAACCCCACCACTTGGGACATGGGTTATTTGGAAACACTGTTTAAGTACGATTGGGAGTTGACCAAAAGCCCAGCTGGCGCCCAACAGTGGAAACCCAAAGGTGGTGCAGGTGCCGACACCGTGGTGGATGCACACGACCCCAACAAGCGCCACGCGCCAATGATGACCACAGCAGACATGTCATTGCGCATGGACCCTGCTTACGAGAAAATTTCTCGCCACTTCTTGGCCAATCCTGGTGAGTTTGCAGATGCCTATGCCCGCGCATGGTTCAAGTTGACGCACCGTGACATGGGTCCAAAGGCCCGTTACATTGGCCCGCTGGTACCTAAAGAAGATTTGATTTGGCAGGACCCAATTCCCGCTGTGGATTACAAGTTGGTTGACGATGCCGATGTTGCAGCATTGAAAGCCAAAGTATTGGCATCTGGACTGTCAGTATCTCAACTGGTGAATACCGCTTGGGCATCAGCCTCCACTTACCGCAACAGCGACAAGCGCGGTGGTGCAAATGGTGCGCGCATTCGTTTGGCACCCCAACGCGCTTGGGAGGCCAACAACCCAGTTGAACTGGCCAAAGTGCTTGCCACGCTGGAAGGTATCCAGAAAGATTTCAATGCCTCCGCTGGCGGTGGCAAGAAAATTTCTTTGGCTGACTTGATTGTGTTGGCGGGTGCCGCAGGTGTTGAGGCGGGTGCAAAGGCAGCAGGTCACGACGTGAAAGTACCTTTCACACCGGGCCGCAACGACGCCACTGATGCACAGACTGATGCTGAATCCTTCGCAGTGCTTGAACCCACTGCAGACGGCTTCCGCAACTACTCTCGCAAAGGGCTAGAAAACACAGCGGGCGAACGCCTGATCGACAAAGCCAGCTTGCTGGGTTTGACCGCACCTGAAATGACAGTTTTGGTAGGTGGTTTGCGCGCTTTGGATGCCAACACGGGCAAAGCCCAGCACGGCGTATTCACCAAGCGCCCCGGTGCATTGACCACCGACTTCTTTGTCAACTTACTGGACATGAGCACCAAGTGGAGCAAGTCAGCCACTGCTGCAGGTGTACTGGAAGGGCATTGCAGAAAGACGGGTGCGTTGAAATGGACTGGTACCTTGGCCGACATGATTTTCGGATCCAACTCCCAGTTGCGCGCCCTGTGTGAAGTGTATGCAGGTAGCGATGCCGAGAAGAAATTCGTCAACGACTTTGTTGCTGCTTGGAACAAAGTGATGAATGCAGATCGGTTTGATTTGAAGTAATTTGTTTGAGTTGAAGCTAAGCCCTGCTGTGATTGGTAATCACGGTGGGGCTTTTTTATTGATGAACAGATAACAGAACGGAGCAACGCGAAGAAATCTTCGAACTTGTGGGGCAAAAAACGCAACTGAAGGGGGGTTACAACGAAAACATTAGGGAATCGAATTGAATCACTTCTTTAGAAAAAAGACTCTGATCTTTGCTGGTGCTTTGCTATTGCAATCCAGTTATGCTTCTTCAGCCTTGGTTGAAGCTCAAGATTTAGTCATGCTTGAAAAGCAACTAGCCACTCATGGAATATCCCCCGTTGTTGTTCATTTAGAAAATCTCCCGATCGATAAAATAGCATCGAGGACGAGGTCTGACAAAAATCGACTTCAGCAAAAATCCCAAAATCTTTTAAATGAGCTTGGCGATCATGTGTTGAAGGCAGGGCGCTGGCAAAACGGCGTTGGGCAGATGGGTTTCTATGTGACCAAACAGGGGCTCGACTTGCTGAAAGGATCGTCCAACGCGATCTCTTTTTCTCATCACGGAGGGTACCGTTCACGGACACACCTAATCGATTCTGAGGGCGACTTTGAAGCAATTGAGGCCAATATTGTTAGTACCGGGTCTGCTGAAGTGGAAGTGTTGCTCAATGTAGAAGCATTGGAGTTTTCAGCTGACAAACAAATGAATAGAGCCTACAAAGCTTTGCCAGCAGATGTAAAAAAAGCAGCGACTTCTGCCAGAGTTTTAGTCGAGCTGATGGACAAGTCGGAGTTGTTAAATCCACAAGAGGTGCTCGGCAAATTAGGTGCCTTGGAGTCGTCAGGGCAAGCAAACGGAATTCGATTAAAGTTGAATATAACCGCGCAAGGATTGATTCGCTTGAGCGATAGTGACGCATTCCGACAGATCAAACTATTTCAACGAAAAAACGCCAGGCCCCTACAGGTCGATTCGTCATTAGCGGACTTTGCAAAAAGAAATGTAAACCGTGAGGTAATTCTGACTATGCGAGAGTCGGGGGTTGGAGGAAAACTTTCTCCCGCGTCTCACAAAAAATCAGTTCAATCAAACGTTAAGATACTGGACGACATCTTGTCATCACTGGGTCAAGTCAAAAAGTTCAAGGATTTTGGGGAATTCGCATCTGTGCATGTTGAGCTGACACCCCAGCAAATTAAGCAACTTATCGACACAAAGGATCCTAGGCTCCTTTCCATATCCGAAAATCGACCAGTGGCAGAACCTTTGCTAACCGTCAGTGGCCCAAGCATGAATATGCCATCAGCATGGCGGGTTGGTTATAGGGGGCAAGGCCAGCACATCATCGTGATGGATACAGGGGTCAATGCGAATCATCCATTTTTAAAGGACAAAGTAGTTCTTGAAGCTTGTTTTGGTTCCACATCAGGCGACTACGTTTCCATTTGCCCGCAGGCCGATGCAAGTGGGGATAGTCCCCTGGGTTTGAAGGGGTCTGCTATGCCTAGGTTTGAAGCAAATTGCTTACTTCATCCCAGTGCAACTTCTTCTCAAAGGGGGACCTGTACCCATGGAACTCATGTTGCTGGTATTGCTGCAGGGCGTTTAAGTCCAAATACGGCGAGTGGATTGCAAGGTGTTGCACCTGATGCAGCGATTGTAGCTGTGCAGACTGGCTCCTATCTGAAAGAGGGTTTGTCACCCCTAGGGAAGTCCTCGGTGATAAACGCCAGAGCAGATTTGGTATCCGCCATGCAAGCCGCTCAGAATGCCATGGTTCCAAATACTCCTGCATCAAATCCTTACACCATTAATTTAAGTTTAGGAGCCGGTAGCGGTTCGACAGCTGCTTGCAATTCTGAGACTGTGGCTTTTTCAAACGCTTTAGCATCCTTAAAAAATGCAGGTGTTCCCACAGTGATATCAAGCGGTAATAACGGATTTACAGATAAGGTGCTTTGGCCAGCGTGTGTCTCCGGGGCAATTAAGGTAGGTTCTTTGGTAAATAACAGTTTAGGAAATACGAGGGCCACAAGTTCAAATATTATTAATCCGAGTCAAATTCCTGGAGAAACCTTTTGGATGGCCCCGGGTCAAGGGGTTGTGTCCTCTGTAGAGCAAACCGACTATATTTCCAAATCTGGTACGTCCATGGCGTCCCCGCAAATAGCTGGTTTATATGCAGTGGTTAAGGGCGTTGATCCCAATCTCAGGGTGGATGACATCAATGCTTATTTGGTGGCTAACGCTTCACAACCTGTTCTAATGACGGCTAACGGATCGTCCTTGGGATTCAGTCTAAGAAAAATCAGGTTACCGAACTTCTAACGTAATCTATAGTGGGTGGGGTTGGGTGTCACAAGTCTGTGATCCCCAACCAAACCGTTGATCCTTTGATTTAATTATTGGTAATCAAAACCTTCCCAATCACTTTCCTGTCCAGCAAGTCCTGCAACGCTTGCGCACCTTGTGCAAGCGGGTAGATTTTCGACACATGCGGGCGCAGTTTGCCTTGTTCAATCAAAGCAAACATCTCGCCTAAGTCGCGGATAAATTCAAATAACTGGCGGTTAACAAACTCACCCCAAAACACGCCGATGATGGATGCACCTTTGAGTAAAGGTAGATTCAAGGGCAAGCTGGGAATTTCTCCATCTGCAAACCCAACCACGAGGTAACGCCCGCACCAGCCAATGCTGCGGAATGCGGGTTCGGCATACTTGCCACCTACGGGGTCAAAAATCACATTGGGGCCTTTGCCGCCTGTGAGTTCTTTTACTCGCTCGCGCAAGTCTTCGGTGCTGTAATTAATCAGCTCATCCGCGCCATTGCCTTTGCAAATGGCCAGCTTTTCAGCGGTGGATGCTGCCGCAATCACTCGCGCGCCCAATGCCTTGGCAATTTGAATCGCAGCCAAACCCACGCCGCCGGCTGCACCCAGCACCAACAGGGTTTCACCTTCCTTCAAACCCGCTCTGCCTTTCAGCGCGTGGTAAGAGGTGCCGTAGGTCAGGGTAAATGCAGCGGCGGTTTCAAAACTCATGTCCGCAGGCATGGGTATGATTTGTTTTGCGGCCACCAACACTTGCTCGGCAAATGCACCGTGCGGGCAAGCGGCAATCACCCGATCGCCCACCTTGCAGGTTTTTACGCCTTCACCCAAGGCCAATACCACGCCAGATAATTCTGCGCCCGGTGCAAAGGGTAAGGCGGGTTTGAATTGGTACTTGCCTTGAATAATCAACGCGTCAGGAAAGTTCACGCCTGCGGCTTTCATGCCCACCAACACTTGGCCTGGGCCGGGTTGCAGGTCGGGTACATCTTCATAACTCAAGGTGTTGGGCATTCCGAGTGTTTTGCAAAGCAGTGCTTTCATGGTGTTGTCTCTCTCTTTTTTGTTGGATTTATTTGGGCAGTGTGGGGTTGGTTTGGCCAAGCACTTCATTCATTCGCGTTTCAATCGCGTTGTTGATGTTACGGTGCGGAATCACATAAAAACGGTTTTCTGCAATGGCATTGAAAGTTTCATTCGCAATGTCGTCTGCACTCAAATGCCCAGATGCAATGGCCTTGCCGATGCGCTTATTGATTTTGGCAGAAAGTCCTTCCAGCGGTTTGGTGTTGCTGACATCCGCAGGGCGGTTGCGCTCGGATTTTCCGATGCCTGTGGGTACCCAAGCTGGGCAAAGTACAGAAACTCCAATCTGTGACTCAGTATTCTGTGCTTGGCTCATCTGCAATTCAAGGAAGAGTGTTTCAGACAGAGTCACCACACCATGCTTACTCACGTTGTAAGCTGCCATTCCGGGGGTGGATACCAGGCCTGCTGCAGAGGCGGTGTTTACAATGTGGGCCTCACCCCCTTGGGCTTGCATGCGTGGCAAAAATTCGGAAACACCGTAAATCACGCTCCACAAATTGACTTGTAGAACCCACTCCCAGTCGGCCTTGGTGCTTTCCCAAGTAACCCTTCCCAGCGCCACACCCGCGTTGTTGCACAGCAGGTGCACAGCGCCAAATTGAGCGTATGCGGCATCGGCCAGTGCTTTGATTTCAGTGTCATGCCGCACGTCTGTGCGTACGCCCAGTACGCGGTCGGGGGCAAGACCCAGCAATGGAATAGCATTGTTCAGTGCATCCAAATCAATGTCCGCCAGCACCAAATTCATACCTTGCGCTGCTGCATGTTTTGCGAGCGCAAAACCAATGCCACTTGCAGCGCCAGTAATCACCGCTGTTTTACCCGTGAAGTCCTTCATTGCTACATGTCCCTTTTTTTGTGTGCCCCACTATTAAATCCGCCAGCATGGGTGCTACTTCTGGAGAAATATAATGCCCCATACCGGGCACAATCACCAGCTTGGAATTTGGAATCGCATCTGCAGTGGCATAAGCCCCAGTTGTTGAAACCAGCGGGTCTTTGTCACCATGAATCACCAAAGTGGCGGCCTTGATTTTTCTCAAATTTGGGGTGCGGTCGCCGCTGTTAAAAATTGCACCAATCTGCCTGAAAGCGCCAGCCCCAGCATTGGCCCCATCGCCCCGGTCCCAGGCTTTGGCAGCGTAATCTTTGGCTGCAAATTCATCCACTGCATAACGTTTGCCCGCTATAAAATGCGCATGGTCTACAAAGTTTTGAATCCATTGCACGCGGTTTTGCTTCCGCGCTTTCAGCATGCGCAGCTTTGCACCAAAGGACAATTGCCCCACCTTGCGGCAGCCCGTGGAAGAGATCATGGAGGTGAGTGACAAAACCCGATTCGGCCAATGCGCAGCAAGTTCCTGCGCAATCATGCCACCCATGGACATGCCCAGAATGTGTGCTTCTTGAATGTGCAGGTGGTCCATCAACCCAATGACGTCTGCAGCCATGTCAAGCAAGACATAACCTTCAGGCCTGCCTTTGCTGAGTAGCAAATGTTTGAGTGTCAAAGGTGCGGAGTGGTGTCGGGAAGACCTACCCACATCCCGGTTGTCCAATACCAGTATTTGATAGCCCGCTTGCAACAATGACTTGATCAATGAAGTGGGCCAATAGTGCAGTTGATGGGTAAGCCCCGCAATCAGAACAAGGGTGGGCTCGTGGGGAGGCCTTGTGGTGGGCTCCACAGTGCCCTCGCATTCGCTTCCATACACCCGGTAACAGAGTGTAATTTCTGCATCGGAAGCAGAGTCCTTCAGCGTGCAAAAACGGTCTTCTTCATGAAGGTGTAAAGTCATGGCTTATTGAATTTCTTCCGCCAACTCGAATGCCGGTGCAAGGTTTTTAATTTCGGACTGAGGCACTTTGAGTTTGCTGGCCAAATCTTTCCATGCTCTGATTTTAATCGCCATCATCACCACAATTTTTCGGGCTTCAGCCTCACTTCTTATTCTAAAAAACTTGGCTACCTTCACAGCCAATTCCAAGTCCAAGTCATTGTCATTTTCTGTGATGTTCAACGCCAGGCCAGACCCCATTGGATTGGGGTTGATGTCATACGCAGGTGACAGGCGCCATCCCCCTGCGTTCCGATCGAACAGAAAACCGTGGTTTCTCAAATGGTCATCTGTGTTGCTCACTAACAAGTGAAACACAAGTCGCTTCCACAATTCATGAAGGTCCGCCAAGGGGTCGATGGACTCACTGCTTACGGCTCGGGCCAGGTCCAGATAACTCACACCTGTGGATGCTCCATCTCCGTCTGTCTTGCCAAGCATCGTCATGGCTGAACAGAAATGCACACGTGAGCCATCTGGATTGCGATCAAAACGTTCAGTGATGAATGTGTGATGTGCGCTGCCTACCTTGATCACCTTGCATGGTGGAACATTCAAGCCACAGTCTTTTGCCAATTGATTGACAATAAATTCCCACAAGCCGGTGTCCCATTCATCCTTGGTGCTTGGAAATTTTGCAATCATGAGTTGCTGATTGTTTAAGATGCTTGCTTTGGGCCTTGCACCCCCCAATGATGAACCCGGTGCAATCAAGCATTTCAGCCAATCGTATTCATCATCGGATAGATCAATTTCATCATTCTCAAACCGCTGTGCTGCTGAAAGTAACTCGCGCAAATTCACTTCAGACGGAACTTCGGATATTTCATGATTATCAACAAAGGGACCTGCTTGATCCAGCTTGAACCGCAACGCACCTTGCCTGAATGGATCGTTTACTCCAATCAAAAAATCACTTGCCAGCAATGTTCGCATTGCTTCACCAGCCGTTTTGCATTCTCTCTCATGCCTGCGTTTCATGAGGCTTCTACCCCATCGGTCTGGGGAGCTGTCTTCAAGCATGCCAAAAAGATTTTTCGTGGTGAACTGGGGGCCTTGTACCGCTTGAATGTCCGGGTCAATTGATGAGGCAATCGAATTCAGAAAATCAATCCCACGTTCAGTGACTTCAATAAAAACAGATTCTTTTCGTCTTTGCTGGGCTAGCTGAAGTTTTGCAATCGGCTCTTCAATCCAATCTAAATACACGTAGATTGTTTTCATGATTTTTTGCTTCTGATTGAAAGCTTTTGCGTGGTTTGAAGTGCTGCATGAATGAGCCCGTTGCCGATGGGGTCATCTTTGGCAATTAGATTTAAATCATCCTCAAGTTTCAGCGCTTGCAACACAGCTGCATAGGCACCCATGGTGACGCCGGGTGAGCCTCGCTCAAGAGATCGAAGGGTAACTGCAGTCATACCCGCGCGTTCTGCGAGTAGCTTGGAGGTTAAGCCTCGTTTTTTTCGGGCCAACATCACCCTTTCACCCAAGTCTTGAAGAATTCTCTCTGTTTGCGGGAACAGCGGTGATGTCGTTTTGGCCATGCCGTGTGCTTTCTTCTTTCAATTAAAGTGATAATATTCTATCGCTTAATTCAAAGAAGTGGTCAAATATTATCGCCCAACATGCCCCAACAGCAAATCAGTCAACATGGGTGACACTTCGGCAGAAATGTAATGACCCATTCCAGGCACCAAAACAAGCTTGGCTTTGGGTATGGCATCGGCGGTGGCGTAGCCTCCGGTGGGGTTGACCAAGGGGTCTTTGTCACCGTGTATAACCAGCGTGGGCACTTTGATGTTGCGCAATTGCGGTGTTCTGTCCCCGCTGTTAAAAATAGCGCCGATTTGTCTTGAAATGCCGGCACCTGCTTTGGCGCCGTTTCCACGGTCCCAAGCTTTGGCTGCATAATCTTTCGCGGTTTCTTCAACCACCTTGTAGCGCGTACCTGCAATGAAGTACACATGGTCTAAATAATGGGCTATGCCATGCTCGCGTTCACGCGGGCGGGCCTTCATTAACTTTAGCTTTCCTTTGAGGCTGGGCTGCCCTGCCTTTTTTGATCCTGTTGTGGAAAAAATCGAGGTCAGTGTTAAAACCCTGCCAGGGTAATTGCTGGTGACTTCCTGCGCAATCATGCCGCCCATGGACATGCCCACCACATGGAATTTTTCCACGCCAAGGTGGTCCAGCAAGCCAATCACATCCCCGGCCATGTCGCGCAGTGAATAACCCTCGTGCCTGCCTTTCCCAAATATCAGGTGTTTGCGTTGCAAGGGTGGCGAAGCGTGTCGGCTTGACCTGCCGATGTCACGGTTGTCCAACACCACCACCCGGTAACCGGCTTGCAGCAAGGGTTGAACAAACTCAGGCACCCAGTAATGCAGTTGAAGGGTAAGGCCCGCAATCAGCACAATGGTGGGGTCCGCTTCGCGGCCATAACTGCGGTAGCAGATGGAAATGCCATCCTTCAATTCAACAAAGGAGTCATTCTCATGCAGGCTTGCATGGGTTTCAAGGTTGGATGCGTTTTCGGCTTTCATGGCACGTCCTGTCAATTTTTTTAGGCTGCTTTGGAATATTGGACCACACCATCATCCACCGATCCAAATCTCAAAGAGATGGAGTCCAGCAGGTAATTCTGATGCAATTTCCACGGCGCTTTGTCGCCTTGCTTGGGGAATTTGTCCAGCGCCCGCAATACATAACCGGACTTGAAGTCGATGATGGGTTCTGCATGCGTTTCGCTTTCTTTGACTTTGGGCACCACTTTGTCCAAGCCCTTGCGCTGCATGTGCTTCAACATACGGCACAGGTAACCCGACACCAAGTCAGACTTCAAGGTCCATGATGAATTGGTGTAACCCATGATCGTTACCATATTGGGCACATCGCTGATCATCATGCCTTTGTAGCTTACCTTGTCGCTCAGCTGCACTTGCTGCCCATCCACTTTCAGGGTCGAGCCGCCAAATGCCAACAAGTTAAGCCCGGTGGCTGTAACCACGATGTCGGCTTTCACATGTTGACCCGATTTCAAGCTGATGCCGTCGGCAGTAAATTCTTCGATGTGGTCTGTCACCACCGAGGCTTTTCCATCCGAAATGGCTTTGAACAAATCATTGTCGGGCACTGCACACACGCGTTGGTCCCAAGGGTTGTATTTGGGGTTGAAGTGGGTGCGCACGTCATAGCCTTTGGGCAACTCGCGTTTGAGCAAGCCAATCAACATGCCCCGCGCCCGTTTGGGGTCTTTTTTGCTGATGCGGTAAAACAGCATTTGCACAGAAATGTTTTTGGCGCGAATCACATGGTAGGCCAGTTTTTCTGGCAACCATTTACGGGCCTTGGCGGCAAACGGGTCGCACATCGGGCGGCTGGCAACGTAAGAGGGCGAGCGCTGCAGCATCACCACATGCTTGGCTTTGTCGGTCATTGCGGGCACCAATGTGACTGCAGTTGCGCCACTGCCAATCACCACCACGTTTTTGTCAGAGTAGTCCAGGTTGGTGTCCCATTGCTGGGGGTGTACCACCTTGCCCTGAAAGTCGGACATGCCTTTGAAGTCGGGTAGGTAGCCTGCGTCATAGCTGTAATAGCCGCTGCACATCAGCAAAAATTTGCATTTGAGCTGGACTTGCTGGTCGCCATGTTGTGCAGTCACAGTCCAGCGAGCTTCTTTGGAGCACCATTCATTGCTGACCACTTTGTGTTGGTAGCGAATGTGGCGGGTCACGTTGTTTTCAGCCGCAGTCTCTTTGATGTACGACAAAATGGTGGGGCCATCTGCGATTGTTTTTTTGTCTTTCCAAGGCTTGAATGAGTAGCCTAGGGTGAACATGTCTGAATCGCTTCGAATACCCGGGTACTTGAACAAATCCCAGGTGCCACCCATCCGGTCGCGGCCTTCAAGAATGACAAAACTGTGATTGGGGCATTTGCGTTGCAAATGCACGGCCGCTCCAATTCCCGATAAACCTGCACCTACAATGAGTACATCAAAATGCTGCGTATTCATGTGTCTCCCCACATTTCATTTTTTTAGCCGTGATCAGAATATATCTGCTTGATTTGTTTGTAAAGCACTTGCATGATGCAACTGCATTATATAGAGTTTCAGAATGAACAAAACCTTACAAAACCCACGCTTAGCCACAGGCGACTCGCAAACCCGCACGCGCATTATTGAGGCTGCGCTGCGTTTGTTTGACCGTCACGGTTTGGAGGCTGTTTCCACCCGGCAAATTATTGCGGAGGCGGGGCAGTCCAACCAATCGGTCATTCATTACTATTTTGGTGGGCGGGATGGTTTGATTGAAGCCACCATGGATTCAGTGATGGCCTTGTTTCAGGAGTTTGATCAAACCTTGCAGCAATCGCTGGCCAACCAGCCAAAACAGCCCACGGTGAGGGACATTGTTGGGGCGCTTTTGTACCCAGTCATGCAATGGCATTCAGAGTCGCCGCAGGCGCGGCGTGCTTTTCGGTTTTTGGCGCGCTTAACTCAGTCAGACCCCAAGTACTATCAAATGATGATTGGCAGGTTGTTGCCCTATCACGAGCCCCTGATTACCCGTCTACAGGCCGCCATGCCAAACCAAGCTGAGGAACTGGTGCGCTTAAAGGTGTACTACGCGCTGGGCAGCATGTTGCATAGCTTTTCCATCATGCGGGTGACTCTTGGTGCTGGGCCCATGCAGGGCGTACCCAGCATGAAGTTGGCTGACATTTATGTTGATTTTTTGGCGGGCGCACTTCAGGGGTCGACTCAAGTTCCATTAAGTTCCAATTAGTTAATCCCCGAACTAATCCCTTTTTCCACCAAAATGTCATTGACCAATTCCAGTCGCAGTAAGGGGTTGTCTAGCCCCAGCAATTGCAATCGGGTGGATTTTTCCAAGGGTAGAATTTCGCACCAACGGTTGGATACCCAGCCGCAGTCATTCAGTAGGTAAGGGGGCTTGAAAGGCAGTTCGTCTGGGCTGCGACCTTGTTCCTCAATCGATTTAATGACATGGTCCAAAGTGTCTGCGCTGGTTTGAAGGTGTTCGGGTACTTGCACCGTTTGCTCTTCATCCAGCGTTTCAATTTCACCCACCCAAAGGCCAGCTTTTTGTTGCTCATAAGCATTCAGCTTAAACCGCTGCGTACCCACTGCATGTATTTTCAGCAGCGTGGGGCTAATCGCTTCACAGTGTTTGATTTCCGCCAAGGTACCAATGCCTGCCAAATTTACTCTTTCTAATGGATTGCGCACCTCAGCCCCATCCAAAAGGCTGACCACGCCAAATGGAGTGCCTTCGCGAAGGCAACGCCTCATCAAATCCAAATAGCGAACTTCAAAAATTTGAAGATGCAACACTCCACCCGGGTACAACACAGTTGATAAAGGGAAAAGTGGCATGGTCAAGGGTGTGGGCATTACAGGCTCCCTGCATAAATTGGGTACAACGTTCTTTGAGTTTACTCCGGATATGGGGCCCGTGTTCAAGTCAAAAGTAAGTGAGTCAGGTTCAGCTTCAATTCAATGAAATTTTTTCTCCTCATTTAAAGGAGTGGAAATTGATCGAATTCGGCAAACGTCGATAGTTGTTTGGAGAGCCCGCACATGAATTGATTGATACGTATGTGTCGGGCTCGGGGGGGGGTAGTCAGCGTCTTTATACGAAAGCAAAATCCGCTGCATCCAAGGTCTTGGATTGACCCACCATGGCAATGTTAATTGCCGCGGTTGATCCAGTGCCATCTACGTCAAATGCTAACTGACCGTTGTCTGAACTGTACAAAAACTGCGCATATGCTTGGTTGGCTGTTACCGCAGTGGCCCCAGTGACCAAGAAGTTTGCACCTTGTGCTCCCGCAGCACCCGTGTAGCCTTGTGCATTGGAAATAACCCCTGACACCAGCGACCCAGCTGTTTGACCTGCAATGGTTGCGAGCCTATTCAATGCCGTCACGCTAAACTGCAAGAGATCCTGCACATTGTTTGCACCATCTTGGAAGTCGGTGATTGTGTCTCCCAAGAAGGTACCCACTGCGGCTGCCATGTTCTCAGTCAACAGGAAGGTGTCATTGCCATCACCGCCTGTCAAGTTGTCTGAACCTGTGCCGCCCGCGATGGTGTCGTTGCCAGCACCACCGCTGATGGTGTCGCTGCCCCATGACCCTCTCAGAATGTTGTTCGCATTGTTGCCAACAAGGGTGTCAGCCCCGCCGCCACCGATTGCATTCTCAATGACTGAGCCCGCCTTGATGGTGAAAGTGCCAGCTGTGGTAGTGTCGTTACCGATGCTATTGGTGGCCCCCTCTACCAAATTCAAAGTAACAGCTTTGTGGACTGCCGCTGCATTGATGGTGTCATTCCCAGCAGCATCAACAATTTCCTTGTTGGTGCTGGTGTACTCCCGAGTGAAGGTGTATTGAGAATCATCGCTGACTGCAGTACCCCACGCACGTACTGTGAAAGAGTCAAATTTTGCATCCACCATTTGACCTGTTACGGTATCGATAACTTGGAGCTTCCATTCGCCGGCGCTGGTTTCGCCTAAGAATGCCGTGGAGCCGATCGTAAATACGCCTGGCCAAGCCGTGTCCGGCGTACCCGCATCCGTGGCCTTGGCTTTGTCTTTGGAAAGAGGTTGATCGAAAATTACAATGCTGGTGCCGTTCGGAGAAGTCACAATGGCTTTGAGCTCACTGGGGCGAGCAGCAGTCAACTTGATGTCAAATTCCATGCGATCAATACGCAAGTTTGGATTCTGTTGGTCTGGTGTAATTGTAGCGGTTACAGTTAGACCGTTTGCTCCACCGTTTGCATCTTTGTCAGGGATGGCGGTTCCTGCCACTGTTGCGGAAGTTGCCTCTGCGGATTTCCAGTTCGCGACTGTACCGCGAGTGGCAACATTGTCTGCACGGGACCATTGCTCGGACAAACGAACTGCAGCCGCTGCATCCACCAAACCATAACCTGCACCCTCAGCAGAATAGTGCATACCGCCCAAGTTCCAGTCTGTGGTTTTCGTGGTGACGTAGTTGTTATTGGTGGTGTAAGTAGGTGAGTCTGGAATGGCTGCGCGAGTGGTGGCACCCGTACCGCGTGCGGTCAAAGCCAAGATTTCCGCCACATCCCGGAAGCCCAGATTGTTATTGGCTTGCAACATGAGCCCCATAACCCCACCTACCATTGGGCCAGAATAAGACGTGCCAATATTACCGAATGAATAATTACCTTGAAAGGCATTTACATCCGTGTTGTAGCCCAAGTTACCACTGACATCTGCTGCCAATGCACCAAAACCGGCATCCACTTTTTGATCGACAGTGCCATCACCACCAAAACCAGCCACCAAAATATTCGCACCACGTGATCCGTAGGTGGCAACAAATCCTTGCTCATCGAGTGAGCCCACTGCAACCACATACCTGCTGCTGGTGCCGTTGGTCAATCCAGAATCTGCTTTAGTCGCTTTTTCGTTTCCTGCAGAAAATTCAAAAACAATGCCTTTCCCATCTCGGCCATCTTTCGCACCGCGCGCAATCTCCCTGCCTACTTTCTGGTTGTCGGTGAGGTTTGCATCCGGTGTTCCTGGGGCTATGTTGTAGTCTTCAGAGAATGCAGGGTCAGCACCATAAGAGTTCAGAGAAATATCGACTTTGGCTACATCTATCAAATACTTCACGTGAGAGGGTAGGTCGGCGTTGGATAAGGTTCCCTTCTCAATCATTTTGTTAGCATCATTCGGATCTGGAATTTTTGCTGTACTGGGCAATACCATGGCAGCAACCATTTCTGATTGGAAGGACACACCTGTCATGCCTTTGCCGTTGTTACCATCCATTGCTGCAGTGGAGCCAACAACTGTTCCGTGGCTGTGTGCTTCAGACTTATTCAAGAAGAAAGTGCCCGCATTGGTTGCACCTTGTTCCACATCGTTGAATGCTGTGGCGCCAAGACCAAAATTTGCATTGTTGGGGTCTTTACCCGCGAGCACTGCGTTGTATGTCAGGTCTTTCAGGGTATTGATTTGTAGGTCTTCGTGATTTAGGTCGTACCCGTCATCACTCACGGCCATGCGTACACCCTTGCCTGTAATGCCGTTGTTCCATACGTCCAGAACGTTGATGTCAAGGAATGAACCGCCAGAGGCTGCCAAGGCAGCTGCTTTGACTGCGTTGTCGGTGTAACGCTGGCCTGTGTTGTTCAATGCCCATTGTGAACCGAAGAGAGGGTCGTTGGGTTTGGTTTTGTCTTGGTTTGCAGCAAATACAGCTGTTTCTGAAGAAGCGGTCCGAGCGATTGCTGAACCATTGGGTGTAGGTGCAGCAGTGGGCGCAGGGGTTGAGCTTGCAGCACCTGCAGAGGCTGCAAGTAAGTTACCAAAATTACTGTCTGTGCCTGTAAAGCCTAGGTCGCTCGCCTTGGTGAATGTGATCGTACCATTGGCTCCACCTACCGCATAAATAACCTCTGCGCTTGTTGCCGTGTTACTGCCTGCCAACAAAATAACAGCCTTGCCACCGTTCGCCAATTGGAGTTTATTCAGTGCACCATTGGCAGAGAAGAGTGCATCCAAATCGGCTGCTTTCAGCGGAGTTTGTGCGTTTGAATTGCCCCGAATCGCAACGACTCGGTTGTCCATTGATGTGGCAACTGCAACAGTCACTGAGGCATCAAATGCATCAAAATTGTCGCCTGTGACCAATGCATCCAAAGCGCTGTAGTTATTACCCAATACAGCCGCAAAGTCCAGGACGTCTTTTTGACCGTCTGGTGCACCGGAGTAGAATCCTGTGATTGTGTCTACTCCGTTGTCTGTTGCGCTTGCTGCAAACACAACGCGGTCTACCCCTGCAGTATTGTCTGTCAGCGTGATGGTGTCGTTTCCAGCACCACCTACCAAGGTGTTTGCGCCTACGCCGGCGTTCAAGGTGTCGTCACCTGCAGAGCCGGCCAAGCTGTCATTTCCCTCGCCGCCGGTTAAGGAGTCAGTGCCTTCGCCACCCGTCAGTTGGTCATCTCCAGCCAGTCCAGAAATGGTGTCGTTTCCTGCCAGGCCGTCAATCGTGTCATTACCTGTAGTGCCTGTGAGGCTGTCGTTTCCTGCTGTTGGTGCTGCTGTTGGAGCTGCTGTTGGAGCCGCTGTTGGTGCTGCCGTTGGAGCTGCTGTTGGAGCTGCTGTTGGTGCTGCCGTTGGTGCTGCCGTTGGAGCCGCTGTTGGTGCTGCCGTTGGAGCCGCTGTTGGTGCTGCTGTTGGTGCTGCTGTTGGTGCTGCTGTTGGTGCTGCTGTTGGTGCTGCTGTTGGTGCTGCTGTTGGTGCTGCTGTTGGTGCTGCTGTTGGTGCTGCTGTTGGTGCTGCTGTTGGTG
>JARWZZ010000010.1 GCA_029866125.1 Limnobacter sp.
GATTGCGCTTGCGCGGCAGCTTGGGACGGTGATAATGCTGGCGGCATCGGCATCGGCATCGGCATCGGCATCGGCATCGGCATCGGCATCGGCATCGGCATCGGCATCGGCATCGGCATCGGCATCGGCATCGGCATCGGCATCGGCATCGGCATCGGCATCGGCACTGGCTCCTGCGTCGTCCTCAGCGCAGTCACCCAAGCGCCGTCAGCCTGAAGTTTTGCTGCGATTGAAGAAGGGCCGCCGCCAAGCCCTCGCAAGTGTCCATTGCGCTTCAGCCCCAAGGCTGAAGAGCCCCCGCGTCACGCATGTCTGAGTGAGCTTGTAAATCTGGGAGATTTACAACTCACGAGTTGCGTGCGGGGCATGGACAGGCAGAGGGTGTGCGGAACCGAAGGCCCTTCAAGCAGCAACGGCTCAGGCAGAGGTGCAAAGCGGTGACGAAGCCGCAACGGCTCAGGCGAAGGTGCGAAGCGGTGACGTAGCAACAAAGAAGCAGCAAGATGAAATACCGAAGCAGTAACCGAAATTACCAAATCCCTAGAGCTATCCCTCTAAATTCAAGTAATCGATTGATTGTGCAAACGCACATAGCCATTCTTGAACAACTAGAAAACCAGCCATAACGGTAATTTCGATTACCGCTTAGGCTCCCAGAAAGACCAAACCAGGAGGCTTTGAATGCCATCGGCACTGATATTTGACACAGTACGCACCCCACGGGGCAAGGGTAAGAAAGACGGAAGTCTGCACCAAGCAACTCCCGTCTGGCTATTAAACAACCTGTTGACTGCACTGCAGCAGCGCAACGACCTAGACACAAGCCTCGTCGATGACGTGGTTCTAGGTTGCGTAACCCCAGTGGGCGAGCAGGGTGCCGACGTAGCGCGTACCGCAGTGCTGGACGCTGGTTGGGCCGAAACAGTAGGCGGTGTTACACAATCCCGCTTCTGCGCTTCAGGCCTTGAGTCCGTAAACCTCGCTGCCGCCAAAGTAGGCAGCGGTATGGAAGATTTGGTGGTGGCCGGTGGTGTTGAATCCATGAGCCGCTGGACCATGGGTAGCGATGGCGGTGCATGGTTCATGGACCCCCGCATCAACGACAAGCTTGGCTTTATTCCTCAAGGTATTTCCGCTGACCTTATCGCCACATTGGAAGGCTTCAGCCGCGCCGACGTCGACGCATACGCTGTAGAAAGTCAGCGCCGTGCTGCTAAAGCACAAGCAGAAGGTCGCTTCAACAAGAGCCGTGTTGCAGTTCGCGACTTGAACGGTCTGATCATGCTTGATCACGACGAATTCATTCGTGCCAACGCCACAGTGGAATCACTGGGCACATTGCAGCCTTCATTCGCCATGATGGGCGGTATGGGCTTTAACGCCACAGCGCTGCGCAAGTACACCACAGTTGAATCCATCAACCACGTGCACCACGCAGGCAACTCATCCGGTATCGTGGATGGTGCAGCCTTGGTGCTGGTGGGTTCTGAAGCTGCAGGTAAAGCAGCTGGGCTCAAGCCGCGAGCCCGAATTCGCGCAGGTGCAGTCATCGGCTCCGAGCCCACCATCATGCTGACAGGCCCAACAGCCGCATGTGAAAAAGCTTTGAGAAAAGCAGGCTTGAAGGCTTCCGACATTGACCTGTGGGAGATCAACGAAGCATTCGCCGTAGTGCCCATGCAAACAGCCCGTAACTTGGGCGTGAGCTTGGACCGCGTTAACGTCAACGGTGGTTCGATCGCCATGGGTCACCCACTGGGTGCCACTGGTGCCATCATTCTTGGAACCTTGCTCGATGAGATGGAGCGTCAAGACAAAACCCTAGGTTGCGCCACACTGTGTGTGGGCGGCGGTATGGGTATTGCCACCATCATCGAACGCATCTAAGAACCCAAGGAGAACTGAACATGACAGCAGTGAAATTTGAACTGGGTGCAGACGGCGTAGCGCTGATGACCCTGGACATGCCGGGCCGTTCAATGAACGTGCTCAACGAAGAACTGATGGCCCCATTCGCCGAAGTTTTGACTCGCATTGAAACAGACCCCGCCATCAAAGGCGTGGTGCTGACTTCTGGCAAGCCAGAATTTTTGGCCGGTGCCGACCTGGAAAACGTGTACAAAATCACGGACCCCCAGCAGGCATTTGATTTGGCCGAAGCCTTCAAAACCATGCTTCGCCGCATGGAAAAGTGCGAGAAGCCTATCGTTTGTGCCCTAAACGGTACAGCTTTAGGTGGCGGTTTGGAACTGGCCATGGCCTGTAACCACCGCATCGCATTGAACAACCCCAAAGCCAAGTTTGGCCTGCCCGAAGTCAAGTTGGGCCTGCTGCCCGGTGGCGGTGGTACACAGCGTTTGCCGCGCATGATCGGCATTCAAGGCGCGTTGGAAATGATGACCCAAGGCACCGAATTGCGGGTTGAGCAAGCCGTCAAGAAAGGCATCATTCAAGACACCGCAGAAAGCATTGACGAGATGATCGCCAAAGCCAAAGCATGGTGTGTTGCCAATCCAAAAGCTTTGCAGCCTTGGGATGTGAAGGGTTTCAAATTCCCAGGTGGCGACTCCAAGCACCCAGCCATTGCACAAATTTGGGCAATTGCACCTTCAATGGCCAACGCCAAAGCGTTTGGCAACTACCCAGCGCTGACTCACATTGCCAGCTGCGTGTTTGAAGGCGGTATCACCGACATCGACACTGGCTTGAAAGTGGAAAGCCGTTACTTTGCCGCTTGCGTGTTGTCGCAAGAGTCGAAGAACATGATGAACACCTTGTGGTTCCAGTTGAACTCCATCAAGAAAGGCCAAAGCCGTCCTACAGCACCTGCAAAATCGAAGGTCAAGAAAGTGGGCATCTTGGGCGCGGGCATGATGGGCGCAGGCATTGCTTATGTGTCTGCCAAAGCCGGTATCGAAGTGGTGTTGATTGATGCGTCACAAGAAGGCGCAGACAAAGGCAAAGCCTACTCCACCAACCTACTGGACAAAGCCATTGCCAAGCGCAAGAGCACAGTCGAAAAGAAAGACGCATTGCTGAGCTTGATTACAGCAACAACCGACTACTCCAAGCTGGAAGGCGCGGATTTGATCATTGAAGCCGTGTTTGAAGACCGTGGCGTGAAAGCCGATGTGACTGCAAAAGCTGAAGCAGTCATTCCTGCAACAGCCGTGTTTGCATCCAACACATCCACATTGCCCATCACTGGTTTGGCTGAGGCTTCCAAGCGCCCCAACCAGTTTATTGGTCTGCACTTTTTCAGCCCTGTGGACAAAATGCCATTGGTTGAAATCATTGTGGGCGCAAAAACCGATGATGAAACCTTGGCCAAAGGCTTTGACTATGTTCAGCAAATCGGTAAAACACCGATTGTGGTCAACGACAGCCGTGGCTTCTTCACCAGCCGTGTGTTTGGCACGTTCCTGATGGAAGCTGCTGCAATGGTTGGCGAGGGTGTTCACCCACGTTCAATCGAAATGGCAGGTTTGGAAGCAGGTATGCCCATGCCACCCTTGGCTTTGTATGACGAAGTGTCTTTGAGCTTGTCCCTGCTGATCATGAAGCAAACCAAGAAAGACATGGAAGCTGCGGGCCAAACCTTCCCCGACCACCCAGGCTACAAAACACTGACTACCGTGGCAGAAAAGCATGGTCGTATCGGTAAGAAAGACGGCAAAGGGTTCTACGACTACGCCCCAACCGGCAAAACATTGTGGAAAGGCCTGAGTGAGGAATTCCCACTGGCGAAGGAACAACCTTCATCACAGGAAATCCAAGACCGCTTGATGTACATCCAAGCCAACGAAGCTGCACGCTGCCTCGAAGAGAAAGTACTGCGCTCTGTGGCCGATGGCAACATTGGTTCCATCTTCGGTTTGGGCTTTGCGCCTTTCACCGGCGGCATGTTGCAATTCATCAATGCGAAGGGCTTGCCCCAGTTTGTAAAGCGTTGTGAAGAGCTGCAAGCCAAGTATGGCGAGCGTTTCAAGCCAGCCGCAATATTGCGCGAGTTGGCAGCGCAAGGCAAAAAGTTGGAAGATACAACGGCTTAATGTGAAAGGCGGGCTCACTGATTGAGATTAATCAGTGAGCCCGTTTTTTGAGTTGAGAAGTTACTTTTAAGTTTCAGTGTAGAGGACTATACCTACACCTAAGGCAAAAAACAGTGCATGTTACTGCTTCGTAACTTTCTCGCAAAAACGAGAAATGCACCTTCATGTTCGAAATACAGAGAGTTTCCTCAGAGAGACCGAATCCATCTTATGTTTTGAATAGCGCTGAGAGGCCCAATTTGTAGGGTTTTAGGCAACGAGAGACAGTCTTATTAGACAGGAGTAGTACCATGGTATTTAAAGCAATCATGAACGGCTTGATTAAAGCCAAGGCGATGCCACAGATTTCCGCCACCGAGCGCCAAGCGCTTGAAGCGGGTACCGTATGGATTGACGGTCAGGTGTTCTCCGGCAAGCCCGATTTCGCCAAAATGTTCGCCGAGCCCTATGCCAAACTGAACCAGCGCGAACGCGACTTTATCGACGGCCCAGTGCATGAACTGTGCGCGATGGTGGATGCACACCAACTTGCAAAAACTCGCATCATCCCCAAGGAAGCCGTTGATTTCATGGCTGCCAAGGGTTTTTATTCATTCCTGATTCCTCAAGCCTACGGCGGTTTGGAGTTCTCTGTGAACGCCATCTCCACCATCATGGCGATGTTGACCTCCTACAGCCCATTCCTTTCAACCCTGATCGTGATCCCCAACTCATTGGGCGCCGCAGAGTTGATCAAGCACTACGGCACGCAAGATCAAAAGAACCACTACCTGCCACGTTTGGCCAGTGGTGAATACCTGCCATGCTTCGGCTTGACCGAGCCTACAGCAGGCTCCGACGCGGCTTCTATTTTGGCTCGCGGTGTACTGTTCAAGAATGCCGAAGGCAAGCTGCAAATCAAGCTGAACTTCCGCAAGCGTTACATCACATTGGCACCTATCGCCAATTTGATTTCAATCGCATTCAAGCTGCAAGACCCTGACAACCTGTTGGGCAAAGGCACCGACGCAGGCATTACCGTTGCCCTGGTGCACCGCGGTACCCCTGGTTTGGAAATGGGCAAGCACCACCAGCCCATCGGCGATTCATTCCACAACGGCCCATTGGTGGGTAAGGATGTGGTTGTTGATGCCGACGAAATCATTGGTGGTTTGGAATACGCAGGCCAAGGCTGGCGCATGTTGATGGAACAGCTGGCCGGTGGCCGTGCTGTGTCATTGCCAGCAGGTGGCGTGGGTGGCGCACGTGCCGCAGCGGTTGCTGCTGGTGCGTATGCCCGCGTGCGTCAACAGTTTGGTATGCCCATTGCAGAAATGGAAGGCATTCAAGAAAAGCTGGCCGAGCTGGCATCCATGGCTTATTTGTCTGAAGCCTCACGTATTTACGCATGCAGCGCTTTGGACAACAACCAGCAGCCCCCAGTGGTGTCTGCAGTGTGGAAAGCCTACCTGACAGAGCTGGCCCGTGAACAAGCTAAAAACGCGATGGACGTGATGGCTGGTGCTGGCGTGATGCAAGGCCCCAACAACATCATCGGTCGCGGCTATTGCTCTTCACCTGTAGCGATTACAGTGGAAGGCGCCAACATCATGACTCGCTCACTGATTACATTTGGTCAGGGCGCAGTGCGTTGTCACCCCTATGCATTCGAAATTGCAAACGCATTGGAAGCCAATGACCTGCAATCCTTCACCAAAAACTTGAAGGGCTGGATTGGCCACATGGTTGCCAACACAGGCCGATTGATTGGCTTGACTTTGACACGCGGCCACACAGCCAGCGTGCCCAATGTCAGCGGTGTGAAGCCTTACCTGCGCAAGTTGGCTTGGGCCAGCTCACGCTACGCCTTCTTGACCGACATGGCCCTGATTACAGTGGGTGGCAAGCTGAAAGCCCGTCAACAATTGACAGGCCATTTTGCAGATGCGTTGGGTTGGCAGTTGCTGGCAATTTCCACCGTACGCCGCTATGTGGCTGAAGGTGAGTTGAAAGAAGACTTGCCATTGGTGCAATACGCTTTGGAATACTCACTGGAAAAAATCCAGAAAGCATTCGAAGCCATTTACGCCAACTTTGGCAACAACCCAGTGGGCTTCCTGCTGCGCACCGTTGGCTACTTCAGCCTGCGCGTCAACCCATTGGTGGGTGCAACACGTGACCGTTTGGTGCCTGCATGTGCCAAAACAATCACCAAGTCTGGCCCCCAGTTTGCCCGTATCGCGGGTGATTTGGTCATGCCTTCCATCGACCTGAAGTCGTTGGATGACGACGAAGTGTTGGCCAACACCAAAGGCGTTGCACGCCTAATGGCAGCATTCATGGCTGTACAAGAAGCCGAAGTGGTGGAAAACAAAATCAAAGTTGCCCGCCGCAACAAGCAACTGGAAAAAGCCAGTGTGCAAGAGTTGGCCGAGAAGGCGCTGGCCAAGGGCATCATTACTGCTGCTGACAAAGTGATTCTAGACCGTGCAAACCGCATCGCTCTAGAGGCAATCATGGTGGATGAGTTCACAGCTGAAGAGTTCTACAACAACGACTCCATCCACACCACACCCTACTTCCCAAGCGCGCAAATTGCGAATGTGAAGCATGGCGAAGAAACACCAGTGGTTGAAAAGCTGCGTGTAGTTGCTTAATACTTAAGTAGTTCGCTGTAAAAAATAAAAACAGGCTCATTGATTGAGCCTGTTTTTTTGGTACACCTGAATTAAATTCAAGAAAGCAAAAAATACAGCCGACTGAACTTTCATTACGTAATTACCACATACATCTATTGCTGTTTGAATGTGTAGTTCGTTATGAAAATTTCCCTTCCCGCCCTGATTGCTCTCAGTTCATTGCCCATTATCAAGCAAAGCGAACCCACAAAGCCCTTTGAGCAAGCGGTCAAAGCCCTTGCAATTTCTTCAGCCCAAATCCGAAAAAGCACATACAACGCTTGCAAATCCAGTGCGGGTGGCTTGTTCCCACCCGCCTCGCAATTGCCAATTGATTTGAACCAATTACGCAGTTTGATCGACAAGCACGAGGAGACCTTATATGCCTACATGGGTAAGCGCTGCGAGGCGAAGGATGTGCTGGACGATATTTCCATCGTTGAGGCTGCCGTCGTGCAAGACAAAGCTGCCAATTGTGTGGCCCTGTCCACCTTCATGGCAGTGGCTGAGCACGACCCAGCGCACATTCCAAGAATCATTCGCTCCTTGGGCAAGAACCATTGGGAAGTCAGTCTTCACGACACGCAGGGTAAACTTCAAAAAATTGAAGTCACTCCACAGCTGTTAAAGCATCCCGTATTCCTCGACATCAATGTCAACATGGGATACCAATGGCCGCGCGTTCTGTCGGCTGCGTTGGAAATGCTTCGTGCTTATGACCCCAACCACAGCAAACGCTCCAGCAAACTGGGTGCTGCTTGTTATGAGCAGCTTGAAGCCCTGTATGGGCCTGGTGTGGGTCAGGGGGGCTTTCGCGTGAAGCCCATATTTCAGCGCCATCAACTGGAAGGTTTGCTCCAACAAGTCGAAGCTACGTTCCGAAGCATGGGTACTTTGGATGCCGATGGCAATCTGAACCGCCCGGCCGTGTTTGCTTCGGTCACCGTCCCTGAAATTATGGACTCCACTGTGGGCCCCTTCGGCACTGGTCATGTGTATGAACTATTGGCCATTCGCCGTGGTGACCAAGGTAAAACCGAGATTGTTCTTCGTAACCCCTACATGGAGCGGGGTACCACGCTGGATGAAAGGTCTGGGTCTTTCATGCTGGTGGTCACGCATCTGGATATTGAAAAAGTGTATGACAAGTACCCAGTTTTTAATTTTGAGTTCGCTTACTCCCAGCGTGCAACGGTATCTAATCCGGCTTTATAAGCTATCAAGTCAAAGGTCATATGCTTGGCGTAAGCCGATACGGCATGGTTTATATCCATGCTGTTTGTTACCTCAGCCTAATCCGATTGTACGTGTAGTGGCAGAATAGTGTGTAACGCAGAACCAGGTGAAGGGGTTTGCACAGCCGGGCAAAATAACAGCAGCTAAAGTAACAAACAAAAACCCACTGCGTGTGCAAACTTGAGGGATGCAGGCAGTGGGTCTTGATTTATAGCAATCTTATTTTAGTTGCGGACGTACATCTCTACGCGGCGGTTTTGTGTACGGCCTGCCTCGGTGTTGTTGTCGCCAACAGGGAAGCGTTCGCCCAAGCCTGCGGCTGTCAAGCGGTCGCTAGCCACGCCACGGCTGGTCAAAAATGCAGTCACACTGCGTGAACGATCTTGTGACAAACTTTGGTTGCTGGTGTCTGAGCCAACAGAATCAGTAAAGCCGATCACGCACACAATCGTATTGGGGTTGTCTTTCAGGGTTTGAGAAATTTTGCCAAGTGTGTCTGCAAATTGTGGCTTGATGTTGCTTTTGCCCGTGTCAAACAGCGCCGCACCGGGAATGTCCAACAGCACTGATCCGTCAGCTTGCTCTTTCACCGCAATATTGCTGCCTACCAGGTAGCCAAACAAACCACCCAAGCCAGCACCAACCACTGCGCCACCGCTCTTCTTGCTTACGGCTTTACCAACCACAGCACCTGCTACTGCACCCACTACAGCACCGATGACTTTCTTGTCACTTTCAACAGCGCGCTCAGGTGCCAAAGGGCAACCCGCTGCTGAAAAGGCAGAGTTTGCGGAAGGGGTGGGTTGTGAAGGGGCTTGTGACTGGGGTGTTGCACAAGCGCCGACTAACAAGGCCATTGCAACTGCTGCAGCTAGGGGTTTTATATTCATTGTATTCTCCGTAAATTGGATTTGTGCTTTAAAAGCTTTTTTTCTACAGGCTTGATTGTAAGGTATTAATCCATGTCATTGCCCTTTATCTTCGCTTGTGTGATGGGCTCGCCTTCGTTGTATTCCCGTAAGGCTTGAATATATGAATCCCTGTTGGCTTGGCTACCCTTGGACTCCAACCGGCGCAACACGGTCTCAGCAGTGTGGTAGGCCTTGATGTTCAAATAATGATTAATCAGCACATTTCCAGGTACACAACCACCCAGAAAATAAGTTTCTCGGTAAAGGTGGCTAAAGTTTTTTCTGTGCTCATCAATTGTTTTTAGGGTACCCAGTTTTAACCCCAACGCAGTGGGGCGCACCAATGCATGCGGTGTGTATGGCCCCGCTTTCAGTGCCTCCTCCCGCTGGTTTGCTTAAAAATTGATTTTGGGCTCACATCATGAGCCTCTAGTGGACGGGGTTTTGGGTCTGCAGGTGATTCGGTCTTTTGTACTGAAGGCATTGTGTTGAGTCTAGTCTTTGCATGGATGTGGATGTACTTGAGTATCAGGTAGGGGTAATAAGTTCAGCTTGTTAGGCATTTGTGGTAAGCGCAGTTACCATCTTTTGGCGGATGCTGCGGGTGTGGGGCGATCTAAGGTATGATCAAAAAATAGATCAAACGATCGTTTGAATCAGTTTGATTTTGGAACAACTTGAAACAACCGGAAATACTGATGATGACTACACTGATTGCCCCATTGGCTGATGCCTCTTTGCTCGAAGGCATAACCGTTCTAGACCTATCGCGCAACTTGCCCGGCCCAGCTTGTGCATTGATTCTGCAAGAAATGGGTGCAAAAGTGGTCAAGCTGGAGCCGCCACACGGCGACGATGCCAAGAGCATGCCCATGCTTTACAGCGCGCTGAACAGCAATAAAACAATTGTGACAGCAGATTTCCGCACGCCTGAAGGCATTCAAATTCTGAAAGACCATGCATCAAAATGTGATGTGCTGATTGAGGGCTTCCGCCCCGGCGTGATGGCTGAAATGGGTTGCAGCTACGACACCTTAAAGGCGTTAAACCCAAGGCTGGTGATGGTAAGCATCACGGGCTATGGCCAAACTGGCCCCGACAGCCACAAGGCTGGGCATGACATCAACTACCTTGCAGCCAGTGGCCTACTCAAGCGCTTGCAGACAGCCGATGGCCAGTTGGCCATGCCGGGAATGCAGTTGGGTGATGTCTTTGGCGGCACGGCCATGGGCGCAATTGGTGCTTTGGCTGGTTTGTTAAAAGCCCAGCGCACGGGGCAGGGCACGTATGTGGATGTGGGTATGACTGAAGGCTTAAAGGGCTTGAACATTTTGCCCGGTGCCATGCAGCAAATGTGGAAAATGATGAGCGGCAAGGAAATGCCGCATCAAGAGGATTTGTTAAGCGGTGGCTTGGCCTGTTACAACCTGTATCAAACCGCTGACAACCACACCTTGGTGGTGGGTGCGTTGGAACATCGCTTTTGGAAGCCCTTTTGCATTGCCATTGGTAAGGAAGAGTGGAGCGACCTGCATTGGAGCCGTGGTGTGATGCCCGGTACACCGAAGGCCCGTGAAATTCGCGAGGCCACTAGGGCCTACATTGCCACCCAACCCTTGCAATATTGGTTGGGCAAATTGGAAGGCGTGGATTGCTGTGTGAATAGCGTCAATCAGTAAGGCCAATAAGTAGGGCCAAATAAGTAGAGTTGATCAATCGCATGAACAATTTGGCAACTGCTTAGGCTTTGGTCCGTTCCTTTTCAGTTTTTTTTAGGAACTCTCTAAGCCAAACGACCACTCATTTGCGGGCCTTGCATTTTGGCCCGTCTTTATTTGAGGTGTTCATGTTCAGTTTCAACAGGTCGGCCAAACCCATGGGGCCGCCATCGCAGGCCAATCCCTCACCCAATTCGGCATCCAGCTCAATTTCCGGCTCAAACTCCAGCTCAGCATCCATCTCGTCAACTGCAGTTTCCTTGGGGTGGGGTTTCGCAAAGCAGCTCAATCAGCTACACAATGGGATGAAGATCAAAGGCGTGCAGCACAGCGAAAACCTGACGGAAGAACAAACTCAATACGTGGCAAGCTGCCTGGGCTTACAACTTTCAAAGTTTCATGGTGTGGCTGAATTGCGCGAAGCGGTCGCTGACCGGGTAGATCGATTTGTGAACCGTTTGAATCCCGAGAAGCCGCGCGAACGATTTTTCAATCAAGATTTATCGATGCGGCGGGAATTGATGCGGAAAGGTTTGGACCGCCCGGGCAGCCTTGATTTTGCGATGCCAAGTGCCAAGAAGGACAAGGTTGAAAGCAAACCAGATTATTTTGAGTTGCAGCGCCAAGGGGAGCTGACTCGCAAGTTGAGCCATGGCAACGCAGCATCTCGCGCTTTTGTGTTGGGCCTTTTTGCGGGCATCAATCAAGCAAAAAGCGACCGCGTGCTGGACTTGATGCAAAGTACCCACTGCCATGTGTATGTGGATGATTATCAAGCCGTCCCATCCAAAATTTCCATCCTGTTTGGCCTAAGCTCGAATACCTCGGATGCGGTTCAGAATGTGGCCACGTTTGCAAATCGAGTGGGCTCGAAGTACGCCGAATGTCGTGAGTTGGCCGACCATTTTGTGGACCTTGTGAAAGATGGGCGCGCCCAGTTGGAGGAGGTGTCTGGTTACTCCCTGGGTGGCGGGTTGGCCCAGGGCTTCTTGGCAAGGGTTAATGTGCAAATACCGCTTGACCCGCAGCCAGCCAGCATTTTGCTGGACCCACAACTATTGAACAACAGGCAAGCCCGCTTCATGACCAAAGGCGTGACCGAAGGCGTGACCGAGGCCACGGCCCACCCCTATGATTGGACTCAGCCGCGCGGTTTGATGGTGACTTTAAATTACCCGCCTAAACCTGCGCCCAATTTGGTACACATCATGAAAGGCGCTGCAGGCTACAAGTACCCGGGCCTTGCTGAGTTGCAATTGGTGCTTAAAAAGGACGATGGGTTTGAAAGGGTAGTCAAGCCCAGTCGCATGGATGGGTTAAAAAGTCGACTGAAGGGTAAATTGAAAGGCACCCATGTCGTCGAATTAAAAACCCGCGAACCTTTGGCAAATAGCTATGGCTACCATGGGGACCCCCAGTTGTTTGTCAGCGCTTTGTATCGGTTTACTGGCAGTGAGGGTTTTGAGACGAAGGATTGGTGGCAAATTCACGGGGATAAGGCTTAGAAATACAGGTCAAACTGTGTGAAAATGTGAGTAGAAGACATCTATAACAAAAGCATATTTCCCAGAGTAACTTGACAGCATGACGCCCACTGAATCGATCGCAGAATTGCCCGCCCCTTGGAGCCTAACCGGCACGGGCCTCATTATGGTGCTGAAAGGCCAGCGCCTTCTGATGGTTGTGGATTATCAAACCGCAGACTGTGGTCCTTATCAAGAGTTGCTGTACATCCCTGGTAAGGCGGTTTTTGGCGGGCAAAAGCGTTACACCATCAGTGATATTTATGTCAGCTCCATGTCCAGCGTGGTCAACGGCCGCCGCAATTGGGGCATTCCTAAAATTCTGGCTGAATTCAAACGTACAGAAAATGGTGCGCGTGTGCAAGTGCAATTGGAGGCCATGGCGGGTGCGGGCAACAAGCCCACTGCCAAGCAAGTGTCTGCAGAATTTCCCCAGTGGGTGGCTGAAAGCCAATCCGAAGGCCCGTTTTTCAAAGTGGATTACGAGGCTTACGGCCCCAGCATCCCCATTTCCACAGCCTACATTCCAGCCCTGTTCACCCGGCTAGGCCAAACCACTGAACACGGGGACACTTTCCTGTACAAGCCCCATGCACAGGGTCGTGCCACCGTCGCCAAAATCCATGACCTGCAGGTGCTTGACACCCAACTGTTCCCAGATGTTCAACGCAAAGACGTTTTGATGGCTTTTGCCCTCAGCCCGTTTGCGATGGTATTCCCCATTCCCGAAAAACTGGCTTGATGCTTACAGCTAGCTGACTGCTCGCATCCAAAAATGTGAATTGTCAGGTAATATGTAGCAAGACCGCTAGAAATCAGTCATTGAGATCAGTCAGTTAGCTCAACTCAACAATATAAATTTATAAAAAATCCAGGAGATAGTATCTATGTCAGCACGCCCAGATGAGGCAGGACTCGAGTCCACTTCAGCAAAGAAGCCATTCAACGGCTTTGTCAGTCAGGAAGCGCAGGAACTTTTCGAGTCCCGCTACTGGACCAAAAGCTACCCACCGGGCGTGTCGGCCGACATGCCACCCCTGCGAAACACCAGCCTGTTGGAGTTGGTTAACAAAAGCTTGAAGGACTTTGCTGACCGGCCCGCGTTCGTGTCCGCCGGTACCGAATTCACGTACCGCCAAGTGGACGAGATGTCGGACCAATTTGCAGGCTATTTGCATTCCATCGGCATCAAGCAAGGTGACGTGGTTGCCATCATGATGCCCAATGCGGTTCAATTCCCTGTGTGCTTTGTGGGCGCCATGAAGTTGGGTTGTACGCTAACCAACGTCAACCCCCTGTACACCGTGCGTGAGTTGAATCACCAGTTGAAAGACAGCGCTGCCACTACCATTGTTGTGTTTGAGAACTTCGCCAAAACCTTGCAAGAAGCGCTGGAAGGCACCCAAGTCAAAAACATCGTGATTACGCAGTTGGGCGATTTGATTGGTGGCTTCAAAGGCATGTTGATTAACTTTGTAATGCGCAAAGTGAAAAAGATGGTGCCAGCCTACAATTTGCCTGCAGCCACCCCAGTCAAGGCTGCTTTGGCAAAAGGCAAGGGCGTTGCATACCCCAAGCCCAACATCAAGCTGGATGACGTGGCCTTGCTGCAATACACCGGCGGTACCACTGGTGTGTCCAAAGGTGCAATGCTGACCCAGCGCAACCTGTTGTCCAACATGGAGCAGGGTTTGGCGTGGATGTCCGAAGCGATTGGCAAAGAGCCTATTTGTGTCGTAACCATGTTGCCGCTGTATCACATTTACGCGTTGGCAGTGAACTGCATGTTGTTCATGACTTTCGGTGCCCGTAACATTTTGATTGCCAACCCGCGCGATGTGGGTACGGTTATGAAGATGCTGCGCAACGAGAAGTTCCACGTTGTTACTGCTGTAAACACTTTGTTTAACGCATTCCTAAACAACGAAGAGTTTTGTAACCGTGATTTCTCAGACATGAAGTTTGCCATGTCTGGCGGTATGGCCTTGCAGCAGCCCATCGCTGAACGTTGGTTCAAAGTAACCGGTTGCGCCATTTCCGAAGGGTTTGGTATGACTGAAACTTCGCCCGTGGTGTCCGTACCGCCCTTGCATGGTATGGAGCGCCCCGCTTTCCGCGGCAACGTGGGCCTGCCGATTGTGGGCACCGAAGTGCGCCTGCGTCGTGACGATGGCCTTTGGGCTGGCCTGGACGAGCCGGGTGAAATTTGTGTGAGAGGCCCGCAGGTGATGTTGGGTTACCTCAACCGCCCCGAGGAAACCGCCAAAACCATCGACAGCGAAGGCTGGTTGGCCACTGGTGACATTGGCACGATGGACAAAGACGGCTACCTGAAAATTGTAGACCGCAAGAAGGACATGATTATTGTGTCCGGTTTCAACGTGTTCCCCAATGAGATTGAAGACGTTGTGGCCCAGCACCCCGGCGTGTTGGAATGTGGCGTGGTGGGCGTGCCCGACCCAGTCACAGGTGAGAAGGTCAAGCTGGTGGTGGTCAAGAAAGACCCGGCCATTACCAAGGAAGATTTGATTGCGCATTGCCGTCAAAACCTGACTGGGTACAAAATTCCATCCTTCGTGGAATTCCGCAGTGATTTGCCGAAAACACCGGTGGGCAAAATTTTGCGCCGCGAGTTGCGGGACAAACCAAAGGCTTAATGGGTTGGGTTGTTGATGTGAAAAGAGCGGCTCATGAGGCCGCTTTTTTTATGGATTCTCATCAACGGGATAAAGCAGGTAGATTCCAGAAACCAGTTGTAAAAAGTCGAATGGCTTTCTCGAATGGCTTTCTCTATTATTCAGTGCGATTCACTGGAATGTGATGCCTAGGTTGTTGTGAGAACTGAGTTGAGTGCCCTTCGGAGTTCAAACTGAGAACTCCCTTTGGGAGTGGTTTGGAACTTCGCTAAACCCAGCATATTCACGTTTAGCCAAGACTCAGAGGAATGAATAATTATTTTTCTTTGTAATTGGGTTGGCATGCCATGTAGTGCTGCAGCAACTTCGGCAGCCTTGGCGTCCAGTACATTTAAATCTACTAAGAAAGCGTCAAATGCTTCGCTATCCGCAAGTTTGTTGAAGTCAACTAATCTGTCAGTTAACTTGCTAGTCACTTGCGATGGGTAAACCCTGTTAAGCGTATCAATCAGAATCTCCGCTTGAATAGGACTGTCTTCCAGTATCAATAAGCGCATTTGTTGGCCCATGATGTCAACAATTTGAGGGGAGTTCCAAGAAGGCTAAAAAGTTATTGGACGACATTCTGGTTGTAAAGTTGGACTTGGGCCATGGTCAAGTTATCAATTTCGACGTAAAGTTCGTCCGCCGTTTTCCGGCTTGGTTGGGGTATCTTTTTACTTGCTGCAATTGAATGTGCCATCGCATCAACCAACGCTGACCCAAGTGCATCCAAGGCCTCCTGTTCAGTTAAATAGTATTGAACAAAGCTTGGGAAATCCGGGAACGTGGCCTCGAATTCCCCAAGATAGGTTTTTCGGATGCGGCAAGGGTAGTGCATAGAGCGTTTGCACCTGGCCTTGATTATTGACCCAATAGCCCAGTTAAGCCGGCTAAGGGGTTGTCAAATCCAGCACCACTACTCACCGGCTGTACGTCACCACCCAGCACATCTGCTACCAATCCCAAAACACCAGAAGGGTCTTGAGCTGCAGGTTCTGCCAATGCGTCGCCCAACTGGTTAACGCCATCTGCTAGGGTTTCGACCACATCACCTACGGGCTGTGTGAGTGCATCCAGTGGGGCCAGCACCGAGTCTGGGTTTGTTAAATCAGTCAAACCTTCAGACACTTGGTCTAGGGTTTGCGGTACACCACCATTTTGCTCACCTGAGTTACCCACGACTGGGCCAAGTAGACCAGAGGTGAGCGGTTCTAAAACGCTTGCATCGTTTGTAAGTGAGAAGCCCACGTTGGCCAAGCCTTGGGCAACACCATCGGTTACACCCCCATTCGAGCCTAATGTTTGTGAGAGTGGGTCAATCAGAGGGGCAAGCGCATCAAGTGGAGGTGCAGTAAAGGCTTCATCCAGGCCGGTTGAAACCGCGTTAACCAAGCCAACCAAGCCGCCTTCTAGGGATCCACCCGCGGCGCTGTTGGGGTCACCCACCACTGCACCCAATACATCGCCTAGTCCTGTAGGTTCGTCCGCCCCAGCCAATGTACCGCCAACCATAGCCAACACATCGGCCACGGGGTCAGTGACGCCAGTTAAAGGTGCAAGTGGGGTTGCATTCACTCCATCACCCAAGTTCTCAACGCCGCCCGCCAAGCCGTTTGCAGCCCCTGCACCATTTTCTGGAGCGGGGCTGGCGCCATCTTGATCGTCATCATCCAGCAAAAAGCCTACACCCACTGCGCCAGCGAGTGCCGCCAAAGCACCGCCTCCACCAGCAAAAAGGCCTGCACCCAATAGACCCGTGACAGCGTCCTCGTCACCCTCTTGCTTTTCTAGCACTGCGGGATTGATGTCATTGGCCACTTCGAACAATTCAATGCCCTCACCCAAGGCAACCACCTTTGTGCGGCTTGCGCCTCCGGCCAAGTCGGATGGCAGCGCTTCAAGACGTGCACTGGCACCGGGTTGAATGACCAAAAGCCCGTTGCCCTGGCCTTTTGCCAAGGGTGGCAGGGCCACTTCCATTGGCGTTGCGCTGTTGTTTTTGATGACATCACCCCAAGCCAGTCCTTGGCCTTGGTCAATGTTGAGTACTTGTCCGTCTCTGAGAACCTGTGCGCCCGCGTTGGGTGTGTTGAGTTTACCGACCTGCATTACTGATCCTCTAGATTAAAAGCGCTGACAATGCGACATACGCTGCACAAATAATTATCGCAGTAAGTTTTAAATTGTAAATTTACTGGCTGTGTTCAATTTTTCAAATTTACATCAAGTGTTAATTTAATACAAGAGTGTTATTTGACAAAAGGGTTCGCTTAGAGTGAACCCTTTAAATGGAAGTGTCGCAAACCAGAAACCTAAGGCATTTGAGTTACTTACGTAGTAATTCCAAACTGCGGGAACCCGGAAATAATCTACAATCCCCTCATGGACCCCAACAAACCCCTCGTGCCCAAATGGGCTTGGCCCTTGCTGGCTTTGGTGCTTGGGCTGGCCACTTCGGCCTGGCTCAGCCCCGACATGCGTGCTGTTTACACCGCTGCATGGGCTGCCTGTTTTTGAACAGCGCTGACCTCTTTCAAAGGCAAGTTCACCACCGTGGCAATGACGCTAAGGGCAATGCTAATCCACCACACAATCATGTAGCTTCCGGTGGCATCAAATAAAATGCCGCCCATCCAACCCCCGATGAATGCGCCCACCTGGTGAAATAGAAACACCAGTCCGCTCAGCATGGACAAGCTTTTAACGCCAAACATGGCGCCCACTGTGCCTGTGGTAAGCGGTACTGTGGACAACCAAAGCACGCCCATGCCTGCGGCAAACAGGTACACAGTCAACTCGCTGATGGGGGTCAAGATGAAAGCGAAAATCAGCACGCCACGTAAACCATAAATGCTGCTCAGCACCAGTGGCTTTCGGTACTTACTGCCCAAATAGCCTGCCAAGTAGCTGCCAAGAATGTTGAATAGCCCAATCAAGGCCAAGGCATTGCTGCCAGCGCGTGGGGCAATGCCCTGGTCCAGCAAAAAGCTGGGCAGGTGGATGGTGATAAAAATCAGCTGAAACCCGCACACAAAGTAACCCAAGCTCAGCATCAAAAAAGCCTTGTTTTTGAGCGCGAACCCCATGCTGCCCCACATGCCGAGCGTCAGCTCAGGTGCGTCCGTTTCTACCTTGCTGCGCGGCGTGCTCATTAAGGGGTAGGCCAAAGGTATTATTAAGGCTACAAAGGCGCTGAGTAGGATCAACGCAGTTTCCCAACCAAAGGCGTTGATAAACCCCAAACCCATGGGCAAAAACGCAAACTGCCCGATGCTACCCAAAGCCATTGAAACACCCATGGCCATGCTGCGCTTTTCGGGAGGCAATACCCGGCTGACCGCGCCAAACACCACTGGAAAGGTGGTGCCACTTAAGCCCAATCCAATCAAAATGCCGCCGCACAAGGCCAAGCCGCCGGGTGTGTCGGCTTGCGACATCAGTACCATGCCCACCACGTAAAGAATGCCGCCCACCGTCATGGTCAAGCCTGCGCCTAGCTTATCGGCGGCCCGGCCCACAAAAGGCTGGGCTAGCCCCCAACAGAGGTTTTGCAAAGCAATCGCAAATGCAAATACCTCCCGACCCCACCCATTTTCCATACTCATGGGTTGCAGGAATAAGCCGAAGGCATGTCGGGCACCCAAAGACAGGGTCAGGATCAATGCGCCGCACCATAGAACAGTCAGTGGGGCGAGTGGCTTGGAGGCTTGTGTGTTCATCATTTGACGCTTTTGGATGGGGGATATTCACAGCATACCAAAGCTAACCCTCTAGGGCTAACCGAGGGAAGGTTACTCCGAAGAGGGATGTATTTGTATCAATTCCTCTCGATACTCACTCTGAAGGTTAACAAGAACCGCTTCACAAAAGGTACAAAAATGGGTAACCGCATGGGATCCAAATATCATCAAGGCACTTCTCGCTACCAGCGAGCGATTTGTGTCGTCGCGATGACTGCCGTCATGGCAGGCTGTACACCATTGCGGCCGTCGTCCGATGTGAAACAGGTTCGCTCCACGCTGGTTAAACCGACCACGGTACTAGACGATCAAGACTCGGCCAATATGTCATTGCCGGTAGAAACCCTTCCGGATGACATGTTTTGGGTCAAACCCCAAGCAAACCAAGGCGAATTGCCCAACATCAAAGTGGACGGGCTGTCTGTCAACGAGCGCGGTTTGTTTGATGTGCTGCAAATCATTTTCTCGGACACCCAAATGCCTTTGAGCTTTGAAGGCGGCATTGAATCGGCTGCCCGCTACGGGGTGGTGACGCTGAATAACTTGAGTGGGCCGCTGCCGCAGGTGATGGACAAGCTGGGCGAGATCATGGGCTTCTTCTGGACTGTGACTGCATCCGGTGTGTTGCGCATTATTCCTGAACAGCAATTTGTAATCACCATGCCGCCCATTTTGACGGAAGACAACATGGCCGGTATGACCAACACCATGCTGTACTTGGGTGGTCAGGATGTGTATTTGGACCGGATTAACCGCTCAATGGTATTCCGCGCCAACCGCAGGGCTTTGCGCAATATCGAGGAGTATTTGAATCGGGTGCGTGAATCTCGCACCTTGATTGTGTATGACATGAATGTGCTTCAGGTGGACTTGAACGATTCCAAAGCAATGGGTATTCGCTGGGAGTTGTTGAAAGTAGCCCGTGGTTTGAATGCGGCACGGGACTCTGATTTGGTGGGCCCTTCCACTTCGCCCATTGAAAAATTGGGGCAGGTGACACGCACACCAACAGGTATTGATGCCTTGATCTTCGGTCGGGATTTCCAGACCAATGTGTTGTTGGATTTCCTGCGCTCGCAGGGGGATGTGAAAACACTCAGCCAGCCCAAAATTGGCATTATGAACGGCACCAACGGCATGATCCGTGTGGGCCAGTCCACAACATTTGTGTCCCGAGTGGGCTCGCAAATTGTAAACGGTGTTGCGCAGTCCACTGCCGACACGCAAAACCTGCGCACAGGTTTGGAGTTGTCGCTGACCGGTGAGGTGCATGAAAACACGGTGTACTCCCGCATTGGCATCTCAATCACTGAACTGTTGGCATTGAAGCGCTTTACCGCTTTGGGTGTGGATTTGAATTTGCCTGAAGTGGCTGACCGTGAACTTAAAACCCAAGTGCGCTGCCGGCCAGGTGACACGATTATTTTGGGCGGTATTACAGTATCCCGTTCGCAGGATGATTTTGCCTTCGGTGCCGGTGTAAATTCGCGCAACGAAAGCACCAAGCAAACCGAGTTGGTGGTGACCATTCGCCCACGTATTTTGAGTTTCAAAAAGCCTTCTGAAATTGCAGCGCAAGACGCACAAAGGGCCGCAGGCCGGGCGGCAGACCAAGCGGCAGAGCGTTTGGTGATGTTGGGCAAAAATGCAGCAAGCAAGCAGGTTGCTCCTGCAACCGCATTGGCTCCGGCAGCGGCCCCAGCCCCGGCCCCAGCCCCGGCCCCGGCCATTGTTCCAGCTGTTGCTCCTGAACTGGCCCCGGTATCAGCACCCATCGTGGCTCCTGTTGTGTTGGCTCCGGTTGTGACATCCGCGTTGATCGGTGCACCTGCACCAATGCCTGCATTGTCGATGCTGCCACAGCCTGCACCGAATTACCAAGGCTCTCAGGGCTCGCAATTCAGATCCAGGTCGCTGCGTCGCATAGAGCCCATCTCCATCGACGCGACTGCAAGGCCTGAAAAACAAACCAAGTCGATGACCTTTAGTTTGGCCGACATTATTTCCACTTCCAACAAAGGGATGAAGCCATGAGTACCAATACCCTCGTGTTGAGAGTGGGTCTGACTGCAAGTGCCTTGGCTTTTTGGGTGCCATTCGACGCAATTGCGGTGGGTAACTTAAGCAACCCCTTAGTAAGGCCAGCGGCTTACAGTCAGGCCGCGGCGGGTGGGGATGCTCCCGCTGCAGATGCCGGTCGGGGCGGCCCTCCCCCAGCGCAAGGTGGGGCTCGAAAGCCCGAAGGCGCTGGCTATCAGGAAGAAGACTTGGTCGGCAAGGCCGAGCGACGAATTACTCAGGAAGATTTGAACATACGCCAACAGCAGTTGAACTCCTCGGTGATTCCGCAACCTCTGGAAAAGCTATTTGACAACATGCATGTGGTGGCTTACTTCCGGGGCGCAGTGGTGTTGAGGCGAATTATACAACGAACCCTATCCGATGTAGGCGCAGCGCGTGAGCCCGATCCGGTGCAGTCACAAAACCAAGCAGGTGGTCAAGGCAATACACGTCCGGTTAGTCCGGTGGGGGCTGGTTCGGTTACCACCGATGTGGCCTCTCTCGGGCCCAATTCAGTGTTGCGCTTAAACGTGGGCCGAGTGGTCAGTGTGAATGGTTACAAACTGCGTGCTTCAGTCACAGGTCAAGACGTGGCCATTGATTGGTTGGATGACAAAGGCCGCTTCATCAATGTGTACGTGGGTGCAATTCAATCCGGTTCGGGTGTAAACCCAGTGCCGTCGCGGGGTTTGTTGGAGTCGGTGCAAACCCAATCCTTCCAGTACCTAAAGCCGCAGGTGGGAGTTTCTGGACTAGGTGGTGCCAGCGGTGGGTTAGGTGGCGGTGGTGCGGGTGGGTTCGGCGGACAAAGTGGTTTTGGTGGTGCGGGTGGTAACTCTGGAGGGTTTGGAGGAAACACGGGTGGTAGCTTTGGGTCCACCAATGGCGGGTTGGGTAGCAATACCGGTTTTCGATAAAGCAAGCAAGGCAGCATAACCATGATTTACACCGAAGAAGAGCTCATGCGTGCGGGTTTAAAAACCGAACAAGCACGTTTGCTGCGCCAGCAACACGCACACATGCGTAACGAGGGCCAGAGCACCCAGCTGAGCACCTTGGCCTTGCGCTCGCGTTTTGTGAGTGAAGATGAGCTGATTGCCAATGACTCCAGCGCTGAGGCTGGCACCGTTGCGCTTAAAAAAATGTCCACACTGTTGCCGCTGGAATGGTGCAAGCGTTGGAACTGTTTGCCCACGGATTACAGCCGGGGCGTTTTGACTTTAAGCTGCTCACAGCCTTTAACATCTGCGCAGTTGGACCGAATTCGCGAAATGATTCCAGTGGATGTTCGTGAAGTGCGTCTGCAGCCAATTTCTCGGCAGGACCTGGTGCACAGTTTCACCACTTTGGAACAATCGGGCTCTGCAATCGGCCTCATCAGTATTCTGAATAAGCATGGTCTGGAGGCAGGTTTGCTAAGGCGCTTGGTGTATGCCTTGCTTCATGAAGCTTTGGATTTGCGTGCAAGTGATATTCACCTGAGCAAGAAGACAGACCCCGATGCTTGGATTGCTTACCGAATCGATTCGGTGATGCGGCAAGTCCATTTGCTGCCACAGCTGTTGATGCAATCCCTGGTGGCCCGTATCAAAATTGAAGCGGGTATGGATGCGTCCAACAGCCGCACCGCGCAGGACGGTCGTATTGCAGTGGATTACCAAGGCCGCACAGTGGATTTTCGAATTTCATCCCAGCCCTTGGTGGATGGCGAGTCGATTGTTTTACGTGCGCTTGATTCGGCTCAGTTGCCCGGTTTGCGGTCCCTGTTTCCCAATCAACCCAAGATGATTGGTCTTGTGCGTGGTTTGATTGGTTCCAACACCAAGTCCGGTGGTTTGGTGCTAATCACCGGTGCCACAGGCTCGGGTAAAAGTACGACCCAGTACACGGTGGCTTGTGGTTTTCCGCGCGATGAAGTGAACCTGATTACAGTGGAAGACCCCGTTGAATACCTGCTGCCCTTTGCCAAGCAAATTCAATTGCAGGCACTGATCAAGCAAAAAGCGATTGAGCTTGAGCGTTCAATTTTGCGTCAAGACCCTGATGTACTGGTGTTTGGAGAAATTCGAGATGCCGATTCTGCCAGGGCCGCGTTGGCCTTTGCAGAGTCTGGTCACTTGGTGATTTCAACCTTGCACGCCAACAGTGTGTTGCAGGTGACTGAGCGATTCTTGTCCATCATAGATCAATCGCATCGAGAAGATGCCAGATTTCTCTTGGCGCACTATTTGAAAGTGATTATTCACCAAAAGCTGGTTCGCCGCCTTTGTAGTTGCGCACAACTCCTTACAGGCTCAGAGTATGAGCTTGAAAAAGAGCAAGCAAGTCGATTGACAGGTGGCTTGGTTCAACTCAAGCCCGGTGTGAAGCACAAGGTAGGTTGCCCCAATTGTGTGGGCGGTTATTTGGGCCGTGCCTCTGCGCATGAAACCCTTGCTGTTCCTCATGATGAAAGCATGCGCGGGCGCTTTGTGCAAGCCATGAATACTGATCGTTTGGAATTGCCTGCCGACCTCAATGCTGAAAATGGCGTGGACTTCATCAGTCGAGTGGAAACCCTGCAAATTTTGTTGGACAACGGTGTGGTCGATTGGCCCACTGCTTGTAAAACCTTGGGTTTACAAGAGGAAGTAGGTCATGGCTGAGCTGCACAACTACCGCATTCAATACTTAGCCCCACGCATGTTTGATGGCACCGCACGCCCGGAGAAAAAGCTGTCTGGTTACTTTCGTCATGAAATTGTGGTTGCTGCTGCGCATGAACAAGAGGCAGTGCTGAACGTGATGGAAAGGGGAGGCGTGGTTGTGCAGGTGGACACCCTGCGTGAACGCGGTGTGCTTGAACGCATGTTTTTTGGGCGCATTTCAAGGTCCTATAAGCAGAAGTTTTTGCAAGCTTTGTCGTTTAACGTACAGGCGGGTTTATCCCCTGAAAAAGCGCTGGAGCAGGTTATCTTGGGCGAGCTGGGCGAGGCCCGTTTGGCTTTGAACCGCAGCCTGAATGCCTTGCAACAGGGTTTTGGTTTTGTGCAGTCGCTTGAAATTTTGCAGTGGTTTGATGATTCCACATTGGCTGTGTTACGTGCCGGTGAGGCGGCTGGGCGCTTAAGCCAGTCGCTTGAAACTGCAGTGGGCTTTTATGCACGAGGGTCTGACACCATCAAGCTGATGTTTGGCGCTGTCAGTTGGACCATCTTGGACATCATCATGGCGGTTTCCACCGTGATTGGTATGCGGTTTGGTTTGATCGAGGAGTTGAAAAAGAACCCACTCGCCAGTGAAGACCCAGCAAAAGTGCAGCAGTTTAAAGACGCGGTGAACCTTGCGCAAAACGTCAATGATGGTTTGTTGGTTTTTTCATTCCTGTTTATTTTGGCAATCATTTACATCGCATTGATGTTGATGTCCACCAAGCCTGAAACGCGCAGACAGTGCTACCTCATTTTGGAGCGCTTACCGCTTATTCGTGTGTTGATGATGTCCTCCAGCCTGTCCAACACCATGCGAGTCATGTCCTCGTTGTTGGCGGGTGGCGTGGCGTTTTTGGAGTCCTTGCATATTTCAAAACGCGGTGCATTTTCGCCCACCATTAAATTGTTTTGGGATGACGTACAGGCACGCACAGAAATTGGTGAACCACCCAGTTCAGCCTTCAATTTGTTGGCGCTTGAAAGCAGTGAGCGATTGTTGATTCGTGCGCACCGGGATCAAACCCAGTTGGCTGAGTGTTTGGAGTCAATTGCACAAACCCGCCAGGAGCGTGCAAACCAAGCCGCTAAGCGGTTTGCGATTTTCGCGTTTGTGGGGTCTTTGTTGTACTCCGGCGTGGCGGTGTTATTTAGTTTGGTGGTGGTTTATCTGCAAAACCAAATGGTCTTGTCGGGAGCATAAAAGAGATGCAACAAATAGCAATACAAGAAGTGGATCTAAAAAATCTCTATTCCAATGTGTTGGCAGGCCGCTTACCACTGGGCACTGCCGACCCCACCGAAGTGTTGGTCAACCATGCTTACGCCTTACTGGGCAGCAAAAAATTGCACATCCACTTTCAAGAGTTTGAGGGTTACCTTTACTACTTGGTGGTGGAAAGCAAATGGATGAGTTCGCTGATTGGCTTGCCCATCCCATTTACCCGTGTGTTTCCTGGTGGGCCAGACCATCAAGGTGATGGAATTTATCGCTTAGAGGCCAACTCCTTTATTGCTGCATTGGTAGTGGAAGGTGGCAGCTTGCGTTTGCTGTGTAACACGCCTGAAGTGCTGCAGGATTATTTGCTGGGTATTGGTTTGCCTACCATTGATTTAAAGCCTCAATCGGGAGAATCACTGACCAGCATTTATGAAGGCATACAGGGTTTGTCCAGCAAAGCTGCCCGCTACCTGATGCGTGCTTCCATGGGCCTGCTGTTGCTTGCTTCCACAGCCTTTGTGGGCGTTCATGCAGCCCAAGCGATGAAAGACAGTGATGAGGAATTAAACCTCACCATCAAAACAGTGGAAGACGACCTGAACAAAGAGTTGGACAAGCTGAATGTTCAACAACCGCTGGCACGCCAAATTGCACGCATACAAAAAGTGTCAGCAACCGTGGTGCGTGCAGGTGGGTGGATTGAGACCTACACCCTGAAGGATGAAAAGAAAGAAACCTTTGAATTGGTCCTACCCAGTTGGGTGAGTCCGGACTATGTGGATTCCCTTGGTCAGGACGTGGTAACCGATTTGAGGGATCTTGAAGGATTGCTGACAGTCCGTAAAAAAGCTAAGGAGAAGTGAGTCATGAAACTCAACTTGAACGCCGGTGGCGTAAAGATGTACGAAGAGCTGAGCCGATTCATGGGTTTGGGCCCGATGTTTGCGCTGACCTTGGCCATGTTGATGACTGTGCTGGCTGTGTTTGCAATCAAGGATTTTTTGGCCGTGAATGCAGAGCAAACCAAGGCCAAAGAGAACCCGAAATTTGAGGTCAGCAAGGCCCCAGTTTCGGCAAAGGCGTATGAGAACTACGCGTTTGTTTTGCAACGGGTTAGCCCCGGCGTGAAAGTTTCTGCAGACAAGGACAAGTTGATTATTGAATCACCCAGCGCAGACACTTTTCCTGAATTCATGTACGTGTTGAACAGCATTCAAGGTCTTTCAAACAAAGTAATTTGGAAAGCAGAAGAGATTTGTTTAGCCGGGTGCCAAGGCGCAGCCAGCAGGGCAATAGTCAGTGGGTTTGAGGAAAAAGTAAAAGTAACGCTAAGGGGAAATGAATCATGAGCGAAATCGAAAAAATAGAAATCGAAAAACCACAAGGCCAGACAACCCCAAAGGTAGTGGCTTGGGTGGGTTGCGGCTTACTGGCTGCTTGCGTTGCAGGTGCGGGTTGGATGGCATTCGGCGGTAAGTCGGGCGAAACAGGAGGGCTTTCTTCATCGCCCATCAGCAGTGCCAACGCAGCAACAGGTACGGGAAGTAAGGGTGGCCTTGACCCCAACGCGGCCAATATATTGGTGGCCAAGGTGGATGGTCATGAAGTGACTGAGTTGGAAATTTCCAACCTCACTTCCAACGGAGTGGACCGCGCAATTGCAGTAGACCGCTACATCAACAAGGTGATTGCGGCCGAGCAAGGCCGCAAGCTGTACGAGAAGGAATCATTGTCCCTTACCCGCGCTGCAGAGCGTGAAGTATTGGCCACCTTGTACACCACCAAGCGATTGGATGAGCTGCGCAAGGCCGTCACACAGGACGAGATTAAGGAGTTTTACACCAAGAACGTTTTGGACGAAAACTTCAAGCAATGGAAGGTGAGTTACTACCTGACCACAGAGCCCAAAGACATGGACTCCACATTGCAGAAAATGAAGGATGGTGACAAGGACGCGCTTAAAGAGTTGAAGCCATTGGCAGAGCAGGGCGACAACTACTTGGCCGCGCAGGCCATGCCCTACAACTTGGGGCGTGTGGTGTCGCGTGTGAAAAAAGGCGAATTCAGTGAAGTGTTGCGTTTGCGTAATGGCTTCTTGGTGGTGCGAGTGGATGACATGCGTCAGCAAGAAAAGCCAAAGCTTGAGGCACTCAAAAACGACATTATTGAAACTCTTGCTCAGCAAAAGTTCAATGAAGAACTGACGCGTGCACGTCGTGCCGCAAAAGTAGAGTTGGGTTAGGCCAAAGCCCGTGCTCAATATGTGTAATCCAGCAGGAGTTTTAAAATGAAGTTGAAGCATCAAAGAGCACTTGGCCTCCCTGTCAAGCGCGCCTTCAAGCGCAACCACAAGCAAGAAGGTTTTATTCAGGCAGCATTGCTGTTTGGTATTGCCTTGATTACAGCGGTATTGGGTGGCTATGCTTTAGCCAACCGCACACCGACCAGCCAAACCGACCAAGAGCAAGCCAAGGTGAATGCATCAGTGATCCTGAAGCAGGCCGCTGATTTGCGCGACGGTGTGCAACGTTACTCTTCGGACAACGGCTCATCCGCAGTGCAAACAGTCATGGACTTCTCCACGGGTACCGATGGTTTGTTCAACGTCACCAACCGTTATGCAAGCCCACAGGTTATGCCATCCACCGTGTTTGATGGTGGCGCACCTGCGCCCATTACTACCATCAAAACACCCGCGGCTGGGTCAGCAGGCCATTGGTATTTTATCAAAACACATTTGGGTAACGGTATTGGTTCAGGCACGGCCGACCCGATGGTGGCTTTGCCGGATATTCGCCAAGATGTGTGTGGCCGTGTGAACCGTTTGCTGTATGGCTCAGACACCATTCCTACTGTAACAGGCGCGGTTACAACAGTGACTGGCGACACAGTGTTGGACTTGGCAACCAGCGCGGGTACACCGGTACCTGCTGGTTGGGCGGAGGGCTGTTACCAGCTGGAGACAGGTAGCGAGTATGTCTATTTCAAGGTACTTCAGGAAAACTAATCAATCCAAATCAAGCGGCAAACTAGCCCAAACATAGATCAGTCACTTTGTTTATCAAGTGACTGGTTTTTTCTTTTTTTAAACAAGCAACACTTTTTATCGAACCATCATTGATGGAACTTATTGTGCCGTTTTTGCCACGCATACAAACCAGCAATCATTGATTACTCTCTCGCCTCAAGGGACGCACATGCAAGCAACCGATATTTTGTACAAAGAATGCATTGCAGCCAATCGATTTGGACTGGCGGAACGCAGAGTCAGGCGGATTGCCAACTTGGGCGGTGCTGACGTCTGGGTTACCAATCAACTGCGAAAAAATCCTGCAACCTTAAATTTTCCAACTTTCGACACCACTGGCCCATTGTCCCCCTCTGCCCCTGGCGCGCCAAACCACAACGAAATTCACCAGAATAATTTTTTCATCCGTTTGCAGTACCTCAGCAAAAGCACCACACCTGTACTCGACCGTCTTGCCATGTTCTGGGCTAATCACTTCACCGTATCCGGCACCCTCAATACCGTGCGTCGGTTCATCGTGCCTTTTGAGTTCGAAGCCATTCGCCCCAACCTGACGGGTACTTTCGACAAACTGTGTTTAAGTGCAGTCACCCATGTGGGTATGTTGGTGTATTTAGGCAACCACGTTTCAACAGGCCCTAATTCAATTGCCGGTAAAAAAAGGCAACAGGGTTTGAATGAAAACCTGGGCAGAGAAGTGCTGGAGTTGCACACAGTAGGCCGCGAGGGTGGGTATACACAAGCCGATGTTGAAGGTCTGTCCAAGGTATTATCCGGTTGGGGCCTTGCAAGCAACGACAATACGGTGGCCGAGTTTGTACCCGCCCGTCATGAGCCTGGTCCTTTAACCGTGATGGGTAAAGTTTACCCCGATGTGGGCAAAGACCAACTGGGTTTGGTCATCAAAGACTTGTCCCAAAGGCGCGCCACTGCAGACTTTATTGCCCTCAAGCTTTGCCGATACATGGTGCGCAACTCTTTGCAGCCCCAAAACCAAATGGTGCGGGCAGTGGCCGACACATTTTTTCAAACCAAGGGCGATTTGCTGCAGGTGTACAACACCTTATTCAGTCACCCTCAGGCATGGGAGCCCCTCGAAACACATGCACAAAACGTCAGAACCCCAGATGACTGGGTAGTGGCCATTCACCGCGTGTTCGAATTCGGTGATGTCACCGACCCGCTTAACCCAAGTCGTAAGCTGATAAAGCAATATCAACTCAACGGCGTTTTGGGGCAAGAATTTGGCCGTTCGCCCGGCCCCGATGGCTGGTCAAACGACCCCTCAATCTGGATCACACCGGACACGATGTTCAACAAAGTCAAGTTTGCAACAGCACTTGCCGAATTTGTGACCAACGACTCGGCTGAGGATGCTGAAGGTATTGCCGACATGCGGTCTAGAATCAGCGCATTCATGCCCAGCCCAGACAGCCTTCCAAGCCGACGTGTAATCAGCCAAGCCAGCTCCAACGAGCAAGCGGCAACACTGGCCTTGTTGGCACCTGAGTTTTTAAGGAGGGCATGATCATGATGAATCGCAGAAATTTCCTGACAAATTGCGGCATAGGCATTGGCGTGTCACTCGCAGGTTTACCCTCTTTTGCAAGCGCTGCGTCAGATCCAAACACCCCTTGCTTTGTGTTCATCAACTTAAGGGGCGCAGCCGACGGCGTTGATATGGTGCGGCCTGTGTTTGACGTGGGCTACCAAAACTTGCGCAGCAAAGCACCCAATTATTTAACCGGTTTGGATTTACCCCAAGCCAGTGGTGGTTTGCCGTTTAAGTTGAACCCATACCTCAGCAACATCCATGCGCTGTACAACAGTGGCGAAGCGCTTTTATTCCATGCCATGGGTTTGAACTACAGCAAAGCGGCCTCAGGCATACGCTCACATTTTGCGTCACAGCAAATGTTAGAAAGTATGAGTGATGCGCCTTACCTTTTAAAAACCGGCTTTATCGGCCGTTTAATGGCCTTGCGCAATTACACCGGTGTGGCTGCCAAATCAACCCTTCCTTTGGTGCTGGAAAGCAGCAAAAGGCGGCTTGCTTTAACATGGTCTCCAACCACAGGGGCAATGCCGACTGAAGACCTTATTCAACGTGTTAAAGCCATGTATGAAGAAGATCGGCAGTTTTTGAGTGCATTGAATCGTGGGTACCAAAATGCCTTGGTTAGTCTGCCTAAGCCAGAGGCCGAGCTGGACAAAGCCATGAAAAATCTGTTTTCTGCCATCTCGTTTGCCAATGAGAAAAATATCCCATTTATTTCCATCGAGATTGCCGGCTGGGATGCACACACCGACGAATGGGGGCTGAGCAGTGGCTACACCAACGCCTTAAAGGCGTTAGATTCCACCGTTGCATTGGTGAAGTCCACCTTGCAGGGCCGCTGGGCCAAATCATGCGTCTTGGTTAATTCCGAGTTTGGTCGCACGGCTGCAATCAATGGCAGTGCGGGGACTGACCATGGCAGCGGCACCATCGCCATGCTTTTGGGTGGGGCAGTCCAAGGTGGTCGAGTTGTGACCAAATGGCCGGGCATGCAAGAAAACCAACTTTTCGAAAAACGCGATTTGGCCATTACACTGGACGTGCAGCAGTTGCAGGCCAGCGTACTGGAAAAAATGTTTGGCTTAAGCCCGGCAGAGCAAGAGCTTGTGTTTTCCAGAGCCATGTCGATTGATCCACTACTAAGTGGCTCTCGCCTATTCAAAGGCTAACCCAAGAGTTAGCCCCTTAGCTAGCTAAACAGGGCGATCCTCACTTCCTTCTCAATGCCGTTAACCTAGTTAGACACGGAGTATTTCGCGTGTAACTGGGTTTGCCATTGATGAAGAGCCATGATTAAAAGTACCCACAACATCAAACACAAAAAGGTAGCTGGTTTTATCAGCAGCTACATGCTGTATGGCATTGCGTTGATGGCAATACTGGGTACTGCCTACGGAAAAATTTATCAAGCCAAATCCCAAGCCGTTGTGGTGCAAGAAGCAATTGAATCGGTTGAGTCGCAGATTATTACCATCTCCTCCCGAATTTCTGAATGCACCGCACAAGAGCCCACTGGCGACCATGGAGTACATGGCTACTACCCCCATTACCCAGCACCCAGCCCATCGGGCGCAATAGCCCAATTTTCCACCATGAACTGCCCCAACGGCAGCGTACCTAGGCCAATCTCAGCCTTTGGTTACATACCCATGGCTCCACCCCAATTTAACCCTTGGATGTATGAAAACTCCGACACCAATGGCGTACAACTGATATTGAGTGCCAAAGTCCCTGGAGGCGCAGTGACTGAGCTTAGGCGCTTACGCAACCGCTTAAGTCAAAGCTTCGATGTGTCCAACGCAAGTACCGATGATGTGCTAATTATCCGATTGGAGAGCATATGAAAACCCGTGCCAAATTGAATGAGCCTCTAATCAATCCGCTTGATTTGAAGTTGACGGTATTAAACCAAGCGATTCGGAGGGTCATCCCCGCCATATTAGGGGGCGCCCTTGCATTCAGCGTCATGGTACCGGCCAACGCGATCACACCCACAGAATCTGGCGCGGTGAATGCCACCATCGATCTGGTGCGTCAATTCTCACAGCGGGTGTCACTGGCCCAATCGGCTGGCTATCTGGACGAACAGATTAGCGAAGTCAACGGCGCGCCCCGAGCCGCCCGCATGGCCCCCATCCCCTTGAACTTCGCCCCCGCCGATGTAAGGCCCGTACCCCCCATCACCGGCCTACCGAGGCGCGACGGCGCGGGCCGCCCACTGGGCTACTGCGCATGGGACAATACATCCTCCACCAACGTCACCGCAGGCGGCACACTGGCCTACCTCGCAGGCAACATTCCCGGCAACACCGACAAACTCTTGTATGCCGTGATATCGCCGGGACGCGACGGCCGTATCGAAACCAGCTGCGCCGACGTACTGCTGCTGCAACAAACCATCCAAAGCGAACGCGGAGGCGGCCTAGGCGACGACCTGGTGTATGCCCGCAGGCCTCTGCAACAATCCAGCCGCACCTTCCGCGCCACCGTAGGCACCCAATCAGGGCTACCGGCCAGCGACAACACCGAAGGCGATGTACGCCTAGTCATGGACACCAACACCTTATACGCCTACAACGGAGGCACATGGAAACCCATAGGCGGAGACCCCGCAGAGCGGTTTACAGGCGATGGCAGCGGTAACCTCAGCTACACCGGAGGCAAAGTCACAGTAGCCGACTTTGAAGCCACCACAGGCACCTTCAGCACCAGCCTGACAGTCAACGGCACCACCACACTGAACGGCAACACCGCAATCAATGGCGCCTTCACAGCCACCACACTGAGCGGCAGCGCAGCGGGCCTGACCGACCTGAACGCCAACAACATTGCCACCGGCACACTGGCAGTGGCCCGAGGAGGCACAGGCCTAGGCGCTGCCCCCGCAGTCAACCAAATATTGATAGGCAATGGCACAGGGTATGACTTAAGCACAGTGACCGCAGGCACAGGCATAGGCGTCACCAACGCGGGCGGCCTACTCACGATTAGCAACACAGGCCTATTGAGTATCACCAGCCCAATGAGCACAGTGAACGTCAGCACCACCGATGGCGTAGTGACACTGGACCTGCCCCAAAGCATAGCCACCACAGCCACACCCACCTTTGGTGGGATGATGCTCAATGGCGGGTTGATGGGTACTACGGCTAACTTCAGTGGAGTGGTCACAGCAGGCTCAATCAGTGCGCCCAGATTGGATATTTCGACCAGTGCGGGTGTAAGCACTGCCAATTTGATTATTGGCACCAGCGCAATGCCATTGGTGCAGTCTGGTTTAGGTGGAAATACCGCCGTAGGTATTAGTGCACTGGCAGCAAACACAAGCGGCTATTCCAACGTGGCTGTCGGAAATAGTGCCTTGTATTCCAACACCTCAGGTTTCGGTAACACTGCAGATGGTTTCCAGGCGCTGTATTCCAACACCACGGGTTTCGGTAACACCGCAAATGGTTCCCAGGCGCTGTATTCCAACACCACGGGTGTCGCTAACACTGCAAACGGTTATCAGGCGCTGTATTACAACACCACGGGTATAACTAACACCGCAAGCGGTTATCGTGCGCTGTACTTTAACACCAATGGTACCGGTAACACCGCCTTTGGTTATGATGCCATGCGCAACAATATTGGTGGTATTAATAATGTATCTGTGGGTAGCGGTGCCCTGAATTCAAATACCTTTGGCTCTTACAACACCGCAGTCGGTTACGACGCCTTGCGCAACAATACAGCGAATGACAATAGTGCCTTTGGTTTTAATGCCCTGCGCGCCAACACCACGGGTACCGACAACGTAGCCGTTGGTAAAAATACCTTACTGGTCAACACCGCAGGGAATGAAAACACAGCCTTGGGCGTTGCGTCATTGTACAACGCCACTACAGCAAGCTTCAACACGGCATTGGGTTCACGTGCTTTATACCGCGCCACAACGGGCGGCTCCAACGTAGCCGTGGGTCAAGACGCAGCCTACAGTGGTACAACCGCTAACAACAACGTCACCATTGGCCGTTCTGCAATGCGCAGTGTCACCTCTGGTTCTGGCAACGTGGCCTTGGGCACGTCCACCATGCAGAGCATTACCACAGGTAACTCCAACGTGGCCTTGGGCCGCACAGCAGGGCAAGCCAACGGTGGGTACGGTGGTGCAATTACTGCTACCACCACAGGCAGTAGAAATACATTTATCGGAACATACTCGGGTGCCGAGGGTGTTATGCAAACGGTCTACTCTACAGCCTTGGGAGCGGACAGCCGAGTATCCACAAATGATACGGTTGTGTTGGGTGCCTTGGGCAGCAACAAAACAGGCACGGTGGTGGACGACCAAGTTGTGATTGGCGCAACTGGCCGCAACGACACCTATGCAAACACCAAATTGTTTGTGAACGGTGTAACCAATTTAGCCGGCGACCTGCGCGGCACCACAGCCACATTTACCGGTGCGGTCAGTGCACTGCGCTTGAACGTAAGCGACCCCACGGGTGTGATTTATTCCAACCTAGCGATTGGCACCAGTAACCTGGCGGGTGCACAAAGCGGAGATGGTGCGAATATCGCAATTGGATTTAATGCGCTGCGCGATAACACCACGGGTAGTGGCAACATAGCAATCGGTTATAACTCGCAACCGTTAACTACCACCGGGTCCCAAAACATATCCTTGGGTGCAAACACCCTAGGGCAAAACACCACAGGTTTCTACAACACGGCAGTGGGCGCAGATGCTTTAAGTTCTAACACCACAGGCGGAAATAACACAGCACTGGGCCAAGATGCCCTGCGTGATAACACCACCGGCCCAGACAACACAGCAATTGGCCGCTTTGCCATGCGCCAAAACACCACCGGTGGCGACAACGTTGCAGTGGGTATTTATTCCGTGCAAAACAACACCACCGGTTACAGCAACGTGGGCGTGGGCCGCGCGGCCTTATATAGTAATTCGACCGGTAATGACAACGTGGCCGTTGGCCGCGAAGCCTTGGAAAGCAACACCACCGGTAACAACAACGCGGCGTTTGGACGCCAAACCTTGGAAAGCAGCACAACAGGTGTTGGCAATACGGCTTTGGGTGGTTACGCACTGCGCGCTGTAAACGGAAATCTCAACGCAGCCTTGGGCGCATATGCGTTTGATGGCCTGATCACGGGTGATAACAACCTGGCCTTGGGTGCCGAAGCGGGTAGTCGAGATGACTCACGGACTCTAACTTTTGGTAGCAACAACTCGTTTTTAGGTGCGTACTCTGGATCCGCTGCGGGTGCGAACAACCTTAACTATGCCACCGCAATTGGTGCATTTGCTGAAGTAGGCACAGACAACACCGTAGTGCTTGGCCGCACAGGCGACTTTACCGTCATTGGAGCCACCGGCACAGCAGGCGCGGGAATACTGCAGAACAAAAACTTGCAAGTAACCGGTGATGTAGGCATTACAGGCAACCTAGCCATAGGTGGCGACTTTGCAGCCACCACATTCAGCGGCACATCAGCTTCATTTACCGGCGCAGTCACGGCTGCGCGTATTGATGTTTCAACTTCAGCTGGTGGCGTAACCAACCCCAACCTGATTGTAGGTGCCGGCGCAATACCCGGTGCGCAAAGCGGTTTTGGTGCCAATACGGTATTGGGGATTAACGCGTTGGCAGCCAATACAAGTGGCGATAGCAATTCTGTAGTGGGTTACCAAGCCTTGCGCTTTAATACCATCGGTGAACGCAATGCAGTACTGGGCTCATCTGCCTTGTACACCAATACCTCCGGTTACTCCAACACCGCAATTGGTAATGAGGCGATGTACTTGAACACCACAGGCGCACGCAACGTAGGTATCGGTGAGCGTGCCTTGTACAACAACACATCGGGCTTCTGGAACGTGGCAGTGGGTGAAGATGCACTTTACGGCAACACCGGCGGATACTTCAACATTGGTATTGGTAACCGCGCTATAGAATCCAACACATTCGGTGAGGCAAACGTTGCCGTTGGTATGGAGATTATGAGGAACAACACCACGGGCGACTATAACGTAGCCTTGGGTTACCACGCATTTGATAATAACACCACGGGTAACGACAACGTAGCAATAGGGCAAGACGCATTGTCAGCCAACACCACAGGTAGTTTTAACACCGCCTTGGGATACAACTCCAACGTCAGTTCAGGCGCATTAAGTTACGCTACTGCAATCGGCGCAGGCAGCCGCGTGGGTACCAGCAACACCATCGCCTTGGGCCGCAACAGCACGGCAGACCAAGTTGTAATTGGTACGGACACACGCAGCAACACCACAGCCAACACCAAACTGTATGTAAACGGCATTAGCCGTTTTAATGGCATGCTGTATGGCACGGACTCTACATATAGTGGCACTGTAACTGCCAATACATTCAGCGGCAGTGGTGCATCACTGACCAACCTGAACGCAAGCAACATCACCACCGGTACTTTGGGCGTGGCCCGTGGGGGTACGGGTGTGGATGGTAGCGCAGCGGCCAACGGCGCGTTGTTGATAGGCAATGGCACGGGTTACACCTTGGGTACTCTAACTGCCGGTGCGGGTGTGAGTGTGACCAACGGCGCAGGCACCATTACCATCGCCAACACCGGAGTAACCAGCTTTAACAGCCGCACTGGGGCAGTCGCTTTGACCCTGGCGGATGTGAATGGAGTCACCAACTTTGGTACAAACAACGTCACGCTCGGCACCAATGCGTTGTCGACGGGTAGTACGGGAACAGACAACACGGCATTGGGCTATCAAGCCATGATGAACAATGGTTTGGCAGATAGCAGTATTGCAATCGGAACCCGCGCGCTGATGCAGTCCAGCATTGCCACCAGCAACAACATTGCCATTGGCCGCGATGCCATGGGTCTCAATTCAGTGGACGGCTCGAATAACATCGCAATTGGTACTCGGACCCAGAAAAACCTAACCACAGGTGCAAGCAACACCGCAGTAGGTAACGCAGCCATGTCCGAGTTAACCACCGGTGCCCGTAACGTGTCGATGGGTGGCTCTTCCTTGGAGTTACTTACAACCGGCATTAGAAACGTGGCGATAGGTAACTTCGCTGGCTCTGGTGTTATAACGGGTGAGAACAACACCTTCTTGGGCTACAGCGCCGATGCAGGAGGGCCTGCGCTAACCTACTCCACCGCGTTGGGTGCGTGGTCTAAGGTTGATACGTCTAATACGGTTGTGTTGGGCGGCTTGGGTATCAACAAAGCAGCCACCGGGACTGATGACCAAATTGTAATTGGCGCAACCAGCCGCAACGATACCCATGCAAACACCAAATTGTTTGTGAATGGTGTAACCAATTTAGCCGACGACCTGCGCGGCACCACAGCCACCTTCACAGGTGCGGTAAACGCACTTAGCTTTACAGGCAATGGCAGTGGCCTAACAAACCTGAATGCAGGCAACATAACCACCGGTGTTTTGGGTGTTGCCAATGGCGGCACAGGTGTAGATGGGTCAGCCGCGGCCAACGGCGCGTTGTTGATAGGCAATGGCACGGGTTACACACTGGGCACGCTGACAGGCACAGCAGACCAAATCAATGTAACCAACGGTGCGGGCACCATTACGCTTAGCTTGCCGCAAAGTATTGCAAGCACCAGCACTCCCACGTTTGGTGGAATGACATTGAATGGTGACTTGGCGGGTACCAATGCAACGTTTACAGGGCAGTTTAACGCCAACCAGGTGTTCGCCAACGGGCAGGAATTGTTGCCCATCACCAAACCCAATATTGATGCTGCACTTACATTCCCAAATCAAAGCACTTATGTAGACCAGCCTAATTTGGCACTGGGTACCAATGCATTGGGTGGGGCGTTTAAGTCGGGCGGCAACGTCGCGATTGGTGACGGCGTGCTGGGTCAGCTTGATGGTAGTGACCCAAGTTATGGCGAAGCCAATACGGGCGTGGGTTACAGGGCTTTGTATACCAACACGACTGGTTACGATAACACCGCGATCGGACATCAGGCCTTACATTCCAACACCACTGGTAACCGCAACCTGGCCATTGGCAACTCTTCCATGTATTCAAACACCAGTGGTCTCGAAAACATTGCCGTGGGTCAACAGTCTCTGTATTCCAATACCACTGGAAACTTTAACACTGCCCTAGGTGCCAGTGCACTGTATTCCAACACAACCGGTCAGAACAACACCGCAATCGGAAGGTTGGCTCTTTTAAATAATACCTCCGGTACATTCAACACTGCGGTCGGGGTGACATCGCTGGCGCTAAACACCACGGGCTATGAAAACACCGCGGTAGGTTATATTGCGCTCTCTTCCAATAGCACGGGTCACTCCAACGCGGCCTTAGGCTATGGTTCCTTGTCAGAAAACACGACGGGTATTGAAAACACCGCTTCGGGTCACAACAGCTTGCGCTTGAACACCACGGGCAACTACAACACTGCAAGCGGTGTGGCTACACTTTATTCAAACACAACAGGTAACTTTAATACCGCAAGCGGTTCTAGAGCACTGTATTCAAACACCACGGGTATCCTTAATAACGCAAGCGGTTATAATGCGATGTATTCCAACACCACGGGGGCGGGGAACACCGCAAGTGGTGTTAGTGCACTGTATTTCAACACCACGGGGGGCAGCAACACCGCAAGCGGTAATGATTCACTGGTCAATAACACCACGGGGAACAACAACTCAGCTTTTGGTAACTTTGCAGGCGATGCAAATACCATTGGCTCTAACAATACATTTTTGGGTTATGGAGCTGATGTCACAACGGGTGCACTGACTTACGCAGCAGCCATTGGCGCCAGCAGCACGGTAGCCACCAGCAACACCATTGCGCTGGGCCGTAACAGCACGGCAGACCAAGTTGTAATTGGCACTGCCACCCGCAACAACACTTATGCCAACACCAAGTTATATGTAAACGGCCCGAGCAATTTCAATGGAACTTTGTATGGTACGGCTGCTACGTTCAGCGGTGCGGTTACGGTTGGATCTCTTGCAGCGGGAAGGCTTGATGTTTCAACCTCCGCAGGCGGAGTAACCAACCCCAATCTGATTATTGGTACTGGTGCCATGCCGGGTGCGCAAAGTGGTACCGGTGCCAATACCGCTTTGGGTATCAGTTCGCTGGCGGCAAATACAAGTGGTCGTTATAACACCGCGAGTGGTGCTGAATCCCTGTATTCCAACACCACAGGTTACGACAACACAGCCGATGGGTGGCGCACTTTGTATAGCACCACCACGGGTTTGCGCAACACGGCGAGCGGCAGGGCTGCCCTGTATTCCAACACCACGGGTAGCTGGAATACTGCGAGCGGCGCGTATGGCCTGTATTACAACACCACTGGCTACAGCAACACCGCAAGCGGCTACACTGCCCTCTATTTCACCACCACCGGTTTTGCCAACACCGCAAGCGGCCGAGACGCCCTGGCTCTCAACACCACAGGTTTTAGCAACGTGGGTTTGGGGTATGCAGCCGGCGACACCAACACCACCGGCAGCAACAACACCTTTCTGGGTAACGACGCCGATGCAACTACCGCTGCCCTTACTTACGCCGCCGCCATTGGTTCAAACAGTACAGTCGCCACCAGCAACACCATTGCCTTGGGCCGCAACAGCACAGAGGACCAGATTGTCATTGGTACCAACACACGCAACGACACCACAGCCAACACCAAGCTGTACGTGAATGGCGACACGCGCCTGAATGGCATGTTGTATGGCACCACCGCCAATTTCAGCGGTGCGGTTACGGTTGGATCCCTTGCAGCGGTAAGGCTTGATGTTTCAACCTCCGCAGGCGGAGTAACCAACCCCAATCTGATTATTGGTACTGGTGCCATGCCGGGTGCGCAAAGTGGTTTAGGCGGCAACACGGCCTTAGGTATTGATGCATTGGCAGCTAATACAACCGGTTACAACAACACCGCAAGCGGTCGTAGGGCGCTATATTCCAACACCACGGGGGATAACAATACCGCCTTCGGTCAGTCAAGCTTGTACTTCAACACCACCGGTATTGAAAATACTGCCTCGGGTAGCAACAGCTTGCTTTCAAATACAACGGGCAGTTACAACACCGCCGCGGGTAGCCAGAGCTTGCGTGCCAATACAACAGGTAACTTTAACACCGCAATCGGTAGATACGGGCTTTACTCTAATACTACGGGTACTGAAAACACGGCCTCGGGTAGCGACAGTTTGCGTTTGAACACCACGGGTAGTTACAACACAGCAAGCGGTGTTGCTTCACTGTATTCAAATACTACAGGTAACTTCAACACCGCAATCGGTAGATACGGGCTTTACTCTAATACCACGGGTACTGACAACACAGCATCGGGTAGCGACAGTTTGCGTTTGAACACCACGGGTAGTTACAACACAGCAAGCGGTACCTCCTCACTGCGGTCAAATACGACGGGTAATTTTAATTCCGCTTTGGGGTACAACGCACTTTATGCAAACAGCACGGGTGTTGAAAACACCTCTGTGGGTGGAAGCAGCATGTTTGCAAACACAACCGGCAGTTACAACACAGCAACAGGCCGTAGTTCACTCGCTTCCAACACAACAGGCCAATTCAACACCGCGTCGGGATACAACGCACTCTACTCCACCACCACAGGTGTTCAAAATACATCGATGGGTGGCAATAGCGCATTTGCAAATACAACGGGTAATTTCAACGTCTTTGTTGGTCAAAATGCAGGTGACACCAATACAACAGGTTCCAGCAACACCTTCATTGGAACGTTTTCAGACGCAACAACGGGCGCGCTTAGCTTTGCAGCAGCAATTGGCGCAGAAAGCACCGTAGCCACCAGCAACACCATTGCGCTGGGCCGCAACAGCACGGCAGACCAAGTGGTGATTGGTACCGACACCCGCAATGACACCACCGCTAACACCAAATTGTTTGTAAACGGTGACACACGGCTAAACGGCGTACTGTATGGCACCACAGCCAACTTCAGTGGTGCGGTTACCGTGGGTTCGCTCTCGTTGGAGCGGCTTGATTTATCAACCTCGGCAGGCGGCGTGGCTTCTCCCAACGTGATTATTGGCGTAAATGCCATGATGAATGCGCAAAGTGGCCTAGGCGGCAATACGGTGTTTGGCCCACAGACCATGCAGGACAACACCACAGGCTACCGCAACGTGGGTATAGGCCATTTGGCTCTTCGAGGTAATACAAGCGGTTATGAAAATATTGCAATAGCAGGCAACGCCTTACTGAAAAACACAACGGGCTACCGCAACGTTTCGATTGGTCAAAATACCCTACTTGAAAACACCTCGGGTTATGAAAACATGGCCTTGGGTTTGAATGGCATGTACTCCAATACAACAGGTAATCGCAACGTGGGTATTGGCTCATCAGTCATGTATTTCAACACGACGGGCACTGAAAACGTTGCGATTGGTCATGCAACCTTGATTACAAACACAACGGGTTATAAAAATACGGGTATTGGTTTTAACGCGGATGTAACGAGTAACAACTTAAACTACGCCACTGCAATTGGCGCAGATTCGGAAGTTTCCACCAGCAGCACCATTGTGCTGGGCCGCACCAGCGATGCAACTGTAATTGGTGCAACTGGCACGAATGGCCGGGGTAGCAAATTGCAGGTGACCGGCACCATTGAAGCGAATTTGCCTGCAGACGGCACCGCGCTGGCCTTGGTGCGCGACGTGTACGCACCGGGCGGCTATGTTGACATTGCGGGTGCAGGTTACCCCGGGTATGAAAACTCCGCGCCGGGAACAATCCGTTTTCTGGATGACGGTAGCTTTTCAAGCCACATCACTTTCCGCACAAAAGACGCAGGTAGTCAGTTCAACACCGATACCGAGCGCATGCGTTTAACGACCTCTGGTAACCTGTTGATCGGTTCAGACACAGACAATGGCAGCGGCAACTTACTGCAGGTTACTGGTGGCGGCTATTTCACAGGCAACCTCACTGTGCTTGAAAACGTGCGGCTGGGTGGTGGCGCGGGCGGTAACCGCCGAGTTTACCTTGGCCCTGATGATCCTGGCGGTGGCAGTGGTGATGAAGCGTTTTTCCGCTACTATGTACGCAGTGGCGAGTCCACCACGCTGGAGCTTTACTCAGGCAATGATGCGGACGATCACATCAACATCAACCCCGGAATTGGTAATGTGGGCATTGGTGAGGAGAACCCTGGCGCCAAGCTGCACGTGAACGGTGGTGTGTTGGCTACATCGTATTCCACCTCTTCAGACCGCAGATTGAAAACCAATATATCGGCTTTGGACTCGGATGACTTGCTGGGTCGCTTAAGTGGCGTAGTGGCACACCGATATAACTACATTGCACACCCCGAAGTGGGCACGCGGATTGGTGTAATCGCTCAAGAAATTCAGGCCTTGTTCCCAGAGGTTGCAACCTACAACAAAGACAACTTCATGAGCGTGGATTACAACGCTTTGGGCGCAATGGCCGCTGCAGGTGTGGGCCACTTGAACACCAAGTTCAACACATTCGAAAAATTCACCAAGGAAAAGTTTGATTCCGTGGACAAGGAAATTACATTCCTGAAGACTGAAACAGCAAAAATCAAAGGCCTTGAAGATTGGCGCGACGTGGCCAACACCCGCATGGACACCATGCAAATATCCATCGACAAAAACCTCGCCAAAATTACAGAGAACACTTTGGCAATTGAAAAGAACACAGCTGAAATTAAACGCCTTGATGATGTACTGGTTACTTTGGACACCACGGTGAAAGGGCAGGGCGAGGCCATCGACGGAATCAACACCCGTTGGGGTAAAACATTCACCGCCAGTGCGGATGGTGCCCTGTTGACTGTAACTGCGGCTGAGTTGAAAGCAAACAACTTCACAGCCCAGCAAATACGAACCAATTCGGTGTACACCGCCCGCCTGGAAGCTGAAATGGCCAAAATCAAAGAACTGGATATTGACAAGCTGCGTGCCAATTCTGCTGTGACCAATACCTTGCAGGCGGAGACCATGAATACTGGGTCTGCCCAGGTGTATGCCGGGGTTGGGGCACCAGCTTTCTTATTCTCAGCAGCGACTGATGGGCACTACACCGTCAACACCAGCGCATTGGACGGTAGCTATGCAACCGCCACTGTGATTGTGAATGCAGGCCAGGCCAAGGTTGTTCCAATCGCCAATGAAGGCATCCAGTTGCTTGCAGTGGGCAACAGCGTGAAGGCTGTGGCTGCGGGCAAAAGCATCAAGGCGACTTGGATCAAGATGGGCTAAGTATGTTTGATTAGGCACGCTTTAAGCACGTTGTTATGCACGTTTTTATGCACCTTCTAACGTTTGGATGATATGTTGCCCCTCTTCCAGTGCCTCCAGGCGGTCTTGTTCGGTGGTGTTGTTGAACGCAAGTTCCACAGCTTGTTGGGGTGAGAGTAATTCAAACCTTGAGGTCTCTGGTTGTGAAGTTGGAGCTTGATGTACCTGGGCTTCCCCCACCTCGGCGGTTTCTAACTCACTTATTTGCAATCCATCTGCTACCACTGCACTGGGCGCATTTCTGTTTGAGCCTACAGGCAGCATGTCGTATAAGAATCCGATGCGGGCATAACGGTCCACTGCATGTGCCACTTTTTTATCCAAGGCTGAAAGTGTGGCCATCGCATCAGCTACTTTGGGCGGAGCAACTGTGCGCAGCTTTTGTTCGGCGCTGTCCATCCAATTGTTCATATTTATGTTTCTGTGGGTTACTCGGTCCACGTATTCGGTGGGGCGATTTAAGCAGCCCCCATTCAAACAACACCTTGCTAAGGTGTTAATCAATTCCCCCGCCACGATGCCCGCTGTTTGGCCGCCCAAACAAGCCAAAAGGCTGTACAAAACATCTGAGTTTCCACGAACGGCAGACAGCATCAACATACCCAAACCTGCAGCACTCAGAAGCCGGGCCACACTTTTCACGGTGTCGGAAATGCTGCCAGCAATGGGTACGCCTATGGCGGTGATGCCGATGTTGTAAGGCCCTAGTATTTGCGTCAGTATTCCCAGCCGCAGCAGGTTGGACAACAGGTTGACGGCCGTGTGCAAATTGCGTTTGTTGGATGCAGTGAGGTTTGCGCTATCCACCGCATGGTGAAGCACGCGCTGTGTGGCTGTGGCACAAAACGACGCCACTGCATGGCTGGCTACTTTTTGACCATAGTTATTGCGAATGCCGTCCACCACCCGTTTGACAGCAAGTTCAGTGCTTTGTGCACGTTCTGCCTCTGAATTGCCGTAGGAGCGGGCCATTTGGGCAAGTTCCAAATCGCCAAACTTATCGCCAGTTAAGTTCGAGGTAAAAAGGTCGCCATCGTAGCCACGCACCAAACATGCATCTTTGTAAACCAGCACAGAGCCCAGCTGATGGTGCCCCGGTTGCTCGCACATGTATTGCAGCAAGTCCGGGTGCACATCGCTGAGGTTGGTGATGTCTTGCGGATGGGTACCCACTATATGCGCAATTTCATGCGCAACCAAATGGTGGAATGTTGGGCGAATGAAAAGATGATTTTTTCTGGCAAGTACGATGCGGGGCTGTGGGGTTTCGTAAATGAATGTTCCGTCTGAGGCGAAGCTTGAGCGTTTGGTTTCCATATAACCCGCAGCGGATTTACTCAGCTTTCCGCACACCGACATTGCAATGGTGGTTTGCAGGGGGGCCGCATTGTTGTTTGGGTTCGACCCTGGGGCGGATGGGCCCGGCTGTGTGCTTGTTAAATGGCTTTCGAGTTGAATATTGGGCATGCCCCAGTCGCGCAGTTGGCCGTTGATGTTGTCCATCACCTGCCCAATTACACTGATTTCGCTGTTGGAGGGTAGCCTGCAGTTTGCAAATCCGTAAGAAGGGGTGTCCTCTTGGTAGGACTCCACTCGGATGGGGCTCATCGGGTTTTCTGGGCTACTTAAGGGCACCTGCATGGCGCTGTAGGGCTCGTAGGTTTCTGGATTCAAACGCCCTTTCGTACTTCGACCCACCGGGTAGTCGGTGCTCGCCTGATTGTACTTTTCTAGATATTCCTTCACGACCTTTTCCATCTCGGCGCGTTTAAAGCCTACACCATCCCATGCACTGGTGTTGAAAAGTTGAGCGCCAAATATTTTCATACTGCATTCCCGGTCCATGTAGATGATATGTATCCCTTTGGGTGGCGTCTGGCGGGAAGTTGTTCCATCCTTTTAAAAAAAGGATTTAATTTTTCCGAAAATCAGTAAAGAACTTTCTAGCTGTTCTGACCACACAAAGTCACTCACTCCTTTTTGGTCCCTACTGTGACTTTACCCATTGTGTCCCCCCTCATTGCGTTTCCCGCAATGTCGCCTGCAGCATCGGCCTCGCCCAATAGCTCCGTTCAAAGCGCCTCGTCTGCCAGTGCAAGTAGTTCCGCTGCTCAAAGCCCGCTCAACAACAGCCCAATCAATCGCACCGCTTCAGCACTGGCTGCACAGCTGCCTCAAGCGGTGGTTCAGTCCACTGTGAACTCGCTTCGTAACTTGTCTTTCGATCGAAGCGATGCCCACAAGCAGGCCTTGTCGTACAGGGAATTTGACCGGGTTTTCTTGCAGCGTCCTTTGAATATTGCTTCCAGCCATGGCGGGCAAACTTTGAGTTTTTCTGTGGCAGAACTTCTACAGGCTTTGGGTGTGAACAAAGCCTCGTTGAAAGGCTCGTCGGTTAATCATTGGAAAAATGGGGACTGGACGCGTGACATTGATTTGCTGATTAATACGAAAGTATGTGGCAAAAACCGCGACGCGCTTGTTGCTGCCCTTAAAGCTTATTTGCAGCAAGGGGGAAAAGCCCGGTACACACTAAGTGAGCGCACGGTTAACAAAGGCCTTAGCCAATTTTACAAAGTACAAATTGGTTTTCCAAAAGAAGGGGGGTACCGCATTGACCTGGTCATTGCGGACAGCATGGATGTGAAGTTTGATGTGCTGCAAGCTTCGAGCGAAATTGAATTTGACACAGCAAGCCGCGCAGCAACCCTGAAGCAGTTGGACAGGCCGCCAGTGTTGGATTGGTTGCGCGAGCACAAGTTGTTGTGCTTTCACCCTGAAATGACGGGTGGCCTTGAGCGCTTAAGCATTTATTGTCAGAAAGGTTCGCACTACCTTTTACAACCTGAAGTTTTAGAAAAATTTGTTGCCGATGCCGAGCCTGCTGACATGGCCAATGTGTTGATGCGGCAATTTGGAAATCTGAAAAATCTAAGCCCTGCAGCGCAGCAAAAATTGTGGCAAATGCTGGTGGGGGTTTTGATGGAACAACCCAGTGAAGCCCCGCATTTGCTGAATTATTTGGCTCAGTGGAGTGGTGTTGACACTCTTGCCCAATTGCCCGCTGCATTGAATGACCCCAGCCGCATTGCCCGCCTAGGCAATGGCTACAACATTGGTGCGGACATACGCGACACTTTAAAGCAGTGGTTGCTTGAAAGCCCACAGGCAAGTCGTTTGGTGCAGCAGGTGTTTGAGCAACTTTTAGATGTACAGGTGGTGCCCCTTCCCACCTTGTTGACTGCATTGAAGGCTTTGCCTCCTGAGCTGGACTACCAGTCGCCGACGCTGGCCCATGGTGTACTGCCGGCTGTGGAGTATTGGTTAGGCCAAGATATTTCAGCTGACAACCGACAGCAATTACAAAACGACGCTGCAGAGTTAAAGCAGTTGCCCTTGCGGCAATGTATGCATTGGTTAAAGCAAAACCCAGATTTTGGTTTGCTTGAAAATCGCCAGCATTTTGTTTATTTGCTCAAAGGTGTTATTGATTCAAGTGGGTCGGGTGTATCAATGGGCCCGGTATCAGGCTCAATCAATGAGCCTTTGATGAGGGTGATTCAAGTGCTTCAGGGCACAAGGGCCGGTCGAACGGGTTTGCGTTTGGTGTGCAATGCCTTACAAAAAAGCCGTTTGCGCCTTGAGTCGCCAACCCTTGATGAACTGCGTGGAATTTGTAGCAAGGACAACACAGCAAGCCCTTCAAACAAACTGCTGTTACTGTGTGTGCTGGGTGCATCCATACAGCGGTTGGCCGAGCAGAAGTTCAGGTTTTTGTTGAGCGACGCAAGTCTTCACAAAGCGGCCCAGTGTATAGAAGCCCTGTTTAAACATTGGCCTGATGTGAAGCAGCATTTTTACATGGAAAGGGGCATTGCATGGTTTAAAACATCCGACCCCAAAGCCGATGGAATTCATTGGGCCTGGGACCCCACATTCAGGCGCTTGTTGGTGTTGGACAAGGACGTGCAGGGCAATCGCTTGATTGCGCATTGCGATGGAGTGGATTCGCACATCCTAAATTTCAATAAAAACTTCCAGCCTGTTGCAGATTACATTTTGGTGGCTGGTGACTACCCGCCTGTGGATGTGGCGTTTGATGAGCAAGAAAAGGAGTGGTCTATCCATGCCGACTGGCCCGTGGCCGTATGGAAAACTGGCTGCGCCAAAGCGTGGATTAAGGAGATGTGTTCGGTTCACTCGCTCTTTCGTGAGGGCAAGGCAAATCCTGAAGCATTTAACGTGTCGCTTTTGGCGGAGTTTCAGGAGCGCATACCGGTTGCATCTGCGCAGTATTTTGAGCAGGCCATTTTCGAGCAAATCAGCAAAGGCACCATGAGGCTGAAAACCTCGAACCACCGGCAAACAGTCTCGCTGATGATTGCGGGCGGAAAACCAATGAGCTTTAGTTTGAGCCACCACGAAGATAACCCCTACCGCCGTTTGCATTTTATGATTCCAGACCTACCCGGTGAAACCTTTTATGACCGGATTGATGTGCAAAGGGAGTACCTCGACAATGCATTGGTGAATGACATACCCGAAGCTATACCCAATGAGCATGTGAAGCCCACTTTCAGCGCACCGTACCATGAAGCTTCGGGCAAGTTGATGGGGCTTGGTTTTTGCCAAAGTGCTGACCACAGCATCTTTTTTAAAGGTTTGATTGTTGGGGACCAGATGATGGGGCCGGGTACAGTGCGCTTCGATTCCAATTTTTCGGAAATTGAGTTGCCGGCAAGTTTAAACAACAAGGTTATTCCGATGGGTTTGCTCGAGCTTATGGAACTGATTGACGTGCAAAACCCAGACTTGCGCTACACGCTTCGTTACGATGAGGTGAGGATGGGTGAGGGGGTTGCTTTACCGGCTGACTATGAGGGTTTTGTTCATTTTGAGGGCGACTCCTACCAAATGCGGGGGTACGTTTTTAAGCAGGTGTTTGTGGGCGAGTGCGCGGTTAAAACAGAGGACTGGAGCATACGCACTGGCCGTCATTGGATGGTGCCAGCTGAGGCGGGCGCTTTGGGTTCGTCAGTGGTTCACGATGCGGGTTTAAGGTCAAAATTCATCGACTTGCCGTGGGGTTTGCGTTTGTTAAGCCATGGCTTTGTGTGCGATGTGCAGTCTGATTCACCCACCTATGTGAAAAACCCACAACCCAGAACCAACCTTTTTTTCAAGGGCCATGAGCTGAGGTTGGACCGCGACACCTTGACTCAACATGCCTTAAATATGCGGCAATTGAAGATTAGCCCACCCAAGACACCGATTGTGTTGAGGCTAGCCGCAGGTGGGCCCGGCGAATGGCGCTCAATTCAAATCATGTTTACCCCCAATGAAAAGGAAGACCGGATTGTGTTTTCCTCTGAAATCGCAGGCAGCAGAACGCCCAAGCGGATTTTGGTTGTAGCGGGCGAAGGGCGCTGGGTTCAACTGAGATACGTGAGCCCACTTTTGTTTTCAACTCATGTGGTTTTGGGGGGTGGGTTCCACTACAAAGGAATGTTGATGTCAAAAGGGGAGATGTGGTACCCATTGCCAGTGGGTGAGTTGGGCATGAGCGGGGTTCGCTGGCTGTTGCTCAAAGGTATAGGACAAAATTTGGACGGTTTGCTGGAAGGGCCGCCGGTGGGTGATGCGAAAATCAACTTGGCCATGCAAGAGTTGAATGGGTTGTTAGGCCAGGCCAATTCACCATTGACAGCGCAAGAATATGTGAGGCAGTTGTCCAGCGGTATGGCAGAGCTGATGGCACCCATGTTTGATGGGACAGGCACCGTGCCTTTGGCGCAACGGCGGCGGTACCCATAAAAAAGTAAAAGCACCGCAAGGTGCTTTTACTTCACTGATTTGCACTTGCCTAAGCGGATTTAACCAAGGCCACCTAGCACCTTGCTCAATGCGCTGCTAAGGTCAGACGAGCTGGAGTCTGCCGCTGTGGAGCTGATGGTACTGACCACCGTATCCAACAAGCCGCCAGTTGGGTCTTCGACCCCGCCAGATTGAAGTTGCGCCGTAAGGCTTTCAACCGTGCCCAGCAAGCCGCCGGTTGCCTCTTCAAGGGTTTGGGGAATCGCGTCGAGTGACAAGGACTCAGGTGACAATGAGTCAGGTGACAATGAGTCAGGGGAAAGCCCGCCCGCACCCGCACCTAAAATATCTGCACCACCCAAAAGGTTTTCAACACTGCCCAAGGTTTCGGCCAATACTGAATCCACTGTGACTGCTGTGTTGTGCAGCGTGTCCACCACTGTCGCCAAAGGCTCAACTTGGGCGGTTACGGGTTCGATGACCTCGCCCACTGTATCCACCACGGTGGTGACCAGGCCTTCACCGCCTGCAGTATTAATCAGGCTGTTTAGGTCAAATGAGTCAAAAGTATCAGTCAGGCTTTGGGCGGGCTCAGTCAACGGGCTAAGTGGTTCGCCCAGCGGGGTTTGATTAATTCCACCCACCGCACCTTCAACCACTGTGTCCACCAAGGTACTGATTGGATTTGTTTCTCCAGCAGAAGCTACCTCAGTAAGGTCCTGCTTTATAGCCTCCAACAAATTTTGAACAGTACCTTCAGGGGTGGCACTACCTGGACCTTCTTGTAGTCCAGCTACCGTCTCCTGAACTGCTTGAATGATGTTGTCAGGACCTAGGTCCGCTGGCGATTGGTCAGAGCTGGAGCCGGGCACAGTATCAGCTCCTGAGCTTGTGCCTTCTGGGATTTGACCTACAATTGCATCTGTAACTGGTTGCGTCACTACACCCAATGGGCTTTCGTTTATTGGGTTAAGCACTTGGCCAACTGGGCCACTGTTGGCACTTCCCGTTGGGCCACTTGTAGTGTTACCTGAAGAGCCATTCGATACCGCGCCTGTTGTATCTATACCAGCAGCGTCTGTGATTGGTTTCGTTATTGGTGGAAAACCGGCGCTCATATCATTTATGGCATTCACTACCTGGCCTGTCACTTCGCCCACGGGGGTGTCTTCTCCCACTACAGGGGCCAATGCAGCAGGCAGGGATTCGCCACCGCTGACGCCAAATCCGCCATCGTTGCTGGGGGCTGGAATGTCTGCGTCTTTGTTGTCATTGTCGCTAGAGCCGCCTACAAACAAGCCTGTGGCCAATGCGCCAAGGGCAGAGGTGAGTAAACCGCCGCCACTACCCGCCAAACCACCAAACAAGCCCGAAGCGCCAGTGTCTTGCGCAACGGATGACATTTCTGTAAGTTCTGTCGTGAATTCAAAGCACTCAGTTTCTTCCAACACCAGCATTTGCGGGCCATTGGGGCTGTCTTGCTCGCCCAGTACAATTTTTCCGTTGGGGGTCATTACACCGGCTGCGGGTTCTTGACCCTCAATTCCGGGGAACTCCAAACCCAGTCGGCCTGAGTCGCCAGTCACGACCTGGTCACCCGGCAGAAGGTAATCTCCCACCTTAATGTTGACAACTTCACCGTTTCGGGTAACGCTAACTTCACCTTCTAAGTCTTTGACTAGTGCTTGAGATGTAGACATTTGAACAGACTCCTTTGTGTATATTCACAAAGTCTGACGCGTTTTTGAGTTTTCAAAAGAACAAAAAGGGGCCAAACCCCCCCCCAAATTAGTGAATCAAAATATGCTAGTAAAAATGGAGGCCCTACCCGGCCAAGAAAAGCTTAACCCGACGGAAAACCAAGCCACGCCTAACTTAGAGCCTGCTTTGATGACGGAAAAAGCAGAGCTTCAGGCCATTGGCCCTGACCTTGTTAAGCAGGCCCGGCAAAAGCAAACGGTGTTGGTGACAGGCCATGCTGGCTTTATTGGCTACCATGTGGCCAAAAATTTGCTCGAGCGTGGGGATAAGGTGATTGGGATCGACTCCCTCAACACCCATTACGACACCCGGCTGAAGCGGGAGCGTTTGACTTTACTGGACGAGTTGGCCAAAGCCACGGGCAGTAAATTCACCTCCATACGTGCCGATTTGTGTGATGCAAATGCCTTGCATGAATGCTTGGACACCTGGAAGGTTCAACGGATTATTCACTTGGCTGGGCAAACCGATAAGTTTTTGTCCCAAGACAAACCCGAGGAGTGCGTGCAAAACAACATCAACGCCTTCATGGTTTTGTTGGAAGCCTGCCGCAAATTCAAAATCAACCACCTAAGCTACGCCAGCAGCCATGCGGTGTATGGGGCCGGTTTCGACAAAGCCATGAGTGAGGCGGATTGCGCCAACCACCCCTTGCGGCTGGATGCAGCCACCCAGCGTGCTTGTGAGCTGATGGCCCACTCCTACAGTCATTTGTTTGGTTTGCCCACCACCGGTTTGCGCTTTTTCTCGGTCTATGGGCCATGGGGCAGGCCAGATTCCGTGCTGTTTAGCTTTACCCGCAAAATACTGGAAGGCAAGCCCATCCAAATTTACAACGAGGGCAGCAACAGCCGCGATTACACCTACATTGATGATTTAGTAGAAGGCGTTGTCAGGGCAAGCGACATGCCCGCCCAGCCCGACCCGGCCTGGACGGTGGAGAACCCCGGACAAGCCACCAGCAGCGCCCCTTGGCGGGTGCTGAACATTGGTGCTGGGGTGCCCCAATCCATTGAAGAGTTGATTGCTGCTTTGGAATTGGCTTTGGGTAAAACTGCGGTGAAGGAGTACTTGACTGGCCCCATGTTGGAGAAAGCCCGCAGCTGCGCAGATGTGACCGCATTGGTGGAGGCCACTCAGTTTCGACCACAAACCAAATTTGATCGAGGTATTACCCAGTTTGTGGAATGGTTCCGCACTTATTACCAAGTGTAAGTAAGATTTCCTAGGACAAACCCTAGTTTTGTGGCTATTTTGCTACCATCCCTCGGAATGGTGCACTGCCACTAAACTTCGGAATGATAGTCTCGTGTTACATCAGGCGAATTTGCATTCGAAACTGAAAAGCAGACTAAAAAGCATTCCTAGGAGGTGACATGGTTTTTCGTAATAGGGTACCGGGTAAATTGAGTCCAACCACGGCGGCTGTTTCCGCCATGATGGCTATCGGCAGTGCATTGGCCGCGATGCCTGCACATGCATATGAAACGAAAATTGGCAGTGTTGACCTGACTATCAATTCCACAGTAAGTATCGGTACGGGCATCAGGACGGAAAGTCGCGACCGAGCCTTGTTCAGCGTGAATAACGTGGATCAGGGTGGAAGTTTTGGTACAGGTTTGTCCAACACGTCAGACGACGGTAACCTAAACTATGCGGCGGGCGATGCCTTTTCAACCATCATCAAGGGTTTCCATGATGTAACGGTTAAAAAAGACAATTATGGTTTCTTTGGCCGGGTAAAGTGGTTCTACGACTACACCCTGAACAATGCCAATACATTTCATGGTCACGAACCCACCAACAACAACATCAACGGCGCAAATCAGCGCGTACAGCAACCTTTAGAAGACTCCGGATTTAACCCTCAAGCCCGTTTTGACGGCATTGATATTCTGGATGCTTACGGCTTTTGGAACACCAAGCTGGGCAATATGCCAGCTGACATCCGAATTGGTCGCCAAGTGATCAGCTGGGGTGAAGGCGCTTTGTTGCTGAACCCAATTAGCGGCTTGAATACAATTGACTTGTCCGCATTGCGCAGGCCCGGCGTGGATTTGAAAGAAGCCTTTACCCCCACCGAAATGCTGTATGCCAACCTGGGCGTGGGCGACAACACCAGCTTGGAAGGCTTTTACCAGCTGAAATGGCGCAAAACAGTGCTTGAAGGTTGTGGTACTTACTTCTCAACCACTGACATTGCGGCTGATGGTTGCGACCGATTGGCCTTTGCTGCCCCAGCCGTGTTTGCTGCCACTGCACCAACAGGCAACCCTGTGCGGATTGGTGACGGCCAAGAGCTCAACGGCGTAGCTGCAGGTGCATTGCGCCCGAGTGGACGTTTCTTGACGCCGATTGAGCGTACTTTGGACAGTCAGCCCGATGATGGCGGTCAGTTTGGTCTTGCTTTGCGTCACTACGCTCAAGGCCTTGACGTGGAGTTTGGTGGTTATTACTTGAACTACCACAGCCGCTTGCCTTTGACTGGTTTGCAGGCAGGCCAAACTGCGGTTCCTGCCCAGGTGGCAGGGCCTAATGGTCAACCCATTCCTGCACAGGCTGCAGGTTTAACCCCTGGCAATGCCTTGCCTTACGCATTGGACCCATCCCCTCAGGCCAACAAGGGAAAGTATTTCTTTGAATATCCTGAAGACATTTCAGTGATCGGTTTGAGCTTTGCCACCAACATCAAAGGTGTGGCAGTTGCAGGTCAGCTAACGCATGCTGCTGATGTGCCAGTTGCCTACAACGCCAACGATTTGTTGGCTGCGGGCCTGTCCGGCACGGCCGGTACGGCTACACCTAACCCACTTCAGCGCAAGATTGGCGCTGCCAAGCCGGGTGAGCGTGTTGGCGGTTACGAGTTGTTTGATGTCACTCAAATTCAGGCCAGCGTGTTCCAAACCTTTAACCGTGTACTTGGCGCAAGCCGCTATTTGGTCATTGGTGAAGTGGGCGCTGTGTTTGTTGATGGCTTGCCTGACATTGCCCCAGGGCAGCGTTTTGGCCGCAACCCAGTGTTTGGCGGCGGCGCTGCTGACCGCGAAGGCTTTGTGACTGACTTCTCATGGGGCTACCGTTTACGCGCAGCCGGCACGTACAACAACGTGATTGGTGATGTGGACTTGGTACCTTCGATCAGTTTTGCGCATGATGTCAATGGTTATTCACCAGAGCCAGGGCAGTTGTTCAACGAAGGCCGTATGGCAACAGGTTTGACTCTGACATTCGAGTTTGACCAGAACACTTCAGCCTCTGTTGGTTACACTGTTTTTGCAAATTCGGGTGACTTTGACCCATTGCGTGACCGTGACTTCTTGAGCTTGAGTGCAAAAACCTCTTTCTAATAAGAGAAGCCTTACAGCGTAATAAAGCAGCTGCACCAAGTAGTTCATAAAGCAGCTCATACTGAAGTAAGCCCTCAAAACCGCCCGCCCTTAAAGGTTGGCGGTTTTTTCTTGATGCATGCCCCACACCACATTTCTTTAAATTAAACGTTAGGCCCCTGCAGGCGCTAGAACCTGAACCGAATTCACTTTAAATTCATGTAACCTTTACACCTTGCTTAGCGTAGTAAGCGTTGACACTCCCGTTTCAACCCAAATCTCAATTTCACCTAGGAACATGACCATGCGTTTGTTGACCAAAGCACTGATTGGCGCTTTCAGCTTTGCCCTTGCATCCACACCGGCGATCGCCAGCGAAGTCATTCAATTTGGCGTGGGTTTGTATCAACCCGACAAAGACAAAAACGACGCCACCTACACTCCTTTGGCGCAATATTTGGAAAAGAAATTGGGTAAGCCCGTGAAGCTGCGCACGGTCAGCAGCTGGGAAGGTTTGGCAAAATCACTGGCCAATGGCGAAACTGACATTGCACTGATGGGCCCTTGGGGTTATGTGTTGGCCAACAACGAAGCAAAAGCACAAGCTGTGGCCACCATTGAGTACGAAGGCAAGCCCGAGTATTTCGGCATCATGGTGACCAATCCAAAAAGTGGCATCAAAAGCATGGCCGACTTGAAAGGTAAAACTTTTGCGTTTGGTGACAAGGGCTCTACATCGGGCTACTTGATTCCCTTCCACTACTTTCAGAAGCAGGGTATTAACCCAGACACTTATTTCTCCAAGGTCATCAACACCAGCCACCAAGCGATTCAAACCCAGGTCACACAGGGTGCAATTGATGCAGGTGCGGACTACAACCGCAACCGCGACGCCATGATTGCTGACGGGCTCATCAAGGCAGAAGATTCAAAAATTATTTGGACCTCCGACCCCTTGCCCAACGATGCCTTGGCAGTCAGCGCCAAGTTGTTTGAAGACAAAGCCTTCGTAGCCAAACTGCAAGAGGCCTTGTTGGGCATTGGTGCTGAGTTGAAAAACCAGCCCAACTTGCTGCCACCGCGCTACACGGGTTTTGCTAAGAAGGACAACAGCTACTATAAGCCTATTCGTGATGCAGGGCTGGCCACTGGCCGCTTGCAATCCAAGTAAGGAATTGGCCTTCACATTATGAATTGGATGCAGTTCAAGTTGCGCCTGAAAGGCCGGCTCGGTTTTGCGGGGCTGGTCTTTTTGTATGTATTAATTCTGTTTGCGTGTGTTTACAGTTTGGCCACGGCGGGTGATTTGTCCATGGGCCGCAACCCCGTGGCCAACTTCATAAAAACTGCCACCGAATTTGCACGCCCTAGTTTTCTGGATGTGTGGCTGGGCGACCCAGCGTATGAATACAAAAGCGACGATGGTACGGTGCTGCGCACTGAGAATAGGCAGAATGTAGAAAAGCAGTGGTTGGTGCAACTGGGTTTGGCCACTTGGACCACTTTTAAAATTGCAACATTGGGCTCCCTCTTGGGGGCTGTTTTGGCTTTGCCGTTTGGAGTGCTGAGCGCTAAAAACATCAGGGCACCACGCTTGCTGACTGCATTGTCGCGGTTGGTGCTGGATACATCCCGGTCCATTCACACTTTGGTGTTTGGTTTGGTGCTGGTGGGTATTGTGGGCCTTGGCCCTACGGCAGGAATTTTGGCGATCGCATTCCACAGCCTGGGTACCTACGGCAAACTGTTTGCAGAATCGATTGAAACGCTTGACATGGCTTCCATCGAAGCAGTGAAGGGCGTAGGGGCCAGCCCCTCGCAAACCTTCTTCTGGTCAGTGTGGCCCAATGTGCTGCCACAGTGGGTCAGTAGCCACTTGTACCTGTGGGAATACAATATTCGCGACTCAACCATTCTTGGAATTATTGGTGCAGGTGGTTTGGGCCTGCTGATTTCGGAGGCGGTGGCGCTGTTTCAATGGGGCCGATTGTCGAGCATCCTGATTGTGGTGGTGTTGATGGTGACGGTATTCGATGCCATCAGCCGCAGAATTCGGACCGCCCTGCTATGAGCACCAACATGATTGAGATTGAAGGCCTGGAAATGGTGATCGCCGGGCGGCGAATTTTGAAAGTGGATTCACTCCAAATTGCCCGTGGCGAGAAAGTGGCCATTCTTGGGCGCAATGGCGCTGGCAAATCAACTTTGCTTCGCTGTTTGAATGGGTTTGTAAAACCCACGGTAGGCCACATTGTGGTGAACCAGTGCACCGTATTCCCATTGCGCCGTGAACGTGATTTGCGCCCGGTGCGTGCACAGGTAGGCCAAGTGTTGCAAGGGCTGCACTTGGTTGCGCGCCTCAGTGCCATGGAAAATGTATTGGTAGGTGGCTTGGCCCGTATGCCAGCCCTACGCAGTTGGACGCGAATTTTTACCACCGAAGAAACCCAACGCGCCCATGCTGCATTGAGCGCCGTGGGCATGGCCCATTTGGCGGAAAAGCGTGCTGATAAGCTTTCCGGTGGTGAACGCCAAAAGGTAGCCATTGCTCGAATGTTGATGCAACAGCCCGAGGTGGTGTTGGCTGATGAGCCCACAGCAGCGTTGGACCCTACCGCTGCGGATGAGATTTGTGAGCTATTGGTAAAAGCCAGTGAAAAATCGACCCTGATTACCGTGGTTCACAATGTGAGTTTGGTGCCCTTACTTAGCAACCGTGTCATTGGTTTAAAAGCGGGAGAGGTGGTTCTCGATTGCGCTAGCAGTGAATTGACTCAACACCAGTTGAACAGTTTGTACGAGTAAAAACGTGACTCAAAATCTCACTGAGCTTGCAGGACGCAGTTGCCCCATTCGGTACCGATATGGTGCTGCAAAAATTGCCAATGCACCGGCCAACAACTGCGATGTTTTGTATGTGGTGGGCGGCTTGTACGGCAACGCGTTTGCGCTGGATGCAATAGAAGAATTGGCTTCACACGAAGCGGGTCATGTTCGAATTTGTTTCAATGGCGACTTTAACTGGTTTAACAAAGCGTCTGAAGATTTTGCTCACATTAACCAACGTGTGTTGAAACACGACTGCGTTTTGGGCAATGTAGAGGCCGAGTTGGGCGAGCCACTGGATGTGGCCGACTGTGGATGTGCTTACCCAGCGAATGTAGATCAGGGTGTGGTGGACCGGTCGAATTTCATTCACACCGAATTGAAACGCACTGCGCAACAGCAACCTGAATTACTGCGCGATTTACTGCAAAAGCCCTTCTTTGCGCGGTACAGCGTGGGTGGCCTGAATGTGGCCGTGGTTCACGGGGATGGCGACTCCCTTGCTGGCTGGCGATTTGACCCGGCCCATTTAAAACAAACGGATGAGGCGGCTTGGCGCGCCGGTTTGTTTGAACAGGCGAAGGTCAATGTGTTTGCAAGCAGTCACACCTGTACGGCTGCGTTTCACCATGAACCCTTGCCCAACGGGCAAATGGGTTTGATTAGCAACAACGGCGCTGCAGGAATGCCTAGCATGTCGTCCACACAGTCGCCTAGTTTGGATGGACTATGCACCCGAATTGCCATAGCCCCGTCGATGAATCCCGCTTTGGTGTTTCAGTCCACACAACTGAATGGCGTGTGGGTTGAGCAGGTGCGTGTTCAATTCGACCAATTGGCTTGGCAGCAGCACTTTCTAAGCCAATGGCCAGAGGGCACGGCTGCGCATACGTCGTACTTCAAACGGATCAGCCAAGGTATTTAGACGCAATCCCATGGGCATGCGCACAATCCATTTTTGGATATTTGCAGCGGTTCATGTTGCTGCGCAACTTGAACTCAACCCTCCTTTTGTGCGAGAGTGCTGAACCGGGCAAAAATTACATCATTAAACAAAAGTCCGGGAATCCAATAAGGTGGAGACCCAACGTGTTACAAAGAATATCCAACGAGCAATTGATCAGTGGCCGCTTGACTGACGTGTTTACCCGTCAAAAAAGGGCCTACCTTTCAGACCCCAATCCCAGCAAAGCCATGCGGATAGACCGCCTGAATACGCTGGAACACATTGTATTGACCCACGAGCAAGCCATTATTGAAGCGCTGAGTGCAGACTTCGGCCACCGCTCAAAGCACGAATCGGCCATGCTGGATATTGTGTCCACCTTGGGTGCTGTGCGCCATTTGCGCAAAAATTTGGGCAGTTGGATGAAGCCTCGCAAAATGGGCACACCCTTGGCCTTACAGCCAGCCAAGTCCTATGTGCAAGCCCAGCCCTTGGGCGTGGTGGGTGTGATTACACCGTGGAATTTCCCTGTGTATTTGAGTTTTGCGGGCATCGCCACCGCACTGGCTGCGGGCAACCGTTGCATGCTCAAGCCCAGCGAGCTTACTCCACGTACATCCGCCCTCATGGCCCAGTTGCTGGAGGACGCTTTTGGTGAAGAACTGGTGGCCGTGATTGAAGGCGACGCCAGTGTGGCCAAAGCATTCTCAGCCCTGGCATTTGACCACCTGATGTTTACCGGGTCCACCACCGTTGGCAAAATTGTGGCCAAGGCTGCGGCAGAAAACCTAACCCCGCTGACGCTGGAACTGGGAGGTAAATCGCCCCTTATTTTGGCCCCCAGTGGTGACATGGTCCAAGCTGCCACATGCGCTGCCCACGGCAAAATGATTAACGCAGGGCAAATTTGCGTGTCGCCAGACTACGCTTTGGTGCCAGCAGGCAAACGGGATGAGTTTGTGGATGCTGTGACCAAGGCCGCCTCTTCGCAATACCCCAGTGTTTTAAACAACCCCGATGTGACCTGCGTCATCAACGCCCGCCAAATGGCCCGTTTGCAGGATTTGATTGAAGATGCCCGTGCCAAAGGCGCTGAGATTGTGCAGGTCAACCCCGCTGGCGAAACCTTTGATGCCCAAAGTCCCAAGCTGCCATTGACCATGGTGTTAAACCCCACGCCCGACATGCGTGTGATGCAGGAAGAAATTTTCGGCTCCATCCTGCCGGTTGTGACCTACGACACCTTGGCCCATGCCGTGCAACATGTGCAAAACAACGAGCGCCCGCTTGCCTTGTACGTGTTTGTGAATGATGCCGAAGAAAAACACAATGTGCTTGAAAACACGGTATCTGGCGGTGTAACCGTCAACGATGCCATGTGGCATGTGCTCAATGACAATATGCCATTTGGTGGCGTGGGTGCCAGCGGCATGGGCGCTTACCACGGGCAAACTGGCTTTGATTCCATGAGTAAGCTCAAGCCCATTTTGGAACAAGCCAAGTTGAATGCAGTACCCTTGTTGCGTGCGCCTTACGGGGCAACGTTTGAAGGGCTGTTGAAAATGCTCAAGAAAATCGTTTAAGTTGTTTTGAGTAAAGCCCTCCGCACAAGTTTGTTGTGGGGGGCTTGAAGCATCAAAGCCTGAATGGCCGAATCCTCATATTATTTTCCCACCACCCTCCGTTCTGCCCAAATTTTCAGCACAAGCTCTGGCAGAATAGATGTCATCAACAAGAGGTAAGTCTAAGCCCGTCGCTTAAGACACAGCCCAAGCACCTGTCGAGGGTGAATCAGGACCAATTTGAGGAGTGTGCACAATGCGCCGCGTGGTATTTAATCAAAAGGGTGGGGTGGGCAAATCCACCATCACAGCAAACTTGGCTGCCATATCAGCCGCAAAAGGTCTCCGTACTTTGTTGATCGACCTTGATCCGCAAGGTAACAGCTCCCAGTATGTGTTGGGTAAAGACAATGCTGCACCCGAGCTGACTTTGGCTGACTTTTTCGACCAAGCGCTGAACTTCAAAATTCGCCCCAAAAAGTGCATTGAGTTTGTGACGGAATCCCCTTACGAAAACTTGGACGTACTGGCCAGCCACCCGGCCTTGGAAGAACTACAAGTGAAGCTGGAAAGCCGCTACAAAATTTTCAAGTTGCGCGAGGGCTTGGACGAATTGCAGTCCGAATACGATGCGATTTACATCGACACACCGCCCGCGTTGAACTTCTTTTCACGGTCTGCGCTGATTGCTTGCAACAGTGTGTTGATTCCGTTTGATTGTGATGACTTTTCCCGCAAAGCCTTGTACAGCTTGATGGATGCGCTGAATGAAATTCGTTCTGATCACAACCCCACCTTGGAAGTAGGCGGCATTGTGGTTAACCAGTTTCAGCCACGCGCCAGCTTGCCGCAGCGTTTGGTGGATGAACTGCGTGCCGAAGGCCTGCCGGTGTTGAACACCTGTTTGTCCCAGTCCATCAAAATCCGCGAAAGCCATGAGGCTTCAGCGCCCATGATTCATTTCATGCCCAAGCACAAAGTGTGTTTGGAGTTTTTGGCGCTGGATGAGGAAATTGCGGCTTTGTCAGCGCAACAGAAAGCAGCCTAATTTGGTTTTTTCTGGTTAGTCATTCTCGTGACGGCGGTTCTAAAAAGCCGCTGTCATCAAGTTGACACATCCTTTCTTTAAGCTTCCGGTTTGACCAACACTTCAAGTGAGTCACCGTGAAAGCTTATTTCTCAAAGTCATTCTCCAACTCGGTTGCAGCGTATTTTCAGCAACGCAAGCAGCAGCGCCTTCACAACAACATGCGCAAGCGCTTAAGCCGCTTGGTCAGTTACGGTTTAAGCTAAGCCAAACAGACAGTTTATGCAGCGCAGCGCCCATAAACCAGCCGCCCTTAGTTTGCCTTAATTGTTTCAAACGCCCGAGCCCCTTCAAGGGGCAACCTCCCGCAGTGTGGTGCGCCTTGTTGGCCGCATCCTCACCCGCTTGTTCAATCGCTTGGGTTGGTTGTCCGTTCGATACCCCAGTTTGACTTTGCAAGACCGTTTGGCTGAGTTCAAAGCCATCAGCCTTCCGCTCGAGCCCTCAACAACCCTCCGTTTTAACTCGCATTTTGTGCCTTATATACAGGCCCAGACCGACGTGCAGGCAGCCATTGCGCTGGGGGCAATCACCGAGTTTCAGCGCGGCCCGCAGTTGCAATTTTTTAAGCGATTGGCCCAAGGCCGTTTGTCTGAAATGGGTGGCCGGCAGTTTGTGGACATGGACCATTTGCTGCGCTTGTTGAATTTTGGGCACGCGGCTGAGGAAATATGGAAGCTGATGCCGCAGGAAAGTAAGGGGTGGGTTGAGGGTTTTGTACAAGGTCTCAATGCCGTGCAGTCGCAGCGCCGCCGGGCGGTGGATGAGCGCTTGATGGCCATCAAGCCCGAGCCTTACACCCCGCAGGATATTTTGCTGTTTGGGCGGCTGGCGGGGGCGGATGTCAATTGGCCGATTTACTTTTCCCTGATCGAGCACCATTTGCATGGCGATTGGTTGGCCTGGTGGGACACCCTCAAACGCGTAGGTGCGGGGGTAGCCAACAGCTTTGAGGACTCTGCTGCAGCGCCGTCGCCAAGCGCCGCACAATCTGTGTCTGCCTTACTCAACAGCATTTCAAGGTCGGGCAGCAATTCATTTGCATTAAGCGGCTTGCGTACCCAAAGCGGCGCCCCCCTGTTGGCCAATGATCCGCATTTGGGCCAGCACCTGCCCAATGTGTGGATGATGGTGGGTATACAAAGCCCCAGTTACCGTTGCGTGGGTTTGATGTTTCCCGGTGTGCCGGTGTTGGGTTTGGGGCGTAACCCCGATTTGGCGTGGGGTGGCACCAACCTGCGGTCTGCCTCTTCCGATGTGGTGCAATTGGATGCAGGTGCGCTATGCACAGAACAAACCACCCAAATTAAGGTGCGCTGGGGCTGGGCGCGGCAGCGCAAGCTAAGTTGGTCTGCCCACGGCCCGGTGCTGACTGATTGCTCGGCCTTGGGCAAAATGGTGGCCCCCAACCGATTGGCTTTGCGGTGGGCGGGCCATTGGCCGACGGATGAAATTTCATGCTTTTTAAAAGCCATGCGGTCGCAGACGGTGCAGCAGTTACACGAGGCCATGGCTGGCGTGGGCGTAACGCCCCTGAATGTGCTGGGTGTGGATTCGCAAGGCAATATTGGCCATGTGCTGGCGGCTACATTGCCCCAACGTGTGGATTTTCCTGAGCACCATTGGGTGTTGGGCGAGGAGGCGGCCCACCAAATTTGGGGCAGCAAGGTGTGCGCGTCTGACTTACCCCGCATCATCAATCCGCCAGAAGGCTACTTGGTGTCGGCCAACAACAGGCCCTCGCAAGCTGCGCGGGTGGGGTTTTTGTTCAGCGGCGACGACCGTATTCTCAGGGCCCGGCAGTTGCTTTCTGCGCGCGAGCGGTTTAGCGCCCAGCAGCTTCAGCAGGCTCAGCTGGATACCACCTCCCCCTTGGCTCAAGCGTTAGCCCACGGTTTGGCAGGGCTGTGCAGCCAATACGCCCAAACTTTGCCGCAGCACACCTTTTGCCAAAGCCTTAAAATTTGGGATGGTTCCTATTCTGCCGACAACCACGCAGCGCTGCAGTTTGAATGTGTGTTAACCGAGTTGGTGCGCAAGTTGGCCCAACACAAAGGTTACCCCGGCATACCTGCCTTGATGGAGCAGTGGGCGTACCTCACAGGCTCATTTCTCGATGAGTTGATGCAAGTTCACAGCGAGCTGCTGCGGCTTTGGATTCCACAATCCATCGACCACGCTGACCACAACGCCCAGCGTTGGCAAATGTGGGGCAACCTGCACAAGGTGCGCCTGCGTCATGTATTGGGGTACAGCCGGGTGCTGGGCAAGTTGTTTTCTAGCCGTAGCTTCCCAGCTGCAGGGTCGCGTGAAACCCTCATGAAAAATGCACACAACTTGATTCGCGGTTTTGATGAAACCAGTTATGGGTCGCAAAGCCGCCATTTGTCCGACATGTCTGATTTGGATTCCAACTTCTTCGTGTTGTTGGGCGGGCAAGATGGCTGGGTGGGTAGCCAGTTGATGCAGGACCAAATTCCGTTGTGGCGCTCTCGCCAATCCATACAAATGCCCCTACGCAGCGAAACCATCGACAAGCTGTTCCCACATTAACCCATTTGTGTATGCACCAATGCGGTTCATCTTCTGGCATTGAACTTGCTAAAAATGGAGTATCAGAAGTCACAAAAATACCCCATAAAAACAAGTAAGCAAGGAGCTCGAAGCAAGATGACCTCAATACTGGTGGTCGATCCAGACTTGGATCGTCGACAGCGCATGGAAAAAGAGCTGCAAGACTGCAATCAGTTTGGCAGAGTCTATGCCTGTGAGGGTTTGCTGACAGCGACAGATTTGGTCCATGATGAAGACATCAAAGTGCTACTGATTGACCGTGGCGTGGCCGAAAGCGCACCGTATTGGACTGAGTTCAAGGAATCGCATCCGCAAATGGGGTATGTGTTGGTGTCGGACTCAGACCAAGCAGTGGGCAGCCAGGTGCTGAGTCAGCTCGGTGTACACGCCCAAACCAGCCGCAGCGCCACGCCAGTGGAGTGGGTAACCAGCATTGCCAAAGCCTTGGTCAATCGATTGAAGCCGCAATCACTTAAGAAGTGGCTAAAAGACTGAGCTGACTTATTTAATTACTTCCCGGTTTGAAGTCTGAACCGTATCATATAGAGTGATACCAATTAGAGTGATACCGAATGGATGCTGCGTAGCATGCCAGCGAGGTTATTGAACGAAGTCAATCGAAGAAGTCTATGAATGAAGCCGAGTAAGCATCAGTCTGGTGCAACTATTATTTTCACCGCCTTTGCTTTGCTGATGGCCTTGGGGGCCCTTGGCGTATTGGGTGTGGGTCAGTCGGTTTGGGAGCGCGAAAAAGCCCAGCGCATGGTCGATTTGGCTTCGATGGCCGCAGCCACGCAATTGGATGATGGCCCCGAATTCCCCTTGGGCTTGGAAGTTGCCGTGCGCAACGGGCTGCTGCCAGCCGACCAATTGATATTTACCTGCCTGGCCAATGGCCAACTCACCAACAATTGCAGCGAAGCCAACACCGCCCGGGCGGTGCTTACACGGACTATTCGCCCCTATTTCATTCCAATTGACCAGCAAGTGAAGGTGGAGGCAGAAGCCACTTTGGCCCCTGTGGTGACGGGCCTGATTACCAGCGAGCTGGCCAATATTTCCACCAATCAAAGCACCTTTCTTAACCAAATTTTGCGCACCCTACCGGGCGGTGCCAACTTAAACTTAACCGCAGCTAACTTTCAAAGCTTGTTGGGGGCCAATTTGCAGGTGCCCCTGGTGGGCTTGGCTGGCGAATTGAATGCGGGTAGCCTCTCCCAGCTGGTCAGTTTGAATGTGAATGCGGGCAATTTGCTGAATGAGTCCTTGGCGATTGCCCAAGGCAACCCGGCTGAAATCACCGCAGCGCAAGGGGTGCTGGGCCAGCTGCAGCCTGTTTTAAGTGGAGTGAATCTCAACTTTGCTGATGTGGTGGCCATGACTTTAGAAAACCAAAGCCAGGGTTTGTTGAACTTTCGTTTTGGTGATTTGGCCTTGGCAACCCTGTTGAATTCGGCCCAAGGCAACACGATTAGCCTATCGGGCGCGCAATTGGGTTTGGTTGGTTTTGGTCTTGATTTAAAAATGACTTTGTTGCAAGCCCCACAGGTTTTTATTGGTCGCAAGTTGCCGGGTAAATCTCCCATCGCCCAAGGCGAAACTTCTCAAGTGGGAATCAGGGCAACCATCAGTGGTTTGAGTGTATTGGGTTTGTCGCTGGCCAATATTGAGTTGGATACCAAGGTGGCGGGCGGTTTTGCCCGTGTAGATGAGCTGGAGTGCCGCATCCCCCGGACCAACAATTCCCTCACCATGACGGTGCAACCCTCCGTGACTTCCACCTGCGTGACCTCACCGGGTGCGGTTGCAAGCAGCCAATTTACAGGCGCCAACCCGCTTTTAACTTGCCCCGCTGCAGGCGCAAGTTTGATCAACTCGGCGGTGGCGTCGGTTACCGTGAAGGGCAGCGCAAACGTACAACCCAACTCCAGCCAGTTTACCTTTGATGGCCCTGCACCCTACAGGGAAACTGTGCCAACCAATGTGGGGTCAACCCTGCAAAACACCTTCAGTAACATCAATTTAACAACCAATGCGACCGTGTTCGGTTCTAGCACGGGGTCGGGTGGATTGGGCCTTGGTGTAATCAAAAATAACACAGGTCTAGGGTTGGGTCTTGGCGGCACTACTCTCCTTGATGCAACAGCTTTAACCAGTGGTGTAAATTCCATTTTAAGGGCTACATTTGGCCAAATTGGTGCAGTACTGGATGATACTTTGGGCACGCTTGGCGTGTCTTTGAACAATGTGGATGTAAGCATTCAAAGTGTGGACTGCCAGGCGGCGGTTCTCACCAAATAGGTGGTGAGTGATGATGAGTCAAGTTTTACAGAAATTGAAAGTCGCCTCTGTGAAAGGCAAATCGGGCAAACAAAAAGGAGCCAGCGCGATTGAGTTTGCATTGGTTGCTCCCGTGTTTTTGTTTATCACATTTGCGCTGATTGAATATGCAGTTATTTTTGGCGCGTTGTATTGCTTAAACTCCGCCACAGCTGAGGCCGCGCGGCGTACCACGGTGTTTCAGGCTGGGTTTGATGAGGCCAATTACAAAACTTTTGCTGACACAGCACTCAGCAGCGCTTTGCCCGATTACATCAGCATATTCAAAACACATGTCACCTTGGCCACCACTTTGGAAGATTGCGGCACTGAGCGTTGTATCCGCTTTAAAGCCACCTATGGTAACTACGCTGCCAATCCGCTGATTTTCCATTTTCCCGATTTCCTATTGCCGGGTAATTTGGTGTCAGAGAGCGTGGCTCGCATTGAGGTGGACCCCTTTTCCAATTAAAAAAAGGCTGCTTGATTGAATACAAGCAGCCCAAGGGGTGAACTTTCATTGACTGAGCAGACTGAGCAGACTGAGCAGACTGAGTACCACATTCACTCAGCAATATCGCCTTTCAGTCATCCCGGCCGTGACCTCTTCCATGGCCGCGGTCATGGTGCTTGTCGTGATGTTTGTCATGATGTTTGTCATAGTGACGTTCTTCACGGTAGTGGCTGCGATCATCGTCCCGGTTGTCGTTTCGGTAGTATCTGCGGTCATCACGCCCATAAACACGGTCACCACCTCGGCGGTCATCGCCGTAAACCCGTGTTTCAGTGCGATAGATGTAGCGGGGCTCAATGTAGCTGGGGCGGAAGTTGCGGTACTCATCGGAGCGAACGAAGTAAACCGGAGTTTCACAGGCTCCATAGGCGCGGCAGTGTCTGCCCCAATTGCGTGCATGACCGGGTGGCACGTGCAGGTAAATGGGGTCAATATAACGGCGGGGGCGGTGTATAACAACCGGGGAGTCGATGATGATGGCGGGGCTGCGGCGGGCTGAACCAATGTCCACGCGGCCATATACGCCAGGGGACACTTCCCCCCCCACGCCAATTGAAATATCAAGCCCGCCTGCCATGGCGGAGGTGCCGCTCAAGCTTGCAAACAAACCTAAGCTGCCAATGATTGTTTTGCTTAGAAATTTCGTAAATCCAATAGTCATGGTGTTTTGCTCCTTTGAGTATATGCAGCATTAACGCCCGGTTAATCAATCGGTTGACTCTGGCTTACCTTATTTCAAAGCCTATATTCCACCCAGTGTTTTAAACAGCATAACCCGCATATTGGCCCTGCGTTGGCGTGTATCCAAATAACCTTGTTGTGCGGCAATCCACTGCCTTTGGGTCTCAATCACCACCAAATAACTATCAATTCCTTGGTTAAAGCGGGCTTCGGCCAACTTGTAGCCATTCTGCGCGTTGCGAATCACAATGGCTCTGGATTCATACTCCCTGCGCAGGGAGTCTTGTTCGGCCAATACGTCTGCCACTTCTCGAAATGCGGTTTGGATGGATTTTTCGTACTGAGCCAATGCAATTTGCTGGTCTGTTTCCGCCACTTTGAGATTGGCTAAGTTGCGTCCACCATCAAAAATCGGGATCCGTATTTCTGGCGAGAACAACCAAGTGCGGCTGCCCGACTCAAACAGGCCGTTCAGCGAGGTGCTGGCGCTGCCCACCTCTGCCGTCAAGCTGATGGAGGGGAAAAACGCGGCACGTGCTGCGCCAATTCTGGCGTTGGATGCTTTGAGTAGCGATTCCGCTTGTTGCAGGTCAGGCCGATTGAGCAACACGTCTGATTGAACGTCTGCAGGAATGGTGGGCCACACCAAGCGACCTTCGCGAAGGTTGGCCCCGGCTTTGGCAATTTCCTCCAGTACTTCGTTTTCTGTGGGTTGGGGTATTAGCAAGTCTTTGGGAATGTCGCCGCCCAGCAAAATGCGCAGGGCATTGGTGTTTTGCTCAAGGCTGCGTTGGGCCTGCGCAAGTGCAATGCGCGCCAACTCCATGTTGTTGCGGGCTAGGCTAAGGTCCAGCTCGGATGAAACACCCAGCTCTTTCCGTTTGCTGACCAGTTTGAATGCCCTTTGCAAACCGCTCACATTCAGCTGCGCAAGCGTGACTCGGGCCTGATTGGTAGCCAGGTTGATGTCCGCCAGGGCCACCTCGGCAATCAAACTCAATTTGGCGGCATTCAACGCAGATTCGGTGGCCATGTAACGTTGTAGGGCTTCCTCGTTCAAGCTTCGAATGCGGCCAAACAAATCCAGTTCATACGCGGAAAAGCCGATGCTTGCCCGCACGCTTTGGGGCGTGCCGTTGCTTCCACTACCTCCACTTCCACCGCTGCTGCTGTTGTTTCGGTTATTGCCCAAGGCTTCGGATGTGCGTTGCCGGCTGCCAATTGCACGCCCGTCAATGTCGGGGTAAAAATCAGCTTCCTGCACTTGGTACAAGGCCCGTGCACGTTCCACATTCAGCACTGCAACCCGGGCATCCCGGTTGTTTTGCAGGGCCAGTTCAATCATTTTTTGCTGGCGAGGTTCGGTAAACACCTTCCGCCAGCGTTCATCCAGACTGCTTTGCGGGGCTGCAGCAATGTCCAGCGCTTGGGTGTTTTGCCCTGCCACGGTGGTGGAGGCGGGTAGGGTTTGCGGCAGTTGGGCATCCACTTTTGCGGGGGCGGGGATCATCGGGCTGCATGCAGCCAAGGTGGTCATCCACAGTGTTACCGACAGAGTCACCGACAGTCTGGACAGCCGTGTGGCGGATTGGGCGTTTTTCATTGGCTGACGCATTGGCTTGTTCATCCGCTCATTCATCTGCTTACTCATGCTGCCCTCCTGACGATGCAGTGACAGCAGGTGCTGCAGCAGGGCCATGGCTTGACCGGCTAGGGCTAATTTTGCTCACCAGCACATAAAACAGCGGTACAAAGAAAAGGCCCAGTACCGTGGCAGAGATGGTGCCACCCAACACGCCGGTGCCGATTGCATTCTGGCTGCCAGAGCCGGCACCCGTGGCCAGTGCCAAAGGCAGTACGCCCAAGCCAAAGGCCAATGAAGTCATCAAAATGGGACGCAGCCGCAATTTGACTGCTTTCAATGTGGCTTGAACCAAGTCCATGCCACTGTCCACTTCGGCCTTGGCAAACTCAACAATCAAAATCGCGTTTTTGGCGGACAAGCCCACCGTGGTTAGCAAAGCCACTTGGAAAAACACGTCGTTGGCATAACCCCGCCCAAAGGACGCGGCCAATGCGCCGATTACACCTAGGGGCACAATCAACATCACCGCAAACGGGATGGACCAACTTTCATACAAAGCGGCCAAACACAAAAACACCACCAACAAAGACAATGCGTAAAGCAGCGGGGCTTGTGATCCCGATTGCTTTTCTTGAAACGACAAACCCGTCCATTCAATACCGAAGCCTTCGGGCAGTGTGGCGGCTATACGTTCAATGGCTTTGAGTGCTTCACCCGTGCTTTTACCGGATGCGGCTTGGCCCTGAATTTCCAAAGCGGGTACGCCGTTGTAGCGTTCCAAACGTGGGGAGGCCAGCGTCCAGCTTCCGGTTGCGAAGGCGCTAAAGGGCACCATTTCGCCGTCCTTGTTGCGCACATGCCATTTGCCCAAGTCCTCGGGCTTCATGCGGTAGGGTGCATCGCCTTGTAGGTACACTTTCTTAACTCGGCCTTTGTCCAAAAAGTCATTCACATTTCGGCCACTCCATGCGGTAGCCAGTGCATCATTCACCGCAGCCAAATCAAGGCCCAATGCCACGGCTTTGGATTGGTCGACTTTTACATTGAACTGGGGGGTGTCCTCAAGGCCATTGGGGCGGACTGAGGAAAGTAGGGGGTCGTCTTTGGCTTTGGCCAGTAAATCATTCCGTGCAGCCACCAAGGCCTCTCGACCCAAGCCGCCGCGGTCTTGCAGGTAAAAGGAAAAGCCTGCCGCATTGCCCAAAGCGCGGATTGGTGGTGGAGCAAATGGCACTGTTCTGCCATCTGTGTATTGGTCAAATTCAGTTTTGGCACGGGCTGCTACACCTTTTACGCTGCCCTCTGGGCCAGGCCTATCACCCCAGTCGCGCATGCGAATAAACGCGGTGCCTGAGTTTTGCCCGGTACCTGAAAAGCTAAAGCCCACCACGGTAAACAAGGAGTCCACTGTGCCTTTCTCGTTTTCCAAGAAGAATTTTTCGACGTCACTCATGATCTTGATCGTGCGCTCCTGAGTGGCGCCCGGTGGCAGGTTGACTTGGGTAAACAACTGGCCTTGGTCTTCGTCAGGCAAAAAAGAGGTTGGCATGCGCAAAAACAAAACCACCATGCCCGCAATCAGCAGCGCGTAAATCAGCAGCATGCGCACAGGGCGTGTCAGCAGCTTGCTCACGCTGGTTTGGTAAGAAAGCGCCCCCGCATCAAACCTGCGGTTAAACCCAGCAAAAAACCGGTCAAGCAGGTTGCCTGACTTCTTTGTTGCGCTTTGCTCAATGTGGTGCTCAATATTGTGATCGATGCCATGCCCCGTATTGCTTTTGGCCACAGGCTTCAACATGGTGGCGCACAAAGCCGGGGTTAGCACCAAGGCCACCACCACCGACAAAGCCATGGCCGACACAATCGTGATGGAGAACTGCTGGTAAATTACGCCCACCGACCCGCCAAAGAAGGCCATCGGGATAAACACGGCAGACAACACCAAGCCAATGCCCACCAAGGCACCCGTAATTTGGTCCATGGATTTACGGGTTGCTTCAAGTGGGGGCAGGCCTTCCTCGTGCATCAGGCGTTCAACGTTTTCGACTACAACAATTGCATCGTCCACCAACAGGCCAATCGCCAAAACCATGGCAAACATGGTCAGTGTGTTGATGGTGAACCCCGCCGCTGCCAACACCCCAAATGTGCCCAAAATAACCACAGGCACTGCAATGGTTGGAATCAAAGTGGCGCGGAAGTTTTGAAGGAATAGGTACATCACCACAAACACCAGCACAACCGCTTCAATCAAGGTTTTAACCACGCCTTCGATGGATACTTTGACGAAGGGCGTGGTGTCCAGCGCCACGCCATAACGCATGTCTTTGGGGAAGGATGTGGACATTTTTGCCATCACATCTTTAACGGCTTGGGCCGTTTCCAGCGCGTTGGCACCCGTGGCCAATTGAATGCCGATACCTGAGGCGGGTTGGCCATTCCAGCGTGGGTTAAAGGTGTACTGCTCGCTGCCCAATTCAACTCGGGCAACATCTTTCAATCGCACGGTCGATCCGTCTGGGTTGGCCTTCAACAGAATATCTTGAAACTGTTCGGGTGTTTTGAACAAGCTTTGCATGGTCACCGATGCGTTCAGCATCTGGCCCGGTACCGCTGGGGATGCACCCAATTCACCTGCTGAAATTTGTACGTTTTGCGATGTAATGGCTGCACGCACATCTGCTGGGGTTAGCTTGAAGGCGACCAGTTTGTCCGGGTTCATCCAAATGCGCATGGCGTAGGAACTGCCAAACACCCGCACCTCACCCACACCATTCACTCGGCTTAAGGGGTCTTGCAGGTTGGTGGTCAGGTAATCGGCAATGTCAGAGCTTTTGTAGTTGGGGTCGTCGGACACCACACCAAAAATCATGAGGTAACCGCCGGGTGAGGATTTGTCCACCGTCAAGCCCTGCCGCTGCACTTCCAAAGGCAGTTTGGGAATGGCCAATGCCAGTTTGTTTTGTACTTGCACCTGCGCAATGTCAGGGTTAATGCCTGCTTCGAATGTCAAGGTCACCCGCAAACGGCCTGTGGAGTCGCTGGTGGAGGTGATGTAACTCAATCCATCCAAGCCAGTCATACTCTGCTCAACAATCTGAGTCACAGTATCTTGCAGGGTTTGTGCGGACGAGCCAGGGAACAATGCACTAATGCCGACTGCGGGCGGAGCAATTTCCGGATACTGTGAAATGGGCAAGCGCAGAATAGACAAGGCGCCAGCCAACATAATAACGATCGCAATCACCCACGCAAAAATGGGGCGGTCAATGAAAAAACGGGACATTCCTGCTCCTTGCGGGCGGTTTTATTTCGGTGCGCTGCTGGGTGCGCTGTTGGGTGCGCTCTTGGCTTGAGTCGCAGCGTCAGCCGCTTCAGCCGCTTGGGTGGATACCTGTGCTTTGACGCCCGGTTTTACTTTTTGCACGCCTTCAACAATCACTCGGTCACCAGCCTGTACGCCAGACCCAATCACCCAATCAGCACCCAAGGTGTAATCGGTTTTCAACACACGGGCTTCCACCACATTGTCTTTGTTCAAAACAAGGGCTACCGCCTCACCTTTGCCGTTGCGTGTGACTGCTTTTTGCGGAACCAAAATGGCATTGGGTTTTGTGCCTTGGCTTAGAACCGCATTGACATACATGCCGGGTAACAGCAAGCCGTCCGGGTTAGGGAACACAGCCCGCAAGGTGACTGAACCTGTGGTGGGGTCCACATTGACTTCAGAAAATTGCAAGCGACCCTCCTGCGGGTAGGGCTTGCCGTTTTCCATAATCAAATTCACGGGTTGACCAGTGTTTTTACCGTTGCTTTGGTTCTTTGTCAGGGTGCCAGTTTGAAACTCTTGCTTGAGCTTTAACAAATCCAAGCTGCTTTGGGTCAAATCCACATAAATGGGGTCCAGCGTGAGCACCGTGGCCAAGGCCTCAGTCTGACCTGCAGCCACCAGCGCACCGGTTGTGGCAGTTGACCTACCAATTCGCCCAGCGATGGGCGACCTAACCAGCGTGTAATCCAAATTAATTTGGGCTGTGTCCACCGCTGCTTTTGCGGCAGCCAACTCCGCTTGGGCCTGTAGCATTGCGGCTTTGGCATCGTCGCGCTCTTGCTTGCTTACAGCCTCAATTTCAACCAGTTCAGTAAATCGGGCATTGCGTGCCTGTGTGCTTGCAACCGTGGCTTGGGCTTTGGCCAACATGGCTTTTGCACTTTCAAGCTGAGCACGGTAGCGGGCTGGGTCAATTTGGTACAAAGGCTCACCGGCTTTCACCAAGGCACCTTCCTGAAATTTGCGCGACAGCACAATGCCACCCACTTGCGGCCTTACTTCAGCCATTTGGTAAGCGGAGGTGCGCCCCGGCAATTCAGCCTTCAAAGGGACATCCTTGGTTTCTAGCACCTGGACCACAACAAGTGGGTCTGGAGGCTGGGCAGGTGCCGCTTTGGAACTGTCAGAACAAGCTTGTAAAAGCAACAGTGCAGGCACTGTTACTCCCAGCGTTATAAATTTAAATAATGTGAAATGCTGCATGCAAGGAATGACAGGATAAATAACCGAAAGTTCAGTATAAACCAGCGAGATAGGCAATCTTCCCGTGCTCAGGGTGAATAAGAGCGGGACAAACCCTAAATAAAAACAGTCACTTCCAGCACATTGAAGTGCCAGAAGTGACTGTAAAAGGAACTAAAGTAAAGTTAGGTAAAGTTCTTGTTTAGCTACCGATTACCCCGCCATCCTGCTTTGTAATCACGATGGTTGCTGAACGTGGTCGCCCTGCTGGGCCGTACCCTGCATTGGCTGGCCACAAACTTTGCGGTGTAAAGTTGGCGTTGGTGCCAATCGCCGGGGTGTCTTCGCCCGGGTGTTGAACGTTTACAAAAATGGCCTTGCCGTCCGGCGATTCTGTAATGCCAGTAATTTCACAACCTTTGGGGCCAGTCAAAAAGCGCAGCAGGCGAGCCTCGCCCAAGGCTTGACCAATAAAGGTTTGCTGGTCCTTGGTGGTTGTTCCGCTGGTGCTGGTTATTGTGCGGGCACCGCCATCGCCTACACGGCCGGGGATGGCTGCCAACAGTTGGTTGGCCACTTCACCCGTGATTGCGCCATCGTCGGTTTGAATCCAGCAAATGCCGGTGGCCTTGCTGAACCACAAACCGTCGGGTGAGGAGAAGGAGTTATTGGGCGTCAAACCTGACACATTGAATGCGCTGCTTGCGCGGTCGCTTGCGCCCAGTACAAACAAGTCCCATTGGAAAACCAGCGCGTCTGAGCGGTCATCCAACTCCTTGAAGCGAATGATGTGCCCGTTGGCATTGGTGGCGCGCGGGTTGGCTGCATCCACTTGGTTGATGGAACGGTTGGCTGCGTTGCCGTTGGTCAGGCAGAAATAAATTTCACCGTTCATTGGGTTAACAGCACCCCACTCAGGGCGGTCCATTGGGGTCGCGCCGACTGCATCTGCTGCAATTCGGGTGTTAACCAAAACATCAGCCTGGTTGGCAAATGTGTAACCTGCAAAATTGCGAATTGCAGGTACGTTGATGTCCAACAGCAACCACTGACCTGTGCCATCCGGATTGAACTTGGCAGCGTACAAACGGCCTTCGTTCAAATACTTGTTACCGGCCGCCAAGCCAGTACCCACGTCGGCTGGGCTCCATGTGGCGGTGGTTACAAATTTGTAGATGTATTCACGGCGTGAGTCACAGCCCATGTAAAAAGCCAAGGGCTGACCTGCTTTGGGCAAACCCGCCACAGCAGCTTCATGCGCAAAACGGCCCATCGCAACACGCTTGGCGGGGCGGTCATTCGGGCGCAGTGGGTCAATCTCCACGTTGTAGCCAAAAGTGTTGGGTTCATTGCGGAAGTCCGCAGCAGCGGTTGCGCCCACCGCAGAAATGTTAAAGCGGGTAAAGCGATTGTCGGTGGTGGACACCGAGCTCCAACCTTGGCTACCTGTTTGCGCCGTGTTGCTGGTCAGCGGTGCGGTTGGCACGCCATAGCGGGTGCGTGATGCAATGGTTTTTGCATCCACCGCATTTGAGCCAAATGGCATGGTCCAGTATGCGGCCCAGTTTTCTTCGCAAGCCAAGTACGTGCCCCAAGGCGTTTTGCCATGGCCGCAGTTGTTCAACGTGCCACGGCTTGTTGCGCCTGTGGTGTCAAATGCCGTGACCATGAAACTGCGCAAGTCGTTCAAATGCGCTGCCGGGCCAGTGATGTTCATCACGGTTTGCCCAGTCACACGTCGGTTGAATGTGGAGTTGGTGCTGTACACCCAGCCGCCATTGACTTTGTTCACTTCCACCAATGACACGCCATGGTGGTTAATTTCTTTCAGTACTTCCAGTTCTGGGCGGGCCTTTTGGTCCCAGCCTCCAAACTGGCTGAACTTTTGCCCTGTTACGCCACCAGAGGTTTGGCCTTTGGGGTGGAAAAAATGCGCGTCAGCAGAACTTTCATGGTTCACCGCCAACACGGCGCGGCCTGTGTCTGTCTCGGTGTAGCGGCCAGCGTTGTCAATGAAAAATATGTCCATGCCATCGTGGTGATCGCCCACACGCAAAGACCAATCATCGGCTTCTGCGCCTGTGTTGGAATACACCGGCACGCTGGCGCTGATGCGGTCGCCTGTGGCGTGCAGCACGCTAAACGTGTAACCGGGCGGCAGGGTTACCATGTCATTGATGTTTTTGGGTACGGCAGCAAAAGCGAGGCGGGTAGGTGTAGTGCCTGCTGGCGTTGTGGATGCGGCTGCGGCTGCACTGTCGCTACCGCAGCCTTGCAGCATAGGAAATGCCGCCAGGGCGCTGAGGCCCAAACCGCCTTTAATCAAGTCGCGGCGCAGCGGGTTGCTTAGGCTTTTGCTTAAAACAGTGTTGAAATCGTCGTGTTGGGAGAGGTTTGTAATGACGTCGTCATCGTGGTGGTTCGACATGGTGTGCTCCAGTAGGTCCTGCGGGAATCAGAAAGGGCCTTGATTTCCCAAGGCCCTAAACCATCAGAAGCTTATTGAGCAAATATTAAATGGTCGTGTAAGAAATGTGTCCAATCTGTGACACTTCAATTACGGGTTGGGTTTTCGTATCCCCTTAGCCCAACTAAAAATCCGTAACCTCCGCCAGACAAAACGCCAAACACAGCGCCAGCCAAAACCAAGTCCCCTGTGTTTAAGTCGCTTATATCATGATCGAATCCAGTCAGAGCCAATTGTCCAAGCTTGACGATGCAACCGGTGGTTGCACCTCCCATCGCTCCAAAAATGGCTCCACCCAGAGAATGGGCGACTGCGTTACAGCAGCCGCCTTCGTTACCTTGAGGGGCTTGTGTGTTGCCAGATTCAATATCCCGACTACGTGCTGCACCAATATTCGGTGTCATTTTGTTTACTCCTGTTTTATAGAATGAAAGGACAATTGGGTGGTTTTCCGTTTGAAATTGGTTCAATTTTTATTGATCCATGGGTCTAATTCTTCAGATCTACATACTTGGTGGCTTGGTGTTGAGCAGAAGCAAGTCACTTCAAGCTAAAAGTCAAAGGTACCGATAGCCTAAGCGCTTCGCCAATCGGCAATTTTGAGGGAGATGCAACATGGCACACACATACCGGGCACTGGTTCTGCAAGGTGGCGGCGCATTGGGCGCTTTTGAAATGGGGGCTGTCAAAGCCTTGTACGAGCAGCCTTGGTTTCGCCCCGATGTAGTAACAGGTGTGTCGATTGGGGCAATTTCTGCTGCTGTATTAACGGGTGCCAAGGCTGGCCCTGTGGCTGGGCTTGGGCTGTTGTGGGAACGTTTGGCCATACCCGAAATCCCCTTTTTGCCCGGCCCCTTGCAGTTGTTGTTTGCCATGCCCCGTAACCCCGGCATGTACCGTATTAACCCCGAATACATGTGGTCCCCCACCGGCGCGACCAGCATTTGCACCACTGCACCTTTGTACTCCACCCTTGCGGACCTCATTGATTTGGATGTACTCAACAGCCCCAAGTCGCCCGAGTTGGTTGTCACTGCAACAAACATTCAGACCGGTTTGATTGAAGAGTTCAGCACCCGCAAACAGCGATTAGGCTTTGAGCACATAGTGGCCAGCGGCAGCTTACCCCCTTCATTCCCAATGACTGAAATTGATGGGCAGCATTACTGGGATGGCGGCTTGTTCTCCAACACCCCTTTGCATGGTGCATTCAAATCGCTAGAAAAATTAGGCACCGATGAAGACCGCCGCGAGATTTACCTCGTCGAGCTTTTCCCGCGTGAGGGCCTAGTGCCCACCAACATGAGCCAGGTGTCCAACCGCATGAGCCAAATGGCATTCGAGTCCAAAATCAGAAACGAAATGGACCATTACATCCGCTGGAACGACACCATCGACATGGTCAATGCCATAGCCGCAGACTTGCCCAAAGACAGCGCCGTGCGCAAAACCCCCTTGTTCAAAAGCTTCCTGAAGGCGCGCAAAATTGATGCAGTCCATGTCATCCGCCATTCTGAACCCGAGTTGTTGACGGGTGGGGCTGACTTCACCCAACAAACTATCCAGCGCCGAATTGCACAGGGTTATAGCGACACGATGAGTCAATTGGCTGCTTAAGTGGAAACATCGATACCGCGAGTGGAGTGAATCGGGTAATGTCTAGGCTTGGGCTCAAGCCTCGCTATTCCTTTGGTTCGCTTCATTCACTTATGCTCAAAACGCCCAAGCTACCCACACTGAATTTTCAAGCACTCAAAGCACTGGCCGCTGACGCTACAACCGCTGTGTCTAAAACTGCGTCCGCTCAAAGCTCCAGTTCAACCTCGGCTCCATGTTCCTGTGCAGCCAGCGACAGCACGGGTTGGATCAGCTCGCCTGCATCCCTGAGTGATTCAGACTTTCAAGAAGTGGGCACTTTGCTGCAAGACCCATTTGTTGAGCCCACCTTCGCCGAATTTCACCCGGACGGCACCCGCTACGATTCGCCCGACGCACCCATCGCCCCGCGCTACTTCCCCTACAACCGCTGCACAGTATCAACCTGCAAAAAATGCGGGCGTGCGTACTTGAGGTACACCGAAGCAGGTGGGTATTTCGTAGACAGAAGGATACGGGCCTTGAGTGTTGAAAAGCTGGTGGATGCGAAGGTTGAGGATTGAACTCACCGAACATTCAAATGAACGTAGGAAGCTAGGTAAGTCGCTAAGTAAGTCGCTTAGTTAGCCTTATGGCCCGCGATAGCCGGATGAAGCATAAAATGAAAAAAGCCCCAAGTCTTTTGAACTTGAGGCTTTTTGCACGCATACTGGGTATTCTTGGTGGCCAAGGGCGGAATCGAACCACCGACACGCGGATTTTCAATCCGCTGCTCTACCAACTGAGCTACTTGGCCACGCTTGCTCGGTAACTGTTCATCACCGAAGCCCGCAATTCTATATCAATCTGATCGGATGTGCAAACGCCAAATGCATTTTCGGGTTAGGATTTACTTGATTATCAAAATCGCAAGCAATTACAGCAAGCAATACCGCAAGCAAAACACACAGAACAAAAACAAGGCGCATGCATATGGATTCGACAGAAAACAAAGGCTATGACGCGGCCGTGGTGGGCTGTGGGGTGGTGGGTTTGGCCGCAGCATTGGTGCTGGCCAACTCCGGTTTCAAGGTATTGGTGGTTGGGCGCAGGCCCGAGCAATTTACGCCCACCGACTCTCAGCGGTTTGACCCTCGCGTCTATGCCTTGTCCCACCGCAGCCAGCGTGTGTTAGACCGCTTGCGGGTTTGGGACAACCTGCCCAGCCAAAAAGTCCAGCCTGTCAGCGAAATGCAGGTGTGGGGCGACGGCGACGGTGATGCCCAAGGCTACCTGCGCTTCAATGCCAATGACTCTGGCGTGGATTCGCTGACTTGGATTGTGGAGCAAAGCAGCCTGTTTGAAGTGTTGTTGGCCGCCATTAAATACCAGCCGGGCATTGATTGGATTGACGCCCAAGTGGAAGGTTTGTCCCGCGAGCGGCAAATTTGGTCCATCGTCACCATGAGCGGCACGGTGCAGGTGCCTTTGGTGATTGCAGCCGATGGCGCACAAAGCATGACTCGCCGCCATGCCGGGCTTGATTTTGAGCTGGACGACTACAGTGCCGAAGGCATCGTCACCACCTTCGAAATTGAAAAGCCCCACCACGGCATTGCCCGCCAGTGGTTTGATGACAAACGAATTCTCGCCTTGTTGCCTTTGCCCGGCCCTTATGTGTCCATGGTGTGGTCTATGCCTTTGATTGACTCCCAGCCATTCGTCAAACTGAGTAACTGCGACAAAGCCATGCAAGTGCAGCAAGCGGCCAAAGGTTTGGTGGGCGAGTTGTATGGCAATTTCAAAATTTGTGGCGAAACCCACGCCTACCCGCTGCGCCACGGCGTGGCCCCGGTGTGGTTTGGTGACGGGGTGGTTTTGATGGGCGATGCAGCCCATGTCATTCACCCTCTGGCAGGGCAGGGCTTGAATTTGGGCTTGGAAGACGCTGCCGAGTTGGCCAATTTACTCACCTCCCGCAAACGCTTGATGTCCGTTCAACATTTGGGCTTGGCGGATGAACAACTTTGGCGCGCTTGGGAACGCCGGCGCAAAGCAGCCTGCAGCCCCATGCACTGGATGACCGACGGCCTGCACAACCTGTTCCGGATTGATTTGCCCGGTGTGGCTTGGGCGCGAAATCAAGGCATGAAAGTGGTCAATGGTTTGCCGATGATTAAACGCTGGTTGACCCAACAAGCCATGCGTTGAAAATTGAAGCTCACTCACGTGGGGTGATACCCGCGCGGAACGATTTGAATTTATTCGGGTCTTATGTTTCAATTCGGCCCAATGGCGTGCTGCCAAATAAAAGGATGGTTACTGTTTTATGAACTTGAATCTCAACTCCGCAAAATCCCTGCTTGCCCGTTCAGCCGTGCATTCAGCCGTGTTAACGGCCATGGTTATTGGCGCGATTGGTGTGTCTTTGGCCCTGCCGGGTAACGCCGAGGCGGCACCTGCTGATGCCAAAACCACCAAGCAGATCAGCTCAACCATTACTTCTGCCTTGGGTGGAAGTGGTGTGAGTGTGCAAAGCGTGGAGAGAGTTGATTTTTTCAATGACTTGTATGAGGTGGTGGTGAACCACAACGGTGGCAAGAAAATTTTGTACACCAATTCAAGCGGCAGCCACATGGTGTTGGGTGACCTGATGGAATCCAAAACCATGAGCAACATCACCGAAGCCAAGATGGACCGTTTGAACGCCATCAACTTCGAAAAAGACTTGAATCAAGGCTTGGCCTTGAAAACCGTTTACGGCACGGGCATTCGCAAAATTGCAGTGTTTGAAGACCCAAACTGCGGATACTGCAAACGCTTTCGCCGCGACGCGCTGACCAAGCTACAAGACACAACGGTATACACCTACATGTTCCCAGTATTGGGCGCTGACTCCACCGAGAAAACAAAGAAGGTGTGGTGTGCCAGCGACCGTACGAAAATGTGGGACGCTTGGATGCTGAAAAACGACGCACCATCGGGTGATGGCAACTGCAATGTGCCAATCAATGAGATGGTAACCTTGGGCCGCAGCATGGGTGTGCAGGGCACTCCAACCGTGTTTTTTCAAGACGGTACTCGCGCCAGTGGTGCGATCACTGCGACTGAGTTGAACCGTCGTATATCAGCCGCGTCGCGTTGATTGAGTTGGCCTGCCGCAAAACAAAACTGCGGGCAGGCCGAACCGCTGGAGCCACTTTTCGCGCATCTGGCCGACCGGGTCGCTTGGTTCCGCTTTCTTCCGGGCTCCCGAACGGGTTTAGATAGATCAGTACTTATGTGTTTTGTCGCCCGTCGCGGCACCTGAATCGCTGCCCCGGTTCGACCCGCCTGCGCTAGTGTGGCAAGCAACTCTTGCAAACCCTAGACTCTCTATTGCGCTTCCGGCAACGCCACACCCTTCGGCCAAATCAACCACATTTTAAGCGGCTGCCGCGTCAGGCCAGCCGCTTGCCCGGCCTCTTTGCCGGTACCCCAGTAAAAATCAGCCCGTACCCGCCCAGTGATTGCACCCCCGGTGTCTTGCGCCAACATGCCTTTTTGGATGGGCTTGCCCGTGATGGGGTTGCTGCTTTCCACCCAAACCATGCTGCCATAAGGCACGCGGCGGCGATCCACCGCAAGGCTTAATTCACCGGTCAGGGGTATGCCCAATGCGCCAATCGGGCCATCATTGGGGTTTAGCTTCTTGTTTTCTGTAAAAAACACCACGCTGGGGTTGGCGTTTAGCAACTCATCCAAAGCGTTTGGGTTTTTCTCAGCCCAAGCAGCAATGCCAGGTATTGTGGCTTGTTCGGTGGTTAGCTCGCCCCGTTGTACCAGCACTCGGCCAATCGCTTTGTAAGGGTGGCCGTTTTGGTCGGCATAACTCAGCCGCATCAATTCCCCGTTGGGCAGTTGCACCCGGCCCGATCCTTGTACTTGCAACAAAAATGCGTCCAGCTTGTTGTCAATCCAAACCAAAGGGGTTTCCTTCTGGCTGGCGGTGCCTTCCCAGCTTTGCCTGTCGTGGTAGGGCACCAGTTTGTTACCCACCACGCGGCCGCGCACCCGTTTGCCTTCCAGTTCGGGGAACAGCCCAGCCAGCTCCACCGTGATCAAATCTTTCGGAACACCCCACAGTGGGGCAATGTAAGGCCCAGTCTTTTTACGCGATCCTTTCAGCAGCGGTTCAAAATAGCCAGTCAGCAAGCCCTCTTTGCCGCCGTCCTCTTTCTGGAATTGCCACACATCAAAGTGGGCCTCAATGAACTGCTTGGCTTTTGGGTTGTCTGTATTACGGTCAGCTTGTGTGGCTTGAATAAAATCCTTGGCCTTGGTGCAAGCGTCCAGCAAGCCTTTCGGCGTTGTTCTGGAGCGGGCCAGGAAGTTTGCCTCGCCTGCGCTGTTCGAATCCGCAGTGCCACATTGCGCTGCAAAAGCGGTCACATAGCTGGCGTGTGTATGGTTTTCCCAAGCGGGCATTTGCTTGAACGAGGAAGCAGTCCAAGCCGGGGCGATGGGTTTGGCCTCTTCCGCAGGGGTGGGTTTAATCGCAACTGCGGGCGTTGGCGCAGGTGTCGAAGCACCCGCAGGGCATCGGCAGTCAGTTGGTGCAGAAGGGGCCGTGGACTTCACAGTGCTGCAAGCGGTTACACTCAACAGCAACAAGCCAAATAACGATGAATGAATAAATGGAGGTTGTTTAAACATGTGGGCATTGATTGCAGAAATGGTTTTGGCACTGGGCCTGATTGTATTTATTTTTTGGTGGACCATGCGGGCTAGGGTGGACAAACCGCTACCCCCTTCAGCGCCACCTAAGTCGATTGAAGACAAACAAGCCGCAAAAAAAGAAGGGGACTGAATCGTTGAAGCTTAATACGTGCAGTTTACTGCAGGCGTTTAACTGACTCGAACATGCCATTTAAGCCAGCATTCAATGCAGCGTGCGCGGCATGCTTAGCACAAATTCAGGTATTTCCACATCAAAGCTGTCGCCATCTGGCCCCACAAAGGTGTAGGTGCCTTTCATGGTGCCCACTGGGGTGGGTAGGGGGCAGCCGCTGGTGTATTCAAACTTCTCACCCGGCTTAATCACGGGTTGCTCGCCCACCACGCCTTCGCCTTTAATTTCTTGCACTGTGTCCGTGGCGTCGGTAATCACCCAGTGCCGCGTCATCAATTGAGCAGGCAAATCGCCCTGATTCTCAATCTCGATGCTGTATGCAAACACATACGGGCCGTATTCAACATCGCTTTGCTCACTCAGGAAATGCGTCCGCACACGCACTTCAAACCGGTACACGCCTGTGTCACTCATTTGCTAATCCCTTGGTTGCTCGGCTGGCTATTGCCTTATTTGCATACTCTACCCTGATTTTTTCCAAATCCGATGAGACGGGACGCAGCCGTGAGCTTTGCTTCTTCGTATAAACTCATTGCCTTGTCCCATGATTTTAATTCCAAGGTTAAAAATGAATCCATTTGTCATCGCCCCCAGCATTTTGTCCGCTGACTTTGCCCGTTTGGGCGACGAAGTGAAAAACGTCATTGCGGCTGGTGCGGACTGGGTTCACTTCGACGTGATGGACAATCACTACGTACCCAACCTCACCATTGGCCCTTTGGTGTGCGAGGCCCTGCGCCCCCATACCCAAGCCCCAATTGACGTGCATTTGATGGTCCGCCCTGTGGATCGCATCATTCCTGATTTTGCCAAAGCGGGTGCCAACATCATTACTGTACACCCCGAGGGTACCGACCATTTGGATCGCACTCTCGGCCTGATCAAAGACCAAGGCTGCCAAGCCGGTATTGTGTTAAACCCGGCCACCTCCATTGATTGGATGGACCATGTGATGGACAAGCTGGATGTGGTGTTGCTGATGTCAGTGAACCCCGGCTTTGGTGGGCAAAGTTTCATCCCTCAAACCTTGGTGAAAATTGCCGAAGTGCGCAGGCGCATTGACGCCCATGTGGCAGCGGGCGGCAAATCCATCCGCTTGGAAGTGGATGGCGGCATCAAGCCTTCCAACATTGCTGAAGTGGCCCGTGCGGGTGCAGATTCGTTTGTGGCGGGCTCGGCCATTTTCGGCAAGCCCAATTACAAGGCAGTGATTGATGAAATGCGCGCCGAGTTGGCCAAAGTCAGGGCGTGAGTATGAACCTCATCAGTGGCGTAAATCCCCAAACGCTCAAGGCAATATTTTTTGATTTGGACGGCACTTTGCTGCACACCGTGCCCGACTTGGCTGCGGCGGTGAACGCCATGTTGAAAGACTTGGGGCGCAATCCGCTTTCGGAAGAGGTGGTGGCCACCTATGTGGGCAAAGGCGCGGACAATTTAATCAACCGTTCACTGACTGGGCAGGCTGATGGAATTGCAGACTCTGAGCTGTTTGCCCAAGCCAAAACCATTTGGGAAGCCCATTACCACCGCATCAACGGCCAGTTTGCCAAGCTTTACCCGGGCGTTGTTGAGGGTTTGGATTTACTCGCATCCCATGGCATCCAGCTGGGTGTTGTGACCAACAAGCCGGAAGCGTTTACCTTGCCTTTGCTGGAACGCACTGGCCTCAAAGCCCTGTTTAAAGTGATTGTGGGTGGCGACACCTGCGAGCGTAAAAAACCAGATGCCATGCCCTTGCTGCATGCCTGTAAAGTGTTGGGTGTTGAACCAGCCCAAACCTTGATGATTGGTGATTCCCTGAACGACGCTCAAGCGGCAGCCGCAGCCGGCATTCCCTGTTGGCTTTTACCCTATGGGTACAACGAGGGGCGGGATATTTTAAGCACCCCTTGCGACGGACACATCGACACGATTGAAGAGGCGGCACTCAAGCTGATCCACAGTCGAACGATAAGTAAAATAAATCAGTAGTCTCAGCAAACAGGTTTCATTATGATCAGTCAATCCGAATTCAATCAACTGGTGGCGCAGGGTTACAACCGCATTCCGTTGATTGCCAAATGCTATGCTGACTTGGACACACCACTGTCCATTTACCTCAAACTTGGCAATGCCAAAAACACCTTTCTGCTTGAGTCCGTGGTGGGCGGCGAGCGTTCAGGCCGCTACAGTTTTATAGGTTTGCCCTCCCAAACCACCATCGAGGTGGTGGGCAGCAAGGTGCGCGTGCTTGAAGAGGCAGGCCCCGGTTTGCAGCCTAAGCTGGTGCAAGAATATGAGGGTGACCCGCTGGTGTTCATCGAGCAATATCACGCCCAATTCAAAGTGCCATCCATGCCCGATGTGCCTCGGTTTTTTGGTGGCTTGGCAGGCTACTTTGGTTACGACACTGTGCGCTACATCGAGACCAAACTTGAAGTCACGCGTAAAAAAGACGACCTCGGTATTCCTGATATTTTGTTGATGCTGACCGACCGCATGGCGGTGGTGGACAACATCAAAGGCACCATTCAGTTGATCGTGTTTGTTGACCCCGCACAGCCCAACGCTTACGACGCAGGGCAAGCCGAAGTCAAACGCCTGATGGCCAAATTGCGCACCCCGGTTGCAGCGCCAGTGAGCGAAGCATCCGTGCCCACTGAAACCCAGCGCTCCATTTCCAAAGCCGATTACATCAGCATTGTTGAAAAAGCCAAGGAATACATTGCCTCGGGTGATGTCATGCAGGTGGTGTTGGGCCAGCGTTTGGCCAAACCCTTCACGCAAGATGCATTGTCCCTTTACCGGGCTTTGCGCTCGCTCAACCCCTCGCCCTATTTGTTTTATTACGACTTGGGTAATTTCCAAGTGGTGGGTTCATCCCCTGAAATTTTGGTGCGGCAAGACCAAGTCGAAGGCAAGGCCCAGCCAGTTGTTACCCTTCGGCCCATCGCAGGTACACGCCCGCGTGGCAAAACCCAGTCTGAAGACCGTGCATTGGCGGATGAGTTGCTGGCTGACCCCAAAGAGATTGCCGAGCATGTCATGTTGATTGACCTAGCCCGCAATGACATTGGGCGTATTGCTGAAATTGGCTCGGTAGAGGTCACCGAGAAAATGATCATCGAGCGCTACAGCCACGTGATGCACATCGTGTCCAACGTGCAAGGCAATTTGCGTCCGAATTTGGGGTCGATGGATGTGCTGCGCGCCACCTTCCCGGCGGGCACCTTGTCGGGTGCGCCCAAAGTCCGCGCCATGGAAATTATTGATGAATTGGAGCCCACCAAGCGCGGCGTGTTTGGCGGCGCGTGTGGTTACCTCAGCTTCACCGGCACGATGGATGTGGCCATTGTGATTCGCACCGGCATCGTCAAAGACGGCATGTTGTATGTGCAAGCCGGTGCGGGCGTGGTGGCAGACTCCATCCCCGAAAGCGAATGGCTGGAAACAGAAAACAAAGCCCGCGCCATTATTCGTGCAGCCGAGTTGGTGCAGTCCGGTTTGGATGGCGAATTGCCTTAACTCAATGACGAAACCTGGCCCAGAACGGAACTGGGCCGCATTAGTCCCGGTTTTCTGGCGCTTGAATTCCCGCCCACCCCGTTAATCTGAGGGGTGGTATCGGAATACCAGTCAAAGTCGGGGGTTTTCTTTGAGTTTTTTTTCATCTGTGTTGTCATCTGTTCGGGCGCGCTGGTCACCTCAAGACTGGCCCCTCGGGGTCAAGTTGGGTTTGATCATTTTGTTGATCGCCATTCCCGCCTCAGTCACGAGTACTTATGTCAGTGTGCAAAACAGTTTGGATCGGGTGCGTCAATCCGAGCTTGCAAAACTCAATCAAATTGCCACCACCATCAGTGGGCAAATTGCTCAAGCCCTTTCAGCCCATCAAGCTTTTTCCAACTACCTCAGCCGAGAGCCCCGCTTGCTGCAGCTTTTGGCCAAACCCAAGGGCAAACCCGAAATGGCTGAAGTCACAGGTCGGCTTAATGCCGTGGTGGCCAGCAATGCCGAAGTGGAATTGTTGATGTTGATGAACCCGCTGGGCGAAGTACTTAGCTCATCCGACCCCGCTTTGCTTGGGCGCAATTTCGCATTCAGGGAATACTTCAAGGTTGCTGCGCAAGGCAGGCCTTTCACCACCAGCATTATTGTTGGGGCGGTGGCGGGCAATGCAGGCGTGTTTTTTTCCAATCCAGTGTTTGACACCAAAGGCCAGGTGGTTGGCGTGTTTGTGGTCAAAATGCTGTCGCGCTCCTACAGTCAGCTCATTGAACAAGCCGCAAAAGGTAGCGTACTGCAGCCTTTTTTGTTGGACAAAGACAAAGTCATTATTCACCACCCCGACCGCAGCTTGATGTACAAAAGCTTGGTCCCATTGCCAGAGGCCAGTCAAAAAGCCATTTTGGAAGACAAACGTTTTCGTACTGAAACTGTGGAAGCACTCAACCTCGCACAGCTTGCAGAAGGGCTGACAACGGCAGCCTCCAAAGGCGTGGTGGTGTATGAGGATGCGCAACAAATCCACACCATAGCTGGCTTTGCACCTGTGGCCACAGTGGATTGGACAGTTGTGGTGGCCGAGCCTGAGTCCGTGTTCTCTGAACCCTTGGAGCAGCTGTTCAGCAACTTCCAAGTGGTGATGGTGGCCGTGGGTGTGATCGTACTTTTGATCACTCTGCTGGTGTCCCGTTTGTTTGTGTCCCCCATCCGCGCCTTGGCCTATGCGGCCGCCAAAGTGGAGTTGGGCCAATACGAAAAAGCGCAAACTCGCATCAGCTCGCAAGACGAAGTGGGGCAGCTTTCACGCGCCTTCAACAACATGTTGGTGGGCATTCGCGATCGTGAAAAAGTCAAAGATGTGTTTGGCCGCATGGTGTCCCCAGAGGTTCGCGAAAAGTTGCTCGAAGGGTCATTGTCATTGGGTGGAGAGTCCGCTCGGGTGTCGATTTTATTTTCTGATATTCGGGGTTTTTCCTCCTTGTCCGAGGAAATGCCACCGCAGGAAGTGGTGGAATTGCTGAACGAATATTTAACTGAAATGAGCATAGCCGTGCGCAACTGGGGCGGGTATATCAACAACTTCATTGGCGATGCAATCGTCGTTGTTTTTGGTGTGCCCATCAAGCAAGAGAACATTGAAACCCGAGCGGTTTTTGCTGCACTTGAAATGCGTGAGCGTTTAAATTCGTTGAACAAACGGCGCTTGTCCTTGGGCAAAGTGCCTTTGCGCAACGGCATCGGCATTAGCACTGGTGACGTGGTTGCTGGGCAAATGGGCTCGCTGGATCGCTTTTTGTACACAGTGATTGGCGATGCCGTCAACGTGGCTGCGCGGCTTGAAGGCTTGACCAAAGACTTTCCGGATTACCCCATCTTGATCAACCAAGCCACTTATGAGGCACTGAAGCCCAACCAAGGTTTTGTCGCAACAGACTTGGGCGAGCACCTGGTGAAGGGCAGGCAATCCCATGTCAGGATTTGGGGAATCGTCAATCAGGACTTGAATTTCGCCACGCCAAACATTTGAAGGGGGGGTGTTAAACCCAAAACCTTGGCCTTCATTGGATTGATCACCAAGCTGAATGTTTTCAACGTTTCAACTGGAATTTCCCCTGCAAATTGTTTGGCCTGCACAATCTGCTTGGCTTTGAATCCTGCAAATTGCCCCACCTCAAAGTAGCTGCAAATCAGTCCGATCAAGGCGCCTGCATCCATCAATTGTTCGGTGCTTGCAAAAGTGGGAAGGCCTAAATCATGAGCAGCGGGTATCACGGTTTTTGCGGCATGCACCCCCACAAACGAGTCTGGTGGCAAGTACAACCATTGCGCTCCTGCATCCTTCAAAGCCTTCACTTTTTGGGGCAAGTTGTCAGGCATCGGCTTGCCACTTGCATCCAAATCAGCTCGTTCAACCCGCAAGGTTTTGCCTTGCGCTTTGAGCACGTCTTCCAGCAATTGATGTGTTACCGCAGAGTTATTCTCCGCCGGGTTGTACAGCATGCCCAAAGTTTTGAATGGTCGATAATTTGAAATGGCTTGAAGTTGGGACTCCAGTTCCGCCACGTGGTACACCCCGGTGATGGCCCGTTTGTTGAACTGAAGTTCAGGCACAATGCCCGAGCTGACTGGCGCCGCCACCAATGCAAACACCACCGGGCAGTTGAGGCGCACAGCATCATTGATTTTCACATCAGGGCTTGGCTTAAAGCCCGCATATGCCCCCACAGCACCCAGGGTTACACTCGTGCCCCAAGTTAAAACCAAGTCTGGCTTTTGTTGGTTGAGTGCCGCCACAATGCCCGGAAGTTTGCTGTTGTCACGGGCCAAGTCATACTCAAGGTAAACAGGTTGAATGCCTTGGCTTTCAAGGTAAGACTTAAAACCCTGCTCCACATCAGTTTGCCCGCGGAAGGTAACAATGCCAATTTTTGGGCGAATCACAACCTGAGTTTGCGCCCATGCAGTGGGGCCAACGCGCCACAGCGGCAATCCCAAACCCGCTAAAACAATTCGTCGTCTAGAGTCCCTCACGCGTCACTCCTTCATGCGCAATGTGCAATACGACAACCCCGCACACACCGCTGCACATGCGCCAAAAATCACCAGCACTTGTTCAGCATTCAGCCAAGTCAACAACCAAGCCACCACCAGCGGCCCCATTGCATTGCCAAACCTTTCAATCAGTCGATAAGTGCCCAACCAAGCAAAAGGCGACAATTGCGGGGCAAAGCGGCTTTGGTAAATTTGCACCAAACTTCCCTGCGATGAAATACTGGATGCTTGCCCAAAACCCAAGGTCAGCGCCACACCCAGCGCAAGCCATGTCCAAGTGCTTGACCTGTCCAGTTGGAATAACTCAAACACACCCGCAAGCACCAGCAATGGCAAAAGTCCCAGCGATGCAGAAATTAACAGGCCCAAGCTGACGCTGCGGCTTGCCACTAGGGTTGCTGTGTTTTTACCTGCGTTCTTACCGACGTCTTCTCTCGCGTGCTTTTCCGCGTTGGCCTTGGCCTGCCAGCGCTTTGCCAACCAAGGTGCCAAAATCAACATCAACAAGCCGTAAAGTAAAATCAATCGGCCACTGACGCTGGCGCTGGATTCTGATACCTCGGCCAACGTTTTAGGCAACAGGTAAAACAGCAACCCGGTTAACATCATTTTTGCTGGTACGGCTGCAAAAAGGCTCAGGCTCAAAAGCTTGGGGTTGCTTAAGCCAGGTAAGAAGCTCGCATTCTTTGATGCTTCACGAGGTGATGAATTATTCACCTCCTCGCTATTCACTTCATCGGTATTCATCTTCACTTTAGCCATCTTCTCGTCATGCGTGCCTATTGCTTGCTGCCGTTGTGGCACCAAAAGCAGCGCAGCCGCCAACGGCGACAGCACAGCCATTGCCACTGCAGCAGGGGTGCCAAAGTTGTCTGCCAACAGTCCGCCAAACGCGGGTCCCACGACAGTAGCCGCCATAATTGCAGCCACCAAGCTGGCAAAAGCCAAGGTTCGTCGTTCTGGCCCAAACCGCATCAACAAAACACTTTGTGCAGCCACAAAAGCGCAGGCATAGCCCACGCCTGCCAAGCCGCGTCCCAAGAACAACAATTCCGCATTGGGGGCCAGCCCAGTTAAACCTTGAGCCAAAGCCGTTAAGCCGCAACCCCACATCATCAAGTTAAATGCCTGTACTTCAGTGTGTATCCGGTTCAAAACGGGTTGGGACAAAGCCACCACAATCATAAAAATACTGATGGATAGGCTACCCACCCAAGCCCCACTTAGCGCAGGCAACCACACAGGGTCCAACACCGCAGCATAATTGGGCAAAAAGGGCCGCAAAAACTCCTCGCTCAGGAAAAACAAAAACAGGGCTGGTTTTAGTCGGTCGGCACCCGGCGCAGTCAAGGGCGTATTGGAAAGTGTGATGGCAGGTTTGCCGCTAAGTGGTACCTCACTGGATTGCCCCGGCCCCTTAAACTGTGCGAAGAAGAAAAACATCACCACAGCCAGCGTCAAATAATCCAGCAGTAGGTTCAGTTTTAAGGTGCTTAAAAACTCGGGGTTGGGTACAAAAAGCAGCTGTGCCCCGCCATCCAAATTCACAGGGCTGGACTGTAAATCCGAGGTGGCTGGCAACAATTGCGCAGCGTTGAGCGCCCCATCTGCAGCAAGCTTCCTCACGGTTTGTAACTCAGTATTCTGCGCAAGCAGTTGTTCAATTCTCACAGTCAAATCTGAGAAATCAGCCTGGCCAAAGCCCTGCTCAATCGCCTTGTTCCATAAGTTTTGTTCGGCCTGTGCCAAGCTGCGCACCCGCTCCGTCAAAATGGGTTTCGCGGCTTGGTCCATGTCTTCAAAAAGGCTGGCCGCCATCACCAACATACCCAAAGTGCTTATCAAGGTGAGGTGCCAAAGTTGCGAGTTTTGCCCTGGGGCTCGCATGGCTGGCATCACCAGTAAAATCAATACCCCAGCCAAACACAAACCACCCAGCACCATTCGCGACTTCTGTATCAATGAGTCCTTCAGGCTATTCAAGTCTGTGGCCTTGTAACTCAACTTCAATGCACCAATCGGCTGGTCAAAGGTATTCAGCACAGGCAACAGCACATGGTTCACTTCACCTTTGCCTTCAAGCTCCACTGGTTTTTTTAACTTCAAGGCTTTGGGAATTGCCGCCAAAACATCCGCTTGTTCCCTCAGTGGTTCCGGCACGGATTGGGCCACAATTTCACCAGTTGTACTGACCCATGCCAAATGCGTAAATCGCGAATTGCCCAGTTGAAGTTGGGCCAACTGGCCTTGCTGCAAAAACGTGTTGGGGTACAAGCCCAATGCGTAAGCCTCTTGAATTTGGCGTACCAGCGGATTGGCGGCTGAAACGGCTGTTTGCCTCAACATCTCATGCAACACGCCTGAAGTTTTCGCAATCAGCAGCACATTGGCAAAAACCAGCATCAGCACCAAAGCCACCAGCAGGCCAAAGCCAGAAAGGGAAGGGCGTAACAAGCGTCTAGTACTCATCCGGGGGCTAATGTAGAGTCAATGTTGTAAGTAAAATAACTATTTTTTATAAGCATAAATGAATATGGGCTTCCACATGGCGCTAAAAAGGGGTGTGTTCCGTTGAGTTCCAACCCATTTCAAGATTGGCATGGCTTCCAGCAACAGGTGGAGCAATATCAATCCCAAATGTCAGAACCCCTGCGCGATTGGCAAACCCTGCCGCATGCCCCTCAATCCCATCACGGGCCAACAGCGCGCACCCATGTGCTGAGGTGGGGCAGCAGCCCTAGCAAACCGCTGCTGGTTTGCGCCGGGGGTATAGTCAATCAGGCCTATCGTTTTACCCGCTTGGCCGAAAGTTTGCAGGATGAGTTCGAAGTTCTCGCATTTGACTGGTATGGCCGTGGCCACAGCGACTGGCTGGCCGACCCCTCCGGCTATCAATTCACCCACAATATTCAACAACTGCTGGGTGTTTTGGATGCGCATGCCCACCGCGCCATTCATGTGCTGGGTTCTTCCTTGGGCGGGCTGTGTGCGATTGCGGCTCAAGCGCAAAGGCCCGGCTTAATCCAATCTATCGTGCTTAACGATGTAGGCCCCCACATGGCGTCCAGCCGTCGCGCCCGCCGCGCCGCCGCATTGTTAAAGCCCCGGCTATTTACCAACCCCTCACAACTGCAATCCAAAGTAGGTGTATCTGAAAAAAACTCGGGCCCCATCCCCGCTGACTTGAATGATTGGCTGGCCTACAAAGCCACGCGCTGGAGCGCCTGCCAAAATGGTCGGGTGTATCGCTATGACCCAACCAGCATGGAGGTTTACTTCCAAGAAAGCGCCAGCGATATTCTTTTGTGGAACGAATGGGCGCAGCGCACCTGCCCCGTATTGTTAATCCACGGGCTGCAAAGCGACGCTTTGGACATGGCTCAAATTCAGCACATGCAAAAGTCCTCGACTTCCCAGTTTGACCTTTTTTGTATTCCCGACGCGGGCCACACGCCATCGCTTTGCGTACCCGGGCACATTGAGCCGCTTAAGGCTTGGTTAACTAAAATGGCTGTACAATCAGGGTTTTCGCCTGAAGAGTCGCGCCATGCTGCTGATGATCGACAATTACGACAGTTTCACCTTCAATCTGGTCCAGTACTTCGGTGAGCTGGGCCAACAGGTGCATGTGGTCCGTAACGACGCCATCACCGTTGAAGAAGCGCTGGCGCTCAACCCTTCCGCAATTTGCATTTCCCCCGGGCCTTGCGACCCTGCCCAAGCGGGCATTTCAATCGCATTGATTAAAGCGGCTGCGGGCAAAATTCCCCTGCTGGGTGTGTGTTTGGGGCATCAAGCGATTGGAGAAGCGTTTGGCGGCAAAATAGTGCGCGCCAAAACCATCATGCACGGCAAAACCTCCCCAGTGCACCACAAAAATTTGGGTGTTTTCGAAGGGCTGCCCAACCCGCTTACTGCCATTCGCTACCACTCCTTGGCCATTGAGCGCAGCTCCATTCCCGATTGCTTGGAAATCACGGCCGAAACCGCAGACGGCGAAATCATGGGCGTGCGCCACAAAACCCTGGACATCGAAGGCGTGCAATTTCACCCCGAATCCATTTTGAGTGACCGCGGCCACGACTTGCTGAAAAACTTTCTCAAGCGCGTGCCTCAGCCCGCGTAAAAGGTTTGAATTGAGCTAGTGACTCGCTGCTCATGTCCTGCCAAGCTTCTGCGCCAATCACCATTTGATTAGATTTAATCCATGACCAACCCAAGCTTTCAACTGCCGCCCCTGCTTAATCAACTCTTCGCGGGGCAAGATTTGTCCGAGCAAGACACAACAGCGGCTTTCACCGCCCTGTTGAGTGGCGAGCTGACTCCCGCCCAAATCGCAGGTTTACTCGTTGCATTGCGAATCAAAGGCGAAACCCCCACTGAAGTGGCTGCTGCCGCAGGGGTTATGCGCAAGTTGGTCACCCCGGTTGAGCTGCCTGCGGGCATGGAAGTCATCGACCTGTGCGGCACCGGTGGCGACGGGGCCCACACCTTCAATATTTCCACTGCAGCCATGTTTGTGTTGGCTGCGGCGGGGGTTAAAGTGGCCAAGCATGGCGGGCGCAGCGTGTCATCCAGTTCAGGCAGTGCCGACGCTCTCGAAGCATTAGGCGCCAACATCAATCTCAAGCCTGCACAAGTTGCTCAGTCCATTATTCAAACCGGTTTGGGCTTCATGTTTGCCCCCAACCACCACAGCGCCATGCGGTTTGCAGGCCCAGTGCGTAAAGAGCTCGGCGTGCGCACTGTCTTCAATGTGCTGGGGCCATTGACCAATCCCGCTGGCGCCACCCAGCAAGTCATGGGCGTGTATTCCAAAAATTTGCTTAGGCTACAAGCCGAGGTGCTTAAGCGCTTAGGCTCCACCAAGGCCATGATTGTGCACGGTGAAAATGGCATGGACGAGCTGTGCGTCGAGTGCGACAGCCACGTGGCTGAACTGCGCGACGGCGAAATCCGCGAGTACACACTCAGCCCCGAATCCTTGGGCCTCAAACGCTCCTCCCACGACGCCCTCAAAGCCAAATCAGTGGACGAGTCCAAAGCAAAAATTCTCGCAGCCCTCCAAGGCCACGAAGGTGCTGTCACCGACATCGTGGTGTTAAATGCAGGCGCTGGCATATACGCCGCAAACCGCACCGCCACATTACAAGAAGGGGTTGAATTGGCGCGTAGCGTCATCCTTCAAGGCTTGGCCACACGCAAACTTCAAGAGTTTGTCGAGTTCACCCAAACCATCAGCAAAGATTAAGCAAGGTAGAAATTGATGAGCGACATTCTCGAAAAAATTCTTCAAACCAAACGCGAAGAAATTGCGCAGGGCAAACAAATCCTGTCCGAAGTGCAGTGGTTGAACAAAGCCCGAGGTTTGTCCCCAACACGCGGCTTTACCCAAGCCATGCAAAACACCGTCGCAGCAGGCAAGCCCGCAGTGATTGCCGAGATCAAACGCGCCAGCCCCAGCAAAGGCATCCTGCGCGAGCCCTTTGACCCAGTGGAAATCGCCAAAAGTTATGCCGAACACGGCGCCACCTGTTTGTCCGTACTCACTGATGTGCAGTACTTCAAAGGCGCACCCCAGTACTTGGACATGGCCCGTCAAGCCAGCGGCTTACCTTGCATACGTAAAGATTTCATCATCGACAGCTATCAGGTGGTACAAGCCCGTGCATTGGGCGCAGATGCCATTTTGCTCATAGTCTCGGCGCTTGAATTGCCGCAATTGCTGGAACTTGAAGCCTGCGCGAACGAGCTTGGCATGGACGTCTTGGTTGAAGTGCATGATGCCGACGAAATGCAAACCGCCTTGCAGCTCAAAACACCACTGATTGGTGTGAACAACCGCAATCTGCGCACCTTTGAAGTGTCCTTGCAAACCACCTTGGATTTGAAAGAGGTCGTGGCTGAGTCACGTCTTCTGGTGACTGAAAGCGGAATTCTCAGCCGTGCAGATGTAGAACTTATGCGCTCCAACGGCATTCATGCGTTCTTGGTGGGTGAGGCATTCATGCGGGCCGAGTCGCCCGGGTTGGCCTTGGCCAATCTGTTTGGTTAAATTATTTAAGTTTGTCCTAGACAAATCGAATTGTCTGTGTATAATTAAATTCATGGATTGTCATCGATCGTCCCTAGCCATCGATAGAGCCTCGGTTCTAATTGGCAGTCCAAAACTCAGATATAGCCCATCTATTTTGAGTAAGCACGCTTAGGAAGCCGCTCTGGTTAGAGCGGCTTTTTTTTTATTCAATCGTCGAATGATGATTGAATTGGAATCACGGCCAAAAAGCTGCCTGCCTTTCCCTCAACAGCTTTGCAGCTAACTCATACAAAGCATCGATTTGCTCCGTTTTACTCAAGCACTTCACACCTCGGCCTGCCTTCACCGCCGCAATGATGCGTTGCAGTTCGGTATTCACCTGCCCATGCGACGCATTCGGATTCCGTTTGATAAATTCCTGGATTTGCTGCGCCACAGCCAAAGCCGGTGCTCTTGTCAAACCTTGGGCACTCAGCATGACGTCTTGTGGGGTATCTGAATTCTCGGCAAGTTGTTCCAAATTCGTCATGAGTTGATCTGCAGTCAAATACCGATTTCTGAATTCAGGTGCCGACTCTGTCAAGTTCACCGTAATCAACTTGCCCTGATCCAACCCATGCTTTTTTCTGAAATGCACTTCATAGTGTTTGCAGTCATTGCTGCTGGTCTGCTTTTCAACAAGCTCTATCCCTACCAATTCAAAATCGCCGAAAACCGGATTCTCTCCAACCCACAACAAATCACGAATCAAAGCGGATATAGGGGGCTGAACAGACCGCTCTGGCGACCTCATCCCCAGTGGGGATGTGTAACAAAATATCGATCGGCCTTGGTTTTGCTCATTCTCATCCAACAGCGGCAGCAAAAGTGGTCTCAGCTGACTTCGATTTTTTAGCGCGTTTCCCACCCAAGGTTCTTTCCCTGTTTGAGTGCTAATCCTATTCAGCTTAAAGCCATCAGGCGAAGAAGTGACTTCACTTGTGAAGCCACACTCTGCTTGTGACAGCGCTTCCGCACACGGGCTAAGGGCAGGGGAGTTGAACATAGAAAATCTTTCAGTGCTGACTGAAGAAGCTCCCTGCGGTGTATAAAAACCCTCATTTTCGGTCTCCGATGTAATTTCCAGAGTCAAGTCCATTGGTGATTCGGCCTTGCTTTCCTCAACACCATTATCCGCACTGCTGTCTGTGCTGCTGTCTGTGCTGCTGTCTGTGCTGATGTCCATGGGCGAGCTTGGCCTGCTGCTTGCCGCATTAGCAACATAGGGGTCATACCGAGCGCCCCTGGGCATCTGCACCATAAAATGGTCCTGCCGCAAAATCAAAATAGGGCGGTCAGCAAAGTAGTCAATCAGGCGATTCAATTCCGCTTTCTTAAACTCTGGCGCCGTGTTGCCTTTGGCTTCACATTGCTTCATGTATTCATCCACAGCAGAGCCGTGTTGTGATGAAACCTGCGCAGTCACCCCACCTTCCGTGCTGAATTCCAGTACCAAACACTCCAAACCAAAAGCTCGATGCAACAACAGGGCGGTGTCGCTGGATTGCAATCCCATTGACATTTTTAATTCATCTGCCCTTAGGCAAATGAGGGGGCGCTCCTTCCTGAAGGCCGGAAGGATATAACTAGAGGCGAATTTCATGTGTGATTCTGCATCAAATGTCGACAAGCGTCCCCTGTCTTCAGAGTACCCAAGTTCTTGTAGAACCTGAACAGAGGGAGTGCCCGAGCGGAAGTAAACACCTACATTGTTCAAGCCTTTATTTCGATCCTCAGCATGGAAGCAGAATTGTTGTGGATTCTCTTGGTAGGCCTTAAGCAAAATCGGTAACAGTCGAAGGTATTCGTATTCAGTCCATCTTTCACCAAACATCGCATTCATTTTGCCGGTGGTGTACTCGGGGCTGGGCAATTGATTCAGCAAGGAAAACCACCCCGCCCGTAACCAGCATTCGTTGTCGATTGGAAGTCCGGTTGCCCGCCTCAGGTATTCTGGCTTGCGGTTTTTTGAAGACATGTCTCTCCACTGATGAGTGTTCTCAAGTTTGCTTTGAATCTCGCTATAAATTTCTCTGTGGTCACCGTCATCAACACGTTGACACCAGCTGCTCGAACTTTTAGCGATCTCTGGCGAGGCACCCTCTGCCGCCAAGATAATTGCACCCCCTGGCGTGTTGTCTGGTAGTCCAAACTCCCTGGCTTTAGAAAGTCGCTCTGCTTCCATTGCCGCTTTGGTTTCCCGGGTAATTCGTTGCGCTTCTTCAACTTTTGATTTTCGTAAAGTTTCCGCTTCTTCAAAGGTAGTCATCTTCAGGCTCACCTTGTGAGCCTTATTTTCACATGCCTTAATGCACAATGGATGGAGTGTTTGTTTGTCTATTTTTGCGATGGATATATACAGTTCAATTGGGTACAAATCATTCTCATCGACAATTCCACCATTTCGGAATTCCTCCAGATGTCCTCTCGCTGTACCTATTACATAATCAACAACCTGGTTTATGTCGCTTATGGGCACCCAGCAGCCCTCGAACTCCAACGCCCAGTGACAATCGCCAGCCTGTACGTCTCGATTGCTCAAATATTCGAAGGTGCGAGCAACCCCCGGAATAAAAGTATCAAAATGCAAATGTTTCCCTTGATCGAACTGCTGCGGATCTTTACAAGGTATGCGATTGTAGATGGACTCACTTCCTTGAGAAAAATCCTCCGTATCCCCACGGTTTATGTCAACCAAAGGCAGACTTTCTGTCTCTGATTCATGACCAATTCTTTTAACGGTCAGTAGGTTTTGAATCAAATATTTCAGGGCTTGTTCAGGAGTGGGGTTGTTACTTCTTTGCCTCTGGGATTGACTGATGTATCTCACACTCTCGTTGTTAAGTGCGTATGCATTTGTCCTTGATTTAATCGTTGTGCAACGACTTTCAGTTTTTAGTTTTTGCACAAGCCTATCTACCTGTGCGCAGCCTAAGTCTCTTCCGCTTTCCAAATCTTTTTTAACCTGCATACGAAATGCTTCGGTCTCTGTATTCAAAAGCGCGGCTAGCAGCTCTAATACCGCTTTGTCATGGTCAAGTACTTCTACCTTCCCGTTGTTCAAAATAAGTTTGGGCATACCCGTTGTCTGGCTATGCCCCAGCCCCCCTTGAAACAAAGTTGGCCCTAAGCGTAATTCCTCGCTGGTGTGCAAGGGCATGACTTGGCTCAACTCCGCCATCACTGCAAAAAGGTGGGGCTTATATACGGCCAAATTACATGTGCTTTGAAGCCAGTGGTCAGCTTGTGATTGTGCTGCATTTGTGTAAACCCACTGCTTTAGGTTCTCAGCGGTGCAGGCTTGAGTCGGGGAGGTCGATTCCGCAGATCGCGTTCCGTTCCCATACGGTCTGAGTCGTTCTAGAAAGGACTGAATTTGCACGTCAGTTTCCTCTCAAGAAGTAGTCGGGCATGCGCCCAGCTTCAATTAGAAAATTGGTCCTTTGATTGATCAAAAACTCACGTGCCTTCTGGCCCACAAACTCACGGGTCAATTCCTTCTTCTGAAGTGCTATTTTATTCGCTTCCTCTAAATACTTGCCTTCGTTGGAATGGAATTCACTGTTCGGGTTGGTACGATTGTCCTCCAGATCCTCTAAACTTTTGTGCGCTATTTCGGAAATTTTTGCGATGTCATCTGCCAATTGGCGTTGACTTAAAACATGGCCAGCCCAAGGGTCCCATTGACTCAAGTAGTCGATAACTTCGACCCCGTCCTTTTCGCTCAGTCGTTGCTCGATTCGATCTCCTATGCGGGCAGCCACCTCTCGATTCATATTTCCGATGTCATTAAATGTCGGTGCTTGATGGCAGGTAGGCAGACCAAGCCTCTCTTGCAAAAAATACTCAGCATCCAAGTAATCGTGTACGTTCTGCTCGATATTTCTTCCACGCCCTTCTGTCAGATATTTCGTTGTTTCTTCACGGACCAGTGCGAGTTTGAAAAATGCCACTCCCAAATTGAACAAGTCATCTGGTGGTACTTCTCTGCTTTCCGCCAAGTGGTTCAAAAAACATTTGATGAAAATCTGTTCAAAAAAGTACGATCGTCTGTCGCCGCAGAACACTGCGCCATCAGCTGCGAGTGATTCGAGTTCGTTGGCTAAGTGGGAAGAGTTTGAACACTCTGCGTGGATAACCTTCAACTTATAGATATATTGATTTAACGCCTCACCATCGAGTGTTCGATCTTTGGTCAAGATGGGTTGGGTTATAAGTCGCCTAGTGGCCGCGAGTACGTTTCGGTTCTGATTGACGTAATCCACATAGTCATAGCCCTGCAAGTTTCGGGCTTCTTCAGGCACTGCAGGGTCATAATTGAATTGGATTCTGCCCCTTCCTGGCCGTGGCACTGTTACTATCTCAGCGTCGGTCTCAAGGCCAATCCGCAGTTCGTCGAGGGAGATTCTGGGGCAGTTGTTGTAGCGCTCTACAATCGCAGCGCGGATGGACTGAATGCCGCGCATCAAAGCATTTTGGGGCTCTGGGGGCACAATTCCCCGGCGTTGATGTCGTCTGGCACGATCCTCTCGCTGAGCCGCTTGGGCTGCTGGTGCTACACCTTGGGCCACTTCCTGCGCTGGCTGCTGCGCCTCGTTTCCACCTACACCTCTTAACATTTCGGCTTTCCATTGCAAATGGGTTAAAAGCCTATGTGGTGTGTGTAGGTGCTGCGTTCCTTATTTTATTCTGTTCTGCAGACCCAAGCTCGGGCCTGCATTCTTACTTAACTACAGGCGTAGCCTTTAGCCTCAAAACCCTTCAAGCCATCTCTTTAACCCATCCCTTCAATCCAGCCCATAAGCCCAAGGCGCCTTCATCACTTTTCCTTCCGCCGCTTCACTCTTTGGTGCTTCAACAACCTCCCAAGCTTGGGCCTTGGCTTCCACCAACTGCACATCAAACTCCATCAATCGTTCAGCCCTAAAGCCCAATACCTTCACTCGGGTACCGGGGGCGACCTGTTTCAATGCCCGCTGGTAATTCACCTCCATCATTCTGCGGTCGGCCCATGCCACAAGCACATCACCCGCAGCAATTCCAGCATGATGGGCTGGGCTACCGTTGATTACGTTTTTTACCACCATCCCTTCTGGCTTAAATCCACCTTGCAATCCCACATACACTTTGTGTTCCTGTGTCTCAGGTTTCAGCTCAAATCCAAACACCTTCAAACTATCGTGCAAAGGCAATTCGGCGGTGGTTTCAGTCCACGCTTCCAACTCATCACTTAAGTCTACGCCGGTGGCTTCCAACACCAAATCAGCCATGCCACCTTCTGGTACGCCCAGCATTTTTTTTCCATGCTTCTTCCACATCAAGCGCATCACATCATCTAGGCTGTGTGCACCCTCCGATTTTGAGCGGATTGCACTGTCCATACACAACGCCACCAGCGCACCTTTCGTGTAATAACTCACAATCGCATTGGGCGCATTTTCATCTTGGCGGTAATATTTGGTCCAAGCTTCAAACGAACTTTCCGCCACAGGCTGTACCCTGCTGCCCGGGTTTTTCAACACTTGCGATGCTGTCTTTCCAAGCGCTTTCAGGTAGGCCTTCTCCGTCATTTTGCCCGAGCGTGCCAGCATCACGTCGTCGTAATACGATGTAAAACCTTCAAACACCCACAGCAATCGCGTGTAGTTTTCAGTCCGCAAGTCGTAGGGGGTAAATGCTGCGGGTTTCATCCGCTTCACATTCCATGAATGAAAATACTCATGGCTGCACAAACCCAAAAACGTTTCATATCCTTCCGGCGCTTTTTCTACACCAGCTTGCGGCAGGTCTTTGCGGGAGCAAAGCAGGGCAGTGCTATTCCTGTGTTCCAGTCCGCCGTATCCGTCATGGGTTGCATGCAGCAAAAACCAATAGCCCTCAAAAGGGGCCTTCTCGGTTTTGGGTTCAAACAGTTTAATTTGTGCTTCGCACACAGGCTTTAAGTCTGCGCAAATTCGGTCTAGGTCAAGGTCGTCGTCAGCGCCGTACACCGCGAAATAATGTGGCACGCCGCATGCCACAAAGCTGGAAGTTTGCAGTGCACCCATCTCTACAGGGTGGTCTATCAAAGCATCATAATTGTCGGCCGAAAATTCAAGTTTCCCGCCGGGCGGCAGCTTCGTACAACCATGCTGCACATGGTCAGCTTTTTTTCCTTTTGACACTTTGAATAGTTTGGATTCAGTCACTGGCGCTGCTTCCACCCGGTCCAACCCTGTGGCCACCCACCAATCTTCTGCGTTCAATCCTGTGGGTTTTCTTGACAATGAAGTTCCATTCACTGCAGGTCTTTGGATCGTCAGTTCAACACGTTCATCTTCCCAGCCCACTGGGCACAAAAACACGCTGGTGCCATTGAAGAATGCGTGCGTCTCATCCAAATGCGCCCCGCGCACAGACAAGTCCCACGCGTAAACACGCCAACTCAAATCAAAGCTCAACTCGTCCTTGGCTTTGGCTTTGCACAGTACCGTCCACTCATCCTTGCAAGTTTTTGTCCACATGCATGGCTCGTCGTTTGCTTTGCATTCAAAGCTCACCAGGTTGCGAGAAAACTCACGGATCAAATAACTACCCGGTATCCAGCTTGGTAAACGCAACTTCAGCGCGCGCAAGCCTTCGGGCGTCAACTCCAGTTTGCTGGCTTTTACCGTCAAACTCAGGTGAACGTCAAAGTAATGGCCCTGGGGGTCAGCAATCGACAAGAGGTAGTGCAAAGCCTGCTCCTTCAATTAAATTTTCACCACCATCCTGCCGGTGTGCGTGCCCGCCATAATTTGGCTCGCACCCTCAATGGCCTCTTCCAAGGTAATGACCTTAGACAGGGTTTTTAACTTGTTCAAATCCAAGTCAGTTGCCAGGCGCGCCCAAGCTTCTTTGCGCACATGCAGCGGGGCCATCACGGAGTCCACACCACGCAGTGTTACGCCGCGCAAAATGAATGGGGCTACGCTGGAGGGCAAGTCCATGCCCTGCGCCAAACCGCAAGCGGCCACCGTGCCGCCATACTGAGTCTGCGCACAGGCATTCGCCAAGGTAAAGGATCCAACCGAGTCCACTACACCCGCCCAGCGTTCCTTCTGCAAAGGCTTGCCTTTTTCAGCCAACTCCGCACGATCAATCACCGCGCTTGCACCCAAGGATTTCAAAAACTCCGTTTGCTCAGGCTTACCACTGGCTGCCACCACGGTATAGCCCAACTTGCTTAGCAAACTGATGGCAACTGTGCCCACGCCACCGGATGCACCCGTCACCAAAATCTCACCTTTTTCCGGTGTGACGCCACCTTTCTCCAAAGCCAGCACGCACAACATGGCAGTGTATCCAGCCGTGCCAATTGCCATGCATTGTTCCGCAGTCAATCCCGCAGGTTTGTGGATCAACCATTCGCCTTTCAACTTGGCCTTCTCAGCCAAACAGCCCCAGTGCGTTTCACCCACACCAAAGCCATTCAAAATCACTTCATCACCTTCTTGAAAGGCTTGATTGTTACTGCCAATCACCACGCCTGCGCCGTCAATACCAGCCACCATTGGCCAAGTGCGCACCACCGGGGATTTGTTGCAAATCGCCAAGCCGTCTTTGTAATTCAAGGTGGAATGCGAAATTTTTACCAGCACATCACCCGCCTCGGGCAATTGTGATTCATCTAAATTTTCTATCCCGGCCTTGAAATTGCCATCCGCATCTTTTTGTAAAAATAATGCTTTAAACATTTTGTCTCCAATTTCTAAAAATTATTTATGCAAACCAAGCCGTCAATGCCAAACCAACTGCCGCACCTGCAGACAACACATGCCTTAGGCGTAAGTAGTCAGAATAAACCCGCATTGGGCCCAACATTTTTTGATCGACCACCCATGCTACGCCAATACACACAGTCAGCGCCCAAAGCGCCCACTGGATGGGTAGAAAACTCGCTGCCGCCCAAGCCATCAAAGCAGGACTTACACCCCACAACAAACCCATACTTTCAAATTTGCGCTCCGTCATTCCTGCCAGGTAGTTGGGGGTGTCTTGTCCCGCCAAAGCCAGCACAATGCCCCAATGCACCGCGCCTAAAAAAGACACTATGCTTACACCGTACATCAAATTCCAATGTGCAAGGGTACTGCCCAGGGGGGTTCCTGAATTCAGCGCAGTCATCACGGCCAAGCCCACAAACGGAATCAAACCGCCTACACCCAACACCTCCATCCAGCGCGTCTTCAAACCAATCGCCATATTTTTTTACCTTTACTCACTATTCCATGTGGATTGATTAACTTTGGTGCTCCAGCCCCAATGCAATCTCCAGACTACCAGCTCGACTTGTGGCTTTGGAATAAAAGCGCGAAAAACTCTGCTGGAACATTGAAGGGTTTGGCAAAATCGTTTCTACCCCTTGGCGTTCAACTGGCCAGCTGTTCAAAGCCTCCGCGTATGCGGGGTTCAAACATTCTTTCATTTTGATGATTCCTCCATGCGCGGCAAAATCTTTCAAAGTGTTTCTTACAGAGTTCAATCCCGCTTTTTCTACAACCCAAATCAAATCGCAATGCTCAGCCATGCAGTCCATCACAAACTTCCAGCGGGCGTTCGACCATGGGAATTTCCTATGAAACTCCTCCAAAATCACACCCACTTTTAGCGAACCTCCATTTGACTGTTTGGTGTCAAACACAGCGCCACATGCTTTCAAATCCCAAGGGTGAATCAGCTGCATGCTCTTCACGCCACTTACCAACTCATCAACTCCTAAATCAGCGGCAGAACATTCGCCTTTAACCCGTTTCGTTTTCAGCTCGCTTTTTTCAATCGATGCGCTTGTTTGTACACCATCTGCGTTGCTGACTCGTGCATCCATCCATGCCCCATAACCAACAAAAGTCTTGGGTACTTGAATGCCGACCGTGGGCGCGTTTTCCTCCGGTCCACAATCCCGCCCCGAAGCGGCCATTGCACCAAGCTCCGCATAATCGGTATCAATCACCGTGCCAGAGCAATCCAAGTGGCTTGCATACTTCTTCACATTCTCGGCATTAAACACATAAGGCTTGTGGCTAAAGGTGCCAGCCACCCATTGCCAGCTCAAATGGTTGGAGGCCAAATCACCATCCAGCAAGTGGGCGTACATCCAATCAGCGCCAGTCCTCCAATGCACCTTCCGCAAATGCACCACATAAGAGGCCAGCCACATCCGCATGTGGTTGTGCAAATAACCCGTGCGGTACAAATGCTTCACCGCCTCATCAATTGCCTGCACCCCGGTACGCGCCTCCAGCACATCCAAAGGCATCGCGTTGCCGTAACGGCCATTGAAAGTGGGGCGCCTGATGTCCTTCAATATGCCATCACCCAACTCACCATGCACATGTCGAAAAAACTCCCTCCAACCCAGCTCAAAAATCATCTTGTGCTCAAAGTCCAGTTCAAACTTTTTGCGCAATTCAATTGCAGCTTCCCTCGTGTCCAAAAATCCGTGCGTAATCCACGGGGACAAATAGGTTACCGCACCATCCAGAAAATTGCGGGTTTTCGCATAAGCATCGGGCACCACCAAGCTTAACTGAGCCAATGCTGCTTCCCGGCTTGCTACAAATGCCGGTTGCGTGATCCTCTTCATCGGTACTTCCTTGCTGCTATGTATTTCAATGATCTACTTCACCAGCGGTCTGATATTTCTAAAACCGCCATCCACATTTAATGTTGTACCTGTTACCCGTGACGATTCATCTGACAACAACCACGCCATGGCCTCAGCCACTTCCTTCGGTGTGTTGATTCCCTGTAATGGGTACTGCTTCGCACTGGCAGCGCGCATCACATCACTTTTCAGAAAAGCCGAAGCAATCGGGCTGTCCGTCAAACCAGGGGCCACCACATTCACCCGTATGCCCTCAGATGCACTCGTCGCCGCTGTGGATTTGGCCAAGCCTTCAAGCCCGCCTTTCGCAGCCGCAATGGCCTCATGGTTAGGCACCCCAAGCCCCGTCGCGCAGGTAGAAACCAACACAGCCGATCCACCATGTTGCTTGGCTTTGCAACCTTGCACAAAGCGCCGCAGGCCATACATCGCCGAAGTCAGGTTGACCGACATCACCTCATCCCACTGCGCATCCGTGGTTCGACCCAAAGGCGCCACCAAGATGGATCCCACACAGTGCGCGTAGCCCTCAATGCTCAAACCTAGGTCCTCAGCTTTAGCAAACGCAGCATTCACTGACTCACTGTTGGTGGCCTGCACCTCCATCACATGCACGCCCGCATGGTTTCCTAGACTGGACTGCAAACTGTCCATATCCCGCCCAGCAGCGACCACCTCATAGCCACGCTCACGCATGAGTATCACCAGTTCTTGGGCAATCGCACTTGTTGCACCCATCACAAATACAGCTCTAGTCATCACAATTCCATCGGTTGATTGATTTGCGGATATTTTGTCCTAGACAGGGTGTAATGTCACGAAATACCGCATCAATTTACAGGCCCCAATAATTAAGCCAAAGCATTGTCCGGTTAGACTTCATTGACTGTCATACTCAGCCAAACACACAATCAAACTCAATTGAACACAGGGAGACACCTCATGAATTACGAAAACATTCTCGTAAACACCCAAGGCAAAGTAGGCCTCATCACACTCAATCGCCCCAAAGTGCTCAATGCACTCAATGACGGCTTGATGACCGACCTTGGCAATGCACTCGTGGCATTCGACAACGACGAAAACATCGGAGCCATCGTCATTACAGGCAGCGAAAAAGCATTCGCTGCGGGCGCAGACATCGCCGCCATGGCCACTTACTCCTATATGGATGTCTACAAATCCGAATACATCACCCGCAACTGGGAAACCATTCGCAATGTTCGCAAGCCCGTCATTGCAGCTGTTCGCGGCTTCGCATTGGGCGGTGGGTGCGAGCTTGCCATGATGTGCGACTTCATCATCGCCGCTGACACAGCCAAGTTCGGACAGCCTGAAATCAAGCTAGGCATCATCCCCGGTGCTGGCGGCACGCAGCGTATGCCCCGCGCAGTTAGCAAAGCCAAAGCCATGGACCTTTGTTTAACGGGCCGAATGATGGATGCAGCCGAAGCAGAGCGCGCAGGTTTGGTCTCTAGAGTAGTCCCCGCCGAATTGTGTTTAGACGAGGCCCTAGAAGCCGCGACTATTATTGCTGCCTACTCACTGCCATCCGTCATGATGACCAAAGAGTCCATCAACCGCGCTTTCGAAGGGCCTTTGTCAGAAGGCATGCTGTTTGAACGCCGCATGTTCCACAGTCTTTTTGCCACCGAAGACCAAAAGGAAGGCATGAAGGCTTTCATTGAAAAGCGCAAACCCGAGTTTAAAAACCAATAATTGAGCAAAATCCTGAATAGGTTTGGTCAATGTATGGCCCGTAAGTGCCAATTTTTCATTGCTTCTATTTAATTTGAATTGCCAATTGGCGTTGCCTTGAATGGATTGTTTGCCCCCAATGCAATTATTTTTGCTTGGGGGCAAATTATTTTCAAAGTCTCAAAACGCGCTAAGTGATTGAAACTTTTGTGCTTAAAAGCCACAGCCACGAAGCCTCCTCAAAAAACTTGTAATTTTCTTTGCCCAAGGTGTTGACGGCTTTGAAGAGTGTGTGCATAATCTCGTTTCTCTGCTGCACGACGCAGCGCGAAACGAAGCACGAAGTAGTTGAATCTAAAAGGAAATTTGCTGATTTGCTGGTCAAATCGGTGGGGTTCTGAAGGTCG
>JARWZZ010000003.1 GCA_029866125.1 Limnobacter sp.
ATGCCGATGCCGATGCCGATGCCGATGCCGATGCCGATGCCGATGCCGATGCCGATGCCGATGCCGATGCCGATGCCGATGCCGATGCCGATGCCGATGCCGATGCCGCCAGCATTATCACCGCCCCAAGCTGCCGCGCAAGCGCAATCGGGCAGAACCGGATAAGCGCTTCAGGGGCCGCGCTGGGCGACAAAACACATCTGCACCGATCAATCTAAGTACGCTGTGGAGCCCGGAAACAAGCGGCACCTAGCGTTCCGGCCTGTCGATTGCGCTTGAGAAAGGCAGCGACGAGTGGCAGAAACGCGACTCCAAGCGTTCCGGTCAGTTGTCTGCGCTTGAGAAAGGCAGCGGCTACCTCAGCGACATCAACACCCCGCTACGCACCGCCCCTTGCCATCAAAACTCATGGTCCGATCGCTCAACGGCATGTGTACTTTGGCTTTGCTTAACTTGGCAAACGCTTCCGCACGACTGCCCGCAACCGGTTTTCCACCCTGCGTGGACACTTCATTGGCATGTGAAGGTATGACCGACTTGGCTTCTACCAGCTCATCCACCACGTAAGCAGCCTCTTTGGGGCCTGTGGTAAAGGTGTCGCCAATATTAATCACCGCCAATTGGGGTTTGTAATACTCGCCTACCACCTCTTTCTGCTCGGCCGTGATGCCTGTGTCACCCGACAAGTAGGCAATCAAACCATTACTAAACTTAACGACATAACCAGTCGCAGGCCCAGCAGACAATGTAACGCCCGACTCTTTCATCAACTCGCCTAGCTTTGGCCCCACAAAATCAGCCGCGATGCCGTTGCTGTGCGCCGCGGGAACGGTGGTGATGCCCACTCCGTTAATCATTTGCATGCCCCCAAAACGCACCAACACGGACTTGGCAGGGTCTGCGCCAGCCTGCGTCAGTTTGGCGGCAAAGAAAGAGGGCATTTCGCTACCCGTTACAATTCGGGCGCCCTTCTCTACCGCAATTGCGACTGAGTTGGACTGGGGGGCTGCCACCACGGACACATCGGGCTTTTCGCAGCTGCCTGCATTGGGTTCGGGGATGTGCCGGTCGCCCAAATGGTCGCCGTGCATGTGACTAACCAATACCACGTCGATTTTGCCCAAGCGGGGGTCTTTGGCCCCGGCGACTGTGCGGCCCGCATCATACAAAATGCGGGTGCCGTTGGGGTCTTCAAAAATCATGGCGCGGTCAAATCGGCAGAATTCGCCCGCCTGGCTTCCAAGTGGGGTCACTTTGACCACGCCTGCGGGGTGGGAGTCTGCCAAGGCCGCGGTAGGGGTAATCAGGCCGACGCCACCGAGGGCAAGTGCACACATTAAAAGTGCAAGGGTGGATCGAATTGAATGAATCGAGTTAATCGACTGAGTTGGCTTGGTTTGCTGCATGTTGACCTCTGGCTGCAAGGCGATTTTGGAACGAAATTCTTAAGGGACTTATTAAAAAACTTACTAACCAACTTACTAACGAACTTACTAAGAAACTGGTGAATCCAATGAGTCGAGCACTAACAACCCAAACCAGATTTAAAAGTCCTAATTGTTTACTTCACAACAATCGTGCCGCCCATGCCCGTTTCTTCATGACCGGGCACAGTGCAATGCAAATCTGTAAATTCGGCAGATTGTTGGGGTATGAGCCACCATTCGACCAGCGTTTCTGGCGGCAGTTCAATCACTTGTAAATCAGTCGCGACACCTTCCTTGCCCACACCCTCCTTTACAACGCCCTTGGCCGTGGTTTGCACTTTCAAGGTTTTCACTGATGCTGCAAATTGTTTGGAGCTAAAGCTGTGGCGGTTGGGGCCAGGGTTGTTCAACACCAACTTGTAGAGAACCCCAGTCTTAAACTCGATGGTGCTGGGAATAAACTGAAACATTTTGTCGGGCAAAGCACCGGTTTGGACTTTGACTTCGATTGCTGGGCTCATTGCCGAATTTGATCCAGCATTTGGCGCTGGGTCTGCAGCCCAAGCTGGCGAAGTGCTCATCAAGGTCAACAACAATGCACTTATTAATCTTTTTGTAGATTTCATGGCATGGCTCCGCACAATCAAGCCCAGAGTGTATTGGACGTCCGCCAGTTTTGAACAGCTGGGGGCTTCCCGAATGGGGCTTAGGGTACATCCGAAGGGCAGACCCCTGGGGGTTTCAAGTACAGTCATGGCTGTTTGATTATATTTGCAGGGGTAGTGAGCATGGGTTTCAAAGTGGCATTTTTGGGTTTGGGTGTAATGGGCTACCCCATGGCGGGGCATTTGGCCAAGGCGGGGCATGATGTCACCGTGTTTAACCGCACTTTTGCGAAGGCCGAGCAATGGGCCAAAGAGCATGGCGGCAAGGCGAAAGCCACACCCCGTGAGGCAGCAGAGGGCCAAGACTTTGTGTTCAGTTGCGTGGGCAATGACGATGATTTGCGTGAGGTGTGTTTGGGCAAAGACGGTGCCTTCCACGGCATGAAGCCCGGCGCCGTGTTTATTGACAACACCACCGCCAGCGCAATTGTGGCCCGTGAGTTGAATGCGATTGCCCAATCCAAAGGTTTTGGATTTATTGATGCGCCGGTGTCGGGCGGCCAAGCTGGTGCACAAAACGGACAGCTGACGGTGATGTGTGGCGGGTCGGAAGCGGATTTCAACAAATCCAAAGAAGTCACTGCTTGCTTTGCCAAGGCAGTCACTTTGATGGGTGAAAGTGGCAGTGGCCAGTTGACCAAAATGGTGAATCAGGTGTGCATTGCAGGCTTGTTGCAGGGTTTGTCGGAAGCGCTGAAGTTTGGCCAAAACGCAGGGCTGGACGTGCACAAAGTGCTGGACGTGATTGGCAAAGGCGCGGCGCAAAGCTGGCAAATGGACAACCGGGGTAAAACCATGGCCAACGGTGAATTTAATTTTGGCTTTGCGGTGGATTGGATGCGCAAGGATTTGTCTTTGGTGCTGGAAGAGGCCCGCAAGAATGGGTCGCAACTGCCTGTGACGGCCTTGGTGGACCAGTTTTATGCTGAAGTGCAAAAAATGGGCGGCAGCCGCTGGGACACTTCCAGCCTGATTACTCGGCTGTGAGTACCCGGCTGTGAGTACCCAGTTGTGAGAAGGCTCAAAGCCTCGTTTGCGCAAAACCCGATGGCATGGGGGTTTGCGCTGGCTTTGATTGGCGCGGTGTGCTTTTCTGCCAAAGCGATTGTGGTCAAGCTGGCTTACGCCTACCCGGTGGATGCCACAACGCTACTGGCCATGCGGATGATTTTGTCTGCCCCGCTGTTTTTGGCGGCCTTGGTTTATACCGAATACAAATCGCAGGATGTCCCACGAATCAGCTTGAAAGATTTAGGCCTGATTGTGCTGGCCGGTTTGCTGGGCTACTACTTGGCAAGCCTGTTTGATTTTATGGGTTTGCAATACATCACCGCAGGCTTGGAAAGGCTGATTTTGTTTACCTACCCTTCCATTGTTTTGCTGCTGACCAGTGTGATGCACAAACGAAGGCCGCAGGCTTGGCAGTTGGCCAGCATGGCAGTCACTTATGTGGGCCTTGCTGTGGTGTACGGCCACGAAACACTGCTTGTGAATGAGAAAACAAGCTTGGGCGCTATTTTGGTGTTTATTTCTGCCGTGTGTTACGCCAGTTACATGGTGGTCGGTGAAAATTTGCTGAAACGCTTGGGCACCACGCGGGTAACTTCGCTGGCTACCTTGGTATCGGCCACTGCGATTCTGATACAGGTCAGTATTCAACAGCCGTTGTCAGTCATTTTGGACCAACCCGCAGGGGTGTGGGGTTTGTCGATTGTGAATGCGGTGTTTTGTACTTTTGTGCCGGTGTTTGCGGTCATGACTGCCATCGGCTTGATGGGTGCATCGCGGGTATCGCAAATTGGAATGGTAGGGCCAATTGCCACCATTGCACTGGGCACTTGGATTTTGGATGAGCCCTTCACCATTTGGCATGCGGCTGGCACCGCGCTGGTGATGGTTGGGGTGGCCATGCTCACTATGAAAAAACATGAAAACCAATTGAAGCAGGAGAATAAAGCATGAATGCACGCGCGATTTTGTTTGACCGCACTGGCGGGCCTGAGGTGATGGAATTAAGGGAAGTTCAAGTACCCCCACCTGCCGAGGGTGAAGTGCAAATTGAGCACCGGGCAATTGGATTGAATTTTGTTGAAGTGTACTTCCGAATGGGGCTTTACCCCGGTGCCATGCCTGCGGGTTTGGGCAATGAGGCAGCAGGTGTGGTGACTGCCGTGGGCGCAGGCGTGACGCAAGTCAAAGAAGGCGACCGCGTGGCTTATGGCACGGGGCCGGTGGGGTCCATTGGCGCATACAGCACCAAGCGCAATGTGCCAGCAAACAATGTATTAAAGCTGCCTGACAACATTGCTTTTGACACGGCCGCAGCCATGATGCTGAAAGGGCTAACCGTGCAGTATTTGCTGCGCAGGACGTATCAAGTCAAGGCCGGTGAAACGATTGTTTTTCATGCCGCCGCAGGTGGTGTGGGTTTGATTGCTTGCCAGTGGGCCAAGGCCTTGGGTGTGCGCACCATTGGCACCGTGTCCACCGCCGACAAAGCCGAGTTGGCCAAAGCCCATGGCTGCGATGAGGTGTTAATCAGCGGCAAAGACAACCTGCCCCAAAATGTGCGTGCATTGACGGGTGGCAAAGGCGTGCCTGTGGTGTACGACAGCGTGGGCAAAAGCACGTTTATTGACTCGTTGGACTGTTTGCAACCACGCGGTTTGATGGTGAGTTTTGGCAATGCAAGCGGGCCAGTGGACCCTTTCCCTTTGACAGAATTGACCAAGCGTGGCGGCCTGTTTTTAACCCGCCCTTCCATTGTAAATTACATGACTGACCGGGCTGAGCTTGAAGCCAGCGCAGCCGAGTTGTTTGACATGGTGGGCAGCGGCAAAGTCAGCATTCAAATCAACCAGCGTTTTGCGCTGGCCGATGCAGGCAAAGCCCATGAGGCTTTGACGGGCCGTAAAACCACGGGGTCTTCGGTTTTAATCCCGTAATTAGAATCTTAAGTGGCCTCGCCCTGTACCATGTGGAACAGGTCTTTGTACTTGGATTTGATCATGCGCACAGTCTTGTCAAAATTGTCGTGATTGATGGTAAACAAGCCTGTGTGCAAACCTTGCAAAGCATCAAATTCAAGCGCGCGTTCTTTGCGCACGCCTTCTGATAAATCATGGCCGCAGCGCAAAATTTCAACCAACATATTGGGTGCTAGCTCGTCTTTGGCTTGGTACTGCATGCCCACGGAATCCACAATGGCTGCAGGCAAATTCCAATAGCGCAAAAGCTCGGAGCCCACCTTGGCATGGTCAGTGTCAAACATGGATCTTTCTCGCTGAACTAGCTCGTCATTGGGTAGGCGTTCCTTCAACAAATCGCGGTACTTTTCACCCAAACTGGCCGACAACACCAACACACCTATGCGGTGCAGCAAGCCGACAGAAAACGCAACATTGGGCGACACGGCTGGGCGTGGGGGTGCGTCTGCTGCGGGGGGTAAAACCTCCCCAACCAGGCTGTTGGCGGGGTTGGCTGGAATAACCATCAAAACAGGGTCGGGTGGCAAGGCGGCGCGCAGTGCCAACACGCTGCAGGTGCAGCCCATACACAAACTGGTGGTCCAAAACTCCTTCAGGTTCATTTGGCTCCAGGGGTCCTTTTTAAACTGGCCCATCAACACATCCGCCAACACAAAACCTCGGGTGTTGGCTAGGCCCACCACGGTCATCGCTTCTTCAATCGAGGACACTCGGCCACCCATTCCAAAAAATGCGGAATTGGCCATGCGCAACAATTTGCTGGTCAAGGAGGGGTCAAGCTGAATCAGTTCAGCCAGTTCACCCAAGGAGGAGTCGTCGTCCTGAAAGCGGTTAAGCAACTCGGTGGAGGTGGGCAGCAAGGCAGGTATATCAACCCGGCGTGAGGAAATACTCATAGAACATTCGGCTCCGGAAAAGTAAGGGTGACCAAGCAGCCCCTAGACTTTGAGAAAATGCCCATAGGCAACAGGGCCGCTTTGACTGTCTGATCTTGAATGGACAGGCTAAACGTCACCGGGATTTGTTCTACATCATCCAAAAACTTTTCCACCGCTGAGGCCAACTCTTCAGGCATACACAGCAGCGAGCGACCAATCGCCATGCCCTGCCCTAGGTCCAGGTTAACCGCTGCAATGCGGTTAATCATCATCACATCGCCTGATACATCAATGCCCAAAATACCCACGGGCAGGTGGTCAAATACCTCTTGAATCACATGACGAAAATCATTGTCGCGCTGTATGCGGTCGTTCCGCTCAATCACTCGTTGTTCAAGGATGTGGTTGAGCTGCACCAACTCGGCATTGGCATGCTCAAGTTCAATTTTGAGGCGGTTGTTTTGTTGCTCCATGTCGTGCCGCTGAAAGGCCTCGCGGATGTTGGCACGCAGGTTTTGGTCGTCGCACGGTTTGGTGAGGTATTTGTAAATGGCACCGCGGTTAATCGCTTCGGTTACCGACTCCAATTCTGCAAAACCCGATAAAACTAGGCGCACGGTGTGAGGGTAAATGTCTTTGACTTGCTCTAGAAAATCGGTGCCGCTCATCTCTGGCATGCGGTGGTCAGACAACACCACATCAATCGGGTGGTTGGCCAAAATATCAAATGCCTCTCGTGCTGAGTGGGCACAATGCACGTCGTATCCATCTTTTTTCAACAGGCGGACCAGCGACACCAGCAGGTTGGGGTCGTCATCCACCAGCAAAAGATGCTTGCTCTGCATGTCATCCAACACAAAATCCTCATCACTGGTTGATGAGGACAAATGCGAAAAGCGCGTCAAACCCTCGGGAGGTGGGTTGTCAGCAGTGAAATAAGCATCTGAATTCATGAGGGGGCTCTGAAAAATGGGTTCCATAGAGGAACTCTTTTATTGTTCACCCCTTATTTTGCCCAAGTGAGTAAATTCCCTTGCCCAGAAAAGGACCTACCTTACCCATCTATTCTGAGCCACTCCTCCGATTAAATCCTGCCGAGGTTTGGATGCAAGGTTCGCATCTCAAAGCTCACGACGACTAAATAGGCCGATGATTGGCGTACCGTGGGCACGCATGGCCGGCTCGATCTGGCGGTGCAATTCATGGTAACGGTAGAACGGAACCCTTGGAAACAAGTGGTGTACGGAATGCAAATTCTGACCGAGCCAAAACCACTCCAAGGGCTTCATCCACCAAGGCATGATGAGGCTGCTGGTATTCCGATAGCGCGCAGACTCATCGTAAGGATGGTGTGGGCGATACGCGAACCAGTATGCGGTAAAAAACGCACCCGCAAGGTAGCCGAAAACCAGTAGTACCCAGGTATGTTCCCGTGAAATTAAGGCGATGAAGGCAACCCGCCAGCCCAGCGCGAACAGGACTTCCACCACATAAATGACCTTTTCTCGCATGGGTGCGATTGCCCAATAGTCGCGGAACAGGAAGGTATTCTGGACCCACAGGAAGCGAAAGCCACAAATCAGGAAGGCAAAAAATCCGCCCTGCATTCCACTGACGACATAGTCTGGGTCCTTGTCTGGCTGATTGGTGTAGCGATGATGTGTGAAGTGTTCAACCTTGTGGGTGGAGTAAGGCACCATGATTAAAGGGGCCACGAGGTATCCGCAAACATCGTTGAGCCACTGTAGGCGATCGTTCGCACCGTGTATGTTGCTGTGCGCAGCCTCATGCAGTGGTGTATAGGACATGTAGGTCACCACGGCATAGACCAGCATTGCGGGTACAAGCCCCAAATGGCCTGTCGCAAACAAGGTGAGGTTTACGATTAATACCGCCCATACCAGCACCACCAGAAGGATGGTCGGCCATGCCAGCTCGCTGGTGTATTTGCGCGCAGTCGCAATGGCCTGTTTGTTCAGTGCATTCAGATCTTGATCCATGACAGTCCTGTAGAAGCCTTTGGGGTGCTCAACAATATCGGGAGTCCTGTATCCTTGATAGCGCTCTAGAGGCCTTTCGCCATGCATTTAAGGCCAAGCTGTATCGCATCTTTATTTCAGAAGATTCAACCATGGGTATTTCAAAGAACGTGAGCTTTCAGCACCCGATTGTCATCAGTTTGGTCATGGTGAACTTCGCTGCGCAGCACGGGGTCGATGTGCAGACATGCCTGCAAGGCACTGGTATTACCGAAGCGCAGTTGCGGGACGCAGATGCCCTGATTAAACGCGAACAAGAAATGCGACTGGTTGAAAACATCATGCGCGCCTTGCCAGATGTGCCCGCACTCGGCTTCGAGCTTGGATTGCGCTACAACGTGGCGACCTTCGGTATTTGGGGCTTTGCGCTGCGAATCAGTCGCAATTTGCGCGAGGCTATCGAAAGCGCGCTGCGCTATCTGCCCTTGAGTACAGCCTACTGTCGGCTGGCGATATTCTCAAATCAACAAGAATATGGCATTACCGCCGATTGCTCGGATATTCCGCCTCACTTGCAGCAATTCCTTCTGGAGCGAGATACAGCGACAGCAGTCAATCTGTTTAACGAGCTAGCCCTTTCTGGACTGAGCGTACTTAGGATTGAATTCCAGGGAAAGGCCCCAGCGCATGCCGACCGGATTGAAGCCCTCTGCGGCATTGCAACTCAGTTTGAGTGTTCCCGTAACGCCATTGTGCTGCGCCGGCAGGATGCAGAGTTACCGCTGCCCATGTTCGACATGCATCTCGTTCGGCTGTTAGAGGCTCAGTGCCGCGCCCAGTTAGAGCGGCGGCAGGTTGAGGGTGTAACCAATCAGGTAAGGCAACTTCTATTGGGCACTATGGGACTGATGGTCTCTCTGGAAGATGTTGCGAGTCAACTGGCCATGGCGCCACGCAGCCTGCGTCGCAGGCTTGCAGAGGAAGGTACAAATTTTAGGGACCTTGTTGACGAAGAGCGCAAACAACTTGCAAGCCAACTCCTAGAAAATACGGACATGAAACTGGAGGAAATTGCCCTTCAACTTGGTTATGGAGACACCCCGAGTTTTACCCGTGCATTCCGGCGTTGGTTGGGTCAATCGCCGAACGAATATCGAAAAGCCTCTAAGGCTGAATCCCCTTCCTAGACTCAAGCCGTTTCAAATGTTTAGACTATGTAACTATTACGACAATAAACTGAATCTACATTGAAATCCGATCAGTATCACTGAGTGCGCGACGCCTAAAACCAAACATCAAACTCACGACAAAACGCGCATTACGGGGAAGACATGAGAACACTTGCAACGGCTAGCCGCATTGGCTACATCGGATGGATTGGTATACTTGCTGGCACCTTGACGCTTGCTGCTTGCAACAGCGATTCAAACACCTTAGCCACAACCAATCCCAACGGGAACAACGGCGGTACGCCGACAAGCCCCTCGCAAATTGAGCCCTTGAATCGCTTTAGCCTTGCCAACCGCTGCTTTGCCATGCAATCAGTAGCGTCAGGGCAGTTTGTCAGCAAAAACACCGACGGCACCTACAGCGTTGCCGCCAGCACAGCCGGCAATGCCGAGCCGTTTTACCTCAAGCCCTCGGCCCTGGGCAAGTACATGCTTTACACCACTGACGCCTTCCTGATGAAAGGCACAGGTACCACGGTGGGCAGCGCACAGGCTTTTGCCGACAATATTGAATGGACTGTGACAGAACAGGCTGGCGCCGCCGAAACATTTCGGCTGACCAACACTGCCACCAAAAATAACCTCGCGATTAACCCCACCGCAAAAACGCTGGTGCAAGCCGCAGCATCCGACTCAGCCACCCCACAGCAATTCAAATTTGTAAAACGTGAGGGCTGCACGCCCTTCCCTGAAATTGCCAGCAACACCATTGGCGCCACGTTTACCACGCCTGAAGGCGCGCCAGTCAAAGGCTTTGCTGACGTACACAACCACATTACCGCAACCACCTTTTTGGGCGGCGCCCACCACGGCAGGCCGCACCACCGCTTTGGTGTGACTGAAGCCTTGGGCAGTTGCGAGGCCAACCACGGCCCGGATGGCCGCTTGGACTTGGTAGACAATTTGTTTAAAGGCACCCCACAAGCCACCCATGACGTGGTGGGCTGGCCCACTTTCAACGACTGGCCTGCTGCCCAAGCATTGACGCACGAGGGTTTGTATTACAAATGGCTTGAACGGGCATGGAAGTCTGGCTTGCGCATATTTGTAACCAACTTGGTGGAAAACGAAACCCTGTGCAGCTTGGTGATTCAAACCAAAGGCTCACCCACAGTCACCTTCCCGCAGCTCGGCCTACGCGACAGCCCTTGTAACGAGATGGAAAGCGCGGTCAAACAGATCGATTACATTCGCGACCTTGAACAGTATGTGGATGCACAAGAAGGCGGGCCCGGCAAAGGCTGGTTCCGCATTGTGACCAGCCCAGAAGAAGCCCGTAAAGTGGTTGCGCAAGGCAAGCTGGCCGTGGTGCTGGGCATTGAAATTTCCCACCTGTTTAATTGCAATGTGACCCGCTTGGGTGCCGGTTGCGACAAAGCCGAGATTGATGCGCAGCTTAAGCGTATTTACGACTTGGGCGTGCGGCAGATGTTCCCCATCCACGAATTTGACAACGCTTTTGGAGGCAACGGCATTTTTGACGGGGCCATTCTAAACGTGGGCAACTTTGCAGACACAGGGTCCTTCTGGAGCACCTACGACTGCCCGGGTGGCGACAATGATTACAAAGACTTCATTTTAAGAAAACCCGGCGCGGTGATGACATCAGTCCCCGGTTTGGGCAATGACCCCCTAACCTCAGCTTTGATTGCCAACAACCCTGGCATAGCACCCCTGTACCCCACCGGAGAAAACCGCCGGCAGTGCAACAAACGTGGGCTGACTGAGTTGGGCAAATACGCCTTCACCAAGCTGATGGAAAAAGGCGTGATTATTGAAGTGGACCACATGGAACTCTCTATCAAGGGCGACCTGATCAACATGGCCGAGCGTCAAAGCCCAGCCTACCCACTGGTGTCCACACACGGTGCACATGGCGGCATTACCACTGAACAAGCCCGAAAAATTGTTGCCAATGGCGGCATTGTTTACCCTTACCAAGGCAATGCACAGGCTTGGAACAACGACTTGAAACAAATCAGCACCATTAAAAGCAGCAACCACAAATTTGCGATGGGCTTTGGTGCAGACACCAACGGTTTGGGTGCCCAAGCAGGCCCACGTGGTGCAGACCGTCCACAAATCAAATACCCATTTACCCTGTTTAGCGGGCCAGAATGGGCAGGTGTGTTTGACAGCCCAATCGCCCCACTGGTGTTTGAACAGCAAAAAAGTGGCGAGCGTATTTTCAACGCCAACTCTGAAGGTCAAGCCCATTACGGCCTAAAAGCCGATTGGGTGGAAGAGTTGAAACTGGAAGGTGGCAAAGATGCATTAAAAGCGTTGTATGATTCAGCGGAAGTCTATATTCAGATGTGGGAAAGAACCACCGCCAAACGAGCCGCCATCAAACCATGAACAAAAGAGCTTTAGTGTATTTGGGGGCAGCCAGCGCCGTGCTGGCCTGCGCCTTTCTGTATGTGCAATTTAAAACCGAAGCTGCAGTTCAGGGCACGACCTCAACCAGCAAACCCGCCACCGTGCAAGACACATCTGCAGCCGCCGTGGCCCAAATTCGCATCCAAGGCGGCAAGCTACAAACCGCCCCCCTTCGCTTAAAAGTGCAGGCCGGGGAAACCGCCAGACTGCAAGTGCTAAGCGATGAAACAGACGAGTTGCATGTGCACGGCATTGATCAAAAATTTGTGATTTTTGCTGGCCAACTCACCACGATTGAAATACCAACCCGCCGAACTGGGTCATTTGAACTGGAAACTCATGACCGGCCGATGACCATTGGCGTACTGGAAGTGCACCCTAACTAGTGCACAACCTTGCAGCACATCAAACACAAGAATAAAAAGGACAAGAGGCCTATGCGTTTGTCGAGACAAGTGATGACACCCATTTGGATATTGGGTTCGACCCTACTCCCCTCAGGCGCGCAAGCCCACTCATTTGGGCAAACATTCACCTTGCCCGTCCCCTTCGAGCTGTACGCATGGGCCAGCAGCGCCACCTTAATACTGACCTTTTTGCTGATGGGCTTGAAGGGCTACTTAAGCCGCGGCGAGTTGGTTGCCCTTACCATGAAGCCCGACTTCGAGTTTGAAGACATCAGCCGTAGGTCCCTGCTGTCCGTCATTCTTGCTGGCTTAAGCATTGCCTTGTTTGCGCTTGCGGTATACAGCGGCATTGCCGGCACCCAGCGTCGCACAGACAACCTGAACATGACCTACTTCTGGATCATCTGGATGTTGGGCTTGGCCTATTTAAGCGGCATCACCACCAATGTGTGGAAAACCATCAACCCCTTTTTGGCCATTTGCCAGTTGTGGGATGCGTTGCTTAAAATTTACCACCGCGAGCAATGGAGAAAACCCAAACCGCTGGAACTCCCGGATGCTTGGCTGCACATTCTGGCCTTGGTGTGGTTGTTTGTGTTTGCAGCCTATGAACTTTTTGGCAACAGCAAACCGTTTGACTTGTCCGTTTTGCTGCTGGTTTATTTGGTGTACATTTTTGCAGGCAGCCAATTGGTTGGCCTTAAAGTGTTCAGTCAAAAAGCGTGTTTTTTTAGCATGTACTTCGACCTGCTTGGGCGCTGCGGCAAATCGCTGCGCGGCATGCTGACATTCAGCACCCCAGCAGAACCTCACCTTTTAACCCACCTTCGCAGTGTGGTACCTGCCCTGTTTGTGGTGGCCTTGTTTTCCACCACCGCGCTGGATGGCCTGCTGGACACTGAGTATTGGTACAAAACCGTTTGGCCCGCATTTGCCAGCCTGTATGCAGACTACTTCAGGCCCGACTTGGTTTTGGCCCTGAACAACCCCCTGCTAACCGCCCGGGAAATTGGACCGATGTTCAAGGCTTTGGAAAAAGCCATGCTTTTTATTGCCCCGGCCAGCCTTGCAATGGCGTTTTTTTTCGCACTGTTTTTGGCCCAACAAATTACAAAATCCAAATTGACCGTGTGGCAACTGGCTCAGGCTTTTGCCCCCACCTTGATGCCCATTGTGCTGGTCTACAGCTTCTCGCATTACTTCACCTTGTTGCTAACCCAAGGCGTGCAGTTTGCCCACTTGTTGTCTGACCCCATGGGCAGAGGCTGGAACATTTTCGGCACTTACAACTTGTGGCGTGCCCCCGTTTTGCTGGACGCGCAACTCATTTGGCACATTCAGGTTGGCAGTATTTTGATGGGTCACATGGTGTCAGCCATGGCATCCCACAGCATGGCTTTCAAACTGTTCACCAATAAAAAACATGCCAACTTAAGCCAAGTGCCCATGTTGATGTTAATGATCGGCCTTACCCTGTTTGGGCTGTGGATACTTTCCCAACCCTTGCAAATGGGGACTTAATCGGTTTGACCGTCACCCTTGTCCTGATCAGCCTTGCCGCCTTTTTCACCTCCAGCCTAACAGCCGCCATGGGTGTAGGTGGCGGGGTCATCTTGCTGGCTTTGCTGGCGCAAATTGTGCCCTCCGCAGTGGTAATCCCCTTACATGGTGCAGCACAACTGGTGTCGAACACCAGCCGCGTATTTGTTCAACGACAGCACATCAACTGGGCTTACATCCTGCCTTTTTTTGTGGGCGGCGTTGTGGGCGCCGCTGTTTTGGTGCCTTGGGTTCGAGACGTACCGGATGGGGTGGGCGAACTGCTACTGGGTATTTTTATCCTCATCGCAACTTGGCGCGCACAATGGTTGGGGCTTAGCCAATGGCACCCCTCCGCATCGGGCGGGGTAACCACAGGCTTAAGTTTGATACTGGGTGCAACCGGCCCATTGGTGATGTCAGTCCTACCCCGCGACACATGGACTCGCCAAATGGTCGTGGGCACGCATGGCATGGCCATGGTGTTACAACACGGCATTAAAGTCGTAGCATTCTCGTCCATGGATTTTGATTGGTCTGCTTGGTGGCCCATGCTAATTGGCATCACCTTGGGCACGATTGCGGGCAACCAGTTTGGCGCGAAGCTTCTGGGCCAATGGGAGGAAGCGCAATTCAAAAAAGCCCTAGACGTTTTGCTCACCATTTTAGCAATCCGCTTGGCTTGGCAAGGGCTTGAAAAGCTGATCACTTAGCATCCACCCCAGCTTGCATTCCGCAGAGGGGCGTACCTCAGGCGTGTTTCACTCAACTTAGCGATTTTGCCCCGACTGACTGGGGATCATGATTGGGTTGTTTCAACCTTAGGCCCCCATCGCGCGCTATGAGAAAAGCTTCCAGTTCATTCAACGCCCTCAGCCTTCCCTACAAATGCACAGTGGTTATCCTGCCTCTGTTGCTGGCATTTGTCAGTTTGTTTTACAACTCCTACCAGAACACAAGCAGCTTGATTGGTGTGGCAGAAAATGAGCTGGCGGGCACCAAAGCCTTGGTCACATTGCAAACAGCCACTCCCGATATTTTGAAATGGATTAACTCCACCAGGGGACCAGAAGCGGCCAAGCTACAAAAAACCCTGCAAGCGTTGGAATCTAGCATGCCCCCGGCTTGGGTAGAAAGCCACAAAGCGGCAGCCGAATTTGCCGCAGAAATTGCCTCACCCCAAGCAGCCACCCCAGCCATAAAAGCAGCGCAAACCACCGCCCGCCTGCAGGCCCTAACCCGCCACATTGCTGATGAAAGCGAGCTGACGCTGGACCCACTGCTGCCCTCCTATTATTTGATGAGCCCCTTGGCCTTTATTGTGCCCACCATGGTGGAGGAGCTCACCATTCTGAAAAGCAACCTCACCAACGCGCGGGACGAAGCAGCCGTCCTCGCCAATATGGTCGCCACCCAAAACAGCTCATCCATCAAGTTGAAAGAGGTGGACGACTCACTGGCCAAATCAGCCAAAGCGGGGGCCACCATTCGCCCAGAAATCCCAGAGCAATTGGCCAAGGTCAAAGCATTGTCCAAATCCATTCAAAGCATGATTGACAAGGACACTGAAAACGCAGGCCAAGGCGAAGAACTGAATTTGCAACCCAAGTACGACTTGATTGATCAAACCACCGACGCATTGCTGACCTTGAACCAATCCATCAACCAGAATTTGCAAAGCGAATTGGCCGTGCGAATTGGCAAAATGACCCAAGATTTGTGGATGTCTTGGATTGCACCTTTGACAGGTTTAAGCCTCGCATTTTTGTTGGCGATTGGCGTGTTTAAAACACTCAACCGGGGCATTGGTGAATTGGTTGCCCAGTCGCAAACACTGGCCTCAGGCGATTTGTCCAAGCCGATTGAAGTGCGAGGCGGCCCCGAGTTGGAAAGCCTGCGCGATGCGCTTGAAACTATACGCACCGGCCAATCCAAAGTGATGGCTCAGCTACAAAGCGCGGCAGCAGCCATGCGCCAAACCGTGGAGCAACTTGGGCACACCTCCGTACAAGTACACAACAATGTGAGTCAACAAAACGACTCGGCAACCGCAGTGGCTGCGTCCATTGAGCAACTGACAGTATCGATTGAACAGGTGCATGCCCACGCCAGCACAGCCAACCAACTGGCCAGCAACTCGGGGCAGTTGTCTGTAAACGGCCAGCACTCCGTGTTGCAAGCCAATGATGCCATGGGCCAAATTGAAAAGGCCTCCACCACCCTGTCAGAAAGTATTCACAAACTGGGCACGCAATCCGACAACATCTCAGCAATTGTTAAAGTCATTCACGACATTGCCAGTCAAACCAATCTATTGGCATTGAATGCCGCAATTGAAGCTGCCCGCGCCGGGGAGCAAGGCCGAGGCTTTGCCGTGGTGGCCGATGAGGTACGCAAGTTGGCTGAAAAAACCCGAGAATCCACAGGCAATATTGAAAGCCTGGTGGTGTCCATTCAACATGAAGCCCAACAGGCTGTGCAACAAGTAAGCTGCTGGGTCGATTTGATTGCGGGTGGCCAATCCTCGTCACAACAAGCCAACCAGCACATGAAAGACATCAGCCACAGCGCCACCGAAACAGAAAGAGCTGTGCATGAAATCACCTCAGCCTTGCAAGAGCAAACCTCTGCCTCTACATTGATTGCGCAAAAGGTGGAGCAAATTGCCAGCATGACCGAAGAAGGCCAAGCCGCAGTTCAAGAGGTGCAAGAAGTGATGCGGCAACTGAGCGGCGTGTCCGACAAGGTGAATCACCTCATCGGACAGTTCAAACTACAGGCGCAGTGAAGTCAAAGGTTTAAGACAAACGTTCAATTTTCACGGGTGGCGTCAGCAGCAAATTCATCAGCACTGACGTCACCAGTGAATACAGCAGGGACGCAAGCACCGCCCACAACACGCCATCCACGCGGAAGCCGTCCACAATCGAACCCGCCCAGTAAAACATCAAGCCATTCAAAATGAAGTAAAAAATTCCCAAGGTGATAACCGTGAGTGGCAAGGTTAGCAGGGTCAAAATTGGCTTGATAAAGGTGTTGATCAAACCCAAAATAAGCGCCGCCCACAGTGCACTGGTAAAGCTGTCCACCGTCACACCGGGCAACAGGTAAGCCACAGCCATCAACGCTGCGGCATGCAATAACCAAGAAGCCAACAATCTCATATATTCCTCCTTCGTGATTCACAGGGGCCACCAAGCGAGTGGCCAGTACGCCACAATACAGCCTAATGGATGGAAAATTTACACAATCATGGCACACTGACCATTCATTCGAAAACCAATTGGAGGGATCCATGAAAGCCATTACCGTGATTGCAGCCTTGCTTTTGTCTGTAAACGTCTACGCACAAGCCCCAGCTGCTGCGCAAAGCCCAGAGCAAGCTTGCGAGGCCAAAGCACTTAGCAAAGATGGCAAGCCCTTGTCTGGCGCAGCCAAAAACTCATCCATGAAAAAGTGCATGGCAGGTGCTGGCGCGGCCGACACCAAACAAGCGGATTGCGAGGCCAAAGCCTTGAGCAAGGATGGCAAAAAACTGTCTGGTGCGGCCAAAACTGCGTCTGTGAAAAAGTGCATGGCAGGCTAATTTTTTGGCGATTGCAGTACCCTGCAGTGGCAAGTTGGGCTACCTGAGGCACCAGCTTGTCACTGTGTAAATTCAAAAAAAACAAAAAAATCGCAACAAACCAGACCTTACCCCCCCCATCCCCCGATACAACTGAAGGCATATAATCAGCGCACCTGATTTAATTCATATGCAAAAATGTCTAGACCCAATAAACGTGACAAAGCAAAAATTGTCCCCAACCCAAGGTTGGACCTGAAGGAGGCTTGTATCGTCGCAGCAAGGCAAGTTATTGCGGACGAAGGGCTTGAAAAGTTGAGCCTGCGCGAGGTGGCTCGCAAATTGGGGGTGTCCCACCAAGCCCCTTACCGGCATTACGAAAACAGGGACACCCTGCTGATTGAGGTGCTGCGCCGTTGCTTCATGGAGTTTGGTAATCACCTTGCCAACCGCCCGCAGGCGGACTCACCCTCACACGACCTTCGGCTGTTGGGCGACCAGTTTATGAGCTTCAATGCTGAAAGGCCTTTGGAATACCGCCTGCTTTACAGCACCCCTTGGCCGGAAACTTACACTCACCATGAAGAGTTACTCCTTGCCTCGCAATACCCATTTCAAATACTGAAAGAAGTGTTGCAAAACCTGTACAAAACCCAACCCGAAAAACTGAAACGGGTTGAAGCTGATGCCCTGTTTGTATGGATGTCCGCGCACGGTATTGTTTCCTTGGCCGAATCAGATGCCCTTGCATCGATTCGACTTGAAGAGCCTTTGGTACCCGATTTATTAGAGCATGCACGGTACATGCTGCACTGGTCCATCAGCTCTGCACTCAAGGCACCAGCACTGGTTTAAATCGCAGTTTTATTTGACCCGCTGTTTTTCAAGTTTCCGCGCCAACGTGCGCCGGTGCATACCCAAGCGCCGCGCAGTTTCAGAAATATTGAAGTCCGTTTCAACCAGCACCTCATGGATCCGTTCCCACTCCAAATTTTTAATGGAGGTGGATCGGTTGGTCAACTCCACAGGTTCACTGCCTGCCACATGGTTAAAGGCGGCTTCAATGTCATCGGTGTTGGAAGGCTTGGCCAAATATTGGCAAGCACCTAACTTGATGGCCTCCACCGCTGTGTTGATGCTGGCAAAGCCAGTCAATACCACAATCAACATGGCGGGGTTGTGCTGGTTTAAAGCCTGTACACAGTTCAGGCCAGAGGTGCTACCGTTCAGCTTCAAGTCCACCACGGCGTGGGTGGGTGAGTGGGTTTTCAGTAGCGCTTGCATCTCATCTTGGCTGCTGGCGTGAATGACTGCATAGCCCCTGCGCTCAAACGAGCGCAACAACACGCGGGCAAAAGCTGCGTCGTCTTCCACCAACATCAGTAGTTTGACATTCAGCTTATCCATCAAGCTTGACCATTTTCCAGCACAATTGAATTCAGGGGGATCTCTATCCGTACGACAGCACCGCCCTCCTCTCGGTTCCATGCTTTGACGGTACCACCTAAAGTGCGCGCCACATTCATCACCAAAAACATGCCTAAGCCGCCACCGGGCCGCCCTTTGCTTGAATTGTAGGGCTTGCCAATGTTCTCTAAAATTTCCGGTTTAAAGCCCGCACCTTGGTCTGCAACCATCAGCGTCAACGAGTCGCCTTCCACCTGCGCAGTAAATTCAACCGACTTGGGCGAAGCTTCCAATGCATTGTCCAGCACATTAAAAATCATTTGCTGAATGGTGGAATCAAATGCGATTTCAAGGCCTTCAGGCAAGGTGCAACTGAAGCTTAAACCACCGCCGTTTGGGCGCGTTTCCCGCCACTCATCCACCAAATCATTCAGGTAAGCCTCCAATTGTGTGGATGACGACGACTCCCCTCGGGCCTCGCCCGCCGTCATCAAAATGCCGCTCACAATGCTTTTGCAGCGCAGCAACTGGGTTTGCAGTTCAGCAATGTCCTCTTGCAACTCGGTGTTGCTCTTCACCTCGGGCAAGTGCTTCCAGTCACCCAATATCACAGACATAGTAGCCATCGGCGTACCAAGCTCATGGGCTGCGCCCGAGGCCAAAAGCCCCATCCGCACAATGTGCTCTTCTTCCACTGCCCTTTGTTGCAAACTGGCCAAATACGCATCACCAGCCCGCAAATTGGCACTAATCCGGCTGATGAAAAAAACCAGCAAAGCGGCATTGATTGCAAAACACAGCAACAAACCTTGCTCGTACAAACCGGGGAATTGGTACTCGCTGTTCAAAGGCAGTATCAAGGGCTCGTGGTAAACCGACAGGCCGCCCAAGCACCCCGTGGTGATGAACACAATGCTCCAAGTGGAGGCTGGCCTTAACAGTACGGCGCTTAGAATCACCTGCAACAGGTACAAAAACGCAAACGGGTTTTTAATGCCGCCAGTGAAATACAGCAGCGCGGTTAGGCTGGCCACATCCACAAGCAGGGCCAAAAAAAGTTCGGTGTTGCTGACGGCCTGCTCTTCATGCCAGCGCAAATGGCTGCCAATGTTGAACGAGGTCAACAGCACAAGCACTGTCACAATGTGCAGCATGGGCAAGGAAATGCCCAGCACCAAAGTGGCAATCAAAAGCGTCAGTATTTGCCCCAGCAGCGCCATCCACCGCAGGTGGATCAGGTGCAGCATGTTTTTGTGGCCAGTCTGTCTGCTTATGGTGGAGTTGGTGTTCATGCTAGTGCACTCATACGGCAGGCCTAAACTTAATTGCCACACCAGCCACCATCAAAGCCAGCCCAAACCAAGTCAAGGCGTACACCATGTGGTTGTTGTGGAATTGAAGTACCGTCAAGCCCGGCACGGGGGGCGGGTTTTGTTGCTCAGTGCTTGGCTTCTTGGTGTGCGACTGGCTCGTACCGCGCACCTCAAAAGCATCCACAAAATAAGGGGCGGTTTGGGTCAAACCTCGAGAGGCTGACATCGCCAAAACATCCCGGGAATACCAACGTCCTTCCTCGGGTTTGTTGGCCCTGAGAAATCCGCCTTCAGGTTCAGAAAGCCGAAGCAGGCCCACTACATTCAAAGGGTGTGAGGTGGGGTTGCTAATTGCCTCACCAGCCGATTTATTAGCTGATTCATGGTTTGAATCATTCACTGTCTCCCTTGGGCGCGTGGGCACGAAGCCCCGATTCACCCACACATCAAAACCCTGAGTGGTGCGCATGGGGGTCAGCATCCAAAAACCGCTGCCCAGCTTGGTTACAGCCAGGGTGTACAGGGTCTGTTCTTCCAAAAAACGGCCGGTTAGGGTTAAGCGTGTGTACTCGAAACCGTCGAGGGCCACTTCCCCCCATGCCTCAGGGCCGGGTGCAGCAACCGGGCTGCCATACGCGCGGGACTCCACTTGGGCAATCAATTCCACCTTGGAATCAAGCCGAAAAAGCTGCCAAGTGCCAAGCCCGCAAAAAGTGAGGAACAAGAAGCCTGCCAAGCTTGACCAAACAAGCTTTTTGAAACTGGCAGGACGTTCTTGTGGGGTCATGGCATGTCGTTGATGGTTCTAGGAGTTGCCGGCACTGAATGATCCATGCCCGGCATCATGTTGTGATTTAGATGGTACATCACCCAAATCGAACCCGCCAAGGTAATCACCACCAACACCAAAGTAAAGATCAAAGCCAGCATATTCCAGCCGCCTTCGGACTTGGTGTTCATGTGCAGGAAGTACACCATGTGCACCACAATTTGCACCACAGCGAAACCCATTAATACCAAAGCCGTAGACACGGAACTGTCGATGGATTTGTTCATCACCAGGTAAAACGGAATGGCAGTCAAAATCACCGACAGGATAAAACCTGTCATGTAGCCTTTCACTGTGGCATGGCTATTGTATTCATCACCATGGTGGTCATGGTTGTGATCGGCAGCACTCATGGCAACACTCCCATCAAATAAACAAAGGTAAACACGCCAATCCAAACCACATCCAAAAAGTGCCAAAACATGGACAGGCACATCATGCGGCGCTGGTTTTCAGGGATCAAGCCGTGCTTTTTCAGCTGGAAAATCAGCACAATTAACCAAATCAAGCCAAAGGCAACGTGCAAGCCGTGTGTGCCCACCAAGGCAAAGAATGCAGTCAAAAAGCCGCTGCGCTGGGGGCCGGCGCCTAGGCTAATCAGGTGCATAAACTCATAAATTTCAAGTGCCAAAAAGCAAGCACCCAAAACCCCGGTAACACCCAGCCACATGATGGCTTTGTTCACTTTTTTGGCGTCGGATGAAATCATCGCAAAGCCGTAGGTGATGGACGAAAACAGCAGGAAGGCTGTGTTGATTGCCACCAAATTCAGGTCAAACAACTCGGCACCTGTTGGGCCGCCCGCGTAATTGCGGCCCAGCACTGCGTACACCGCAAACAGGCAAGCGAAAATCAAGCAATCGCTCATCAGGTAAATCCAGAAGCCCAACAGCGAGCCGTTCTGGGGGTGGTGCTCTTTGACGTAATAGCGGGCGCTAATGTCGTCCGCGCCGCCTTTTACTCCACTCATTGCGCCACCGGCTTGCATGGCTAAGGTTGAATTATTTGACATGGCTAAGCTCCAGCAATCGTGTGCGCGCGGCTTCAGTTTTGGAAACCTCTTCCGCTGGGATGTAGTAGTCCCGCTTGTAATTGAATGTGTGTGCAACAATCGCGGCCATCATGGCCAGGAAGCCCACACCCGCCAGCCACCACATATGCCAGATCATTCCAAAACCAATCACTGCGCTGATGGCGGAAATCACCAAACCTGCAGCTGTGTTTTTAGGCATGTGCACAGGCACAAAACCACTCAGGGGTCGCTTGTAGCCGTTCTTTTTCATGTCGGCCCATGCGTCGTTGTCATACACCACAGGGGTGAATGCAAAGTTGTAGTCTGGGGGTGGGCTGGAAGTGGCCCACTCCAAGGTACGGCCATTCCAAGGGTCACCCGTGACATCACGCAGCTGCTCGCGCTTCTTAAAGCTGACGTAGAACTGGATCAATTGGGCTGCAATACCCACGGCAATCATTGCTGCACCCAGGGCTGCAATCTGGAACCAGATTTGCAAGGATGGGTCTTCAAACACGCTCATGCGGCGGGTCACTCCCATCAGGCCCAACACGTACAAAGGCATGAATGCGAAGTAGAAACCAATGACCCAGAACCAGAAGCTAACCTTGCCCCAGAACTCATCCAGCTTGAAGCCAAACGCCTTGGGGAACCAGTAGTTGATGCCGGCAAACAAGCCGAACAACACACCACCAATAATCACGTTGTGGAAGTGCGCAATCAAGAACAAGCTGTTGTGCAACACAAAGTCTGCAGGTGGCACGGCCAACAACACGCCGGTCATACCACCGATGACGAAGGTAATCATGAAGGCTATGGTCCACATCATCGGCAGTTCAAACCGAATGCGGCCTTTGTACATGGTGAACAACCAGTTGAAAATCTTCGCCCCGGTGGGGATGGAGATAATCATGGTGGTAATACCAAAGAAGGAGTTGACACTCGCCCCACTGCCCATGGTGAAGAAGTGGTGCAGCCACACCAAGTAAGACAGGATGGTAATCACCACTGTGGCGTACACCATGGAGGTGTAACCAAACAGGCGCTTGGCGCTGAATGTGGACACCACTTCAGAGAACACGCCAAACAGCGGCAAAATCAAAATGTACACCTCAGGGTGGCCCCAAATCCAAATCAAATTCACGTACATCATGGAGTTGCCGCCCAGGTCGTTCGTGAAAAAGTTGGTGTCCAAATAACGGTCCATGGACAACATGCCCAGCACAGCCGTCAACACGGGGAAGGCGGCCACAATCAGCACGTTGGTGCACAAAGCGGTCCAAGTGAACACGGGCATTTTCATCATGGTCATGCCGGGGGCGCGCATTTTTACAATGGTCACCACCAGGTTAATACCCGACAGCAAAGTACCCACCCCGGCTATCTGTAAGGCCCAGATGTAGTAATCAACCCCCACATACGGACTGCTAAAAATGCCCGACAACGGTGGGTAGGCCAACCAGCCTGTGGTTGCAAACTCGCCAATAAACAGGGATGCCATAATCAGCACCGCGCCCATGGTGGTCATCCAGAAGCTGAAGTTATTCAGGAATGGGAAGGCCACGTCGCGCGCACCAATTTGCAGGGGCACCACGTAGTTCATCAAACCTGTGACCAAAGGCATGGCCACAAAGAAAATCATAATCACGCCGTGGGCTGTGAAAATTTGGTCGTAATGGTGCGGGGGCAAAAAACCTTCGTTGCCATTAAACGCCAGCGCTTGCTGGGCGCGCATCATCAACGCATCTGCAAAACCACGCAGCAGCATGATCAGGCCCAAAATCACGTACATGATGCCGATTTTTTTGTGGTCAATGCTGGTAAACCAGTCGTACCACAAAGTACCCCACAATTTGTGCTTGGTAATCAGGGCCAATACCGTCAGGCCGCCCAAGGCAGCCATGATGAAGGTACCCAAAATAATAGGGTCATGGAAGGGAATAGCCTCCCAAGTTAGCCGTCCAAAAATCGGATGGTTTTCTGTTGGAATGGACGCACTCATGGTTGTACACTCGCTTCTAGTTTGGCTTGCACCAATTCATCGGGGCGTGCCACACGGCAGGCCGCTTGATCGATCAGGAAAGAAATACTGTCTTCAGACATCACACCACCGAGGCCCGTGTTGCGGCGTGCATCCATGGCCATTTGCTTGTCCATGCACACGGTGCCTTCTTGGACGCAGCGGTTAACAACGGCGTGGAACAGGTTGGGGTCCACCTTGGCAAAGCGCTTGGCAGGCTCTTTGATGCTGGGGGACTCTAGCTTGATGTAGCCTTGACGGCTCATTTCTCCACCATTGGCCTTGGTGGTTTTAACCCATTCAGCAAAATCAGATTCGCTGACGCCTCGGTATTTAAACCGCATGTGCGAAAAGCCTGCACCACTGTAGTTGGCCGAGAAACCTTCGTATTCGCCCACTTCGTTCATCACTGCATGCAATGTGGTTTCCATGCCGGGCATGGCATAAATTTGGCCAGCCAGTGCAGGTATAAAAAACGAATTCATTACGCTGGATGCGGTAATTTTGAAACGCACCGGCGTGTTAATTGGGGTGACCAGCTCATTGACGGTTGCAACGCCCTGCTCTGGGTAAATGAACAGCCACTTCCAGTCCATGGCCACAACCTGGATTTCCATGTGCTTTACGTTGGCAGCCACTGGGGTGCTTTCATCAATACGGTCCAGCGGGCGGTAGGGGTCCAATTTGTGGGTGCTGACCCAGGTAATCAGGCCCAGCACAATGATAATCAGCAGCGGTGCGCCCCAAATCACAAGCTCAAGTTTGGTGGAATGGTCCCACTCGGGGTCATATTCGGCTTGGGTGTTGGCTTGGCGGTACTTCCAAGCAAACACACAGGTCAGCACAATCACCGGCACAATAATCAGCAACATCAAGCCGGTGGATACCAATATCAGGTCGGCTTGTTGGCGTGCAATGTCGCCAGACGGGTTCATCACCACCGTGTTGCATCCTGAAAGGACGAACATGCCTAACAAGGCCAGCAACCCCGGTAATGTGCTTCGTTTCTTGATCGAGAACATATTAAGCACCAGAAGACAATAAGGAGATTGTGCTACTGTACTTATTCGACCACAGAGTGGGGATTGGACATATTGTCCAAGGGCAGCACTCTAATTTATAAACTATTGATATAGAACAATAAAAAAATTTCAGCAAGCAGGAAGGAGTTGAAAAATGGCTACAGCCACCATGCAGAATGATGCATTTCAGGGCAAATCTGGCCACGGCCAACACGGCAGCCAGTCCAATTTGGACCCCAGCGAGATCGCGGTGGGGGTGGTCATCGGCAGGGCTTCCGAATATTTCGATTTCTTTGTGTATGCCATTGCGTCGGTGCTGGTTTTCCCAGCCGTGTTTTTCCCGGGCGTGGACAAACTGACTGCCACGCTGTATTCCTTCATTATTTTCTCATTCGCGTTTTTGGCCCGCCCCATTGGCACCATTGCGCTCATGAAAGTGCAGCAGCACTTTGGCCGTGAGGTCAAACTGACTGTTGCCCTGTTCATGATGGGTATTTCCACCGCCGGTATTGCATTTTTGCCCACCGCCACCAGCATTGGGTTTGCGGCAGTGGTGCTGCTCAGCTTGTTCCGCATCGGTCAGGGCTTGGCGCTGGGCGGCTCGTGGGATGGATTGCCCTCTTTATTGGCGCTGAATGCGCCCGAGCACAAACGTGGCTGGTACGCCATGCTGGGCCAATTGGGTGCGCCAGTCGGCTTTTTTATTGCGGCCGGTTTGTTTGCATTCCTGTTGTCCAGCTTGTCTGAGGCGGACTTCCTCAGCTGGGGCTGGCGCTACCCCTTCTTTGTGGCTTTTGCCATCAACGTGGTGGCTTTGTTTGCCCGCCTGCGCTTGGTTGCTACCAATGAGTATTCTCGCTCCTTGGAGCAAAAAGCACTTGAACCTGTCAGCGTGCGTGAACTGACTGGCTCACAAGGTTTCAATATTATTGTAGGTGCGTTGGCTGCGCTGGCCAGCTATGCGCTGTTCCATGTGGTAACCGTATTCCCTTTGTCCTGGATTAGTCTTTACTCCGAACGTTCTATCAGCGAATTCCTTGCCATTCAAATGTTTGGCGCAGTGCTTGCCGCGGTTGGCGTGGTGGTGTCGGGCCTGATTGCCGACAAACTGGGCCGCCGCACCACCTTAGGCAGTTTGGCCGCAGCCATTGCCACATTCAGCGGTTTTGTACCCACGTTGATGGACGGTGGCGACTTAGGCCAAACCGTGTTCATCCTTGTTGGCTTTGCGCTGCTGGGCTTGTCTTACGGCCAGGCCGCTGGTGCAGTTACCGCAAACTTCCATGCTAAATACCGATACACCGGTGCGGCCCTTACCTCCGACTTGGCTTGGCTGGTGGGCGCAGGCTTCGCCCCGCTGGTTGCATTGGGCTTGGCAGCGCATTTTGGTTTGGCGTATGTCAGCTTGTATTTGCTGTCGGGCGCGGCAGGGTCACTGGCTGCGCTGAGTCTAAACCGGGCGTTGGAGTTAAAGGATTAAAGCACGCACATTTGTTTTTAGAATGGGGCCCACTCGTGGGCCCTTTTTTATTCGACTCCCGTTGTTAAGTTATTTCTAATATTTGAGCTCCACAATGGTTTCCATATCAGCAGTTTGATACACCTGAATGGAGAAACTCATGTCAAAAAGCAAATACAAAAACTCTTTCCCTCAGCAGTCACAAGATTGGGATGATGATTACTACGAACACGTTGACTTTGATGACGACAGAGACGACGAAAGTGATGACTATCAGTCCAGCGATCAATTCAGTTCACAAGAACGTTATCAGTTCGACATCCGCGATGGGAAAGTCATCGGCGTATTCGAGTCTGAAAACAATCGACTAAAGCAAGAGCAAATTGACTCTGGTGAGAGCTACATCTTGCAAGGTCAGGATGTGCTTAAAATTGAACAAGAAAGAAATGGACGGGAAATCACTACATACACCGACCTCGATAAAGACGGGATTTTCATTGAAGAGGGCCAAGTCTGGCAAACGAATATAATCCAATCGGTAGGAGGTGCAGTGACGCCTAAAGCTTTAACGCGCATTGATCATGATGATTCCGCGACACAGGTCTATCGCCTGTATAAAGCAGCGTTTGCCCGCACACCAGATCAAGATGGCCTTAGATATTGGGTCACTAAATCCAAAGAGGGGCTCACACTGGAGGACACAGCCACTGCATTTATGAATAGCCAAGAGTTTGAATCCAAGTACGGAAGCCAACTCAGCACAGACGAGTTTTTAAACAATCTGTACCTCAACGTCCTGGACCGAGAGGCCGACTCATCCGGATTGCAGTGGTGGAAAAACTCAATGAACAACAACCCGGCGTTAAGCCGTAACAAGGTTTTGGTAGAGTTTTCAGAATCTGCTGAAAACAAGTTGTCTGTTGCAGCAGAGTTGGAAGCACTGCAAGATTTTGATGTTTCACTGGTAGGTGTTTCTGAACAGGCTATATTAGGCTAAAACAGGCTTTACTCCAGTCATCTACTTTGACCATGAACCGGCTTTGAGGCTTGCCCTCAAGCCGGTTTTTTTGCGCCCAACATGAGACCCACACAACTTAAGTTTCTCTTAATCCTGCTCTGACACAATTCAGTCTTGGCAACCTGCCTAGTAGCCCTTTTCGACCACTTCGGTGGTCGGTTTTTTTCCCCAATTTTAAGGACATCAACATGTTGAAGAAAATTATTCTGAGTACGAGTTTGGTCATGATGGCTCAAGCCGCTGTTGCAGGCCCAATCTGCAGTTCACCCAAAGACCGCTGGCAAGACCCTGTGAAGTTTCAAGCCGACTTGAAAACACAGGGCTATGAAATCAAGAACTTCAAGATCACAAAAGGCCAATGCTATGAAATCTATGGCCTGGACAAAACAGGTCAACGCGTCGAAATTTACTTCGATCCAGTCAGTGGGAAAGTACTGCAAGTCAAGTGATGACTTTCTCACCTGGTTTTTCAAAAACATCCTTGATGGAGTAATTGAAGTTGAATACATCCTATACAAATTCTAGCTCTTTGGAGCCCATCAAGGTTTGGGACCTGTGTGTTCGAGTTTTTCACTGGTCATTGGCGTTGTGCGTGCTACTTAACTTCTTCGTTTTCGAAGAAGGCGAGGACTTACATCAGTACTCGGGTTATGTAGCATGCAGCCTTGTGTTTCTTCGGGCAATCTGGGGATTTATTGGCACTACCTATGCCAGATTCTCTAACTTCTGGCCTACCCGTAGCAAGTTGAAAGACGAATTCCGTACCATTGCGGAAGGTGAAATTACTGTACACATCGGCCATAGCCCGATTGGTGCACTGGTGATGTTAACCATGGTGGCTTGCATAGCAGGACTTGGTTTGACTGGCTACTTGCTGGATACAGATTACTTTTTTGGTTCTGACCTCATGGAGGAGATCCACGAAATCATTGGCAATTTTTTGATGTCCCTTGTGGGGCTTCATGTTGCAGCAGCCATTGTGCTGAGCAAATTGGAAAAAACAAATCTTGTTTCAGCCATGATTACCGGGATCAAGAAATTTAAACCTTAAAGTCAAAATCACAATCCCGGCATTCCATCCCAATTAATCCACATTCCACATCTTGTGCAAGTTAATCAGCAATCGCGTCTGTAGCTGCAGTGCGTTGTACTTGCCATCAATTGCATCCATTCGGCTACGGTGGGCTTGTTGTCTTGCCAAAGTAAGATCTGTGGCGCTGGACTCACCCAGCAAATAGGCCTTCTCCAAACTTTTTAGCAGGTTTGCAGAAAACTTAGCCTGGTTCCAGGACAATACAGCTGCTCGACGGCTCTGCTGCCAATCCAATACATTCTGTGAGGCCTGCAGTTCAGTCTGTTGAGCAAGTGTTCTCAATACGGTTTCAGAATACTCCAACTCACTGCTGGACAATCGGCTCTGATTTTTTCTCACCGTACCGCCCAAGGGCACACTCAGGTGCAAGCCAATGATTTGTTCAGCATTGTCGCGTTCCATGGCATAGCTTAAACCGACCTTCGGGTCTGGCAACATCTCCGCTTTACTCAATTGGCTTTGGTCCCGCATCACCTCAGTTTCAATTCGGCGAATGTTCAAAGGGTGGCTCAATTTGACAATGGTCTCAACCCATTGGCTTTGCACACCAAGGTCAAAACTTTGATTTGTATCAATGTCATCACGCGTGTTATCAGTCGCACTATTCACCGCTGAGCTCAGGCGGTCAGCCCAGTTGGACTCTCCACACTGCTTCTTGGCTTGGTCATTTAACAGTGCGGGAAACTCAACCCGAATACCCGACCGCACAGTACGAAGTTGGCTGTCATTCTGCGCCATCTCAATCTGAACTTGCTGGAGAGCCAACTGGGCCTGTGTTGCTTCCACGCTGGAAATCTCACCCGCCTTCAGTCGTTTGGCTTGTTGGGTAGAGAACCCCTTCAACTCTTGACTCAGTACCTCAAAAAGATCAGCACGACTCTCTAACCTTTGGCATTCAAGCCACTGCTGCCCCAAACTTAAGGAGGCTTCATGTAGCGAGTCTCCGTAAATGGTCTCGCCCAGCATCTGTACTTTGTCCGACTGGCGATCTTTAATTCTTTGCTTGCCCGGCAGGCGGATAGACCGGCTCAAGTTAAGCTCTTGATCCATGGCAGAACCTGAACCCGCTGTCACCGTACGATCTTTCCTGCTGCGAAAGGAGGCGCCCGCCTCCCATTCATACGGACTACTCTTTGCTATGTCAGCTTCAATCCGCTTGGTGTTGGCCATCACTTTGGCCTCGCGCACTTTTGGGTGAGCCTTCAGTGCTGCGAGTACTTTTGTCTCAGAGGGCAAAAATGGATTTAACTCTGTTAATAACGCGTTTTCCATTTGAGGCTCATTTGCCCCGACAGGAAACACATGAATTACCAGTCCAGCGTAAATGAGGGCCTTAGCCATCGCATTCAACATTGGCTTTTTGTTGTTTAAATTAATCATTGAATTCTCAGTTAAAAAATCTTTGAAAGTCTGATCACAAATGACCACTGGCAAGTAGCGGCTGAATTTGCCATCGAATACCTTCTGGCCTTCTTTGTGCAGCCATGCTTTTAAGCAATTGGTCTGCCCTCTCAGCTGTGCATAAAAGTCGCACAGCACTGGTTTTTGCGCGTCCAGTCACTTTTTCCAAGGTGGAGGCCAACTGTGCGTTGTCTCCGTACTCTTGCTCGTGCAAAACCCAAACATGCTCTTGCGGATTTAACTGGGGCAGTAAAGCACCCAGCAACCAATCCAACTCCCGCTCAGGCAGTTGAAAACTTAAATACACCGATTGTGAATCCACGTTCATTTGCTCAAACCCTCCAGTACTGAGCCATCCACCCCAAACCGCTTGAACAAGGTGGGCATAAGCACCAGGGTCAGCAAAGTGGAACTTAATAAGCCACCAATCACCACAATGGCCAACGGCTTTTGGATCTCAGAGCCAGGGCCCGTTGCAAACAACAGCGGAATCAATCCCAAGGCCGCGATGCTGGCTGTCATCAGCACGGGACGCAGTCTTCTCACCGTCCCTCTTCTGACTACATCATCGATTGAGAAGCCTTCATTGATGAGGTTGTTGAATTCTGTAAGCAATACCAAACCATTCAGCACAGCAATTCCCATCAGTGCGATAAACCCCACAGCCGCTGGCACAGACAAGTATTCACCGCTGATTAACAGACCGAACACCCCCCCCACCATGGCGAATGGAATATTGCTGATCACCAGCACTGATTGCCGCAGGTTGCCCAAGGTGAAGAACAGGATAAGCACAATCATGCCCAGTGCAATCGGCACCACGGTCATTAGGCGCGCAGAGGCCCGTTGTTGATTCTCAAACTGTCCTCCCCAAGTCACACGATAGCCAGCAGGAAGCTCCACTTCCGTCGCAAACTTCAATTTTGCTTCTTCAACAAAACCAACCAAATCACGGTTTCTGACATTCGAGCGCACCACAGTCATACGGGACGCGTTTTCACGATCAATTCGAACAGGCCCAGAGTTTGAGCTTAAAGTGGCAATGCTAGACAGCGGCACCAACTGCCCTTGCGCGTTGGGAAGACGCAATTCACTCAGCGTACTTTCCTTTGCGTTGGGCGCACGTATCAAGATAGGTGACCTACGCACACCCTCTTGCACTTCGCCCACAGGTACACCTTCCACCATTTGACGCAGCATGTTTTGCACACCGAATGTATCCAACCCAGCCAAACCCATGGTGTTGGGGTTAAGTTGGACTTGCAGGTACTCCACACCGTCAGCTTGACTGGTTTGTACATCCTCGGAGCCTTGAATACCCTCGAGAGTTTTGACAGTTTTTTCAGCCAGTTGATTCAGTACAGTTAAGTCAGGGCCAAATATCTTGACTGCGAGATCACCCCTGACACCGGACAACATTTCACTGGTCCGCATTTCAATCGGCTGAGTAAAGCCCACATTGATACCGGGAATGTTGGCCACGGCTTGGCGAATGGCATCAATCAGTTCCGACTTGCTGCTAAAGCGCCATTCCTCTGCGGGTTTCAGCACCATAAACGTATCAGTCTCATTCAAGCCCATTGGGTCAAGGCCCAACTCATCCGAACCGACACGCGCCACAATCCTTTCTACCTCAGGCACCGCAGCGCGAATGGCTTGCTGAAGTTTCAGGTCAATTGCAACTGACTCCCCCAATGAGATTGACGGTAACTTTTCCACTTGCATGATGATGTCACCCTCGTCCAGCGTTGGGATGAAGGATTTACCCACAAACCCCAGTGCAAAAACCGCCAACACAAGGGCAAGCGCTGAGCTGATGTAAACAGACTTCGAGCGACTCATCAACAACCCTAGCAAGCTGTCGAACCGAGTTTCAAGCCAAACTACAAGTTTGGGTGTGTGGTGATGCCCCTGCTTGAGTGCCACGCTGCACAACACGGGAATGACCGTTAAAGACAGCACCAATGAGCAACCCAAAGCAAATACAATCGTCAAAGCCACAGGGCCAAACAACTTGCCTTCCAAGCCTTCAAGCGTCAGCAGTGGCAAAAAAACAATCATGATGATCAATATGCCTGCAGTGATGGGCACTGCCACCTCACTGCTTGCCTTGTAGATTTGATTTAGAAAATGCCCTTTCGTTGAGTCACCTGAACCTTGTCGGGCCTCGATGTTCTCCACAATCACGACCGCTGCATCCACCAACATACCGATGGCAATCGCAAGCCCGCCAAGGGACATCAAGTTCGCAGACAAGCCCACCATCCGCATGCACAGAAATGTACCCAGTGCAGACAAGGGGAGAATCACTGCAACCACCAAAGCAGAACGCAGATTACCCAAAAAAATCACCAGCAAGATCAGCACCAGAACGATGGCTTCCATCAGCGCTTTGCTGACAGTACCTACGGCACGATTTACAAGGTTGCCCCTGTTGTAAAAGGGCTTGATGGTGGTGCCTTCTGGCAAGCTTTTTTCAATTTCCTTCAAGCGGCTTTCAACTTGCTCCACCAACAAGCGCGCGTTGGCACCTCGCAAACCAAGCACCAAACCCTCTACGGCTTCTGCTTCTCCGTCCTGTGTCACAGCGCCATATCGGGTCAAACCCTCCATGGCCACGGTTGCCACATCACCAACTCTAATCAACGTGTTCTGGCGCTGAGCCAACACCAAGTTGGTCAGGTCACTCACGTCTTTAATACGACCCTCACTGCGCACCAGCAAGGACTCTTCCGCCCTGGTGATCCGGCCTGCACCGTCATTCTGATTGTTGCGTTCAATCGCGGATTGCAAATCATCCACAGAGAGCCCACGTGCCGCCAGTGCTTCAAAGTTAGGCTGTACAACGAAACTGCGCACAAACCCGCCCAGTGCATTGACGTCAGCCACGCCAACAATGTTGCGCAATTGGGGGCGAATCACCCAGTCCAGCAAGCTGCGCCTTTCCTCCAAGGAGGACTTGCCTTCAATGGTGAACATAAACATTTCACCCAAGGGCGTGGTGATTGGTGCCATACCGCCTTCCACATTCTTGGGTAGCGCACCAAAGGCAGAATTCAAACGGTCACCCACTTGCTGACGTGCCCAATAAATATCAGTGCCTTCTTCAAAATCAATGGTGATGTCTGCAATCGCATATTTGGATTGAGAACGCAGAATGGTTTGCCGTGGAATGCCCAACATCTCCTGCTCAACCAAAGCAGTCACGCGGCTTTCCACTTCCTCGGGCGTCATACCGGGGGCTTTCAAGATAATCTTTACTTGCGTACCAGAAACATCCGGAAAAGCATCTATCGGCAAACCTTTGAAAGCCCATAGTCCCGCAATCAGCAAAACCAAAGTCAGTAAGCCAGTCAGCATCCGCTGGGACAAGGCCAGTGCAATCAATTTATTCATGATGTCATTCGCCCTTTATTCCGCACCCAAGCCTTGCATCGCACCCTTGAGCAGGACAGTACCGCTGACTGCAAGCTCACTGCTTGAGCTCAAAGTTTGCTGCTGTGTACTGCCAGTCTTCGGTACGGGTTTGACTGCACTGCTTACCGTGTTCAGAATTTGCGCTTCAACCGCAATGGCCTCAAATCCTGAGGCCTTCTTGGCAAACACATACGCCTGCTTACCTACCCGGACCACGGAGGCGGAAGGAACTTTAAATTGGGAGTTAAGCTCAGCAATACCCTGCTTTTCCGGTGATGAAGTTTGTACAAAAGCCTCAGTAAACTGATTGACCTTAAAGCAGGCAAGCGACTGCTTCGCTGCACTTGAATTCTGCCCACTCAAGCTGACTCGAATAGGAATGGTTTGGCTACCCTCGGTCAACTGACCGCCCACACCCAGCACGCGCCCCAGGGCACTGATTTGGCCATTGCAATCCTTCAACTTGACCAGCAAACCCGCCTGGATGGCCTGAGACTGGCTTGGTGACGCCGTAAGCACCAATTCAAGCGCACCGGGTTTTACGATTTGGAATAGCAACTTTCCTGCTTCAACATGCTTACCCGCCATTAAATCCAGTCCGGAAACATTTCCGGCGGTAGGCGCAAGCAGTGTCAGGGTGGGGGAAAGGTTACCAGTTGCTTCCAATTGCTTAATCTGTGACTCACCAGCCCCCATCAGCTTCAACCGTTGGCGTGTGCTTTGAAAACTGGCTTGAGCCATGGTGAGCTGGCCTTGGGAATCAATCTGTCGGCGTTGTGGAATCAACCCGTCTTCGAACAATGCTTGGTCACGTTTCGCATTCTGCGCAGCCAATGAAAGTGCAGTGCGATTCTGCACATGCTCTTGCTGGTAACGAAACCAGGCCTCACTCATCAACCTCAGTAAAGGCTCACCCGCTTTCACGCTGCTGAGGTTTTCCTTCAACACTTCACTGACTGTTGCTGCCTCCAAGCTACTGACAGCCACCGTACCCAAGCGGGAATGAGAAAAGTAGCCATTCAGTTTAAGTTCTTCACCTGCAATACCCATTGCCTCCGGTTTACTGGTTTGAATACCTGCTGCTTTCATTTGATCAGCCGACATCTTGATTTCCTGCCCATGACTTTTCTCTGCAGAAAGCACCAAGCCAAAAAGACCAGCAATCAACACGCGCGCAATGTACGACTTACATTCAAGATTCTTCAATTGGGTTCCCTGGTTAGCAGTCTTTGTTGTTGCGGGGAATGTACCGTTCAAAAATTAAGATGTCCTTAAGATTCAAATGATGAAATGCCGGTATTGAAATCAAAATACTCTCTGGGACTACAAGGCATGAGGCTTTTACTGATTGAAGATGACCCTCTGATTGGAAAGGCCACTCGGCGCTACCTCATCAGTGAGGAATACGCCGTGGATTGGGTACAAACAGCGGAAGAAGCGCTCACATCAATCCGCACACACACTTACTCCGCCATTCTTCTGGACTTGGGCTTACCCGACATGGACGGTCAGGTACTTCTAACCAAACTCCGTAGCAAGGGCATCACCGTGCCCATCTTAATCATCACCGCCAGGGATTCACTGTCCGACCGTGTTCTTAATCTAGACAATGGTGCGGATGATTTCATCATCAAGCCCTACGACCTAGAGGAAGTCACAGCTCGCTTACGGGTCAGCTTACGCCGCGCTCAAGGTCGAGCGGAAGACCAAATCAAAGTGGGCGAAATCACCTTGTACCCCAGGCAAAAACGTGTTTTGCTACTTGAACAAGAAGTCCCCCTCACAGGCCGTGAATTTATGGTTTTGTCTGCCTTAATGGGAGCAAAAGGCCAAATTTTGAGCCGTGCCCAGATTGAAGAAGCCCTCTATGGCTGGGGAGAAGAAGTCGAAAGCAATTCCCTCGAAGTACACGTGCACAACCTTCGCAAAAAACTGGGCAAGAAGTGCATTGAAACCGTGCACGGGTTGGGCTACAGGATAGCCAAAGGGCAAAACTCATGAGTAAGGAATTACAACCCAGATGGTCCCTGAAAAATCGAATGACCCTCATGCTTTTCGGGCTGGTCATTTGCCTTTGGGTACTCAGCGCAGTGGTTATTTACTTCAAAGCCGAGCATGAAAGCCAAGAGCTTTTTGACAGCTCACTTTCGGAAACAGCCAACTTGCTACTGTTCTTGTCTGAACATGAAATTCACGAAGTGGGTAGCGCAAAAATATCGGGTGAAGATGCAGTCAACGACTCTCAGCACCCCCAGTACCTTGCATTCCAGTTGTGGGACATGGCGGGTAACTTAAAATACCGAAGCGCCAATGCGCCGGAGTCCCCCTTGGCCCCCTTGACTGTTCATGGATTTTCCTGGCAAAGCACTGAAGGCGAAACTCGCCGAACCTACAACTTGAAACACAACAACGGCACATTGCGAATTATCGTCAGTGAACCGTTGAAGCATCGTCAGGAAATATCTGGACACTTTTTCGGCGCATTGATTGCGTTCAGCGTAGTACTGCTTCCCTTTGGCTTCTTGGGTGTTCGATACCTGGTCAGTAAAGCACTTGCACCGGTGGACGAATGCGCCAAGCAAGTCAATGCACTGGATGTACGCAATTTAAAACCAGTGAATGCGCGAGAGCTACCGATTGAAATTTTGCCATTGGTGGATGGGCTCAATTCCGCCATGACACGCATTCAGGAAGGGATTGAGCGAGAGAAGCGCTTTACCGCCGATGCAGCCCATGAACTGAGAACACCCCTTGCGGGAGTGCGTGCCAATGTGCAGTTACTGCAAAAAGAACTTCAAAACCCCACCGCCGACCAGTCAGACATCATGAGTGACGCCATGGTTGGAATTGATCGATGCTCACGCATGATCAACCAGCTGCTTGCACTCTCCAAATCCGATGCGAACATCGGTAGACACTCAGACCCCGAAACATTGAACCTGGCTTCAATCATTCAGGCCGTGGTGCAAATGGAAAGCCCACATGCAAAATCCAAGTCGGTATCCATCCGGCTGAATGAATCATCGGTCGTGGCGATGGAATTGATTCATAAAAGGGGCAAAATCATGGTCTACCCAACTGCACTGGAGCTGCTTTTGCGTAATTTGGTGAACAATGCCATTGCATACAACAGGGTAGGTGGTCATGTGGAGTTAGAAGTGGAAACACTTCCCTCACCCAACAACAGCAATCGATTGTTGCTCAATATCAGCGTCAAAGATGATGGGCCGGGTATCCCCATAGACAAACAAGCCTTCGTATTTGAACGCTTCTTTAGACTACACCCCAACCAAAGTAAGGGTTCCGGATTGGGTCTTTCGATTTGCAACGAGCTGGCAAATCTTCACTCCACCTCAATTGAGATTACCGAGGGGTTGAACGGTCAAGGCGTGGGGTTTAAATTCACACTTCAAGAAGCTTGAATACCTGTTTTAAATAACCAAGGGCGCAACTGGTAAACAAGCACTGCCACCCCCCAGCAAATCACAGCAGTCATCAGCACATGGCTTACGAAATGCGCCCCCCTTACAATCTGCGTGAGGCTTACCGTGAGTGATATCGCAATCACGGCAAGCTTAAGGCAAACCATGAACCTACGGGCTGCCCCCTCCGCTGGCGAGGGGACAAGAAGCACGCCAACCCACATCCAGCCCACAGAGGCATGCCCACTTGGAAAACATTTACCAGGCCCAGACTCTAACCCCAGAAGCGACCAGTCAGCGCCCAAATAGAAAAAGTCAAACTCACCGCCAAATGGCGTCAAATCCCAAGGGCAACTGTGCGCACTCTGAGATTTAAGCCATGCAACCCAACTTGCACAAACAAAAGAAGAAACCAGTATGTAATTGAGGACTGAAATCAGCGCCCCTGATAAAACAAGTTTTGAACTCCTGCCCATGCGAGTCATCACAAACATGAAACCACAAGCTAAAAAAAGGATTAACCAAATCAATACAGAGAAATTCTTTAAGCCGGTGTGTAACACCTCGGAATAAAGATACTCGTCCCGCAATGGAAAACTGGCACTGCCCACATCATAAAAATGCATGCTTAGCGCAATATCCATCCCCGACCGGTTCAACACAAACACCAGCGCCAAACCCAACAGCCCAATCAAAACTTGTAGTTTCCAATCTTTAACAAGCGCCTGCCCCATTGCCTTCTCCCAATTTTCGAATCACAGATTCTGATGGGCAGTTATTAAGATTTTCTGAAGATTCAACTCTTAAGTTTCACTTAATCTTCACCCCTCAAAGTGGTGACACAATCGCTCACTCGGAGATTATTTTGAAGCCAACATTTTTACCCCTAGCCGCACTTGTATCAGTTACCGCAGTTCTATCCGCATGTGGCGGAGGGTCTACGGGCTCAAGCGGCTCAACAAGCAACTCAACCAACAACCCAACTTCTTCAGCACAATTGCTGGGTACTGTTCAAGGCAAGGGCTCGGTGGTTGTCAACGGCGTACGCCTTTCCACACTGGGTTCTACAATCAAAGACGAGGATGGGCACACCTTTGCACAAAGCAAACTCGCGCTAGGCCAAGTCATCTTGGTCTCAGGCAGTGTCAGTTCTGATGGTTTGTCTGGTGATGCAAGCCAAATCAATTTGCTGCGCGAATTCTCTGGCCCGGTGCAAACGGTCAGTGGTTCTGGCTTTGCGTTGATGGGTCAGAATTTTGTTGTGGACGCTGCAACAGTTTTTAAAGGTGAAGCTGGCGTTAACACCAGCGCATTGGCTCAAATTCGAGCAGGCGATTATGTTGAAGTCTATGGCGTGCGTCAGGCTGATGGCCGCTTGCTGGCTACCTTGGTTGAAGAGCAAACAGGCAAAGCTTCACTGGAATCAGGCATTGAAGGCCGCGGCCTCGTCAGTGCTTTAAACACCACCAACAAGACTTTTAAAATCGGCAATCTGACCGTGAACTATTCTGGCGCCAACCCCAATGCCACATTGTCCAATGGGGTGTCAGTGCGCGTCCGCGCCACACAAGACCCCATTTATGCAAGCAACGGATCCGCCACACTGAACGCAACTTCAGTCACAGTCAAAGGCGTCGAAAACGAGCTGAATTCCCGCAGCGGGCAAGTGGAAGTCAAAGGCTTTGTCGAATCAGATGCCAATGATCAAAACCCCTCCACATTTGCAGTTGCCGGTTTTACTGTGGATGTATCCAATGCACGGTTTGAAGGCCTAAGCACATTGGCAGTCGGTCAGTTGGTTGAAGTCAAAGGCGTGCTGAACAACGGTGTTTTACAAGCCAGCAAAGTTGAAACTGAAGAATCACGAGAGACCAGTCGTGGCGGTCGATATGAGTTTTATGGTGCGGCTACTCAGGGCAACTATCAAGCGTCTAGCAACACCTTAAGCTTCACCGTTCAAGGTCAAAACGTCCAATTCAGCAGGGCAATCAACCAAGGCAGTACAGATGTGTGCGGCATCTCCACAACAGGCTCCAATCCCTATGTAGAGGTCAAAGGCACGCTCACCAACGGAATCATCCAGGCCCGCAAAGTGGAATGTCAAACCTCCAGCAGCAGTGGCTCTGGTGATGACCGCAGCTTCTCAGGCAATCGATTCGAAATGGAAGGCACGGTCAGTAACTACAACGCCTCATCGAACGAGTTTGCATTGAACGGCACACGCGTTTCTGTCACCAATGCCAAGTTTAAAAAAGGCACAGCATCACAACTGAGAAACGGCATTCGTGTGGAAGTCAAAGGCGCCTTGGATGCCAATCAAGTATTCCAAGCCACTGAACTTGAGTTTGAAGACTAAGCAGCACCGAGAGCCCCGCAATGGACGCGACAAAAACAACACAGGTGTGGATCACACCCAACCAATACCTGATGCTGGCGATTTCAGCTTTCATCATGCTAACAGGCAACCTCAGTTTCTATCAAAAAGTCACTGAAGTTTACCCATGGGCTCAAGGCAATGCCCCTTTCCTCATTTCCTTGTTCCTGTTGTTTACTGCAGCGACTGCCTTCCTGTTGAATGTGCTAACCTATCGCACATCCAGCAGATGGGTGCTGGCTGTATTCCTAGTCGCGTCCAGCGCAGCCGCCTATTTCATGGACAAATACGGCACAGTCATTGATTACGAAATGTTAATCAACCTGCTGCAAACCAATGTGTCAGAGGCCGGGGATCTCCTCAACCTCAACATGCTTTTACGCATCGTTTGTTTTGGGCTCATACCTGCAATCCTAGTCATTCGCTACAAGTCCGAAGTACTCAGCCACAAGCTGGAATTGCGTAGCAAAGCATTTACAGCAGTAACGCTACTCGTGATCATGGGCGCATGTATTGCGCCTTTCACTTCGCAATACGCAAGTTTCTTTAGGGCGCACAAATCCATTCGGTTTTACGCAAACCCATCCTACTTTACTTACTCGCTGGTTCGGCTCATTGACATTCAGCTTGCCGATATTGACGCAGGCCCACCCAAGGCCGTTGCTACTGACACGCAATTGAATGAGCCCGACGACATGGCCAATCACAATGAACTGATCGTACTGGTGGTTGGGGAAACAGCCAGAGCAGATCGCTTCTCGTTGAATGGCTACAATCGGCTCACCAATCCATTGCTAGAAAAGGAAAACATCGTCAGCTTAAGCCAGGTCACCTCCTGCGGCACATCAACCGCGGTCTCTGTCCCGTGCATGTTCTCCAATATAAAGATGAACGACTTCAGCATTCAAAAGGCATCCAAGCTTGAAAACGTGTTGGATGTTTTAAAAAGAGAAGGTGTGGAAGTGCTGTGGCGCGACAACAATTCCGACAGCAAAGGCGTAGCCTTGCGTGTGGATTACGAGGATTATCGCAACCCCAAAAACAACCCGGTGTGCGATGAGGAATGCAGAGACGTCGGCATGCTTGAAGGCCTAGAAGCTTATGTCAAAGCCCGCCAAGGGAAAGACATACTGATTGTTCTGCACCAAATGGGCAATCACGGGCCCGCTTATTTCAAGCGATACCCGAAAGAATTCGAAAAATTCACCCCAGTTTGCAAAACCAATGAATTGTCAAAATGCACTCAGCAAGAGATCGACAATGCCTATGACAATGCCATTCTTTACACCGACTACTTCCTTTCCAAAGTGATCGGATTTCTCAAAAAACATGACAAAAGCCACGAAACCGCCATGCTTTATGTCAGTGACCACGGTGAGTCATTGGGCGAGTACGGCATGTACCTTCATGGCGCACCCCGAGCCTTTGCACCCAAAGTCCAAACCCATGTGGCATCCGTGGTGTGGATGGGCAATCAGTTCGATTACACCATCAAAGACTTAAAACCTTATGCGCAAAAAGCCCTTAGCCACGAGGACCTGTTTTGCACTCTGCTACTGGGGTATGAAATGAATACAACAGACTGTTTCAAGGAAAAGCAGATTGCAACCAAGCATCATGCCGATGCAATCAACACGGAGTATTCGCAAGCCACAACCAAAAAGCAAGTTGCGGTTGACTAGAAGTTTGCACTGCCTACAAGCCCTTACCATAGTTAACAATTCCTGAAAGACATCGGGTTAGAATAGGTCGTAAGAATCATTCATTCTGAAGACCCCACTCCAACCTCAATCCAGAAGGCAGCCTATGACCCCGAATCAATCGAAATGGGTTTTTGCGGGAATTACGACTGTGGTGCTTGCTGCCACCATTCCATTGAAGGCTTTTGCAACAGAGCAACCCACCGACGATGAAAACGCGGTCGAATTCACAGGCTCTTGGCTGGTGGTGGGTCAAAAAGCCAAAGGCGTACCACTCGCACCAGGCGAGAAAACCCGGGAATACAACACCCGGCTTGATTTGGAGTTTGAAAAACCAATCAAAGCCATCAACGGACGAGCCTACGCGCACATTCGGGCGGGCGCAGGGTCTGGTTTGCAACTGGGCCTGCCCACCTTCACAGGCTCGGTCAACACAACCGCCTTTGCCAAAGAAGACGAACACCTACACGACGCCAAAGCCATCATCGCACAAGCATGGGTAGAGATTGGGCTTTCCAAATCGCACGCCCTCAGCGTCATCGTCGGTAAAATCGACCCCACCGTATTTTTCGACCACAACGAAATTGCACATGATGAATCTGAAAAATTCATCAACAACATACTGGTCCACAACCCGCTGCTGGACACAGGTGGCGATTACGGCATCGACGAAAATGGCTTTTCCCCCGGCGTGCTGTTTAACTACCAAACCAGCCGGGAAGACCAACCCAACTGGATGTTCAACCTTGGGTTTTTTGGTGCTGGCAATGGCCCCAAATTAGACACCAGCCCCAGCAACCCGTTCACCATGGCCCAAGTCCGGTATTTTGGTGACTTGTGCAAAGACTTACCGGGCTCCATAGCCACCTATTATTGGAGCAACCCCAAAGCCGAGAATGCGCTGACCGGGCAAGAAGAATCCCACACAGGCTGGGGCATCTCGCTTGACCAAAACATCAGCAAAGATTTGTCTTTGTTTGCGCGCACCTCCCAAGGGCTTGACGGCACCCGCCTTTTTGACCGCGCCCTGACTTACGGAACAGAGCTGAAAGGCAGCACTTGGAATCGACCCCAAGACCACATTGCCTTGGGCGTCGCACACCTGCGGCCCGACCCAGTGCTGGTGCTCAATGGGGAAGGAAACAAACGCGAAACCACCGCCGAATTGATGTATGCCTATGCCGTGAACGAAAGGCTTGTGGTGTCGGCTGACTTTCAATGGATCAAAAACTCTGCAGGCGACTCCCAAGCCCCCACAGCCAAAATCATGGGCTTGCGCAGCAAGCTGAGTTTTTAAAACCAACGTCCATCAACAATCGTTAAATTTGTTAACAACACAACGAGCAGAATTAAAACACTTTTGGCCTTTTATCCCCAATATGGGTTGGCTGATGGGCCTGCTAAAGTCAGGCTCATCGACTCCACCCATACCAACGGGTAAAATCCAAAAGGTTGTTTTATGAAAAACTGGTCCGTGAAATCCATGCTGTTGAGCAACAGCCTCGCATCCAACACCTTAATTATTTTGCTGGGCCTACTAAGCTTGCTTGCCATGTATGAGCTGGATCAGGTGGTCACCGACTCCAACCAAAATGCAGTGGCTGTGCAACGCCAAATGGACGCAGACATGATGCACGACGCCATTCGAAGCGATGTGATGTCCGCTTTGTACGCAGCCTCGCAAGATCAAGCGGACCAAATCCCCAACATCAGGATGGACTTGACCGAACATGCTGACCGCTTGCTGAGCAACCTCACGGAAAACGCCCAAGTCACCAATGTTGAAGGCATGGCTGAACACTCACGCGCAGTGCTTGCCGTGGCCAAACAGTACGTGCAAAAGTCCAAACAACTGATTCAACTCAGCACCACCCAACCCAATGTCAGCGACGCCCTCGCCGGCATGATGGTGGATTTTGAGTTGCTTGAAGTCGAAATGGAAAAGCTATCCGGCATCATAGCCAACCACGCTCAAGTCACTCAGGCCCGATCCAACCAAATTCTTCAACTGTCCCAGTGGTTAATTGGCAGCATCTTGGTCATCGCACTCATCATCACCATCCCGTTGTCTACCGTAACCATCAAATCAATCAACGCGCCCCTTCAAAACCTGGTCAATACCATGCAAAAAATGGAGCGTGAAGGCGACCTCACCCAGCGAGCCGCAATGCTCAGCAACAATGAAATTGGCCGCGCATCCAAATCATTCAATACCCTGATGAACTCCGTTCAAGAAATTGTGCAAGACGTGCGCTTGTCCTCTCAGCAACTGCTGACAAACAGCCATGCACTGGCGCAAGCTTCTCAGCAATCCTTGGCAGCATCCGCCTCAAACAGCGAAGCCGCGGGCTCAGTGGCTGCAGCGGTTGAAGAACTGTCTGCCAGCATTGCCAACATCGCCCAACAAGCCAACATTGCCAGCGAAGCCTCGGCCAACTCTTACACTTTGACCCAAAAAGGGCGTACAGACATAGACCTTGCAGGCAAGGAAATGAGCCAAATTTCCGAATCAGTCAAAACCTCAGCACACTCCATCACCTTATTGGAAGAGCAAGCAGCCTCCATCTCCCAAATCACAGGTGTGATCCGCGGCATTGCCGAACAAACCAACCTACTGGCCTTGAATGCTGCGATTGAAGCCGCCCGTGCTGGCGAAGGCGGCCGAGGCTTTGCCGTGGTGGCCGACGAAGTACGCAACTTGGCTGAACGCACCGCCGACTCCACCAAAAAAATTACACACATGATTGAAGCCATTCAAATTGGCACGCAAGACGCAGTCAAGAATATGAATGAAGGCGTTGAGCGGGTTTCCGTAGGCGTCTCTCTCACCCATGATGTGGTGGAAACCATGGGCAACGTAGCCTCCAAGGCCAACAAAGCCTCACAGGCAGTCAGCCAAATCTCAGAAAGCCTGCGTGAACAAGAATCCGCCGGGGGCGACATTTCCCGCACAGTGGAGCGGGTGGCTCAAATCACAGAAGAAAGCCATGCCGTGGCGCGCGAAACCGCGGTCCGCGCTCAGGAACTGAGCGAACTGGCAGTCCGGCTTGAAGAACGTATTTCACGATTTAAGGCTTAAGCCACTCAGCAAGGTATTTTGGTTGTATGCTCAGGTGAATCCAAGTTCAGACACAAATCCATGAAAATTGCACCCATCGTATCAACCGTCACCGCAGCCGCGGCCTGCTTGCTACTGAGCTCCTGCGCCATCATTTTGGGGACTGCAGACGCGGTCTATTCCGTCACCAGTGCAACCATCTCAGCCGGTGCCTCCATCGGCGGGGCAGTCATTGATGCCGTCAGCGACGATGACGACGAAAAGAAAAAGCAAAAACAATAGTAAAACCGCGTATTGGGGAAATCCGAGATTGACGTAAAAGGGGAACAAGCAATTTCATGACACCCTGCTCAATTTTGACCTAAACTCCCCCCAAAGCCTTTAAATTCCTCACTTGGTGTATGGTAAACCACAATTGCAAGGGCAGTCCCCGTTCTGGATACTCGCTGTTGCATATGCAGTAAAACGCATTTTTAGTTAACAATTCATAAGCCAACGAAGACACTGTTCATCGGGACGCTACAAGTTGTATCCAAAGGAGAAATCTGTGAAAAAATCAATCAAGTCACTACTGGCAGTTGCGTTATTGGGTTTGATGGGTGGCGCACAAGCCCAAGATGCCTACCCCTCCAAAGTCATTACCATGTTGATCCCATTTGCAGCGGGCGGCCCTACTGACACAGTAGGTCGTTTGGTTGCTCAATCCATGAGCAAAGATTTGGGTCAACAAGTCATCGTAGAAAACTTGGGCGGTGCTGGCGGTACATTGGCAGCTGGCAAAGCAGCAAAGTCACCTGCAGACGGGTACACGATTTTCCTGCACCACATTGGCCACTCCACAGCCCCTTCGCTGTATCGCAAACTGTCCTACAAACCCGTTGAAGATTTCGAGCCGATTGGTTTGGTAACCGACGTGCCCATGACCATCGTGGCGCGTGGCGACTTCCCCGCCAAAACCGTGGCAGAAATGATTGCCTACGTGAAAGCCAACAAAGAAAAAGTAACTTACGCCAATGCAGGCTTGGGTTCAGCTTCACACCTGTGCGGCATGTTGTTCCAAAGCGCCTTGGGTGCCGACTTGACAACCGTACCTTACAAAGGCACAGGCCCAGCAATGAATGACCTTTTGGGCGGTCAAGTGGATTTGATGTGTGACCAAACCACCAACACAACCAGCCAAATCAAAGGCGGCAAAATCAAGGCCTATGCTGTTACAACCACAGAGCGTGTGAAGTCATTGCCTGACCTGCCAACACTGGCTGCGTCTGGCCTGAAAGATTTCCACGTGGGCGTGTGGCACGGTTTGTATGCTCCCAAAGGCACACCCAAGCCAGTCATCGACCGCTTGACCAAGTCTCTGCAATTGGCCCTGAAAGACCCCACCGTGGTTGCACGGTTTGCTGAACTGGGTACAGAGCCAGTGACACAAGCACAAGCAACACCGGATGCTTTGGGTAAGCACCTGAAAGCTGAAATCGCCAAGTGGCAGCCCATCATTGCCAAAGCGGGTCAGTTCGCAGATTAAATTCAGCCCCCTGGGATAGAAAATGCCAAAAAATATCAAAGACTTTTGGTCTGGAGTGCTTTACCTCCTGGTAGGGGGTTCAGCGCTCTACCTAGGGCAGGAATATCCCATGGGCACTGCGGTGCGCATGGGCCCTGGGTACTTCCCGACCATACTAGGCTACTTGTTAGTTCTTATCGGGGGCGCGGCCTTGCTGCGCTCGTTTTTTCAAGAAGGCAATCCGCTCAACGGCTTTGCAGTCAAAAAAATCATCATCATCACGATTTCGATTGTCGCCTTTGGCTTGTTGGTTGAAGGTGCAGGCCTAGCCATTGCGGTGGTGGCAGTCGTTATGATTTCAGCAGCCGGAAGCCGTTATTTCGACTGGAAAAAATCACTCGCAGTTGCGGTGGGCGCAGCAGTGTTTTGCTCCCTTGTTTTTGTGAAGGGACTCGGCGTTCCCCTTCCAATGTTCGGCCCTTGGTTAGGAATGTAATCAATCATGGAACTACTTACCAATTTGGGCATTGGCCTTGATTCGGCCTTTACCCTAGCCAACCTCGCTTATTGCTTGGGTGGCGTATTTCTGGGCACCATGATTGGCGTACTACCGGGCTTAGGCCCAGTAGCCACCATCGCCATGTTGCTTCCAATCACATTTAACCTTCCCCCCATTTCCTCGCTGATTATGCTTTCAGGCATTTACTACGGGGCGCAGTACGGGGGTTCTACTACAGCCATTCTGGTTAACTTGCCGGGCGAGTCTTCGTCGGTAGTCACCGCCTTGGACGGCTACCAAATGGCCCGCAATGGCCAAGCAGGTAAAGCACTGGCAACCGCAGCCATTGGGTCTTTTGTGGCAGGTACATTTGCCACCTTGCTGCTGGCCTTGTTTGCTCCACCATTGGCTGAAATCGCCCTGCAGTTTGGCCCAGCCGAGTATTTCTCGCTGATGGTCATGGGTTTGGTTGCCTCCATCGTTTTGGCTCATGGCTCACTGCTTCAAGCCTTCGGCATGATCGTATTTGGTCTGCTGCTGGGCATGATGGGTACGGACGTCAACTCCGGCATGGAACGTTACACCTTCGAATCGCCGTACATGGCAGAAGGCATTGGCTTTGTTGTATTGGCCATGGGTATGTTCGGCTTGGGTGAAATCATCAAAAACCTCGAAGACGAGCACGAGCGCACCACTTCCATTAAAAAAGTGGAAGGCCTCATGCCAACCAAAGAGGACTTGAAACGCATTTTCTGGCCCATCGTTCGCGGTACAGGCTTGGGTTCCATTCTGGGTATTCTGCCCGGTGGTGGCGCCATGCTGGCCTCGTTTGCAGCCTACTCCATCGAGAAAAAAGTATCCCCAAACAAAGCCATGTTTGGTAAGGGTGCCATCGAAGGCGTAGCTGCTCCAGAATCCGCCAACAACGCAGGTGCACAAACCTCCTTCATTCCATTGCTGACTTTGGGTATTCCATCCAACCCGGTGATGGCGTTGATGGTTGGCGCCATGATTATTCAGGGCATCACACCAGGTCCATCGGTGATGATTGAACAACCTGAGTTGTTCTGGGGCATTATCGTTTCAATGTGGATTGGTAACTTCTTCCTCATCGTGCTGAATCTTCCATTGATTGGCATGTGGGTAAAAATGATTTCCGTGCCTTACCACTTCCTCTACCCAGTCATTTTGGTGTTCTGTTGCATCGGTGTATTCAGCTTGGGCAATCGTTTGTTTGATGTGTACCTGATGGCCGGTTTCGGCATCTTGGGCTACATCTTCGCCAAACTGGAATGCGAGCCTGCTCCGCTGTTGTTGGGCTTCATCTTGGGCCCCATGATGGAAGAGTACCTGCGTCGTGCACTGCTGCTGTCTCGCGGTGACTTCTCAGTATTGGTCACACGCCCGATCAGCGCCACCATGCTGGTACTTGCTGCAGTGGCTTTGGTTGTGGTACTGCTGCCCTCCATCCGCGCCAAGCGGGAAGAGGCATTCCAAGAAGAGTAAGTTTGTAGTTGCTTAGTAAAAATGTGGAAAGCCCGATTCACTTTTTGAGTCGGGCTTTTTTCTTATGAGTCACAGTCGTTGCTGCTTCGTTGCGGCTTCGTTGCTGCTTCGTTGCTGCTTCGTTGCGGCTTCGTTGCGGCTTCACTGCTGCCTCTTTGTTGCTACGTCACCTCTTCGCGCCTCTGCCTGAGCCGTTGCTGCTTGAAGGGCCGTAGCTCCGCACACCCTCTGCCTGTCCATGCCCCGCACGCAACTCGGGGTCTGGATCTCCCCCGGAGTTCCAGCTCCCCTCAAACATGCGTGACGCGGGGGCTCTTCAGCCTTGAGGCTGAAGACCAATGGACAGTTGCGAGGGCTTGGCGGCGGCCCTTCTTGAATCGCAGCAAGACTTCAGGCTGACGGCGCTTGGGTGACTGCACTGAGAACGACGCAGGTGCCGATGCCGATGCCGATGCCGATGCCGATGCCGATGCCGATGCCGATGCCGATGCTGATGCCGATGCCGATGCCGATGCCGATGCCGATGCCGATGCCGATGCCGATGCCGATGCCGATGCCGATGCCGATGCCGATGCCGATGCCGATGCCGATGCCGATGCCGATGCCGATGCCGAT
>JARWZZ010000014.1 GCA_029866125.1 Limnobacter sp.
TTAAAAAACAACGTTGGGCCGAGGCTCATCCTACAGAAGTGCAAAAGATGATTATAGAGGCGAATGCTTTTGTGGAACAAAACTTAAGCTTAGAAGATATGTATCATTACATGATAGTGCTTTTGCGGGAATACGATAAAAGACTTAACCCCTAACCTAGAAAAAATCGGTGAAGGGGCTTTTTAGTTTGAGCTAGTTAAAAAGATAGCTCGGAGTTTAAGCCCGATCATTGACAGCTAAGACCCCTAGGGGTAGAATTCGCCCTTCTCCTTAGCATTGTAAGGGGCTATAGCTCAGCTGGTAGAGCGCTTGCATGGCATGCAAGAGGTCGGCGGTTCGACCCCGCCTAGCTCCACCATAAGCTTAGGAAAGTCATCTTGTCCCCGTCGTCTAGAGGCCTAGGACACCGCCCTTTCACGGCGGTAACACCGGTTCGAATCCGGTTAGGGATGCCAAATTTGGCAGGAAAGCCGAATTACTGAAAGTAGTTCGGCTTTTTTTATTTCAGTTTAGGTGTTGGGTTTTTTCTTTTTAAACACCTTTTTAAATATTTAACCCCCCAACGATTTTCCTTTCCTGCCCATCCCCTCAGTGAAAGCTTGAGCACCAAGTGAAGTTTCACCCGAATGCAGGGTGTTTAAGCCATATTCAAATTCCTCAGCAATCGCATTGGTTTCGCTCAAGCCCCACTGGCTTAGCGCACTTAGGCGGTCATTGCGCATACAACGTTGTGGCAGCATGCACAACTGCTGCGCCAATTCCACAGCGCCTTCCAAGGCAGAGCGGTTTAATTCCAAGCGATTGGCAAGCCCCCATTCAAAAGCTTCTTTAGCCTCTACGCCGCGGCCTGTCAAAATCATGTCCATCGCGCGGCTTTGACCGATCAGTCTGGGTAACCTCACCGTGCCACCATCAATCAACGGCACACCAAAACGCCTACAAAACACACCAAATGTGGCTGTTGAATCACAAACCCGCATGTCGCACCACAAGGCCAATTCAAGCCCGCCTGCCACACAGTAGCCCGAAACGGCTGCAATCACCGGTTTGCCCAGTTGCATGCGGCTAATGCCCATAGGGCCTGCGCCTTCGCGGTGCAGTCGGTTCATGCGTTCAGGTTTGCCCGAGGCCACTGCCTTCAGGTCGGCACCCGCACAAAAATTTCCGCCCTCGCCACTCAAAATTGCTACTTTGGCCAAAGGGTCTTGGTCAAACTTCGAGAACGTTTCTTCAAGTTGGTCCGCAGTGGGGCGGTCCACACAATTTCGCACTGCGGCGCGGTTAATTTGTACATGCCAAATTTCACCTTGCTGTAAGATCTCCGTGCTGACAGTTTCTGTCATTGTTCCCGTTGTTGCTACGGTCATTCTGGTCTCCTAATCACATCCCCAAATTGCATGTCTTATATTCCATCCATATCCTATCCGATTCGTTTGCTGTCTACGCGAAGCGGGTTGTATGTTGAGTGGGCACTGTGTAAACGAAGCAAAATTGGCGAGTCTTTTCCGGTTATTTTGGATTACGAGCACCTGCAAACCATGTTGGAAGGCTACTCGCAGTCTTTGTGGGTGCCACCACCCAGTATTCGCAAACCAGACAACATGAAAAACTGCGATTTTTCATTGAAGCTGGAGGATTTAACTGTGCGCCAGCTTCAATCTGCATGGTTGGCAGCGCTGAGGCGTCGTTTTGGGGCTGACAAGGTGAAGCTGGCCTTGCGTGTGTTTGGGGTGAGGGTCAACCTTTGGCAACTGAACCAAGTGGCTGCGCATTTTGATGTATTGGGTGCGCGCATACAGGAAATGCCGCAATTGGGGCCGCTACTGGCTGCTGATGCAGGCATGTGGAAGCACCTGCCCAATTGGAAAGTAGTCAAAAGTCGCTACATGGCGATGGGTTTGAGCGCGTCCGCTTGGCGCTGGTTGTGCAATCAAAATCGCGCCTATGTATCTCGCTTGGATTGGACCAACTTGGGGCACATTGCATGGGTCAATTTGCATGCAGCACTGAATTTTAAGTTTCATGCTTCGTTTATTGACAAACAAACTGCAGCGCTTCATGGCTTTGGCGGAATGTCCAGCTGGTTGAGGCGCAACCCAGACCGCTTCTCAGGGGAATCTGCAGGTGAGGGGCAATCAGAGAAGGTCCAAAGTTTTTTAAGGGGCATGCGCCTGTGTTTAAAACGTCTTGATGAAACCGTTGGGCGTGAAAATCAGCAGGAAATTATTCAGGAGGAATTTCCTCTGATCTTGGATTGGATGTTGGCGCAGGTGCTTGGTAATACACCCAAACCCGTGAAAATTCATAGGGGGTGGACTTACGACACGTTGATGGGTTGGCAATCACGCTGGCACTTGTCCGATTTTGGGCAAACCAACACCGAGCTGAATGTGTATTGGCCTGAAATTCTGGGTATGGGCCATATTTTGACGGATTATGAGTATTTTGAGCTGTCGTCGTTGAGGGCGTTGTTGCAAGAGGCCAAGCGCATGCACCATTGTGTGCCGTCTTACATTGACCGTTGTATGGATGGGCAAATTGCCTTGTTCCACCTGTCCCGAAAGGGCAATTTGAGTGAACGTGCAACTTTGGAAATTAGCCGCCAGGGCGCAAGTCACTGGCGCATTACCCAATTGAAGGGGCCTTGCAATGCGCCGGTGTCGGAAAGTATCTGGAAGGCAGCCAGTGCCTTGTTGGACCGTGTAAGCCCGAGGTAATGGCTAAGCTACAAAAAAGTGGTTGTTACCTAACTAAGCCACTTGATCAAGCTACTTCACCAAGACTTTCTTAAAAAATTCGGCAAGGGCTTCCATTTCCTCACCACATACAGAATGCTCCATGGGGTAGGTGTGCCATTCAACCTGCTGGCCTTTGCCTTTGAGCAAACTGACTGCCTTTTCTCCGCGGGCGATGGGCACCATTCCATCCCGAGTGCCATGGGCAGCAAATACAGGTACGGCGGCATTGGCGGGGTTGTATTCCGCATCCAAGTTTGCATCCAAGGGGAGGTAGGTAGACAGGCAAACCAAGCCAGCCAGGGTGTATTTGCCGCGCACACCGGTGTGATATGTAATTGCACCACCTTGAGAAAAACCCGCCAGTACGATTCGATTGGCTGGAATACCTGATTGTATTTGTTCTTGAATCAAGCCTTCGATGCAAGCCGCGCTTTGCCGAATGCCTGCCTCATCTTCCATTCTGCCCAAATCAGAATTTTTGATGTCGTACCAAGCAGGCATCACATACCCACCATTCACACTGACCGGAATTTTTGGCGCATGCGGAAAAATGTAACGCGTGGGGGGTACGCCCATTTGCTCCAGCTCTTTGACCACAGGTACAAAGTCGTAACCATCGGCACCCAAGCCATGCAGCCAAATCACGCAGTAGCGTGGGTTGTTGCCACTTTCGACTTTGACTACTTCTACTTTGAGCGCTTGAAGGTTTGAATTCATTACATTGCGTCCGAATACGAATAAAGGCTGAATTTCAGGATTTGGGTTTGATTGCATTCTTGGGCCTAAAACTCGCGACCACTTCGTTGCGCGTTTCGATGTAAGGCCCGCCGATTAAATCGACGCAATAGGGCACTGCTGCAAAAATGCCGCTGACCAGCGTTTTGCCGTCTGAATCTTTCAGGCCTGTCAGAGTTTCTGCAATGGCTTTGGGTTGGCCGGGCAAATTGATGATTAAGCACTCCCCACGAATAACAGCCACCTGGCGAGACAATATTGCAGTGGGCACAAACTTCAAACTGATTTGGCGCATTTGCTCGCCAAAACCGGGCATTTCCTTGTTGGCCACAGCCAGCGTTGCCTCGGGTGTTACATCCCGCTTGGCTGGGCCAGTACCACCTGTGGTCAAGACCAAGTTGCATTTGGTTTGGTCTACAAGCTCTCGTAGGGTGTCTTCAATCTCGGGCTGTTCGTCGGGTATCAAACGCTCTTCAAAATGAATTGGATTTTTCAACGCCGAATTGAGCCACTCTTTCAGTGAAGGAATGCCTTTGTCCTCATAAACACCTTTGGAGGCACGGTCGCTGATGGACACCAAGCCAATCCGAATCGAGTCAAAGGTTTCAGTCATTCAACTCATCCTCATCGTCATCCACATACTCGTCGGTGGCGGGCGTCGTTGTTTTGCCTTGAATCAAGGCATACAAAGTTTGATACAACTGACGGTATAACTTAGGCGGCTTGGTGGACGCACGCTCTTGCACCACACTGCGTATAAGCGGGTTTAGGTTCATTTGGGCTGCCGCAGGGTAGGCTGCAATCAGGGCCTGAAGCGATTTGGGGTCTGCAACCAATTGGTCACGCCACTGCTCAGCTGCATGCATGTGCAAAACCTGCATTTTTTGCTCAATCGTGTCGCCTTTGATCCACTTTTCGATCTCTTCGGCTTCTTCATCGCGCATGACTTTGCCGACATACAGCATTTGGCGCTTTTTACCGCCAAAACCGCGTGCCTTGTGGTAATCCTTGATGGCTTCAAGCAGCTTCTCGGACACTGGGCCGCGCTTGACTTTGTCAAACGGCATTTCGCACAGCACCTTGCCAAGGTCTTGAAGGGCCAGTAATTCCCGCTTCACCGCAGATTTACTGGGGCGATCATTCGGGTCAATCTCGTCTTGGGTTTCGTTTTCGTCTTTCATGGGCTGTATTATTAACGATTCCAGACCTTATTGTTGCGGTAAAACATGGCCTTAAGCTTTAAAAAAGAAACTTTTCAAGAATTGACCGAGTTTGCGCTGAAAAAAGCCAAATCTTTGGGTGCAACCGATTGTGCAGTGGATGTCAGTGAAAGCGTGGGCCAATCTGTGTCCGTTCGCTTGGGGGAAATTGAAACCATTGAGCACACGCGGGACAAAGGGTTCTCCGTGAGCGTATTTGTGGGGCAAAAACGGGGCAATGCTTCGTCATCCGACTTTTCGCACGAGGCGATTACCTCTGCCATTGAAAAAGCCATCGACATTGCAAAGTACACAGCTGCTGATAAATTTGCCGGTTTGCCTGAAGAAGACATGCTGGTCAAGCGCTACAAAGATTTGGATCTGTACCACCCTTGGAAAACCAACACAGGCAGGCTGATTGAAAAAGCCCTAAAAATGGAGCAAGCAGCGCTGGATGTGTCCCCGAAAATCCGCAATTCGGATGGTGCGAACGTGTCCACAGAAGAAGGGCATTTTTACGCCGCCAACAGCCGGGGTTTTCAGGGGGGCTACCCGTATTCACGTCACTCTCTGTCGGTGTCTCCCATTGCGCAGGAAAAGCGTTCCAAAAACAGCCCCATGCAAAGGGACTTTTGGTATTCCAGCGAGCGGGATGCTAAAAATCTTGAAAAGCCGAAAACAATCGGTAAAACAGCAGCCGAGCGCGCAATTGCCCGTTTGGGTGCCAGAAAAATTACCACCCGCAATTGCCCGGTAATTTTTGAAGCGCCGATTGCCTCCAGCCTGATTTCCCATTATGTGGGCGCGGTGTCGGGTTCTTCCCTGTACCGTAAGTCCAGCTGGTTGCTTGATTCCATGGGCACTCAGGTTTGGGCACCCCACATCACCATCAAAGAAGACCCGTTCATCCCCGGCGCACATGGCAGCTCACCTTTTGATGAAGAGGGGGTTAAGGTCAGCGCTCGCACAGTGGTGAAGAAGGGTGTGGTTAACGGTTACTTTTTGTCAACTTATTCCGGTCGTAAATTGGGCATGCCTTCAACAGGCAATGCAGGCGGCACCCACAACTTGCAATTGACTTCCACGCGCACAGTAAAGGGCGGTTTGGAAGGCCTGTTGCAAAAAATGGGCACTGGCTTGCTGGTCACTGAAATGATGGGGCAGGGCGTGAACGGAGTAACTGGTGATTACTCACGCGGTGTATTCGGCTATTGGGTTGAAAACGGCGTGATTGTTCACCCGGTTGAGGAAATTACAATCGCAGGCAATGTCAAAGAGATGTTGGCGCAAATTGTTGCGGTGGGTGATGATGCCGAATGGCGTGGCACCAAGTACTGCGGCAGTATTCTGATTGAAAATATGATGGTTGCTGGGTCTTAACTCCCAAGTGTGAACCCTTATCAAACCGCTGAATGTAAATGACAAGTGGAGAGGATTTTATGGAACGTCGTTCCTTCTTGAAAAAAGCTGGGCTGGGTGTGGCTGTGGGCGCTGCATCGGCCGCACCGGCAATCGCTGCCGATACCCCTGTAATTAAGTGGCGCATGGCGTCCAGCTTCCCTAAAAGTTTGGACACCATTTGGAATGTGGCCCCTCAATTGGCGCAGCGAGTTGAAGAGTTAACAGACGGTAAATTCCAAATTCGCCCATTCGCTGCGGGTGAAATTGTGCCCGGCTTGGGTGTGTTGGATGCTGTACAGGCAGGCACTGTGGAATGCGGCCATTCAGCCAGCTACTACTACGTGGGTAAAGATGCCTCTTTCGCATTCGACACCACCATGCCGTTTGGCCTGACTGCACGTCAGCAAAACGCTTGGCTGTATTTTGGTGGTGGCTTGGAAGCAATGCGTGAGTTGTTTAAAACTTACAACATCATTAACTTCCCCGGCGGCAACACGGGTACTCAAATGGGTGGCTGGTTCCGCAAGGAAGTGAAAAGCTTGGCAGACCTCAAAGGCCTGAAAATGCGCATACCCGGTTTTGGCGGAAAAATCATGGCCGAATTGGGTGCCGTACCACAAACCATTGCAGGCAACGACATTTACCCGGCCCTTGAAAAAGGTGCGATTGATGCCGCTGAATGGGTGGGGCCTCATGATGATGAAAAGCTCGGCTTTTACAAAGTCGCGAAGTTTTATTATTACCCCGGCTTTTGGGAACCCGGCCCAACGCTGAGTTTTTATGTCAATTTGGACCAGTGGAACAAGTTGCCCAAAGAGTACAAAAGCGCATTTGAAGTGGCTGCTGCCGAGGCTAACCTGTTGATGGCTGCCAAATACGATGCACAAAACCCGCCCGCATTGAATCGCTTAATTAAATCGGGCGCACAACTTCGTATTTACCCCAAAGACATGCTGGATGCGGCTTACACGGTGGCTGAAAAGCTGTATGCCGAGGAGTCTGCAAAAAATCCACGTTTCAAGAAAATCTTTGATTCGTGGAACCGTTTTCGCAACGACCAACGCAATTGGTTCAAGGTTGCTGAAAACACCATGGCTTCTTTCACCCCAAAGAAGTAACCAGCTTGAATGGATTTGCAATGGGAGTCGCACGATTGGTGTAACTCCCACACTGCTCACACTGCCTTAAACAGGCAGAACCAACGTAGTTTTTGCCATCTAGCGGTGTTTCACTTATAAAGAGTGGTTTCCGACGCCACCTTTTTGGAACCTTCTCCACTCAATAGCCACCCAAGGTAGTGTCGCTCCTTACGGGGTTGCTCATGCATTCCTCGCCTGTCGTAATGGTGTTGTGATTAACCGACGGGCAATAAACGGCTCTTGACCTAGATGGACCCACTCATGTCTTCCACGAATCTACTACGCGTTTTCATCATAGACGATCACCCGATCATCGCCATGGCTCTGCGTGACCTTATGAACTCTCGCTTTTCTGATCTAGAGGTGAAACTTTTTAGCAGAATGGGCCCCGCCTTAGAACACAGCCGTTTCGAGCAGCCTGACCTCGTCTTACTGGACTTGGGTTTGCCCGATATGCCCCCAGAAAAAGTTCTTGAAACAGCATTGGAAACCTTTGACTACAGCCGTACATTGGTCATTTCAGGCAACGAGGAAGTTCTGGGCGAATTAGCAGAAAACTACCCAGAGACCGAGTTTGTGTCAAAGGGTATCACCCAAGATAGAGTACTCAGTGTGCTGGACAGCATGGTCCTTAAGCTGCGCCGTAACACTTGGACGGATCAAATCAACCCCAAGGCACAGGGCACAGCAGGCTACACGATTGGCCAGCGCATGGCCCGCATCACTGAAAGGCAGGTGTCGGTTTTGCATCGCATCGCCAAAGGTGAGTCGAACCATGAAATTGCTCAAAATTTGGGCTTGTCCCCAGAAACGGTAAAAACCCATGTGCGCAGTATTTTGGCGCGTTTGAATGCACGCAACCGGCTGGAAGCGGCCATGCTTTATCGAGCTTGGCAGGACCAGAAGGCTGATGAGGTTTACTCCGACTGATGTCGATTGAGGTAAATTTAAATTGCACCTGAAATCGCTGTCTAGACTAAGTGGCTGGCTACAACAAAATTACGATCTGAGTTTGATGGGTCTTTTTGCGTTGTTGCCCTTGGGGTTTCTTCACTTCAACCTGAAATACGTAAGCGCGCTTGCTTTGATCTTAGTTTCCCTCATTTGCTTGGGGGTATTTTGGGCAAAGCTGAGGGCCGCAGGTAGCCCGCGTGTGCCACCCACCGGTAAATGGTGGTTGGCTTTGATGTGTTTGTCCACAGGATCCGCTTTGTCGGCTTTGACTTGGCCAGACCTTTCAACTTACATGCTTCCCCTGGTCGGCGTTGCGGTGTTTGCCGTTGCCATGCTTGAACGTTACTTCCGCTACAGGTTGGCTAAGCGTCGTATTTTGAAGCGCCGCATGCAGCAAGCCAGGTGGCGTAGGGCCAAACGTGCAGTGTTGACCGAGTGGAAAGAGCGTTTGCGGTGGTTGGCTGGCGTGCAACATGACATGCGGCAGCCCCTGCATGCCTTGGGTTTGTTGGTCCGCCATCCTAGTATTGTCAATAGCGCTGACAATTCTTCAGGACGAGGTTTGAGTTCGTCCCAAGTGGTGATGCAGTTGCTAAGTTGCCACCGTTGGTTGCAAGAGTTGGCTGAAAACACCTTGGAAGCCACTCGGCTTGAGTTGGGTGAGCAGCGCGAGAATGACATCAAGCACATTTCAAGCACCGACCTGTGCGAAAGCCTTGTGGATTGGATTAAGCAGCTTGCTTTGAGCAAAGGCTTGGATTTCCAAGTGCATGTTGAAGAGTGCCAAATCACCACTGACTTGCGTAGGCTTAAACGTGTGTTGGGTAACTTGCTGTTTAATGCGGTGGAACACACCTATGAAGGGAAGATTTCATTCCATTACAAACGAATGGGCGGTGTTCACCAGTTCGAAATCAAAGACACTGGCCCGGGTATCGATGAAAAAATCATGAATCCTGAGGGTGGTGCTTCCTCCAGTTTTGGCAGCGATTTGCCCAAGACAGGCTTGGGCTTGTATGTGGTGAAACGCTTGTGCCGGGAAATGGAGTGGAACCTGAGCTTAAGCAATGAGCTCCACTCCGGTTCTAAGTTTGTATTGGAGCTGGCAGACCGCATTCCAGGGCAATTTGTCAGCGAAGCACCACCGATTTTCAAAGCGATCAATTAAGCGAAACCAAACTAAACCAAATTATTGTGGCTCTTCACCATAGCCGGGTGTTTCGAGCTGCAATTCCAGCGGCGAATCATCCATCTTGACGGCTTTGTCATGCAATACCATTCCGGGAAATGCCCACACCAAAACCACCATCAACAACTGCAGCCCGATAAAGGCTGCTGAACCTTTGTAAATATCAGATGTTTTGACAGCGGGCGGGGCAACCGACTTCAAGTAGAACAGAGAGAAACCGAAGGGTGGCGTGAGGAAAGAGGTTTGAAGCATCATGCCCAACATGACACCGAACCACACCATGTCGATACCCAGTTTTTGGGCGACGGGCACCAGCAGTGGTACTGCAATAAAAGCGATTTCAAAGAAGTCCAGGAAACAACCCAGAATAAACACCAGCACCATGACGGCGATGATGAAACCCAGCTCGCCGCCGGGTAAGTCGCCCATCAAATGTTCAACCCAAATGTCTCCATCGATGGCTCGGAATGTGAGCCCAAACAAGGTGGAACCAATGAGAATAAACATCACAAAACACGAAAGTTTGGTGGTAGCGTCTAACGCTTGTTTGGACAAAGTCCAGCTTAGCCGCTTTTTGAATGCAGCCAAAACGATTGCGCCCACCGCGCCCATCGCACCCCCTTCAGTGGGTGTGGCTACGCCTAGGTAGATGGTACCCAGCACCAAAAAAATCAATGCCAGTGGTGGCACCAGCACAAACACGACCGACTCAGTTAAACGGCTAAGCAAACCCAGTTTGAAAACTTTATTGAAGGCGGTCAAAAGCAGTGCTGCGCCCACACCTGCGGATATGGCTGCAATAAGGGCTGAATCCCCAGTGGTACCGTCCTGAGGACTTGCCAGCACATAAGCCGCAAAGCCTGAAAGTACTGCCAAGGCCAGCACTACAAAAAACGAAGCGTATCCATTTTTGCCATTGGCCTCTGTCAAATGGCAGGCTTCAGGCGGGAGTGCAGGCAAGGCGTTTTTGTTGAATACAGAAACCAGGAAAAGATAAAGAATGTACAGGCCGGTTAGCATCAAACCTGGCACGAGGGCACCAGTGTACATGTCACCTACAGACACGCTGAGTTGGTCTGCCATGACAATCAGTACCAACGAAGGTGGAATAATTTGCGCAAGCGTGCCAGAGGCTGCAATCACACCTGATGCTACTTTTTTGTCGTAGCCGTACTTCAGCATGACGGGCAGGGAAATTAAGCCCATTGAAATAACAGATGCCGCCACAACACCTGTGGTTGCGGCAAGCAGCGCGCCGACCAAAACCACCGCATATGCCACTCCACCGCGGATGCGTCCAAACAACTGGCCGATGGTGTCCAGCAAGTCTTCAGCCATTCCACTGCGCTCAAGAATTAGCCCCATGAAAGTGAAAAATGGGATGGCGAGCAAAGTGTCATTGCTCATGATTCCGAAAATTCGGTCAGGAAGGGCTTGCAGCAGGGCGGGGCTCATCAAGCCTTGTTCGATGGCGACAAAACCAAACAACAAGCCGTTGGCAGCCAGTGCAAACGCAACCGGAAAGCCGGACACCATAAACAGCACCAGCACTGCAAACATCAAAGGGGGTAGCCACTCCACGGGAATCATGATTGTTTCCCCTCAACCTGTGCAGGCAACACCATTAAACCTTGTAGCTGTGCGGCTTTTTTAACCAGCTCAGACAAAATTTGTAAGCCCAGCAAGGTAAAGCCGATAACGATCAAGCCTTTGGCGGGCCAGCGCAGCAAGCCACCTGCATCGGCTGAACTTTCATTAATCAGGTAGGAATTGTGAAAGAAAGTCCACCCATGCACCAACACGAAACCGACCAAGGGTAGGGTGAATACAAGCAACCCAATGATGTCGATCCAAAGCCTTGTTTTTTCACTGAAGCGATTGGACAGGATGTCGATACGCACATGCGCATTTTCTTTGAGGGTGTATGCAGCACCCAATAAAAAAACGGCACCAAATAGGTACCACTGAATTTCCAGAAATGCGTTTGAACTGATGTCGAATGCTTTGCGAACAATTGCGTTGTAAGCGCAAATGAGGGTGGTGAGTAAAATAAGCCAACCCACTGATCGGCCTACCCAGTCGTTGATCTTGTCAATCCAGCAAGAAACTGCAAGCAGGCCATTCATGAGCGTTATTTCCCAGTGAGTTCCAGATTAATTTCTGGCCAGGCAGGCTTTGGCTGCTGCCAACACGCGATTGGGCGCTGTTCCGCCCTCGTGATTGCGGGCGGCCAGTGAGCCCTCCAAAGTCAGGCATTCCAACATGGTTTGATCAATCATGTCGTCGTTGTAGCCCAGTTCTGCCACATTCAGGGCCTGTTTGATTTGGTCTAGCGTTAAGTCTTCTAAACCACAGGTGTTGTCTTCGCAATAGCGCACAGCGCGGGCTACGGCTTCATGCGCATCCCGGAATGGCATGCCTTTTTTAACCAAGGTGTCTGCCAAGTCGGTGGCCGTGGCATAACCCTCCAGCGTGGCTTTGCGCATGTTGTCGGGTTTGATGCGGACGCCTTCAATCATTTCAGCAAAAATGGTGAGGGTGTCTGCCAGTGTGTCTACAGTGTCAAACAGGGGCTCTTTGTCTTCTTGATTGTCTTTGTTGTAGGCCAAAGGTTGGCCTTTCATCAAAGTCAGCAAACCCATCAAATGGCCAAACACACGGCCAGTTTTGCCGCGTGCAAGCTCGGGTACGTCCGGGTTTTTCTTTTGCGGCATGATGGACGAACCTGTACAGAAGCGGTCTGGCAGGTCGATGAAGGCGTAGCGGGGGCTCATCCACAGAATCAATTCTTCGGACAAACGTGAAACATGCATCATGATCAAGCTTGCGCAGGAGCAAAACTCAATGGCGAAATCGCGGTCAGACACGGAATCCAAACTGTTGCGGGTGATGGATTCAAAACCCAGCAATTCGGCTGTGCGCTCACGCTTGATCGGGAATGTGGTGCCAGCCAAAGCAGCCGCGCCCAAGGGCAGGCGGTTGATGCGTTTGCGGCAGTCTGTAAGGCGCTCTAAGTCACGCTCAAACATTTCGGCATAGGCCAAAAGGTGGTGGCCAAAAGTAACAGGTTGGGCCACTTGCAAATGGGTAAAGCCGGGCATGACCACGTTGTAATGGGTTTCTGCAATCGTTGCCAATGCGCGAATCAACCCACGCAACAGACCAGATATGCGATCCACTTCGTGACGCATAAACAAGCGGATGTCGGTTGCCACTTGGTCGTTGCGTGAGCGGCCAGTGTGAAGGCGTTTGCCCGCTTCGCCAATAATTTCGGTCAGGCGGCGTTCCACGTTCAGGTGTACATCTTCCAAGTCCAACTGCCACTGAAAAGCCCCAGATTCAATTTCACTCAGAATTTGGGCCATTCCCTTTTGAATGGATTCCAGGTCTGTGGTGGAAATAACGCCTGATTCGCTCAACATGGTGGCGTGTGCGATGGAGCCTTGAATGTCGAATTGCGCAAGGCGTTTGTCGAAAAACACAGAAGCGGTGTAGCGTTTGACCAGTTCAGACATGGGTTCGTTGAAGCGGGCAGACCAAGCTTCTTGCTTTTTTGACCATTGATTGGACATTGCAAATCCTTAAGAGCGAAATTCGATGGCGCAATTATAAAGGTTTGACATGCTAGACTTTGCCCATTCAACGCCCTAGGCCCTATTTGATCCATGAAAATTAGAATTGCCTCCCGAGAAAGCCGTCTTGCCATGTGGCAGGCCGAGCATGTGAAAAGCCTGCTGCTGAAGCTTCCTGAAGTGTCGGAGGTGGAAATTGTGGGCATGACCACCAAAGGTGACCAAATTCTTGACCAATCTCTGTCAAAAATTGGTGGCAAAGGTTTGTTTATCAAGGAGTTGGAAGCTGCGTTGTTGGCGGGGCAAGCGGATTTGGCTGTGCACTCCGGCAAGGACATACCCATGGCGTTGGAACCTGAGTTTAAGTTGCTCGGTTTCATGACCCGGGAAGTGCCCACCGATGCCTTTGTGTCCAATGACTATGCATCACTGGCCGATTTGCCAGCGGGGTCTGTGGTTGGAAGTTCTAGCCTTCGCCGGCAGGCTCAGCTGTTGGCCAAATACCCGCATTTGAAAGTTCACCCCTTGCGCGGCAACTTAGACACCCGTTTGGGCAAGTTGGATCGCGGCGAATATCAGGCCATTATTCTAGCCACGGCGGGTTTAAAACGCTTGGGGCTGGAGTCTCGAATTAAAGCCAATATAGCGCCAGAGGACATGCTACCTGCAGTGGGACAGGGGGCCTTGGGGTTGGAGGTGTTGAGTAGCCGCTCCGACTTGGATTTTATTACCAAGGCTTTGGTTGACCCGGTTTGTACTCAATTGGTGAGTGCGGAGCGAATGGTGTCCCGTGAGCTGGGCGGGAGTTGCCAAGTGCCATTGGCGGGCTATGCAATCCTAAATAATGATGGAACGATGCATTTGCGGGCCTTGGTTGCAACAGGGGATGGAAAGCGGGTGATTGAGGCTGAACAGTCGGCCCCCCTGGCTGAGTTTGAGCAGTTGGCCATTGATGTGGTTGCAAAATTGAAGGCGCAAGGGGCCGAGGCGCTGTTGAGTGCAGGTCATTGACCTGTTCGTCATATGGTTAATAATTTAAGAGCAAACATGCCCAATCCCACACTGGTTGTCACCAAGCCTTTGTTGCCAGAGGCTTTAAGTACTCAGAAAACAATATTACTAAGTAGCTTGTCCGATGCGGAGGGCTACAACCGTTTGCATTTCCCGATTTTTGAGTTGGTGCCCATTCAAGGGGCGTTGGGGGAAATGGCAGCGTTTTGTGAGGCTGCCCAAGCCACACCTAGCAAGATTGTGGTGTTTGTCAGCCCATCTGCGCTGGAAATTGGCATGTCCTGCTTAAAGCAGTGGCCCGAGCATCTGCTGTGTGGGGTGATGGGGCACCAAAGTGCATTGCTGGCCCGCCGCCTTGGCATTCCAGTGGACCGCATTATTGCGCCGGGTGTGGAGGGCAACACAGAGTCAGAAGACTCCAATGGGCTTTTCAATATTTTACAAGCGGGTTTTGCGGGTCAAAATTGTGAGGTGTTGGTTTGTAAAGGCCCTAGAGGGCGTGAAGACTTCCCGGAGAAATTGAAATCCAGCGGTTTTGGGGTTAAGGTACTTGAGACTTACGATCGCAGAGTGGTGGCTCACAATGACGAGTCCCTCAATAAGTTGCTTGAGCTAAGGCAAGATGCCGTCCTTTGGATTACCAGTTCCGAGACTGCGTCTTTTTTGGACCAAAGCCTGCTGAACTTGGATTCCGGTTTGGTGAGCGATTTCCGTAAATCGGCTTGGGTGTTGACTACACACCCCAGAATTACGTTCAAATGCAAAGAATTGGGCTATACAAATGTCTTTGAGATAGCAACAGGGATAGAATCAGTAAAAACATGGATGACGCAGGCCGTGCAGGTGCGGCGAGTTCAGCAAGAACAACTGCTGCTGCAAGCCACAGCAGACTCGTCGGGTGCAACACCGGAAATCCAGAAAAGCAGTGCCGGGCATGAGACTCAACATAACAATACTAAAGGTCAATTTACTCCAATTATGGACAAACCATCCAACAGCGGGACCGGAACAAGTGGCTTGGTGAAAGCCGCCTTTCTAATGTCCTTAGTCACCTTGATTTTATTGATTCTTATGGTTTTTTTCAGCAAAGACCAGCTGGAGAAAACCCGCCAAGCGTTTGGTGAGCGAATTCAAAAAGAGTCGACTACCCTTGAGATGATGGAGAATCAGGTCACCCAGTCTGCTGATGGTGTGCGTGAGCTAAGGGCCAAGTTGGAGCTGATCGAGAAAGCGCAGCAAGAGGCTGCTAGCCAACGTGCTGCACTGGAAGTTGTTTACAACAATTTATTGGCCAGCCGCTCGGTGGTGTCGGTCAGTGAGATTGATCAACTGGTGTCCATCGCCAAGCGCCAACTGTTTGTACTGGGCAATTTAAACGGTGCCAAACTGGCCTTGGGGCAAGCACTTGAGCTGCTTGAGCGCACAGACCGCCCGTTGCTACTCAGCCTGCGCGTGGCCCTTGAGAAGGACTTGGCCGACCTGAACGCCATACCTGATGTCAATTTGCTGGAACACGCAATTGAATTGGATTCAGTCATTGAATCCGTCCAAACCCTGCCCATGCTGTCAGGCAGCACTTTGGTTGCCGACATGACTTTGGCCGAGATGAGCAATGGTGGCCCGGGTAAGGAAAAAATTGAAGCCGCTCAACACAACCCCAACCCATTCCAATGGATGTGGAGTACTTTCACTGGCTTTCTGTCGATGGCTTGGGAAGATATCAAGGGCTTGGTTGAAATTACAAAAGTGAAGTCCCCAGAGGTGTTGCTGATTTCAGCCAAAGAAAGCAGTGATCTCAGAAATACCCTAAGACTTTCGCTGCTGAATGCGAGAATTTCATTGCTGTCCCGCCACACTCAACTTTTGAAGGCTGATTTGGCTAGGTCTACAAAAATATTGGACACTTACTTTGATGGCAAAAATCCTCAGGTTGGCCGCGCCAAAGAGGTGATGCAAAAGTTGGATGCACTCCAACTGAGTTTGACATTGCCTGAACTCAAAAACACCACGTCGGCGTTGCGCTTGGTGCAGTCCGGTGAAGGGGAAAAGCAGTGAAAAATCTGATTTCCCTCAGCGTGGTGGTTGCACTGGCGGTCGTCCTGACCCTGGTGGCCAAGTTTAATCCGGGTAAAGTGGCAATTTTTCTGAGTGAATACCGCATTGATTTTTCACTCAACTTTGCGATTGTTTTGTTTTTTGTGGCTTTTGCGTCCACCTGGATTGTGTTTGGTGCCTTCCGCGCATCGGGTAAAATGCCAGCCCGGGTGAGGGGGTTTTTATCCAGCCGCAAACAGAAAATTTTGATGGAAGCCAACACCAAAGGAATCATTGCTTTAATTACTGGTGACGAGGCTTTGGCAGAGAAGTCGCTGCGCAATGCTCAAAAAACCGGTATTGAAAGCGATTTGAGTTACCTGATTCGTGCTTTGTCCGCTTTGCAGGCCGACCGCTATGACGTGGCAGACGAATTGTTGAGTCAAAACCCAGCAGGGCGCAGCGACCATGCAGATGTGATTCAACTTCTGAAAGCCAAAGTGGCTTTGTCCAAAACCAATTTTGAATTGGCCTTGGAATTGGCCAATGGCTTGCCGCCGAGCTATTCCCGCTACCCGCAAACCAAACGCATTCGCATATTGGCCTTGGTGGGTTTGTCGCGCTGGGCAGAGGCACTTAACCAGTACCGCCAAAGTGATGGGGTACAGGTGCTCGAAGAATCTGAACGCGAAGAAGCACTTGGGAAAATTTACACTGGCCTTTGTGCCGAAAGTGCTGGTAAGGCAGATCGAGTTAAAACGCTGGCCAAAGAGGCAAGGCATGATGAGTTGGCGCTGGTGTCTGTGCTTGAGCCTTTGACCAAAGCATTGATGCAAGAGGGCATGGTGAATATTGCCCGTAAAACGCTGGAAAATTCTTTGGCGCGTGAAATGCGTTTGGATGTGCTGCCACTTTACCAATGGGTTGCGAGTGTCGAGTCCCGCGAGGCCCTGCCATTTGTTGAAAAATTGGTGGCTGACAACCCGGGTGAAGTGCGCTTGATGGAACTTGCTGCGGATGTTTGTGAGCGTGAGCAGTTGTGGGGTAAAGCCATTTCTGGATTTGAGCGGGTGTACCAAAAGCAGGCTTCTGCGCATGTGGCAGGTAGGTTGGAGCGCTTGTACGAGCTGGCCAACCAACCTGAGAAATCAAGGCTTTGGCATGAGAAGCTGAAAGTGCATCTTGTACAAAGTAGTCAGGTGGCTTAAAGAATTCTCGGCTAAACTACGCACCGACTCAAGGTTTCATCCAACATATCCATTTTCTAATCAAGACTTAAAGGACCTTTCATCATGGGATACGAAGTTATTACCCCCGGCAAAGATTTGCCCAAAGACGTCAACGTGATCATTGAGATTCCAGCAAACTCTGACCCGGTGAAGTACGAAATCGACAAAGAAAGCGGTGCTTTGTTTGTGGATCGTTTTATCGGCACTTCCATGGTTTACCCGTGTAACTATGGCTACATCCCCCAGACTTTGGCGGCCGATGGAGACCCTGTTGACGTGTTGGTTATGACACCGTACCCATTGATTGCAGGTAGTGTGGTGCGTGTACGCCCAATCGGCATTTTGAAAATGACCGACGAAGCAGGTGGTGACGCCAAGTTGTTGGGCGTGCCGGTTGAAAAGCTACTGCCATCCTACAAATGCTACCAAACAGAGGCGGATGTACCCGCTGAGTTTTTGAATCGCATTCAGCACTTCTTCGAACACTACAAAGACCTTGAAAAGGGCAAGTGGGTAAAGATTGAAGGTTGGGGCAATATGGACGACGTCGCCAAAGAAATTATGGACGGCGTCGCCAACTACAAAAAAGTAGAAGCCTAAGCTTAAAGTGACTGGAGGGCAGTGGCTTTGAAAGCAGTGTGCTCCTCAAGTTCACCTATGTAGTTTTGCAGGTGGCTTTTTTCACGTTCCAAAAATCGGCGAATGGGTTCTTTGAACCCTTCGTCGTGCACCCAGTGTGCTGAAATATTGTTCACTGGGTTCAGCCCCCTCGCCATTTTGTGCTCGCCTTGCGCGCCGCCTTCAAACCAGTTGATTCCCCGTTCAATCAGAAACTCGATGGCTTGGTAATAGCAAAGCTCGAAATGCAGAAATGGGATTTTCTCGATCGCACCCCAATAGCGACCATACAAACGGTCTCCATTGAATAAAAGCAATGAACTTGCAACCGGCTGATTACCCAAACTGGCTTGAACAATCAGTACTTGACTGCCCATGGTTTTACAAATTGTGCGGAAAAACTCCAGATTCAAATACGGAGTGGACATGTGCTCGTGGTAAGTCTGCACATAGCAATGAAAGAAAAACTCAATATGCTCGTCTGTGGCTTGGTCACCAACGATCCGCTGGATAGTCACGCCCGAGTCCATGGCTTTGCGGCGTTCTGCTTTAATGTTTTTCCGCTTTTTCTGATTCAGGCTTTGTAGGTAATCCTCAAAAGTTTCAAACTTCTCACCGGTCACAGGGCTGCGGTTTTCCAAATGAAATTGCACGCAATACCGACTGTCTAGCTCAATGTGAAGGGGTGAAGAATCTGACTTTTCAGAATCACCGAAATTGCCTAGTAAATAGGCTTGATCTTGCTCTGACAAAAACAGGGCATGCGCACTGGACACTGTAGTCCCTAAAATGGTTTTGTCTGCACCGCAATTTTTAGCCAACTGAGAGAACCCCACCGCCATGTGGTTCGCAGAAGCTGGGTCGCGAGCCAATAGCTTGGGGGCTTTCACCGGTGTGAAGGGTATGGCACTGAGTAACTTGGGGTAATAGCGCAAACCATTGCGTTCGTAGGCTTGGGCCCAAGCCCAGTCGAACACATACTCGCCATAAGAATGGCTTTTGATGTACAGGGGCATCGCTGCGCGCACATGCCCATCGTCACCGCTAAGCTTCAGGTGGACTGGCCCCCAGCCTGTTTGGGCACTGACTGCGCCGCAAGATTCCATTGCAAACAAGAATTCATGACGCAACGCCGGGTGTAAAAACCCTTCATTTGACTGAATCAACAGCGAATTCCAGTCGTCTTGGGCGATTTGATCAATCCCCTGACAAATCTCCATGCGATAATTCATAGCCTCAAGGTACCACTCAAAAGCAGGCAAAAAGTGAGTTTATCCCGAGTTCGTCTGGCTGTTGCGCAACTGAACCTCACCGTGGGTGATTTAAAAGGCAACCGCGTCAAAATACTTGAAAGTGCATATCAGGCGGCCGCAAATGGCGCGCGCATCTTGCTCACTCCCGAGTTGTCCCTGACAGGTTACTCCCCTGAAGATTTGCTTCTTCGCCCCTCATTCCAACGGCAAACAGACCAATCGCTGAAACAGCTGATTATTGACTTGGCTGATCTGGATTTGTATGTTGTTGTGGGCCACCCTGCAATGCGTGAGGGTGAGCTTTTCAACGCAGCCTCCTTGATTTACAAAGGGCAGCTTGCTGGCGTTTATCACAAACATGATTTGCCCAACCGCGAAGTGTTTGATGAAGAGCGTTACTTCACGCCAGACAATCGGCCTTTCGTTTTTGAAGTGGATGGCATCAAATTTGGTTTGAACATTTGTGAAGACACTTGGAATGCCTACGCACCTGGTGCAGCAGCCGCCGCTGGGGCAGAGGTTTTGCTGGTGCCTAATGCGTCCCCCTACCACATGGGTAAACGCTCCATACGTGACTCAGTTGTTGCAAAACGAGTGGCTGAAACTGGCATGGCGATTGTGTATGCCAATTTGGTGGGCGGTCAGGATGAGTTGATTTTTGACGGCTCCTCCTTTGCAATGTGTGGCAACCAACAAGTGGCGTTGCGCATGCCGCAGTTTGAAGAATCCCTGGCCTATCTGGATGCAATCAGCAAGCCCGGCTGTAGTGTGGAATTAATTTCCGACACGCCGAGTGCCAAAGATTTGTCCAATGAAGCCCAAGTGTATGAGGCGCTTAAACTGGGCGTGCGGGATTACGTCACCAAAAACCGCTTTCCCGGTGCCATTATTGGTTTGTCGGGAGGAGTCGATTCTGCATTGACTCTGGCTGTGGCTGTGGACGCTTTGGGTGCAGACAAGGTGAGGGCAGTCATGATGCCATCGCCTTACACTGCCGAGATCTCGCTGACTGACTCACGCGACATGGTGAAGCGCTTGGGTGTGCGTTACGACGAAATTGCAATTGAATCCTGCATGAATGCATTTGAATCGTCTTTGGCACCTCAGTTTAAAGGCTTGGCTGCCGACACCACCGAGGAAAACTTGCAAGCCCGAATACGCGGCACGATGTTAATGGCTTTGTCCAATAAAACAGGTGCGATTGTGCTCACCACCGGCAACAAAAGTGAAATGGCCACGGGTTATTGCACACTGTATGGCGACATGGCAGGCGGTTTTGCAGTCATCAAGGACATATTTAAAACTTTGGTGTATGCCTTGTGCCACTACAGGAATGCAATCAGTGAAGTGATTCCTGAGCGCATTATTACCCGCCCACCTTCGGCAGAATTGCGCCCCGACCAAGTCGACCAAGATAGCCTGCCTCCTTATGACGTGCTGGACGACATCCTCTTCCGCTATATGGAGAAGGACGAAACTGTTGAAAACATTCTGGCAAGCGGCCACCGCAAAGAAGACGTGGTGAAGGCTGTTAAACTATTACGCATAAATGAGTACAAGCGCAGGCAAGCGCCTGTGGGTATTAAAGTGACGCACCGTGCTTTTGGGCGGGACTGGCGTTATCCAATTACATCAAAATTCAATGATTTAGAGGGCTTTCAGGAATGAAACTGGTAACAGCAATTATTAAACCTTTCAAACTCGATGAAGTGCGTGAAGCCTTGTCTGAAGTAGGTATCAATGGTTTGACCGTCACTGAAGTCAAAGGCTTTGGCCGCCAACGTGGTCACACTGAGTTGTACCGTGGCGCTGAATACGTGGTTGATTTCCTGCCCAAAGTGAAAGTAGAAATGGTACTTGCTGACAATATGGTGGATGGCGCAGTGGAAGCAATTATCAGCTCAGCCCGCACCGGTAAAATTGGCGATGGCAAAATTTTTGTGACAGACGTGCAAAGTGTGATTCGTATCCGCACTGGCGAGCAGGGTGAAGAAGCGATTTAATTCCTGTTGTTTGATTTTTGAATTTAAAAAGCCCGCGATTGTTTTAAAACTTCACGGGCTTTTTATTTATTAACTGATGTGAGCGTGCACGATTTCAGCAAAAACTGGGCTTAAGGCTTCAGGCAAATCATGGCCCAAACCCTTAATTAGATGCAGTTTGCTGCCGGGTACAAGCTTGGCGATCCGCTCAGAACATTCTTTTTTCAGCAACGGGTCTTCCATACCGTGAATCACGCAGGTAGGCACCTTGATTTGCTTGGTAAATTTTTCAATAGAGCCCGTGGCAACCACACAATGGGTTTGGCGTAGCACCCCAGCAGGCCGATATGCGCGGGCATAAGAAGCCTTCACACGCTCACGAATTTGACTGCCAATGGGTGGGTAACCTGGGCTGCCAATCGCGGTAAACACCCTTTCCACATGCTCTGCCACATGCTCAACATGCTGGCTTTTGGGCTTTTTAATGAACATATTGAGCATCACGTTGGGTGTAGGACCGGGCAGCTTAGGGCTGTTGGTGGAAGACATCAAAGTGATTAATTTCCCAATCTTTTCGGGTGCTTTGGCTGCAACAATTTGGGAAATCATTCCCCCCATGGAAATGCCCAAGAGGTGGGGGCGGTTTAGGCCCAGCGCATCAATCAGTCCGATTGTATCGTCCGCCATGGTTTCAATTTGGTAATTGGTGGGTGTAGACAATCCAAGCTTGGCGCGCAAAAATGTAGCCGGAATATTCACCTGGATATGAGTTGGATGGTCGTCAGTCAAGCCGATGTCGCGGTTGTCAAAACGAACTAAGCGGTAACCTTGATCCAACAATGCTTGGCAAAAATTGTCGTGCCACATGGTGAGCTGGCAACCCAAGCCAGCAACCAGCAGAATGGTGGGGGCATTTTCTTGCCCGGTGGCCTCCCATGCCATGTTCAAACCTGTGGTGGTGGATTTTACTTTGCCAGCGGTCCATTGGATGGTAGTCAATTCGAAGTCTCCTGAATGCGGAAATGCACATCGTAGTTTACACGCTGTGTATACTTTGGAGTAACTTTATGCCTTCCAGATACTCCCCAGCCGCACCAAAAAGCTTATCGCTGCCTTCGTTCATAGGCCTTTAAAATGACCAGTAAAGCACCTGCGCCACCGTCACGTGGGGGCGCTTGGCAAAATGCAAGCACCTCGTCTTTTTGTACCAGCCAGCGTTTCACTTTATCTTTTAAAACAGGCTCTTTACCGGCAGAACCTAATCCTTTTCCATGAATAATTCGCACGCAACGCAGGTCGCGTTTGATGCAGGATTTCACAAACGCAGTCACTGCTTCACGCGCTTCGTCAGTGCGATAGCCATGCAAGTCAATTTGGGATTGAACAACCCACAAGCCCCTGCGAAGTTTTCGCAGGGCATCTTGTCCAATTCCGTTTCGGCGGAATGACAAGCCTTCATCGGTTTCAAGGTATCGCTCTACATCCCATTCGTCGGACAAGGCCTCAATCAGCACTTGTTCGTCGTCTAGCATTTTTTGAAGGGGTATAGGAGGGGGTTTCTCAGCCTGCAAAACCACAGTATTTATCTGAGGTATTGGTTTGACGTCTTTTAAAAAATCTTTGAAAAGATTGGCTTCTTTTTGACGTTTTACTTCGAGTTCATGCGCTCGACGTTCAGCATGTTCCCGTTCAATACGCTCGTCTTTCAGCATATTTTTGAGGAAATCCAAATCATCAAGCGCACGAATTTTTTTCATATCAATACTGCTATTTGAAAACCCGTTTTGGCTCAATCTTCTTGGGATTCAAGCCAGCGCTGCGCATCCAATGCTGCCATACAACCAGTGCCTGCACTGGTAATTGCTTGACGGTAAATGTGGTCTTGTACATCACCCGCTGCAAACACACCTTCTATGCTGGTCATGGTGGCCAAGCCATTCAAACCGCTGCGGGTCACAATGTAGCCGTTTTTCATTTCAATTTGGCCTTCAAAAATATCAGTATTGGGTTTGTGCCCAATTGCAATAAACACACCTTGCAGCTTGATATCTTGAGTTTCACCGGTGCCAAAATGCTTGATGCGCGCGCCAGTTACGCCGGATTGATCACCCAAAACCTCATCCAGCACATGGTTCCATTTGACTTCGATTTTGCCTTCCTTGACCTTTTCATTCAGCTTGTCGATCAAGATGGCTTCGGCTTTGAATTTGTCGCGGCGGTGAATCACCGTGACCTTGCTGGCGATGTTGGACAGATACAGCGCTTCTTCAACTGCGGTATTACCTCCACCTACAACAGCAACTTCCTGATTTTTGTAGAAAAAACCATCGCAAGTTGCACAAGCTGACACGCCACGGCCCGAGAAGGCTTCCTCGGAAGGAATGCCCAAATACATGGCAGACGCGCCGGTTGCAATCACCAACGAATCACAGGTGTAGGTTGCAGAGTCTCCGATCAGGGTAAATGGGCGCTCTTTGAGTTTTACAGTGTGAATGTGGTCAAACACGATTTCGGTGTTGAAGCGCTCCGCATGCTCCAAAAATCGCTGCATTAACTCGGGGCCTTGCACACCGTGCACATCCGCAGGCCAGTTGTCCACTTCGGTGGTGGTCATCAATTGACCGCCTTGGGCCATACCCGTAATCAGCATTGGCTTTAAATTGGCGCGCGCGGCATACACAGCGGCGGTGTAACCAGCGGGGCCTGAGCCCAAAATCAACACTTTGGCGTGGCGTGGGGTGCCTGAATCACTCATTCGAACCTCTTTTGTGCGTCAAATACAGACCGGGCAAGATATTTCGCTCGATCTTTGTCAGAATACAGGCTTCAATTATGCCTCATTGCCTATAGCCGTCGCACACAGTGAATTCTAGATCCACACAAAATACAGGCACCCTCTGGGTGAGCAAGCTACTTCTCGAAGTCCGGTGGCTGACTTTGCTCATGTTTTCGATTTACCTTTGCTTGATACTGGTCTCGTTCAGCAACATGGACGATAGCTTTATCCATCATGCAGGGTCGAACTATGTTCGCAACTTTGGCGGAAAGCTCGGTGCGCATGTCTCCAGCTTTTTGTTTTTCTTGTTTGGCTACTCCGCATACGCTTTGTTTGGATTGGCGCTATGGATGTTGTGGCGGGCAAAAAAAGAGGTGTCCAGCTTCGATTTGCCCGGTTTTGACCAACCCACTCCCAAGTGGTTGCCTTTTGTGCGGCCAATTGGCTTTTTAATTTTGTGGCTGGGCTTGATGAGCCTTGAGGCCTTGTCTGTTTTTTCCGGAAGCAGTTTGCCCTCAGGCGCAGGCGGGGTGGTGGGTCAAACCGTCAGTGATTTACTGCGTACCTTGCTGGGTTTAACTGGCGCAGTCATGGTTTTGTTGCTGATGACGGCTGCTGGTGTGTCTGGGTTCCTCGGCCTAAGTTGGGCGTCTATGGCCGAACGCTTGGGTGAATGGATTGAACGTGGCGCGATGGGTGTGGTCAACAAGTTTGGCACCTACCAAGACCGGCAAGAGGGCCGAAAAGTAGCCCTTCAGCGGGTTGAGAAAGTGGTGCAAAAGCGTGAGCGCTTTGAAGACCATCCGCCTGTGCGCATTGAGCCAGTGGCTGCAAAAATTGAGCAGTCTGAACGGGTCATCAAAGAAAAACAGCAACCTTTGTTTGCCGAATTGACTGAGACCGATTTACCTCCTTTGGGCCTGCTGGATTCTGCTCCTGAGGTGGTAGAGACTGTTTCCCCCGACACCTTGGAATACACCTCGCGCCTCATTGAAAAGAAATTGGGCGATTTCGGCGTGCAGGTGCAAGTGATGGCCGCACAGCCCGGCCCGGTGATTACCCGGTATGAAATTGAACCCGCCGCAGGTGTGAAAGGTTCTCAAGTGGTTAACTTGGCGCGAGATTTGGCGCGCGCATTGTCGCTGACTTCAGTGCGGGTGGTAGAAACCATTTCTGGCAAAAACCTGATGGGTCTTGAATTGCCCAACCCACGAAGGCAAATGGTCAAGCTGACTGAAATTTTAGGCTCTGAGGTGTATTACAAATCGGGCTCTTACCTGACCATGGCCTTGGGTAAAGACATCTCCGGCAAGGCGGTGTGTGCCGACTTGGCTAAAATGCCCCATTTGCTGGTTGCGGGTACAACGGGTTCAGGTAAATCCGTGGGTATCAACGCCATGATTTTGTCGCTGCTGTACAAAAGCACGGCAGACCAAGTTCGGTTGATGTTAATCGACCCCAAAATGCTTGAAATGAGCGTGTACGAAGGTATTTCACACCTGTTGTGCCCAGTTGTCACTGACATGCGGCAAGCCTCCAACGGCCTAAACTGGGCTGTGGGCGAGATGGAACGCCGTTACAGGCTGATGAGTAAGCTGGGCGTACGTAACCTGGCAGGCTACAACCTCAAAATCAAAGAGGCGCGTAAAAATGGAGAAAGCATTCCCAACCCATTTAGCTTAACGCCTGATTCACCAGAACCCTTGGATGTTGCGCCTATGATCGTCATCGTCATTGACGAGTTGGCCGATTTGATGATGGTCGTGGGTAAAAAAATCGAAGAACTGATTGCCCGTTTGGCCCAGAAAGCCCGTGCCGCTGGCATTCACCTGATTTTGGCAACACAACGCCCCAGCGTGGATGTAATTACCGGCTTGATCAAGGCCAACATTCCAACGCGTATCGCGTTCCAAGTGTCCTCCAAAATTGACTCACGCACCATTCTTGACCAAATGGGCGCTGAATCCTTGCTGGGGCAGGGCGACATGCTTTATTTGCCACCAGGATCGGGCGCGCCGCTGCGAGTTCACGGTGCCTTTGTATCCGATGAAGAGGTCCACCGCGTTGTAGAGTATCTGAAGGAAAAATATGGCGAAGCCAACTACATCGAAGGCATTCTAGAAGGAGGATTGTCTGATGAGGCGGGCGGCGACTCAGGAAGCAGTGGTGGCGGTGCGGCAGGTAGCGTCGATGGGGAGCAAGATGCCCTTTACGATCAAGCGGTTGGCATTGTATTGAAACACCGCCGTGCTTCCATTTCCTTCGTACAAAGGCATTTGAGGATTGGCTACAACCGCGCGGCAAGGCTTCTTGAGTCCATGGAAGCGGCAGGTTTAGTTTCCCAAATGCAGTCGAACGGAAACAGGGAAATTCTTGCACGCCGAGAAGCAGGGCAAGAAGAAGACCTCTAAGTCGTGTAAGCGAATCAAGGATTTTATGAACAGATATGTTTCAAGTTTCAGCCGACTAGTCGGCACCACAATTGCCGGATTTTTTCTGATTTGTGGCCCAGCATTGGCGGGTGGGGTTGAGCAGTTAAAAACTTTCAGCGACAGCAGACTTTTTGCAGAAGGGCGTTTTGAGCAGGTAGTGACCAACCCCGCAGGCGCTGTCAAGCAAAAGGCCAAGGGGCAATTCGCTTTTTCGCGCCCTGGTAAATTCCGTTGGAGTATTGAAAAGCCGTTCCCTCAATTGATTGTTTCCAATGGAAAAACAGTCATCACCTACGATGAGGATTTGGAGCAGGCCTCTGAGCGACCCCTGGGCGACGCCATCGCGTCCAGCCCTGCGGCTCTTCTTTTTGGAAATGAGAAAGTCGACAAACTGTTTAACCTAAAAAATACCGAAACCAAAAATGGGTTGGAATGGCTGGAAGCCACCCCCAAAAATGCCGAAACCTTGTTTGACCGCATGCGTGTGGGCATGAAAGGCGGCATACCGGTGGAAATGGAAATTTTCGACTCCATGGGCCAACGCACTGTGCTGCAGCTGGTGGACTGGAAACTGGACAAAGCGCCAGCAGCCAGCCTGTTCTCGTTTACCCCGCCGCCGGGTGTCGATATGATTCGCGCCAAATAGTGTTTTAAAAACAGTCATTCATGGCAAATTTGGGTTTATTCGATGGTGAGTCACCTGCCGACTCAGCTCCCTTGGCTGAACGCCTGCGTCCAAAAACCTTGCAGGAAGTCATCGGACAAACCCATTTGCTGGGCGAAGGCATGCCACTGCACCAGGTGTTGCAAGGCCAGAAACCACACTCCATGATTTTATGGGGCCCACCTGGGGTTGGTAAAACAACACTCGCTTTGCTTTTGGCACAAAGTGTACAGTCTGAATTTATCGCACTTTCAGCAGTCTTTTCTGGCGTTAAAGACATACGCCAAGCCACTGAGCAGGCCAAGGCTTACGCTCAGACAGGGCGCAAAACCGTGTTGTTCATTGATGAAATTCATCGCTTCAACAAAAGCCAGCAAGATGCACTGCTGCCGTTTGTAGAGTCGGGTTTACTCACATTCATTGGAGCCACCACTGAAAATCCCTCTTTTGAAGTCAACTCTGCCCTGTTAAGTAGGTCACAGGTCTATGTTTTAAAAAGCTTTTCTGAAGAGGATTTTAGAAAACTGCTTAATCGAGTTAACCAGCATTCTGGCTACCCCATCGAAGTTGTCGAACCCGCATTTCAGGCCTTGTGCGCCCAAGCCGATGGCGATGCGCGTCGCTTCCTCAACCTCATTCAAATTGCGTTGGAAGCCCTGCAATCCCGGCAGGATACATTTCTGACGAGTGAGTTATTGAGCAAGTTGGTGCCAGCGCAGCTGAGGCGTTTCGACAAAGGCGGAGACTCGTTTTACGACCAAATTTCCGCCCTGCACAAGTCTGTTCGCGGTTCTGACCCCGATGCCGCGCTGTATTGGTTTTGTAGAATGCTGGAGGCCGGTACCGACCCGCGGTATTTATCCCGCCGCTTGGTGCGTATGGCTTGGGAAGACATTGGCTTGGCCGACCCCCGCGCAATTCAGTTGGCCAATGATGCTGCAAGCACTTATGAAAGACTAGGCTCACCCGAGGGGGATTTGGCCCTTGCCGAATGTGTGATTTACCTCGCCATTGCCGCCAAAAGCAATGCGGCTTATTCCGCATTCAAATCGGCCATGGCCGAAGTTAAAAAGGGCCAGAGTCACCCTGTACCCATGCATTTGCGCAACGCACCCACCCAATTGATGAAGCAGTTGGGGCACGGAGCCAATTATCGGTATGCGCATGACGAACCTGACGGTTTAGCCGCTGGCGAAAGCTATTGGCCAGAGGGCATGGGAAAGCCAAAGTTTTACAAACCCGTCAACCGGGGCTTGGAAACCAAAATTGCAGAAAAGCTGCGTTGGCTGTCGGAAAGAAACAACGAGAGCGACCCTTCCGGCGCAGATGACTCCTGAAAATTGAGTACCATCTAGCCATTCAAATCTGAATCATCCTAGAGAATAAGCATGTTAGACATTCAATGGCTACGTAAAGACCTTGCCTCCGTAAGCGCCCGCCTAAAAACCCGGGGTTACGAACTGGACACCGCCACTTTCAACCGCTTGGAAGACGAGCGCAAAAGCCTTCAAACCAAAACAGAAGAGCTTCAAGCCAAACGCAATTCCAGCTCTAAAATGATTGGCCAGTTAAAATCCAAAGGCGAAGACACCTCCGCCATCATGGCTGAAATTGCAGGTTTGGGCGACGAACTAAAGGCCTGCACCGAGCGCTTGAATGTGTTGCAAGAAGAAATCAATGATTTCATCCTGACCATTCCCAACCTGCCGCACGAGTCAGTGCCTGTGGGCGCGGACGAAAACGGCAACATCGAAGTGCGCCGCTGGGGCACGCCTGCCACGTTTGATTTCCCGCCCAAAGACCACGTGGATGTGGCAGCCCCGCTGGGTATGGATTTTGAGACGGCCGCCAATTTGTCTGGCTCACGTTTTGCGGTACTTAAAGGGCAAATGGCCAAGTTACACCGTGCTTTGGCGCAATTGATGCTGGACACCCACACGGACGAACACGGCTATCAAGAGCATTACACGCCTTACATTGTGCGCGCGCAAACCTTGCTGGGTACGGGCCAATTGCCCAAGTTTGCGGCAGATTTGTTTTCGGTGAAGAAGGGCGGTGATGCACCGGATGCAGAGCCTTTGTACCTCATTCCCACCGCAGAAGTAACCCTGACCAATTTGGTGGCAGACACCATTTTGAAGCAGACCGATTTGCCGATCAAAATGACGGCCCATTCGCCATGCTTCAGGTCAGAGGCCGGCAGTTATGGACGGGATGTAAAGGGCTTGATCCGTCAACACCAATTCGACAAAGTGGAAATGGTGCGAATCGAGCATCCGGACCAATCCCATGCCGCGCTGGAAGAAATGACAAACCATGCGGAGAAAATTCTCCAAAAGTTGGGTTTGCCTTATCGTGTGGTGGCCTTGTGCACCGGGGACATGGGCTTTGGCGCAACCAAAACCTATGACATTGAGGTGTGGATTCCTTCACAGAATACCTATCGCGAAATTTCCTCTTGTTCAAACTGTGAAGGTTTTCAGGCACGCCGCATGAAGGCGCGTTTCAAAAACGATGCGGGCAAGACCGAATGGGTTCACACGCTGAATGGATCGGGTTTGGCGGTCGGTAGGACGCTTGTGGCGGTGTTGGAGAACTACCAGCAGGCTGATGGCTCAGTTCGAGTCCCTGAGGCCTTACAAGCCTATTTGGGCGGTAAAACTGTATTGAAGGTTTAAGCCTAGTATTAGTAAAAAAGCACTGGGTGGGCAGCTTATCCACATAAACCCTGAACAACCTTGGGTATAGCCTGTGGATAAGTTAACCAAGCCCTTGATTTGAAGGGCTTGGGGGTAGGCTGGTTAAAAATTGATCAGCCCGCATGATTCAGCAACCATTTTTTACTGAGCACCCACTGTGGCTTTGATTGCAGAAATGAATTTGTCACTTTGCTCAATCCTGTGGACTTGGGCATCCATGCCATGACGGGCACCCGCCAAGCGGATAAAGCGCTCCATACGGCGAATTTCATGCTTGTTCCAACGCACCACAAACGACATAATCCGCTCACCCTGAATCCACACTTTACCGGGCTTCAGGAACATGAAATCGCCCAAGGCGTGCTTGCTGAGGCCTTCTTGCCCGTTGGCATCTACCCCAGTGAATTTAACCAGCAGTGGTTCGCCCTTCAACAGCCATTCTTCATGTTCAATTGAATCGCAGAAAATAGAGCAGGTTGACCAGGTCAGTCCGCTGTAGCGAACCATGAATGCCAGCCTGGACTCCTCAAAACTGTCAGTCACTTCAGTTCCAACTGAGGCGAGGTCCTCTGGACGAATTTTCAAGTCGAGGAGCTCTTGTTCCAAGGTGCTGTAAGCCACGCTGGACCTGATTTTTGCCGGTATGGGTTTTACCTGTAACCAGTGAAACAAGCAATAAGCCCTGGTTAAACGTTCCGCGATTGAACTCATCAACTACTCCAAAGTTCTTTGTTTTTGTACAAGTTTTACTCACACAACTCGAAAACAGATTCACCACATCCTAAAACAACCCATTAGAGTGATGAACCTATGTAGTCGTTGCCTTCCAAGGTGGCTGAATCAAGCCTCCTACCCTTTAAGTGAGCTCTCGCAACATGAAAGTTCGCTTTCGATCAAGATTAACCCATCTTCTTGTTTGCACTCGCATCAACCCATTTAGGCTGCTTTTGCGTTGTCGCCCGAATCTTTGATGAGTTCGGGCAGAAGGTCGCGCCATTCTGGATTGAGGGATTCCACCAGCAAAAGCCGCATGTCGCGTGGCCAATTGCGTACACGCCTTAAACGGGCTGCGAATTTTTCTTTGTCGTGCCACAGTTCGAAATAAACCAATCGATCCAAGCGGTGGTAATGGGCGTAATCGCGCCGTATGCCGTTTTTGTGGTCTTCCATTCGGCCAATCAGGCCCAATGTGTCTCCAAGGTAAAGTGGTCCGTTTGGCTTGCTGTTGGACAGCATATAAAGCCAATACTCTTCTTTGATGTTGCTGTTTGCATCTTTGAACAGGTTGTCAGAACTCAATTCACTCTCCTTATATGCCTAATGTTTAATAACTTCGTCACTTCAGTCAAAAAGGCGACTTAGGGTTTTTCATACCCGATTAAGGTGACAGGATTTGCACGGTTCAATAGGTATTCGGTGCTACAATTCACTGGTACTTAAACACCACCTCCGGTGGGTACATCTATATATTCATTTAAACGCATTATTTGAGGTTAATTATGCTTACTGCCATTTTGGTAGATGGTCCTTTTTTCATCCGCAGAATTCGCCAAATTTTTCCCTCCAGTGTTCACCATGATGCACGTTTGATGGCAGATTTGGTATGGCGGCTTTCCGCAGCCCACTTGTTTGAGAGGAACCAACCCAAGCGTCATTTGTTCCGTATCTTCTTTTACGATACACCTATGATGAATGGTAAAGTAACCTTACCAGTTACTAAGCAAAATATCGATCTTTCTAAATCCAAGGAAGGGCAGTTTCGATCTGCATTTCAGCGACAATTGCAACGTAAACGTAAACTGGCAGTTAAACTTGGTGAACCCGCCACGATTGACAACTGGAAACTATCTGAGGACGCTCAAGCGGACCTTCTGGCCAAGCGAATCGGCGTAGATGACCTGCAGGACGATGATTTTGTGCCAGACACCCTCACGCGGGGTATTGAGCTGCGTATGGGCGTGGATTTGGCCTCTTTGGCCTACAAAAAACAGGTACAGCAGGTGGTGTTGCTGACGGGTGACGGTGCTTTTGCCAGCGCAGCAGAGTTGTTAAGGCATGAGGGCATTGATGTGGTGCTGGACCCGATGTGGCAAAATATTTCGGAAGAATTATTTACTTACATTGACGGATTGCGCTCCACTTGCCCGCCACCTGAGCGTGCGGCCGAGTTTTTGGCGCGTATCGGCAATGAAAATGAGTCGGAAGAAATGCCTTAAGAAATGCCTTAAGAAAGGCCTGATTAGGCCACTGGTCAATAGGCCATTGAATCAAAAAAACGGGGCATAATAGCCCCGTTTTTTATTGAGTCATGGTTTGAGTCATCAATTAGTCATTGAGACCTTCGCGATAAAGGTCTTCAATTCGGTCTTTAAACACTTCTAGTACTTTCAGGCGTTTCACCTTGAGTGTGGGCGTCAGCAAACCGTTGTCCACAGTCCAAGGCTCCTTGGTGGTTAACACGCGACGCACTCGGATATAACGGGGCAGGTGGGCCAAACGGGCATTGGCCCTTTTAACCAACTCTTTCTCGTTGGAATTGGCGGTCACAGCAATTAAGCTGATGTAGGCACGGCCTTCGCCCACCAAAACGATTTGCTCAAACACATCGTCGCCAATAATTGCTGTTTCTGCATCTTGGGGCGAGAACTTCTCACCGTTGGACAACACCATAATGTCTTTAATGCGGCCCCGAATGAAAATACGGTCGTTGGTGATTTCAGCCACGTCGCCCGTGTGCAGCCAACCATCCGCATCAATCGCTTGTTTGGTGGCTTCTTCGTTTTTCCAGTAACCCAACATGATGTTGGGGCCTTTGGCCAGAAGCTCGTCGTTTTCACCCAATTTGACTTGAACCTGCGGCAAAGCGGGCCCAACAGATTCAGGCACATTGCCTTCTGGCCGATTGACGGAAATCACTGGGCAGGCTTCAGTCATGCCATAGCCATGCAGAATTGGTAGGCCCATGGCGATGAAGGATTTAGCAATCGTAGCGTCCAATGCCGCGCCGCCTACTACGGCCAAACGCAAGCGCCCGCCCAAACGGTCCAGAATGGGTTGAGCCACTTTGGCACGCAGCAAGGGCAGTTGGAAATGGTCCAGAATGCCGCCTTTGCCCTGTTCCATGCGCCAACCCACATCCACCAGTTTGTTAAATGCTCGGGATTTAAACCCGGAATCCTTGATGGATGACTGAATACGTCCGTAAAATTTCTCGAAAATTCGGGGTACCGCAAAAAGCACGGTGGGTGCTTGCGTGGCTAGATCTTCAGGCAACTGGTTGATACCGCGGGCATAAATAACCTTGGCGCCCACGCGCAAGGGCAGGTAATAGCCGCCAGTGCGCTCAAACATATGGGACATGGGCAGGAAGGACAAAAATGTATCGTCAGGCTTGGCAATGTCCAATTGGAAACAGCTGTTGACGTTGGCCGACACGTTTTTGTGCGACAACATGACGCCTTTGGGGCGGCCCGACGTACCCGAGGTGTAACAGATGGTGGCCAGCGAGTCCTCAGGAAGGTCTAAAACCTCGATTGGGGTCGATGTTTTGATGTGGGCTTTCAGCACATGATCCACACTTTGAATGCCGTCGGCACCCCCTTCGGGCAATTCAGATTTCAAAGAGAGAAGTTGTGCTTCCCCAATGTTCTCGGCCTTGAGGTTTTTGGCAATCCGGTCGTTTTCAACCACTACAATTCGTGAGCCTGAGTTTTCAATGCAATAGGCAATGTTGCTGGCGTTGTCGTCCACATACAAAGGCACTGACACCAAACCCATACCCAAGGCCGCTTGATCGACGGCAACCCAAGTGATGCTGTTTTTCAAGCAGATAGCGACACGGTCACCCTCAATCATGCCCATTTGGCGGAAGTAGCTTTGCCAAGCGCAGACGTAATCAATAATTTCAGAGGCTTTGAATTCAACCCAGTCTTTGTCGATGAATTGACGGTAAAGAATTCGATTGGGTGAGCTCTGATGTTGCTTGAGCATCTCGGCGATGTTCGCCATAGGTGGTCTCCTGTATTTGTTCTTCTATTTTCTTACTGTAACTCCAAACAGCCTTTGCTGGGTCGTGTTGCCGTCAATTTTTGCGGCTTTGGTGAGGTCAATCTAAAAGACTTTCACCCATCCTCGTTAGGCCATCCCAAGGATACCCCGAATCGGGGCGGTCGCTTATTCTCAGGCAATGCAAGTTGATTGTAAAAGGCTGGTTATGAATCCCTCTGCGCAGTGTTTACAAGTAAATCCAAAACGACGACTCTCGCACATGCTGCGGATGTCGGGTTGCTCATTGGCGATTCTTACCTCTGTGACCTTTCCAGCGATGGCCCAGTCTGCGCCTTTGTTTGGTGCCTGGGTGGGGCAGGCCCAGGTGGGTGAAAAGCTCAAAGTGAACATGACTGTTTTTGGCTTGAACAAAGACACCCAAAGCCAACTCAAGGCAACTTGTATGGAAGCTTGGGCGGAGAGTGAGGGCAATGAGCTCAATTCCCTGCAAACCCGAATTCCCCTGAATTTGGATTATGGAAAGACACTTGACCGAGGTGGTTTGCTCACTTTGAGCTCGAATGTGTCCATGCGGGACCCCGTGGTGCGGGTGCACCTTGCATCCAACTGCCCACTGGTTACCTTTGTTCAAACTTGGGACCTTCAATTGGACTTTGCACCTGCCGGCCAGGTCAAAGTCAATACAAGCGCTGGCAATGCGAATGGCCAGCAGGTAAGGGAACTTCCTGACCATGCGGGCGACCCCACACCATTCAACCTGAGTGGTTCACCCACTTTGACTGCAAGTTATAGAAAGCCTATTTTGAAGGCAGAGCCCGTGGCGCAAATAGCCGCATCTGTTCCAGCGATGGCCAAGTCCAAAACCGACAAGGCCAAACCAGTTGAAGGCAGTGCTGTTCAAAATAAAGGCGTGCAGGATAAATTGATGTCGGAACCAATGCCGACCAATGACCCCAATTTGGCGACTTTGCCACAGACCAAGAAGGATGTGGCATTGTTGGAAGCGCCACAGCAAGTCTCACAGCAACAAGCCCAGCAAGCTGCGCAGTTAGAAAACATGGCCATGTCCAAACTGAGCGATCAAGACTCGGCCCCAGCCAGCGCGTCCCTCAGTGGCTGGGCGAAGGACCCCGCTTTGACTGGTGAAGAGATGAATCTGATGCCTTTTATCCTTTTTGGTGGAGTGTCCCTGATGATGATTGCGTTCGGCATGTGGTGGGGCCAACGGCAATCGGTTTCTTCAGACATCAAAGCAAGCAGTGCGAGTTCAGTGTTTGGAAAATTTTTCCGCAAAGTGAAACCTCCAATTAAGAATCAGCCCGACATGGTTAGTCCAAGCCCTCAGTCCACACAAATGGACGAGGAGGACATCGCTGAGGAAATGGATGCCGATAGCCCGGACGCCGAGCGAGCAGAGCCTGAAGCGTTAAGCACAGCTGCTTCTGCTGTTGCAGTTGCCACGGTTGCAGACAAGCCCACCGCGAAAAATCCGGACTTATTTAGCAAGCAATTGTTTGAGTCGTTTTTGGGGGGTACGCAATCATTGGATTCCACTTCGGACAGTCATTCAAACCGGGCAATGAAGAGCACAAAATCCGGTCAAAATGAAGTGAAGTCCTTGGTGTCGATGGTGTCGATGGTTTCAGCATCACAAAACGTGAGCCCCAGGCCCTGGAAATTGCCAGAGTCTTTCATGCCCTTGTTGCCTGCCAGTTTGATGACGGATTTGAGTTCAGATCAATTCACCGAGGATCGATTGAAATGCGAAATGGGCCTTATCGAATTGGCTTACTTGAATGCACAGCAAGGTGAGGTGTTGTACGACATTCAAATCGCGGAACTGCTTGAAGCGATATCCACTCAGAGGGCACAGGAGCCATCCGACCAAGCCATCTACCCGCCGTCGGACTTAATCAAGGATTTTGTGCGAAGCCGGGTGTGTGAATTGGATAGTAAGCAGTCAATTGAAAAATTCACTGAATCTTTGCATGCGATGAATGCTTCAAAACACTGTGAGAAATTCAGTATGGCAGACGGGTTGTGGCTGGAATTTATTTCGGACTTGGATATACGCTGACTGGGATTGGGCGATTACAAATGGCAGAATGATGCTTTGGGTTGACTACCCCAAACGCACTCATTCGGAGCCGCACCATGCTAGAACCCCTGCCAGTTGCACTTGGCCATTCGCCCAGTGCCTCCACTTTGACTTTGCTACCCAAGTTGGCCAACCGCCATGGTTTGATCACTGGTGCAACCGGCACAGGTAAAACTGTCACCTTGCAGGTGTTGGCTGAAACTTTTTCACGCATGGGCACACCCGTGTTTATGGCTGATGTGAAAGGCGACCTCACCGGCATTTCCCAGCCGGGTAAAACTTCCACTAAATTTGAAGAACGACTGAAGTCAACTGGCATCCCCATGCCCCAATTCGCTGGCAGCCCAGTCACCCTGTGGGATGTGTTTGGCAAGCAGGGGCACCCGGTGCGTGCCACCATTTCTGACATGGGGCCTTTGTTGTTGGGTCGGCTGCTGGGCTTGAATGACACGCAGGAAGGTGTGTTGAACCTGGTGTTTAAAATTGCCGACGACAACGGCATGCTGTTGCTTGACCTGAAAGACTTGCGCGCCATGTTGCAATACATGGGTGAAAACGCCAAACAATTTACGACGGAGTACGGCAATATTTCAGCCGCATCCGTGGGTTCAATTCAACGTGGTTTGTTGAGCCTTGAAGGGCAGGGCGCAGATGCGTTTTTTGGCGAACCGATGTTGAACATTGATGACTTGATGCAGACCGATTCAAACGGCAAGGGCATTATCAACATTCTTGCTGCCAATCAGCTAATGAATTCCCCCAAACTTTACGCGACATTCTTGTTGTGGCTGTTGTCTGAGCTGTTTGAATGCCTGCCCGAGGTGGGCGATTTGGAAAAACCCAAAATGGTGTTTTTCTTTGATGAGGCGCATTTGTTGTTTACCGATGCACCCAAACCCCTGATTGAAAAAGTGGAACTGGTTGTGCGCCTTATTCGTTCCAAAGGTGTGGGTGTTTATTTTGTGACGCAAAACCCTTTGGATGTGCCCGATTCTGTACTGGGACAATTGGGTAACCGGGTGCAACATGCTTTGCGTGCCTTCACGCCACGTGACCAGAAAGCTGTGAAAGTGGCTGCTGAAACCATGCGCCCAAACCCCGGATTGAACATTGAAGCGGCCATTACTGAATTGGCTGTGGGCGAGGCATTGATTAGCTTTTTGGATGCCAAAGGCACGCCGGCGCCAACCTGCCGTGCTTGGGTGTATCCACCCGCCAGTCAATTTGGCCCGGCCACCCCTGAGCAATGCCAAGCGCTGATTGCAAATTCATTGGTGGCTGGGGTGTACGAAAAAATGGTGGATCGGGAATCTGCGTTTGAAATGCTAAAGGCCCGAACTGAGCAAGGTTTGGCAGCAAGCAATGGGGCAGCTGGCACAACGGCAACCCCTGCCAACTCAAATCAACCCGCTGAAGAAAAGAGTATGTTGAGCAGTTTGGGTGATATGTTGTTTGGTGGGTCAGGCAGCAATAAGCGACAAGGCGTTGCCGAGGCCATGGCTAAAAGTGCGGCCCGCACCATTGGTTCACAGGTTGGCCGTGAATTGGTGCGGGGTGTTTTGGGTTCGCTGTTGGGTGGGGCTGGTGGCACCAAGCGAAGGCGCTAAATGTAGTGACAGCTTAAGCTCATGATTTGAGCTTATGCTGCAATTTGCTCCAGCTTTTCGCACTCCAGCATCCACTCAAGCAGCTGTTCTTCAAGGGTGTCCAAGGTAGTCATCACTGTGGTGCGTTGGCCGCCGAGTGTGGCTGAGCTTGCAGCTGCATCTGGGTTTGCATAATCCACGGCAGCAATGGCGTCATCCAGTTGTTTCAGTTGAAACTGAAACTTCTCGATGTCCTGCTCAGCCTTCTTGACTTGATTGCGCAGCTTTTTCAAGGTCTGGTGTGCCGCATTGCGCTCTTCGCGGCTGATTTCAGGCTTAACTTGTTTAACAGGCTTTGGGGCCTCGGTAATGGCTTGAATCACTGTTTTGTTTTTGCCTGAAAGCTGTGCTGCTTTTTGCGATTCGTATTGCCTAATGGCTTGCGCGTAATCTTGCAAATCGCCGTCAAATTCTTGTACCTTGCCGTCGTGCACCCACAGGTAACGGTCGGTAATACTTTCCAGCAAATGCCGGTCGTGGGAAACGACAACCAGTGCACCTTCAAAATCAATCAAACCTGTGGCCAAAGATTGACGTGAACCAATGTCCAAGTGGTTGGTAGGCTCGTCCAGCAACAGCAGGTTGGGGCGGGTGTATGCAATCAAGGCGAGCGCAAGGCGGGATTTTTCACCCCCGGAAAAGCTGCCCACTTTTTGTCGTATTTTGTCATCCTGAAAGTGGTATTGCGCCAAAAAGCTGCGCATTTTTTGTTCGCTGGCATTGCGGTCCAAACGGTGCAAATGCTCAATTGGGGTGGAGTCCCAATCCAGCGATTCAATTTCGTTTTGCGCAAAGTAACCGCACACCAAACCTTTGCCTTCCACCCGTTCGCCCGCCACCAAAGGCAAAGAGCCCACAATGGTTTTGACCAGTGTGGTTTTGCCATTGCCGTTGGCACCCAGTAGGCCCAGGCGGTCACCGGGGCGAATTTCCAAAATCACTTTTTCTAGAATTCTGGCAGTGTCGGAATACCCGCAATCGGCCTGATTCAACACCACCAATGGGTCGGGGGCTTTGTGGGGTTCAAGGAAGCGCAGCTCGGCGGTTTTGTCCACGCTCATGGTTTCAATCATCTGGAGGCGTTCCAAACGTTTGACGCGGCTTTGTGCCTGCTTGGCCTTGCTGGCCTTGGCTTTGAAGCGGTCAACAAAGCTTTGCAGGTGGGCCATTTCCATTTGGGTTTTGCGGTTTTGCTGGGAAATTTGCTCTGATTTTTCAGCAAATGCCCGCTCAAATGCGCTGTAACCACCGGTGTACTTGGTCAACACCTGATCATTCAAATGCACAGAGTGCGTGCACACATTGTCTAGAAAATCCCTGTCATGGGACACCAGCAATACAGTCGCCTCCACAGTGCGAATCCATTGCTCCAGCCACACCACGGCATCAATGTCCAAGTGGTTGGTGGGTTCGTCCAGCAACACAAACTCTGCCCTTGAACCCAACACTCGGGCCAAGTTCATCCTCATTTTCCAGCCACCGGAAAACTCTCTCACCGCACGGGTTAAATCCACGGCGCTAAAACCCAAGCCATGCAAAATGCTGGCTACGCGTGATTCGGCACGATAACCATCAATATTCTCTAGGGCTTCGTACAAGTCGGATAGTTCTTCCTGATTTTCCAGCAGCTCCACTTCCTGAATGCGGCGCCTGATTTTCATCAGTGCCTGATCGCCCTCAAGCGCAAAATCCAAAACCGTGATGTCGCTGTTGGGTACTTCCTGTGCAATCGATGCGATTTTCCACGTACCCGGAATGTCGATGGAACCTTGGTCTGGGCCCAGTTCGCCCAATACCGCCGCCAGTAAACTTGTTTTACCCGCGCCGTTGTGACCAATCAAACCAATTTTTTCTTTCGGGTAAATGGTCAGGTTGGCGCCCTTCAATACCATTTTCGCTCCACGGGCCAAGTGGAGGTCTGTAATTTGAATCATGTTTTAAACCAAATCTTCTTTGCGCAGCAGGAGTACCTGCTCATCGCCTGCTGAAACTTCGAGCCACACGGGGGCTAGGTCGGGGAATGCGTCCTCAAAGAACTGTTTTTCATTGCCCAGTTCGATGATTAATATGCCTTCGTCGTTTAGATACTGCGGGGCTTCAGCGATGATTCTTCGAATCAGGTCCATGCCATCTTCCCCACCAGCCAAGGCCATACGCGGCTCTTGCAGGTATTCCGCAGGTAGCTTGCCCATGGAACCCTCATTCACATAAGGTGGGTTGGTGACAATGACGTCATAGGTGCGACCTGTGAGTGCATTGTATAAATCGGATTCAATCGCCTGCACACGGTCTGCCACTTGGTGCTGTTCAATGTTTGCACGTGCTACTTCTAGTGCTTGCGCGGACAAGTCCACGCAATCGACCCTCGCATTTTCAAATGCGTAAGCTGCCAAAATTCCCAAACAGCCCGAGCCTGTGCACAGGTCAAGTATTTGTAAATCCGCTTCGGGCGCATTCACCCAAGGTGTGAGTTGGTCCGCCAACAATTCTGCAATGAATGAGCGAGGAATAATGACCCGTTCATCCACCTGAAACACATGGCCTTGCAACCAGGATTCACCCGTGATGTAGCTTGCAGGGCGACGCTTGACGGTGCGGTCAGTCAAAAATTGATACAGGCGCTCGCGCTCAGATGGAATGACACGCGCATCCAAAAACGGGGAAATATCACCCCCCGACACAGGCAGATGCACGGCTGACTGCACCAGGTACACCGCCTCATCCAAGGCGTTGGCACTGCCATGGCCAAAAAATACATTGGAGCGAGTCATTTCGGACACGAAAAACCGTACCCAATCCCTGAGCGTTTGCAACTCGCTCAAAGAGGATGTGGTTAGGGAAGGGGATTGGTTTTTCATAAAACTCTCAACAATTCAAAATTCGGTTTGACCGATACTTAACTTGCCATCCTGATCGACCACCGGCCTTTTAATCAGGGACAAGTTTTTCAAAATCAGGGCTTTGGCTTCTTCTGGGGATTCTGCCAAAGCTTTGTCTGCATCACTTAAATTTCTCCAAGTGGTGCCCTTGCGGTTAATCAGGCGGTCAAGGCCTAGGCTTTGTACCCATGTGTCCAAAAGCTCGGGCGCAAGTGCTTGCTTTTTAAAGTCGTGAAACTCAATGGATTCGCCTTTGTTTTTAAGGGAATCCAATGCCTTTTTTACGCTTCCACAATTGGGAATACCGTACACCTTGACCGTCATTCTTATTCCACCCCACGCAGCAGTTCATTGATGCCGGTTTTGGCGCGTGTCTTGGCGTCTACTTTTTTAACAATCACTGCGCAATAAAGGCTGTATTTGCCGCAAGCAGAGGGCAGGTTACCGCTAACTACCACTGAACCTGCAGGGATGCGGCCATAGGTGACGGTGCCTGTTTCGCGGTCATAAATTTTGGTACTTTGGCCGATGTAAACACCCATGGAAATCACGGAGTTTTCTTCCACAATCACGCCTTCCACCACTTCAGAGCGTGCGCCGATAAAGCAGTTGTCTTCAATGATGGTTGGGTTGGCCTGCAGGGGTTCCAATACACCACCAATGCCCACGCCGCCAGACAGGTGTACGTTTTTACCGATTTGCGCACATGAGCCCACGGTGGCCCAGGTGTCCACCATGGTGCCTTCATCCACATACGCGCCGATGTTGACGTAAGAGGGCATCAACACTACGTTTTTGGCAATAAAGCTGCCTTGGCGGGCCACTGCGGGTGGCACCACGCGAAAGCCTCCTTTCTTGAAATCTTCTTCAGTGTAGTTGGCAAACTTACTGGGCACCTTGTCGTAAAACTGGGTAAAGCCGCCGGCTTCCATCACCTTGTTGTCATTCAAACGGAAGGACAACAACACCGCCTTTTTAATCCACTGGTGGGTTACCCACTCGCCAGCCTCTTTGGAGCAAACCCGCAGGCTGCCATCATTCAAGCCCGCCAAGGTTGCATCCACTGCAGCGCGCACATCGGCTGGGGCCTTGGATGGGGAAATGTCGGCGCGGTTTTCCCAAGCTTGTTCAATGATTTGTTGGTTTGACATGTTTTTTCCTGAAGTTATTGTTTCTATTTGATTTCTAAATCATTCACTGGCCATTCAGATAAGTCTTTATCCGATTGGCAGCCTCCACGCATTCAGCGAGGGGCGCAACCAAGGCAATCCGCACATGCTGACTACCCGGGTTTACGCCGTCCTGCTCACGCCCCAAATAACTGCCGGGCAGCAACGTTACATGCTGCTCTTTGTACAAATCACGCACAAATTCAGCATCATCCCGCCCAGTATTGGCCCAAAAGTAAAAACCAGCGGGTGGCATGGAAATGCCCATTACGTCTTTCAACATGGGGTAAAGCGTATCAAACTTTTCTTTGTACAGCCTGCGGTTTTCAATCACGTGGTCTTCATCATCCCAAGCGGCAATGCTGGCCTTTTGAATGGTGACGGACATGGCTGACCCATGGTAGGTGCGGTACTTCAAAAACTTGGCAATCCATTCCGCATCACCCGCTACATAGCCAGAGCGCAGGCCCGGTGCGTTGCTTCGCTTTGACAGGCTGGAAAACACGATTAAATTGTTGTAATCAGACCGGCCTAAGCGACTGGCGGCTTCTAGCCCACCAATCGGTGGATTGGCCTCATCCAAATAAATTTCGGAATAACATTCGTCTGAGCCAATAACGAAGTCATATTCATCCGCCAAATCAAACAGAGTTTGCCAATCATCCATACCCATCACTGTACCCGTGGGGTTGTTGGGTGAGCACACATACATAAAGCGCACATGTTTAAGCACATCCGGGCTAACTGATTTCAAATCGGGTAGTCCCGTTTCTGCCTTGATGTTCATGCAGAATGGGGTGGCGTTGCCTAAAAAAGCAGCACCTTCGTAAATTTGGTAGAACGGGTTGGGGTAAGCCAACAAAGAACCAGGCTCACATCCGTCCAAAACCACCTGAGCGAAGGCAAACAAAGCCTCACGCGACCCCAAAATCGGCAATATTTGTGAACCTGCATCCACTTGTGCATCAAACCGGCGCTTAATCCAGCGGCTAATCGATTCCCTCAACTCAGGAATACCCAAGGTGCTGGGATACGTTGCCAAACCATCCAAATTGTTGATCAAGGCTTGCTTAATCAGTTCTGGAGTGGGGTGTTTGGGCTCGCCAATCGACAAATTGACTGGTTTTAGTGCAGGGTTGGGCGTGACCGTACCCAGTAAGCCCCGCAGGCGCTCAAATGGGTAAGGTTTTAACTTAGTGAGGTTGGGCGAATGGTTCAATTCTGGGTCTCTAAATGAAACTAGCCCCGAGTGGGGTTCATGGTTGAAATGGAATCCAATTCAACACGGGGCAGGGGCTGCCAGCCAAGCTGGCGGTGTTCAGCAACAACCGTTGTGTACACGCCACCCCGTACATACCATTTGGCAGTCAGCTTCATGTAGCGCGGGTCTGTGGCTTTCACCAAATCGTCCAAAATCAGGTTGGTTACCGCTTCGTGAAACGCACCTTGCTCCCTGTAGGACCACATGTACATCTTCAGACTCTTCAATTCCACGTTTTTTTGGTCGGGAAGGTAGTCAATGACCAAAGTCGCGAAGTCGGGTTGCCCTGTTAATGGGCACAGGCAAGTAAACTCGGGCACTTCAATGTGCACGTGGTAAGGCCTGTCCGGGCTTGGATTGGGGAAAGTTTCGAGGTTACGGTTTGGTTTTGTGCTCATAATTTGGTCTGATCGCCCTCAGGGCGGTACTACTCCAGCAAACATTCGTCGGATTCTGTCCCCACTGGCATCCATGTGGCGGTAAGAACGTAAGGCTTTGCTATTATACGGTGACAGGGTTTTCACGGACTCTATGTCGAGCCTATTTTCAACCTAACAAGCCTAAATCCCTAGCAAAGTGCGTCTAACCCATCTCCGTTTGGCCGGTTTCAAGTCATTTGTAGAGCCTACATCCGTCGCCGTACCCAGTAATCTGGTGGGCGTCGTGGGTCCGAACGGCTGTGGTAAATCCAACATCATCGATGCGGTGCGCTGGGTGCTGGGCGAGTCCAAAGCCTCAGAATTGCGTGGCGAGTCCATGCAAGACGTGATTTTCAACGGATCGACCAACCGAAAACCTGCCTCCCGCGCCATGGTTGAGCTTGTGTTTGACAACACAGAAGGGCGCGCAGGCGGCAGCTGGAACCAATACGCAGAAATTTCAGTCAAGCGCGTGTTAACCCGCGATGGTGCTTCTACTTACTACATTAACCAGCAGGCAGTACGCCGCCGGGATGTACAAGATATTTTTCTAGGCACAGGCCTAGGCCCAAGGGCCTACGCCATTATTGGTCAGGGCATGATTGCACGCATCATCGAAGCCCGGCCCGAAGAACTACGGATTTTCCTAGAAGAAGCCGCAGGTGTGTCCAAGTACAAAGAACGCCGCCGCGAAACAGGCAACCGCCTGGCTGACACCCATGACAACCTCACCCGTATTGAAGACATTCGCCGTGAATTGGGCGGCCAAATTGAACGGCTAGAACAACAAGCCGAAGTGGCCCGACAATACAAAGGCTATGAATCTGAGAAAAACAGCAAGCAACGCCTGCTTTGGTTTATGCGACTGCGTGAAGCTGAAGCCCAGAGGGACGACTGCAACGCCAAATTGGCCAAAGCCAAAGCCGAGTTGGAGGGTATAAACACCCAGTCCATCAGTGCCCAAACCGAATTGATGGTGCAGCGCCAACAGCAAATGGATGCACAGCAGTCTTTGGAAACTGAGCAAGCCGCTTGGATCGAGGCCAACCGGGCGGTAAGCCGCTTGGAAGCGGATATACGGGTGATGGCTGAGTCCAAGGCTCAGTTAAGCAACCGCATTCGCGAAATTGAAGTTGAAACCCAGATGTGGGGCCAACGTGCCCAGCAAGCCAAAGAACGATTGTCCGGCTTGGCTGAAGAATTGGACGAAAAAAAGTATCAACTGGAAGAACTGGAAATCTCGTTTGAGGACGCTCAACTTGCTGTGGAGCCTGTAGAGCAGGCTTTGCAGAAGGGCAAAAATGAGGTGGACGAGCGCCGGTCTGCGGTAATTGACGTGCAGCGGGATTTGTCCCAGGTGTCCTCACAACAAGAGTCAGCCAGTCGCGCCCAAACTAACATACAAATGAAGCTGGACCGCTTGCAGGCAGAGAAGCAACAAGTGCATTCACCCTCAGAGGTGGAACTCAAAGACGCATTGGCCATGCAGCAAATGCTGACTGAAGAACTTGAAGAAAAACGCTTCGAATTGCAAAGCCAAGAAGAGGCATTCGAAAAATCGAGTGCTGAATTTGACACGGTCCAAGCCACATTTCTTCAAGAGCGCGATCGCCACGCCAATGTGTCTGCCCAGTTGGATGCTTTAAACGCTTTGAATGCACAACTTGCGGAATCTGGCGAGTTGAAAAACTGGATCGACAAACAAGGTTTGCGTGATTCCACGCGAATTCTGGGCAAATTGCAGGTAGAACGCGGCTGGGAAAAGGCGCTGGAGTCTGCATTGCGCGAGGCGCTGGATAGCTTTCAGGTCCGCAATTTGGACATGGTGGCGGGTTTCGCCTCAGCAGCCGCACCCAACCGAATCGCATTCATTGACAGCAGTATTGCCACTGCACCCCTTCATCAAGGCCCTGAGGATTTGATAAACGTGGTGCGCAGTGCCGACCGGGAGATTCAAAACGCATTGGCATTGGCTTTGCAAGGTTGTTTGTATGCCGAAACATTGCAATCTGCACTGGCCAAACGCACGTCTTTGAAAGACGGGCAACGTATTTTTACCCGCGAGGGCCATTGCGTCACGCGCAGCACAGTCAGCCTGTATGCAGCAGACAGCGACCAAGCCGGGCGTTTGGAACGCAATCAACAAATTGAAGGTTTGCGCACTGAATTGCGTGCGCTTGAATTGTTGAAAAACGAAACCTCCGCAAAGCGCGACCGCTTGCAGTTGCGCCGCGACGAAATTCGTTCCCAACTCAGCCAATTGCGCCAAGCGGTGGAGCAGGGCACCCGCAAACAGCATGAGGCACAGCTTAAAACCTTGAAACTTCAAGAAGCGCAACAACGTGCCGACAGCCGCAAGCAACAGCTGGATTTGGATATTGCGGTACTGAAGTCTGAACTGGAAGAACAGCAGGCCATTTTGTTGGAATCTGAAGACCGTTACGCTGAATTGGATGAGCGTTTGGCCGTGGTCAGCGAGGCGCTTGAAGCCCAAAAAGACAAAGTCGCTGCGCTGGAACAATCCTTGAGGGGCAAGCAGCAAGCCGTTCAAGAGGCCCTGCGCCGCAAGCAAGATGCCGAGTTTTCCATTCGCACCCATGACTCCAGCGTCCGCGAGTGCGAGCGCGACATCCGTTTTGCAACCGAGCAATCGCAAAACCTACAGCAACGCAAACAAACCATTGAAATGGATTTGTCGCGGCTGGATGAAACCCAAATCAACGAGCTGTTGCAAGATGCATTGCAGCAACGGGTGGTCACTGAAGAAAAAGTAGCCGTGGCGCGTGATACCTTGGATCAAATTATGTCCCGAGTATCCGAATTGGAACGTAGGGAAAAAGAGAGCGACCGACAAACCGAGCCCTTGCGCAACCAAGTGCAAGATTTCCAGCTGAAAATTCAAGCTGCCGAAATGACGATTGAGCAGTTCACTGGCCATTTGACCGAGGTGGCAGCAGATTTACAAGCCATAGGTGCTGAATTGGCCGCAATGGACGTGCCGCCGCGCGCAGCATCCTTGCAATCGGATGTGACGCGGTTGACCAACGCCATGCAAGCTTTGGGCTCTGTCAACCTTGCCGCCCTCGAAGAGTTAACCGCCTCTAGCGAACGTAAAAGCTTTTTGGACCAACAGGCTGGCGATTTGCTTGAGGCCATTGCAACCCTTGAGGATGCAATTCGAAAAATCGACAAGGAGACACGAGATCTCCTTCAAGTCACCTTTGAAGCAGTCAACACCCAGTTTTCCAAGCTGTTCCCCCAGTTGTTTGGCGGCGGCGAGGCCCGGCTGGTGATGTCAGGAGAGGAGATTCTGGATGCGGGCGTGCAGGTATTTGCTCAGCCTCCAGGCAAGAAAAACGGCACCATTCACTTGCTTTCCGGTGGAGAAAAAGCACTAACCGCCACAGCATTGGTTTTTGCTATTTTTGAACTGAACCCGGCACCATTTTGTTTATTGGACGAAGTGGATGCGCCACTGGATGATGCCAACACGGAGAGATTCTCCAAATTGGTTAGAAAAATGTCTGAGCAAACTCAGTTTTTATTTATTTCTCACAACAAAATTGCCATGGAAATGGCACAACAGTTGATCGGCGTGACCATGCAAGAGAAGGGTGTATCCCGAATCGTTGCTGTGGACCTTGAGTCTGCCGAAAAACTAGCGACGGAAACAGTATGAACGATTTACAAACAACGCTTCTCCTTGTAGGCGGCGGCGGAATTGTCGGCATGATTGCTTACAACTGGTGGCAAGATTTCAGGCTCAGAAAGCAAGCCTCTGAGCGTTTTGGCGTCAACAGCGAAGACCCTTTGCTGGGTGACTTGGCCAACCCTGCGGCAGGCCATTCCCCAAGCTCACGAGGTGAGCCCAGCCTTTCAACCGAGAGGGAAGAGCCTTCCATCAATGGGGGCACTCAAACCGCTGAAAATCAGGTTCAGACTGTTTTGGACAAGCGTTTGTTTACTGAAATTATGATTCGCTTTGAAAACCCGGTGCACAACACCAGCTGGGCGGCCTTGGTGGACGGCTTGGAAAGCATCAATCGCAAACGTGTAGTTTTTTCCGTTGCTACATCGGAGACACCGGAAAATGATCAGCTTTGGTTTGTTGCTCGAAGCTTCAAAGGCGATGCCAGCCTCATGAAAATCAACTTGCAGTTGGCCAACCGCAACGGGCCCCTTAGTTCCATCGAGTTTTCTGAAGTCTTGGGTAAGATTCGCCATTTTGCTGAATCTCACCATGGTGATGTGGATTTCCCAGAAATGAAGGAAGTCATGCACAAAGCCGAAACCCTGGACCAAGCTGCAGCAGCCTTGGATACGCTGCTGGGCCTGCATTGCATGCTTCCCGAAACAGTCGAGCAAGGGCTGGTGGTGGACATGTTGAACACCGCGGGTTGGGCGCACAAAGGCCACCAATGGCATTTGTACCACGAGGGCAATTTGTTGGTCAGCATGGTGATCCACAATGCACCGGGCAAACGCTTGTTAAGCTTCAATATTGATGTGCCTAATTCTGCAGACCCGGTTCAAGCTTTGGGTGATGTGGTTACTTTCTGCCACACCCTTAACTCGCAGTTTGGCGCGCCCATGATGGACGATTCCGGTCGCACACTCACTACAGAAGCAATTGAAGGCATTTACAAACAACTCCTGGAGCGCATTCGCAATCTGGGCGATTCTGGTTTTGCTTCAGGCTCTGAAGCCTCAAAAATCCTGTTTTCCTGAGTTGGCAAAATCCATTCGGTGATGGCATGCAGAATTTGAGTTTGTTTGAGGATGAAAATCCCCAAAGCCCTTTGCAAAGGGCGCGGTTTTTGGTTGATCAACTCAACCAATGGGCGCACGCTTATTACGTGATGGATAGCCCCTTGGTGCCCGACTCCGAGTACGACAAACTGTACCGCGAGTTGACCGACTTGGAGGAGAAATACCCAGACCTCCAGCTGCCGGACTCACCGAGCAAACGCGTGGGCGGCGCACCACTGAGCCATTTTGAGCAAGTGGCACACCGGGTGCCCATGTTGTCGTTGGGCAATGCATTCGAGCCTGAAGATGTGCACGCTTTTGAAAAGCGAATCCGCGACCTAGGCGATTTGCAAGCCGATAAACCCATTGAGTTTGCTGTTGACCCCAAGTTTGACGGGTTGGCTATTTCCATTCATTACGAACGCGGCGTCATGGTGCGCGCAATTACCCGTGGTGATGGAATGACGGGCGAAGAAGTCACTGCCAACGTCAAAACAATTCGCAATTTGCCATTGATATTAAGTTCGCCCAACCCTCCCGAATTTCTAGAGGTGAGGGGCGAAATTCTGATGTACCGCGAAGATTTCGTGCGCATGAATCAGCGTCAAGCCGATGCAGGTTTAAAAATATTTGCCAATCCCAGAAATGCCTCAGCGGGCACCATTCGTCAGCTCGACCCACGCATAGCCGCTTCGCGCCCTTTGCGTTTTTTCTGCTATGGGGCAGTGATTGATCGGGACCAACAAAAAAAGCTGAAAACCCAAAGTGCTTTGATGGCATGGCTGGCTCAACTTGGCCTGCCTGTGTCAAGCCTGAGTCAAACCGCAGTAAGTGCTTCTGGGTTGTTGGATTACTATCAACGCATTGGCGAACAACGCAAAAATTTGCCATTCGAAATTGATGGCGTGGTGTACAAAGTCAATGCATTCGACCTGCAAGACCAGCTGGGCTATGTAGCCCGTGCACCGCGTTTTGCCATTGCCCACAAATTCCCGCCGGATGAAGTGTTGACTCGATTGATTAACATCGAAGTACAAGTGGGGCGCACAGGCTCCATCACTCCGGTTGCCAAACTCGAACCCGTTAAAGTCGGTGGGGTTACAGTTTCATCCGCCACCTTACACAATCTGGATGAAATTCAACGCAAAGACCTGCGTGTGGGCGATCAAGTGCTGGTGCGCAGGGCAGGGGATGTAATACCCGAAGTCCTTCCCTTTGAAGGCAATGTGCGGCCTGAAATTAGCCTGCCTTTTTACATGCCCACTGCTTGCCCTGTCTGCGGTTCCGCGCTGATGAAGGAAGAAGACGGCGCTGTACTCCGGTGCACCGGTGGGTTTTCTTGCCGCGCACAACTGACTCAATCGATCATTCACTTTGCCAGCCGGAAGGCGATGGACATCGAAGGTTTGGGCGACAAAATTGTAGAAACCTTGGTGGACAAAGGTTTGATTTCCAATCCTGCAGACCTTTACAAACTGCAGTTTGACGAGTTGGTGCAACTCGAACGAATGGGAGAAAAGTCAGTCAACAACTTGCTTGAATCCATTCAGAAATCCAAAAATGCCACCTTTGCTCGTTTTATTTATGGCATGGGCATTAGGCAGGTTGGTGAGGCCACCGCGCGTGATTTGGCTCAACACTTCAAAACCCTTGATGCGCTGATTGGCGCCACTGAAAGTGCACTTCTTGAAGTCAATGATGTAGGCCCCGTGGTTGCGCAATCCATTCTTGAGTTTTTTGCGGACACTCGCAATTTGGATGTGTTGAATGGGCTGATGGCAGCCGGTGTGGTGTGGGAAACAGAAGCACCTGTCGCTGCGCTGGATGAAAACCATCCCTTCTACGGCAAGTCATTTGTGCTGACTGGCACTTTGGAAAAATTGTCACGGGACGAAGCTTCCGCATTGATAGTTGCCAAAGGCGGAAAAGTGATAGGTTCTGTGTCCAAGAAAACGGATTTTCTACTTGCTGGAAGTGCAGCGGGCAGCAAACTTCAAAAAGCAGAAGATTTGGGGGTCAAGATACTGTCTGAGCTCGAATTTGAGACCCTATTGGGATAAATTAGACTCATATCTATATCCAATAATCATAAATTCATTATTCAGGGTGGCATACATGAGCAAAGTCAGAAAAGCAGTATTTCCAGTGGCCGGTATGGGTACACGGTTTTTACCCGCAACCAAATCCAGCCCCAAAGAAATGATGCCAGTGGTAGACAAACCGTTGATCCAATATGCAGTTGAGGAAGCTGTAGAGGCAGGCATTACCGAGATGATTTTCATCACGGGTCGCGGCAAAAGAGCGATTGAAGATCACTTTGATAAAGCGTATGAGCTTGAGGCTGAGCTGCTGGCCAAAAACAAGTTGGCCATGCTTGAAATGGTTCAAAACATTGTGCCACCCAATGTGAACTGCGTTTTTATTCGGCAAACCCAACCTTTGGGTTTGGGCCATGCTGTACTTTGCGCGAGACCCGTTGTAGGCAATGAGCCTTTTGCAGTCCTGTTGGCAGACGATTTGATGTACACCAACCCGGGTGATATGGGGGTGACACGCCAAATGGTAGAACTGTTTAACAAAGAACATGCAAGCGTTTTGGCGGTGCAGGAAGTACCGCGTGAGGACACAAAGAGCTACGGTATTGTTTCAAGCACGCCTTGGAATACGCATTCTGAAAGGGTGCAGGGCATTGTAGAAAAGCCCGACCCAAAAGTTGCGCCAAGTAATTTGGCTGTGGTTGGGCGTTATGTGCTTACACCTCGTATTTTTGACCAACTTCAAAATACGGGCAAAGGCGCTGGTGGGGAAATTCAGTTGACCGATGGCATTGCAAGCTTGTTGTCTGAACAACCTGTGTTGGCTTACAGGTTCCAAGGTACGCGGTTTGATTGTGGTTCAAAAATTGGTTATCTCAAAGCCACTGTGGAGTTGGGTTTGCGCCACCCCGAAGTGGCTGAAGAATTTACACACTATTTGGCGCATCGAGGATAAAAAGAATGTATGCAGTGATTGGTGGTAGTGGTCTGTCCAAATTGCCTGGCTTTCAGTTAGAAAGACGGCAGGTGTTTCGCACCCCTTATGGCGAACCCTCTGGCGCCCTCATGTTTGGGCACCTTGCCGATGAGGAAGTGGTGTTTTTGGCAAGGCACGGCTATGGTCACACCATCGCACCGCATCAAATTAACTACCGGGCCAATATGTCGGCTTTGTCGCAGATCGCAGATTTAGACGGTATTTTGTCTGTTGCATCGGTGGGTGGCATTCGCCCCGACCTATTGCCCGGCCAGCTTCTTATTCCTGACCAAATTTTGGATTACACCTCGGGACGTCCGTCCACTTTTTTTGAGGGTTCTGCCCAGGTAGAACACATTGATTTTACTTGGCCCTACGACCAGACCCTCAGGTCGGGACTTCGGGCTGCTGCGGACGCGATCAATGAATCAGTGGTGTTTGGTGGTTGTTATGCCTGTACGCAGGGGCCACGGCTGGAAACAGCAGCTGAAGTAAAACGGCTAGCACGTGATGGTGCAGATATTGTTGGCATGACTGGAATGCCTGAGGCTGCTTTGGCAAGGGAGTTAAACATTCCCTACGCGCATTTGGCTTTGGTGGTCAATTCAGCAGCCGGTGTAGGTAGTAGCGCGCAAGAAATTTCCCATGCACAAATCGCACAGGTGGTTGCTGCCGGAATGAGCCGAGTCATGGGCGTGGTGAAGTCCATGATTCAGCTGCACAGGGATTAAATAAAGGGATTGAATCAAGGGATTAAATCGAAAGGAGCTCCAGCAGCTCCGTCTCCAACTGAATTTGCAGCTTCTGCGAATTCAGGCTTTGCCCGTAAATCAGCAAAGTGTCTTCAACCCGCTCACCCAGAGTCATAATTTTTGCGGTTTGTACGCTCACCTTGTATTTGGCCAACAGCTTGGTCACCGAGTAAAGCAGGCCAGTCCGGTCTGTGGCCGAAAAGCTCAACAGGTACTGGTTGCCTTTTTCATCCGGTTTAAGCTCCACATTGGGCCGCATCGGGAAGTGGCGCGACTGCCGTGACATGCGCCCAAACACAGGTTCAGCCAAAGGCTCCCTGCGGGTGAGTCGGTCCTGAAGCTCAGCCTCAATCAGGGTCAAGGTTTCTCGGTAAAAACCGCCTTCTCGGTCATGTTCAATCAGGAAAGAATCCAGCGCATATCCATGCTTGGTGGTGTGAATTTTTGCATCCAAAATGCTTAAGTTCTTGGAGTCGAAATATCCACAAATACGGGCGAACAAATCTGCCTCATCCCGGGTGTACACCAACACATCCAAACCTTCACCCAAAGGTGACAAACGCACCTTGACCACAGGTTCTTCAGTTTCTACACGCCAATACAAATGCCGTGTGTGCCACGCAATGTCGCTGGGCCCTTGCCTTAAAAAGTAAGACACATCCAATTGCGCCCAAAATTTTTCATGCACTTCATCTGACAAGGCATACAAGCGGAACAAGCGACGCGCCTCATTTTGTTGCTCAGCCAACATTTGCCTACGGCTAGTGGGCTCACCGCCCAGTTGTTTGGATGTTAGTCGGAATAAGTCCTCCAACAACTTGCCTTTCCATGCATTCCAAACCTTGGGGCTTGTGCCGCGAATGTCTGCCACGGTCAGCAGATACAAGGCAGTCAGGTTTCGCTGAGTTTTAACTTGCTGAGCGAATTCTCGAATCACATCCACGTCCGACAAGTCTTTCTTCTGGGCCGTGTTGGACATCATCAAATGGTGCTTGACCAAAAAGCAAATCAAATCGGTTTGCTCATCGGTCAAAAAATGGTCTTTGCAAAACCTACGGGCTTCCACCTCACCCAAATCGCTGTGGTCTCCACCTCGGCCTTTGGCCACATCATGAAACAGGGCTGCCAAATACAGCACCCAATGCTCCTCAAAGTTGGCCATTAACTGACTACAGAAGGGGTATTCATGGGCATGTTCTGCCATGGTGAACCGGCGCAAATTTCTGACCACAGTCAAAATGTGTTGATCCACCGTGTACACATGAAACAAGTCATGCTGCATTTGGCCAACAATTCTTCTGAAAACGGGCAAATAGCGGCTCAAAATACTGGTTTCGTTCATCCTGCGAATTTCATGAACAATCCCTTGGGGTTGCTTGAAAAATTCGATGAACAAGGCTTTGTTGGCAGGGTCTTTGCGAAACTCACTGTTAATACGCACCCGGTTGTGCCACAAAGCACGCAGCAATTGGGCACTCATGCCTTTTAACTGCGTGTTGTTCTGCATCACCAAGAAGGCCCGCAACATGGCCGACGGTTTTTTGGCAAACAACTCGGGGTCACAAATGTCCAGCAAGTTACCAATGGATTGAAAATCCTCGTCAATCGCCTCGGGTACCAGCTGTGTGTGAAAAATCGCCAACTCAATGTTTTGCAACAGGATGGTGTTCAGCTGCATGACTGCTTTCGCAGCCAGATAGTAGCTTTGCATCAAGAATTCGCTGCTTCGGCGGCTTCCGCTTGCTTTGAAGCCCAAGGCCTCTGCCACTTGAGTTTGCACATCAAAAACCAGCCTGTCTTCCCTGCGAGTGGTGGTGAGGTGCAATTGAAAGCGTATTCTTTTTAAAGTGCGCTCATTTTTGCGAAGTTTGGCGGCCTCGTAGGGTGTAATCAGCGAGTTACGGGCCATTTCAGACCAGTTGTTACCCAGCTTAGCCGCCTTGGCAACCCATAAAATGACATGCAAATCACGCAGGCCACCTGGGCTTTCCTTGCAATTGGGTTCAAGGCTGTAAGGTGTTTCTTGATACTTGGCGTGACGTTGCCGAAGTTCAAGCGTTTTCTTACGAAAAAACAATTCAGGATCAAGCTGCTTTTTAAGTTTGCTTTTTAAGCCATTGAAAAGGCGATCGTTCCCGGCGAGAATTCTTGCCTCAACCAAGGCGGTTTGCACGGTGATGTCTTTCTCAGCCTCTTCGTGGCATTGCTCCACTGTGCGCACACTGTGCCCAATTTCAAGGCCTATGTCCCAACCCGAGCCGCAGAACCATTCCAGCTTGGGCACATCCTCTTCAGAAGGCTCCGCTTTCATCAAAATCAGCACATCGACATCGGAGTAGGGAAACAACTCGCCCCGTCCGTACCCACCCACAGCAATCAAGGCATAGGCGTCCGACAGGCCGCAGGCTTCCCACAGGCGTTGAAGCGCTTGATCCACCACCAAACAACGCTCATGAAGGCATTCGTCCACACGGTCTAGCCTGCTGCTCAAGTCCAATGGCTTCAGCCAACGATTGGACTCCAGTTTAAGGAATGACTTCACTTCCTTTTTAACCTCGGCAAGATCCTCGAAAGAACCTGAACTTGTAGTGACGTGCGCTGACATGCAACTCCAAAATCAAATGTTTATTGTTTATCTATCAGGCAGATGCAGCCAGTTTTTCAGGTTTTGCTGGAGTTCCTGCAGATTGAGTCAAAATTTCATACCCATCATCGGTCACCAACACCGTGTGTTCCCATTGGGCAGACAAACTGTGGTCTTTGGTCACAATGGTCCAGCCATCTGGCATTTCTTTGATTTCGCGCCGCCCCGCATTCAACATGGGTTCGATCGTAAAAATCATGCCTTTCACCAAAGGCACACCTGACCCGGCTTTGCCGTAATGCAACACCTGTGGGTCTTCATGGAAGTTGGTACCAATGCCATGCCCGCAAAATTCACGCACCACTGAATAACCAAAACTTTCAGCGTATTTTTGTATGGCTGCGCCAACATCGCCCAAAGTGGCGCCCGGTCGCACTTGTTCAATGCCTATCCACATGGACTCAAAAGTCACTTGGCACAGGCGTTTGGCGATCTGGCTGCCTTCGCCCACTATGAACATGCGGCTGGTGTCACCGTGGTAACCATCTTTGATGACGGTGATGTCCAGGTTAACAATATCGCCGTTTTTTAGCTTTTTCTCACCCGGCACGCCGTGGCAAATTTGGTGGTTCACCGAGGTGCAAATGGATTTGGGGTAGGGCGTGTAGCCTGGTGGGCAGTAGTTCAGGGGGGCAGGAATGGTGCCCTGCACGTTCACCATGTAGTCATGGCAAAGTTGGTCCAATTCCCCGGTGGAGATTCCCGCCTTCACAAACGGCGTGATGTAGTCCAGCACTTCCGAAGCCAGACGGCCAGCAACACGCATCTTTGCAATGTCTTCCTCGGTTTTAATTACGATCGTCATAAATTTTCCATTTCTGCTTGAGCTTGTCTATTGTAAACGAGTATAATCTGCGGCTGCTCAAAAGGAACGTCCAACCGACGGGTCGTTTGAGCAAATTCGGGTTGTTGCGACAGGGTGCCTCGTCAAATGAGTGTTGGATTCACAGAATCAACGCCAGTGTACGGGCCCAGTGACAACCTTTTTGATTAACCCTGTCTGATTCTGGAGAATTCAATGGCAGCATCAATGCGCGAAATGCTAGAAGCCGGTTGTCACTTTGGCCACCAAACACGCTTCTGGAACCCCAAGATGGCCCCGTTCATTTACGGTCATCGCAACAAAATTCACATCATCAACTTGGAAAAAACAGTTGAGATGCTTGACGACGCAGTCAAGTTTGCTCAGCGTTTGTCTGCTGCACGTGGCAACATCCTGTTTGTATGCACAAAGCGCCAAGCCAAGGAAATTATTGCTGAAGAAGCAAAGCGTTGCGGTATGCCTTTCGTAGACCAGCGCTGGTTGGGCGGCATGCTCACCAACTTCAAAACTGTACGTACATCCATCAAGCGTCTGAAAGACATGGAGCAAATCCAGGCTGACGGTGGTACAGAGCGCATGTCCAAAAAAGAAGCGTTGCTGTTTGCACGTGAGTTGGAAAAGCTGAACAGCTCCATCGGCGGCATCAAAGACATGAACACATTGCCTGACGCAATTTTCATGATCGACGTAGGCTTCCACAAAATTGCTGTGACTGAAGCTGAAAAACTGGGTATTCCAGTGATCGGTATCGTGGACACCAACCACTCTCCAGCTGGCGTAAGCTACATCGTTCCAGGTAACGATGACTCAGCACGTGCAATTCGTTTGTACGCACGCTCAGTGGCTGACGCTGTGATTGCTGGCCGTGATCAGGCACTGAACGAAGTAGTGGAGTCCACCAAGGGCGACAGCGAGTTCGTAGAAGTGGCTGAAGGTTCAGAAGGCTAATTATCAGGAGACAAAATCGCTCACTGACTCGACTCATTGACTCAACTCACTGATTCGGGCAATTGGCTGAGCGATTTGTGTCTGGGGCGACCAATCGCCCCTTTTTTTTATAAGTTTTAGGAGAATGCTCTATGGCTGAAATTACAGCAGCAATGGTAAAAGTGCTTCGTGAGAAGACCGATGCTCCCATGATGGAATGCAAAAAAGCACTGACAGAAGCTGACGGCGACATGGACAAGGCAGAAGAAATTCTGCGTGTAAAACTGGGTAGCAAGGCTAGCAAGGCCTCTACACGTGTAACCGCTGAAGGCTTGGTTGGTATTTATATCGACGCCACCGGCAAGTTGGGTTCGATTGTTGAAATCAACTGCGAAACCGACTTCGTTGCCAAAAACGATGACTTCATCGCATTTGTAGGCAATATGGGCAAGCTGGTTGCAGAAAAGAACCCTGCTGACGTCGCCGCTTTGAGCGACCTGCCTTTGGCAGACGGTACGGTGGAATCCATTCGCACTGCGTTGATTGGTAAGATCGGCGAGAACGTCAGTATTCGTCGCTTCCAGCGCGTTGCAGCCACAGGCAAGCTTGCTTCTTACCTGCACGGCGGCAAAATTGGCGTGTTGGTGGATTATTCTGGCGACGACGACACAGTGGGCAAAGACGTAGCAATGCACATTGCTGCAACCAAGCCAAAATCACTGGACGAGTCCGGCGTACCCGCAGTGGATGTCGAGCGCGAGCGTTCTGTAGCCAAGGCCAAAGCCATTGAGTCTGGCAAGCCAGCCGACATCGCAGAAAAAATGGTTGAAGGGTCAATCAAGAAGTTCCTGAAGGAAGTGGCTTTGCTGTCACAGCCTTTCGTGAAAGACCCAGACAACACTGTAGCTGCAATGCTCAAAGCCAAGTCCAGCGCAATCAACAGCTTCCAGCTGTACATTGTGGGTGAAGGCATTGAGAAGAAGGTCAATGACTTCGCTGCTGAAGTTGCTGCGCAAGCTGCTGCTGCAGGTCGTTAATCTCTAAATAGAGGTACGAAGGGGTTGCTCTGTCAGGAGTGCCCCTTTTTTATTGCCTGTAGCCCGAAGGGGCTCCTATTACGTTATAGAATTCGGTAATTGATTCGCAAAGGTGTGTGAATGGCAGCTTACAAGCGTGTGTTATTGAAGTTATCCGGCGAAGCACTCATGGGGGAGGATCCCTACGGGATCAACCGAGCAACGATTGAACGCATGGTGTCGGAAGTCGCTGAAGTTTCCCGTATGGGCGTGGAAATGGCCATTGTCATCGGCGGCGGCAATATCTTCCGAGGCGTAGCCCCTGCAGCGGCAGGAATGGACCGCGCCACTGCGGATTACATGGGTATGATGGCCACGGTCATGAACTCCCTTGCTTTGCAAGACGCATTCCGTCATGCAGGTGTGCAGGCCCGTGTGCAATCCGCACTGAATATTGAGCAGGTTGTAGAGCCCTATATTCGCCCGAAAGCCATGCGCTATCTGGAAGAAGGCAAAGTTGTTATTTTTGCCGCAGGTACAGGCAACCCTTTCTTTACCACCGACACAGCTGCTGCGCTACGCGGCTCTGAAATTGGTGCTGAAATTGTGCTGAAGGCCACCAAGGTGGATGGCATTTACACGGCGGACCCCAAAAAGGACCCCACAGCCACTCGCTATGAAACCATCACTTTCAACGAAGCAATCTCCAAGAATCTCGAAGTCATGGACGCCACTGCGTTTGCATTGTGCCGTGACCAAAAGCTTCCCATTCGCGTGTTTTCGATCAATAAGCCTGGCGCACTCTATAGAGTGGTGAACGGTGAAAACGAAGGCACATTGGTGCACATGTAATTTTGTCTAGGTGAAAAAATGAGCATTGCAGACGTCAAAAAATCCACAGAACAAAAAATGGCTCACTCCATTGAGTCACTGAAATCCGGTTTGCAGAAGGTTCGCACAGGGCGTGCGCACCCCAACATTCTTGAACACATTCAAGTTGATTACTACGGCACTGGCGTGCCTATTTCTCAAGTGGCCAACCTCAGTTTGGCCGATGCGCGCACCATCACGGTACAGCCTTGGGAAAGAAACATGATCCCAGCCGTAGAAAAGGCGATTCGAGAGTCTAACTTGGGCTTGAATCCTTCCTCAATGGGCGAAACAATCCGCGTTCCTATGCCCCCTTTGTCTGAAGAACGCCGCAAAGAGCTCACCAAATTTGTTAAAAGCGAAGGTGAGGGCTGCAAAGTGGCCATTCGCAATTTGCGCCGTGATGCCAACGAAGCTTTCAAAAAGCTGGTCAAAGACAAACTGGTTTCAGAAGACGATGACCGTCGCGCCCAAGATGAAGTTCAAAAGCTGACAGACAAATTTGTAGCTGAAGTGGACAAGATCTTGAGCGAGAAAGAAGCTGAGATCATGACTGTATAGTTGATGACCTCTTTCACGAGCTCCACGCTCGTTATCCCCGAAACACACCGTGTACCGCTGCACATTGCCATCGTCATGGATGGCAATGGCAGATGGGCCAAGCAAAGGCTTCTGCCTCGTTTTGCAGGTCACCGAAAAGGTGTCGAAGCGGTGCGGCGCACGGTACAAGCGTGTGTTGAAGCAGGGGTCAAACATTTGACCCTGTTTGCTTTTTCATCCGAAAACTGGCGCCGGCCGGCCGATGAGGTGTCATTGCTGATGCGGATGTTTATCCGTGTGCTGCAAAAGGATGTGAAACGTCTCAAAGCAGAAAACATCCGGCTTCGAGTCATTGGCGACATCAGCGCTTTCAACCCTGAATTGCAGCAGCTGATTCACACGGCAGAGCGAGAAACCGCCGATAACACCTTGATGAGCCTTAACATCGCAGCCAACTACGGCGGCCGGTGGGATATTCTTCAAGCCACGCGTCAAATGTTGCTAAACAGGCCAGAGTTGGGTACGCACCCCGATCAAATCAAGGAAGAGGACCTTACCCCGTACCTCAGCTTGTTTGGTGCACCGGAGCCTGATTTGTTTATTCGGACCGGCGGAGAACAACGAATTTCCAATTTTTTGTTGTGGCAGCTTGCCTACACAGAACTGTATTTTACTGAGCGTTACTGGCCTGACTTTGGCCGTGAATTGTTGGCGCAGGCTATTGAGTCGTATAACCAACGCGAGCGGCGTTTTGGAAGAACCTCAGAGCAATTGAAAAAATAAATAGGTCGGCCGTCATCAAACGTCGGGTCAGGCTTTCATTATAAAAAACCCCGTCAAACAGGGAGACGAAGCACATGTTATTAACCCGAGTGATTACTGCAGTAATCCTTTTAGTAGTGCTTTTGGCTGTATTGAATTGGGGTGGGACGATTGGCTGGAATTTTTTTGTGGGCATCGTCTTGTTTGCTGCATTTTGGGAATGGGCCCGCTTAACCAAAGTGGCCAACCCAGCGGCCCTTGGCTATTCAGCAGTGGCCACTGCAGTGTTTGCTGGGCTTTTAAGCGTGGCTCAGTCTTATCAAATTGAATATCCATTGATGGCTTTTGCAGGTGTGTTTTGGGTTGCGTTTGCGCCCCTTTGCCTGCGGCAGGTGAATGTGGGTGTACTGGCTGAAAAATCACTGTTTTTACTTTTGGGCCTTATTTTGCTGTGGGGCGCGGGTTTCGCATTGGTGGTGTCCAAAGCCCAAGGCGTTATTTTTATGCTGAGCGCCATGGCAATTTGCTGGGCTGCAGATATTTTTGCTTATGTATTTGGGCGCTTGTTTGGTCGTCGCAAGTTGGCCATTCGTATTTCACCCGGAAAAAGTTGGGAAGGCGCAATTGGCGGGGCATTAACAGTGGTGGCCTTAAGCTGGCTTCTGGTGTATTTCTCAGATTCCATCCCCGAATTGAAAAACACATGGCAGGTGGTGGCACTTGAGAAATGGCATCCGGTCATGTTCAGCGTGTGGCTAATTGTTTTAAGCGCTTACAGCGTGGTAGGTGATTTGTTTGAATCGCTTTTGAAACGCCGAGCCGACATCAAAGACAGCAGCCACCTGTTGCCTGGGCACGGTGGGGTGTTGGATCGAATTGACGCCCAATTGCCTGTTTTGCCGCTGGCCATGTTGCTGGTTGGCGCTGTGGTTGTTTAATGGTATGAATGTGGCAAGGAACGTGTTTTGAACAAGCAATCCATCGTGATACTGGGGTCGACGGGCAGCATCGGTGTAAGCACCTTGGATGTGATGGCACGCCACCCAGAGCGTTTTGACGTTTACGCCCTGGTGGCTGGCTCCAATATTGATTTGTTGTTTCAGCAAGTCATTACGCACCGCCCGAAAAAAATTCTGATTGCCAACGCACAAGCCCGTAACAAATGGTTGCAGGGAGCCTACGCGGAGCGAGTTAAAAACCAAGCTGGCCTTCAACCCGAGCTTTTGGGGCAGGGCGATTTGGCGGCACTGTGCCAGTCGGCCGAGGTGGATTCCGTGATGGCGGCCATTGTGGGTGCTGCGGGTTTGGAACCCACCCTGGCTGCATTGGAAGCCGGTAAAACAGTGTTTTTGGCCAACAAAGAATCTTTGGTGCTCGCGGGTCGATTCATGTTGGATGCGTGCAAGAAATCCGGCGCGCGAATTCTACCGGTTGACTCTGAGCACAATGCAATTTATCAGTGTTTGCCTTCCAATTATTCTTCCACCGACCCCCACACACACGGCATTGAACGCATTATTTTGACTGCGTCTGGCGGGCCTTTCCGGACAAGTCCACTTGAAGATTTGCTTTCGGTCACGCCCGAGCAGGCCGTTGCACACCCCAATTGGTCCATGGGTAAAAAGATTTCTGTAGACAGTGCAAGTATGGCTAACAAAGGCCTGGAGTTGATTGAGGCGCTGTGGCTGTTTGGATTGCCGGCAGCTCAGCTTTCCGTGCTTATACACCCTCAATCCATTGTCCATTCCATGGTGGAATACAAGGATGGCAGCGTGCTTGCGCAACTGGGCTGCCCAGACATGCGTACCCCTATTGCTCATGTGTTGGGTTTGCCTGATCGGATCGAGTCAGGCTCCCCACGACTGAATTTGGCACAAATCGTCCAGTTGAATTTTGAAGAACCAGACTTGGCCCGTTTTCCGATGTTGAAGTTGGCCTATGAAGCACTGAATGCGCCAAGTACGCTGGCGCCGATTTACAATGCGGCCAATGAAGTTGCTGTTGAGTTGTTTTTGAATCGACAAATAGGATTTATGAACATTTACAGTCTGGTTAACCTGTGTATGAATAAGTTCAGCAGCCGAACGATTCAAGGTTTGGACGGTCTATTCGACTTCGACACCGAAGTTCGACAATTTGCATTGCAAAATGCAGCTCACGTTTAAATTGAGAATAAATGCTTAACTCCTTGTTTTCTTTCATATTGGCAATTGGAATTCTGGTATTCCTCCACGAGTACGGGCACTATGCTGTGGCCCGTTATTTCGGTGTACGGGTTATCCGGTTTTCAGTCGGTTTTGGTAAACCCATTTTCAAATGGCTGAATCCAAAAACGCAAGTGGAATGGACCATCGGCTGGATACCTTTGGGTGGGTATGTGCGCATGTTGGACGAAAGGGACCCCGAGTCCATCGAACTTGCTGGAGGCTCTACCGAAGGCGCATTCAATCAAAAGCCAGTGTGGCACCGCATCGCAGTGGTGGCCGCAGGCCCAATTGCCAACTTGTTGGTGGCCATCGTTTTGTATTCCGTGTTGGCATTTTCGCAAGAAAGCCAACTGGCTAATGGGCTAACAACGCCTTCGCGCACAAGCGTAGCCGCCGAGTTGGGTATCCAAAACGGGGACCGCGTTCAAAGCGTGAATGGGATTGAGACACCGGACTGGTCGCGTTTTACTTGGGAAGTGCTGAGCGCGAGGCTGTTCCGCGAGGATTTGAACCTCAACCTTGACCAAGGTGGCACGGTTCGATCTGTCAAATTGGATGCTGAACGTTTGACTGCGCTGGAGTTTGCTCCAGATTTGCCTGCACAGCTCGGGTTTCGGCCCTTTGAAGGTGAAGTTCGGGTGCGTCAGGTCACCGAAGGTTCAGCAGCGAACAAGGCGGGTTTAGCCTCTGGGGACGTTTTAAAGCAAGTGGATGGCGCACAAGTGATGAATTCTGGTCACTTTACCGACGTTATTCGGAACTCTGCCGGTAAAATCGTCACAATACAGATCATCCGCAACAGCTTACCTATGCAAGTTCAGGTGACGCCTGATTTGATCAAAGGGCCAGCCGGAGAACCGCAAGGCCGAATAGGTGTCGCCTTGGCGGGTGATTTGATGATTGAAAAGGTAGAACCTTCATTCTTCAGTTCAATTGCGACCGGCGTGGATAAAACCATTGAAATCAGTGTGTTTTCGCTGGCGGCGATGGGAAGTATGTTGACCGGTGATTTGTCTTGGAAAAATTTAAGCGGTCCAGTTACCATCGCAAGTGCGGCCGGGGAGTCATCCAGTTTGGGGATACTTCCATTTTTGGGTTTTTTGGCAATGGTGTCTGTAAGTCTCGGGATTTTGAATCTTTTACCGATTCCTGTCTTGGATGGTGGCCACTTGATGTATTATTTTGCCGAACTCATTCGGGGAAAGCCATTGGGCGAAGCTTGGCAGCAGATGGGTCAGCGCGTGGGCTTGGTGCTTGTGGGTTTAATGACTTGTCTGGCGTTTTTTAATGATCTTCAAAGACTCCTGTAGAAATACGGTAAGAAGGGAGCCTGATAACCAATTCCAGCACTGCAAAAGGCTGGGAGGAACGATTTGAATGACAATCCGTAGTAGATTTTATCCCGCACTGCTTTCCGTGCCCGTGCTTATTTCAAGCGCTGTGATGCACCAAAGCGTGATGGCTGCTGTCAATGAGTTTGTGATCAAAGACATTCAGGTCGAGGGCTTGCGTCGCACTGAGGCTGGCACGGTGTTCAGCTACCTGCCCATACGCGTGGGTGATCGCTTCAACGATGAAAAGGCCTTGCAGGCCATTCGGTCCTTGTATGCAACCGGCTTTTTTGATGATGTGAAAATTGCTGCCAAACAGGATGTGTTGGTTGTTACCGTTGTGGAACGCCCAGCCATTGCCTCAGTGGATTTCAATGGCATCAAAGAATTCGAAAAAGACACACTCAAGAATGCCCTGAAGGAAATTGGGATCAGTGAATCCAAGATTTTTGATCGCTCCTTGTTGGACAAAGCCGAACAGGAACTGAAGAAACAATACTTGTCGCGCAGCAAATATGCAGCACAGGTGAAGACTGACGTGCAAAACCTGCCGCGTAATCGCGTAGGTATTACTTTCAATGTGGAAGAAGGGCAGTCCGCTGCCATCAAACGTTTGAAAATTCTTGGCGCAACCAGTTTCACCGAGAAGGTCTTGCTTGAAGAGTTTCAACTGGGTACCACTGGCACATTTTCTTGGTACACCAAAAATGACCAGTATTCACGTCAAAAGCTGGGCGGGGATTTAGAGCGTTTGCGATCCTTTTATTTGAACCGAGGCTATGCTGAGTTCAACATTGAAAGCACGCAGGTTCAAATTGACCCGAACAAGGAAGACGTTTACATCACGATTGCAATCAATGAAGGCCAAAAATTCCGGTTTGGTGACATCGAACTGGCGGGTGACCTGCTGGGTCGCGAAAGCGAGCTGCGCGCCCTGATTAAGTTCCGCAAAGGCGAAAACTTCAATGGCGAGTCTTTGACTGAGACCACCAAAGCCATTCAGGACCAATTGGGCAACTACGGTTATGCGTTTGCCAATGCCAACGTGATTCCGCAGGTAGACCGCGACAAGCAGGTAGTGAATATCGGGATTGCAGTTGACCCGGGCAAACGCGTGTATGTGCGTCGAATCAACATTGGTGGCAATGACCGCACCCGTGATGAGGTGGTACGCCGCGAAATGCGTCAGTTTGAATCGTCTTGGTATGACTCCCGCAAGATTGAACTTTCCAAGGAACGTGTGGACCGCTTGGGCTTCTTCAAAGAAGTGAAAGTGGACACGCAGGCTGTACCGGGCACTTCCGACCAAGTGGACATTAACCTTGAGGTTGAAGAAAAACCAACGGGTAACCTGTTGATTGGTGCCGGTATTTCCAGTACAGACTCGGTTGTGCTTTCCGCAGCCATTCAACAGCAAAACCTGTTTGGTACAGGCAAAACTGTTGGCTTGGAAGTGAACACCAGCAAGGTTAACCGAACCATTTCATTCTCTCAGACTGACCCCTATTACACGATAGACGGTGTTTCCCGCAGTATTAACTTCTTTGACCGCACAACAGATGCATCGCAATTGCAGTTGGGCGATTACAAGTTGAGAACAAGCGGCGCTGGTATTCGCTTTGGCTACCCCATCAGCGAGTACGAACGCATTTCCTTCGGTACTGCCTACGAAGGCACCCGCTTGGACGTGGACGCCAATTCACCGGACCGTTTTCAGCTCTATGTTCGTGACTTCGGCGACTCCAGTTATGCGATTTTGTTGAACGGTGGCTATTCCTACGACAGCCGCGACTCTGGCACTGCGCCAAGCAAGGGCAGGTTCCGCAGGCTGGGCCTGGAAGTGGCAACGCCGCTAGGTGACCAGCAGTTCTACAAGGCCACCTACCAAGAACAGGCATTCTTCCCAATTGGGAAGTCATACACCTTGGCTTTGAACGGGGAACTAACCGCTGGCTTTGGTTATGGCGGTTCGCCTTACCCAATTTTCCGGAATGTCTACGCGGGTGGTATTGGTACGGTGCGTGGTTTCCGTGCATCCTCATTGGGCCCGAGGGACATGGATGATGTGCCTTTGGGCGGTGCAAAGCGCTTGATCGGCAATGCGGAATTTTTCTTCCCGGTACCCGGCATGAACAACCGCGACCGCAGTTTCAGGGCGTTTACCTTCCTAGATGCGGGTAACGTCTATCAAACGGATGAGAAGATATCACTGGGTGATTTGCGTTACTCGGTGGGTCTTGGTATTTCTTGGATCTCACCTGTTGGGCCTTTGAAGTTCAGTTATGGTATACCGTTGAACAAACAGGAAAACGATGACGTTCAAAAGGTACAATTCACAATCGGCACTGGTTTCTAAAATTGGAGATGGGATTGAAGGGTTTTAAATTAGCAATTTTGAGCGCGGTCATTTCAGCATCCGCATACGCCCCATTGGCGGCAGCTCAAGCACAAACGTTGAAAATTGGCTTTGTAAATACAGAGCGTATTCTGCGCGACTCCACCTTTGCCGTACAAGCTCAAAAGCGTTTGGAAGGCGACTTCTCCAAGCGCCAAAAAGAACTGGAATCCTTGGCTGCAAAAGTACGCGCAGATGCCGTCAAACTCGACAAAGACTCCATTACCCTGCCTGAAAGCGAGAAGGTTCGCCGTCAGCGCGAGTTGGCTGAGGCAGACCGTGAATTCCAGCGTAAGCGCCGTGAGTTCGACGAAGATCTGGCTCAGAAAAAGAGCCAACTGGTCGGTGAGTTGGTTGAGCGAGCTAACAAAGTCATCCGTGAATTGGCTGAGCGCGAAAACTACGACATCATTTTGCAAGAGGCGGTCTATGCGAACAAACGTATTGATGTCACTGACAAAGTGCTGCAGCGCCTTGACGGCGGAAAATAACTGGAAGCTTGTTGACTCTGGTCAGCTGCCCGCATGATTTTCCAACCGACCCCACTAGAGGTGCTGCTGGCTGAGTTCGGAGGCGAGCTTCAAACCTACGCCCCGAATACGCTTGATCACTCAGCGCAGCCCTCTAAATCCTCAGGTGGCCACTCAAAAGGTGGCCAAACCCCTCCGAGCAGCGATGTTTTCGAGGGTATTCACACCCTCGAAAAAGCGGGTCCAAGGCAAATAGCCTTTTTGACCAATCCCAAATACCGGGATCAACTTCTCACCACCTCTGCAGGTTTGGTGATGGTGCGGCAAAAGGACTTCGATTCAATATTGGAATTCGTTCAAGGTGCCAAGCGCGCCGAGGAACTCAGGTTTTGGTGCCTGGCAGATCCTTATTTGCTCTACGCAAAAATTCAGCAATGGTGGGTGCAGCGCAGCGCTTTTAAACCGAGCCCCGGCACACACCCCAGTGCAGTTGTAGGCGAGGGCGTTAAGATTGCCCCATCCGCCTACATCGGCCCCCATGTTGTGCTTGGCGACTACACCACAATTGGCGAAAACTGCCGGATTGAAGCCGGGGTGGTGCTGGGTAGGCATGTCACTGTTGGATACTCTACGCTTTTGCATGCCAATGTAACCGTATACGACGAATGTGAAATCGGTGCGCGTTGCATCCTGCATTCGGGCGTTGTGATTGGTGCGGACGGCTTTGGTTTTGCAAACGAGAAGGGCACTTGGGTCAAAATCCCGCAGGTGGGCCGCGTCATTGTTGCTGACGATGTGGAGATTGGAGCCAACACCACGGTGGACAGGGGCGCACTGGACGACACATTGATCGGCGTGGGTGTCAAGTTGGACAACCAAATCATGGTGGCCCACAATGTGCAAATTGGTGATCACACTGCCATGGCAGGCTGTGTGGGTGTTGCTGGCAGCACGCGAATTGGGGCCCGTTGCACCATTGGTGGGGCTGCCAATATTTTTGGGCATTTAACCATTCCGGATGGTACCCATGTGTCTGGATGCACCACGGTGATTGCAAGCATCAAAGAGGCGGGTGCCTACACGGGTATATTCCCGATGGACACTCACAAATCTTGGGAGAAAACCGCGGCCACGCTAAGGCAGTTGGTGGCATTGCGCAGCAGAGTGCGTGAGCTTGAAAAAGCGCTCCAGAATAAAGAAAACGAAGATCAAAACAAATAAATCAAATAACCTACTCAGAAGCAAACACAAATGAATGAACCGTATATGGATATCAAGGGCATCCTTGAACAGCTGCCGCACCGCTACCCGTTTGTATTGGTAGACCGCGTGTTGGAGTTGGAGCCCGGCAAACGCATTTTGGCCCAGAAGAATGTCAGCTACAACGAGCCTTTTTTCCCCGGCCACTTCCCAATTCACCCGGTGATGCCGGGTGTACTGATTGTTGAGGCCTTGGCGCAGGCTGCGGGAATTTTGTCCTTCAATTCAGTGGAGGACAAGCCGGGCAAGAATTCTGTGTACTTCTTTGTGGGCATCGACAATTGCCGTTTCAAGCGCCCAGTGGTGCCCGGCGATGTGTTGCATTTGGAAGTGTGCGTGAACAAGGTGTCCAGAGGGATTTGGATGTACGGTGCCAAAGCAATGGTGGATGGAAAAGTGGTGGCGGCAGCCGACTTGATGTGTACGGCACGCGATGTTTAAAACGGTAATGGCAATCGAGTTGCCACAGTGAAGTCGCTAGTAAATTGACGCTGAGTCCCACACAAACCCCAACAAGAGGAGCCCGCCCATGAGCATTCATCAAACCGCACTGGTAGACCCCAAAGCTGAACTGGATTCATCGGTGGAAGTAGGGCCTTACAGCATCATCGGGCCGAATGTAAAAATAGGGCGGGGCACCAAGGTGGGGCCTCATACCGTCATCGCTGGCCACACCACGATTGGTGAAGACAATGTGTTTCATGGGTCAGCCACGATTGGCGGCGACCCTCAAGACAAAAAATACAAAGGCGAGCCCACACTGCTGACCATTGGCGACCGCAACCACATCCGCGAATACTGCACCTTTAACACGGGTACGGTACAGGATGGCGGTTTGACATCCATGGGTGATGACAACTGGATTATGGCCTATGTACACATTGCGCACGATTGCCATGTGCGCAGCAACACCATCATAGCCAACAGTGTGCAATTGGCTGGCCATGTGGTGGTGGGCAATTGGGTGATTTTGGGTGGCATGAGCGGTGTGCATCAGTTTATTACGATTGGTGACCATGCCATGACTGCATTCCAAACCAAGGTGATGCAGGATGTACCTCCATTTGTGATGGCTGCTGGCTACCCGGCGGCACCCGCAGGCATCAACTCTGAAGGTTTGCGCCGCCGTGGGTTTTCTGCAGATGCCATTTTGTTTATCAAACGGGCTTATAAAGTGATTTACCGCCAAAGCCTTCCCTTGACCGAGGCACGAGTGGAACTCAAAAAACTCGAGGCTGATGCACCGGAGGATGCCAAGCAACATGTTGCGGCATTGGAAGCATTTCTCGGCCAAGCCACGCGAGGCATCATTCGGTGAATAGCCGAGTTGAACTTTCGTCGGGCGCGAATTCGCTTGTCAGTAGCCCGTGGGATCAAGGGCCTGCCGATTTGGCGATTGCAGTGGGTGAAGCTTCTGGCGACTGGATTGGTGCCTTGGCGATTGAGTCCTTGCTGAGCCAACCTGCACCTGTAGGGGCAACTTCAAGTGAGGTAAACCGCACTCAACCTTTACGCGTAGAAGGCATCGCCGGCCCCAAACTTCGTGCATTGAATGTTTCGGCATTGCATGGCTCTGAAGAATTGTCGGTGCGCGGCTATGTGGAAGTGCTGCGGCATTTGCCACGGCTTTTGCGCATGCGTAAAAATTTGAAAATCCGCTGGGGCTCAAGCCACAAGCCCAAGGTTTTACTGGGTGTAGATGCACCAGACTTTAATTTAAATTTGGAGTTGACTGTTCGCCAAGCTGGCGTGCCGACAGTGCAGCTGGTGTGCCCGTCGATTTGGGCATGGCGCATGGAACGCATTCACAAAATCAAGGCCGCTTGCGACCATGTGCTGTGCATTTTTCCATTCGAGCCTGAAATACTGGCCAAAGAGGGAATTGCCTCCACCTACATCGGTCACCCGATGGCCTCGATTATTCCAGAGCAAGTGGATGTGCAAGCCTATCGAGCCCAACTTGGATTGGATGCGGATGCTGAATACTTGGCTGTGTTACCGGGTAGTCGCGGGTCTGAGCTGAAATACATCGGCCCCGCATTTACTGCAGCCGCCCAACTGCTTAAGAAAAGTAAGCCCAAGCTGAAGTTCATCACACCACTTCCGAATGCTGATTTTGTGCGGAATTTCAGTCAAACCATTCCGCCCGACTTGCGTGGTGAGTGGACGGTGATTCAAGGCCAGTCACACGAGGTGATGGGTGCATCCAATGCCGTGTTGCTGGCCAGTGGCACAGCCACTTTGGAAGCCATGATGTTTAAAAAACCAATGGTCATCGCCTACAAAATGCCGTGGTTGTCTTATCAAATGATGAAAGGCAAGGGTTACATGCCGTATGTGGGGCTGCCTAACATCATGGCTCAACAATTTGCTGTGCCTGAGTTGCTTCAGTCTCAAGCCACACCGGAGGCAATCGCCGAAGCCACGTTGTTTCAGCTGGATAACGATGCCAACCGCAAACGCTTGGAATCTTTGTTTTTAGAAAAGCATTTGCTGCTGAAACGCCCCTCTGGTGAACTGGCTGCCAATGTGTTGCGGCAGTACTTTGCATGAACCCTTGGCCAGAAATTCAAGCATTTGCAGCTCAGGAAGGGCTGGAAATCATCGGTGTGGACGAGGCGGGGCGCGGCCCCTTGTTTGGCCCCGTGGTGGCGGGTGCTGCATGGTTGGGCGGGTTGGAGGCAGAGGCTCACTCCATTGAAGGTTTGGCTTGCTCCAAAACGCTCAGCGAGAAGAAACGTGAGTTTTTATTTGAACAAATTTGCAGCAAAGCACCCGCATGGGCTGTGGCTGAATCCACCACCGAAGAAATTGATCGATTGAATATTCTGCAAGCCAGTCTGTTGGCGATGCACCGCGCAGTGGACCAAGTGGTTCAACAATCAGGCCTTGACCCGTCACGCTGCTTGATTGTGGTGGACGGCAATAAGCTACCCAAATGGCGCTACAAGGCGCATGCTGTAGTCAAGGGTGATGTGTGGGTACCTGCCATTTCCGCCGGGTCTATACTGGCCAAAGTGACCCGTGACCGATGGTGCAAGCACATGGCGCAGCAATTCCCGCAATTTGAGTTGGACAGGCACATGGGCTACCCCACGCCACGCCACCTTGAGTTGATTCGTTTGCATGGAATATGCGAGCACCACAGAAAAAGTTTTAGACCGGTAAGAGATGCGCACCAAAACCATTGAATCAGCCCACAACGATTCGTTGAAAGCGGCAAAACGCAAAGTGTCCAGCACGGGTACTTTGAAGCGAAACAAACAAGCGGCAGCAGAAGGTTTGCATTTGGCGTCTTGGTTGGCCCATCAAACTGAATTGACTATTGAAGAAGTTTGGGTGCCGCAGAGTTTGCTAAGCCATGCAGAATGGCCCGCTGTTCAAGCAGGGCTTGCCAAGATGGACGCATGCACCGTGTTTCATGTGCCTGATGCTTTGTATAAAAGGTTAAGTGATTTGCAAACACCCACCGGGCCGTTGATTTTATTCAATGTGCCGCAGGCCAGGGCTACAATCAATTTGGCAGAAGATGTGGTGGTTTTGGACGGCATTCAAGACCCGGGCAATGTGGGTAATATTTTGCGCATTTGTGCAGCAGCGGGTATTCGTCAGGTTGTGCTGTCAGACGACTCTGCTTGGGGGTGGTCCGAGAAGGTGTTGCGCGCAGGCATGGGGGCACATTCCAAACTTGATTTGTTTGATGATGAGTCAATCACGCAGCTGCACAAGCTATTGCATTCATCACCCCCCACCCCAGTGCGTGCTACTTTATTGAACGATCACTCTCAGGGCTTGTTCGAGGTGGATTTGAAACAGCCGGGCGTGTGGGTGTTTGGCAGTGAAGGGCAGGGCGTACGTACAGAATGGCAAACGCTTGCCAATCAATCGATTAAAATTCCACAAACAGATTGGGTTGAAAGCTTAAACGTGGCAACCAGCAGCGCAATTTGCTTGTTTGAGCAAGTTAGGCAAAGGCTGCAAAAATAGCCCAGTAGTTCAAATAGGTAATCTAAAAGTGGCAGCATCCAGATCATCCAACTCGCTTCATGTGGTGTGGTTCAAGCGTGACTTGAGGCTGGAGGACCACCTTCCCCTTACCTTGGCGCTTCAAGATGCGCAGCAGTCAGGCGGGGCTGTGGTGCTGGTTTACCTGATTGAGCCCAGCCTTTTAAAACAGAAAGACAGCGCGCCTCAACATTTTCAATTTGCCCTTGAATGCCTGCAATCCTTGGCTAAAACCCTACCCGCAACTTGCCCATTGCATGTGGTGGAGTCTGAGGCTGTTGGGTTTTTCGATGCCCTGTTTGCCAACAACATCCACTCTAAAAACACCTTGTATTCCCATCAGGAAACAGGCAACTGGGCCAGCTTTGAGCGGGACAAACAAGTTGCGACCCTGTTAAAGGCCAACAGCGTGCGTTGGAAGCAATTCCAAAGCAACGCAGTCGTGCGCGGCCCACTGGATCGGAACAAATGGAGCAACCAATGGCTTGAGGCGATGGATGGTGCCCCATTGCCCACACCGGACTGGAAATCCTTGGGGCATGCAGCGCAAATTTTTGGGCTGAACTTGATTCAAACTTCTCGGTACTTTACTTTGGATCACAGTAGTCAATCTGTGCCTAACTGGTGCGATTGGAGTGGCTACTTTCCATCTGGGCAAAAGGACAAAAACCTTCGGCAAAAGGGTGGCTTGGCACCTGCGCTTGCATGCCTTCAATCATTTTTAACCGACCGCGGGCAAGACTACCGTCGTGAAATGTCCAGCCCCTTGAGTGCGGAAAGCAGTTGCTCCCGCATATCGCCATACTTAACATTCGGGGTGTTGTCCATTCGGCAGGTACTCAGAATGTTGGATGAAGCACGCGCAAGCTTGGCCGACCGATACCAAGGAGCAAACTCTGAGCAGTTACAAAAAGCGTGGCGCATGTCCTATAAGTCTTTCGAAAGCCGTTTGCATTGGCATTGCCACTTTATTCAAAAACTGGAAACTGAGCCTGAATTGGAGTTTCGAGCCGCGCACCGCGCATTGAACAATATGCGGAGCCCAGACCCGTTAAACGCAATGGATTTGCAAAAATTAAAAGCGTGGGAGACAGGCCAAACCGGCTACCCCATGATTGATGCTTGCATGCGCATGCTGCGGGCAACCGGCTGGGTTAACTTCCGCATGCGAGCCATGCTAGTGGCGTTTGCATCTTACCAACTGTGGCTGGATTGGCGGCACACAGCACCTGTGTTGGCTCGTGAGTTTTTGGATTACGAACCCGGCATTCATTACCCGCAGTTTCAGATGCAATCGGGCGTTACGGGTATTAACACCTTGCGCATTTACAACCCGGTGAAACAGGCTCAGGACCAAGACCCCGACGGCATATTTATCCGCCATTGGGTACCTGAACTAAAAAGAGTACCTTTGGAATATTTGGCCTGCCCGTGGGCGCTTCCAGATTTATTGGCGCATACCAGCGGATTCAAACCCGGTGTGGATTACCCACGCCCAGTTGTTAACCCCGACAGCGCCATATCAGATGCCCGCTCAAAAATAACTGCGTTTAGGAAGCAAGAAGGATTTGCGGAAGAGGCCAAAAAGGTTTACCAGAAGCACGGTTCCCGCAACCCGAACCGAAATGGCGTGGTTAAAAAAGCAAGTAAAACCTCCGGCAAAACCTCGTCCAAAGCTGCGGCCAAGGCGTCAGCCGTGCCACAAACCACAGCACCTGCCAACCAACTCAGCTTGTTTGATGAGTAAGCTTAACTTTCAACTGGAGTTTCAACCTAAGCTTAATAAATCGCCTGCCCCAAATCCAACTGCTGCAAGATGGTGGTCGAGATTTCTTCAATCGACTTGCTGGTGGAGCTAAGCCAGGCCACCCCTTCTCGACGCATCATCATCTCAGCCGCTTTCACTTCTTTTTTGCAATTTTCCAAAGACGCATACACGCTACCGGGCCTACGTTCATTGCGAATTTCGCACAGGCGCTCAGGCGAAATGGACAAGCCAAAAAGTTTGGCTTTGTACGGTGGCAATGCAGCAGGCAAACGGCCCCGTTCAAAATCCTCAGGTATCAGGGGGTAGTTGGCCGCTTTCACACCGTATTGCATGGCCAAGTACAAACTGGTCGGTGTTTTTCCCGAGCGGGAAACGCCCACCAAAATAACATCGGCACCGGCTAAATCTTTATCGGTTTGGCCGTCATCATGGGTCAAAGCGTAGTTGATGGCCTCAATCCGGTTTTTGTACTGATCATTGTTTGAAATGGTGTGCGAGCGGCCAATGCGGTGCGTGCTTTTTACGCCCAGCTCAGCTTCCAAGGGCTCAACAAAGGTCAGGAACAAATCCATAAACACCCCGTTGGCCTGCTTCACCACCGAGTTGATGTTGGTGTTCACCAAAGTACTGAACACAATCGGTTTGCGTCCGTCGTAACTGGCAATGTCATCAATTTTCTGCCGGGCGGAAATGGCTTTGACTTCACTGTCAATAAACGGAATCCGAATTTGCCTAAAACGAATCGACTCAAATTGAGCCAACACCGAATGCCCAAGTGTTTCTGCGGTAATACCTGTGCCATCCGACACGAACACCACGGTGCGTTCACTAACAGTTGGGGCATTCATTTGATTCTCTCCGTCAGGCCATATGATTTTTGTTGGTGTACAGTTTACAATCAGCACTAGCCTCGCAGAGGTAATAATCAATGAATCACTGGTTTTCTGATCCATTCATTATTTCTTTTGTACTTTTAAGGTGATTTCATGTCAAAGATTCAAGGGGTTAGCGAGACAGCACTCGTTGTTCCATTCGAGCAGTTGCGGATGGACGATGTAGAAACAGTGGGTGGTAAAAATTCCTCGCTGGGGGAGATGATCTCCCAGCTGGCAGAAACAGGTGTTCGAGTCCCCGGCGGTTTTGCCACCACAGCGCATGCTTTCCGCGAGTTTCTGAAAGCCAATAACCTGGTTGACCGAATCAACAAGCGCCTGGATGAGCTGAATGTTGAGGATGTGCGTGCCTTGACACAAGCTGGCGCAGAAATCCGCAAGTGGGTAAACGACGCCCCCTTGCCGAAAGACCTTGAAGATGAAATCCGCGCTTATTACAAAGCCATGATGGAAGCCAGCGGCTCCAAAATCACGGTTGCGGTGCGCTCGTCAGCCACAGCAGAAGATTTGCCTGATGCCTCTTTTGCGGGCCAACAGGAAACCTTCCTGAACGTGGACGGCATTGAAGATGTGCTGGAAAAAATCAAAGAAGTGTTTGCATCCCTGTACAACGACCGGGCCATTTCCTATCGTGTGCACAAGGGTTTTGCACACGCCGATGTTGCGCTGAGTGCAGGCATTCAGCAAATGGTGCGCTCCGACTTGGGAGCCGCTGGTGTGATGTTCACCATGGACACGGAGTCCGGATTCGACCAAGTGGTGTTTATCACCTCCAGCTATGGCTTGGGCGAAACCGTGGTGCAGGGCGCAGTCAACCCCGACGAATTTTATGTATTCAAGCCCACGCTAGAAACAGGCAAGTACCCAATTATTCGCCGCCAAATTGGCTCCAAACTCATCAAAATGGAGTTTGACGTCAACAAGGAATCTGGCAAAAGCGTGCGCATTGTGGATGTGGCGCCTGAGCAGCGCAACCGGTACTCCTTAACGGATGCCGATGTGATTGAACTGGCCAAATACGCTGTCATTATTGAAAAGCATTATGGCCGTGGCATGGACATCGAATGGGGCAAAGACGGTGTGGATGGCAAGTTGTACATCCTGCAGGCCCGCCCAGAAACTGTCAATTCCCAAAAAGACGCTGATGTGCAGCTGCGCTACAAGCTCAAGGGCAATTCCACAGTGCTCAGTTCTGGCCGCGCAATCGGTCAGAAAATTGGTGCAGGTTCTGTGCGTGTGATCAATGATTCCGCAGAGATGGACCGCGTCCAACCTGGCGATATTTTAGTGACCGACATGACCGACCCCAACTGGGAACCGGTGATGAAGCGCGCATCCGCCATTGTGACCAACCGAGGTGGCCGTACCTGCCATGCTGCAATTATTGCGCGTGAGTTGGGTATTCCCGCCGTGGTGGGTTGTGGCGATGCGACAGCCCGGTTGTCTGAAGGCATGTTGGTGACTGTGTCCTGCGCGGAAGGTGACACGGGCAATATTTATGAAGGCCTTTTGGAAACCGAAGTGACTGAAGTGCGTCGGGGTGAGTTGCCCGAAATTCCAGTCAAAATCATGATGAACGTGGGCAACCCACAGCTTGCATTTGAATTTTGCCAGTTGCCCAACAAGGGCGTGGGTTTGGCCCGTTTGGAATTCATTATCAACAACGCGATTGGCGTGCACCCCAAAGCCATTTTGGAATATCCAAATGTGGATGCCGACCTGAAAAAGGCCGTGGAATCTGTGGCCCGCGGCCATGCAAGCCCAGTCGCATTTTTTGTAGACAAATTGGCTGAAGGCATTGCAACCATTGCGGCTGCGTTTTATCCCAAGCCAGTCATCGTCCGTATGTCGGACTTCAAATCCAACGAATACCGCAAGCTGATTGGCGGTAGCCGGTACGAGCCCGAGGAAGAAAACCCAATGCTGGGCTTCCGCGGCGCAGCGCGTTACATCTCAGAAGATTTTGCTGAATGCTTCGAAATGGAATGTTTGGCCATGAAGCGCGTGCGCGAGCAAATGGGCCTGACCAACGTTCAAGTCATGATTCCATTTGTACGTACTTTGAATCAAGCCGCCCGAGTGGTCGACCTTTTGGGCCGCCACGGTTTGAAGCGCGGCGAGAATGGATTGAAAGTCATCATGATGTGCGAAGTACCTTCCAACGCGGTGTTGGCTGAACAGTTTTTGGAATACTTCGATGGCTTCTCCATCGGCTCCAACGACTTGACTCAACTGACATTGGGCTTGGACCGCGACTCTGGCATGGAGCTGTTGGCTGCTGACTTTGATGAGCGCGACCCCGCCGTGCGTGCATTGCTGACCATGGCCATCAAAGCCTGTTTGTCGAAAGGCAAATACGTCGGCATTTGCGGGCAAGGCCCATCCGACCACCCTGACTTTGCGCAGTGGTTGGCCAACGAGGGCATTGAATCCATATCCCTTAACCCCGACACGGTGATTGACACATGGCAGAAGTTAGCGAGAAAGTAAGGGTCTAAAAACTGAGTAGCCCTTTGGGTGAATTTTGACCTCACTGGGCGCCTTGCGGGGCGCCCATCTTGTTTTCAACCCTGCATCTGAAAGAGGTAAACCTTGACTCAAACCACACTATGGATCGTTTTAGCAGGCGTGCTGCTGGTGGCAGAAATGACCACTGGCACCTTCTATTTGCTGCTGTTTGCCTTAGGTGCAGGGCTGGGTGCTCTCCTCTCGTGGATGGGTTTGGGTGTTGAGTTTCAAATCATTGCAGCAGCCCTATTTGCAGCAGGAAGTTCATTTTTATTGAAGCGCAGCCGCAGCGGCCAAACCGCAGATGCGCAGTCCGACAAATTGGACATTGGCAATACGGTTTATGTCGAAAATTGGGGCGGAGAGGGCTTGTCCCCAGGGCAAGCCAAAGTCACTTACCGGGGCTCCACATGGAGTGCAATCAGCCTGGATGTGCCACCCCGTGCAGGTGCGCACAGCATAGTGAATGTAAACGGAAGCACTTTGGAATTGAAAGCAATTACAACTTAAAAGCACATACCTAATTTTATTCGGCGGAGGGGCCATGGAAATTTCAATCATTATTGCCATTGTGGCAATTGTATTTATTAGCCAATCCGTCCGGATTGTTCCCCAGCAAAGCGCCTGGGTGGTCGAGCGTTTGGGCAAATACGACCGCACCATGCACGCAGGCCCCAATTTCTTGATGCCGTTTATTGACCGAGTGGCCTACAAACATTCACTCAAAGAAATCCCGCTGGATGTACCCAGCCAAGTGTGTATCACCCGTGACAACACTCAGCTGCAAGTCGATGGTATTTTGTACTTTCAAGTCACCGACCCGATGAAAGCCAGTTACGGTTCCAGCGACTACATTGGCGCAGTTACGCAATTGGCTCAAACCACGCTGCGCTCGGTCATCGGCAAAATGGAATTGGACAAAACCTTTGAAGAGCGCGACATGATTAACGGTTCAATCGTTAACTCGCTGGACGAAGCCGCCATGAACTGGGGCGTCAAGGTGCTGCGCTATGAAATTAAAGACTTAACCCCACCGCGGGAAATTCTGCAATCCATGCAAGCCCAAATTACAGCCGAACGTGAAAAGAGGGCGCTGATTGCTGCGTCTGAAGGCCGTAGGCAAGAGCAAATTAACATCGCCACCGGTGAGAAAGAAGCCTCCATTGCGCGCTCTGAAGGCGACAGAATTGCCGCCATCAACCAAGCACAGGGCGAAGCCAATGCCATCACTGAAATTGCCACCGCCACAGCCAAAGCGATTGAACTGGTTGCCGTTGCATCCAGAATGCCCGGCGGTATGGAAGCAATTAACTTGAAAGTGGCTGAGAAATACGTGGACGCTTTTGGTCAGCTTGCCAAAGAAGGCAACACTTTGATATTGCCCGGCAATATGGCTGACATGGGTTCGATGATTGCCACAGCCATGCAGGTGGTCAAGCAAACGGGTCAAGCAGGGCCAGTATTGGGTTCAAACCCCAACGCTGCAAACCCTGTCAACCAAGGCAACCAAAGCAACAACCAGTTCGGAAGGTAGGCATTAATTCAACCGGTTGGTTTTCATCAACCGGTCTCTTTCCCGATCCCAGTCTTTGTCCTTCAAGGTGTCGCGCTTGTCATGCTGTTTTTTACCCTTGGCAAGCGCAATTTCGCATTTCACCCGGCCATTTTTATAGTGAAAGTCCAGCGGAACCAAGGAATACCCCCTTTGCTCCACTTTACCGATCAAACGGTTAATCTCAGGCCCTTTCAGCAACAGCTTGCGCGTGCGGGTAGGGTCCGGTTTCACATGGGTGGATGCACTCAACAGCGGTGATATGTGAGAGTTCAACAGGTAAATTTCACCGTTGCGAATAATCACATGGCTTTCTTTGATTTGCGCACGCCCTTCACGGATGGCTTTCACCTCCCAGCCTTCCAAAACCATGCCGGCCTCGTAAGTTTCTTCAACGAAATAGTCGAATCGTGCTTTTTTGTTTTGGATGATGCTCATGCTGTTTCGCTTGTACCGCTCGAAAACCGTTAAAATTGAGAGTTTAATCCTTTTAACAGGGCAAAGCCTTTTTGAGCCTATGGCCACTGTAGAAAAATCAGTTCTGGTGTACTTTACTGCCGAACAAATGTTCAGTTTGGTGAGGAATGTCGAGGACTATCCCCATTTCCTGCCATGGTGCGGTGGCAGCAAGGTGGAGCCCCTGAGTGAATTGCAAGAACAGGCCACGGTCGAAATTGCTTTCAAAAGTGTGCGCCAATCTTTCACCACCTTAAACACTGTGGAGCCGCACCGTGCCATCCACATGCGCTTGGTGGACGGGCCATTCAAAAGCCTGCAAGGTGAATGGACATTCTTGGAGCTTACACCCGAGGCCAGCAAAGTCATGTTTACCATGGATTATGAATTCTCCAGCAAAATGCTGGAGCAATTGGTTGGGCCCGTGTTTCATTCCATCGCCAATAGTTTTGTGGATAGCTTCATCAAAAGGGCAGAAGCGCTCTCATCTAAGGGCCTTCTTTGATGGTTCAATTGATGGGCGTAAGCTGGATTCGTTTAAATCCCGAAGACGCAGGAGTGCTTACCCGGGCTCCTGAGCCGCTTGAGCTACCCGTGGGCGCCACAATTGTTCAGGGTTTGCTGGCAGCTGGCATTGCCCAAAACACTGTCCACAGATTGATTAAAACCCGTTCGGTTGCAGTTTTTGGGGTTTATGCATTGGATTCCACAGTGCTTTACGAAGGGGATCGCATTGAAATTCTAGACAAATTACTGGCTGACCCTATGGAAAGCCGCAGTCGGCGCGTAGCCCACAAACGCAAATTGGGCTTGGCCCAGTTTGGTAAAGTAGAGCGGCGCAGCCAAAAAAGATCAAAAATTTAGAGGGGCCACCCCGACAAACCCGCATAAAAGCGGCAGTTTTTCAAACGGAATCCTGTACAATTCGCTTTTGCGCAATGGAGAAATTGCATGCGTCTTACGCAAAAAGCGCTCACTTTTGATGACGTCCTGTTGGTTCCGGCATTTTCTGATGTGCTGCCTAAGGACACTTCGCTCGCGACCCAGCTTACCCGAAAAATTTCCTTGAATATCCCCTTGGTGTCCGCCGCAATGGACACTGTGACTGAAGCCCGTTTGGCAATTGCCATTGCTCAGGAAGGCGGTATTGGTATCGTTCACAAAAACCTGACCTCTCAGCAACAAGCCGCTGAGGTGTCCAAGGTTAAACGTCATGAATCCGGTGTTGTTCGCGACCCCATCGTGATTGAGCCTGAAATGACAGTGCGCCAGGTCATTCATCTGACCCAGCAGCACAAAATTTCTGGCCTGCCAGTGGTCAAAAACGGCAAAGTGGTTGGAATTGTTACCAACCGGGATTTGCGGTTTGAAAACAATCTTGACCAAGCCATTTCCAAAATTATGACTCCGCGTGAGCGGTTGGTCACAGTCACGGAAGAAGACTCCCTCGATGTGGCCAAATCCCTGATGCACAAGCACCGCCTAGAGCGCGTGTTGGTATTGGACAGTCAAGACCGCCTCAGCGGCTTGATTACCGTCAAAGACATTCAAAAAGCAACTGAACACCCCTTTGCCTCCAAAGACATACACGGAAAACTCCGCGTGGGCGCCGCTGTTGGCGTGGGCGCAGGCACTGAAGAACGTGTTGAACTGCTGGTTAAAGCCGGTGTGGATGTGGTTGTTGTGGACACAGCCCACGGCCACAGCAAAGGCGTGTTAGAACGCGTCCGCTGGGTGAAGCAAAACTTCCCTCATGTGGAAGTGATTGGCGGCAACATTGCCACAGCCGAAGCTGCTTTGGCCCTGGTTGAACACGGCGCAGACGGCGTGAAAGTGGGTATTGGCCCCGGCTCAATTTGTACCACGCGTATTGTGGCAGGTGTGGGTGTACCTCAAATTACAGCCATTGCCAATGTAAGCAAAGCATTGAAAGGCACAGGCGTGCCAGCGATTGCAGACGGTGGTATTCGCTACTCTGGTGACATTTCCAAAGCCCTTGCTGCTGGCGCAAGTTGCGTCATGATGGGCGGCATGTTTGCGGGCACTGAAGAAGCGCCGGGCGAAGTCATTTTGTATCAGGGCCGCAGTTACAAGGCCTATCGTGGCATGGGCTCATTGGGTGCCATGACTCAGGGTTCAGCTGACAGATATTTTCAAGATCCATCGAATAATGCCGATAAACTGGTACCGGAAGGAATTGAAGGCCGAGTCCCCTACAAGGGCTCCGTGTTGGCCATCATTTACCAACTGGTTGGTGGTGTGCGGTCCTCTATGGGTTATGTAGGTTGCCGCAGCATTGCTGAAATGCACGACAAGGTGGAGTTTGTGGAAATCTCGAGTGCAGGCATGCGTGAGTCCCATGTTCACGACGTGCAAATTACGAAAGAAGCGCCCAACTACCACGTGGAGTGATTGTTTCCACCAAGCCACCCTTTTTTAAGAGGGGGTGGTTTCTGAATTGAGCGGCCATGCAAACACCTGAACTGCCTGCAAATGAAGCGGAGCGTAACAATGCGCTGGACGAGCTTGGACTGATTTACACACCAGCCGAGGCTCGGTTTGACCGCATTACCCGGTTGGTCAAACGCCATTTTGGGATGGATGCAGCCTTGGTGTCTTTGGTTTACAAAGACATGCAGTGGTTCAAATCTGTTCAAGGCTTGAATGCGTGCTCAACATCGCGCGATGTTTCGTTTTGTGGCCATGTGATACTGCAAGACCTGATGTTCGAAATTCCGGATGCCTTGGAAGATCCACGTTTCTGCGACAATCCTTTGGTGATTGGTGGGCCAAAAGTGCGTTTTTATGCTGGTGTACCCCTAAAGGACAAGCAAGGCTTGAATTTAGGCACCCTGTGCATGTTCAGCAGCATACCCCGTAGCTTGGACCATGAGGAAAGACGAGATTTCATGGAATTTGCTGCACTTGCCGAGCTTGAGTTGGAGCGGGGCGGTATTTCGCCAGTGGTGGAAGATTTGGTGTCGCAAACACCCGAATCCCGAAGAGTCATGATGATTGACCCCATTTTGGGTACTTGGAACCGGCTAGGTTTCAAAGAATTAGCGACCAGAGAGTGCCAAGCCGCCTTAATGGGCGAGTATGGTTTGGGTATTTTCAATGTCAAAATTTTGAATTTTGACGAATTGCAAACACGCTTTGGAACTCAGCGTGGTGTCGATATTTCACGTTACGCAGCATCCGTGTGCCGAGAACAAATGAGCCCTATCGGTAGTGTGGGGTCCTTGGGGCAAGACCATTTGATTCTGTTGGTGCCCCGCTTGCAACAAGGTGATTTAAGCCTTTTACTGGACAGGCTAGACCGGGCATTTGCTGGGGGTTCCTTGATTTCTCAAAGTGTTGAAATTCAACCGCAGGTGGTTGTCACCGGGTTACATTGTTCCGCTGAGGCATTGCAAAGCCGTTCAGTGTCGCAATTTGTGGATTCTTTGCTTCACTAACAAGCTCTTAGACAAAACTCTTAGACCAAATTATCAGATAAGCCGCATTTCTTAATATGAAACATCAAAAAATTCTAGTGTTGGACTTTGGTTCGCAGGTTACCCAATTGATTGCCCGCCGCGTGCGTGAGTGCGGCGTGCTCTGCGAAATTTTGCCGTGTGACGCAGACTCCAATCGAATTCGTGACTTTGGCGCTTCCGGCATTATTTTGTCGGGCAGCCACCAATCTGCCTATTTGGACAGCACAGAAAAAGCCCCCGCGATTGTGTTTGAACTTGGCATTCCGGTGCTGGGTATTTGCTATGGCATGCAAACCATGGCCCAGCAACTGGGCGGGCGGGTTGAGGCAGGCACCGTGCGCGAGTTTGGCCATGCCATGGTGCGCGCCCGCGGGCACACTGAATTGCTCAAAGGCATTCAGGACGAAACCAATGCGGAGGGCCACGGCCTGCTGGATGTGTGGATGAGCCACGGCGACAAAGTCACCGAATTGCCAGCCGGATTTAAAGTGATGGCCAGCACCGACTCCTGCCCAATTGCAGGCATGGCGGATGAAACTCGTCGCTTTTATGGCGTTCAATTTCACCCCGAAGTCACCCACACCAAGCGCGGAAAGGATTTGCTTGAGCGCTTTGTCAAAGTGATTTGCGGATGCGATGGCGATTGGTCCATGCCCAATTTTGCGGAAGAGGCCATTACTAAAATCCGCGAACAAGTGGGCTCAGATGAAGTGATTCTCGGCCTTTCTGGCGGGGTAGATTCCTCCGTTGCAGCCGCTTTGATTCACAAAGCGATTGGCGATCAATTGACTTGTGTATTTGTAGACCACGGCTTGCTGCGCCACAACGAAGGCAAGCAGGTCATGGAAACATTCGCCAAACACTTGGGTGTGCGGGTTGTGCATGTGGACGCCACCGACGAATTTATGGGCCAGTTGACCGGGGTCAGCGACCCAGAGGCCAAGCGTAAAATCATTGGTAAAGCATTTGTGGATGTGTTTCAGCGTGAATCTGACAAGCGCCAGAATGCCAAATGGTTGGCCCAAGGCACCATCTATCCGGATGTCATCGAATCCGCGGGCGGAAAAACCGGCAAAGCCACCAACATCAAATCACACCACAATGTGGGCGGCCTGCCAGACACCATGAAGCTAAAGCTTTTGGAACCCCTTCGCGACTTGTTCAAAGACGAAGTACGCAAACTGGGTGTCGAGCTGGGCTTAGATCCTGAAATGGTTTATCGCCACCCATTCCCCGGCCCCGGCTTGGGCGTGCGTATTTTGGGCGAAGTCAAAGCTGAATATGCCAAAGTGCTGCAACTGGCGGATGCAATTTTCATTGAAGAGTTGCGTAAAACCAAGGCCACTGCAGCCGATGTGGCTGCTGAATGTTGCCGCGAAGAAGACATCGGAAAATCGTGGTACGACCTAACCAGCCAAGCCTTTGCTGTGTTTTTGCCGGTGAAGTCGGTTGGTGTAATGGGAGATGGCCGCACTTACGAATATGTGGTGGCCTTGCGAGCCGTTCAAACTTTGGACTTTATGACTGCCCATTGGGCGCATTTGCCTTACAAGTTGTTGGGCCGGGTTTCAAACCGCATTATCAACGAAGTGTCTGGCCTGAACCGCGTGGTGTATGACGTGTCGGGTAAGCCACCAGCAACGATTGAGTGGGAATGACTTAAAAGCCTTGATGTTTTGATTTAGGTGTTTTGATGTCAGCGGCGATAGATACTTTTCACGATTATTTAAACCTTTATTAAATACAATTTTAAAGCCTAAATAAAATAAAAGTGTTTCCATCGAGATGCACAACATCGAGTTAAGGGGAAAATGTTGCGGTTGTGCAGAACGACTAAGTGCCAGCAATAGCGTTATAGTGCATAGAGTATATATACTCGTAAATTGGTTAGAGTGTTCGCAGAGGTTGAGTAACTATTTTTTATCGTTACTCACTTCCCTTAAGTTAGCTGATATCCTCGGTGAATTGGACGCGCAGGACGGGGGAGCAACTGGAGAGAGCTATGCAGCTTTTTTGGTGGAGATCAGAGGAAATTTTGTTATGAGCGAAGATAAAGAGCTTAGGTCGATCGAAGTATCGAATATTGATGCTGCCAAAGTTGCAGTGGCTATGGCGGCGGCCATTATCATTATCCCTACGCTTTTGGCTTTCGGAAATAGCGTGGATGATATCGGAGGATATTTTGCTCAAAAATTGATTGCAGGCTTGTTCTTGTTTCCAATTCTTTTTTTGATTGCTAAATATGTTGTCAAGCCAAAAAAGAGGACTAATTTATCTTCTGAAACAGGGGCGTTGGTTGAAGAAAGAGATATTAGCAAATGGAACTATTTCGGGGTAATTGTTGGCCCGATTATGTTGGTACTAATATTTGTTCCAGACTTTCTCGAAGGGAAGGTTGGTGTTAACTATTGGCTGGGCGTGATCTTCTGGATTGTTGTTATATTTTTCTCGGCAAAAAATATTCTTAAGACAAGAAGACGTTAAGGAGGAAAAATCCTTTGTTGTATGATTTGAGAAATGTATGAGTTTAATTGTCGACGTACTTCATTTTTTATTAATGTCACAATGTTACGGCTTTAAATATTTACAAAAACTTACAAATTCATGTTTATAAATCACATCCTTGCGAATTAATCAGATTTTTTTACGTATAAACACTGGACAGGTATAATTTATATTCAATCCAACACAAACGGCCTGCATGAGCAATCGCTTTTTTGTTACCTCTTGGATGCCACAGGGGCCTGAAGCCACTCAAGACCTTGAGCACATGCAAATTGCATTGGATTGCGCAAGCGAAGCACGGCTGCACAAGGAGGTGCCTGTGGGTGCCGCCTTGTATTTGGATGGAAAGTTGTTGGGGCAGGGGTTTAATCAACCTTGCTCCAGCAAAGACCCCACCAGCCATGCTGAAATTGTCGCCATTCGCCAAGCCTGCCAGAACTTTGGCAATTACAGGCTGACGCATTCCACTTTGTACGTCACGCTTCAACCTTGTTTGATGTGTTTGGGTGCGATTTTGCATGCCCGCATTGGCCGTGTGGTTATCGGTGCACCGGACTCCCGCTACAACAGCGATTTGACTCAGGCTTTGGATGCATTCAGGATGTCTGAAGCCTGGCATGACTGCCGGTTTGAAACAGGTTGCCGAGCAGCCGAATCTCAAGACCTGATGAAAGCGTTTTTTCAGGCGCGGCGGCCTGACCGTTACAGCACCTTGAAGAATTTGAAGTCGCTGAGTGATTTGCCCAATGTGAACAAGGCAACAATTGCATTGCTGAACACGCTGGGTTTTCAAACGGGCGATGACTTTTGCAGCTTGGGCTTGGACGAAAGCCAGCTGAAAATTATGCAAGCAATCAACGCAGACTTGGGCATCAATCATTCAGGCCCAGACCTTGAGCCTGATCAAATCGCAATCCTGAAAAGCCTTTGTGATTTTTTGCAAGGCGAGCCCGTTCGCTCGTGGAAAGACTACCTATGAAAAAACAATTCGACCACATGGTGATTTGCTCACCCAGCGGCGCTGTCATTGAAGAAGGCCGACTGAACCGCGGCATTGAGGCCCTGGGCAAATACGGTTTACCCATGATTGAGCAAGGCAACACCCGCTCACGCTTTGAGCGTTTTGCGGGCACAGACTTGGAGCGCACTCAAGCGCTGAACATGGCTTTGGGTTTGTCACAAACAGGGCTGGTCATGTGCACGCGTGGTGGCTACGGCTTGAGCCGAATCCTGCATGACATTGACCTACACGGCATGGCTTCATCATGCGCGCGTTACGAGCATGTTTTGTGCGGTCACAGCGACTTGACTGGCTTGCAACTGGCATTGCTTAAATCGGGCGCCCCGCCTGCATCCCTTTTGCATGGCCCGATGGTGTGCTTCGACTTTGGGCCTGAAGAGGGGCCCGACCCCGAAACCCTGAGCCATTTTGAGTCTGCAGTGTTTGAAGGCTGTGTGGATGTTCAATGGACCATGGATTCCAACCCTTTATTGACTGAAGGCACCGTATGTGGCCCGGTATGGGGCGGAAATTTGTCGCTGCTGTGCAGCTTGATGGGTACGCCCTGGCAGCCCGAAATTCCGGGTGGAATTTTAATCATTGAAGACATCAATGAGCCTTTTTACAAAGTGGAGCGCATGCTGCTCCAGCTGTTGCATGGGGGCGTGTTGGCTGAACAATCGGCCATCGTGTTGGGTGATTTTGGTGACCTCAAACCCAGCAGCCACGACAATGGTTTTGGATTGGAGTCCATTGTTCAAAACCTATCCAAAGAAATCGAAATTCCTATTCTTCAACAATTCACATTTGGGCATTGCACACCCAAAGCCTGTTGGTTTCAAGGTGCAGTGGGTGAATTGTCCTGGAGCGTTGAGTCGAACGCTGTGAAGGCCCGCCTTCAACAATCCATTGCAGTCGCAGCCTGAGTACACCAAAGCGCACTCATTGGCACACTGGGCCGCGCACTTAATGGTTATAATGCCACCTTCCCGAAATTCCTTTGTTTTTCCAAGGCTTAAAGCACATACCCCATGTTAAGTACCGCAAACCTCACCATTCAGTTTGGTGCGAAACCCCTATTTGAAAACGTCAACGCCAAGTTTTCCGACGGCAACCGTTATGGTTTGATCGGCGCAAACGGCTGCGGTAAATCCACGCTGATGAAAATACTGGGTGGGGATCTTGAGCCTTCTTCCGGCCAAGTGATGCTGGAACCCTATATCCGCCTGGGTAAGCTGCGCCAAGACCAGTTTGCGTTTGAAGATTACCGCGTGCTTGATGTGGTGATGATGGGCCACAATGAAATGTGGAAAGCCATGCACGAACGGGATGCCATTTACGCCAATGCCGAGGCCACAGACGACGATTACATGAAAGCGGCTGACCTGGAAGCGGTGTTTGCCGAATACGGTGGCTACGAGGCTGAAGCCAAAGCAGGGGAGTTGTTGCTGGGGCTTGGTTTCCCGGTAGACCAACATCAGCAGCCGATGCGCGAAATTGCACCGGGTTGGAAGTTACGCGTGTTGCTGGCTCAAGCCTTGTTTTCAAAACCTGATGTATTGCTGCTGGACGAACCGACCAACAACTTGGACATCAACACCATCCGTTGGCTGGAAAACGTGCTGAACCAATATGACAGCACCATGATCATTATCAGTCACGACCGGCATTTCCTGAATGCGGTGTGTACCCACATGGCTGACTTGGATTACGGCGCACTACAAATCGTGCCCGGCAATTATGACGACTACATGCTGGCGGCAGCCCAAGCCCGTGAGCGTGCGATGGCCGCCAACGCCCGCGCCAAGGATAAAATTGGCGAGCTTCAAGACTTCGTGCGCCGTTTTGCGGCCAACAAGTCCAAGGCTCGTCAAGCCACATCCCGGCAAAAGCAAATCGAGAAGTTAAAGACAGATGCCGTGGTTTTAAAGCCATCTTCACGTCAAAACCCGTTTATTCGATTTGAGCAAAAGAAGAAAATGCACCGCTTGGCCGTGGAGCTGGACAACATCAGCAAAGGCTATGACGGCATACCTGTGATTCGCGACTTTTCAGTCATGATTGAAGCCGGCGACAAAGTGGGCATTGTGGGTGCCAACGGTGTGGGTAAAACCACCTTGCTTAAAATGCTGGCACAGGTGCTTACACCTGATTTTGGCGAAGTGAAATGGTCTGAAAATGCAGACATTGGCTACATGGCGCAAGACGTTGGCCATGAATTTGACATCAAAGCCAATTTGACCGAGTGGGTAGAGCGCTTTAAGCAAGAAGCGGATGACGACCAAGCCATACGCGGTATTTTGGGCCGCTTGCTGTTTAGCCAAGACGACATCGCCAAGCAAGTGAAAGTGTGTTCAGGTGGCGAGAAAAACCGATTGGTGTTTGGCCGCTTGATGCTGGGCCGTCACAACGTCATGCTGCTGGATGAACCCACCAACCACTTGGACATGGAATCAATCGAATCACTGCAATACGCGCTTGAAAAGTATGAAGGCACCGTGTTTGTAGTGACGCATGACCGGGAATTCCTGAACGGCATAGCCACCCGCATTCTTGAAGTGCGCGAGGACGGAATCACAGACTACCGCGGTTCTTATGAGGAATACCTCGATAGCCTGGAAGTGAACTAAGCAACACGCCAAAAGCCTATTTGGCTGGTACGGGTTTGACCCTGCCAGCCACTCGCTTGGCTTTGGCACGGGCTTCATCCGTGTCAGCCGCGCGGGCCAATGCGACGCCCATCCTGCGCTTGGCAAAACTTTCGGGTTTACCAAACAGGCGTAAATCAGTGCCAGGCTCGGCCAACGCTTGCGCAACACCTTCAAAGCCAATGCCTGCCGCTTCCATGCCGCCGTAAATCACCGCGCTTGCGCCGGGCGTTTTCAGGCTAGTGTCCACAGGCAAGCCCAAAATGGCACGTGCATGAAGTTCAAATTCGTTTTGCCACTGTGTAATCATGGTGACCATGCCGGTGTCGTGCGGGCGGGGGCTGACTTCAGAAAACCAAACGGTATCGCCTTTCACAAACATTTCCACGCCAAACAAGCCTGTACCGCCTAGGGCTGTGGTTACTTTGTCGGCCATGTGCTTTGCGCTGTCCAAAGCCACCGGGCTCATGGCTTGAGGCTGCCAACTTTCTACATAATCACCGCTGACTTGAACATGCCCCACGGGGTCGCAATAGCTGGTTGTGATCAACCCAGTTGCTGCATCGCGGCTGCGAACCGTTAAAAGCGTGATTTCATAATCGAATTCCACCAAGGCTTCCGCAATAACGCGGCCTGCATCCACTCGGCCTGCCGAGCCGGCATAGTCCCAAGCGGCCTTCAGTTCGGCGGGGCCATCCACTTTGGACTGGCCTTTACCGGAAGAGGACATCACGGGCTTGATGATGCAGGGGTAACCTATTGGGGACTTCCCATTGATGCCTTGTTCCACCGCTTTTTGAAGGGTGTCAAAATCACTGGCAAATGCGTAATGGGAGCAAAGCAAACCCAAATCTTCAGCAGCCAAGCAGCGTATGCCTTCCCGGTTCATGGTCAACCAAGCCGCGTTGGCTGTGGGCACGACTCGAACCACGCCTGCAGCTTCCATCTCTTTCAGGGTGGAGGTGGCAATGGCTTCAATTTCCGGTACCACAATGTGGGGTTTTTCTAGGGCAATCAACGCCTTAAGCGCATCTGCGTCTGTCATGTTGATCACATGAAAACGATGCGCCACCTGATGGCCGGGGGCATTGGGGTAACGGTCAACCGCAATCACTTCGACGCCCAAACGCTGAAAAGCGATTATCACCTCTTTACCCAACTCACCACTGCCCAGCAACATCACTTTGATGGCGTTGGGGCTTAGCGGGGTTCCAAATTGTTCGGGAAAATGAATCATTGTTTACCTATCTCCGTTTATTGTTCTTTATCTGTTTTTAATTTAATTCAATTGATTGATTCAGACGACTCACCGTAATGAGCATGCGAGGCTTCATCAAAAAACACCACCAACAGCACCAGCAACACGGGGCCAATGATCAAGCCGACGATACCCATGGTGATTACGCCCCCAAAAACCCCAAATAAAACAGCGAGGAAGGGCAGGTGGGTGCCGCCTTGAATCAGGATGGGGCGAATTAAATAATCAGCAATTAAAACAATGAAGCTGCCGGTGGTGATGAGCACCACCGCTGCTGCACCATCCCCACTGAGGAACAAAATCATACCGACTACAGCCAACAGCCCGGGTGCAGCCATGGGTACAAACGCAATCAGGGCGGTAATGGTACCTAGCAAAACAGGGGCATACACCCCGCATAAGCCATACAAAATCGACAAAATAACCGCTTCAGCAAAACTGACAATTACCAAGCCATTGACTGCTGCGCGCAGGGCGGGGGGCATGTGAGACACATAAGGCTTCCACCTTGCCCCCAACCAGTCGGCACCTATCCTGTTCATGCGTATGCTGATGGATGAACCATCACGATAAAAGAAGAAGAGGACCCAAAGCGCAAAGAAGAGCGTCGTTACCCGACCAAGCAGCTCAAGCAGGATGGTGGATGCCGTGCCTTGTACCACGCCTAAGCGCTGAGTAAGCACATCACGAAGTAGGCCAGAAATTTGTTTGGGCACGCCCAAGTATTCATTCCAAGCGTCGATGAGGTAGTCACCAAATGCGGGCACATCGGCCAACCACCGGGGCACAGGCACGCCTTGTTCGTCGGCCTTGAGCAAAAACACGGTGATTTGAATGACATCTTGCACCATAAACACCAGCAAACCAATCATGGGCCCAACCAGCAAGAAAGCAACCAACAAGGTGCTTAAAAAGGCAGACCAATTGGGCTTACCCGGAAATTTAGCGCGGACACGGCCATGCAGTGGCCAAAATGCGGTTGCAATAATGCCCGCCCACAAAATGGCAAGCAGGAAGGGTGACAACACAACCGCAGCCCCAAGCAAAATCAAGACGGTGAAGAGTATGCTGATAAGGGAACGGGGTTGTTTCAGGTGTTCTGCCATGTCAGCCTAAACAGGTGGTAAGCGTTATTGATGTCTTGAGGCATGGAAAGCCAAGCCGTCCCTGCATTGTAACAACGCCGGGGCTGAACTTAACTCAACAATCCGTCAAACTACTCTAACAATGAGACCCTATTTTATGACCCTGAACTTTCAATCCAAACTTGGCGCAGTTGCCTTGGCGATGTGTGCATCTACCACATGGGCCAACAACGGAATGCCCCCTGAATGCGCGGGCGGCCCGGTTGTTAACCTCAGCGCGGTCAGCACTGAAGAGGTGCAGAATGACCAAGTCCGACTGAACTGGCTGGTGCAGTTTGATCGCGCCAGTGCTTCTGAGGCCATGATCGAGACCAACAAGGTGCTTGCCAGCTCCATCAAGTCTTTGGAAAAGAATAGTCAAATCAGAAACTTAAAGAATAATATTCAGACTTACCCGCAATACGGAAAAGATGGCAAGCCCCGCAGCTGGACTGCCCAAGGCACCTTAAGCTTTGAAATGCCCCTTGAAGCCCTGAAAAACAAGGGCTCGGTGGAATTAGAGCCACCCATGGCATTGAGCAATGTTCAATATTACGTGGGGCCTGCAAAGGCACAGGCCAGTCGAGAAATGCTGACCGAAGCAGCGATTACGGAGTTTCAGGCCAAAGCGCAGTCTGCTGCAAAAGGTTTTGGCTACAAAAGCTTTCAGTTGAATAACATCAGTATTCAGGATGAAAGGGCAGGTGGTGGGCCTGCACCTGTTTACGGAAGGATGTACGCTGCACAGGCCGACATGGCCATGTCCAAAGGCATGGAAGTGGCCACATCGGGTGGCAATAGCACGTTAAATGTATCGATTAACGGCAATGTTTGCCTAAAAAGATAAATTTAAAATAAACTCAGTGCCTATTCATATTGTCCGGAAAGCGTAAAACCTTTCCGGTTTGGGCAGTTTGTGCGCCCTGGCTAATGGTTGGGGGCTGGTGGGTGCTTGCAGTGACATCGCCGCCAGCATCCTCGGATCGCACCAAACGCAAGCCATTGCTTGGCAAGGCCTCATCGCGTGTTGCTTGCTGCAGCACATCGAGCTGTTCACGCAATTTGCCAAAAGATTCCCACATCATATTGGACGCTTCAAGCGCAGTTTTTAACGGTGTTTTTGAGCGCTTTCTGGACATTTCAATGCGGAACAGTGTCTGCTCCAGTGCCAAGCGCCGTTCTGGCTCGGCCGATTGAATAAAATGTTCCAAAACTGCTCCGCGTCGGCGTTCGTAGGCTTCGGGATCCACTTCGTAAAGGTCAGACCATTCTTTAAAGTTGAAGTCCATCACAGTTTCTCCTGTTGTGCCTCTGCCGATAAACGCTGCTGAGAGTCTGCATCCGGTGCGATCAAAAAGCCATGCACCGCACGCTGTAACGCTCTCAGTCTTCCGGTTTTTAGGTTAAGCTCTCGTTTGAGAGCAATGTTCTCTTCTATGAGTCTGTCTACGAGCTCTAAAGTTTCAAATTTCGGCCTTAGGGACTCAACTAAATTGGGGTAACTCATGGGTTGGCTGCTCATATTTATTCAAATTATCTACCTGCAATTGATACTTTGAAAAGTCTTAATTGGTTTTAGAGTAAGACCCCAGAAACATAATTAAAAATGGATACACAATTCACAATGCATCGTTTTGGCTTGATGTTGCTTGCAATGGTTTGTTGCACCCCCGCTTTGTCGCAAAACAAGTCTACACGCTGTGAAAAGGCATTCGAAGATCGACTGGAGACAGACAAGATCATCAACACTTGCCGGCAAGACTTAATCGCCCCGCTTAAACAAGAGCAACGTACAGACGTGCTTGAAACTCTGGGTAAGGTTTACTCGGCACAAAATGAGCCAGACTTGGCCATTCAGACTTGGAAGGAAGCTTCCCAGTATGTTCAGCCCCAACGCACTTCCATCCAATCTGGGGAGAGGTGGGTTCGTTTTCAAATCCTAATTGGCCAGTCTTACGGCCAGTCCAACCAACCTGAGAAAGCTGAGCTGCAATTTAAGCAAGCTTTGGCCAAAGCTGAAGGTTTGTATGGTGGGTTTTCATTGCCTGCTGGTATGGTACAAGACGCATTGGGGGCCCACTATGGCCTGCTAAATAAGTACGACCCGTCGCTTAAAGCCTTCCAAAGATCAAGAATTGTGCATGAAGTTCGTTTGGGAAAGCTCCACCCTCGAACCATTGAAACACGACTGAACCAAGCTGTCGCGCTGCTGGACATGAACAAAGAGGACGATGCAAAGGCGCAGTTTGAAGCCTTGGCCACCTTGATTCGGCCTTTGCCTGAATATCAGAAGTCCCCGGTATTGGCGGAGGCTCTTACCTTTCTAGGCACTTTGCAAATGCGGACTGAGCAATTGCCCCAGGCGATTGACAGCTACGAAACTGCTTTGAAGGTGCGTACCGAACTTTTCGGAAAAGATGACGTCCGAACCAGCCAGTCTTTGAACAATCTGGGCGTGGTTTTGTACCGAGCAGGGCAGTTGAAGAAGGCGGAGGTGGCACTCAGCCAGGCCTACATCATTCGTAAAACAAAGCTTGGCGAGAAGGATGCGCTGACTTTGTCCTCGCAAAAAAATCTACAGGCGGTTATTGCAGCACAACAATCAGGAAGGCAATAGGCAGCAAACGTGTTAGGCCTTGGTGGGTTTTAAAAAAACACTAAACAAAGCCACCAAGCCCAATAAACCCAACAAGCCAAAGCTTCCGCCCCCGCCGCCACCCGCTGCTGATGTGCCCGCTTGGGGCGTGGTACCGCCAGTGGATGGCTCAGCAATGGGGCCAGTGGTACCTATTGGCAGAGTACCACCGACGATAGACCCACTGAGAATCGGGTCCAGCAGGGCAAACACCAAGGTGGGCGCAACCGTTTGGCTTTGCGCAACCGTTACCAAGGCCGAGCTTTCTACCCCTGAAGCACCCCGTGCAATCAACTCAAAGCCGTTTACCCCCGCAGGCGCAGTAACCGTAGCCCTAAGCCCAGAAACTGACAAAGTAGGGGAGGCACTAGCACCCGACGCCCTTGCAACTGTACCAATTCTAAAAGTGACGCTGTTGTCCAAACTGGTGGATGCGGTTTGGCTGCCTTCTGCAGAAAACACCTTGCTGCCACCCGGGGTTAAAACATTACCCGTGTTGGAAAACAAATTGGCAGTGGCAACAACGCCCCGGGCAAAAACGGCTCTGGAAATATCCAGCATGCCTGCGCCACAAGTCGAAGTTGTGCATCGGCATTCCACATTCAAGGTGGTACCTGCAACGCACTGCGTGCCACGTAAATTCAAGAAAGGCCTCGCACTGGATTTCAAATCCTGCTCTAGATCATCTACTGTAGAATTGGGCCTAAATGCCAAAACTTGCGCTGCCGCTGCAGCCACCATTGGGCTGGCAAAACTGCTGCCAATTTTTGAGCGGTAGGTGTTCAGGCTAGGCCCTGCCAAACCAGCATTGCCAGCTGACCATACGGGAAAAGCACTGTCGCCACCGGGGGCCGTAATGTCTATAAAAGGGCCGAAATTGCTATAAAAAGCTTTGAATCCTTCTTGGTCTGTCGCTGCCACGCCAAAAGCCCCGGGGCAATCTGCTGGCGAGTCAACAGGCCCGCCATCGTTGCCTGCAGCAACAACCACGATGGCACCCGCGTTTCTGGCAGCAGCAACCGCATCGCCTTCAATACCTGCAACACAGGCTCCATTGGCCCCCAAACTTAGATTCAAAACCCGCGCCGGGTTTGGGTTGGTGGGCACACCCGGCACTTCAAGTCCAGCCGCCCAGCGAATGCCGTCTGCCAAGTCAGTTGAAAAACCACCACAACGACCCAACACACGCACAGGCACGATGACGCTATTCCATCCCACGGGGAAATAGCCCTCACCGGGATTCGGATTGCCGGCAATCATGGCGGCGGTAAATGTGCCATGCCAAGAAGATTCTGAAACCTGAAGACAGGCTGGGTCTTGTAACAAGGCGTCTGGCGTCACACCATCACCTGGGTCAGAAGGGTCAGCATCCCGGTCGCCATTGAACCCTGCGGATTGTCCATCGTTGGCTAAAAAGGAATCACTGACAAAGTCGTAGCCAGGTAACACATGGCCTTGCAGGGCAGGGTGGTTGAACAACACACCTGTGTCTAAAACAGCAACCACGGTGGTGGAAGTTCCATGAAAATTCAGCCACATGGATTCTGTGTTGGCGGACGCGGGTTGTGACTCAATGGTGCGGTGGTGCCAAAAACGTGGGCGTAATGACAAATCCAAAGAATTAAGTACGCCAACCAAAGGCGACTGGGCATGCACTTTGATGCGGCGGTCAATGTGTACAGAGGAAATGGAAGGGTCGGACTGCAAACGCTGGATAAGCTGCTGCACATCTTCAACACCTTGAGCCTTCACCACCACGGAATGATTTTGAAACTGCCGAATGCTGCTAAGGGGGGTACGGTGAATACTAGAAAGTTGGCCCAGCACCTGATTCAACTTTAGAAAATCGACAGGCTGCTGATTTTGCCCATTGGCCAAAGCCACGGTGCGTGTTGGCAAGCCCTCTTTAAACTTAAGCACCAGGCGGTAATCTTGTGCGGCTGATGCACCGAGTGGCATCAACAACATGGACAAAATGATGCATAGGGCGTGGAAGCTACTTTTCAACATGGCTCTTACTACTATTTAGGTATCTCCAAACAATACTAATAACCTTGGGCTTATGGATTCAAATTCAGCAGGTATTTAATGATTGCTGTTTTTTGCCTTTTTAAAACCGATAGCGCGCATCCAGTACGTATTGCACGTTGTCGCGATCCGCTTTTTGAAGTCCAAAGTTTAAAACGCCCGCGCCGATAATCCAGCTTTTGTCCCGCGTTTCCCAAAACCCTGCCAAGTCGGCTGACCAGGCTTTGGCTAAAAACCGGGAGTTGTCTTTGTTCAAAAACACATCGTCCCTGTACACCAACCGGCTGCTGAGGTAAAGCCGTGAAGGGCTAACCCAGGTTGCACCCAAGACTGCGGTGTCTTCTGGCAAATTGGGAATTTGAAGGCCAGTTACCCTTGCATCAGCAGTGCTTGATGTGACGCCAGTGGGCGTGAAGCTTGCGTTTGAACTCGTGCGTACATACCTGCTGTAAACCGACCAATTGGTGCTCAAAATTTGGTTAAAACCCAGGGTACCGAGCTTAAAATCGCCTTGCTCAAAGTCAGGCACAAAATCAATAGCACTCTTGATGCTCAAATTTGAAAGTTGTGTAGACCGTAAAAACTCCAAAAACGGCACGCTGGGGGTACCCACATCGGATGCAAGCGGAATGGGGTTCAGCACAGACTGTTTTTCAATACGCCCAAACCAAAAACTACGCGCATTTGGCGAGTACGAGGCTTGAAACACATTGCGCTTGGATCTGCCCCCAGCCTGTACCAAACGGTCCTCAATCGGAATACCAGCAGTTTCAACGGATTGAAGGGTGTCAATGTTCAAAGGCCGAATCCAATCTTGGTAGGCGGCCCTCAGGGTCCAACTTCTATCGGGTTGGAACACCAAACCCACGCGCGGTGCAAGCTGGTTGGTGCGTACATTCTCGTTAGAAACCGAGGAATCCAAGGTGTCTTGAAAAGCCAACGCAGTGTCCGCATTGACGTTTTGTTGAAGCCGGTTCAACACCCAAGTTGCATCCAACCTAAGCTGGCTGCTTAGGTCATGCTTCACACCCATAGAGACGGATGCAAACTCTTTTGACCCTTTGTCGGCATTCCCAAAACCAGCGGTGTCCACAAAACTTGCACCCTCAGGCCCCACCGTAAATATGGAGCCTGAACCTTCAGCTTCGCCCCTGCGCACCTCGCGCACATAGCTGGAAGTGGTCATCAGGCGTGTTTTAGGCGATAAGTCTGCGGTGTGCGACACTTGGTAGTCTTGAATTTTGCGTTTGATGAATTGGTTGATGCCCAGGCCAAAGAATAGACTAACGGGCTCGCCATCCACAGCACCGGGTACAGTAAACCCGATGGGAAAGCGGTAGGTGTCGAATCTCGACTCGTTTTGGCCATACTTCAGCGAAGTTTGCGAAGTAGGGGACCACTTGTAAGAGCCACCGAGCGAAAACTGGTCTTGAACCATCCGCACCGAAGTGGGGGCGGCCGGCTCCCCCAAAATCTCGATCTGATTTTAATCATCGAACGTGGTTTGAAAGCGGTTGTAGTACAAAAACACACCCGAATCAGCGGAGGGTTGCAAGCCCAAGCCAAGCGTCCAGACATCAAGGCCTAGGTCAGAAACGCTTAGGCCGATTGGCTCTGGGGGGTTGTTGCTCACAAAATTACGAAACGGAAACTCCCCTTTACCTAAGTTGTACTTGAAAAAGTACGCGCTTGGCATGCCTTCACTGTTGAGCCCATTGACAGTGACCGACGGAATATACCCTTCAATTAAATCTTGTTTGCGTTGAATACCCAGTATTCCAAAATCGCCCGGTTGGCGAAGCAGGGAGCTAAAAGTGGGGCTAGACCCGAAGGCCAAGGGGTCAGTGAGAAACCCTTGAAAAAGCTCAGAATTCTTATTGAACTCGCCCGGGTACCGATCAGAAAGAAACAAGTGGCTACCACCCCAATAGGGATAGGCGCTTTGTTGAGCCAATTCCAGCGCCCATTCCTCCAAACCAAAAAAGGCCAAGGCAGTACCAAGGTTTGAATTGCCCTTTTGGTCATTGGCCAGTTGATTGGCCGACTTCAAATAAGGCATACGCTCTACCGCCGAGCGCGAGGCTTGTACCGCGAGCTCAGGCTCAAAAAGATCGGTATAAATTTGAGACAGAAAAATATAGGGAATAGGGTCCTTGTCATCAATTTCAATGACTTGGAGTAGGGTGCCAATCGCATCTTGACGCCGACCCATTTGGTAGTAAGCCACTGCTGTGTAGGTTTTTGCGCGCGCATACTCTGGCGCCATCAAGCCCGCCTTTAAAAAGCAGTCCAGCGCATCCTGCCTTCTGCCTTGTTTTAATCGCAACAAGCCCAAGCCGGTCAGTGACACGTAATCGCTGGGGTTTTGAACCAAAGCGTCGGTGTAAGCCTTTTCGGCTTCAGGAAATTGATTGGCAAAAGTCTCTAAGGTGCCCAATTCTCCTTTGTATGCCGCAATGTCTGGTCGCAAAGCGATAGCTTTATTGAGATCAGCCCTCGCAGGCTGGCTGTGCTCCCGTTCGCTAAAAATTGCACCTGAACCTGCAGCCGCGCGGTCTTCTTCAGGACGAAGGGCAAGGGCGGTTTGATAGACCAAAAGCGCCTCACTGGCAAGGCCTTGACGCCGCAACAAGTCGGCCTTTGCAAGCAGCAAGTCTGCATCTTGATCCAGATTGGGAACATTCAAACTAGCCTGACTGGCCGAAAGGCGGTCGGCAAGCAGTTCAACTCGCGACTTTGCAGCCAACAATCGAGGGTGGTTCGAGTGTATGGACAAGCCTTCATTAAGCCCATTGAGAGCTTGATCAAACTCACCTTGAACAAGGGCCAAATCCGACGACAACAAAGCATAAGGCACGGTGCCTTGCTGCCCTGAAGATTGCAAAGCCAACCGCACAGCCTCTAAATTGCCGCTGTCGAATGCATCCACAACCGCTTGCCAAACTGCATCTGCAGCAAGAGGCCCCAACACACGTTGGCTGTCCACGGTGAGGGCATTTACCCACTGAATTCGGTCACGCGGGTTACTTAGCAGCAAGCGGACAGGGGCCTTGCCGGGCAGGGCCAAAGCGGCTTGATCCTTCACCAGCGTAAGTGAACCCAATTCATTGTAAAACTCCACTGAACCCGAGAAAACTGTCATCAATGTAGCGCCACTGCCGTCTACCTCGATGTCCCAATCGGTGCCCCGAATGGCAGCAGTTGCTGCAGGCGTATCAAAATACAGGCTGCTGCCAGAAAGGCGTTTGGTTTGACTCCAAGCCCGACCGGAATCCAGCCGGACACGGGTCACCTGTTGGTTTTCGGACCCAGCCATACTTGCTATGGATTGAATCTGCAGCACCGAATTTTGATTCAAACGGATTTGGGTTTGGTCAGAAAACAGTACACCCATCTTGGAAAGGGTTCCCGTCCTTACGAAACCACCGGGTGCAATGACCTGGCTTACTTTCGCGGGCAACCAGGGGTCGGAGTTCAGCAAGCGATGCTCGCCCGTGCCTTGAATGCTTACGAGTTCAGCCTGATTGGCAAAGGCTTCAAAAGGTAAAAGCACTAAAAAAAGCGAGACGACAATGCAAAAGCGGGGCGCTGCTGGGGAAGGATTGCTTGTTTTCATGCTTTTTAGCACCTTTAAACAAACTACGATTTATTAGTTTACATAATATAAATTATACGCCTTATCGATATCGCTTTTTACCACTGTGCTGCACCCGGTTTAACTGAGCTAACTGAGCCTGACTAACTGCCTCTGATTAACTGAGGCTGATGAGCCTTTTGTAGCGATTCTCAACTCAGTGTTTTATGTGAATAATCAGGAACATATCTCTTCATGTGCTGATTCACTAAGGTTTAAACATCATGCATAAACTCATCATCGTCGCCATGTTGTCATTCGCCTTTTACCCCGAGTGGCCAGCCCATGCCTTGGCCAAGGGTCAGGAAATGGTTAACACCGCAAAAACAGCATTGAATGTGTCTGCTTTCGCAACCACTCAATAGTATTTGAATCACCCAAACAGCGTGGGTTTTGGGCCCTTATTAGACGCGTAGAGGCGTTTCCCGGTTTGTATCATGGATACATAATTACGGGAGAATTTTGCCACTATGTCAAACCTAGCTCAACCCTCAGACCTTCGCGGTCGCAAAGCAAGAATGGCTGTACCAGTAAACGGCATGGAGCGCCATCTTTCACCGAAAGTCCCCATTGTTACCAAAACCGACCTGAAAGGCAAAATTACGTATGTGAACCCTGCCTTCGTCGAAATTTCAGGCTTTACCCAAGACGAGTTGTTAGGCCAGCCCCACAATGTGGTGCGCCACCCTGACATGCCCCGTGAAGCTTTTCAAGACCTGTGGGATGTGGTTAAAACCGATCAACCTTGGCGCGGCCTTGTAAAAAACCGCTGCAAAGACGGTGGCTTTTATTGGGTGGACGCATACGTTACTCCGCTTACAGAAAATGGCAAAAAAATTGGTTATATGTCCGTGCGCTCACGCCCAACAGACGACCAGAAACGCAACGCCGAAGCCCTTTATGCAGAAGTACGAAAAGGTTCAGCACCCTTTCCCAATACCAAAACACAGAAAGGCCGCCCGCTGATTGTTGACTTGGCTGCCGCTTGCCTTCTGCCGATAGCCATTGCATCGGGCTCACTTTTTGGGGGCTCGATTGCGGCAGCATTTGCTTATGTGACGGCACTGCTGGTTGCAGCCGGTGGGGCTTATTGGGTGTCCTCACGCATTCAAAACAACACTGAGAAAATGGCCACCATTCTGGAAGCTTTGTCTGAGGGCAATTTTCGATTTGAAGTGCCCTCTTCCTCAAACCGTGAATTTAATCAGTTGTTTACCGGCTTCAAAGGCATGCAGGTGAATTTGCGCGCCATTATTGCCGACGTGGTGTCTGGCTCAACACGTGTGAAAGACGATGCGGACAATCTGCGTGAGCTGGCGGTCGGTTTGATGCAGCGTTCTGAACAACAATCTGACGGCATTAATGGCGTGGCTTCGGCACTGGAGGAATTGTCGGTTTCTGTGCATGAAATTTCAGAGGCAACAAACTCAAGCTCCACCCATGCCAACAAAGCACTCAGCGTTGTGGATGAAGGCGCAAGCGCGATGAGTAAATCCACCGAAGCCACAGACCAAGTTGCCCGTGTGGTGCAAGATGCCCGCATCAACATTGAGGAATTGAATTCAGCAGTCATTCGGATTAGCAATGTAACCCGCACAATCACCGAAATTGCTGAGAAAACCAACCTGCTGGCCCTGAATGCTGCCATTGAAGCGGCGCGTGCCGGTGAGTCTGGCCGCGGCTTTGCGGTGGTGGCCGATGAAGTTCGCAAATTGGCAGAAATGACACGCCAATCCACGACCGAAATTGCAAGTACTGTGCAGGATGTACAAAACGGCACGGCCAAGGCACTTAAGACCATGGAAAGCGCAGTGGAAGAAGTCAGCCACGGTACAACCCTGATTGCCCAAGCCAACCAAAGTTTGGGGGCTATTCGCCAAGCCAGTCAGGGCGTGGCGCAATCTGCTTCAGACATATCAGCCATGCTTGAGCAGCAATCCCAAGCCTCTCTGGAAGTGGCCAACAGCATGGAGCGAATGAGCTCACTTACAGAAAGCAATGTGGCAGGCATTCGTGAATTGGATGGGTCTGCCAAAACTTTGGCTGCAACGTCGAAGGAATTGCGCACCTTGGTCCAACATTTTGAAGCCAGCTTGTAGTTGAGGCTTCACTGAAAACTTAAGTTATTGCCGAAGGGATTTTCTCTCTTTGGCATAACGCATAATTTCCATTGCCAGTTCCTTGTGTTTGGCACGCGTGGCGTAACCAGCCGCGTTGTAGCCCGATTGGTTAACAACATCGGGGTCAACGCCTTGGGACAAAAGCAAACGCACGGCGTCTACCTTGCCCTCCCTGGCAGCCATCATCAATGGCGTAGTGCCATTGGGCGAAAACGCATTCAGATCCGCGCCCGCCTCGATCAACATGTTCATCGCCTTGACCCCGCCTGATGCCGCAGCATAATGCAAGGCAGTCCACTTACCGCTGTGGTTCAAGTCTGCGCCTTTGCTCAGCAAAGCGGCCACCCATTCAGACCTGTTCAGCATACTGGCCACCATCAAGGGCGTGTCGCCGCGCAGGTCCTGCACATTCACATCCAGTTTTTTGCTGAGCAAGAAAAACCGCACTGATTTGTCGGCGCCTTTGATCATGGCGTGGCTAATCAGGGGTACCCCGTCCTCGGTTGACACGTTGGGGTTTGCACCCCGTAGAAGTGCTTCCCGTACGGACTTGTCATCATCCAGCTCTATGGCTTTGAGCAAATCTGCACTGCCCTGCCCTGGCTTTTGTGCGGGGGTGTGGGCCTGTAATTGGGTGGGTAATGTACTCAAGCTTATGCCCAAGCTGATGCCCACCACGCACACCATTGCACGAAAAGACTGGGTAAATAACTTTAAAAACAATGCGTTAGCCACGTTTAGTGTAATCCAAACAAGGTGTTGAAATTCTGGGTGGTTTGAATACCAACCTCTTCCAAGGTCAATTGCTTTTCTGTCGCAATTGCTTTGGCCACATGGGGTACAAAGCTCGGCTCATTGGTTTTACCGCGATGCGGAACTGGCGCCAGGTATGGCGAATCCGTTTCAATCAAAATGCGGTCCAATGGGGCGTATTTAGCAACCTCGCGCAAATCGGCTGCATTTTTGAATGTAACGATGCCAGAGAACGACAAGTACATGCCCAAATCCAAGGCCTGCTTGGCAAAGTCTAGGCTTTCGGTAAAGCAGTGGATGATGCCGCCAGCCTCTTGTACGCCCTCTTCCTTCAGGATTCGCAAGGTGTCATCCCCCGCATTGCGCGTGTGCACAATGACGGGCTTTTTACATATTTTTGAGGCGCGTAAATGGGTTCGGAATCGATTCCTCTGCCATTCCAAATCGCCCTTCAAACGAAAGTAATCCAAACCCGTTTCGCCAATACCAATCACCTTGGGGTGGTTGGCAAGGGCCAGCAAAGTATCGACGGAAGGTTCTTGAATGTCTTCGTAATCGGGGTGTACGCCCGCGGTGGCCCACAACTGCTCGTTGTTTTCAGCCAAACGCAGCACATCGGGGAATGTTTCCAATTGGACAGAAATGCACAAGGCACGGCTGACTTGAGCCTCTTTCATGCGGTCCAAAAGGACAGGTAAGTTTTCTACAAGACCGGGAAAGTCAAGGTGACAGTGGGAATCAGTAAACACTACAGAGTTGCCGTTTTCTTCAATGAAGTGTGTATTTTACCTGCCATTGCCTCGAATTCACCACGTGCGGCATCACCCATTGCATCGGATGGGAACTGAATTCCAACACCTTGTTGCCTGTCGCCTCTGGCGCCTTCCGGGCACACCCACACCACCTTGCCATTGACCGGGAACTTTTTGCCTTCATCACCCAGTGATAGCAATACAAAAACAGAGTCGCCCAAGGCGTATTTTTTCTCTGTAGCTAGAAAAAAGCCACCACGTTTTACAAACGGCATCCAAAGCTCGGCGGCTTTGGTTTTTTCATTCACGGTCAGCGAATGCATCCATGCGCGGGATTTGTTTTCAGCGTCCATGCTCAATTTCCATTGTCAATGCCCATGTGTTCTCATGCACTCAAAGTCTGCCACCGTTGGGCAATAAACTCCAGCGCCAAACGGGGGTTCAGGGGGTGTTGGGCAATTTTGTATTGGTCTTGGTAAAGTTGATAGACATCAGACAAGCGCTGCACATTCAACCGCTTGGCCCACAACAACTTGGGTGCCAACCACGGGAATTGAATGCAATTTTGCTTTTGATTCACGGCCATCAAATCGGAAAGCAATCGCATACCCAACTCCAACAGCACCGGAAAACCCGCTTTTTCAACATTGGATGGCAGTTGGCCATGGGCTTCAGGCGATGAAAGCCAGTCCAACCACTTTTTACGCAAATCCAAGTCGTCGGATGCCGTTGTCGATAGGCGCAAGGCTTCAAATGGGTCATTACCGGCCAAGCTCAAGCAAATTTCAGCTTGCTTGACTTGGTGACTGTCCAACCAATCCAAGGCCTCTTTGGGGCTAGGCTCTTTGCCTTTAAACAGCTGGCATCTGGACCGAATGGTGGGTAAAAGCTGCTCAGGCTTGTGTCCAATCAAGAAAAACCGCAAGCCGGGCATGGGCTCTTCAAGGGTTTTAAGCAAAGAATTGGCGGAATTCAGATTGAATTGCTCAAAGGGGTAAATGAGCGCGTAACGGTTGCCCCCCCGGCTGGATGCGGTATTGAAAAACGCTTGCATGCCGCGAATGTCATCGACCCGAATTTCCTGACTGGGTTTAACCCCACTTTTAACTTCAACCGGCAAACCTTTTTCCAAGGCCAAGGCTTGCGGAAAAATAAACTGCAGGTCTGGGTGGTTGCCTGCCAAGCGCATCTGGCATGCAGGGCATTTTCCACAAGGCTTGTTTTCTGCTGGAGTACTGGCCTCGCACAATTCTGCTGCCACAACATCTTCAATAAATGCAAGCAAAGCCGCTGGCTCATGACCATAAACCAGCACAGGCGCGGTGTTGGCATGTGAAAGGTTAAATAACTCTTGCCGTTGTTTATACAGCCACGGGGCCTCATTCAAAACGCGCATTCCTTTTGGATTTGTAACTCAGTGCTCATTGACCACTCGATGCTTCAGCATAAAGTGACTCAAATGCTGGATAACAGTCGCACCCACTTCTTCTTCGGCTTTGGAAGCATCAATTAAAGTAATGCGGGTGGGTTCCTGTTTGGCACGCTTTAAAAAACCTTTGCGTACAGCCTCAAAGTACTCGTCTGGCTTGGACTCGAATCGATCGGTGACCGCACCCCGTTTGCCAATTCGTGTTTTAGCCACAGCCAAAGACAGGTCAAAAAGGAAAGTCAAATCGGGTTTAAACCCTTTGAGGGTCCATTTGCTGAGGGATTGGCACTCAGACCAATCCAAGCCACCCGCGCTGACTTGGTACGCAAAACTGGAGTCTTCAAACCGATCCGACAACACCCACTTGCCTGCGTCCAAGGACGGTTCGATCAATTCCTTCACGTGTTGTTGCCTAGCGGCGTACATCAGCATCAATTCGGTTTTCAAGTCCATGTCGTTGTGCAAAACCAGCTCGCGTAGGGCTTCTCCGGCGGATGTACCACCGGGTTCACGGGTTAAAACAATCTCTATTCCCGCGTTTTGCAGATGCGCTTGTACACGATGAATATGTGAGCTTTTGCCAGCCCCATCAACACCTTCAAAGCTTAGAAAATGACCACGACGCGCCATATCTTTCCTTTATTTTTTTATATGCTCAGCGGCCCAACTGGTACTTGCGAACCGCTTGGTTGTGTTCGTTTAGATTTTTACTGAAATAACTACCGCCATCACCTTGTGCAACAAAATAATAATAAGGTGTTTCCTCCGGCCTGACAGCAGCATAAAGAGAGGCTTTACTCGGATTTGCTATCGGTGTTGGGGGCAAGCCAGTTCGAGTGTAACTGTTGTAAGGGGTGTCTGTCTGCAAATGTCGGCGGGTCAAATTGCCATCAAAAGCAGCACCGACACCGTATATCACAGTGGGGTCGGTTTGCAGCATCATGCCCACTTTGAGGCGGTTGTTGAATACGCTGGATACTTTAGGTCGGTCTGAAGCCTTGCCAGTCTCTTTCTCGACGATGGAGGCCATCACCAAGGCTTGGTAGGGGGTTTTCAAGGGTGTATTGGGGTCGCGTTGGCTCCAAGCCTTGTTCAATTCCTCGGTTTGCAGGCGCACTGCACGCTTGATCAGGTCTGAAATTTGAGAGCCCGGTGCATAACGGTATGTGTCCGGGAAAAGCCAACCCTCAAGATGCCCTCCTTCCAACCCCAGTTGCCGTCCAATTTGCTGGCTTAAATCAACTCCTTTGGCTTCCAACGCAGGGTTGCTGACCAAGTCGTCGATTAAATCAGGCCGCTGCTTCAGTTGAGCGATAAATTGGGCACTCGTAAAACCTTCAACCAGGGTAATTGAACTCAAAACCCCTTTGCCTTGACTCAGAAAATCAACCAACTCAAGGGTTGAGATGTCCTTGGGTAGCTCGTACCGCCCTGCTTTCAACGATGACGCCGCGCCCGATAGCCGTGCCGCAAGCGCGAACAAGTCTGGATTGACGCCCAAACCTTGGGTGTTCAACTCCTCCGCAATGCCACGCGCACCCAAACCTTGAGTAACATGCGCATCAAGACGGGGTTTGGCCTGCGAGGTGTCCTGTGGAATTGGCTTGGTCAATAACCAAAACCCAGCCGCAAGCAGGCAGCCCAGCAGCGCGAATGCGGCGGTAAACAGCCGAATTAACACGGAAGCTTTGCCGATGCGCGACCGTTTAGTCGAAGCCTTTTTTGGAGCTGGTTTGCGAGGTTTTGCCACTGGGTGTTGAGCTTTGTTTTATCAAGCGAAGAAGGTACCAGATTCAGTGCCAGATTCGCTCTACAATAAGCAAAAGTGGTATTTCATAAAGGTTGAGAATGTCAAAAAATGTTTTGAGTCGCTGGGGCGTTATCTGTGTTGAAGGGGAAGAAGCTGCCCAATTTCTTCATGCCCAATTAAGCAACAGCATCAAGGACTTACCTGAAAATAAAATCAGGCTTGCGGCATTTTGTAACGCCAAAGGGCGCATGCTGGGTACATTTTTTGTCGTCCGCAAGGGTGTGCAGCATTTTTTGATTTGCCCATCCAGCACCATACCTGCCCTGACCAAAAGGCTGAGCATGTTTATTTTGCGCAGCAAGTGCAAGGCAAGGGATGCAAGCAGTGAATGGCAAATGCAATTTGTCCCCTCAGTGTCTGCAGTCTTGCCCACAGCGGGCCCCATGTCTGCCCATTGGGCAGATGACACCACCTGCACCTTGGCCCTTCGCCCTCACGGTGGTGTAACTGCGGGTTTGGCTTTGAAGTCATCATCCGCACTGGGTGACGCAGTTCCTTCTACCACTGAAGACGATCAGTTTGACCTGGCTTTGCACCGGCTTGGTATTCCATTCGTAAGCATCGAAACCGTGGAAATGTTTATTCCCCAAGCCGTCAACTTCGATTTAATTGGTGGCGTTAATTTTGAGAAAGGTTGTTACCCCGGTCAAGAAATTGTGGCGCGCAGCCATTATTTGGGGAAATCCAAGCGCCGCGCCTTTTCAGCAGTGGTGTCCAGCGAGGGTGCAATTCGCGCGGGCATGGACGTTTGGATGGAAGGCAAAACCAATGAACCTGTGGGCAATGTGGTTACAGTTGCCCATGCTGACGGCAACGCCCACCTGATGGTGGATTGCGGTTTGGAGGATGCAGCAAAACCAGACTCACAATTTACTCTAACTATCGATGGTAAGGCCCTGATTTTTAAGTTAACAAACCCACCCTATGATTTCACAGCCAAGGGCTCGCAATTCAATGATTGATGGGAAGTTGGCTTCATCCTCAGATTTGCGCCCTGCTTGGCAGGTGTATGTTTATTTCAAAGTCGCGCCTGAAAACAAAACGGCGGTGATTGAGCAAAGCATGCGTTTGCAGGGTGAGTTTCAGGGCTTGGGCATTACTCAAGGTTTGATGGAGCGGGCGGACGACGGTGGTTTTGACACCGAAGCAAAGACTGCGAAACATCACACCTTAATGGAAGTGTATACGCCAAGTGATTGTAAAAATGGAATATCCTGCGCAGAATTTACCCGCTTACTTCAGCAAAAAACTTTGGGTTGGTGCTCCCAATTGGCCGAGGCCCCGATTAGAATCACCGAAGTTTTCGTCAATACGCAGGTGGCTTAGGTGTGTTTGATTGCAATGGCCATCGGCCAGTCCAAGGAATTTCCGTGGATTTGTATTGCAAACCGGGATGAATTCACCAATCGCCCCACTGCCCCAATGGCGTTTTGGAGCGATCACGCTGCGGTGTTGGCAGGGCGAGACTTGCAATCCGGCGGCTCTTGGATGGGTGTCAACAAACAAGGCCATGTGGCCATGTTGACCAATATACGAAACTCGGCACTGAACAAAGGCGACGCGGCCCCCAGCCGGGGAAAGCTGATTAATGATTTTTTAATTCATGGGCAACTGCCCAGTCGCAGTCAATCTGCCGAATATTCAGGCTTCAACCTGATCGTTGGCAACCTACAAAACCTTGAATTTCAAGAATGCAGTAATCACCATTTATTGAGTGAAAAGGATTCGGCCCATGCCGCTGACTTCCTGAACACACTCAGACCGGGAATTCACACCATTTCCAATGGACGCTTGCAATCCAAATGGCCAAAAACCGCTAGACTGGGTGAATCCCTAACAACGGCCTTGCAAAATCTGCCCCCAAAAGTAGACTCAAACCAGCTTGCTGCGCAGCTTTTGCCTTTGCTACAACACCGCCATCAGGCCCAAGACCACGAACTTCCAAGCACCGGAATTCCACTGGATTGGGAGCGAATGCTTTCCGCCATTCAAATTGTTTCCCCCACCTACGGCACCCGCAGTAGTACGGTCATGATTTTGGATAAAAACAAAGGGCTTCACATCCGGGAAGTGTCATATCACCCGGATGGAAGCCCTTCACTCACAAATGAATTTAGTTTGGTGATTTAAACAATCACTAAACTTCGTAATCCATGCACTCACGAGCGGTTCTCACCTTGCCAATGTAGGCTTTGGCTTTTTCATGCTCATGGTGCACAGCATAACCATCCAAGGCAGCCTTGGATTCAAATACTGAATACAAAGCCACATCAAAAGTTGTTTCTAATCCGGGGGTTGGCAGCGCTACTTCAAGCTCTACTACACCCGGTATAACCTTTCCGCAATGGTCCAGCATTTGCTTCATTTGTTGCATAATTTCAGCTTTGGACTGGCCATCGCATTCGTCTTTCACTTTCCAAAAAACTATGTGCTTTATCATCATATTCATTCAGGTAGTTGATAATCTTTAAATTGTTCCCGCAGCTGCAGCTTTTGAATTTTGCCTGTAGCACCATGCGGCAACTCATTCACAAACACCACATCGTCGGGTATGTACATCTTGATGATTTTGCCGTCATAGAACTTCAACAGCTCGTCTCGCGTTACTTCGGCATTTGGTCGCTTCACCACCACGAGAATTGGACGCTCAGTCCATTTGGGGTGATTCACAGCAATGGCTGCCGCTTCCAACACTGCGGGGTGGGCCATCGCAATGTTTTCTAGATCGATCGAGCTTATCCATTCCCCGCCGGATTTGATCACATCCTTGCTGCGGTCGGTAATTTGCATCAAGCCTGTTGAATCAATTCGAGACACATCCCCCGTGGCAAACCATTTCTTGCCACTGTCGTCGATGCTGAAGGCCTTTTCCCCACCACCACCGTAGTAGCTGTCAATAATCCAAGGGCCACGCACCAGCAACTCGCCTGACTCTTCGCCGCCCCAAGGCAACTCTGAACCCGCTTCGTCAACAATTTTCATGTCAACCCCAAACAAGGCTTTGCCCTGCTTGGCAATGCGTGCAAATTGCTCTTCCTTGGGCAAATTCAAATCGGGGCCTTGAATTTTTGAAATGGTGCCCAGTGGAGACATTTCGGTCATTCCCCAACCCTGCATGGTGCTGACGCCCAATGCATCCAAGGCGCGAATCATGCTGATAGGAATTGCAGCACCGCCCACCAAGGTTTTGTTGAATGTAGAAAACTTCAGATTGTTCTGCTGAACATAATTGAGCAAACCCAACCAAATGGTGGGTACGCCTGCTGCCAAGGTCACCTTCTCGGCTTCCAGCAGTTCATAAATCGATGCGCCATCCAAGCGTGGGCCGGGCAATACCAACTTAAAGCCCGTCATCATCGCAAGGTAAGGCAAGCCCCAAGCATTCACATGGAACATCGGCACCACGGGCAGCACAGTGTCTTTGCTGCACAAACCAATACCGTCGGGCTGGCCCGCCACCATTGCATGAAGCACGGATGAGCGATGTGAGTACAAAACCCCTTTCGGGTTACCGGTAGTACCCGATGTGTAACACAAGCCACAAGCCGCGTTTTCGTCAAACTGAGGCCACACATAGCCCGCGTCACCCTTGGCCAAAATTGCCTCGTAATTCAATACGTTTTCGGTCGGCAATTCCGCTGGCATCTTGTCTTCGTCGACCATCATTACCCAACGCTCTACTGTTGGGCAATGGGCGGCAATGCCTTTCACCAACGGCGCAAAGGTTTGATCAAAAAATACGGTCCTGTTTTTGGCATGGTTCAGAATATAAATCAGTTGCTGGGGTGAATAACGCGGGTTCAGCGTGTGCGTCACCGCACCCATCCCAGAAACGGCGTAGTAAATTTCCAAATGGCGGTAGTTGTTCCACGCCATGGTGGCCACGTTCTCGCCCTGCTGCACACCCAGCTCAGTCAATGCACTGGCCAGCTGCCGGGCACGACCTGCAATCTCCTTCAGGGTGGTACGATGCAAGTCACCTTCTGTGCGCCGTGACACCACCTCCGAATCCTTGTGATGCCTTTCAGCATGCTCCAGCAGGCTCGACACCAACAAAGGCATTTGCATCATTAAACCATTTACTCCCATATCTCCTCCAAGGGCGTTCTATTCGTTATTGATCTGACTATACAATGAATAGTTTTTTGAAAACTATACTTCAGGAAGTCCATTGCTACTGTCCCCCAACGCGCTTTTAGTCAAGGAATACGCCAGCCTCGGCCAGCCTTTTGTGTATGCGGTTCCCTGCACGCCCTTGAAGTCTGAACCAAGGCTGATTCAATTCAACGAAGAACTGGCCGAACAGATTGGGCTGCAGGTTGACGACCTTTGCACGAACCAAGGAATTGCCATCTTGACCGGGCAGCAAACCTGGCCAGGCTATGACAGCATTGCCAGCATTTATTGTGGCCACCAATTTGGCGTTTTTGTTCCTCAATTGGGTGACGGTCGGGCCATCGTAATTACAGAAATACGCAAAGGTGCAGATTATAAGCAATTGCAGCTGAAAGGCGCTGGCCCAACACCCTTTTCTCGTCGGGCAGATGGTCGTGCCGTGCTTCGTTCTTCCATTCGTGAATTCGTGGCCTCGGAAGCCCTGCATGCACTAGGCATCCCCACCACAAGGGCGCTCAGCCTGACAGCCACCCCAGACCCTGTGTTTCGTGAAACGACCGAAATGGCAGCGGTGGTCTGCAGGGTTTCGGAATCTTTCCTGCGTTTTGGGCATGTGGAGTATTTCAGTCACACCAATCAGCATCAGGAATTGCTTCAATTGCTGGACTGGCACATTGAAAGGCATCACAGCGAGCTGTATGCCGATGATTTTGAGAACAATCCAGCCCCAACCCTAATCAATTGGTTGAAGTGGTTGACGCAAGCCACTGCAAAGTTGATGGCACAGTGGCAATCCGTGGGCTTCTGCCACGGCGTGATGAACACAGACAACATGTCCCTCATGGGTTTAACCATTGACTACGGGCCGTATGGGTTTCTGGACAAATTTGATGTGGATCACATTTGCAACCACTCTGACACCCATGGCCGTTATAGCTATCGCAATCAGCCCCGCATCGGCCATTGGAACCTGTATGTGCTGGCCTCCGCCTTGATGCCTTTGTTACACAATGACCGTGAAACCTTGCAAACCATTCTGGACGAATACCCACAGCAATTCCAGCGCGAGCACAATGCGCTATTTGCGGCCAAAATGGGTTTGAACAAGCAAGTATCTGAAGAAAAGCAAAACGAATTTATTGAGTACACCCTGCAAATGCTTCATGAGCACAAGCTGGACATGACTCGCTTCTTTAGAAGTTTAAGTGCCTTGCAAGCCCCCCATGCAGACCATTCAAACCTAGACAAGCAATTTGCTTTGTGGCAAAAATCAAGTACATTTCCTTGGGTCTTGGGCGACGAATCTCAAGTGGAATCTGCACGTGCGTGGTTGGGTCAATGGATGGTCATTGCAGACAACAATTTGATTGGTGAAAAGCTCAATCAAATTAACCCGATTGCCATTGCACGCAACCACTTGTTACAAGAAGCCATTGCCGCTTGTGAAAAAGGCGACGACCATGTGCTGAAGCGGCTTTTGCAAGCCGTGTGTAAGCCTTATTTAGAACAGCCAGACCTTATGGATTTGTACCAAGCCGCACCGGAATGGGCCCAGCATTTGGAAATAAGCTGCTCATCCTGAACAACGGCTCCAACAAAACCTCAAACCACACAACACACCAAATACAAGCACATGAAACTACTACTGGATTTTCTACCCATCGTTTTATTCTTTGTGACCTTTAAGTGGGCAGGTGCCAATCCGGAGCAAGCGCAGTCCACAATGACCGCCATTTTAGGCCCATTGGCTGAAGGTGGGCTTCCATCTGCACAGTTGCCTATTCTTGCAGCAACCTTGGTTGCGATTGCCGCCACATTTCTGCAAATTGTTTACCAAAAAGCAACGGGCAAGAAGGTCGAAAACATGCAATGGGTGGGTCTTGCCCTTATTGTCGTTTTTGGCGGCGCAACACTCATTTTGCAAGACGAAACCTTCATCAAATGGAAGCCAAGCATCCTGTACTGGGCCATGGGCACGGGCTTCCTGATTGCCAAGTTTTTCGGCAAAAACCCCATACGCGCCATGATGAAAGGCCAAGTGGAAATGCCTGATTTTGCTTGGAACACCCTCCTCTACACTTGGGTCGGGTTTTTTGCACTCATGGGCGCATTGAACATTTTCATCGCTTACAACTTTTCCACAGACGTTTGGGTCGACTTCAAATTATTTGGCTCACTGGGTGCAACATTGATATTTATATTTGCCCAAGGTTTTTATATGAGCCGCCACATGACGCCCGAAACCCAAAACAAATAGTTAAAGCTTCAGCACAGGAAACAACAAGCAATGGGTATCACCAGAGAACAACTTCAACAACGGCTAGAAGAAGCGCTTCAAGCCAAAGTCCATGTGGACGATGAATCACACCTGCATGCAGGCCATGAAGGGGCCAAAGACGGCGGCAAACACTTCAAAGTCCATGTAGTAAGCGAACGTTTCAAGGGATTAAGCACATTAGCGCGTCACAGGCTGGTGTATGATTCCGTGTCAGACTGGATGAAAAAAGAGATTCATGCCCTTGCCATCACAGCAAGTCATGAGTGAATGGCAATATTCAGTGCAAAGAATTACATTAATCAATCAAAGGTTCAGGATCATGTTGAGTGTGAAATCAAAACTTGCAGTGTTGGTGTCAACACTGGTGTTATCAGCGCCGGGCTTTGCCCAAAATGCGGCCATTGTTAACGGCCAAAGCATTTCCAGCGAATTGGTGGACTTCATCGTGGCTGAACAAGCCAAGCGTGGTGCACCAGCAGGCCCCGAATTGCGCACCACCATCCGCCAAGAGCTGATTAACCAAGAAGTAATGCGTCAAGAAGCCATGAAGAAAGGCTTGGGTAGCAAACCCGCAGTGAAGTTTCAGATGCAAATGATGAATCAGGCAATTTTGGCCAACTCACTGCGCGAAGACTTTTACGCCAAAAACAAAATGACGGATGCGGAAGTCAAAGACGCATACGCAAAAATCTCCAAAATGCTGGGTGGCTCTGAATACCGTGCAAGCCACATTCTGGTAGAAAAAGAGTCCGATGCCAAAGACATCATTGCCCAATTGGACAAAGGTGCAGATTTTGGCAAAATCGCAGCTGAAAAATCGAAAGATCCAGGTTCAGCCGCCAACGGTGGTGACTTGGATTGGGCCAACCCACAAAGCTTTGTGCCTGAGTTTTCACAAGCCATGACGGAACTGAAAAAAGGCAAATACACCAAAACCCCGGTGAAAAGCCAGTTTGGTTACCACGTCATTTTGTTGGCGGATACACGCGAAACATCGCCCCCACCTTTGGAAGAAATTCGCCAACAATTGGAAGGCAAACTGTTGAACGACAAGTGGGCTGCTTACCAAGAAGACCTATTGAAATCAGCAAAGATAAAATAAGCATGGTTGAGCCTCTTTGATGTGGAGGCCTCAATAATAAAAAACCACCGCAAGGTGGTTTTTTTATTACCTGATGATTATTTACATCAGCCCTCTCATTTTTTCAGCTCATTGGTCATTTATAACTCATTGATTATTTACAGCTCAATGAATATTACAATTTAGCCAATCGCTCAACAGCAGCACAATAATCAGCATTGGATTGCAACCCTTGCCAAGTAAACTCCGGGCCTGACCCCAGTAAACGACTCATTCGACGTGTTCTGTCAGCTTGGCAAAGTTCTACCTCAGGCACTGGCTGGTCAATCAGGCAATCAATGTCGTCAAAATTGTTGCAAGCCAACACCGCGTCGCATCCAGCGCTCAATGCCGCGCTTGCCCTCGCGCGTATATCACCGACACCGTGTGCACCCACCATATCCAAATCATCGCTGATAATGCAGCCGTCATAGCCCAATTCACCACGCAGTACATCTTGCAGCCAGAACTTTGAAAAACAGGCTGGGTTTGGGTCAATGCCCTCATACACCACATGTGCAGGCATAATTGACGCCATGCTCAGGGAGGTATTCGCCCTGTAGGGTGCCAAATCAAATTGCCTAATTTCCGACAAAGGCCGAGTGTCCACAGGCAAAGCCAAATGACTGTCCGCCTTTACCCAACCGTGCCCAGGAAAGTGTTTGCCGCAGGCTTGAGAGCCGGCCAAGGTCAAACCGTGCATCAAAGCACCAGCCAGCTGACCCACTTTCTCTGCATCCGCAGAAAATGCGCGGTTACCAATAATTTCGCTGTTTCCCCAAGCCAAATCAAGCACCGGGGTAAAGCTCATGTCAATCCCGCATGCACGCAACTCAGCTGCCAACACAAAGCCAGCCTCACGCGCCAAACGCAAGCCTTCAGAAAAGTCGTTTTCGGCGGCCTCACCTATCTTTGCCATTGCCGGGACTGAAGTAAACCCTTCCCTAAACCGCTGCACCCGCCCACCTTCATGATCCACAAAGATAGGCTTACCTACTCCGCCAGAATGTCGAATAGACTTAACCAAATCAATCAGTTGGGACTTGTTTTTAAAGTTACGAGAAAATAGGATCAAACCACCCACGCTAGGGCTTTGCACTCGTTTAATATCCGCCTCGGACAATTCCAAACCCGATAAACCTACAATAAATGGACCAAGTGTCATGTTTTGATTTTTAAAAAATTATTCAGAAATTTGTTTATAAAAATGCGCTAAATACTTGAAATGATTACAGTCGCCATGCACACATTGCGCTCATCACTTAAGGACACATGCGCTTGCGCACCACGCGCTTCCAACCACTCTTGCAATTTTGGGGAGTAAACCATCACAGGCTGACCAGACTGGCCATTCAATATACTCAAATCTTGGAATGAAAACTCGGCACCCACACCTGAGCCCATGGCTTTTGAAAAGGCTTCTTTCCCAGCGTATCTGGAAGCCAAATACTTCGCACCTCTTTCCTTGGAAAGATCTGCTCGTGCTCTGAAAACCTCTTGCTCATCAGCGCACAACACTCGACTTACAAAGCGTTCAGCTGCTGGACTGGCAACTATCGAGCGAATCCTTTCCAGATCCACCACATCCGTTCCAAGCCCAAGAATCACTTTATCCCCTAGGGCGAAGTGTTTGAAGCTGGGCAGTCACAATCAACTCCTTCATGGTTTTGATCGCCTTTTCCCACCCCATAAACACCGCGTTGGCCACAATGCTGTGCCCGATGTTCAACTCAGAAATATCCTGAATTGCCGCAATTGCACTGACGTTCTGGTAGTTCAGACCGTGCCCGGCATTCACCCTCAATCCTTGTGACACACCAAACTCAGTGGCCCGGCGGATTCGGTCAATTTCACGCTCAACATTGCCGTCAGTAGCATGGGCGTAACGCCCGGTGTGAATCTCAATTGCCTTTGCACCCGAATTAACCGCTGCATTAATTTGGTCTTTGTCTGCATCGATAAACAAAGACACCCTCATCCCTTGGCTTTGCAATCGCTGCACCGCAGGTGTAATCAAATGAAAACCGCCCACCACGTCCAAGCCACCCTCGGTTGTGACTTCCTCCCGACGCTCCGGCACTAGGCACACATCCTGCGGTTGAATCTCTTCGACCAAACGAAGCATTTCCTCCACCACAGCGCATTCAAAATTCATACGAGTCATCAAAGCCGGGCGAATTTTACGCACATCATCATCCTGCATGTGACGGCGGTCCTCCCGCACATGCACAGTAATCGCATCGGCTCCAAATTGCTCAGCCAGCAGCGCAGCCTGCAATGGGTCTGGCTCATGCCCTCTCCGGGCCTGACGAATCGTAGCCACATGATCAATGTTTACACCGAGCTCAATCATACTTCACCAACTGCTCCATCCATGCTCGGGAAAGTAGGCCCTTCGACGACACATGGTTTGTCAATAAACTACGGGTCAAGGGCTTTAAAATCAAAGCAGACTCCCTCGACAACAGGCCTGCCTCCAACGCATTGATATGCCGACCCGATATACGCTGCCTGTCCTCGCCTACGCTTTTGGCATCAATCCAACCCCGTTCGGGCATCCAACAGTACTCAGACTCTGCGCTTATCAACGCACCTTCAGAATCTTGCGAAAAATCAATCCCATATCCCAAGGCGGACAACAGGGCAATTTCAAACCTTCTGACACACAGGGTCAGGTCCTCCCCGGCGTACAAACTTTCCAAGGCTTGCGTGTAATTATCAAACAGCTCAGGATGGGGGTCTTCTCGACCCAAGCCATGCATCAACAGCTCATTCAAATAATAGCCTGCAAAAAGGCCTTTGCCTTCCGGGGGCATCAAAGCGCCACACCACTCCGCTTGCGTCAGGGTTTTTACTTCAGACTTCCCAGTAAACCGGACTGCGATGGGCTGAAAATTCAACAACACACTTCTTAAAGCAGAATGCGGGCGCTTCGCACCTTTTGCCACCACCGGCAGGCGCCCATGGTCTCGGCAAAACAATTCAACAACCAAACTGGTTTCCTTGTAAGGCACCGCATGCAACATGTACGCGATGTCTTGGCCAGCCAGTCTAGTCATAGCCTAAGCTTTGCAGAATACCCGCGTTGTCGGCCCAACCACTGCGAACTTTAACAAAAGTTTCCAAATACACCGACCCATCAAACAAGCGTTCCATGTCTTGGCGGGCTTCAGAGGCAATGCGCTTGAGCTTCTCGCCCCCTTTACCGATGATCATGGCCTTGTGGGCATCGCGATCCACCAAAATGGACGCATAAATGTGGCGGCGGCCTTCCTCAATTTTGTACTGATCAATCACCACCGTACAGGTGTAGGGCAATTCATCCCCCACCAACCTAAACAGTTTTTCGCGGATACGTTCAGCCGCCAAAAACTTCTCAGGCCGGTCAGTCAGCATGTCTTCTTCGTAGTAAAACTCTTGGACTGGCAACAGCTCACTGATTGCAGACTTCAAACTGTCCAAGTTTTTACGGTTTTCAGCGCTAATGGGCACAATTGCCGCAAATTCACGGATTTCGGAAATCTTCTGCAAAAAAGGCAAAACCTCGCCTTTGTCTTTCAGCATATCCAGCTTGTTCACCACGGCAATGACGGGAACTCCCACCGGGCAAAGCTCCAACACCTTTTGGTCAGCTGGTGAATATTTGCCCTGCTCAATCACCCAAAGAATCACATTCACATCGCCAAGCGCAGTCAGCACTGCCTTGTTCATGGTTTTGTTGAGTGCGCTGGAATGCTTGGTTTGAAACCCGGGTGTGTCTACAAAAATGAACTGAACCGGCGTTTCCTTCAGCGTCTCAGTCATTACACCCAACACCCGGTGACGGGTTGTTTGCGGTTTGGCCGAGGTAATCGACAAATGCTCACCAATCATCGCGTTCATTAGGGTCGACTTTCCCACATTGGGACGGCCAACCACAGCAATTACGCCACAGCGGGTTTCGGGGGTTTCACTTTGTTCGTTCATACCGTTAGTCATACTTTATTCTTACCGCCTTGCGCTTTCACCGTTTGGCCCTGCGCCTCAATCGTGTTCAATATCAGCTCGGCTGCCACTTGCTCTGCCACCCGGCGGGATTGCCCCCGGCCGCTCGCCTTCACATTCAAATCTTCAACTCTGCACTCAACAACAAACTCGGGGCTGGATGCTGTTCCACCCTCCACTGTCACTGAGTACACAGGCAACTTCAGCTTATTGGCTTGCAAATGTTCTTGCAATCTTGTTTTGGGGTCTTTGCCCAACATTTCAATCGGCGTGGAATTTAAAACCGGGGTCAACAACCTAATTACACAGGCCTTTGCCGCTTCAAAACCACTGTCCAATAAAATAGCGCCAAAAATAGCTTCCACCGCATCGGCCACAATGCTGTCCTTCAGTGTGCTGGAGCTTTTTAATTCCCCCGTTCCCACTGAAAGCACATCTTCAAGACTCAAATTTCTGCCAATCTGCGCCAAACAATCTTGCCGCACCAAATGCGAGCGCACACGAGAAAGCTTGCCCTCATCCACTTCGGAAAATTTGTCGAACAGCAAAATTGCCGCAGCGCAATTCAAGACACTGTCGCCTAAAAACTCAAGGCGTTCATTGTGGGATGCGGAAAAACTTCGGTGGGTCAATGCTAACTTTAAAAGGCCTAAGTCCTTGAAGGAATAGGCCAACTCTTTCTCAAGGCGGATCAAACCATCCATCTTAATAGAAGGTACCGATGCGCTTCATGTCGCTGAAGTTCATCCAAACCAGAAATGCCTTGCCCACAATTTGCTTGTCCGCAACAAAACCCCAAATGCGGCTGTCGCTGGAATTGTCCCGGTTGTCGCCCATCATGAAATAGTGCCCTGCAGGCACCACGCATTGAAAGCCCGTCACATCATAACTGCAAGCCTCGCGGCCCGGAAAATCTTCCATGCCGATTACAAAGGGTGGAGCGTCTTGATCGTTCAAAATACGGTGAACCCGCCCGTCCAGCTTCTCACTGAATTGCAAAGAATACTGGAAAGTATTGGAGTCGTAGTACTTGTCCAAGGCGGTCAATGTCTGCTTAACCCCATTGATACTCAGTTGTTTGTTGCGGTACTCCACCTTGTCGCCCGGCACACCCACCACACGTTTGATGTAGTCCAATGACGTGTCCTTGGGGTATCGAAACACCATCACATCGCCACGCTTGGGGTCGTTCAGGGGAATAATTTTCTTTTCGACGATCGGCAAGCGAATTCCATAGGTGAATTTGTTGACCAGAATGAGGTCACCAATTACCAAGGTGGGAATCATGGATCCAGAAGGAATTTTGAAAGGTTCAACCACGAATGAGCGCAGCATAAACACGAACAAAATGACCGGGAAAAAGCTGGCCGTGTATTCCAACCAGGCTGGGGGGCGCATGTAGTTGGTGTGAATAATACGCGCTTTTTTATCATCAATTTCTGTAGATTGCTGGCGAGCCGCAGCCACAGCCCTCAGTGCCGCCTCTCGTCTTTTGGGCCGATAAACCACCAAATCCAAGACGTAGAAAAACCCGGTACCCAGCACCAAGGAGAAAAGAATAAGAGAAAAATTCATTGTTATTTGTCTTCCACCTGAAGAATGGCCAGAAATGCTTCCTGTGGAATTTCCACGTTACCCACCTGCTTCATCCGCTTTTTACCTGCTTTTTGCTTTTCAAGCAGTTTCTTCTTACGGGAAATGTCACCCCCGTAACACTTTGCCAACACGTTCTTTCGCAAAGCCTTCACTGTTTCACGGGCAATAATGTTTGCGCCAATTGCGGCTTGAATGGCCACATCGAACATTTGACGAGAAATGATCTCGCGCATCTTAGCAACCACAGCCCTGCTTCGGTATTGGGAGTTTGCGCGGTGGACCATAATGGCCAATGCATCGACCTTGTCACCGTTGATCAGAATATCCACTTTCACAATGTCAGCTGGCCGGTATTCTTTGAACTCGTAATCCATGGAAGCATAACCACGCGAAACCGATTTCAATTTATCAAAGAAATCCAACACAATTTCAGCCATCGGCATTTCGAAGGTGAGGCGAACTTGCCTGCCGTGGTACACCAAATTGGTTTGGTTACCGCGCTTACCAGTACACAGTGTCATGACCGAGCCTAGGTACTCCTGAGGCATCAGCAAGTTCACAATCACAATCGGCTCACGAATTTCCTCAATCTTGCTTTGGTCCGGCATTTTGGATGGGTTGTCCACCTGCAGTATCGTGCCATCTCGCATCATAACTTCATACACCACAGTTGGGGCTGTAGTGATCAAGTCCATATCGAATTCACGCTCAAGGCGCTCCTGCACAATGTCCATGTGCAACATGCCCAAAAATCCGCAGCGGAATCCGAAGCCCAGGGCGGTAGACACTTCTGGCTCGTAATTCAAAGCCGCGTCATTCAGCTTGAGTTTCTCCAAGGCTTCGCGCAAGGCTTCATACTGGTTGGCTTCAACTGGAAACAACCCAGCAAACACTTGGGATTGGACCTCTTTGAACCCCGGCAAGGCCGAAGTTGCAGGCTTGGTGGCCAAGGTCACTGTGTCGCCCACTTTGGCGGCTTTTAGCTCTTTGATGCCTGCAATGATGTAACCCACCTCGCCAGCAGACAAGGTGTCTTTCTGCACACCCTTGGGTGTAAACACGCCAATCTCGTCCACGGGGTGGTCCGAGTCATTGGCCATCAAGCGAATTTTGTCTTTGCGCTGAAGGGTGCCGTTGACCACACGCACCAACATCACCACGCCCACGTAGTTGTCAAACCAACTATCAATAATCAATGCTTGCAGGGGGGCGGTAGGGTCACCTTTGGCGGGCGGAACCTTGGCAACAATCATTTCCAGAATGTCTTCAATGCCCATGCCGGTTTTGGCCGATGCAGCGATGGCTTCGGACGCATCAATACCGATTACATCTTCAATCTCAGTACGTGCATTATCCGGGTCGGCCGCTGGCAAATCCATTTTATTCAGCACAGGCAGCACTTCCACGCCCAGTTCCAGTGCGGTGTAGCAATTGGCCACTGTTTGGGCTTCTACACCTTGGGAGGCATCCACCACCAACAAAGCACCTTCGCAAGCAGACAATGAACGGCTAACCTCGTAAGAAAAGTCGACGTGCCCGGGGGTGTCAATCAAATTGAGCAAATAGGTTTTGCCGTCTTTTGCTTTGTAATGAAGGGCCGCAGTTTGGGCTTTGATGGTAATCCCCCGCTCACGCTCCAAGTCCATGGAGTCCAAAACTTGGGCATCCATTTCCCTGTCACTTAAACCACCACACCATTGGATAAGCCGATCAGCCAATGTGGATTTACCATGGTCAATGTGAGCAATGATTGAAAAGTTACGTATGTGCTGCATCTGCATCATTAAAAAGGGGGCAGAAATGCCCCCTACCAAGCTTGAATAACACGCTATTTTAGCGCATCAGCACCTGAAAGACATCATCTATCAAAGCGCAATCCGTACAAAGAAGGAATTTTCACCACGCTTGACCAAAAGTGCAATCGCTTGGCCCTTTTTCGTAGCATTTACAAGTTCAGTAAATTGCTTTGTGCTGGAAATATCGGTGTTTCCAATTCGTGTAATGATATCCCCAACTGCAATACCCGCCCCTGCAGCAATTCCTTCCACCGACTTCACTTCCACACCGCTACCCACGCCTTTGCGTTTGTCAGCGGTGAGTTCAACCACCACCAATCCCAGCTTGTCGGCTTTACCGGCATCCGGTTTCGCTTCGGGCTTGGCTGCCACTTTTGGCTCCAGGTTTTCGAACTCTGCAACAGCAACCTTCAAATTGACGCTTTCACCTTTGCGCCACACATTCATCGTCGCAGTGGTGCCAGGTTTGGTCTCGCCCACAACCCGTGGCAAATCTGAGGATTTGGTGATTTTCTTGCCATTAAAGCTCAAAATAATATCGCCGGAGATCACACCTGCCTTGTCAGCCGGTCCATCCTTGCCTACTGACGTCACCAAGGCACCGCTTGCTTCTTTCAGGCCGAGGGCTTCAGCAACTTCCTTGTCCACCTCACCAATGCCCACACCAATACGGCCGCGGCTTACTTTGCCGCTGGAGCGCAATTGATTGGCCACGCGCATGGCTTCGTCAATTGGAATAGCAAACGAAATACCCATAAACCCGCCGGTACGGCTGTAAATTTGCGAGTTGATGCCGATCACTTCGCCATCGAGGTTCAAAAGAGGCCCACCCGAGTTGCCCGGGTTGACAGCCACATCAGTTTGGATGAAGGGCAAGTACTCGCCCGTATCACGTGCTTTGGCGCTGATAATACCGGCCGTAACCGTATTCTCAAGGCCAAATGGAGAGCCAATCGCCAGCACCCACTGGCCCACTTTGGCCTTGGACACATCACCCACTTTCAGGAATGGCAAATCAGGGCCTTCAATTTTGACCAAAGCCACATCGGTGCGCTGATCCGAGCCAATAATTTTGGCCTTGAATTCACGCTTGTCGCTGAGGGTTACAAAAATGGTTTCCGCACCCTCAACCACATGGTGGTTGGTCAGCACAAAACCTTTGTTGTCGATGATGAATCCAGACCCCACACCACGCTGAACCTCACGCTCAGGTTGTGGCGCGCGTTGCTGGGGTACCTGCCCTCCGGGGGGAATGAAACGCTTAAAAAATTCATAGAAAGGGTCATTGGGGTCCATACCTGGAAATCCGGGAGGAAACCCACCTTGTGGACCGCCTTGTTGACCACCCACTTTTTGAGTGGTGCGAATGTTCACAACTGCTGGACCAGCCTTTTCCACCAAATCAGCGAAATCGGGCAAATCTCGAGCGGCCGCGTTAGCCATTTGAGGGCTCAAATTGCCCATCAACACCACTGCACAAACCAATCCCAAAAATTGAAGGGACAACTGACGAACACTTATTATTCTCATTCTTGAATTCCTCTTGTTGCAATTATTTTCAGCAGGCGTACTCACTGCGACTTCCATTTCACTGACTTTAGAAAGGTATCAAGTGTAACAACCGGAACCTCACCCAACACCGTCACCAAATGGGTTCCTTGGATCTCAGATTTTGACATCACCGCGCCATGGCTCATGGGCACGGATGGCAAAGTTTGACCTGCTTGCGCTTTTTGAATAAAAACGGACAATGTTGCCAAACCGTCCGAGAACACAGCCTGGTGGACTTCAAGGTTGTTGTCCTTCATCCTGCAAAAAGCATTGATTTTTGAAAATCCATGCATCGATTGTGGCAACGCATAAGGAAGCTTTCGGTCATCAATCGGGAGAATTTTGGTGCTTGCCTCTTTCCAGCCGGGCCCAGCTTCAATAAGTGCTGGTTTTTTGCTAAGGTCACTGGAAAAGTTAATTTCAGAAAACCCAACTCTTTCAAGCAGTTCACCTTGACGGGAATAGGACTCAGACCGCAACAGCAACGAATGTTCCTTGTCTACAAACAGGCGGTACTCGTAACGCATCTGATCTTTGGGCAACAGGCGCATCACACGGGCCTGACGCCCGGCCACTCGGCGTGGCGAAAGCTCATCAATGGTGTAAAACTGGGCCAAAGAAGCAGATCCATCCGCATTCGTAAATACCCTGGGGAAAGAAGAATTGATTTGCCTCTTTTCAGACAGGATCAACTTACGATCGGGGATGATGCATTGAATTTGATCGTTGTGGCGTATCCAACGGGAGGGTTGTCCATCCAGCTTTTCGATCAGCTCAAATTCACCTTCGGGCGTTGCAAAATGTTCCACGCGGCTATTCTGGGTGTGCTCGCCAGACTTCGTACTCAAAAAGCCCGAATAATTCAACAAGCGAGCCTTTTCATGAGTCTGGGAAACGAGTGTCCAGAGTGCGGTTTCGTCAGCTGCCTGCGATCCAGGGGCAAAACCCATGATTCCGGTCACCAACAAAAGCCCCGATACAAAAGCTCTGAAACCAACTGACGGGGCCCCAAGTACAAGCGTGTGCATGCTGCTCATAATGCCTTAACGTTCCGATGACACATATTGAAACTGAACCGACTGCAGGCCAGTCTCCTGCTCCGGTGTCCACACATTCATCCACTCTTTGGCATCGCTGCGGCTAACCACCACACTGCTCGACACATCATTCAATACGGGTTTGTCAGACTCAACCCTCGCAATCGGGGACACACCCGCCAAGCCGCTTTGCACAGCATTCTGTTGGTGTGCCGAGAAGTACTCTTGCCACAAGGCAAGTTCTTTGTCGTTCACTGTTTCAGCGCTGCGTGTTTTCATCACCATTTGCACCTCGGAGTCTACAGCAGGTACAAAAGTATTGATGGACAAGGCCACCACAACCACCGCAGCCACTGAAGCAACCAGTTTCAAACTTTTTGCCGCTGCAAAGGTGGCAATCATCTTGCGACGGTCCGCCAGCGTTTTGGCAAGCACAGGTGCAACGATTGTTGGCTCCTGCTCAATCATCAATGCGATTTGGTCAACCAAATCAGGTTGGTGGTGCGCGGTCAAGCTTTCGCTTCGCAACACGTCCCCGATTAACTGAAAACTATTCCATGCGGATTGGTCTTCATCATCCATTTGCAGAAGCAGCGCTTTGATCTCGCTTTCTGACATTTCCCCATCAACCAAGGTTGATATTTGTTCTAGCTTGCCCATAGATTACCCATTACCATCGTTTATCACCTTTAGGGTCCAGAAGCGGTTTGATTTTTTGTGATATCGCTTCGCGAGCCCTAAAAATACGGGACCGAACGGTCCCAATTGGGCAATCCATGGCTGAAGCAATTTCTTCATAACTTAAACCATCAATTTCCCGCATGATGATGGCTTCCCGTAAATCATCCGGTAAAGCCGCCATCGCATCATTCACCGCCTCCCCTATTTGCTTGGTCTGCAGTAGGGACTCAGGCGTATCGATGTTACTAAGAGCGCTATTGTCTTCAAAAGTTTCACTGTCATCATCATTTGAATCATGCAGCGTCATCGGACGGCGATTTTGGGTCACCAAATGGTTCTTGGCGGTGTTAATCGCTATACGATAAATCCATGTGTAGAAGGCACTTTCCCCACGGAAATTGCCAATAGCCCGGTACGCCTTGATGAATGTATCTTGTACGACATCATCAATGTCCTCTTGGTTCTTAACCATTCGGGTGAGTAAACGGGCCACGCGCCTTTGGTATTTGGACACCAACAAATTGTAGGCTTTCTTGTCGCCGGCCTGCACTCGCTGAACGATCAAAAAGTCCTCGTCTCTTTCGGGAGTCATTGAAGACCTCCCAGAAAAGGCAAGGCCGAATCCTGTTGAAATTGGGCAGTGGGTAGTTTGTAAAACTTCAGCCAGGTGAGAGCATGGCGGTAAGCCATAGAATTGGAATGGGCGAAGCAAAGGGTCAGCGTACTTTCAGACGGAGCATGCTTGACCCAGACAAACAGGGCAATTGGGTTAACCCAGGCACGCAGAGGGGTAAAAAACAAGGTTTCCTGGTCACCGAAACTTCGATAAATCAAGGAAAACTCTTCCCTCCGCGACCTACTATCCAATGAGGGTTTGGATACACAAAACTCAAACGCACCGGCCTGAGGGAAACTAGAGTCCCCAACAAAGCCCAATCGCTTCAAAACGATTTGAATGAACATCCACAACTGGGAATAGCCCAATTGTGGCCAAACAAATCCGGACATCCTGATTGGACTCGGCAAAACCGGATTGAATTGCTGCGGCAAATGGACCTCTTAAACTCTGGCGATAGCCAAAGTACCGTTCGTTCCACCGAAACCAAAGGAGTTGGACAAGGCCAAATCAATTTTTAAGTCTCGGGCCTGGTTTGCACAATAATCAAGGTCGCAACCTTCACCGGGAGACAACAAGTTAATTGTGGGTGGTGAAACCTGATGGTAAACAGCCAAGGTGGTGAACACCGCCTCTATGCCACCGGCTGCACCCAATAAGTGACCCGTCATACTTTTGGTTGAGTTCACAACCGTTTTGTAGGCATGGTCGCCCAAGGCACGCTTAACAGCCATGGTTTCAGCCACATCACCCAAGGGTGTTGATGTGCCATGGGCATTGAGGTAGTCCACTTGGTTGGCGTTGCGGCCGGCATTTTTAAGTGCAGCAGTCATGCAACGCGCAGCGCCATCACCATCAGTGCATGGGGCCGTCATGTGGCTAGCGTCGGCACTCATACCATAGCCTGCAAGTTCACCATAAATTTTGGCGCCCCGTGCTTTGGCATGCTCGTACTCTTCAAGCACCAATACACCTGCACCTTCACCCAGAACAAAACCGTCGCGGTCTTTGTCCCAAGGACGGCTAGCAGCCGTGGGGTCATCATTACGGGTAGACAATGCACGCATGGCAGCAAAACCGCCAATGCCCAATGGCGAAACCGTTGCTTCGGCACCGCCAGCAATCATTACATCTGCATCGCCGTACTCGATGATCCGACCCGCCTCACCAATGGAATGGGTGCCCGTGGTGCAAGCAGTTACCATTGCAATGTTGGGCCCTTTCAGACCATGCATGATGGACATGTGCCCGGAGATCATGTTGATGATACTACCCGGTACAAAAAATGGGGAAATTCGTCGGAATCCTTTGTTGATCAACTCCGAGTGAGTTTCCTCAATCATCGGAAGACCACCAATCCCTGAACCAATACTGACGCCTATGCGGTCAGCATTTTTTTCAGTGACTTCAAGCCCGGAATCCTTAAAGGCCTGAATACCTGCCGCCAATCCATAATGGATAAACGTATCCATGCGGCTGGCTTCTTTCTTGGAGAAATAAGCCTCGACATCAAAGCCTTTTACCTCACCAGCGATGGTGCAGCTAAGCGCTTCAGTATTGAATCGCGTGATAGTTGAAATACCAGACTTACCTTGGGTAAGGCTGCTCCAGACTTCATCCACTGAGTTACCAATAGGGCTAATAATGCCCAACCCGGTAATCACAACACGTCTTCGGCTCACATTCACTCCTGTGTTTTTAGTAGGGTTCTGAAAATGGTTTTTTTAGCACCATCTCCAAAACCCCTGAATTCAAAAAGCATTAGGCCTTGGAGTTAGACTTAACGTAATCGATTGCTTGTTGAACAGTGGTGATTTTCTCAGCATCTTCATCTGGAATCTCAGTTTCAAACTCTTCTTCAAGAGCCATCACCAATTCCACTGTGTCCAAGGAATCAGCGCCAAGATCATCCACAAAGGAAGATTCGTTCTTGATTTCGTCTTCCTTAACGCCGAGCTGTTCGGCCACAATCTTTTTAACGCGCTGTTCGATGTTTTCCATTACGGAGCCTCCGTGGTTTTAAAAGAATCAAAAATACTAGCATTGCATTATTGCAGAAAAAAATTCAGTGCAATGCCATTAACCCATCCACATTCCACCATTTACATGGATTGTGGAACCTGTGACATATCCCGCCTGATCACTGGCCAAATAGAGCACTGCCGCAGCAATGTCATCCACCTGTCCTAGGCGTCCCAACGGGATTTGTTGCTTCAACTGCTCAACCTGCGTTTCGGAAAGTTCAGCAGTCATGTCTGTTTGAATGAAACCGGGCGCCACACAGTTGACTGTGATGTTTCGACTGCCCAATTCCCTCGCCAATGCTTTGGTCATACCCGTCAACCCAGCTTTGGCCGCCGCATAATTGGCTTGCCCTGGGTTACCGCTGCTGCCCACCACTGAAGTGATGTTGATGATACGCCCTACTCTGGCCTTCATCATCGGTTTGATTGCCAGTTTTGACAATTTGAAAACGGAAGACAGATTGACTGAAATGACAGCATCCCAATCCTCATCTTTCATCCGCATCGCCAGCTGGTCGCGTGTAATGCCAGCATTATTCACCAAAACAAGGGGCGCGCCGACTGTGCTGGCCATATTTTCAAGCAGAGCCTCAACCTGAGCGGAGTCTGTCACGTTGACGCAGGCACCATGGCCTTGAATTCCTGCTTCTTTCAAATAAGCGGAAATAGCCTCACCGCCAGATTCTGAAGTGGCCGTGCCCACCACTGTCGCACCTGCCCGGCCCAATGCCAAAGCAATGCCTTTGCCAATGCCGCGGCTGGCACCTGTAACCAGTGCAACCTTACCTGTGAGATCAAAAAAATTCGTAGTCATTCAGTTACTCTGTTCAGTTGGTTTGCTTTCAAGAGGCCAGTGTTTCAAATACACTGCGGGCAGACTCAGGGTCTGAAATATTAAGCACCGGTACATCAACAATTCTTTTGACCATGCCTGTCAAAACCTTGCCTGCACCACACTCCACAAACAACTCGGCCCCATCAGCGGCCATCTTTTGGATGGATTCAACCCACCGAACAGGCCCATAGGCCTGACGCACCAAAGCGTCTTTGATTTTGGAAGCCTCGGCTTCAACCAAAACATCAATGTTGTTGTACACGCTGGACTTTGCCGAGGCAAACTGCACGGCATCCAACACTTTTTTCAATTCAACGGATGCAGGCTTCATCAAACTGGAATGAAACGGCGCAGACACTGCCAATGGCAACGCACGCTTGGCACCGAGTTCCTTCGCAAATTGGCAGGCAAGTTCAATGCCTTTTGCGGAACCGGCAATCACAACCTGGCTGGGTGCATTGAAGTTCACAGCCTCGGCAACCTCACCGGTTGCGGATGCTTTAGAGCAGGCCTCAATCACCTGCGCATCAGTCAAGCCCAATATAGCGGCCATTCCGCCCTGCCCCACAGGCACTGCATTCTGCATGGCATTTGCTCGCGCACGAACCAATTTCACGCCGTCTTGTAAGCTGAAAACACCAGAAGCGACCAAGGCTGCATACTCGCCCAAGGAATGCCCTGCCATCATGGCGGGCTGTGGGCCGCCCAAGTGCGTCCAGGCTTGAAAACACAACACATCTGCCAGCAGCATCGCAGGCTGGGTGTGGGTTGTTAAGTTCAAAGACTCTGCTGGGCCATTGGCAATTAGTCCTGACAGGTTTTCACCCAACGCAGCATCGGCTGAAGCCGTCAGTTCCTCGTAAAGTGCAGAAAACTGACTGTCATTTTTGAATGCATCAAGCATTCCAACCGCTTGCGAACCTTGGCCTGGAAACAGGAAGGCTATTTTTTTGCTCATGCTTTTGAGGTTTCTATCTGAGTTTTTAATTTATCCGTATTCTACATGCGAACAAGCACGCTTCCCCACGTAAACCCACCACCTACACCTTGAAGAAGCACCGTGTGGCCTTTTTTGATGCGATTTTGGCGCACAGCGTAATCCAGCGCCAAAGGTACAGATGCCGCAGAAGTGTTGCCATGTTGGTTGACGGTCACGATGGTTTTTTCTTCAGACAACTTAAGCCGCTTTGCAACCGCTTGGAGAATTCGCACATTGGCCTGATGGGGCACTAGAAAATCAACTTGATCTGCCGTAATTCCAGCCTTTTGAATCACCTGTAGGGCGCTTGAACCCAATACCGCCACCGCTTGCTTAAATACGGCTTGGCCGTCCATGCGCAAGAATGGGTCACCCACGATGGCTCCGTTTTCAATTCGCCCCGGGGTGTTCAAAATGCAAGATTGATCGCCATCAGCTTGCAATTCACAAGCCAATACACCGGGTTCGCTGGAAGCTGACATGAACACCGCGCCTGCACCGTCGCCAAATAAAACACAGGTGCCACGGTCATCCCAATCCATCAAACGGCTAAATACCTCAGAACCAATGACCAAGGCGTTTTTAAACTGCCCCGAACGAATCATGGAGTCTGCAATGGTCATTGCATACACAAAACCGCTACAAACCGCTTGAACGTCAAATGCCGCAGCATTCTTGGCTTGAAGAATCGACTGGACTGCACAGGCAGTGGAGGGAAAAATTTGATCAGACGTGGAGGTGGCTACAACAATGAGGGTTACCTCATTTGGTATCACTCCAGCAGATTCGAGGGCTTTGCTTGCCGCTTGCGCAGCCAGAAAGGCAGTGGATTCCAGTGGGCCGGCAAAGTGTCTTTGCTGAATGCCAGTGCGGGATTCAATCCATTCCGCGCTGCTTTCAACTCCTCGCTTTTCGAGGAACTTCACCAACTCGTCGTTGGAAACCACACGCTCAGGCAGGCAAGAGCCCGTCCCGAGTATGGAGCTGTATTGGGTCATTCAGTTTGTTTAATTTTGTTGAGCCTCAGCAGGAGCTGACCCACTATGTGCTTCTGAAACTTCCGCCGGAATTGCGACGTAATGCGACATGGTCAATCGGATGCTTTCTATCAGATTGGCATTTGCCGCGTCATACGCGCGTTTGATGGCGAAAAAGAAGGCATAGGCATCAGCCGAGCCATGGCTTTTGATCACAATTCCCTTCAAGCCCAACAATGCTGCACCGTTGTAACGGCGGTGGTCCAACCTTTTTTTGAATCGGAGCAGCACAGGCGCAGCGACGATTGCTGCAATTTTGGGCCAGATACCTCTTTTAAATTCTGTTTTAATCGTGTCGCCCAGCATCTTGGCCAAGCCTTCCGAGGCCTTGAGGGCCACATTGCCCACAAAGCCATCACACACCACCACATCGGTAGTGCCTTTGAAAATGTCGTTACCTTCCACGTTGCCGTAGAAATTCAAGTCACTTGCGCGGAGCAACTCAGCGGTCTTTTTGACCATTTCATTGCCCTTGATCACTTCCTCGCCAATATTCAGCAAACCCACTGTAGGTTTTTCAATTCCGTCAGTGGCCTTGACGAATGCAGAACCCATAACCGCAAACTGGAACAAATGCTCAGGGCCGCAATCCACATTGGCGCCAAGGTCGAGCATCAAGGTGCCTGAACCTTTTTGATTGGGCAAAGCAGATGCGATCGCTGGGCGATCAATTGAATCCAAGGTTTTGAGTACGAATCTGGATATCGCCATCAAAGCGCCGGTGTTACCCGCGCTCACGAAAGCCGAAGCCACTCCTTCCTTGACTAGGTTGGAGCAAACTCGAATGGAGGAATCTTTTTTATTACGCAAAGCCTGTGCGGGCGGTTCATCCATTTCGACCACTTCGGTGGCGTTGTGGATGGTAATCCGCGGGTGCTCCAAGGCCTTTTTCTTGGCCAAAGCGGCCTCGATTTCGGCTTGACGCCCTACAAGCACAAGATGCGCGTCTTCAAAAGAATTGAGAAAACGCAGACAGGCGGGAATGGTGACCGGAAGACCGTGATCACCACCCATGCAATCAATCGCTATGCGAACCATCCGTGGTTTACCCTTTTGGTTTCACGGCAACGTGACTGCAGTTGCCTTTCTTGTTTTTCTGCTGACTGGTCGGCTAACTATGCTGCTTACTAGACTGATTACTCGTCAGATTTAGTTTTCACAACCTTTTTACCACGATACATGCCGTTTGGGCTGATGTGGTGGCGCAAATGCAACTCGCCAGATGCTGAATCAGCAGACAGGGTGGGCGCTGTCAGGTTTTGATGTGAACGGTGCATGCCGCGCTTTGAAGGCGATTTTTTGTTCTGTTGAACTGCCATTTTAAACTCCGTGTAAAAATTTTACTTCTTGGTGGACTTGATGAGATCGCCAAGTCCGGCAAAGGGTCTTACAGTTTCACCCACCGGCTGATCTTCATCCGCTTCGACAGGCGCACTGCGATAAATTTCGATTAACCCTGAATCAGGGTTGTCTTCACATTCTTCATGACGAGGCAGCATGGGCAAGCTTAACATGAGCTCGTCCTCAAACCACTCCGCCAAGTTGATTGAACCGGGGCAAGACACCACGTCGGTGTAGTCGTCCAAATTCTCTTGATCGTAAGCTTCTGCGTCTTGCTCGCTGAGCCTTAAGAGCAAATTCCGATGAATTTCGATTTGTTCAGACACTGGTTTGCCACAGTGTGCACATGAAAAAACCGCATTCAACTGCCCTCGGAAAGCCAGCACGCATTCATTCCGCTTATTCTGACTGCCGCTAATTGCCCAATCGTTCAAGGTGAATGATTGCAGCAAAGGCTCATCACTCAGGCGTGGAAACTGCCATTCATGATACGCGTCGGTAACGCCCGCTTTTAACTCTTGCTTGGTTCGACAAAACGACCAAGCGTCAAATTCCAAAAGGCCAGAATCACTTTTAATAAGAGCTTTACGTGACATAACCCTAACGCAAGCAGGAAACGCGGGATAATACTCTGGAAACGGCCTTCTGTCAAAGTTATATTCAGTAGAGTTAATCGGCCTGTGACTGTTTCGCGATTACCACCCTGCTGTTGCGGCCAATCCATTTTAGTAAGTTGAATCATTCATGCCAGCACACTTAATTTTAGCTTCCAGCTCCAAGTACCGCAAAGAAATGCTCCAAAGGCTGCGGGTGGACTTTGATTGCATTTCCCCTAGCGTGGATGAAACACCGCTCAACGGTGAGTCCGCACTTGAAAACTGCATAAGGCTCGCACGCGAGAAAGCGCTTGCAGTGTCCCGCTTGCATCCTTTGGCTGTGGTCATTGGATCAGATCAAGTGGCTGATGTAGACGGCAATGCAGTCAGTAAGCCAGGCAACCACGAGAATGCAAAAATCCAGTTAAAAAGCATGAGCGGCCGCACAATCACATTTCAAACCGCTGTGTGCGTGACCCAGTTAAGCAGTGGAAAAATGATTGAGTTTTGCACGCCCACTGAGGTGGAGTTTCGTGACTTGTCAGACGACGAAATTGAACGTTATTTGCGGACTGAGCAGCCTTATGACTGCGCTGGGTCAGCCAAAAGCGAAGGGCTTGGCATCACCTTGCTTAAACGCATCGAGTCAAAAGATCCGACTGCATTGATTGGTTTGCCCCTGATTGAAACCTCACAGGCTTTGAGGCAGTTGGGGATTATCCTCCCATGATTATTCTGGTCCCAAGCCCTTTAAGCCAAAGCAAGCCAGTTTTACCCGTGCTGGCTGCAGATTTACCGCATATTCAGGCCTGCCGCACCTGGTTGGTTGAAAACGCCAAACCGGCGCGGGCTGCTTTGCAGTTTTTTCAGATGCCGGTACCCATACGAGACTTGGAAATTGTACAAATTCAGGACTTGAATGCTACTGAACGATCTGAATGGGTTAAAAAAGCGAAAGCTGGCCAGCCAATTGCGGTCATGAGCGATGCCGGTTGCCCTGGTGTTGCCGACCCCGGCGCGGAAATGGTGGCTTTGGCGCATGAGCACCAATGCCCCGTTTTGCCTTTGGTTGGGCCAAGCTCCATTATTTTGGGTTTGATGGGCAGCGGGTTGAATGGGCAAAATTTCCATTTTCATGGCTACCCACCGCTGCAGACCGATGAGCGTGACAAGTGGATTGCTGACTCAGACAGACGCTCCAAATTGGAAAAGTCCACTCAAATGGTGATTGAAACGCCATTCAGGAATCAAAAACTATTGGAAGCGCTGTTGAGCAAGTTAAGCCCCAGTACCCGCTTGTGCATTGGGCGCGACTTAACTGGGGAACACGAGCTGTTGAAGACCCAAGCTGTGGCGGCTTGGAAAAAGCAGGTGCCGGAACTTGGCAAGCACCCTACTTTGTTCCTGTGGCAAGCGACCTGAGTTATCGAACCGAAGGATACGACGCACTGCTGAAAAATGCGGTGCCTAAGCTTTGGCCGAAAACCACGCCCACGCGTTTGGCGAATCGCTCAGCAAATGACTCTTGTTCGGTGTAATCAAGAATTGTTTCTGCTTTAAGCACATCCACAGCAACCTGCCGCACGGTACCCAACTCATCGGCCAAGCCATTACTTAGGCTGTTTTCACCCGTCCAAATGAGACCAGTAAACATCAGAGGGTCTTCTTTCAAACGCGCGCCGCGCCCTTCTTTGACCACTTTGATGAACTGCTGGTGTATGTTTTCAACCATTTGAGTGGCGTATTCCTTCTCAAAAGGCCGCTGTTCGCTAAATGGGTCTAGAAAACCTTTGTTATTGCCAGCCGTGATTAGACGGCGCTCAACCCCAAGCTTCTGCATGGTGTCTACAAAGCCAAATCCGTCCATGAGTACGCCGATTGAACCAATCAGACTGGCTTTGTCGACATAAATTTTGTCAGCGGCGGCGGCCACATAGTAACCACCCGAGGCGCAGATCTCTTCGACCACGGCATACAGGGGTTTGTCTGGGAATTCTTTACGCAAGCGCTTGATTTCGTCGTAGATCATGCCCGCTTGCACCGGGCTGCCACCCGGGCTGTTGATACGCAAGACAACGCCTACCGCATTGGGGCTTTCAAACGCGGTGCGTAAGCTGTGGTTGATACGCTCTGCGCTGGCCACTGTGTCACTGGCGATTACACCGTCCAGACTAACCAAGGCCGTGTGCGAGCCGGTCTCGATTTTTTCGCCCATGGTGTTACCCATGGCCGTCCAAATGATGACGCCAACATATGCAAAACCCAGAAATTTAAAGAAAACACCCCAGCGGCGGCGGCTCTTTTGCTCTTTAAGAGCCTCTGTGGCTAGTTTTTCGACCAGGTCTTTTTCCCAACCGGGTTTGGAATTGCTGTTCATGGGGTTAGGAGTGTCCATTTTTAATCCTCGATTCCTTCAGGTGGAACAGTTACTTCTCCAGCTGGAGTCCACAACACTTTACCTTGCTCTTCTGTGATGTTTAGTCGCACCAAGGGGTTGCCGCTGCATGGCCCACCCAAGCATTCACCAGTAACGCCGTCGTAGCTTGCGCCGTGGGTGGCGCACACGATCACTCTACCTGAGTCATCAAGAAACTCACCATAATTCCAGTCCATTTCTACTGGAATGTGGCTGCAGCGGTTCAGAAACCCTTGTGCAGAGTCATCCACCCGGATTACAAATGCGCTTACAGCCTCGCCGTTGTACAGCACGTTGAAGCGCTGGGCTGTGCCGCCCTCCTGAATGCTGGCCGACTCACAAACTTGGATGGGTGATTTGGATTCACTCATGGGTAATTGAACCCTTCTTAATTGTTTGCAACAACCAAGGTGCAGCTTGGTTGATGGAATGGAACGATTTGAGATGCGGCACTTGGTTAAGCAGCGAGGGCGGATGCGCGCCTGTTTGCACCGAGATTGCATGGGTTTTCGCTGATTGAGCCATATTGAGGTCATGCGTGGTATCACCAATCATGACGACCTCGTTTGGAGTTAAGGCAAATTCCTCCATCAGCTGAAGCAACATTTGTGGATGCGGCTTGCTGTGACATTCGTCTGCGCAGCGGGAGGACATAAAAAACTTTGCGGTGTCTGACATGGCCATTGCCCGGTCTAAACCCACCCGGCTTTTACCAGTTGCAACTGTGCAAATTACACCCAACTGATTGAGATCACTCAACAATCCGTGTACACCTTCAAACAAATTTAATTCGTGTTCGGTGCCCAAATAGTGCTTGCGGTAGCCTTCAACCAAACGATTAACCTGTGCCTGTGTAGCACCAGGTGCGGCATGCTGCAGGGCATCGGATAAACCCAAACCAATCACGTAGGAGGCGATTTCGTCACCGGGGTCGGGTAAATCTGCGTCCATGCAGGCCAAACGGATAGACTTTGCAATCAAACCCGTCGAATCGAGGATTGTGCCGTCCCAATCAAATACCACCATCTTAAATGCCATGTCAGGACTTCACTTCCAAAGAATTGAGAAAAAATTGCAAATCACCAGCCAAGGGAGCTTCAAGCCACATGGGCTCGTCGGTTTTGGGATGAATAATTTGCACACGGGCGGCATGCAAAAACATTCTCTTTAAACCCGACTTGGCGAGTATTTTATTCTGTTCAAAGTCACCATACCGGTCGTCGCCCGCAATGGGGTGCGAATTTGCGCTGGAGTGAACTCTAATTTGGTGCGTCCGCCCGGTAAGAATTTGAACCTGAAGCAAAGTATAACTTGAATTGATGCCAGCAAGCCTTTGTTTTATTGTAAAAATTGAACAGGCTTTGTCCCCTTTGGGGTCGACAAACACCCTCTGCTCCTTCTCACTGGTTTGAATTTTTAACAGGGGTAGATCAACCTGCTTTAGAGCCTTGGGCCAGTCACCCAACACCAAGGTGTAGTAAAACTTTTTCCACACTCGGTTTCGAAGTTGTTCTTGTAACTTCCTCAAAGCACTGCGTTTTTTTGAAATTATTAAAAGACCGGAAGTTTCACGGTCGATTCTATGGACAAGTTCAAGGGTTTGGTTCAGCGCTGAGCGGGCCTCCCTGATGCATTCAATGACGCCAAAAGATTCGCCAGAACCACCGTGAACTGCCATCCCAGAAGGTTTATTCACAACGAGGATGTCGTCATCTTCAAAAACCACGGGTATGTCAGCCGCTTGCTTGATTGCGTTGAGGGTATTCAGACTTTTTCTGGCAGGGTTGGCCTCTTCAAGCGAAGCTGGTGCATTGGTTTTGATGGGGGGTATACGCACCACATCGCCCAATTGAAGTTTGGTGCTTGCATCCACGCGTTTTTTGTTCACGCGAATTTCGCCCGAGCGAATAATGCGGAATATGTGGCTTTTGGGAACGCCTTTGCAGATTTTGACCAGGAAGTTATCGACTCGCTGATCTTCAGAGTTTTCGTCAACTTCGACGAGTATCGCCTGTTCGGGATTGGGTTTTTTATGCGTGTTCAAAACTTTTATATACGAGTCAAGCAGGTTCAGCTTATAATCTATTTTGCTCTGTAAAACGATGCGATTAAACCGCAACAACGAGAAGAGCGAATTTTATTGATAAAAAGGGCGAGCCGCCAGCCCAAGATGGTGGTGTAGATGACTGAAAATGAGGCGCGTGGCTATTGCCCGCCTGTACGATAAGATTTGTGAACTTGAGTGTGACACAGTCGCGCAAGTTCTTTAGTGCAAGACGCAAGCGAACACAACGAAAGGCTTAAAACAGGTTTATTTCTATAATTCATATGGTTAAAACCCATCCTGTTCTTTTAATTGAGACTTTTGGAATCGATTAACATTCCTTTGGTTTCGCTTTGCCCGTTTATTTGCCTGCTTATTTGCTTGTTGAATTACCAAATCTCAATCTGCTCCCCCATTTTCAGCGTCTCTTTTTGCACCTAGGTGCGGATGGAGTGTGCATGAAGCGCATGTTATTTAACGCAACCCACGCTGAAGAGCTTCGGGTTGCAATCGTTGACGGCCAACGGCTGATCGACATTGATATTGAAACAGCAGGTCGCGAACAACGCAAAAGTAATATTTACAAAGGCGTCATTACCCGGATCGAGCCCAGCCTCGAAGCTTGTTTTGTCAATTACGGTGAAGACCGTCACGGTTTCCTCCCTTTCAAAGAAATTTCCCGCCAGTACTTCAAAGAAGGCATCGAAGCCAGCAAAGCACGCATTCAAGATGCGCTGAGCGAAGGCCAAGAGCTTCTGGTTCAAGTTGAAAAAGAAGAGCGTGGCAACAAGGGCGCGGCCCTGACCACATTCATTTCTTTGGCTGGCCGCTATTTGGTTTTGATGCCCAACAACCCACGTGGAGGCGGTGTTTCCCGTCGCATTGAGGGTGAAGAGCGTCAAGAACTGCGCGATGCCCTAGACCGCCTTGAGCACCCCAAGGGCATGAGCATTATTGCCCGAACTGCAGGTATTGGCCGCACGGTTGAAGAGTTGCAATGGGATTTGAATTACCTCATGCAGCTGTGGACAGCAATTGACGGTGCAGGTAAATCTTCCAACGGTGCATTCTTGATTTATCAGGAATCCAGCTTGGTGATCCGTGCGATTCGCGATTACTTCCACCCAGACATTGGCGAAGTGTTAATCGACACAGACGACATTTACGAGCAAGCCAAGCAGTTTATGCAGCACGTCATGCCGGACATGATGGACAAGGTCAAGCGCTACCGCGATGACATTCCATTGTTTTCACGCTTCCAGATTGAACACCAAATTGAGACGGCTTACAGCCGGATGGTGCCGCTGCCTTCAGGTGGCGCAATTGTGATTGACCACACCGAAGCATTGGTGTCCATTGATGTGAACTCTGCCCGTGCCACACGGGGCTCTGACATTGAAGACACAGCCCTGCGCACCAATATGGAAGCTGCTGAGGAAGTGGCTCGTCAGTTGCGTTTGCGCGACTTGGGTGGTTTGATTGTGATCGACTTCATTGACATGGAGCGTGCACAAAACCAGAAGGAAGTGGAGCAAAAGGTTAAGGACAGCCTGCATTTTGACCGCGCACGCGTTCAAATGGGCAAGATCAGCCGGTTTGGCTTGATGGAGTTGTCTCGCCAGCGTATCCGCCCTGCCCTAAACGAAGGTTCACACACCACATGCCCGCGTTGTAACGGCACTGGGGTGATTCGCGACACAGAAAGCTCGGCTTTGCATGTGCTTCGTATTATTCAAGAAGAAGCAATGAAAGAAGGCACTTTGAGCGTTCACACGCAAGTGCCGGTGGATGTTGCAACTTTCTTGCTGAACGAAAAGCGTGGCGAAATCCACAAGCTGGAAGCACGCCTGAAAGTGTCGGTGTTGTTGATTCCAAACAAAAACTTGGAAACTCCGCATTACGAAGTAACGCGCCTGCGCCACGACGATGAGCGTTTGGAGGATGAGCGCCCAAGTTTTGAAATGGCAACCATTACGCCAGAACGGAGCTACTACGACAAAAAAGTAGAAAGCGAATCGGCCAAACGTCAAATTCCAGTCATTAAGGGTGTTATCCCTAGCCAACCGGCTCCGGTGCATGTTGCGCGCACGAAGCCAGCACCAGCGGCGATTGTACCTGCAGTGGTTCCAACTGCTGCCAAGCCGTCGTTCCTCGCAACGATCATGGCTTGGTTCCGTCGTGGAACCCATGCGGTGGCCGAAGCCCCGGTAGGCAAAGACAAAATTATTGATCATCCTGAAAAATCAGTCGAAGGGCGAGGTGATCGCCGTCGCAATGGTGGAGAGGACCGCAACCGTGGCCGCAACCGCCGTAGAGGTGGATCAGGTGGACGCAATCGTGACGATGCGGATGCTGAAAATACAGGCGCAGTTGCAGTGGCTTCAGCCGCAGTGCCTGCTGCAGACGCGCAGAATGGCAACAATGGCGGCCGTCAAGGCCAGCAGCAACGTCGTGGCCGTGGTGGACGTCAGCGCAATGAAGAGGGTCAAATCCAAGCGACGGAAGAACGCTCGACTGTAAATGCAGCCGCAATCAATGCCGGTGCAATCGGTGCTGAAGCTGCACCGGGTCAAGTGGTAGTAGATGCGGAAGGCAACGAAGAGCGGTCAAATGGTCGCGGTCGTCGCCGTCGCCGTACACGTCGTGGTGGCAATGAGGATGGCTTGAACCTGCAAGCAGCAGATCAGCATGACTCGGAGAACACAGACTCTTCTGACGAGACCAACCAGGCAGACTCTGACAGTGAATTGGCGAACAAAATTGCGGAAACTGTGTCGTATGGCGCGGAATCCAGCGGTGAGCGTTCAGAAGATGGAGACGCCCCCCGTCGTCGCCGTCGCCGCCGTCGCGGAGGTCAGCGCGATTCAGACACCAACTCAATTGAGAATGGCACTGAAGCGAACGAGATCCATGGCGATGACATGGTTGCAGTTGATAGCAACGACGAGGAACCCGCCCAGCGAGCACCTTCCAGTGCGCGTACTTTCATTCCAGTTGCGGAAGCCACAGGAATGGGGTCTGAGGCTGTGAGCCAATCTGCACCTCAGGTTGAACCTGAAACGACCGTAGCACAAACCGCTGCTGCACAACCTGTTGAAGTTCAAGCGGGTGAAGTTCAAGCGGTTGAGGTTCAAGCAGTTGAGGTTCGGGCAGTTGAGCCAATTGCTGAAACAAGTCATTCAGAAGCTACCGCATCAGAAGCCGCTGTTGTTGCTGAGGAAAAGGCACCTACAGAAATCACAACAACTGAACCTGCTACTGCAGCGGTGAATGTGGTTGCTGAAGTGGCGGTTGCAATCAGCGAGCCAACCCCTGAACATGCCAGTGAGCCAGTCGTTGAATCAAAAAGCGATCCAATCGTCTCACCGGCTGTAACAGCAACAAGTACACCTGCTGTTCGACCCTTGGACAAGCAGTCCTTGACTGCGGTTGTTGAAAGTGCAGGCATGCTGTGGGTTGAGACTGACCGCAGCAAATGGTCTGTAGTTCAAGACAACTTGGCAAGCCAACCCAAACAAGAAAAAGCTGCAAGGGTACGCAAACCAGTGGCTCCAATTGATTCGTCCAACTTGGTGTTGGTTGAAACCAAAAGGCCATAAACTCAGTTCGTAAAAAAAGCTGTAAAAAAGCCGCTTCTAGTTTTTAGCTAGAAGCGGCTTTTGATTTATTGCGGGTCTAAGTTAGGAGCCCTAAGGGCATTTAAACCCTCAAAATTAGACTTTCACACAGTCCACGTAATAACCTGGATTGCCTGCTGCATCTGTTTCTTCTACCAGTCCGTGAATGTCTGTTTCAAACCCAGGGAACTGGGCATTGAATTCCCTTGCAAAGCGCAGGTATTCAACAATCGTGGCATTGAACTTCTCACCAGGAATCAACAAAGGAATGCCCGGTGGGTAAGGTGTCAACAAGGCGGATGTAATTCGGCCTTCCAGCTCGTCAATCGCCACGCGCTCAATTTCACGGTGGGCCACTTTTGCATACGCTTCAGCTGGAACCATGGCAGGTTGCATGTCAGACAAATACATTTCCGTCGTCAAACGAGCCACATCTTTGGCGCGGTACATGTCGTGAATGCGCTGGCACAAATCCCGTAATCCAACCCTTTCATACTGGGGGTATTTTTGACAGAACTCTGGAACCACGCGCCAGAGTGGCTGGTTTTTGTCGTAATCGTCTTTGAACTGTTGCAAAGCGGTAACCAGTGTATTCCAGCGGCCTTTGGTAATGCCGATGGTAAACATGATGAAAAACGAATACAGGCCGGTTTTCTCAACAATCACACCGTGTTCTGACAAGTACTTGGTCACGATGGAAGCAGGAATGCCCGACTCTGCAAACTGCCCTCTTACATCCAAGCCTGGGTTGACGATGGTGGCTTTAATGGGGTCCAGCATGTTGAAGCCATCTGCCAAGGGGCCAAAGCCGTGCCAGTCGTCTTGCGCGTGGATCATCCAATCCTCGGCAGTGCCTACACCGTCTTCACTCAATACATCTGGGCCCCAGACTTTAAACCACCAGTCTGCACCGAACTCTTCGTCCACCTTGCGCATCGCGCGGCGGAAGTCGAGGGCTTCGACAATACTTTCCTCAACGAGTGCCGTACCGCCGGGTGGCTCCATCATGGCAGCAGCCACATCGCAGGACGCGATAATGGCGTACTGTGGGCTTGTGGAGGTGTGCATCAAGTAGGCTTCGTTAAAAATATGGCGATCCAACTTACGAGTTTCGGACTCTTGCACCAAAATTTGCGAGGCTTGTGACAAGCCTGCAAGCAGCTTGTGGGTGGACTGGGTGGCGAAAATCATCGCGTCTTTGGAACGCGGGCGGTCTTTACCAATGGCGTGCATGTTGTTGTAAAGCGTATGGAAGCTGGCGTGTGGCAACCATGCTTCGTCAAAATGCAGGGTGTCAATCCAAGAGCCCAGAGTGTCTTTAATCATTTCCACGTTGTACAACACGCCATCGTATGTACTTTGGGTAATGGTCAAAATACGTGGGGTTTTGCTTTTGGCCTTGCTTGCAAACGGGTGATTTTCGATTTTCCTGCGAATGGTTTCTGGGTCAAATTCGCTTTTGGGAATGGGACCAATAATGCCAAGGTGGTTGCGCGTGGGTGTCAAAAACACAGGGATTGCGCCAGTCATGGTAATGGCATGCAAAATCGACTTGTGGCAGTTGCGGTCCACCACAACGATGTCGCCGGGTGCCACTGTCGCGTGCCACACCATTTTGTTGGAGGTGGATGTGCCGTTGGTGACGAAAAAGCAGTGGTCTGCATTGAAAATACGGGCTGCGTTGCGCTCGGAGGCGGCCACAGGGCCTGTGTGGTCAAGAAGTTGCCCCAACTCATCCACGGCGTTGCAGACGTCTGCACGCAGCATGTTTTCACCAAAGAACTGGTGGAACATTTGACCAACTGGGCTTTTCAGGAAAGCCACGCCGCCGGAGTGACCGGGGCAGTGCCAAGAGTAGGAGCCGTCTTGTGCGTAATGCACCAAGGCGCGGAAAAATGGGGGCGCCAAAGAGTCCAAATAACTTTTGGATTCGCGAATAATGTGGCGGGCCACGAACTCGGGCGTGTCTTCAAACATGTGGATGAAGCCATGCAATTCTTTCAACACCACATTGGGAATGTGGCGTGAGGTGCGGGTTTCACCATACAAATAGATCGGAATGTCCGCGTTTTTGAAGCGAATTTCCTCAACAAAGCTTTTGAGGCTGGTTAGGGCGGACTCTACTTCGCCAGCGCTGCCTGCGCCAAACTCTTCATCGTCGATGGACAAAATGAATGCACTGGCCCGGCTTTGCTGCTGGGCAAACTGGGAAAGGTCGCCATAACTGGTTACACCCAGAACTTCTACGCCCTCCTTTACGATCGCATCGGCCAAGGCGCGGATACCCAAGCCGGATGTGTTTTCAGAGCGAAAGTCTTCGTCAATGATGACGATTGGAAAGCGAAATTTCATGGATGCATATTCCTGTAAACCAAATTGAGAAAATCTTGCGGAAAAAAAACCGCAAGTGCGCATTATCCTCCTCTGCGCTTTCAGGTCAATGCTTATGAAAACAGGTTCAGAAAAAATTAGCCGACCAGGGCATATTCACATCCCTGTCATATGAATATTGTTCAATAACCGCCTTGATCAAGCATGACCATGCACGCCATTGAATTCAAACATCACACAGTGCGCCCGAGATTACATGGGGTACATGCACGACCTGCCAGACACTTACCAGAACAGCCAAAAGCGGTTTTTGGAAATAAGGACTCGAAGCTGGGAGGATGCAGACAGGGCGCATTGTTTCGACAAGTTGTTGTCGCGACCTGAGAGTAGCTCGTGGAAATCCATTCGAGTATTGGTGGTGGCTGCCCGTAACTGCGAGGTGGCGGGCGAGTTTTTTGCAGACATGTCCCATGCATTTGACAAAATTACGCGCAACACCTTGTCCAGCGGACAGGACACGGATTTCGTCAGAATGGGCAGTGCGGTGCTGGCAAAGTATGTGGCTAGGCTTATTTCCACATCCACTTTGGGTGCGCCCAAACTGCTTGGTGCCCTCTTTTTTGGATTAAGTTGCCTATTTAGCGCGGGCGCCCTGGGGTTGCGGCAAATTGAAAAGCGCGAAAACTACCCTGATCCGATTCGGCTGAACCCATTGCTTATTGAGAATACGCCCATTCACGAACTGGAAATTCGGAGTCAAAAAGACAAAAACAAATTGGTGAATAAGTTGTACGCATGGGGGGAAAAGACAAAATGGCCTGTGGCAAGGGGCATGATCAAATCAACCGGACGATTTTTGCATCGAACCGAGCTTGGCCAGCCTTGTTTGAGAAGCCAAGTGGGCAATGCGGGTTACATGTTTAAGAATACGCATCAATACACAACCAGAACCAGGTTGCTGTTAAAGCTTTCTAAACTGTGCTTTAACGTGTCCAACAAACTGTTGGCTTCGCCTGACAAGTATGTGGCTTATGTGGTGGGCACTCACATTTTGGGGAAGTATGTGGGCGAGTTGCTGGGCAACCGCATCGCTTTCGCAGTGACATCAACCGCCGCTTTTCTGATTACATTTTTCGCCACACCCGTGTGGGTGGCAGTTTTGCATGTGGCAGCAGTGGCAGCGTTGATATCTGCCCTGCTTTTGATATGCGCCAAAATAGATGTGTCAGTAGGCCATGGTTGGAGGGGTGACCTAAAACTTTGCTAGGTTTTGGCAGGCTTAGGTTTTAGGCAGGGTGACGCCTTGTTGACCTTGGTACTTGCCGCCGCGGTCTTTGTAAGAGGTTTCACACACCTCATCGCTTTCAAAGAACAGCACCTGCGCGCAGCCCTCGCCTGCATAAATTTTGGCAGGCAGAGGTGTGGTGTTGGAAAACTCCAAGGTCACGTAGCCTTCCCATTCAGGCTCAAATGGGGTGACGTTGACGATAATGCCGCAGCGCGCATAGGTACTTTTTCCCAGACAAATGGTGAGTACGTTGCGCGGTATGCGGAAGTACTCGACTGTACGGGCCAAAGCAAATGAATTTGGCGGGATGATGCACACGTCGCCTTTGAAATCCACAAAGCTTTTTTCGTCGAAGTTTTTGGGGTCAACAATGGTGCTGTTGATATTGGTGAAGATTTTAAACTCATTGGCACAGCGTATGTCGTAGCCATAGCTGCTGGTGCCGTAGGAAACCACCCGTTGCCCGTCTACATAGCGGACTTGACCGGGCTCGAAAGGTTCGATCATCCCGGTGCTTTCCGCCATTCGGCGGATCCATTTGTCTGATTTGATGCTCATGTTCTTTGGCCCTGAAGAGTTGAGCGTGATTTTACCTTGTTGCTAGGCCTTTTTTGGGTCTACCTTATCGAGAAGCGCTGACAATTCCTGATTCAGGCTTTCCATCATGGCTTTGGTGAAGGTTCCGATAATTTCTCCGATCTGGCTGGCTGTTAAATGCTGGAACGGAATGTTCATCAGGAACTCTAAGCGCTCGGCTTCCATATTGATGGCGATTTGATACTGAAAATCCAACACATGGGCCATGTCGAAAGATTCCGCCAAAAAATGGAGAGCAATTTCGACTGCGCCAGGTGCATTCATGTCGTAAATTGGAACGGCCATGACGGCCCAACGCTGCCGGTCTGATGCGCCTGCGCGCAGTGCAAGCTCCATCTGGTCGCCTTTTCCAAGAATGCAGCCGTCGCCATCAAACCACTTCATGTCGGCGATGCGCAGGGCATCATGCATCAATGAGGATTCTTGCGGAGTAAATCCGTTGTCCAGCAATTGCTCCAGGCTGGGCTGAATAAAACTGGCTTTCGAGGCATCACCAATCGGCTGAGATTCAACGGCTTTGCTCGGTAGGCCCGGCTTTTTTGGAGTCAAGCCTGGCCTTGCGCCCTGTGCGGGTGGACGATAAACGGTGCCATAGGGTTGGGTTGTTGGCCCAAGGCTTTTGGGAGTTCCGGGTGGGGCTATCTTGTTCTTGTCCACGATACTTCTCTCGGTTGATGTAACTCGTTGATGCGATAGTTAACTCTGTTGGTAAATACAATGCGTCGTTTGAATGAAATATCATACCGGCCCCTTCCAATCCGCGTGAATCAAGGGGTAAGCCAAGGTATAGGCGATTACAGCAGGAATGGCCGTCATTGCGCCCAATGCGGTGGTACTGATAATGTCGAACAGGCCAATGCCGCCAAATAGAATGGCCATGGGTGGGAATGCAATCAAATTAAGGCCGATCCAAAGCGATGCCCCCCCGCCATGCGAGAAGGTTGAGCGGGTAACAATACCTTGCTCGTGCTTGATCATTTTGAAAAGATGTTTGTCGAGAAAACGAGAAGTGTGGCCGGTCATGGGCAGTGCGAATTTCCAAGAAAACTCTTCTGACGCTTTACCGACCCGCAACAAAATACGCGTAAACGGGCCGTACTCGCGGGAGTTGTTGACCGCGTATTCCAAAGTTTTGGCGCGGCGGTGCCTTTGGCTCGGGCAGCTTTCAAATGCACGCCAGGTTTTTACGCTGGACGGGTCGCCTTTGGAGTCGTAGGTGAGCCAGCGTGCGTATTGCTGGCGTAGGTTGGAAATTTTGTTGCTGCGTACTGATTTAGAGGACACATCCAGCGGGTGTACTTTGACCCAGTCGGCGATTTGGGCCAATGCCTTCTTTTTAAACAGGTAAGAGCGTTTTGCAAAATGGGAGGTGTACTGCCAATCTAGACGCTCTTCAATTTTCGCCCTTCTCTGGATGACATCGGGGTGGTCAGCATTTCCCAACTCTGCTTCAAGTTTGTCCAAGTCCGCATATTTCAAGCCCGGAACAACCAGCTTTTGAGCATTCCGCTGAGGCCCCGAAATTAAGCTTGCTGCGGCCCTTAGGCCTTGAAAAACATAATCCTGCCCTTTTTGGTAGGCCTCGTAATCGCCGTCGGAGTAGTTTTTCGCACGAATGCTGTTTTCCCTAATTTGTTCAATCACACCAATCATTTGGCATTGGGCCACAGGCAAACTAAGCACACTGTGAGCCATATCCACTTTGATGTCTGCAGCTTTAAGGTAGCGCGCTGCTCGGTAATCACCGGTGATGAACTTTCTTTTAAATTGAGTGAACAGCGTGTTTTCGGTGTAGGCGATTTTTTCATCCACATAGCGCAGCGCCATGGTGCGTTGCTCAGTGGACAATACCTTTTGTTGTGCATGGGCTGTTTTTGCGAGGTTGGAAATCAATTCTTTGGCTCTGAACTGAGCGATTTTCAGGTCATTTTCTGTCAACCTCTTTCTTGGGGCAAATTTCAAAGCAACCCGGGTACCAGCCATGCAAATGGCGCCAGCACTAAACACGATGACTGAAACGATGGTTGCGGTGATGACTTTGGCTGAGTCGCGAAGGGTTACTCCAAGAAAGTTGGTCAGCATCGCACTTCCGAAAAACAAGGGCATGGAGTACACGCTTGTTTTTTCAGAGGTTCCGGTCACTGAGCGGACCGTGCGGGAGGTTAACGACGTTCGCGAGATGAGCAGATCCCCGAATAGCCGTAAAAACCGACTGACTTTGACCATTTTCGAAATCGCACCTTTTGGAATGTCTTGAGAATGAGTGTAAAGATAATCAAATTGGTTCACCGCAGACCTGGCCTGCCGTGATGTTTTGAACTCATTCCAGATTGCCCGATTGGCATCGACATTTTGAAGAATGTCGTTGATTTCACCAGACTGGAAGCCCTTCTCCACCAAAAAACGGACTGCAGCCAGCCCCATGTCCATTTCGGAAGTGAGGCGGGCGGTTTTGTGTAGCTTTTCACCCGATGTGGGGGCGTATGCATTTTGTACGATCGCTTTGCGGACCGAACTTCGAGCGTCGGACTTACGGCTTATAAACGCGGAGTATTTGTCTTGATCCTCCACAGAAAAAGTTAGAGGCGGCGTGAAACCAACGGCTGCCACTCCCATGAGTTGTCTCCTTTGATACTTTAACTAGGTGCATTGACTCAGTACTATGCTGTACTTGTTTTGCAAGAAGTTTAGGAGACAAAGCCCTTTTGAGGGGAAACCCTTCACCCTTACTGGGTAATGGGATGAGTCAATCGGCGGTGGTATCAGGGCAAACCATTAGCGCCAACGCATTTGGCCCACAGCTTGGGTCAGTGCGTCAAGCATTGATTTGGGGGAGGACAAATGGCCTGCATCTGCAAGGTAAGTTAATGTGGAATGGGGGACGAGCTCGTTGAGCAAATGCGCGCCTGCAGGTGGGCACACTCGGTCTTTACCTCCTTGAACCAAATGCAAAGGAATGCGATGTTTTGCAATCACAGAAATATCGCTTTGCCATTGATTGGGGTCTGTAAACGAGTCGTGAAACAGAAAGTGGGCTTGCAGTTTGTATTTCCTGAGAAGGCGCTGCTGATTGGACTGGTCCTCGGGGATGGAAACAGTCGGGTTAGCTTTTGGGGGCAGTGAGGCGTTGATGAGGAGTGCCTCTTCCAGTTGGGCCCAAAGGGCGCACATGCTCAAGGCTTGATCCCCCTCTGATTCCAACACCTGTTGGCAGACTTCTAGGGTACGCGCCCTTGCGCCAAAGGTTTGTGCGAAAAGGCTGGGGGCCAAGCTTTCAAGACTTGCAAAGAAGGCATCCACACGTGCGCGCCAAGGAATAAATGGTGCACGAAGCACCAAGCCTCTGACCCGCTCGGGATGCGAAGCCGCCATCATTAGCGCCAAGGTTGCGCCCCAACTACCGGCCAAAATTCGGAAACGTTCGATGTTCAGTTTGTCTGCGACTTGAAAAGCGTCATCAACAAAACGCTGTATGTCTAAATCTTGTAAAGGTAAATCTTCGCTCAAGCCACTGTTGCGTTGATCAAACCCGAACCAGCTTAATTCACAATTGCGAAGAGGGACCACCTGCTGGGGCCCAAGGCTGCCCCCCGGCCCACCATGCAGAATTAGCCAAGGCAATGCGTCGGTGGTGATGTTTGAGGCGGGCTTTTCACACCAAACTGCCAGGTGACCGCCAAGGTTTAAGCGAAGTTGAGGATCGCCCCAAGCATCAACGGGTGAGCTGGGAGCCCTCGGTTTTGCAGTTTGTAAAAAGGATGAAAGAGCCACAATACCTGTTAAAAAATCAACGGGTTATTAGGTGCTTTGCACCACAATGCTCGGAAACTTCAAGCTCATGTCTTTGGACTGCTCTGCAATTCCGATTGCAACTTTTCGGGCGATTTCTTTGTACAGGTTTGCCAAATCACCGTCAGGGTCAGCAATTACGGTGGGCTTACCCATGTCGGCTTGCTCTCGGATGCGAATGTCCAGCGGCAAACCCCCTAGGTATTTCAAACCGTATTCTGTTGCCATCCGTTCGCCGCCACCTGCACCAAACACGTGCTCTTTGTGGCCACATTCGCTGCAAATGTGGATGGCCATGTTTTCAACAACGCCCAGAATTGGAACGCCCACTTTTTCGAACATTTTCAGTCCTTTACGGGCATCCATTAAAGCAATGTCTTGGGGGGTGGTCACAATCACGGCACCTGTAACAGGCACTTTTTGTGACAGGGTTAACTGGATGTCGCCGGTACCCGGTGGCATGTCCACTACCAAGTAGTCCAAATCTTGCCAGTTGGTTTGCTTAAGCAATTGCTCCAAAGCACTGGTGACCATGGGGCCACGCCAAACCATGGGGGTGTCTTCATCAATGAGAAACCCGATTGACATGGCTTGTATGCCATGGCCCATCATGGGTTCGATGATTTGGCCATCTTCTGACTGGGGGCGGCCTGTAATGCCCAGCATGGTGGGTTGCGAGGGGCCATAAATATCGGCATCAAGCATGCCTACTTTGGCGCCCTCCGCTGTCAAAGCCAAGGCGAGGTTAACCGCAGTTGTGCTTTTGCCTACACCGCCCTTGCCCGAGGCAACTGCAATGATGTTTTTCACATTGGGCATCGGCTTTAGGCCGCGCTGTACTGCGTGAGTCAAAATTTTAATGGAGGCGGAGACGCTGACGTTTTCAACGCCTGCAATGCCCCTTACCGCTGTGATGGCTGCTTTGCGCAAACCATCCAATTGACTTTTACCCGGGTAGCTAAGCTCGAGATTAAAGGCCACATCGCCACCGTCAATTTGGATGCCTTTGATTTGCTTGGCGCTAATCAGGTCTTTGCCCAAATTAGGGTCCATGACACTGCGCAATGCTGCTTGCACCATGTCTTGAGTCACTGCCATACACATTCTCCTGAGACTATTTTTTGAATTTAAATATGATTTGAGTCTATCGCGTTTTGCTCATATGCAAGAAAGCGAAAAGTCAAAGTGGTAGTCATTCACTACTAAAAAGTTGAAAAGAACCGCTAAGCCGGTAAAGGTTGAAAACAAACCATGGGAAAATCCCGTCTGACAAAAATTTGAAAACAACGGAGACTTGAGCAATGAAAACCTATGTATGTATCGTGTGTGGTTTCACATACAGTGAAGAATCCGGCCTGCCTTCCGAAGGTTTGCCAGCTGGCACCAAGTGGGAGGATGTACCTGCAGATTGGCTGTGCCCAGACTGCGGCGTGTCTAAAAGCGATTTTGAGATGGTAGAAGTTTAATTACCATTTGGCGTAATGGTCTTCGCACCAGCCTTTCAAACCGTTGATGACGAGAGTTTCGCCGGTGTCGGGGTGAATGACCTGACCGGTGAACGTGCCGTAACACTGATTGAAACGGCTGGCTAAGATGATGAGGTTGCGATGGTCGCTGATTTGCCCCAATGGGGTAAATTGCAGATCAACCCGCCCACAATCGCTGTAAACGCGCCAAGCTTGCAACACGTTGTCGCGTTGGTAGTCAAAATGGCAAAGAGGTAGCTCAAATCGCTGGCCATTGACCCAGAGTTCATTTTCGTGAGCACTGGTCTCATTGACCCCGCGCGCGAGGTTGATGGCAAGTAAATCCTCACCTTCTGCGCGTGCGCCGGTAACGCAACACCAGTTCCAGAATGTTTCCCGCCTAAGAAAACCCGCTGTCCAGTCGTGGTAACAGCCGTCAGTCCGCGAATCTATATTCAACACTTTGCCGTTAATAAACACTTCACCGTGGACTTGGGTGCCGGTTGTTTTTTGAGCATAAGCAAAACCCGTGTTGGCCACTGGCGTGCACAGGGCCAAGGTGCTGTCGTCGGTGCAATCAATGTCAACCAAAGCCCGAAAATCCTGCCCAAAACTCATGCTGAGCCTGCGCAAATTGGGTGTTCTCGTCGATTCGATGAGGTGATTTTTCTTGAATGGATGCTCCCAGACTGTGAAGCCATGTGGGTGGTAGTCGGCTTTAAGGCCCCAATCGAGTGGCAGGTTAAACTGCCGATGCACCAAACCCGTGGCGGGGCTGTCTATATACGCAAAAACTGAGTTGATTAGACCCAGGCGTACAATTCCACACCCAAAAGTAAAGGCTTTGGACTGAACACCATAGAAGTCGAAATGTTTGAAAAGGAAGTTTTTTTGCCAGTTCCAACGCCTTGTGCCCATGGCGTTTCGGGCATCGAAGAGCTGCCAACTGATGTCTTCTGGAATGGCAGAGAGCCTGCCCCACTGGGGCAGGCCTTTGAATCCGATCAAATTGTTTTGGACCGGATTACTTGTCATTTACAGCGGCAATGTATCCGTTGGAAGTGACAGTGTATCTGCCAAGCTGCTGATTGAGCTTGTAATGGAGGTCAACAGATCGCCATCAGCAGAGGCCGGGGCAATGGCTTCCAAAGGTGTGCCTTCGGCTGCACCAAGCACTGGACCCAACACTGCATCCAAAGGTGTACCTGTTGGGCCGGCTGAATCGCCAGTATCGCCGCCACCCGCCAAAGCGTCAGTCAGTGGAGCAGTCACCATTTCAAGCGGTGTGCCTTCAGCCGCACCAAGCACTGGACTCAATACTGCATCCAAAGGTGTACCTGTTGGGCCTGCTGCTGCATCACCACCACCTGCGCCACCAGCGGCATCGGCTATTGGACCCAACACTGCGTCCAAAGGTGTACCTGTGGGGCCTGCTGCTGCATCACCACCACCTGCACCACCAGCCAAAGCGTCAGTCAATGGCGCTGTAACCATTTCAAGCGGCGTGCCTTCGGCTGCGCCGAGCACTGGGCCCAAAGCTGCATCCAAAGGTGTACCTGTTGGGCCTGCTGTATCGCCAGTATCGCCGCCACCAGCACCACCCGCCAAAGCGTCAGTCAATGGCGCTGTAACCATTTCAAGCGGTGTGCCTTCGGTTGCGCCGAGCACAGGGCCCAAAACTGCGTCCAAAGGTGTACCTGTTGGGCCTGCTGCATCGCCAGTATCGCCGCCACCTGCACCACCCGCCAAAGCGTCAGTCAATGGAGCTGTAACCATTTCAAGCGGTGTACCTTCAGCTGCACCAAGCACTGGGCCCAAAACTGCGTCCAAAGGTGTACCGGTTGGGCCGGCTGTATCGCCAGTATCGCCACCTGCGCCAGTGCCTGTACCCGTGCCAGTTCCTGTGCCGTTGCCATTGCCACCGTTTGTGGCTGGGGTTGTGCCTTCATCGTCGCTGCCTGATGCCAACAAGCCAAGGCCAATCGCACCAGCACCAATCGCAGCTGCAGCGCCACCCATGGATGCACCGGCCAGCAAACCGCCATCAAACAGGCCAAACATGCCGCCGGAGGCAGCGCCACCTTCCAAGGTAACTAGATCGGCAAAATCAGGATCGATGTCTGTCAATGCAACGCCATCTGTGCTCAGTGCTTCGAATTTGTACGCAACTTGGTCACCCTGCTCCACCACTTTGGCAGCCACGCTACCATTGGGTGTCAACATCAAATTACCAACTGGTTCGCCAATGCTGTTAGTGAGCACTACGTTGGCACGACCTGATTCACTTGCTGTGATTACGTCGCCCGCCTGAATTGCATCGCCTTGAGCCAAATTCACGCTGTTGCCTTCGCGCATGACGGTTACGCCGCCCTCAAGCTCAGTCACATTACCGATTACCAAATTAGACATACTGCCTCCAAATTCCAAAAATTTTACTCAGATCAAAAAGTTCGTTTTCACGATTTGTAGGTAATACCCGCACAGCATCTATTCGGATTCAAAATTTAAAGAATATATGCAAGCAAGCTCAAAACTGAACCCCAGACCAAACCAATCAAAGGCATCATCCACTCATAGCGAGAAAACACGGGCCTTAACGCACTCTCAAACTCCAAGGGGGGTAGGCTGTTTAGGCGCTCCTCTATCGTGTCTTCAATGCGCAGGGCATCCCCCAAATATACGCGTGCAGCCATTAAGTGAGCCTCTAATTTGGTGGCAAAAATGCCCGCTGCGTCCCGCTTTATTGAAAGCCATTCCTCTGCACCCAGGAAAGCAACCAGAAGGGGCTTCAGGCTGCCATATTCTGAGTCGATGGCCCTTTGAACATGAATTTCGATGAGATTGGCAAGATTTTTTGAATTGGGCCCACGACAAAGTGCTAAGACGATGTTTTCAGTCGTAAGAACTTCCCGAGAAGCGGTTTCGGCAAATAACTTTGCAATGTGTTTTTGGTCGCGAAAAAAGAAGCCTGTAAATTTACCTAAGCGAATGGCACCGTGATCGGGATGAAAAAAAAGGCTTTCAATCGCCAATTTATTCATTAAAGCTCCTCCGACTGCGCCAATTGTTAAAACCCAAATAAATGAAAGGTTAAAGTAAATAGATAATCCAACCAACAAACCAGTGAATAAACCTGACCAGATTGAAAAACGGATTAAGTAAGCCATCGGGTCTTTGCCTGCATTTTTAAACAGATCAACCACCAAAAAAGGCTTGCTGGTGACCACATCAACCACCAAAGTTTTGAGGCTGAGATAGTAAGCGGGCTTTTTCTGTAAATCCAAAAGGATTTTCTTGCAAACGTCAGGCACGATTGCCCTGATTTTAAAAATCACACTGTTTTGAATAAAACTGGGCAAGCTTTCCCACAGTGAGGGCTTGTGTGAGTTCATAACTTCTCTACAAGCAGCATCCGCTGTTTCTTGCATGGGCGGCGTAAGGCGCTCGGTCAATCCCTGGGCGGGTATGCGGCGAATCATCTCATCCAAGGGGAGCAGCTTGTGGGTCATCAAACGAACCGCAATTTCAGCCATGATGGACTTTTGATGGGGTACCAGGCCCTGCCAACCTATGCCCTCGATACCCAATTGATGTAAGCCCAACTTTCTAAAAAGCGGGATACGGATGCCTTTGAACTCTTGCGGGTTGAACATAAGCCAGAAGGCCATTGCTTGGAACACCCAAGCCAAAGATAACCCCATAAGCACAGATGAGATCAAAATGGCCCAGTCTGGTAGACCAAAATGATGTGTAAGCAAATCCAAGATTCGTTTCCCTAGGTGATGAAAAGGTGTTTTATCAACGGCGAAATCGCCCTGCAACCTTATTTGGTCGTTATACTTGCTGCGGCAGGACGCAAATTTAAAAAAACACCGAACAGTGACTAAATCTCAAAATTGAGAAAGCATACTGTAACAACAAAAAATAAGATTCTTAGGGGACTCCACCAATGAACTGGCAATCTATTTTGGCCGACGTTCAGCAAAACTATCTGGTCTACGGTTCAATCCCGATTATTGCGGCGATTGTTGGTTATGTAACCAAGGTAGCCGCTGTAAAAATGATGTTTTATCCGATGAAGTACATTGGGATCAAGCCGTTTGGCTGGCAGGGTATTGTGCCCCGCAACGCCGAGCGCATGGCTGCGATTGCGGTCGACACCATTACAACCAAGCTGGTTTCAGTGAAAGAAGTCGTTGCAGGTTTGGACTCTGACCGTTTGGGTAAAGAGCTGGAAGGCCCTGCGATGGAGGTCATTGAAACCATCATCCGCGAGGTAATGGCCAAACACCAACCCAAGCTTTGGGAAAGCCTGCCCAACATTGCACAGCGCAAGTTGATCGACAACGTCAAAAAAGACGTGCCAAAAGTAATTGCAAGTGTGATGGAAGACATCAAGAACAACATCGACCAGATTTTGGACTTGAAAGCGCTGGTAATTCGCATCTTGATGAATGACAAGCATTTGCTGAACCGAATCTTCCAAGAGGTTGGTCACAAAGAGTTTAAGTTTTTCGGAATTTCCGGCTTGTACTTCGGCTTTATGATTGGCCTGATTCAGATGGTGTGCTGGGTGCTGCTCAAGCAACCGTGGATTCTTCCCACATTCGGCTTTGCAGTGGGTTTGATCTCGGATTGGATTGCGTTGAACCTGTTGTTTGAACCTAAAAAGCCGATTCCGCTGGGCTCTTACACCATTCAAGGTTTGTTCCTGAAACGTCAAAAGCAAGTTGCCGCTGACTACGCCCGGATTATTGCCACAGACATCCTGACCCCACAAACCATTATTGGTGAAATGGTCCAAGGCCCGCTTTCAGAGCGAGTTCAGCGGATGGTAGACGACCAAGTACGCAACATGGTCGACAACAAAGCCAGTATCGTGAAGCCTTTCGTGGTGATGGCGGTTGGAGCCAACACTTTCCAAGAAATGAAGCAAGACATCGCTATACGTTTAATGGAAGAGCTCAAAGGCGTGATTATGCATGCTGAAACATATGTTCAAACCGCATTGGACATTGAGAATGTGGTGGGCAAGAAGATGCAAGCCATGACTCCGCTTGAGTTTGAAGGTTTGCTGCGCCCCGTGTTTAAGCAAGAGGAATGGATTTTGATTGCGGTGGGTGCCATTTTGGGTGGCTTGGTGGGCGAAGGCCAACTGCTGGCTATGATGTACTTGGGCTTGCTGAATTAAATCGATGTAATTAGATACTCAGCAAAAAAGCCGTTCCGGTGCATGTCGGAACGGCTTTTTTAATTTCAACACTGCCTAAACACTGCCTAGTTAAGCGACGGCCAGGTTGTTGGAGTCAATCACTCGAAGCTTGGCCAAGCTGGGTGTTTCGCGCCCTGTTTCGGCAAATTCAACAAACTCAGACACACTGTTGGCCACCCATTCCGACTGGGCCTGTACCACCCAATGCCCAGCTTGTATGTCACGCCTCCACAAGCGTTTGACGAAGGGGTAGCAGCTTTCAACCAGCGGCAGCGTGACATAATTGTCCTGCGTGGGCACGATCAACTGAATAGGCACAGACGTTTTGCGTATGCGTGGCTTGGTTAGCCTTGGCAGCATATTGGCACGGTACAAATTGATTCCGTTGACGCCATCTTTACGCTGGGTGGGGTTAATTTCAGCGTCTAAATTTTCAATTTTTTTAAGAACACCGGGCCAAGCTTTATCCAAGCCCAACTTCCAAACGGAAGGTGCCAAAAACGGCAGTTGAAAGGCAGCGATATACCAAGAATGAGCCAATTGGCCCAATACAGTGGATTTGGTTTTCAAATTGCCTTCCACCAACCCCTTGCGCATCCATAGGCCAACATGGTCCAAACACGGACCGGAAATGGTTGTGTAGCTGGCAATACGCGACTTCAAGCGGTGGTCGGTCACGCTTTCCCATGTTTGGATTGAGCCCCAATCATGCGCCACCAAATGAACAGGCTGCGTTGGGCAGACCGCACGCATGACGGCTTGTAAATCGGAGGACAAGCGGGGCAAAGAGTAATCCCACACCCAACCCGGCTCAGAAGACTCACCACAGCCCCTTACATCGTAGGTGACCACATGGAAGCGGTGCTTGAGAAACTCGATCACCGGCTCCCAGACTTTGCTGCTGTCAGGGTACCCATGTATGAAAATGATGGTGGGGTTGTGGGGCTCACCATACAAATTCACCGAAAGGTCTACATCATCATTGTGTACGATCATGTGGCTTTTGGTTAAAGCCCCCTGCTTTGCCTGCTTAGATTGAGTTTCAGCCATGTATGAAGGTCTCCTTTTTTCTTGTATGTTGTTGTTATTTAAGCTTATGACACCAGTTATAACCCCATACGCGCTGCAAAAGCAGAACCTCAATTAGAGCGGTAGCTCCAAATAAGCAAATAACTAAAAAATAGAATAACTTACAGTTTAATTTCGATCATTCATATATGATGTGCGCGATTGATCCATTCGCTTTAGATGCAGGAAACCATGTCCAATTTGATCGAAGAACGCGTAACCGAAGTCCATCACTGGAACGACACGCTTTTCAGTTTCAAAACCACACGCAGCCAAGGCTTGCGCTTCCACAACGGCCACTTCGTGATGATTGGCCTGGAAGTGGAAGGAAAACCCCTGCTTCGCGCCTACAGCATTGCCAGCGCGAACTATGAAGAACATCTGGAGTTTTTTAGCATCAAGGTGCAAGACGGTAAGCTGACTTCACGCCTGCAACACCTGAAAGTGGGTGACTCAGTACTGGTCAGCAAAAAGCCAACAGGCACTTTGGTGCTGGATGACTTGAAGCCCGGTAAGAACCTCTTCTTGTTTGGCACAGGTACAGGCTTGGCCCCATTCATGAGCATCATCAAAGACCCAGATGCTTATGAAAAATTTGAAAAAATCATTTTGGTGCATGGCGTACGCTATGTGAACGAGCTGGCTTACAGCGATTTCATCAAGCACGAACTGCCAGACAATGAGTTTTTGGGTGAAATGGTCCGCCAGAAGTTGGTGTACTACCCTTGCGTGACACGTGAGGAATTTCAAACTGTGGGCCGAGTCACAACATTGATTGATTCTGGTCAGCTGTGCGAAGACGTAGGCCTGCCCCCCTTGAACCCTGAAACCGACCGCGGAATGATTTGCGGAAGCCCAGGTATGTTGGCAGACATTCGTGCCCTGCTGGACGCACGTGGCTTTGAAGTGTCACCCGGTGTGGGCCAACCAGGTGACTACGTGTTTGAACGGGCGTTTGTGGAGAAATAAGCCGTTCGTGGCAAATCGGGTTTGTACCCGTAGGTGTTCAATTGCTGTTGTCCACCACCCCTTCCTGAGCAAGCTCTTCCAGCAAGGCTTTGGCCTGCCGCATGCTGTCCATCGCAGCGGGGAATCCACAGTACACGCTGCCGTGAATGATGATTTCCCGCAATTGCTCAGGCGTTACGCCATTGTTCAAAGCCCCGCGCATATGTAACTTCAATTCGGTTGGGCGGTTTAATGCGATTAACATTGAAACCGTCACGATGCTGCGCAGTTTGGGCTCAAGCCCCTCGCGTGGCCACACGGTGCCCCAAGCATAGGACGTCACGATGTCTTGCAGCGGGGCGGCAAAGTCAGCGGGGTTGGCCACGGCTTTGGACACATAGGCTTCGCCCAACACCTTGGTGCGCATGGCTTTGCCCTTGTCGTAATTGGCGGGTTTGTCTGACTGACTCATTTTAAAACTTCCTCATGTCAAAAATTCCGTTGATCAACGCAAGGGCATATTGTGGCATGTGGGTAGCCATCAATGTCACCATTTAAGTTGCTACTTAGGTCGCTACTTAGGTCGCAACTTAAATCATTACTTAGGCGGGGTATTTTTCGCCAATTTTCTGGATCAAGCGATCAACAACGCCCTCAAACATGGTTTTGATGAAACCCGGAGTGGCTGCACGCAAAAGCATAGGCACTTTGATGTCACGCAATTGACCATCAATGCGGATCTCAATTTCAACGCCATTGGATTTTTGATGAAAATCAAATTGACCTGACAAGGAAGCATTGCCGATTCCATCTTTGGCCTTGAATGTCATGACGCCTTTGGCTGCATCCACTGTGTAAGTGGCGGCATAATGCACCGCATGTTCTACACCCATTGCACCCAAGGGCTTAAGCTTGGTCTCGTACACATTACCGGGGTGAGCTGTCAATTTTTCCAGTTTTGGAAACAAGGACAAAATAGGTTCAATTTTCTCGAGGTCCGCAATCATGGCGGCATAGTTGGCTTGAACAATTGCTGTTTTATCCAAAGACAATTTGGTGTCCATTGGCTGTACTCCTTGAATTTGTTGTGTTGAAAAATGCGGTTAAACTGATTGGTAATAAACTGCTGATCAATGAAATGATTATAAGTAACTTATGAGTAACATACCAGTGAACAATGTAGAAGATTCTTCAGAAAATCCCGTAATTCAGCAGTCAGACGGCGCATCAACCAATCCGCTTGTCCGGGTAAGAAACCTAGCAAAAGCATTGGATAACGATGAGTTTGCAACAACAACCGAGCTGGTGCATCGTTTTAGGCAGGAAAAGGCGCTAATAGCAGAGTTACCCAGTGTTTTTGAGGGCGCACTCGAAGGTATTTTGGAGCGCCTTGAGAGCACCGCCATGTTCAACGAAGAGGCCTGCTCGTTTAGTCAAACCGATATGTTTGCAGCGCTCAGTGTTTGGGTTGAGAAAGCAGAATCCTACCTGCTTAAGCAACTGGGTGTGAACTTGGATTAGAGTTGCCGATAGCCTGGGCCTTGGTTTGGCCATTGGCAATGTCGGCCAAAACAATGTCCAACGCATCAAATGACACAGGTTTGGTCAGGTGTTTGTTCATACCACACGAGATTGAAAGCGCAATATTGGCCTCATCGGCTAAACCTGACAGGGCACAAATGTAGCTTTGGCAGGATTTACCCGTGCCAGCACGAATGCGCCGGCTGGCCTCGTGTCCATCCACCTCGGGCATGTCAATGTCCATCAAAATAAGGTCAAAGGCATGGCCTTCAGAGGTTTGTACTGCCTCCAACCCACCATTGGCTTTGACCACTTTGTGGCCCCGCTTGACTAAAAATTTGTCCAACAATTTCAAATTCAATGGGTGGTCATCCACAATCAACACATCCAGTGGTCGTAGATTGACCTCTGGCTTGGCTTTTGCTGGGATGTTGATTTGAGTGGTAACGGCCATGTTGAGATAAACCGTAAACACGGAACCCACACCGGGCTCAGAAGTGACGTCGATTCTTCCCCCCATCAGCTCGACCAAGCCCTTGGAGATTGCCAACCCAAGGCCAGTACCGCCAAATTTGCGGTGCGTGTCCCTACCCGCTTGGGTAAAACGCCGGAAAAGCTTGCTTAACGCAACTTGGCTAATGCCAATACCACTGTCAATAATTTCTATGAATACTTCCATACGTGAGTTCATAGGTCGGGAACCCGAGACTTTGATTCGAACAAAGCCCTGCTCGGTGAACTTCAACGCGTTGGACACCAGGTTCTGGAACACTTGACGCAAACGGTGCGGGTCGCCCAGCAATGCGGGGTTGTCTTCCAACAAATTGATGTAAGTCAGCTCAATCCCTTTTTGATCAGCCAGCGATTTGTTCAATTGGTAAATATTACTCAGCACTTCATTCAAATCGAATGGGCGGTTTTCCAACCGAATGCCTTGAGCCTCGATACGCGAGTAATCCAATATGTCGTTGAGGATAAGGTGCAAGGACTCACCCGCCATCACCACATTGTGCGCATCGGACTTCATTTCCACATCAGACAAATTGCTTTCCAACAAGCGGGAAAAGCCAACAATTGCATTGAGCGGCGTGCGCAACTCGTGGCTAACCGTGGCTAAAAAATCGGACTTGGCTTTGTCCTCAGATTCAGCCTTGATACGGGCCAGCACGTGGTCTGACACATCCAACAACAAGGCATAGACGGAAATGTATTCTGGTTTGTCTCGATGCCGAAGCAGGGAAAGTTGGTAATACCGCTTTTCCTCATGCGCGGCTTTTTGTAAGCCAAACACGAGCTTTTCCCGTTCGGGAAACGCATCACTGCGGCTTAACACCTGCCGGACTGAATCTTGCTCGGACGGGTCTACAAACCGCAGAAGTGAGGTCCAGTCATTGACGAACTCACTGCGCTGCACATTGATAAAGCGAACCAAATTGTCGCCAACGGATTTGATTTCGATTTGCCGATCGGAGGTTACCAAGTAGGAGAATGAAAATCCTTCGGCACACTGCTCTAGGGCTTTAACATGGGAGACTTCAAGCGACACCAAGTCTGACAAAGCTTGATTGGCGCGCTGCAAACCACCTATTTGATGCTCGAGGGAAAGTAATAACTCTGGATTAACATCCGGTTTGGTGTCTGAATTTTCAGAATAGCCGGTTTGGCGCAATAGGGTTTTGACACGATGGGTAAACACGGTATCCAACACCAAGGCGCCAAGCATTGCGCCCAGTATGCTTAGGCTGGCTGCCCAAAGGCCAAGGTAAGAGTCGGCGGCAAAGTCGGTCAGTAGCCCAAGTCCAAGGAAAAAGGAAAGGGCTATGGATGCTGTTACGCCTAGCCAAGGGCTTGCGAATGCCCGAAAACGGGCACGCACAACCATTAACTCGAAAAATTGTAATACACCCATAAATGGCGACAACACCCTATCTGGTACTAAGCAATATGCCGTGATAAAAACTCCAATGTGCGACCACGGGCCAAACTGGAAGCTTTCTGATTGTACATGCCGCGCGCCCAACAGTTAAAGCCATGGTCAACGTCTGGGTAAGTAAAAATATGCACGCCCTTATTGGACTCGAATGCACGGCGAATGGATTCAACCGCGGTGGGTGGGATGTAAGCATCTTGCTCAGCGAAATGCATCAACATAGGCTGCATGACGCTGGGAGCGCGGTCCAAATGGTTGTGAATTCCACCCCCGTAATAGCACACCGATGCATCCACCGAACCGGGGGCCGATCCAACCGCGTAAGACAGCACACCGCCCATGCAATAACCCAAGCTGGCCACTTTGCCAGTCACCTCAGGCATTGCTTTAAGGTGCTTGGCGGCAAGCAGTAGGTCTTCAATCGCTTGGGGAAAGTCCATTTTACCCATGAGCTCTAAGCCTTTACCAAAGCCATCGGTGTCGTAGCCTAGGTTAACGCCCGGCTCTACCCGCCAAAATACGTCTGGGGCCAAAACCGTGTAGCCATCCATGGCGTATTGGTCTGCCACTGCGCGAATGTGGTCATTAACGCCGAAAATTTCCTGGATCAATAAAATGCCCGGCCCGCGACCGGAAGGCGGTGTACTGAGGTAGGCGTTGAAATGCCCGCCAGTCGTAGCTTTCAGGGTAATTTCTTTTGAATTCATTGGCATACCTACAACAAATGGATTGAGTTGCATTAAAAATTACTGTACAGATACACAGCCTTTCTTGTACAGTACTCAACAACAACTAGATCAATGACGATACAGGACGGAGGTTAATATGAGTGTACGCAAATTTGTTGCAGTTTTGGCGGCTTGGGTACTGGTATGCGCGTGGGTGCTTGAACCTGCATTAATTTCGCCTTTTTTTGATGGGCTAAGCACGCTGGATTTGGCCAGTGCAGACATGTTAATCAACGCCAGTGACGCGCCTCAAACGGCTGCAATCAGCGAGGCCGCGCAGCCTGTGATATCGATGGACCATCTGCGGGCTTTGTGCCTTTTGTATTTTGGTTTACCCGCTGCGGCCTACCTGCTGTCACAAGCCGAGTTTTGAAGTTATATTGCATTCATTCTCGGCAGCTGAATGTTTAAATCATGCGTAAATTGTCTTCGGGGTTTTGGTTGTTGTTGGGCATTGGGGTTTCATTGCTTCAGGCTTGCGCATCCAACAACCCTTACTACAACCCCAACAAGGCCCATCACCGGCCCGAGGGTTTTGTAAACAGTGATGGAACAACCGTTTCAAAACCACTCAGCGACCTGATGCGTTGGTACCGTGAGCGGTTTGGCAAATCCCTGCCACCACCGCCTGGCGAATTCATGGCCAATTACGATGCTTTTCCGGTGCGGCCCTTTAAAGCCAGTCCGTTGGAAAGCCCAACCCAAATTAGGGCCAGTTGGTTAAGCCATGCCAGTGTGCTGTTAGAGATGCAGGGCTTAACCGTGCTGACCGACCCTCATTTCTGCGAGCGTGCATTTCCAGTCCAATGGGCGGGGCCCGCACGCAAAGTAAAATCGCCCACCAATGTGGCAAACCTGCCGCATGTGGATGTGGTGGTGATTAGCCACAACCACTATGACCACATGGATGAAGGCACTTTGCTGGACTTGGCCAAAAAAAGCCCCAAAACCTTGTTTTTGGTGCCGCTGGGTGTTGAGCAAACCTTTCAAAGCTGGGGAATTAACAACGTACAAGCCATGGATTGGTGGGATACAAAAAGTATTCAAGGTGCACAGTTTGTTTTTGTACCGGCTTACCATTGGTCCGCACGTACCCTGCTTGACCGCAATAAAACATTGTGGGGTGGCTGGGTTGTAAAGCATCCGCGGCTAAACTTCTTTTTCAGCGGTGATACGGGTTACAGCCAAGACTTCAAAGAGATTGGCAAACGTTTTGGACCCTTTGATTTCAGCGCCATTGCGGTTGGGGCTTATGAACCAAGGTGGTTTATGAAGGCACAGCACATCAATCCTGATGAGGCGGTGCAAATTCATCAGGAAGTCAGATCACAAAAGTCGATTGGTGTGCATTGGGGTACGTTTGAGCTGACCGATGAGCCTCTGGACCAACCCATTGGGGACTTGGCCAAAGCCCGTAAGAAGTATGGCTTGCCCGATTCAGAGTTTCAGCTGCTTGAACATGGGCAATCCATCATTCTTAAAGATTGACGATTGACCTAATTTTGCAAAGTGTCAGCAGGTCCATGAGGTCTTGATCTGACGCTTTGTCAGACATCATGTGCAATCTGCCCATTGATACAGTGCCGTATTCACTCAACTTGCGGCCTGTATCCTGAAGAATGATGATGTGTGCGCCTCTGGCGAATGAATCAATCAATGCTGACTCAATCAGTGGGCTTGAACGTGCAAATGTTGCACGTACCACGACCACCTCAAAATCCAATAGTTTGTTGGCGTAAGCGCATTCTTTCGCGCTCATTCGCGGCAGTACTTCGTCTTCACCCCAAATACAGGATGTGATGTCACACAGCTTTTGCAACAGTGCAGCTTGAGGCTCAAGCACCATGACGCCTATTTTTTCAATGCTATCTGACATGGTTGGCTCTCGGTTTGTCTAGGACAAACCAATTGGAGCACACACTCATGTTTAACGCAATCAAGAATAAGGGGGATTTAATTGTATTAATTAATCGATACGATCAATCAATTCCATATGGGGTCAGTAATTCATGCAATCGAAGCTCTGCCCGAAGGGTACGAAGGGTCACTAACACCCCGGCAATCCTCCGATGCAGGAAAATAATTTCCTTAGGCGGAATCTTGAAATGCACGGACATCATCTTCAGCGCCGCAGTCTGCCCTACCCTTGCAGGCAAGTCGGTGGCGTTAAACCGGTAGGCACCACCCGGTGTGTACAAATACTCGGGCACTTTGGGGTCAAAGGGCTTGCGGAAAGGCTCTACGATCAGCTCGGTGAGGTCACCAAAACCCTGCAGCACTGAAACAGGTGTGCCTTCGTTCATCAAGCCGATGTCTACCACACCTTCTGCGATTGTCTTTCTGTCGCATCGAAGCGAGCCATTGACAATTTTGCTGTAGTTGTTGATAAAACTTCGCTCAAACCCACGGGTAGCGCCAAAGTCCAGCACCACGATTTGGTCGTTTTCGCCTTCTGGGTCAATTCGAATCCTGTAATTGCCAAAATGCGGATCGGTTTGAACGGTTTGCCACTCAAAAAACTCACGCACAAAAAGCTCAGCAAAAGATTGGGCCAAGCGGTTGCGTCTTGCTTGGGAAAGACTTTGCACCTCGGGCGCAGAAACAGAGTAACCGGGTTCGTACCGGGTGGTTAAAATTCGGTTCGAGCAAAATTCGGGAAACACCTTGGGTACGATAAATCGAGGGTCATCGGCCAATTTTTCCATAAAAAATTCGGTGTACTTGCGCTCTTGAACGTAGTCGCATTCACGCTCCAACATGTCTTGAAGCTCATCGAACACATGCGACAAATCCAAAGCTTTGGGTACAAGACGTGCAGCGGTGAGCAGCCTACGCAGGGTGCCCACATCGGTGCCAATGGCATTGGCCACGCCAGGGTATTGAATTTTAACGACCACCTTTTCGCCTGTGGCGTTGATTCGGGCCAAATGGGCTTGCCCCAAAGAGGCAGCGGCGATGGGTTGGGTTTTGATGTCCAGCTTGGCCAGGGTGGCTTGCCCTAGCGCTTCTTGTAACTGAGGTTCAACAAAGTTCCAAGCCACGGCGGGGGTGTCGTCCTGCAGGGTGGCCAACACTTCAATGGCTTCTTCGGGCAAAAAGTATTGGCCGTAAAGGGACATCATTTGCCCGGCCTTCATCACGCTACCCTTTAACTGCCCCAGCTCATCCGCCAAAATTTGGGCTTGATCGCGGTAAAAGTTGCGGTTGGCGGCGTCTTTGTCTTCACCTTTGCGGAAAAAATTACGGACGGTGTGTGTAGCAATTTTGGCACCGGCCCCAACGCCCATTTTGGTCAGTGCAAAATTACGCTCAAAGGCACCGGTTTTGATGCGGTCTATGGATTTACGCTGAGGGTCAATCTGATCGAAATCGCTGTCGTCAGACTTGTTTTTGGAGTCGCTCATGATCGGTGGTTGATTTCATTGGATGTGGCCACATTGTAGGTGGGTTTGTGCCATGAGTCTGTGAACATTCACTCTAATGCTTTTATCTCATCATTTTCCGAAGTGCGCCAGGTGTGAAGTCGTTGCTGTTGACGGGCACGTTGAACCGGGTGGGAGGTTCCTCGTTTTCAAACCCACTGAAAATGGTTTTTCGGGCGTTGAGGTCATGTTGCATCTCGCCTGCCGCATACATGCCGGGGGCGTTGTAAGCCTGCATCAAGTACAAGGATTTAACACGCCACAACTCGCCTTTGGAATCGTATTGGTCCATCAGGGCGACATACCAGCTGTCTTCATCCACGTACATAACACGCCGTGAATACAAATGCTCCATACCAGGTTTGAGTTTACCTTCCAGCACATACACCCGGTGCAGTTCAAACCGGGTTAATTCGGGTTTTACAAAAGCATCGTCCACCATGTCGGTGTATTTCAGTGATTTGTTGCTCATCCGGTAGTTGTTGTATGGGATGTACATTTCCTTCTTTCCAAGCAACTTCCATTCAAACCGCTCTGGGGACCCATTAAAGCCGTAAATATCGTCCACTGTGCGAAGCGAGTCGCTGTTGCCAGCAGGTGCGGCATGTGACAGTTCAGGCGCGCGTATCACACGCCGTTGGCCAGAGTTGACCACCCAAGCGTTGCGGGCATCCTCTTTGAAATTAAGCGTGTCATGCACCAGCAGCGCTTCACCGGCTAAGGATGAAGGGCGGCGCACATCACCGATCAAACTGAACAAATGGGTGGTGCCCTCTTTGCCGATAGCGGGTGCAAATGCGATGGTTTGTGAGGTGGAAACAGGCACGGGTTTCACACCGGGGCCAGAAATAAAACTGGCGGTGTGGGATTCTAAACTTTGAGCGGGCCTGCGCATCAACAGGTTCCAAATGGCTTCTGCACCCGCTTTGGCTTGGGGAAATGGCACGCTTGATGTTTTAACGCCAGCCACGGCAAGGCCGTTGTGGGTCAACGAAATGCCCGGTGCTTCTTTTTGGATGGCTTGAAGCATGCTGGTGGAAAAGGTTGCTGTGCGCTGGCTGGGGTAAACAGGAATTTTGTATTTGGGGTATTTTTTAATCAGCTGCACTTGGCCGGTGGGCAATTTGTCGGCGTGGCTGTCTACATTGGATTGGTCAATCACAAACAAGGGTTTTTCTGCAGCAAATGGATCGACATAACCTTTACTGGCATCAAACCCAGCAGGTGGGGTTGAAAGCCCACCCATCCACTCGGGAATGGTTTTAGCCGCGTTGCCTGCTTTTTCAGCGCCCAAGGGGGTCAAGCTGGCTGAATTGGATGCCAATTGCGCAAGGGCAATTGGCTGGAACAAAAGCACCAGTAACCCCAACAGTGTGCCAAACAAACAGCTAAACCAGCGATAAAAGAAATACCCAAAAAACGTTGTTGTGTGTTGCGTCATAGTGCCCTCCTAGAAAGCACTATAAAGCACTACAGCAATCAAATGGCCCAAACTAAACCTGCAACGCACAAGCCTTCAGCACTTCCAAACGAATTACACGCAGCACGGCGGCATTGGTTGCTTCCAGCACAACCGGAGGCGCGCAACCGGCTTGGTAGGCTTCTAGCCAGCGAAGGGCACAAACGCACCAGCGGTCGCCCGGCTTAAGCCCAGGGAAACGGTATTCTGGCCGCGCCGTGCTGAGGTCGTTGCCCACTGAACGGGAATATTCCAAAAACTCGCTGGTGACTTTGGCGCACACCACATGGCTGCCGCTGTCGGTGGGGCCAGTGGAACAGCACCCGTCCCGGAAAAACCCGGTAAGTGGTGAGTAGGAACAGGCCAGCAAGGTGCCGCCCAGCACATTCTTGTCAGTGGATTCGGGGGGATTGGGTTCGTTTTTGTTGCTCATGTGTTTACTTTGGAATAGGCACAACCGCCATGGTTAGGCGTGATACACAACTGAGTTTACCGGAATCGTCATGCAAATCGATGGACCAAACCTGAGAAGTTCGCCCTGAATGGACCAATTTGGCTGTGCCTGTGACTTTGCCTGACCGTACGCCACGCAGGTGGTTGGCGTTGACTTCTTGCCCCACGCAATAAAACTTGCTGGTATCAACCACGCAATTGGCACCAATGCTGCCCAAGGTTTCAGCCAGCACCACATTGGCACCGCCGTGTACCAATCCAAAAGGTTGAAATGTGCGTTTGTCGGCCGGGATGGTTCCGCGAATGAAGTCAGGCCCAATTTCGGTGACTTCCATGCCCATGGCCTCGCAGGCAGTATTAGCCATACCCGCGTTAATTTTGGCAATGTCTGGTTGAGTAAACCAAACGGATTTTGTTGCGCTTTCTTGTGTTGGGGTGTGTTGTGACATGCCTAGCCCTCATAGCAGGTGAATTCAAGGCACTAAGCATACTGCAATTATTGAATCACTTATGGAATCACTAATTGAATCACTTACTGGATCATTAAGCCCGTGATGTGTATGTCTGTCAGCCCATTGCTGGGGTCTTTGCCAGTGGTTGGGATGCTCATTCGAGCCATCTCTAAAATTTCGCCAGTAAGCTTGAATTTTCCGTCAGCGGTTCTCAATTCTGCGAGGGATTTGCTGGACAAAATAATGATGGTGCGGCTACGAATAATTGGCGTGTAGTCCTTCAACATTTGAGCGGACTTGGGGTCGGAAGTTTCAATCGCAAGGTTGATTTGCACATAATGATCAATATCTGGTGGCGCAAGGTTGACCACAATCTGCTCCAGCATGAAAAAAGGGCTATTGCCGCTACTGCCCGAGCCGCCGCCAGCGCTATGTGAATCCACGCTTAGCACCAGCCCAAACAGCAATGCGAGAAGGCAATGCACCAGGCTGAAAGGCCGTGAGGGTCGAGAGCGGCTGGAATATTTGAAACGACGTGAGTGCGTGGAGAATATCAAAATGCTTCCCTTCTACTGGACAAGCAGCAAGTGTAGGATCAAGCACGCAAAGTCGAAGGAAGGAAAAGGGGTTAAATTATTCGCTTAATTGTAAGAAAAATAATTTAACAATTTAGCCAATTCTCAGACCTTCAGCCGGAAAAAGCTGCGCCTGCCGCATGCGGGCAGCTGTGGCACTGAGGTTTAGGCCAATAGTTTCCTGCAGGTGTTTGAGGTTGAGTTGAAACTCCGCCTCGGTGATGTGAATTGACTCCTTACCCACGCCAAAACCCACCACATTGCCGCTTGAGCATGGCGGCAACACAAGCGCCCTGCCCTCAAAGCCATCCATCAAGCGAATTTTGCTTTGCTCAGAATCTTTTTGATTGGAAAGCAAGTTGACGGCGACCACACCGCCCGGGCTTAAACGTTTGCGCACATTGCTGTAAAACTCAATCGAGTTGAGCGGCCCTACTTTGGCGTTTTCGTCAAATCCATCAATGATGATGAGGTCAAACTGCTCGGTGCTTTGCGCCATGTAGGCGGCACCGCAATCAATCTCAATTTGGAAGCGTGCGCTGCTGGATGGCAGTTTGAAGTGCATCTTGGATGCCGCATGCACAGCGGCTGAAATTTCAACCACTTTGACCGCGCATTCCGGTCGGTTTTTGTAGAGGAATTTGGGCAAAGCGCCCGCACCCAAGCCAATCATCAAAGCGTTGCGGGGCCAGTGCGGGTCTGGGTTAAAGGCCAAGGGCAAAAGCATTTCGCGGGTGTACTCCAGCTCCAAATCCCAAGGTTTGGAAATGCGCATGGCCCCCTGCACCCAGCGGCTGCTGAAGTGCAGTTGGCGAACCCCTTTTTCTTCACTGACTGATATATCCATGGGGCCGGATTATCGCTTGTCGAGCAGGCCCCGCGCAATCACTTCTTTCATAATCTCGGACGTGCCCGCGTAAATGGTTTGTACCCGCGCATCCAGGTAAAAACGGCTAATGGGGTACTCTTGGGTGTAACCATAGCCGCCGAACATCTGCAGGCAAGTGTCGGTCACTTTGACTTGCAGCTCGGTGGACTTCAATTTGAGGATGGATGCCTCTTGTGTGGTCATCGCCCCTACTTTGAATCTTCCAATGCATTGGCGAAGGTAGGCTTTGTTAAGCTCAATTTCAGCCTCAAGCTCGGCCAGTTTGAAACGGGTGTTTTGAAATTCGGACAAACGCTGGCCAAACGCCTTGCGTTGATTGACGTAATCCACCGTCAAAGCCATTGCACCCGCACATGCGCCAATGGCTTGGCTACCAATACCGACCCGCTCGCGGGGCAATTCTTGCATCAAATAGATGAAGCCTTTGTTCTCTTCACCCAACAAGGCTTTGGCAGGCACGCGCAAATTGTCGAAAAACAATTCAGCAGTGTCGGAGGAATGTTGGCCAATTTTCTCGATGCCTTTGCCTTTGGTAAAGCCGGGTAAGTTGGCATCCACCAGGAACAGGGAAATACCTTTGGCCCCACGCGTGGTGTCGGTTTTGGCGGCCAAAATAAGCAAACCGCAGTGCAAACCGTTGGTGATGAAGGTTTTAGAGCCGTTGATGACGTAATGGTCACCATCGCGTACCGCTGTGGTCCGCATACCCGCCAAGTCGCTGCCCGCGCCAGGTTCGGTCATGCCGATGGAACCAATCGCCTCACCGCTGATCAACTTTGGCAGCCAATGTGCCTTTTGCTCAGCCGTGCCTAAGTTGTTGACATAAGGTGCAACAATGTTGGCATGTACATTAAAACCAGTGGACAACGCATGCAAGCCTAGGCGGCAAGTTTCCTCAAGAATCATTAAGGACACTTCAAAAGGTGCGCCAGCCGCGCCGTATTCTTCAGGCATATCGGGCGCAAGCATGCCGGCTGCACCCAATGTGTGCCAAACCTCACGAGGCATCCAGCCGTCCTTCTCCCATTTGTCTGCATGGGGAAGCACTTCCTTTTCAAGACAGCGGATTAGCATGTCCCGGTAAAGTTGCAGGTCGTCGTCGATGTGGTCATTGGCACCCATGTTTACTCCTTAATGATTTATTGCTTACTTTGCGGCCATGCGAATGCCACCGTCGATGCGGATGGTTTCGCCGTTCAAGTAGGTGTTTTCTACAATGGTGCAGCACAGTGAACCGTATTCAGCAGGCAGGCCAAAACGGCGTGGGTTTTGCACCATGGCAATCAGTGGCTGGCGGTATTCTTCAGACACACCCATCATCATGGGCGTGTCAAAAATGCCCGGGGCAATGGTCATGACGCGCACGCCGTAGCGTGACAAGTCGCGGGCCAAAGGCAAGGTCATACCCACCACACCGCCCTTGCTGGCAGAGTAAGCGGCTTGGCCTGTTTGGCCGTCAAATGCTGCAACTGAGGCGGTGTTGATCAACACGCCGCGTTGGCCATCTGCATCGGGTGCATTCAGGGCCATTTGCTCGGCAGCCAAGCGGCAAATGTTAAACGTGCCCACCAGGTTGATGTTGATTGTTTTAGCGAAGGTTGCCAGCGGCAAAGCTTTGCTGTCGCGGTCCAACACTTTGGCGGCTGAACCCACACCCGCACAGTTCACTGCAACATGCACTGTACCAAAAGCGTCTACAACCGCTTTAAAACCTGCAACGGCAGACTCTTCATCCGCCACGTTGACCTTGCAAAAAATTGCCTTGCCGGGGTGGGCTGCAGCCAGTGCTTTGCCTGCGTCTTCATTCATGTCAAAAATGGCAACTTTGGCGCCTTTGGCGATAAATTGTTCCACTGTGGCTTGGCCCAAGCCTGATGCACCGCCGGTGACTACTGCTACTTTGTCTTGAAGATTCATGGTTGGTGTCTCCCAGTTTGAATTGAGTTTAATTTTCGGTTTAAAGATTACATGAGGATGACCTGAGATTGCAGGATACTGCTGAAGAATGCCTAAATAAAACGAACGTTCGTTATTTTTTATTTTGCTCGGGATGGCGTTTAAAAGCGAGGCTGCGATTGCAAGCGAGGGGCATTTCGGGAGGATAATTCGCCACGGGCAGTGATTGAAATGATTGAGTTTTATTTGACGATGGAAATCCTTGAATGCTGAGTATTGTTTATTTCTTGCTGGCTGCCGCTTTGTCAGTGCCACTTTTCAAACGGTTTGGTTTGGGTGCCATTCTGGGTTATTTGGCTGCGGGTGTGGTGATTGGCCCCGAGGTGCTGGCTTTGATTGGAAGCCCAGAAAAGGTGCTGCACTTTTCAGAGATTGGCGTCATTTTGCTGCTGTTTGTGATTGGATTGGAGCTTGAACCCTCCAAACTGTGGAACATGAAGGCCAAGGTACTGGGTTTGGGTGCAGGCCAAATGGTTTCCACTGCGCTGATTATCTACTTGATTCTGCATTTTGGTTTTGCCATGAAATCAGCCCCTGCGATGGTGATTGCCATGGCGCTGGGCCTTTCCTCCACAGCATTTGCAATTCAACTGATGGCCGACAAAGGCATTTTGGGTAATCAAGATGGTCGGGACGGGTTTGCAATTCTCTTGTTTCAGGATTTGGCCGTGGTTCCCATCTTGTTTATTGCCCAAGCCGTGTCACCCATGGCCGAGCAAGATGAAAGCGGCACTTGGTGGCTCGCCCCTGCTGCCATTCTGGTCGTTATTTTGTTTGCCAAGTATTTGGTCAACCCCACGCTGAACTTCATGTCCAAATATGGCGGGCGTGAAATCATGACCGTGGTGGCCCTGTTGGTGGTGTTGGGTGCGGCAGAGCTGATGACGCTGGCTGGCCTTTCAGCCGGCATGGGCGCATTCATGGCAGGCATGTTGATGGCCAACTCGGCATTTAGGCATCAACTGGAAGCAGATATTGAGCCCTTCAAAGGCCTAAGCCTGGGCTTGTTTTTCATTTCCATCGGCATGACGCTCAATCTCGATTTGGTGGTGGAGTCCCCTTACATTGTGATTGCCGGTACTTTGGGCTTGATGGTTTTAAAAACGCTGTTGGTGGCAGGTTTGGTGCGCTTAACCTCCACGCCGATGGACCGGGGCATGCCATTGGGCATGATGTTGAGCCAAGGCGGTGAATTTGCATTTGTAATCATGGCGCAAACTGTAAGCTCTGGGCTGCTGGCCAAAGACGAAGCCGGCTTGGTCAATTTGGTGGTGGGTCTTAGCATGGCTCTCACCTCCCCGGCGGTGCTGCTGATTGAGCGGTTCTTCCGCAAAAAGGCCGAGAAAGCGCCTCAACAAACCAGCAGTTTTGAAACCACCGAGCCCGAGGTCATGATTTTGGGATTTGGGCGATTTGGCCAAGTGACTGGCCGCATTTTGGCAGCCAACCACATACCGTTTACCGCATTGGACAAAGACGCCAATCACATTGAGTTTGTAAAACGTTTTGGTAACCGGGTGTACTACGGCGATGCTGAACGGCGGGAGTTATTGACCGCCGCTGGAATTGCCCATGCCCGCGCTGTGGTTGTGGCTGTAGACGACCCCAAAGTGGCCTTGCATGTGGTGGAATTCATTAGGGATTTTTACCCCAAAATTCAAATCATAGCCCGAGCACACAACCGGACCGATTACATCGCATTGAAATCTGCCAGTGCGCAGGTGGTTATTCGTGAAGTGTTTGCGGGCGCGCTTAACGCCGCAACGGCTACCCTATCCGCTTTGGGGTTTAGCGAAAGCCAAGCCACCAAAACCACACAACTGTTTGCTGAACATGACAAAAAATTGCTGCAAGAACAGGCCAAAGCCGTTGATGACCCTGACAAGTTGTTGGACATTGGCTTGCGAGGCCGCGCCGAGCTGGAAGCGATTTTTAAGCAAGACGAAAGCACAACCTTCAGCAAAAGCTAATTGAGTTACCAAAAATCAACCAACAAATAAAACCAATGAGTAAAGAAGTATGGGTTTTTTAAAAGACATTCTTGCGTTTTTACACGAGCTCCACCCCGTGGTGGACCAGCTGTTTGATTTGCTTCAAACCCGGATGGGCAAGCTTATTCTGACCATTGCAATGTTGTTCATCACCACATCCATCAATCGCTTGATGAAGTGGAAACTGTTGGTGCGTGACAATGAGCTAGAAGACAGCTCCCACATTCGTGCCCGCTGGGTACGCAGCCGCAATTGGGCTTGGACCATCACATTTGTGCTGATCATCGCTTTGTGGAGCAGCCAAATTTCAGGATTCCTCCTGTCGGTTGCTGCTGTGGTGGGCGCCATGTTGATTGTTAGTAAGGAGCTGATTCTGTGCCTGTGGGGTGCATTGATGATGTCGCTCAATAAAACCCTGCACATCGGTGCTTTGGTGGAAATCGGTAAATTTCAAGGGCAGTTGGTCAACACCGGTTTTTTGTCCTTTGATTTGGCTGAAATTGGCCCCTCAAAAAAGCAAACTGGGCGCTTGCTGCAAATTCCCAATTCCATCTTTTTTACAGAGCCCATCAAAAACCTGTCCACTTATGGCGCTTATGGCATCCACTTGATCGACTTCTATTTTGATGCACGGGTTAATTTACAAACCGTAGAAAGTTTGGTTTTAAAAATTACACATGAAACCGGCAAACCCTGGTTTGAAAAGGCCGAACGCAACTTTGCCGCCTTTGAGCAAGCCAGCTTCATGGACATGCCCAAAGCACAGCCTGAGGTGTTTTGGAGCAGCCAAACCGATAAAACCTTACGCATGACACTTCGATTTGCCTGCCCGCTGAACAAACGTGGTCAAATTGAAAAAACAATCGTCAAGAAATTTTGGATCGAATACCAAACCTTGGGCATGCCACATTCCCAAGAGCTAGAACTTACAATAAATCAGCAAGCGGAGACAGAAAACAATGAGCAAACAAAATAAACAGTACGACGTGGTGGTTTTTGGTGCCAGCAGCTTTGTGGGCCAAATTTTGGTCAAACATTTGTGGAAACGTCATGGCCTGAAAGGTGAAATTTCTTGGGCTGTGGCAGGCCGCTCCAAAAGCAAAATGCAAGGTGTATTGGCCGAGCTGGGTACGGGCGCTGAAAAAATTGAAATGATTGTGTGCGATGCGGACAATGAATCCCAATTGCGGGACTTGTGCGCTAAAACCAAAGTGGTTTGCTCCACCGTGGGCCCTTACGCCCTGTTTGGCAACACACTGGTCAAAGTATGTGCAGAAACAGGCACCGACTATTGCGACCTCACCGGCGAGGTTCAGTGGATTGAACGCATGATTACCCAGCACGAGGCCACAGCCAAAGCCTCCGGTGCTCGCATTGTGCATTGTTGTGGGTTTGACAGTATTCCATCTGACTTGGGCGTGTTCTTCTTGCAGCAAGCCTCCATGAGCCAGTACAAGGCCCCCTGCCAGCGCATCAAAATGCGCGTGCGCAGATTGAAAGGCGAATTTTCAGGCGGTACTGTAGCCAGCTTGATGAATGTGGTCAAAGAAGTCACAGCCAACCCCAAGCTGGGCAAAAAACTGGCAAACCCGTTCTTGATTGCCCCGTCCAACCCCGGCACACGCCAACCCAACGTCAAAATGCCAGAATTCGATAAAGACGCAGGCTCATGGATTGCGCCTTTTGTGATGGCAGCGATTAACACCCGCGTGGTGCACCGGTCCAATGGTTTGAACGATTGGGGTTATGGCAAGGATTTTGTGTATGACGAAGCCATGATGACCGGCCAAGGCGTGAAAGGCCGCTTAATGGCCATGACCGTGGCTGGTGGTTTGGCAGGGTTTATGGTGGGCGCTACCCTACCCCCAACACGCTGGGCGCTGGAGCGTTTTGTAGTGCCCAAGCCGGGCGAAGGCCCAAGCCCAGAGGCGCAAATCAAAGGCTCCTACGACTTGCGCTTTTACGGACAAACCGCAAACGGTGAAAAACTGGTGGCCAAAGTCACTGGCGACATGGACCCTGGTTACGGCTCCACCGGCAAAATGCTGGGTGAAGCAGCGGCATGTTTGGCCTTGGATGTACCGGGCAAAGAAGGCGGCTTTTGGACCCCCGCAACTTTGTTGGGTGGCGACCTCATGGGCCGCTTGCAAGCCCATGCAGGTTTGAGTTTTGAGCTGGTGAATTAAGGGGCAAACACAATGAGTAATTTATTAAAACTACCCAGCCTGAAAGGACAAGTCAGCCCCGAGGAATGGCAGCTTCGGGTTGACTTGGCCGCGGCTTACCGTTTGGTGGCCCACTACGGTTGGGACGACCTTATTTTTACCCATATTTCTGCACGCATACCCGGGCCTGAACATCACTTCCTGATCAACCCGTTTGGCATGATGTTTGAGGAAATTACAGCCTCCAGTTTGGTCAAGATTGACATGGATGCCAAGAAGGTAGCGCCCAGTCCGTTTGAAGTTAACCCGGCTGGCTTTACCATTCACAGCGCAATACATGCAGTGCGTGACGATGCGCAATGCGTCATGCACACCCACAGTGTGGCTGGGGTGGCTGTGTCTGCCCAAACCCATGGGCTTTTGCCTTTGTCTCAGCAAGCGCTGTTCCCCTTGGTGAACTTGGCCTACCACGATTACGAAGGCGTAGCACTGCGGGAAGATGAAAAAGCCCGCCTGCAAGCTGACTTGGGCACAGCCAATTCCATGATTTTGCGCAATCACGGTATTTTGGTGTGTGGTGCCAGCATTCCAGATGCCTTTCTGAACCTGTTTGTTTTGCAACGCGCCTGTGAAGTGCAAATTGCCGCTTTGGCAGGTGGTGCCCCAGTTACACCCGTGCCACAGCACATTGTAAGTACCATGGCAGAGCAAGCCGAAGCAGTCACGCGTGGATTGGGTGGCAAGTTGGCCTGGCCAGCTTTGCTGCGCAAGCTAGACAGAACTGACCCCTCCTATGCCGACTGATCAACATTTGTTTGACCAAATCGCCTCAGATTTGCGCAGCACAGGTTATAGTATTCAGGCTCAGGCTTTGAGCCCTGAATTTGTAAGCAAACTGCGGCAAGAAGCCCAAACCGCCCAAGCCAGCAAGCAACTTAAGCCTGCGGGCGTTGGGCGTAACGCAGCCTTCACCAACAATAATGCCATACGCCGCGACGACATTGCATGGATTGAAGGTGAGACCGACATCCAAGCGCAATGGTTGGAATGGGCTGCCAGGCTTCAACAACAAATGAATCGTCAACTGATGTTGGGTTTGTTTTCGTTTGAGTCACATTACGCCCACTATGCGCCAGGTGCTTTTTACAAAAAGCATGTGGATGCATTCAAGGGCCAAGCCAACCGCATGCTGTCTGTGGTGGCATACCTCAACCCAAATTGGCAGGCGGAAAACGGCGGGCAGCTGGTGATTTATTCCGAGCACGACGACCACAAGGAAGTGGCCCGAGTCAGCCCAAACGAAGGCACAGTGGTGGTGTTTTTAAGCGAAGAATTTCCCCACGAAGTTTTACCCGCAAAAGCGGACCGTTACAGCATTGCAGGTTGGTACCGATTAAACACCAGCACTGCAACGCGCGTGGACCCGCCCCAATAAATGAACAATGACGAATCGAGCGATATTGAATTGAATAATGCGCAAGTCAATCAAGAAATGAGCAAAGGTTTGCACCCACGCAACCTGCACAACAACGGGTATGACTTTCCTGCGCTGGTGGAAACCTTTCCCGCACTCAAAGACTTCGTCAAACCGAATAAATTTGGCGATCAATCTGTTGATTTTGCGGACCCAGCGGCAGTTAAAGCATTGAACTGCGCACTACTTTTACACCATTACGGAATTGCAGGTTGGAATGTACCCAAAGGTTATTTGTGCCCACCTATACCGGGGCGCGTGGATTACATTCACCATGTGGCCGATTTGCTTCAATCCGTTGGCATTGGCCGTGGTGACAAGGATGTGAGAATGCTGGACATTGGCACCGGGGCCAACGGCATTTATTCACTTTTGGCAGCAAAGGCATACGGATGGCAATGTACAGCCAGTGACATAGACCCCGCCGCCTTGAACAACCTAGCCGCAATTGTGGATAAAAACCCTTCGCTGATGGATCAGGTCCAGCTTAGGCTTCAAACAGAACCCAGCCGCATATTTAACGGAATCATCAAGCCAAACGACCAGTTTGATGTCAGCGTTTGCAACCCGCCTTTCCATGCCTCACAACACGAGGCCATGAAAAGCAATCGAAGAAAAGTAAACTCGCTGGCGCACTCTAAAAACAAGAGTGAAACCCCAAAAACCAAAAGCATGAACAAACCTTCTCCTGCTTTGAATTTTGGGGGAGTCAGCAGTGAGCTTTGGTGTGAAGGCGGCGAGATTGCTTTCTTAAAAACCATGATCAATGAAAGCAAAACATTTGGTAAGCAATGCAGGTGGTTTACTACCTTGGTTTCCAAGGCTGACAACCTCAAACCTGTACAGTGGTTGCTTCACGATCTTCAAGCCAAAAAAGTGAAGGTCATTGACATGCAACAGGGCAATAAATCCACACGAATTTTAGCCTGGACCTTTGCATAAAAATAGACCTATTGATGTCGGGGGATACATAAAGAGTGATTGACAGGCTGGGGCCATACACAAGTACTACTCCCAGTCAGTTTTCTCATACAGTGGCTGCCTTTATAGAGGATTCAATATGCTGCTGTCTGCCAATTACACCCAATCGCCCACTGATACATCGGTTAAATCCAAGATCGAGCCAAAGTTGTCAATCACTGCACTGGCCTGTGCAACATTGTTGTTGTCAGCGTGTGGCGGCGGTGGGGGCGGAAGCGCTGGGTCTGCATCGACGGTCAATGCCTCGGGCACAGCGGCAGTGGGCAGGGCGATTGGTAATTCAACAGTTAGCCTCAATTGTGCTCAAGGCAGTGGCACCACGCAAACCAATGCGGCGGGCAATTACTCCATCACCATCAGCGGCAGTGCACCTTGTGTGGTGTCGATTCAAACAAACGGAAACACTCTTCGGTCGATACTGCCAAGCTCTGGCCGCAGCAACATCACTCCACTGACCACTTTACTGACTGATTATCTGACTGCCCGCGCAGGCCAAGCGCCCAATACCCCTGAAGACCAGCTGATTGCCATACCCGTATTCCGCTCATTGGCTGGCAACAACAGCGCAATTGGCGACGGCATATTGGCAGTTCGCACCCTGGTGTTGAGCAACTACCAACTAGATGTAGGTACCAATTTTTTGAGTGAAACTATTGTTACACCTCAATCGGGAACACAAAACCAGCCCGACCGCACGCTGGATGTATTGGCCAGCCTGAACGCAATTGAAGCCAGCGGTTTGCCACGGGCACAAGACCGCCAAACAATTTCAAGTTTGGGCTCGAGGGCTGCTAATCCAAGCCCACAATCCGACGGTGGAAGCGCGTTTGGAAACAGCACAGGTACAGGCACGGGCTCCCCTATTTCAACAGGTACGGGTACTGGTGTGGGCACAGGAGCGGGCACTGGCGTAGGTACGGGTACACCCATCATTATTGGCTTGCCCATTGGTATAAATACCGGGATTAATAGCGGCATAGATACCGGGATTAATAACGGCATAGATACCGGAATAAACAATGGCACCAACAACGGTGGAGTGTCGTCTGCGCGTGAGTGTTTTAACCCCACACTGTATGAGATTGGATCTCGCCAAGAACTGAGCTATAACTTGGATATCAGCGGTGTAAAAATCGTGAATGACTTCATCCATGAAGTCAAAGGCCGCACATTTTTTGAAGGCAAAAACCTGCTGGAGATCGAGACTCGCTCGGGGCAAGAAAAGTTTTCAGGCTTCTTTGAAGCTGACATTAGCAATGCGATTGTTACCAGCTTTGGAAGCTTGGGCACCTCCTTAAGCGGCGGTGAATCCATCACCACTAAAACTGTAGAGACTGATCCGCAACAAAACAAAGACGCAACATTGCGAGCCGGTCAGTCTTACACGGAATTCAGTCGGGCTGAAACAGTATTGACTTTCAACGACCGACTCAACAAACCACAGGAAAAATTCACAATCGAGCAACAGCAGCAAGTAACCTACGTTGGTCGCGAAATGGTGACTGTACCAGCAGGTACTTTCAATGCGTGTAAGTTTACTGAGCGGCAATTCAACAACAACGCAATCCCTGTGGATGTAATTCGCTGGATGTCGCCCCAAGGCATTCAATTGAAGCTTGTCAATGTGGATGACAAAGGCAATCAATTCAACTCGATGACCCTCATACGCGGCAAAATCAACGGCATGGACATCAGGTAATCAAGTAGTCTTTATAGAAAAACGAAGGCGCAACCCTATTGACTGTGATTGCGCCTTCGTCTTTTATTCTTTGATAGCAACGTTTGCACTAAATTGCATCTTATGTGCAGATTAGCCGCGTTTGCCACCCACTACAAGCAGCAAGCCGCCAGCAACAATGGCTGCAATGCCAGCCCACACGGGGACGTTAACGTCTTTTTGCTCATCCACTTTTAATTCAAGCGGGCCTATTTTGGCTGCCGTGGTTTCTTTGGTGTAGCTAAACCCGCCATAGACCAAGCCCAATGCACCTGCGATGATTAATACAATTCCAATGAGCTTTGTTGCTTGCATGGTTTTTCCTTGAATAGTTATTGGCCCACAAGGATGAACTGTTATGCAGAAAAGTCAACGGGGTTCATCAGATCGGGTCGGGCCTGAAGTACCCCCTGCCGCTCCCACCATCGCACCCATGGTTGCCCCCACAAACACGCACATTGCACCAAGGGCGGTACCCGGGTAAAGCACTTCGCCCAAAAACCCAACAGCCATTAACGTACCTACCACCGGGGTGGCAGACAGCAAGGTAACTGTTTTTACAGCCCCCAAGTACTCAATCGCGCGTGCGTAAGTAAACATGGCCACCACTGGCACCAGTAGACCTTGGTAGCTGGCTTGAAACACAATTTCGCCCCAACCAGCTTGAGCAAAATTGGAAGGTAAAAGCAAAAAGTACACAGGTAAATAAACAAGGGATGCAACGGCCACTGCAGCCAATGTGACGTCGAACGCACGCGCCTTCCAGTATTTCAGCAAAATAGTAAACAAAGCCCACACTGCGCTTGCAGTCAACAAAATGGCATCACCCACCAGCATGGTGAAATCAAAACCTGTGCGCCAAATGCTGGTAGCCAGCAACAAGGCCACACCGATGAACACCAAAACAAGACTCCATTGCCCCACCCTACCCGGCTTTTCTTTCCAAATGTAATAGCTCAGTGCCGCAGTAAGCAAGGGCAAAGCGCCGGACAAAATAACCGCGCCGTGGCTTGCCGGTGCAAACCGCATGGCGGTGAATGCAACCAACGGGTAGGTTAAACCAGCCACCATCGAGAAGCTGAGAATTTGCCGCATGCTCAGTTGCCTGAGGCTTGCGTTTAAAAACCGAGGCACCCACCAGTAAGACAAAGCCAGCGAAGCCACGCCCAATCGCAGCGCCACCACATCAAACAAAGTAAGCACGCCCGTACCCGCCATGCGGGACACAATCGGAAAACTGGCCCAAATTAAAAGCGTAATGGCTGCGCACAGGTAGCCAATTTCAGAGGTGCTTTGTTTTGTCATGGCGGGTGGATTTTAATTTGCTTTTAGTTGTAGCTTCAAGGAAGTGTACACTGGCGGCTGATCAAACCTTGCCACAGAAACTGAAGTGTCTAAAACCGAAAAGAACCCCGAAATTAAAGCTGGCCAGTCCATCGAGCTGCTGAAGGCCTTGCACATTTTGACGCGCGACGGCGCCATGAACCAGGACAGCCGACGCAAACTCAAGCAGGTGTACCACCTCACCCAGTTTATTGAACCCCTAATTGCCGAGGTGCGTGGCAAACAGGACGGGCGCGTCAGCATTGTGGACCACGGGGCAGGCAAATCGTATTTGGGGTTTATTTTGTATGACCTGTACCTGAAAAGCCAACCCGAGGGGGCTTTGGTGGCAGGGGTAGAAACCCGGCAAGCGCTGGTTGACTCATCCACCGCTTTGGCGGTGAAGCTGGGTTTCGAAAAACACATGCGCTTTATCAACTTGCCGGTGGCGGACACGGTGGCCCATCCTGATCTGCCAGAAACCGTTGACTTGGTGACTGCCCTGCATGCTTGCAACACAGCGACAGATGATGCCATTTCATTCGGGTTGAAAAAACAGGCGCAATTTTTTGCCTTGGTGCCTTGCTGCCAAGCTGAAATTGCCAGTGAATTAAAGCGCACCAAGGCCAGCATGATGCACAAAACCCCGCTGGCTGAATTGTGGCGGCACCCCATCCACACGCGAGAATTTGGCAGCCAGCTGACCAATGTTTTGCGTTGCCTGCAATTGGAAGCCCACGGCTACCAAGTGACGGTGACTGAACTGGTGGGCTGGGAACACTCGATGAAAAACGAACTGATTATTGCCAAGAAACACCAAAAATCCAACCCCAAAGCGGCGAGGCAGTTACAGGACTTGTTGGAAAGCACGGGCCTTGAAATGATGAAGGAGCGATTTTTTACGCCAGCTTGATATTTTTTATTCATTTCCCCCTATCGGGCCCTCAAGTCTGGGTTAACCCTGCCGTTAATCACTATGGGAAATAGACAGGAGCGCCCGGGATGCACCCTTCACACACACAACAAACACACACGCCTTTTGGAACTGATCCGCTGGATTCGATTTCCCACGAGATTAACAACCCTTTGGCATTTGTTGCCGCCAATTTGAATGCCCTCAATCACAATTTGAATGATTTGTTTGAATTGTTGGAATGCCACAGCAGCGAATTGCGTGAAGCCAAACCCAACTCCAAGTCAGCAGAACTGGCCAAAGAATATGATTTTAAAAATCTGAAAGGTGACACACTGGTGCTACTGGAAGAGTGCGTCACCGAAATCAACCGGGTTAAATTGCTGGTGCAAAAACTGAAGGTTAATCAGGATTTGGGCGTGTCCAAAGAACCTTTGGCTTTGGGATAAACCACCACACCCCAGGGCAATTTGTCATCGGGCAAGGACTTAAGCTTCTCCCCAGTTTTTGCGTCCAACACCAAAATTTCGCTTGAGCGGCCACACGCCACAATCAGGTTTTTTTCATCCGGCGTGAAGCTGAAATGCCAGCAGCGTTTGCCGACCGGGTATTCTCGCTTGAGCTGTAAGGTTTTGGAATCAAACACCTGAATTTTTTCGCCCTTTGACAAAGCCACCAAAATTTCATCCCCAGCCTTGTTGTAGGTTACGCCATACGGTACGTCACCCGTATCTGCTTCACGCACAATGTTGTACTGCTCATCCAGGATCAACAGTTTGTTGCCATACTCCAAAGTCACCGCAAACTCCTTGCCATCTGGCGCGCGCTTAATGCCTCGGGGCCGTATACCGCGTGATTGGGTATCAATTTTCTTGACCAATTCTCCCGTTGCAATGTTGTGCACGGATACATTTTCATCCGCCTCGTTGGTGACCACCACGTGTGTACCGTCGCCATTGAATTCGATGCCCTCGGTTTCCATCCCTGCAGTGAATTCGCTCAGCTTTACGCCTTTATTCAGGTCGATAATAGCCACTTGCGCCGGGGGCTCATCCTCATCGTCGTCTTTGCCTTTTTTGGCTTGGTCGGCCTGCTTGGCTTTCATGGCTTCAAATTCCGGGGTACCGGGCTTGGGTGGTGGACCGCCTTTGGCAGAGGGCTCATAGGCCACAAATGCACGATCACCCAACACTCGGACAAATTCTGGGTTTTTACCAACCGGTACGCGGGTGCGCACAGTGCCGGTGGCGGTGTCGACGATTGCAATATCGGATGTTTCTTTCACTGCCACGGCCAATGTTTTGCCGTCATCACTGAGGCCCAGCCCACGTGCGCCCTCGCCCACCTCAATTTGCCTAATCACACTGAAATCGGTTAACGAGTAAACGGTGATTCCACCATTTTGGCTGCTGATGTAAGCCACGGGTTTTGTCGCAGAGGAGTCATTGCCAGGGGCAAGTGCTGCTGAAGGCTGGTCAGCAACAGGCGCTTCCTTTTTAGAACAAGCATTTAAGCCCAATGCAATTAGCGCAGAAAGCACGCTGGCTGTGGTCATGCGCCTGAACTTTGCAAATGGTTGCTGGTTTTTAATTTTGGTTTTTTTAATGTGTCTCATTTCAACCCTTTACGCTTTTTTGTTCAACGTGAGGAGAAGTATGAGCGAAGATCAAGGCCGAAAAACATGCATGTGACGTAAAAATCCCAAAACCCCGTAGAACGGGAAAACTTCCCGGATATCAAGGGTTAACCGAACGATCGTTTGAAAATTGGGTAAAGGTCTCCATTTTTCCCGATTGACGTGGCCCCCTTATTCGTGTCACCTTTTAATCAATTGTGAACGCATACACAAATAAAAAAATACTCTCTGGATAAACCACCGTGCCTCGAATAGCAAAAAAACCAAAACAAGTTTTTAAAACTCCGGAACGCGAAGGCGCGAAACTCGTCGAGCAGTATTTCGACCAAGTGGGCGAAGCGTACCTGAAACATTGCCCTGCGCCAGAACCGGAAAAGCTTATCAACTGGCGGCCTAAGCTATTCAGTTTGAACCGCCTCAACCCTTGGTATGGTGGATTGATTGGCATACACCGCAAGCGGATGGGAGTGGGCAAGGACAAAATGGTTTGGCTGGAATCCGGAAGCCCCGGAGCACCCACCATCCTTCTGATCCACGGCTTTGCTGCTGCCAAGGAACATTGGTTGCCTTTGGTGCCTTTCCTTGCCAGCCAGTTTAGGGTGTTGATTCCCGACCTTCCCGCATGGGGCGAAAGCGGCTTTAACCCTGACAAAGCTTACGGGCTGGAAGAGCAAACCGAACGCCTGCACCACTGGTTGCTAGAACTGGGCGTGAAAGGTGTACACCTAGTGGGCAATTCCATGGGGGGTGCAATATCCGGCTTGTATGCAGCACGCCACCCAGACATGGTGGGCACGCTGACCCTGATGGATGCATTGGGCCTACCTGGTGAAGATCACACTGAATTCGTGAAGGAAGTACTGCGGGGCAAAAATCGATTGGTGCCCCGGGATGCAGCCGGCGTTTTGAAATTAACTGACTTGGTGTTCCACAACCGAGCACTGGCTGCTTCTGCCGCGTTTTTCTCGGCCACGGAACTGATTCACCGCCGCGATGTGAATGGCCATTTGTTCCGCGAAATGGTAAGCCGCCGCCCGGACTACAACAAGCCCACTTATGAAGACATCAAAGCGCCAACCTTGGTCATGTGGGGCAGCGAAGACGAAGTGCTTCACCCCAGCAGCGCGTACACTTTTGAACGTCTAATTCCACGTGCGGAATTGTGCATGTTTGATGGCGTGGGTCATTTGCCCATGATTGAAAGCCCCCTGCAATGCGCCACGGCAATCAAGGACTTTATCCACAAGCACAAAGCCTAAATAGGTTGAATCAATTGAGTTGAATCCAATAAGTATTCTACCTGGGTAGTAATAGCCAAGACTTCATATTACGACCCAAGGTAGGTACACACTGTGCATATTGATTCCTCACATCTCAGACTGGTTTTCGTACTCCTTGGCCTCAATGGCCTGTTGGCCGGCTGTGGAAGTGAATCAAACTCCCCTTCTGCCAATAATTCAACCCTCACCACCCCGTCACAAATTTCAGCTGCAGCCCAATCAGGTTGCAATGACAAATCTTGGTTTGCTGGGGTAACCGAGTTGTGCGCGGGTAAATTGGTTTACCGCGACTATGTGTACGACGACTATGGTGCCGATGCAGGGGCAATTTCCCCAGCGCCATCCCTGCTTAATTTAAGCGGCAGGTTTGGGGACAATGGCAACCCCTTTGCCAACACTCCAGGCTTACTTTCCCCCACGGCTGGGGACTCTCGCTACCCGGTGGGTTCAGAAAGCACAGCTGATTTGGTCAAATTGGTGCTAAGTCGCGAAGGCAACAGTGTCAAAGCTGATTTCGAAATGAATGCTTTGTACCAAGCCAACCAAACAATCGCAGCCATAGCTGTTGACACTGACAACAACCCCAACACAGGAACAGCCAAACTGCTTGGCTTAACTGCCAAAGGCGCTGACGTTGTTTATGAGTTTAAAGTTGGAAATGCAGAAACCAACACCATCAGCGGTACTTTCCCGATGCCCGCTGCGGCACTATGGCGTGTATGGGCAGTGACCGCGCAATCCAATGGCACGGTGATGAACGTGGCATTCCGCGGACCCGACGAAGAAGCTGCTGCCACTGGCAGCATACCCGATCAAGTGCTTCCCAACAAAGGCAATTGGTGGGAAGACAAACAGGCCACCGCTTTGTCGGCACGCGACATCAGCAAGTTTGTGGCAAGCGTTGCTTCCGACGATTTGGGTAGCAACAAATCCAGCCCTGCTGTGGTGGATTCTGGCTATCACCAACGAGTTTACACCTCGGCCTACACAGTACCCAACTCAACTGGCGAGGGCATGACGCTGACCGGCATACTGGGCCGCGAGGAATTGGACAGCCCAGCATGCGGACAATATTTCCATTTTGTTGGCAAGTACCAGCCTTATGGAATTTACATCCCAAAATCTGGAAGTGATAAAAATAGCCCACGCAGCCTGCAAGTGATTTTGCACGGATGCGAAGCCAACCACGCCAGCCAAACCAATCAACCCAATATGCAAAAGCAGTTTGGTGATGATTTGAATCGCATTTTGGTCTCCCCTTTGGGTCGCGGACCTTATGGCTTTTACTCAGACCTTTCTGAGCGAGACGCGCTGGACGTGCTGGATGACACAATCGCCACCCTGAATGTGGATTTGGACCGCGTGCTGGTGGGTGGATATTCGATGGGTGGATTTGGCTCAACCCGCTTGGCAGCTTTGTATCCAGACCGATTCGCAGGTTTAAGCAATTGGGTAGGCTTTACTGGAAGTATATTAAATACCCCCCTGCCCGGCAATCCCTTGGTAGCGGGTGAACAGGCCTTGCAGGGAATCACTGGCGATGCTTTGCCCTTGCGCAGCCGGATTGGTGGAGACCTGAACCTCAGCAATTACTTAGGCAACCTAAGGCACGTGCCCAGCACCCATTCCTATGGTGCACTGGATGAATTGGTGCAGGTTACAACTGGCCTAGACTGGGCGCAAAAATTGGGGGCTGCGCAAGATGTGATTTATGAGTTTTACATGCACCTTGCTGCCGAGCACCTTACTTTTATGGCTTTGGACCAGTGGAGCAAAGAGGCTGCATTCACCAAGAATTTAAAATTGGTAAAAAACCCCTCGCGCATTACGTACACCACCAATGAAAAAATGGCCTTTCCTGAGTACGGAATACGCCACAACAAAGCCTACTGGCTAAGCGACATTGTGGGCCGAGATGCTGGCGACATTGCACTGGATGCAGAAAGTTTGGGCTGCAGCGCCAACAAAGCAGGTACTACAACTGGACAAACTGCAGGCAACGGGCCGGTGCCTTTTGTGCAGACTTTCCGTCGTTTAACCGGCATGGCTACTGCGGGTACAGCTGAACAAAAATTGACTGCAACCTTTCGCAACTTAAAATCAGTGACAGTGGATTTGGCAGGCAGCTGCTTGCAAACTGGAGCGGCGTACACTGTTACCACCGATGGGCCTTTGGCACTGAAGTTATCAAATGGTAAAGTGCTTAACCTACCGGCTGGGAAAAGCAGCGGCAACCTGTAACTTAAAGCGTCGCGTCTTCGGCTGGGGCGTTGCTGCTTCGGTGTTGCATCGTCGCTGCTTCGGTGTTGCATCGTCGCTGCTTCGGTGTTGCTACGTTGCTGCTTCGGTGTTGCTACGTTGCTGCTTCGGTGTTGCTACGTCACCTCTTCGCACCTCTGCCTGAGCCGTTGCTGCTTGAAGGGCCTTGACTCCGCACACCCTCTGCCTGTCCATGCCCCGCACGCAACTCGCTGAACCAGAACTTCCCAAGTTCTGGTTCTAGCTCAAACATGCGTGACGCGGGGGCTCTTCAGCCTTG